>NZ_CP011456.1:1200000-2400000 GCF_001277295.1 Anabaena sp. WA102 | reverse complement strand
TCAATAACTTATCTGAACCTGAACCAGATATCGCATTACTACAACCCCGTGCAGATTTTTATGAATCTGGACACCCCTCAACCCCAGGATATATTTCTCTTAATTGAAGTTGCAGATAGCAGAATATGATAGAGACGTAAAAATTCCTCTCTATGCTAGTAGTGGTATTACTGAAGTTTGGTTAGTTGATATTTATGAACAAGCGATTATTGTTTATCGCTACCCTAGCGAAAATGGTTATAGCGACATTCAAAAACTCAGTCGAGGAGAAAAAATGTCAATTCAAGCATTCCCCGAAATTAACTTAGTTGTAGATGATATTTTAGGATCAATAGTTTCATAGCCAACCTCTAAATAACATCCAATTCATATCTTCAGATATTAGTTATTGTTATTGAGATTGCAGAAATATTAATCAAAGCAATAATGTTTTCTTACGTCCCTGGTAACTTCCCATGTACAAGACATCCCAGCGGGAAAAGTTACTAAGTCTCCCTTACCCATTTGTACCGCTTGTCCTCCATCAGGAGTGACAATAGCATTACCTGCTAAAAAGTAGCAAGTTTCTTGATCATCGTAAGTCCAGGAAAATTTAGATATTTCCTTTTCCCAAATTGGCCAGTTGAATACATCTAACTCATTAAGATGTGCAAGATTTGGTTGATGTACGACTTTAATTTCCATGAGTTGTATTTAACAATAAGATTGGATGTCTTCTCCACACTTATCTACTAAATAACATAATGCGCGAAAACGCAAGCCGACAAACTGCTCATACAGTGGGTTGAGTTTGCACATAGGCGGAATGTGAGCAATTTTCCGACCAAAAACCACGATATCACGCGCAAAGGGACATTGGGCAGGAATTAATTTAGCAATTAATCTAGCAACTTGAGGATTATCAATTTCAATTTCGTCGAACCATTGACGAATTTTTTGCAATAAATCAAACTTATTTTTAACTGAATGGGTTTCTTTGATAGGGTTCACAAAACTAGAGAGAATCATTGGTTGACTATTTGTTTTTAGCATGATGGTAAGTCCTATGTAGATGAGATTGATAAAATTTTGCCAATGTGGCAATTTGCACAACAAATTATCTGGGAAATTTTCACTGAACTTAAAGAACGGTAAAGTAGTTGAACTAATTTTTATTTAAACTGGCTTTGTGTTGAAGAACTGTTCAGTTGAATACAAAATAACAAAGAAAATATAAAAATGGTATAGCCTTAGCTTATGGATTTCTGATATTGAATATAGTAATTTTATATATAAAATCCCCATGAATGGTTGAGAAACGGCACAGTAATTCCAGGGAGAATTGCTAGAAACACTGATGTATCTGGCTTTCTCCTCTAGCTGGACTGCATAACCATTAGGAGATGATGACATTAATTTTAGGTGATAGCAGATTCAGAAAAAAGTCGTGGAGGTTACTTTCTCGCAGGGAACAGGGAATAAGAAATTTTCTTCTTCTGACTCCTGACTCGGTGACTGGGCGCAGGCCCTGCGCCCCTACATCTGACAGCGCCCCTACCGCTGACAGTTTTCTAGAATATAACTACACAATTCGCAAAAACCATCTCCTTCCGCTGCTGTAGTTATATATGTAGGTTGATGTTGTAACTGATTTTCATAGCCGCGTATATTTGCCACACCTACGGAAATAGGAAAATAACGCTGGTTAAACAAACTTTCATCATTGGGACTGTCACCAACAGTGATCACCTGTTCGGGGAAGTAGGTGGGAAAATATTGACGTAGAACTTTTAATAAACCGACAGCTTTATTTTGTCCTGGGGGTTGAATATGACACTGAACGTTGCTGTAAGTAAATCCCCAACCCATCTGTTGACAAAGATTACCTATTTTTTGTAATTCGTCAGTTGTCAGTGAGGTAAGATCGAAAGTCCAGTCTGTGACTCGAAATAAATTATCAGCGGATTCTTGAATTTGTGGAAAATAAGTTTGTAAGTTAACAAAAGTTTTGGCTAAATCTTGACGATGGTTAACTAGGTCAGGAATATGGGTGAGTGTGACTGGATCAAAATTATCTGATGGATAAAATAAACCACCATTTTCGGCTATCGCACCGGCTATGGGCATTAAACTACTGATAGCGCTTACCCATCCAGCAGACCTTCCAGTAACAATCAAGACCGGAATTTTAGCTGTGGATAGCCTCTCCAAAGTATTTAGTAATTGAGATGTAAATTTGCCATTTTTAGTGATTGTTCCATCCATATCTGTTGCCAGTAGGTAAATATGATATGAATGCGTAGATATATCAGACAACTGCTGTATATTAATAAGATGCTTATCCAAGTCCCTAATAGGTTTGTACATATGATATTACCAAGAAAATGTAAAAAATATTTATACCACAGCAACCTACTAAGTAAGATTTGGGTATTATAAATATCAGTAGTTAATAATTTCAGGTTGTAAATTATGGTTAGTACGATTTTTCTGGCTCAATCTTCTGGATCTAAGACAACAAAGACAAATAAAGTCTCACCTGTTATCCACGAGTCTCAGAGTTTACCTCTACCATTGCTACTATTTGCGGGTGGAGGAATGGTTTTAGTGCTGGTTGCTGTGATTGCCTATGGCAGAATCCTCCTGCAAAGGGGTGATAAAAAACTTAAATTTGAACAATTCCGCACGCGAGAATTAGAGAAAAAGTTGAAGTTGGCTTTGGAAACTATTCGCAAAATGGAGACTAATCCAGATTTAGTTCACTCACGAGAATTTAACCTAGATTATCTGCGGATGCGAATGTCAGAGGAGGTATTCCATTTTGCTCTAGTTAATCAAATTAAAATCAAAGTTAAAGATAAGATTTCTCTATCACTGCGTCCTAGCCAAGCTAACCAAGGATCTGTAGGGATTTCTAGTAGCACAGGTAGGCAGGTAGATGAAACGTTTGATGTCGAGTATGAAACTGGTGTAGCGCCCAACATTGTCAAGCGGGTGCTGTTTCGAGCGCAAATTCGGTTAGTGAAGTTACCAACTCAAGCTACTTCTTCTACCATTACTCAAATTATTAATTGTATAGAGACATACCTTAGCCCCAGGGAAGATGACGATACTTGGCAACCTACTATTCAAGGTCGGATTGTTTATATACACTGGGATCAAAAGGCTAAACCGACTCCGTTGCTGGTACTAGAACAGTCAAATGAGGGGGTAAATGTGACATTTAGAACTAGCCGTCAAACTCCTCCGACGAAACAATAGTAGTTAGTAGATTTATCTGATGCAGTTACGATTCAGAAATAATCACCACTTTAAATTACTAACAAATATCGGAAAATTCAAAACAGAGACAGACTTTTGGTTAGCAAAATATAAGGCGTATTTAAGAAGACGGATCACCCAAATTATGAGTTATGCTTAGAAGGAATATTTTGAGCATCACGAGTAAGAAGACCATCTTCCATTTCCACAATGCGATCGGCAATATCTAAGATCCGGTTGTCGTGAGTTACTAATAAGATGGCAGTTCCCTGTTCTTTGGCTAGACGCTGCATGATTTCTACTACATCACGTCCTGATTGTTTGTCTAATGCGGCTGTTGGTTCATCGGCTAAGACTAGGGGAGGATGATTGACTAAGGCGCGAGCGATCGCTATTCTTTGTTTTTGTCCACCAGATAAATTATCTGGATAGTAGTTAACCCGTTCTTGCAAACCTACAGATGCCAGCATTTCCTCTGACTGAGAAATAGCCGTTGATTGGGAAATACTATTATTTAATTCCACAGCCATTTGCACATTTTGCCGAGCCGTTAAAAAACCCAATAAATTATGAGCTTGGAAAATATAACCAATCTTACGTCTCATGTGTACCAGTTTGTTTTGACTAGCACCACACAATTCATCACCTAAAAATTTTAAACTTCCCTCTTGTACCGACCTTAACCCACCAATCAAACTTAATAAAGTCGTTTTCCCTGAACCAGATGGTCCAGTCATAATCACAATTTCTCCGGCATATATTTCCAAACTAATATCAAATAGAATCTGTTTTCTCAGCGATCCTTTACCGTAGTAGTGATTGATATTTTTAATAGATATTACAGGTTCTTTGTTGATCATAATAGGGGAGTGTAGGAGTCAGAAGTTGGGGAAGTTGGGGAAGTTGGGGAAGTTGGGGAAGTTGGGGAAGTTGGGGAAGTTGGGGAATATTTCTTCCCAATGACCAATGACCAATAACCAATCTAAAAAATATCGGCTGGATCGGCAGAGCTTAATTTCCGAATAGCAATCATCCCGGAAATAAAACACATTAAAATAGTTAACATGATTACCATAATGGCGCGATTATAACTCATAAATATAGGCAAAAGTGTAGCATCTCTAGCAACATTATAAAGAACAAGAGCGCAGCCAAATCCAGGTAAATAACCAACAACAGCTAATAAAAAAGCCTCTTGAAGAATCACAGTTAGTAAATAATTTTGAGTGTAGCCTATAGCTTTGAGCGTAGCATATTCAGATAAATGATCATTGACTTCTGTATACAAAATTTGATAAACAATTACAGTTCCTACAATAAAACCCATAATTGTTCCCAAGGTAAAAATAAAGCCAATAGCCGTACTACTTGCCCAATAATTTCTCTCAAATTCAATAAATTCTTCCTTAGTTAAAACATTAATATCTGTAGGTAGATAACTTCGCAATTCTTGAGCTACCACTATGGGATCAGCCCCAGGTTTTAACTTAATAATACCAATATCAATTAATCCCCGTTGACGGTTATTAAAAATTCGCAAAAAGTTAACATCACTGGTAATTAAATTTCCATCTGCACCAAAAGATGCCCCTAATGTAAATAATCCACCCACCTGAACTTTTCTTCTGCGTACTTCTGCTGTGACAACTTTTCCGGCATTAAAACTATCAGCGATCGGACCATACTCTACCCTAGAAGAACGGTCATATAAAACCACATCAGGCAGTTTAAGTTTATTTAAATTTTCCTCAACTCCGGGTAAATCAAAAAGATTAACTTCTGGATTCATGCCAAAAATTAAGATACTGCGAGGACGACCCGTAACAGGATTTCTCCAGCTTGTATAGTCTAAATATATAGGATGTACTGATTGAACTGTGGGCAAATCTAACGCCTTATATAAACGCCGTTGGGAAAAGGTTTTCATAGCCAAAACAGCATTAGATTGACTGTTAATTAAAACCACATCGCCAACTAGACTACTGTGCATTCTGACGTTACTGTAATAGAGTGCATCTCGGAAACCTAGCTGCATGAACATTAAAATATCAGCAAAGGCAATACCTGACAAAGCTACGGCTAGGCGAGTTTTTTCTCTTGTCAGTTGTAGCCAAGATAAAGGTATTTTTACTGCCATTTTCTAAATCTTTTGATCTGGATACTAATTAAGTAGTTGAACATGAATATTTGGCATAGAAATATGATGTTAATTCTCATTAATTTCTACGGTGACTTTAGCGTTAGTTAAACCAGAAACTTGCTTGGTAAATTCTGGAGATAGGGCAATTTTCACTTCTACAACTCTGGCATCAATGTCTGCGGCTGGATCATTATTTAAGACATCTTTTTTGCCAATTTTTCTACCAATTGATGTGATTCTGCCTTTTAATTGACCGTTAAATGCGCCGTTGTCACTAGAGATAGTAGCAGTTTGACCTAAACGGACTTTATTAATACTATCTTCAGGAACTTCTGCAACTACGAACATCTGATCTGTTTGTCCGATTTCCGCAATTCCATTTGCTCCCATGATTTCCCCGGATTTGGTATGAATTTTTAATATTTCACCAGAACTAGGAGCTTTAACATAGCTTTGCTGAAGTTCTACTTGAGCTTTTCTCATTAAAGCAATGGCATTAGTAACTTGTGCTTGGGCTACTTGAACATTTAATGGACTAACTACTAATATTCTGCTCAATCTTTCTCTTTCTTCGTCTATTTGTCTTTGTAAAGTGGAGACAGTTTTGTTGCGGTTGGCTGTGGCTTCAATTAACTGCTGTTGTAAAGTGGCTAGGGTTTTAATTTGATTAGCTCTAGCTTCGGAAACTTGCTGTTGGATGGTATCTATTGCCCGTTTTAAACTAGCTTGACTTTCGATTAACTGTTGATTTGTAGTTAATGCACTTAAGCGGCGGCGATCGCGCTCTTGCTGAGAAATAGCACCTTGTTTGTATAAAAATTCATAGCGCCCATAATCTACTTGAGCGTTTCTTTGTTCGGCTCTAATCCGCTCCATATTAGCTTTCAAGGAATTTCTTTGTCCCATTAGTTCCGCTTCCAAACGGTTGACTGTAGCTTGTTGGGCAACCTTCTCACCACTTAACTGGGCAGCAATTCGGCTAATTGTTGCCTGTTGAGCCTCTTTTTCCCCCGCTAATTGGGCTTGTAACCGAGAAATAATGAATCTTTGAGCTTGAGCATCTCTGGGTGGACCAGCACTAACTTGGGCTAAATTTGCACGGGATTCTTGCAATTTAGCTTTGGCTTCTTCTACTACTGCCATACTAGTGTCGCGGCTATCTAAAATTGCCACAACCTGTCCTTGCTGTACTCGTTGTCCTTCTCTGACTAAAAGTTGCTGTACTCGTGAACTCCCTGATAAACCTGCTGGAGCAGAAAGTTTAACTACTTCTCCTCTTGGTTCTAAGCGTCCTATGGCAGTAATACTATTAGGAACTGGGGCTACAGATACAGTAGAAGTCAGTTTTTTTAATTGTTCCATTCTCGCTGTAGCTAAGAACCCAGCAGCTATAGCTACTGGCAAAGCTACGGCAATACTCAACCAAATTTTTGGCTGCTCAAGTGCCTTTTCTGGGGATTTTGATTTTTCATTCACCCTTGACATGATATTTAACCTATTTATCTGAATTATGGTGATGAAACTAAAAAAGTAAATTAGCTGTAATTAAAATCCACAGCAAACTTTATGTAAGACTTACACCTTTTGGGGCTTTTGTTTTGGCAAGTTTATAATTATTGTTGGGTATGATTAACCTTGCATAAACTACACTCTGTGATTATTCAGGTGTATTATCTTGACATGAAAATTTCTGTCTCAAAGCAACCTGGGATACAATAATTGGTAGATTTAATAAATCATTAGTAGTTGAGATTTCACATCTTATTTTTTAGAAGATGTGGGAAACTTCAAAAGTTAAAGTTTACAAGAGAAAATAAAACTTTTGAGTAAATAGGTAAGAATTTTAACAATTAATAATTACTAATTATCAGCCGAAACCAGACAACTAGGAATTTTAGTGATTAACGTTATTTTTCCTCCCAGAAGTCTCAGTGGTGATAACTTCATCTAAATTCTACATTTATCAGTTGAGGGAAAACGTAACGCATTTTACAGATAAGGTAATAGCAATTGGGAGCATCTTAGGACATCATGGCGTAAATAGGTTATTTTTTCTCAAAAAGAACAATAAATGGGGATAGATGGGTGTATAAATGGGGATTGATGGGCGTATAAATGGGGATTGATGGGCGCATAAATGGGGATTGATGGGCGTATAAATGGGGATGACTGGGTGTATAAATGGGGATGACTGGGTGTATAAATGGGGATTACTGGGCGTATAAATGGGGATTGATGGGCGTATAAATGGGGATTGATGGGCGCAGGCCCTGCGCCCCTACTTTCTGACTTTTTTGGGATAGACTGTATTTTTTTTTGGCGGGACTCACTAAAATCTAGCTTTTTTAACTATCAGGGAGAAATCCGCACCCTAAATTGGGTGAGCATCGCGCTAGGATGTAATACATTAACGGCATAATCTCAGATCATCAGTTGCTATGGAAAATTCCCCCATCAAGTCAGTTCAGGCTTCTTACTACGGCGATAGTTCCTACCGGACACCGCCACCAGATTTAGCTTCTCTACTTTTAAAAGAACGAATTGTCTATCTGGGAATGCCTTTAGTTTCAGCAGATGAATACAAACGGCAAATGGGCGTTGATGTAACCAAGCTAATTATTGCTCAGTTGCTTTATCTGAAATTTGACAATCCAGACAAGCCAATCTTCTTTTACATCAATTCAACGGGTACATCTTGGTATACAGGAGATGCGATCGGCTACGAAACGGAAGCTTTTGCTATCTGTGATACTATTAACTATATCAAAACACCCGTACATACAATTTGCATTGGTCAGGCATTGGGAACAGCAGCACTGATTCTATCTGCCGGAACTAAGGGTCAGCGAGCTAGTTTACCTCATGCCACTATTGTCCTGAATCAACCTCGCAGTGGTACTAGAGGTCAAGCAACAGATATTCAAATTTATGCCAAGGAAGTCTTAGCTAACAAAACGGCTATCTTGGATATTTTCTCTCAAAACACTGGACAGTCTCCTGAAAAGATTGCCAAGGACACTGAGCGGATGTTTTATTTGACTCCCCAACAAGCCAAGGAATACGGATTGATTGATCGCGTTCTCGAAAGCATGAAGGATCTGCCGAAACCTTTACCAATGATTGCTTAAGTTGGTTCTCATCATCTCTAATTTCTTCTAATTAACCCTATGGCTGTTGATTCATCACTAAAAGTTCCTTATAACATTCCTGGTGGTAACCAGTGGCAGTGGGTCAGTATTGATCAACGGATGGCGCAGGAGCGGATTCTCTTCTTGAATCGTCCACTGGATACGACTCTGGCTAATTCCCTGATATCTGCCATGCTGTATCTGGAGTCCGAGGATCAGAGTAAGCCAATCTACCTTTATATCAATTCTTTGGGTGATCCTGTGCTGGCTGGTATGGATGAAAGTTTGGGAATGATGTCAATTAGGGCTTGTTTGTCAGTTTATGACACAATCCAGTACATCAAGTCAGAAATTATTACTATCTGTTTGGGTCAAGCAGTGGGTATGGCAGCATTGATTCTATCATCTGGGGCGAAGGGAAAAAGATTCAGTCTACCTCATGCCAATATTGCTCTGACTCAGTCTAGTGTGGCTACTCAGGGTCAAGCAACAGATATTCAAGTGAATGCGGAAGAGGTGTTGCAGAAAGAAAAGATAATTTTTGATATTTTTTCCCAAAATACGGGACAGACAGCCGAAAAAATCTCGAAAGATAGTGAACGTATTTTCTATATGACTCCCCAGGAAGCGAAGGAATACGGAATAATTGATCGGGTGCTAGAAAGTACCAAGAATTTGCCAAGCTCTATTTGAGTTTGCTCTCTATTTTGGATTCTGGCTTCTCAACTTTGACGGAAATTCTCCAGTTCTATTTTCATAGTCTTCACTAAAATTGTCCTATGCCTATTGGTATTCCCAAAGTTCCTTATCGTCTCCCAGGTAGCACCTATGAACAATGGATCGATCTCGAAGATCGTCTATTTCGGGAGCGCATTATTTTTTTGACGGAGGAAGTAGATGATGGTATCGCTAATGCGATTGTCGCTTATTTGCTCTATTTAGATTCCGATGATCAAACTAAGCCAATTTATTTGTATATCAATTCTCCCGGTGGTTCGGTGACTGCGGGATTGGCGATTTACGATACTATGCAACACATTAAGTCTGAGGTGGTGACAATTTGTGTCGGTTTAGCTGCTTCTATGGGATCTTTTCTGTTGGCTGCGGGGACAAAGGGGAAGCGGATGGCTTTGCCTCACTCCCGAATTATGATTCATCAACCTTCAGGTGGAACTCGTGGTCAGGCAAGCGATATCGCCATTGAGGCTAGGGAGATTTTACGGCTTCGTCACCAGTTAAATCAAATTTATGTTGATAATACTGGTCAATCTTTAGAGAAAATCGAGAAGGACATGAATCGTGACTTTTTTATGTCTGCTCAAGAAGCTAAGGAATACGGTTTAATTGATCGTGTGATTGAAGAACGTATTTAAATAGGGGAAAATGATTCAAAATTCAAGCTGTAAGGTTCAAAAGTCTGAGTTTCTCGGTTTGAATTTTTAGTTTTGAATTTTGAATTGAAGTCAAATGAAGCAACATGGATCTTGAAGATTATTACCGGATATTGGGTTTAAGGTCGGGAGTTTCTTTTGCTGATGTTAAAGCGTCCTATCGCCGATTGGTTCAGCAGTATCATCCTGATATCAACCCAGATGATCTCAAAGCAAAAGATAAGTTTATTGCGGTAACTGAGGCTTATAAGTTTCTCCAAACGGTTTTACTGCCGGAGGAAATTAACCCAAGGACTAGTGCGACAGAAGTGCAAACTCAACCAGCAGCACCGAAAACAATGGTTACACCTCGTCCACAAAATTTGCAGGAGATTGAACAGCGGTTAAAGTGGAAGACTTATGAGCAATTACAGCGGTTTTTACAGGAAAAACGGTTTCCCCAGGCGATCGCTCTAGCAGAGGCTTTAGTGGCGCGTTTACCGGGGGATGGGGAGGTGCGTCAATGGTTGGCGATCGCTTATCAAATCTGGGGAAGAGCTTTAATTACGCAAAAACAACTCCCAAAAGCCAGAATTTATCTGAAAAAAGCCTTGAAAACTGACCCGTACAATAAAACTTTATGGTCTGAAATTCAGCAAGATTTTCAACGTTTGGAATTGAAGCTTTAGTAATGGGTAATGGGTAATGGGTGATGGGTGATGGGTAATGGGTAATGGGTGATTGGTAAGAGTTTATTATTGATTCATTCTTTATTTTTGAATTGTTTATTTCTGTGCGTGGATGTAATCTACAAAGTAGAATTTAGGAATGAGCGAAAATTTCAACCAACTGTAAGCACCTAAACCTAAAAGTGCAGTAATTAGCAGTGGCAAACCTAGCTGTAACCGCCAATGATCTGGTAATACAGCTACCCCAGATATAACAATTACAAAATATGCTAAAAGTCCTATTTGCAACCTTTCTAGATTTTTAACTGCGCTTCGACAACTACTACAATGCTGGGTATGTTGTTTATATCTATCCAACATTTCCCCATGATTATCATTAATAGGTGTAGGTTCACTGACATTAATTCCTACTTCATGCCAAGGCAATTTACCCTGACAATATTTATCAAACCAATTGCGAAATTCAATTACCAACTTATCAGCATTTGTTGGTAATTTATAAGCCGTTTTCCAACTTTCATGTAATTGTTTCTTCTGTAATAAATACTCTTGCTGATTTAGTAGCATCATATCCCCATCTAATACTAGATTTCTTTCATGAATATGATTCCACCAACGAGGAATAAAGCGATGTAAGGTCTTAGCAAAATTGCGGGAAAATTGAGCAACTATTCTCGATTTACCAGGAGATACAGGAATAGCATAAACCAGTAAACCTAATTTTTTGCCAGTATTACCAAGCTCAATTGTATATTCTAATCTACAAGGTGGTTCAAATGTAATAGTTGTGGGGAAACCCCTTTCGATATTTACTTCAATTAAATTAATGGTTGATTTGACTATATTAAGAGGTATAGGTCTAGCTTTTTCTCTATTACCTTGAACTCCATGATGAGAAAAAGGAACATGACTAGGATCTGCTACATTTTCTATTAATGTTTGCCAATCGTATTCCAAATCTCGAACATAATTAGACCACACAAATCCTTTTTCTGCGTCTATTTGGGGTGATAAAGGTAAGGGTGTATTTTCAGCTATTGCTGCTGTTTTTTGATCTGTCCACACCCAAAGTAGTTCCTGTTGTTGACGAACTGGAAAGGAAATAACACAAAAATTTTCTTGATTTTTGGCAATAAGTTCTGGGTTTTCTGCTTGGGGAACGCGCTGACAAATGCCATTTTCATTAAATTCCCAACCGTGATAACTACACATTAAGTTACCTGTTTTAGTTTCTATTCTACCTTCGCTTAATGGTGCGAGACGGTGGGGACATTGATCTAAAAATACCCGATATGTTTCTGAGTTACTGGGTTTCCAAATCACCAAGCGCATTCCTAGTAAAGTGAGGGATGTTGGTCGCTGGGGATTAATATCTTCGATTGGTATGAGAGGATACCAATGCTGAAAAAAGTTGAATTCAGATTGCATATTGCTTCTAAGAGATAAAACAAGTAGACTACTGATATTATATTGTTATCCCAAAAATTTTAATTTATCGGACTATTCAAATTCACCATGTCAAATCCCTTTTTTCCTGGTAAATCAGTTCCTCCAGAACATTTTGTCGGACGCACATCAGAAATTAACTTTGCTTTTGACCAAATCTGTAACCGTAGTCATTTTGCCATTTGGGGTGGACTGGGAATAATGAGTAAAACCTCATTTTACAATAATCCCCAACAATTAAATTATCAGGTTGTATAAAAAATTATATGTCCCAATCTATCGCTGTCACCGTTAAGTTATTTGCTGTTTATCAAGAAGTTTATGGGGTGAATGAGTTAGTGTGGGAGTTTCCCTATGGTACACCTGTGCAAGCTGTGTGCGATCGCCTAATTAAGGAACATCCAGAACTCAGCCAATGGCGTGAAATAACTCGTTTTGGTATCAACTTACAATTTGTTGAACCAGATACCATTGTTCAAAATGGTGACGAAGTAGTGTTAATTCCACCTGTAAATGGTGGGTAAAAAAAGCTTTTCTTTTCTTCGGAACGCTTTGCACATCCCAAGAGTCCCACCTTTAAGCCAGACATCGCAAGTTTCAAATAAAAAAGGGGATATACAGCGGTTTCCGCTCTTATGGGGTACATCTTAGCCCCCTCATCGCTTGCGGTGAACCAGCGCTGTAGGCGGGTTTCCCACCATAGGCGACTGGTGAACCCGAAGGGGGAGGGGTTCTTCTACCTCATAACACCGGGAAGTGCTGTAAAGATCCAAAAACTTAATTGGAACATTGCTGCAAAATAACCGCAGAGAAATTGTTTATCCGAAACACTACCTTTGATTTTCCCAGTCTTCATCAAATATACGGAGCTTTTTCAAAAACAAAAATTAATCCTAATCCTAAGTAATTGGACAAAAATATTTACAGTCATTGCGAGCGAAGGGAAGCAATCACAACCCTTGCGATTGCCTCATTTCACTTCGTTCCATATGGCTAACGCCACGCAACGCTTACGCAATGACATTGTGTAATTAATTCTGTCTCACTACTTATAGCATTCTATTTACGATTATTGGGATGCCGGTTTCCTTGTGCTAATGTAACAATTATTAATTTTATCTTTTAAAGAATTGACAATATAACACACCATATGGTAGGTTTATACTGAGCTACAGGACAGTGGAATTTTGGTACAGATCCAAACCCTGCTAACATTGTAGATGCTAACGGTAGTGCATTGGATCGTGATCAAAATGGATTTTTATTCCCTATGCGATTCTCTGGTGTCAAACCATCAACATTAGTGGCATTGAAAAATAACCAAGTTGTTGCCAGTGGTAAATCACAGACTATTTCCTTACAACCAGGAGAGACTGTTTCATTCATCATGAATGATCAACCTGGTGTTTATTATGACAACACTGGTAGTCAACTTCTTAAATACTCTTTTGAGTGTAAATAATGTTTGAATGGATATTACATGAGGTAAACATCTTGTCTAAAAAATCAGTTCATTAGAATTATTTAATTAGCATTGTCGTTTATCCTTGCTTCCACAAACATACTTATAAGAATTAGTGGCTCATTGTTTTTTTAGCAGAGCCACTTTTTTTCTCACCCGCTCCCTTTATGCTAAAACATTCCTATTTTGCAGTCATAACCATTACTACCTCTCTAGGATATTTAAACCTCAAATCTAAGCAGAGTGAGGGTTTTAGGATGTGTTTTTGTTGAAAATATCATAAGAGGAGCGGTAGAACCAACTTGTTTAAAATTGACATCTAACATCAATTATATGAATAACCCAGTTAATAATATAGAAATTGCCACATCCACTTTATTCACAAAACAGGCAAGCAATTTGACCAAGTCAGAGGAAAATAACACAGAGGCGGCTAATTTAGCCTCTTCCCCCTCTTTTGTAGAGTCCACTCTATTATCAAACCCCTTAATTGAAGACTGTGTTGTTCTCATCAATAAAACTCAAAGCGGTCAATCTGAATTAGTTGCTTACATAGTTTCTAATCTACCCATATCCCCAGAACAAATCCAATCAGAACTACAAAATCTTATACCAGAATCTTTACTGCCAAAAGCTTACATCCCAGTATCTAGCATACCCTTAACAGTTACCGGAAAGATAGATAAAGCTGCATTATTGAAATTAGAAGTTATTGATTCTGACTTGATAGATAGTGTAGAAAAACAACTAAACTCATCATTAGAAATTGAGCGCGTTGCAGTTGTAGTTGAGCCGCAAGTAAAGATAATTCCCCCTCTTCATTTAGAGGATTTATTACCAGAAGTTCCAGCAATAGTTTCTGAAGATAATCAGACTCAAATACCAACAATTACATCTAGGGAAAAGAGAGAAACTAACCAGAACATAGAATCAAAAAAGCCGGCTATTAGTCATGGAGAACCCCTGCAATACCCAGGAAACGCTCCCAAAACATTAGGAGAAGTGTTGCAACGAGCGGCTGAACAATCAACTAATGGGATCATCTACATTCAGTCCGATGGTAGCGAGAAAATTCAATCTTATCGGGAATTATGGGAAGATGCCCAAAGAATTTTAGCTGGATTAAAAAAGTTAGGACTGAAACCCCAAGACAAAGTAATTTTTCAATTAGAAAACAATCAAGATTTTATATCTGCTTTTTGGGGTTGCGTATTAGGGGGATTTGTGCCAGTACCCATATCCATCGCCCCATCCTATAATCAAATCAACAGTACCACAAGCAAACTCCAGAATGTTTGGCAGATGTTAGAGAAACCCCTTGTATTAACAAGTGCTTCTTTATGTCCTCAAATTCATGATTTCTCAAAACTTTTTAATTTAGAAAATTTTCAAGTTGAGATTATTGATAATCTCTACAAATCTGAACCAGATTTCAACTTTCATAACAGCCAACCAGAAGATTTAGCGATTTTGCTTTTGACTTCTGGAAGTACAGGTACACCTAAAGCTGTTATGCAGAGTCATAGCAGTTTGATTGGACGTTCTGCTGGGACTACTCTAATGAATGGTTTCACGAAAGAGGATGTTTCTTTGAATTGGTTTCCCCTAGATCATGTTGGGGGGATAATTATGTTCCACTTCCGGGATGTATTTTTGGGCTGTCAGCAAATCCATGCTCCCATTGAATTGGTTTTGCAAGAACCGACAAAATGGTTAGATTGGATTTCTCATTATCGAGCCACAATTACCTGGAGTCCTAATTTCGCTTATGGACTGATAAATGAACAACTAGAAAAGCTTTTAACCCAGCGGACTCCCCAATGGGATTTATCCTCAATGGGATTTATTTTAAATGCAGGTGAAATTATTGATGCCAAAACAACCAGAAGATTTTTGCAGTTATTGAAATCCTATCAACTCCCTTCCACAGCAATGCACCCAGCGTGGGGAATGTCTGAGACATCTTCAGCAGTTACTTATTCTGACAGTTTTTTATTGGACTCAACGACAAACGAACAAAAAT
This sequence comes from Anabaena sp. WA102, assembly GCF_001277295.1. Classification (NCBI taxonomy): domain Bacteria; kingdom Bacillati; phylum Cyanobacteriota; class Cyanophyceae; order Nostocales; family Nostocaceae; genus Anabaena; species Anabaena sp. WA102. The sequence goes on along the minus strand of NZ_CP011456.1, from coordinate 2,384,502 downwards.
TTGTGGAAGTGGGAGCGCCTATTCCTGGATTTGCTATGCGAATTGTCAATACTGAAAATCAGGTAGTTGAGGAAGAAACAATTGGACAATTGCAGGTAAAAGGTGCATCTGTCACATCTGGTTACTATCAAAATCCCCAAGCAAACCAAGAAGCTTTCACTGAAGATGGTTGGTTTAATACCGGAGATTTAGGCACTCTGCGTTCAGGACGTTTAACGATTACTGGACGACAAAAAGATGTAATTATTATCAATGGACTTAATTATTATTGCCACGAAATTGAAGCTGCTGTGGAAGAAGTTGACGGGGTAGAAATATCTTATACAGCCGCCTGTCCTGTCCGTGTGAATGCCAGCAATACCGATAAATTAGCCATCTTTTTTAATTCCCAAGTTGCTGATGATCAAACTTTGATAAATCTCCTCAAAGAGATTCGCGTTCAGGTTGTCAACCAAATAGGAATTAATCCAGATTTTTTAATTCCGGTAGATAAAGAAATTATTCCCAAAACTGCCATAGGCAAAATTCAACGCTCTCAACTAAGCCAGCGTTTTCATATAGGTGAATTTAAACCAATTCTCAAACGAATTGATATATTATTAGGCAATTCTCATACTATTCCTAACTGGTTTTATCGGCAAATCTGGCAGCCCAAATCCCCGCTTATTAATAAGGACTATCTAAATTTAATTAATCCTACTTTAGTATTTCTCGATTCCTGGGGATTGGGAGATTACATAAGTCGAATATTATCTCAATATAATCTGCCATACATAACTGTTTCATCTGGAGAAAATTTTCTGGAAATCAATAATTCCTGTTATCAAATTTCTCCAAAAGAAGCAGAACACTATCAGTTATTATTTAACTCTTTAGCAAACAAAAATATTGTCGTCGGGCAAATTATTCACCTATGGACTTATGATGAATATACTGGGGATATCGAAAGTTTAGAAGCTCTTAAACTAGCGCAAACACCAGGAATATATAGTTTATTATTTCTAGTTCAAGCATTAGCTAAAGTTCAGGATTTTGACCATTCAGTTAAATTGCTCTTTATTTCCAACCACATTCAGTCTATTTTGTCAACTGATCTAATAGCTTATGAAAAATCTCCAGCTCTAGGATTGATAAAAACCATTCCACAAGAACTACCTTGGTTAGATTGTCGTCATATTGATTTAACTTTTGGAGAAGTTGAAAAAAATGGGGATTATATTCTCCAAGAACTACAAATTTCTTCAAAAGAACGAGAAGTTGCTTACAGAAATGGGCAGCGGTTTGTGACTCGTTTGGAAAAAGTGGATTTATCAAAAGAACCCAAACATCCAATTCCTTTTCAGCAAGGTGGAACTTATTTGCTGAGTGGAGGACTGGGAGGTGTAGGGGTAGAAATTGCTAAATATTTATTACGAAATTACCAAGCTCGGCTATTATTAATTGGCAGAACTCCCTTACCAGAAAAAAGTACATGGGATTTACATTTACAAAAAAAAGATGCTATTTCCCAACCCATTAAAGCTTATCAGGAACTAGAGCAACTTGGGGGTGAGGTAATTTATGAAGCTGTTGATATTTGTGACTTAAATAATTTACAGGCAATTGTCGAAAAAGCTAAAAACAAATGGGGAAAAAACTTAGATGGAATAATCCATTTAGCAGGAAGATTCCATGAACAGTTTGTGTTAGCAGAAACTCAAGAAAACTTATCAGCACTGCTACGTGCCAAGATGTTAGGAAGTTGGACGCTACACCAATTAATCAAAGACAAGAAAGACAGCTTTTTTATCAATTTTTCTTCCATAAACAGTTTTTTTGGAGGTAGTGCCGTAAGTGCTTATGCTGCGGCCAATAGTTTTCTCGATTGCTTTTCCCATTACCAAAAATATCAGAGTGCATTACAAAGCTATTGTTTTGCTTGGAGTATGTGGGATGAAATAGGGATGAGTGCGGGATATCAGATGAAGAACCTTACCCGTGCCAAAGGTTTCTATGCTATGCCCTCTAGCCAAGCCATATCTTCGATGTTGGCGGCTTTACACCATAACCAAAGACACTTATTTATAGGTTTAGACGGCAACAATCGCAATATCAGCCGTTGGCAGGTGGAAACAGAGAGTTTGCAAAAACTAACAGCTTATTTTACTGCTAGTTCCCCTGTGGAAATTGACGCAGATTTTCAGGTAAAAGACGATTTTGGAACTGTTTGCACCTGTAAGTTAGTACAAGTGTCAGAAATCCCTTTGACTGAAAATGGTGCAATTGATAGAGACAAACTAGTGCGAAGGTTTATCCGTCAGGAAACAGGCGTTTTGATAGCACCCCGCAACGAGGTAGAAGAGAAGATTGCTCAAATTTGGCAACAAGTTTTAAACATCCCGTCTTTGGGTATTGACGATAATTTCTTTGAACTTGGCGGTAATTCCCTTCTTGCAACACAAGTAATTTCCCGAATACGAAAAGCCTTTGGTGTGGAAACTTCCTTACAAAACCTGTTTCAAGCCCCAACCATAGCCCAGTTAAGTCAACTCATTGCAGTTGATAACAGTCAATCATCCTCTGTCACTTACATAATACAACCGACAGAACGGACTGAAGATTTACCCCTCTCCTTTGCCCAAACTCGATTATGGTTTATTGACCAATATGAAGGGGCTAACGCTATTTACAACATTTTCCAAGGTTTACGACTAGAAGGGAAACTGAACATTGAAGCCCTAGAAAAAGCCGTAAATGCCCTGATTGTCCGCCATGAAACCTTACGTACTGGCTTTTTGTCCTCTGAGGGTGAGCCGGTTCAAATCATCCTTCCCCAATTAACCTTAACTATCCCGGTGACAGATTTAGGAGAATTGTCTCTAGAAGAACAAGGTTTACAAGTTCAACACCTTGTCACTCAAGAGAGTCATAAACCCTTTGATTTAAAAAATCCGCCTCTGCTGCGAGTGAGTTTGTTTCGTTTAGGCGCGACAACCCATATTTTACTCCTCACTATCCATCATATTATCGCTGATGGTTGGTCAATGGGAGTCTTGAACAGGGAATTATCCCACCTTTACCAAGCAGCCTGTAAGGAAGAAACTCCCTCTTTACCAGCATTACCAATTCAGTATGCAGATTTTGCCCAATGGCAACGCAATTGGTTACAAGGTGATGTTTTAGAATCTCAGCTATCCTATTGGAAACAACAATTGGGCGGTAGTCTCCCCGTCTTAGAATTACCCACAGATCATCCGCGTCCAGCGATTCAAACTTATAATGGTGCATCTATATCTGTGGAACTTTCCCTAGACCTAACCAATGGGCTGAAAGCATTGAGTCAGCAGGAAGGAGTTACCCTATTTATGACTCTGCTGGCGGCATTTCAGATATTACTTTATCGTTATTCAGGTCAGGAAGATATTATTGTTGGTACACCAATTGCTAATCGTAATCGCCAAGAAATTGAACCCTTAATTGGATTTTTTGTAAATAGTTTGGTTCTTCGCACTAATTTGGGAGGAAATCCCAGTTTCCGAGAATTACTAAAGCAAGTGCGGGAAGTAACATTAGGAGCTTATACTCATCAAGATTTACCCTTTGAGAAATTAGTAGAAGAAATCCAACCAGAAAGAGATTTAAGTCGTAATCCTCTATTTCAGGTTTGGTTCAATATGATCAATTTCACAGGATCAACACTATTGAAATTGATGGATTTAAAGGCAGAAAACCTTTTAAGTCAAGAAATTGATTCCAAGTTTGATTTAACGCTGTATCTGGAAAACAAAGACAAGAATATTTATCTACAATTGGTTTACAACAAGACTCTTTTTAATGCTGATACCATTGAAGAAATGTCAAAGCATTTTCAGCAATTATTAAAAGTGATTGTTAGGAATCCAGAATATCCTATTTCCAATTTATCTTTATTGACGGAAACGGAACGTTATCAATTATCCTGTCGTCGTAATTTAATTCAACCGAGTAATCCCTTTACAGAATTCCTCAAATCAGACATTAAACAATCTATTCCATCGCGGTTTCAACAGCAAGTCGAAAAATATCCCCATCATTTTGCGATTAAGACCAGAAACTATGAGTGGACTTATGAAGAATTAAATCAGCAGGCTAATAATATCGCTCAACAATTGCTTGCATATCTTCCCCATGAACAGATCAGAATTGCTCTTCTATTTGAGCATGATGCACCTATGATTGCTACGATTTTGGGTGTTCTTAAATTAGGTCAAATATACGTAACTCTAGACCCTGATTATCCTCAAGATAGAGTATCTTATATACTAGAAGATTCTCTTGCTAGTTTGATTATAACGAATGATCATAATTTTGATAAAGCTCAAGATTTGGTAGGCGAAAAATTGCGTATTATCAATATTGATCAAATTGAAATAACAGATATTTATGAAGAAATTAATCAAAAAATATCAGCGGATACTATTGCTTACCTTCTCTATACCTCTGGCTCAACAGGACAGCCAAAAGGGGTTATCCAAAATCATGGTAATGTTATCCATTTTATTAGAAATTACACCAATAACCTCCATATATCTACTCAAGATAAACTAACCTTATTTTCATCTTATAGTTCTGATGCTGCGGTGATTGATATTTTCGGAACTTTGTTAAATGGAGCTACTTTATATCCTTTTGATCTTAAACAAGAAGGATTAGCAAATTTATCTCAATGGTTAAGGGAACAAGAGATTACGATTTATCACTCTACACCAACAGTCTATCGCTATTTCCTAAATTCAGTCACTGATAAAAAAGACCTGGAAAAAATTCGTTTAGTTGTTTTGGGTGGGGAGACAGTTGTTAAACAAGATGTTGAACTCTATGGAGAATACTTTGCTGATGACTGTATTTTTGTGAATGGTTTAGGCTGTACGGAATCTTCTTTTAATTTGCAATATTTAATCAATAAGGAAATAGCAATCCCTGGTAATTCTATTTCGGTAGGTTATCCGTTCGATGATACGGAAATTCTTTTACTTGATAGTGATAGAATGCCGACAGATATTATAGGAGAAATTGCTATTAGAAGTCACCATCTTGCTTTAGGTTATTGGCGTAAACCTGAACTCACCGCTGAGGTATTTCTTCCTGATCCTACAGGTGGTAAAAGACGCATTTATCGTACAGGAGATTGGGGGCGTTTTCTACCTGATGGCAGCTTAAAATTTTTAGGGAGAAAGGATTTTCAAGTGAAAATTCGGGGATTTCGGATTGAATTAGGAGAAATTGAAGCCGTTATTAGTAAGCATCCCGATGTTTTAAACACAGTAACAATTGTCCGTGAAGATATCCCCGGAGATAAACGTCTTATTGCTTACATTGTGCTGCAACCCCAAGGAAGATTAACTCAAACCGAATTACGCCAATTGGTGAAACAGAAGTTACCCGACTACATGATTCCTTCTGCTTTTGTCTTTTTAGAAAAAATTCCCTTGACTCCTAATGGCAAAATTGATCGTCGCGCCCTACCCGCACCTGATTCAAGCAGACAAGATACCGCAAAAGCCTTCCTAGCTCCTCGTGATGAATTGGAACTCCAACTAACTAAGATTTGGGAAAAAGTCCTTGCCCGTAAACCTATCGGCGTGAGGGATAATTTCTTTGATCTGGGGGGACACTCGCTGCTGGGAGTGAAGCTATTGGCCCAAATTCAAAAAAGTTTCCCAAGTAATCTGCCTTTATCTATTCTGTTCCAAACTCCAACAGTTGAAGAACTGGCGAAGGTTTTGCGACAGAAAAAAGTGACACCACCCTGGTATTCCCTCGTTCCCATTCAACCCGGTGGCTCTCGTCCTATTTTGTTTGGTATTCACCATATTTATTTCAATGATTTAAGTCGCTATTTAGGACCAGAACAGCCGATTTATGCTCTCCATTATGCAATGGCAGAAGCGACTTATAGGGCGCTTTCTCTACCCAAAATGGAAGATTTGGCAGCCCACTATATCGAAGAAATGCGAACTCTTCAACCAGAGGGACCTTACTTTCTCATGGGTCTTAGTTTTGGCGGAGTAGTTGCCTACGAAATGGCGCAGCAGCTAGTCGCCCAAGGGCAGGAGGTGGGGTTACTGGCTTTATTTGATACGCACATTGAAAGGGGCAGAAAATTATTACCACTCCGCCAGCGAGTCGCTAATTTGTTACGGCTGACTCTCCCAGAATTGATGGAAAGGGTTAATGGTAGGGTGAAAGCGAAACTGCTTGTTCTCAGATATGGGAATCAGTATCTGCCGCACATCTATAATCGAGAGGGAATGGTTGCGACGGCTAAGGCTTATACTCCCAAACCTTATCCGGGACGGGTCAACCTGTTTAAAGCGATGGATGTATCTGTATCTTCCGTCAATTATCAAATCGAACCGCCTGAACTGGGATGGAGGAAATTTATCACTGGCGAGTTAGAAATTCACGAAGTTCCTGGGAGTCATATTGGCATATTGGAAGAACCTAACATTCAGATTTTGGCAGAAAAATTAAGAGTTTGTATGGATAAGGCTTTGGGCGATTTTGAGGTTTAATGCCAGATGTCAGTAAAATAATCATAGATTACGGTGGTTTTGAGATTAATGAGTGGTGTAAAAAATATGATCAAGTTAATTTTTACGGCAATTTTAATACTTTTCCTCACAGCTTGTACTAGTATTGCCTTATTACCGACACCGGAATTAGTCCAAAAAGCGATCGCCCTGCAACTAGAACAAACCCAACAGCAACTTAACCAACAGCTAGATTTAAACTTCCAACAATTTAATATTCAGCGTATATATATTACTCAACAACAACCCCTCACCATTGAAAACTTACCAGCTTATCGGGTACAGGGAAATTACGACTTTACCGTGAAACTACCAAAACGCAGTTTTAAACAACTTGAAAAACCCTTTGAAGTTTATCTACAAATTCAAAAAGAAGGTAAAAGTTGGCGGTTATTAATACCAGAAAAAAACCATCAAGATCCTCAATCCAAATGGCAGAGTTACTTAATTCTTTAATGGGATGTTTGACACTCCCCGGTCTAAGAGGGTGTTTGAAAAGTCATGATTGCCGTATCAAATGTTTTACCCCTCCCTAACCCTCCCCTTGTGAAGGGGAGGAAACCAGATTTTTCTTGTTTCCCCCCTTGACAAGGGGAAAGGGGGGTAAAAATGTGATGAAAATTATGGGATACCACTTTTAAAACATCCTCTAAAGACACGGGGATTCTTGGTTCAACAAGACCACATATATTCAAAACGGCTGGATTGTTTGATTCTAAACGTAGGGGTAAAGCAAGAGCTTCATTGGTGTCAACTTAGGCTACAGATGGCTTATTTGTTGGCTTCCACACCCGCCCGAAAATGATAGCGTAGCGGGGCGTAAGCCATATTTCCGGGCTAATAGCGAAAGTAAACTAAAGTTTACTCAAAAATTTTCGGGTTATTTAGTCATCAAAAGACAACTTTTGCTATTAGACTGGGAATATGGCTAACGCCACGCTACGCTATCATTCCCAGGCGGGCTATGGGTTTTACGTTAAGTTGACACTAATGAAGCTCTTGCTTTCCCCCTACACATCTGGGTTATTTGTCATTTGGCAAAAGTTTAAATCTCACCCGTGTTTAGTATAGAAAAGATAAAATAATTTTATAAATTGAGATAACCTCTTTGTACCAAAATAAATGTACATTAGCTGATATAATCAAGATTCTAACCGCACAAAAAAATCTATCAATCTCAGATTCAACCTGTGATATATGCTGGTTTAGGGTTAGACTCTAAATATATAGGAAAAAAATACTTCTTTCCTTAATTATTGTAAAATTCACTTAACAAACAAAGATTCAGTTTGAACAAGTGTCATCTCATACAAAGGAGAAATAAAAATGACAGAAAATAATCAGGATAATATCAGTAATACTGAAGAAAGTTCTCAGGGAACAATCATAGTGGCTGGAATGCGTCCCATTACCACTGGCACTTTACAAGTAGTTGATACCTTCAACTCCATGGGAATTCGTCCCATAGGTGCAAACACATTCCAAGTAGTTGATAGTATTAACTTGTCTGGTATTCGTCCCATTGGTTCTAGCGCCTTGGTAGTTTCTGACAACTATTCTGTCTTCGGAAATCGGCCAATAGCACCGAACACCTTCGATGACTCCGAACTTTTGATGGGTTTTCTAGACTAATTACATTTCCAATATTTTCATTAGAGAACTTCACAAAAAGAAATACCCAATGTCATTCTGTTCGCGCAGCGTGCCAGAGGCATTGCGAAACGAAGTGTAGTGAAGAATCTCTTGAGATGCTTCGTTTCGCTACACTACACTCAGCATGGCAAAACAGGATCATTTATTTTGTGGCTTACTCTTATATCAAATTCAACCTGGTTTTATCAAGAAACTAGGTTGTTTTATTAAAAAAATTATCAGAAGATCCCCGACTTCTTTTATTTATTATGTCCGCAAATTATAAATTAATGTCAGAAGTCGGAGATCTTATCACTGATATTAAAAAAGGAGTAGTTTAATTATGGCAAAATCTTCAATTTTATCAACATCTTTAAACTTTCAAGAAAATTATCCATGTCCAGTATGTCGCGTGGGTAAAATTTCGCAAATGTTGATGATGGAAGCTATGTGTTGTGATTTCTGTAATGAGATTTTTACAGTTAATTTAGAATTACAACAAATTAAAATGCCTTCTAGAGAACCGCCTTTAGTTTGGAGTTGGAATGGATTGAGGTGGACGCAAGCACGATTAGGAACTGTGGAATTAGGTTGGGGTTATGGTTTATCTGCAATTGCTTTTATTCTTTTACCAACTACCTTAATAGGGGTGACAGCATATTATTTTCCTCCTCATTCTCATGTTCCCCTGTCATGGATTCCATTTGTTTGGACAGTGCTAACTTTTTTGGCACACTTAGGAATTATTATTTGGATTTTTATTGAAGTTTATCAGATTCCCATTATCGCATATTTGCGAGCCATTACCCGGTGGCAAAATAGACTGATTAGATAAATTTTACCAATTTCGAGCATTATACTGAAAACGGTTTATAGTTTAACCACATATGGGCGTTGCTGATTAAGAGTATGATTTTATTTCAGGCAGAGTCGCAGAGAGTAAGAGTTTCATTTTTTTGATTTTTCAATTTCATACCTCAATATGGCTTCGCCACGCAGGCTATCAGCAACGCCAAACCCCTCTGGTAAACCTCTCCTTTGCACCCCTCCCTGACCCTCCCCTACAAGGGAGGGAAAAGGAGCAGCTTTTATAATTGGAGAGGCTTTGAACTTGTTGTTTGTATGATAAAAAGGACAAAAATATTTACAGTCATTGCGAGGGAAGGGAAGCAATCACAACCCTGGCGATTGCTTAATTTCACTTCGTTCCAAATGGCTAACGCCACGCAATGCTTACGCAATGACATTGTGTAATTAATTCTGCCTCACTACTTAGGAATTATTGCTTGTGTGAAAGACACTACTTGAGTTAAGAATTGTTTAGAACTAGCAATACTTTGTTGTACAGTTGGTAGTATGCCGTATAGTTACGGAATTTAAGCTGTCAATGAGCAAACCACAAATTGCCATCAGATTATCTCCATCTGTCTCTACTGCAAGAACTCATGTTGAGCTAACTGGCACGTCGAAAACTTACAGCGGTTTCCGCTTTTATGAGGTACATCTTAGCCCCCTCATCGCTTGCGGGGAGGGGGTTGGGGGTGGGGTTCTTGTACCTCATAACATCGGGAAGTGCTGTATGTGGTTGTGAGTGCAATTAGTCAGTATCTTGACTGTACTGACAATGTACCATTGAATCAAAGGATGGCTGAGTTGGAAAAAAGGCTCAGGGAATTAGAATCTAAATTTGACGAGAGGTGTTTTTATGGATGATGTCTCTTCTAAGCTCATAGCAATTTCCCAAAATGTGAATGACTGGCTGAAGTTTGCAGAGGCTAAGAATGGTATTCTTTTGGCTTTTTCTGGCACTGCGATTACTGCTACTATAACCATTTTATCCACAGCACAAAGTCTGCCTAATTCATTAAAAATTGGGTTATTATTAACAACAATTATTCTTTGTATTTGTGCTTTAGCTTGCTCCTTATCTTTTTTACCTAGAACCAATTTAGAGCGTATTTTAGGGTTGCGACGTAACTTAAATAATACTAATCCAGATAAAGATAATTTATGGTTTTTCGGACATTTGCATAAATACAAGCCAATTGAATTGTTAGAGGCACTGAATAAGCATTATTTTGACAGTAAATTAAATAATATACCTTACAAAAAAGAATATCAAGATATTGCTGCACAAATAACTGTGAATGCTGAAATTACTTTTCTGAAATTTCGGATTTTTACCTATGCAATATATGTTTTGATTGCTGCTATTTTGGTAATTCCCTGTTTTGTTTTGCTTAGTTTGGTTATTTATCGTCATTTGTAACCATCGAGATATTTTATGTCATCTTCGTCTACTAAGATTAAACTAACTGTAGTTCAACTTGATCTGGTTAACTCATCAAAGTCTTTTCAAGATATACACAATAAATACAATTTAGGTGCTGAGGCTCTAGCAATATTTATTAAACAAATTGAAGACATTATTTCTACAGCTTTTAATCAATCAATTGAAAATCGAAAAATTAAAACTCACCTTACCAAAATTGAAACTCCTCTAGCAGATGGTTGTAGACTTACATTTGAATCTGTTGAAAATGCCTATGATTTTGTGAAAATATTTTGCGAAATAGTTGACAAACGTAACCAAAAACCTGGTATAGATCAGTGGTGTTTTCGCATTGGTGCAGCAACAGATGATATTGTTTATGATCCTGAACGTCCTAATCAAATGATTGGAAATGTTTTCATGGTAGTTAAAGAATTGGAATCTGGTGCATTTCCTGGTTGGTTATTTGTTGATAAAATGACCTATAATGAACTTTCTCAAGATAAGTTCTCTAAACAATCTTTTAAAAATAAACATGATGAGTTCAGAGAGGCTTATGGTTATCCAATGCTTGAGAATTATGTACAACCTATTAAACCTATTATATGGACAGATGACGACAACAAACAAGTATTAATTAAAATTCTTCAAGATGTATTTACAGAAGAAGAATTAAAAACTATATGTGAAAATAATACGAGTAAACTGAAAGGAAATCCTTATGATGCAATTACTGGGAATACAGTTAATGCTAGATATAGTTCTTTAGTTAATCATTTAATTAGAAAAGGACTAATAGATAGTTTTTTAGACATACTTTGTAAATCCAGTGAACACTTTGCTGATTTAGTAAAATCTTTACGAGGATAAATTATTTTTTTAGTAAAACATAATGAATATGACTGACGAACAAAAACAAGTATTAATTAAAATTCTTCAAAATGTATTTACAGAAGAAGAATTAAAAACTATATGTGAAAATAATACAAGTCAACTGCAAGGAAATCCTTATGATGCAATTACTGGGAATACAGTTAATGCTAGATATAGTTCTTTAGTTAATCATTTAATTAGAGGAGGACTAATAAATAGTTTTTTAGACATACTTTGTCAAGACAGTGAACGCTTTGCTAATTTAGTACAATCTTTGCGAAGTCAGACAACAATTCAAAATGCAAATAATATTGTTGATTATCTTTTTGTTATTGTAAAACCTCAAACTAATCAAAAGTTTTACATAGAAGCACAATTGGCACGTTTTATTAATAATCAAACTAAACAAAAAAAGGATGACTATGAACTTCCAATTCAAATACAACAACCAGAAGATGGTTGCGAGAAAAAACATATTATTGGTGTTTTAGATAAAATTATCCAAGAGATGTACAAAACAACAAGAGATCATGATATGCAATTATCTAGACTACCAATTATAGAATTATTTTTACCCATTAATCTTTTAAGCGAAGGTTTTGATAGTAGAGAAATTATGGATGAGTGGGGTAAAAAAACACCAATTGGTAAATTATATCCTGTAATTATACGTTCTTATGATAGATTTTTACACAATGAGAAAAACAAAGCAAGATTAAAACTTGCATGGCAACCACAATGGGAAAGTTTAGAAAAAATTATTAATGATAATAATGCTCAACAATTTATAAATATTATTAAAAATAATAACACTTATGTTAGGTTTATTGATGACCCATTACCAAATCAAAAAAAAAGAATTGAGTTATTTCAAGAAATTTTGTCTAAAGGTTTTCCTTTGTGTTTATGGACTAGATATAAAACAATTGATAATAATGTAGTTAAAAAATTTGAAACAATTTTTGCTATAGACTTGAATGATACAAATAATTTTTGCAAAATATATAGGATCTATCAAAACATTCATGATATTCGGATAAATAACATGAAAACAAAAAGTGACTTTGGTTACAATTTAGGAGTATTATTTGATCATGATAAAATACCAACGGGAGCAAATCAACTAATATCTCCTAATATGGCTAGATTAATTAAAAAGGAGAAAAACAATGACTGAACATCAAACAGAAAACAACTCACAAAACAACAAAGACTGGTATTTATTCTATGGTGATGGACAAAATCATAATATAAATATCAAGGAAAAAATGAAATCTCCTCCACCTTGGCGGAAATTTTTAGAAATTCAAGGTCAAGAATTATTAGAAGTTGAAACCCGGTGGAAAAACATTCAAGAATTAGCCAACTCTTGCGAAAATAAAAGAGGTCAAGAAAAAGGTGAAAGATTTCGCGTTTCTAGTCAACTAACCGCAGGAAATGATGATGATAGTGAAGACAATCCTAATATTAATAAAATCACAGTATTAGATGCGGTTAATGCTGCTATATTGTTACGAAGGCCGCTTTTAGTTACAGGAAATCCTGGATCTGGTAAAACTTCTTTAGCTTATGCGATCGCTCATGAATTAAAATTAGGAACTGTATTAAGTTGGCCTATTACTTCCCGTACTACCCTCCAAGATGGATTATATGCTTATGATGCGATCGCCCGACTTCAAGATTATCAACTATCTAAAGACAATCAAACCCAAAATAAATCATTTGATATTGGCAATTATATCACATTAGGAGCATTGGGTACAGCATTTTTACCATCTCTTTATCCCAGAGTTTTATTAATTGATGAAATTGATAAAAGTGACATCAACTTACCTAATGATTTATTACATCTATTTGAAGAAGGTAAATTTTCTATCACTGAATTAGTCCGTTGGGCTGATACTTCTCATACAGAAACATCTAAAATAGAAGCAAATAGAACTGTAACAGTGCGGACAGAAGATGTAAACATTAAAGTTACAATTAACGCAGGTAGAGTACATTGTTCAGAATTTCCCATTATTATTATGACTAGTAATGGAGAAAGAGACTTTCCTCCCGCATTTGTGCGGCGCTGTTTACGGGTAAGAATGCCTGATCCTGATCCAGAATATTTAAAAAATATCATTGCATCTCATTTTGATGGTGATAGTTATGAAGAAACTAAAAAAGCAACAAATGATCTCATAACAGCCTTTAGAAACAAAGAAGCAACAGAACGGGCAACAGATCAATTATTAAATGCTATTTATATGAGAAATAACCTGAATCCTGAATCTTTTACTGAAGATTTACAAGAGTTGTTGTTTAAATCCTTATCTGATACTGATGAACAATAAAAATATCTCTTGTGGTACAGGCATCTTGCCTGTAAAATATAAATAGTAAAGGATTTTAAAACCATGAGTAGGCATCTTGCCTGTAAAATATAAATAAATAAAGGATTCTAAAACCATGAGTAGGCATCTTGCCTGTAAAATATAAATAAATAAAGGATTTTAAAACCATGAGTAGGCAATTTGACCAATTCATCACCACATTAGAAAAAAAATTAAATCTAACTGGTACAGAAATTGCCGAAACTCTCTGGTTAGCACAACAAACTTGTACTCATGTTTCTATTGATAAAAAACCAACTCCACAGAAACAACCACCAACAAATAATGAACTTGAAGATATACCTCAATATATACCGCCACAAACCCCAAACCTAAAAACTCCACCAACAACACTCATTGAACGAAAACCACCTCAAATTCCTATTTTTACCAAAACATCAGATTCCTATCCCGATAGTGGTTTATCAATAAATATTCCTGATGTTTCCTCCCTTCCATATCCCCGCAAAATTGCTAAAGCATTACGTTCTTTAATTCAATATATTGCCTATGGTAAAGCAGTCTTATTAAATGAAAAAGCCACCGTCGAACTTATGGCTGAATTAAACGGTATTTGTATTCCTATTCTTGAACCACGCAGAGAATTAAAATTTGATTTATTATTCCTTATAGATGAAAGTGATTCTATGATTTTTTGGCAACGCATTATCAAAGAATTACAACAGATTTTCAAACATTATGGCATATTTCGCAATATTCAAACCTTTGGCATCCTCAAAGATAATCAAGGAAAGATTTATTTAAAACAAGGAATAGGTAAAAAAAGATATTCTCCTCAAAAATTAATTGATCCTACTGGTCGTAGAATTATCTTCATAGTCAGTGATTGTGTTAGTGAAATTTGGCGTAATGGCACAGCTTTTAATCTATTAAAGATTTGGGGAAAACATAATATTGTCGCCATTGTGCAAATGTTACCGGAAAGAATGTGGTTAAGAACTGCCTTAAGTTCAGGGGCAATGGTACAGTTAAATAGTTCAGCTTATACAGTTGCAAATCGTAATTTATCTATTAAAGAAATTTTAATTTGGGATGATATTAATTTTCACAAATCCATTAAAGTTCCTGTTTTTAGTCTCACACAAGATTCTATAAAAACTTGGAGTAAAATGGTTATATGCAAAGGAACTATTGGTGCTGGTGGTTTTGCCTTTTCAGACATAGTTAAACAAGAAAAACAACAAGAACCACAAACACAAGATATACCTCAAATATCATTATCCAATGAAGAACGAGTATATCAATTTCGCATCAGTTCTTCACCTCTAGCCAGAAATTTAGTCAGTTTATTAGCATCTGCACCTGTAATTAATTTACCTGTAGTCCGATTAATTCAAAAAAATTTCCTACCTCAATCGGAAAAAATAGTTCATGTCATAGCTGAAGTATTCTTAGGAGGAATTTTAAAACCCACGAAAGAAATTACACCAGATACCCATCCAGATTATGTTGAATATCGCTTTATTGATGAAGAAATAAGAGATATTTTTCTTCAAGATAGTTGCCAAATGGATTCCGAGCAAATAATTAATAAAATTTCTGAATATATTGCTAAACAACTGGGGAAAAATCGCAAAGAATTTCAGGCTTTACTTAAAAATCCACAGGAATTAGAAAAACTCAAAAACGAAAAAAATCTTCAAAACTTAAATTTTGAATATTTTGCTACTATTACTGTCAAAGTTTTAAAACGGTTAGGAGGAGCTTATGCTCTGCTTGCTGATGAAATTGAACAATCGCAATATTTACAAAGTGATAATAACAATCAAGCATTCTTTGAATTTTCCTTTGAAGTCGCAACCATCACCATCACCAATCTACAACCGTTTAAATTTGAAGTAGCCACCATTGAACCAAAACAAACAGGTGGCTTCTTAGGATTCGGACAAAAAACAGAATTAATAGTTAAACGTCGTCGTCAACAATCTCAGTATTTTATCGAAAATTTGGAGAATAGAGTCCAGTTAGAAATGGTAGAGATTCCAGGGGGTAGTTTTCAGATGGGCGCTCCGCAAACAGAAAAAGATAGCAGTGATAGTGAACGCCCTCAACACCAAGTGAATGTTCCCACCTTCTTTATGGGCAAATACCCAGTGACCCAACCACAATGGAAAGCTGTAGCTGCACTTCCACGAGTCAACCGTGAACTAAAACCAAATCCATCTCATTTTAAAGGTGATGGTTCGACTTCGCTCACCAACCATCGTCCTGTTGAGCAAGTTTCTTGGTATGATGCGGTGGAATTTTGCGATCGCCTTTCTCAATATACAGGTAAAACCTACTGCCTTCCCAGTGAAGCTGAATGGGAATATGCCTGTCGAGCGGGGACTACTACACCGTTTCACTTTGGAGAGACGATAACAACGGATTTGGCTAACTATAATGGCAATCAAACTTATGGTCAAGGATCTGAAGGAGAATATCGAGAAAAAACAACAGAAGTAGGGAGTTTTCAAGTAGCCAATAACTTCGGATTATATGATATGCACGGAAATGTATGGGAGTGGTGTTTGGATGACTGGCATGATAATTATCAAGGAGCGTCCACAGATGGAAGTGTATGGTTTAATAGTGATGATAAACTAAACGACAAGTCAAGACGTGCTGTACTGCGGGGCGGTTCTTGTATCGACAATCCTCCTAGCTGCCGTTCCGCGTCTCGCCTCTTCATCCGTAGGGTCGAGCGCGGCAGCGTCAACTTCAGTATTGGTTTTCGTGTTGTTTGCGCTGTTGGGAGGATTCTTCAGTAGCCCTTTATACTTTTCCTCTTTTGCCCTTTGCACTTGTTCTTTTACCCTTTGTTAGCGTAGCGATTAAAAATTTTTTTTGCAAAAATGGTCTATGAGAATGCCAAAGGGGAGCGTTAAAATTTTTTTTCAAATCAACCTTGGGTAGAAAATAATCGAATCATAAATTTCAGCAACTAAGAATTAACTAAACACAAATGTCAATAATAGTTATAAACCGGACACGGAAGACAGGAAAATATTATATAGAAGACTTGGGTAATGGTATTCAATTAGAAATGATAATGATTCCTGGTGGTACTTTTATGATGGGTTCACCAGAAACAGAAGAAGGTAGCACTGATGATGAACGTCCTCAGCACCCAGTCACTATCAAAGGCTTTTGTCTGGGTAAATATCAAGTCACACAGGCACAATGGAAGGCTGTAGCTGCATTTCCACAAGTAAACCGTGAACTAAAACCAAATCCATCTTATTTTACAGGTGATAATCGCCCTGTAGAGCAAGTTTCTTGGTATGATGCGGTGGAATTTTGCTCACGCCTTTCTCAATATACAGGTAGAACCTACCGTTTACCTAGTGAAGCTGAATGGGAATATGCCTGTCGAGCGGGGACTACTACACCATTTCACTTTGGAGAGACGATAACAACGGATTTGGCTAACTATGATGGTGGAAGTTCTTATGGTCAAGGATCTGAAGGAGTTTATAGAGAAGAAACAACAGAAGTAGGAAGTTTTGAAGTAGCTAATAACTTTGGCTTATACGATATGCACGGCAATGTCTGGGAGTGGTGTCAAGACCATTGGCATAGTAACTATGAAGGTGCGCCAACAGATGGAAGCGTATGGTTAAATAATGAAAAGGGTACTAACATAAAGCTGCTGCGCGGTGGTTCGTGGGACTACGATCCTGACTATTGCCGTTCTGCTTATCGCGGCTCCGACTACCTCGCTCTCAACAACCTCAATATTGGTTTTCGGGTTGTATGTAGTGGTGCGGCGAGGACTTAATAGCACTATGCACTTTTGCCCTCTTGCTCTTTTCTTGTCTTATCCCTCTCGCGTAGCGAGAAAATTTTTTGTCAGAATCAGGATATCCACCGATTAAAGGATGAACAGGATGAAACCAGGGATTTTATATTGTCAGCTTGCGACGTATAACTAACAACCGGAATTTTAGTCGGTTTCAACCGACTTCAGCTATGAGACAGAGAATTCATTCTCTGGCGTTGTTGATACTAACTTTCATTCTCTAGCATTGTTGAGACTAACTTTCATTCTCTGGCATTGTTGATACTAACTTCTTGGTTGATTTTGTCAATAAATTTAAAAAAATACCCAAAAATTTCTTGTGGTGCGGGACGAAAAGCCCGCTAATCATCAAGGACAGGCAGGATGCCCATCCCACAAAATTTGGCTTAGGGGTAAAGCAAAAGCTGATATGTGTCAACTTAAGCTCAAATCCCTACCACATCTCGTTCCTAGTCTCTGACTAGGAATGCAGTTGATGAGGCTCTGCCTCTAATATCATTGAAGGCAGAGCCTTCTAGAATTCATTCCCAGTCAGAGACTGGGAATGAGACGACTTGAGGTTTTTCGTAATTTTGTAAAAGTCCGTGTCTGAACCGTGTTTAGTATATATGTTTCAATCTGTTTTTTTTTGATGGTTTTGGTTCATATTCGGTATTCATAATAAGTGTTGATGCAGTTCCACTTGATTAAGTATGATTACAACACCTTACACTGTCCATAATGCCTTAATAGATGATCACATAAAACTAAAGCCACCATCGCATCAACCATTGGTACAGCACGGGGTAAAACACAAGGATCATGTCTTCCTTTTCCTGCTAAAACCGTTTCTTCCCCTTCCTTCGTTACGGTTTTTTGTTCCTTTCTAATCGTAGCTGTTGGTTTAAAAGCCACGCGGATAATAATGTTTTCACCGTTGGAAATTCCCCTTGAATTCCGCCTGAACGGTTAGTTACTGTGCGAATTTCCCCATGTTCATCAATATAAAATTCGTCGTTATGTTCAAAACCTGTTAATAAAGTTCCGTCAAAACCAGAACCGATTTCAAAACCTTTACTTGCGGGTAATGACATTACCGCCTTTGCTAAATCTGCTTCTAATTTATCAAAGACTGGTTCGCCTAAACCCTTGGGAACATTCCGCACCACACATTCAACGACACCACCGATGGAATTACCATCTTTACCAGTTTGTTCGATTAAGGAAATCATGGTGTTGGCAATTTCGCCATCTGGACAGCGGACGATATTGCTTTCGACATCGGCTAAAGTGACAGTATTGGTATCAACAACCCCTTCTAAATCTTTAATTCGCTTGACATAGGCGATTACCTCTACACCTGCAACTTGATGTAAAATCTTTTTAGCGATCGCACCAGCAGCAACTCTACCTATTGTCTCACGGGCTGAGGATCTGCCACCACCTTGCCAATTTCTCAAGCCATACTTAGCATCATAGGTAGCATCTGCATGGGAAGGGCGATATTTCTGCGCCATCTCATCATAATCTTCGGGACGAGTATTTTTATTTCTGACTAAAATGGCAATGGGTGTTCCCAGAGTTTTTCCCTCAAACACCCCAGATAGAATCTCACAGGTGTCAGCTTCTTTGCGAGGAGTAGTAATTTTACTTTGTCCCGGTCGTCTTCTATCTAACTCAAATTGAATTTCCTCAGCGGAAATTTCCAGTTGTGGGGGACAACCATCAATGATCACCCCCACACCGCCGCCGTGAGATTCGCCAAAAGTAGTAATACGGAAAAGATGACCAAAAGTGCTGCCCATGATGTTCAGGAAATACAGACTGGAATATTTATTTTACATGGAGTTGGGCGATCGCAAAGCATGACCGAGGAATCGCTCATGAAAAATCCCAAATTTCCCAGGACATCAGTTATCTTAAAGACTTTCATCTTCTCCCCTTGTCACCTGTTAATAATCGAGTCTGACAGTTAAACTGTTAGAAGAAAACTATAATTTCTAGACTTGACAATTTCCGCCCAAAAAAGCCATAAAGGGTAAATATTATGAAAAATTTGCACAAAAAAGCTTTGATAAAACAGCAGTTGCTAGGTTCATCTCCGCGTCACGTTTTAACAGGAGTCATAGCCGCCGGATTGATGACATTACCCGGCATGATTGGTGGTAATCCCGTCTTAGCGCAACAAAAAACCGAGCGAAATTCCTTAACCTATGGTGAATTAATTCAAAAAGCCAGTAAAGGAGAAGTTAAAAAAGTAGAGTTAGATCAAGCTGAACAAACAGCTAGAGTTTATTTAGTGGGACAAAAACGCGATACTCTGCCTTTACAAGTACGTCTTCTAGATCAAAATGCGGAATTAATTAATAAACTTAGAGAAAAAAAAGTTGATTTTGGCGAAGTTTCCTCCGCTGGAAACCGAGCCGCTGTCGGCTTATTAATTAATCTCATGTGGATTTTGCCCCTAGTGGCTCTCATGTTATTATTCCTGCGGCGTTCTGCAAATGCTTCTAACCAAGCCATGAGTTTTGGTAAATCTCGCGCACGGTTTCAAATGGAAGCGAAAACAGGCGTAAAATTTAATGATGTGGCGGGAGTCAAGGAAGCCAAAGAAGAATTGGAAGAAGTTGTCACTTTTCTGAAACTTCCAGAAAAATTTACAGCGGTAGGGGCAAAAATTCCCAAAGGTGTCCTATTGATTGGACCACCAGGAACAGGAAAAACCTTACTCGCCAAAGCTATTGCGGGAGAAGCAGGTGTCCCATTTTTCAGTATGTCTGGTTCGGAATTTGTGGAAATGTTCGTCGGTGTGGGTGCTTCCCGTGTCAGAGATTTATTCAAAAAAGCCAAAGAAAATGCCCCTTGTTTAATATTCATTGATGAAATTGACGCAGTAGGTAGACAACGGGGTGCAGGTATTGGGGGTGGAAATGATGAACGGGAACAAACCCTTAACCAACTATTAACGGAAATGGATGGGTTTGAAGGGAATACGGGGATTATTATTATTGCGGCTACCAACCGTCCAGATGTCCTTGATTCGGCTCTATTACGCCCAGGACGCTTTGATAGACAGGTAATTGTGGATGTTCCCGATTTGAAGGGAAGACAGGAAATTTTGACAGTCCACGCTCATAATAAGAAGATTGATCCTAGTGTATCTTTAGAAGCGATCGCTCGCCGCACCCCTGGCTTTACCGGTGCAGATTTAGCCAATTTACTCAACGAAGCCGCCATTCTCACCGCCAGAAGACGCAAAGAAGCCGTTACCGACTTAGAAATTGATAACGCCATAGATAGAGTAGTCGCCGGTATGGAAGGAACTGCTTTAGTAGACAGCAAAAACAAACGCCTGATTGCTTACCACGAAGTCGGACACGCTTTAGTAGGAACTTTAGTTAAAGGTCATGATCCTGTACAAAAAGTTACACTCATTCCCAGAGGACAAGCGCTGGGGTTAACTTGGTTTACTCCCAATGAAGAACAGGGTTTAATTTCCCGTTCCCAAATTTTAGCCCGCATTGCCGCAACTTTGGGTGGTCGCGCGGCTGAAGAAATCGTGTTTGGGAAAGCGGAAGTTACCACAGGTGCAGGAAATGACTTGCAACAAGTTACCAGTATGGCACGACAAATGGTAACGAAATTTGGAATGTCCGATTTAGGTCCAGTTTCCTTAGAAAATCAAAACAACGATGTGTTTTTAGGACGGGACTGGATGAATAAATCTGAATATTCTGAAGACATTGCAGCGAAAATTGATCACGCAGTCCGGGAGATTGTTAACCGCTGTTATATTCAAGCTAAAGAAATCATTCAAGAAAACCGGTTAATTTTGGAACGGGTAGTTGACTTGTTGATAGAACAAGAAACCATTGAAGGTGATGTTTTCCGCACCATTGTAGCTGATAATACAGCCATTAAAGTAACTAATGAGCCAGTAGCCGTAACTTATTAGTTGAGGTTCAAAAATCGGCGTTGCTGCATTGAGGTATGAAATTCAATTGAACCTTTGAAACTCCTACCTTTGCGTGAGACTAAAATTCATACCATTAATCAGCAACGCCAAAAAATTCTTGTAAGTAGGTGAACACAATAAAACCAATCTGTGTAAAGAAACGTAAAATCGCCCAAACCCTCTTCACTGTTGCCTCTTGCCTCTTGCCTTTTGCCTTGCCATAACGACGATTTTCAATGCTAACCTACTTAGAGAAGTTCCATGGAACGTCTCTACTTTTTTCTGATTAATAAAAATATCAAAAAGATTGTTCCAGAACTTTTTTAAATGGTGGTTTAACATTATAATTAGTATGAATTTTATCTCGCACCATCACCTCAATAACTGTATATGCAAGATCGTGAAAAAATGATCTAGAAGATCCGATTTCCCCAAATGTACCCCATTTAAAAGAAATTTCACCAGAACCAAATATTGAACTAATTCCCGGTTCTTGCAACTTCAATTTTGCACCATTAAAAACACTATCTGCATATTCTTCTGGTATCCCAACTTTCACCACATCTAATGATAATGCCAGAGAAGAATTAACTTCCCGTTCAACTTCAGTGGAAACCGCCACTTTCAATACTAATTTACCAGAATTATTAGGCTCAAATGTAGCCCCCAAACAGCCATATAAAAACCTAGCTCCTAGAGGTGCTAATATCTCTATCATCACTTCTTTTTTAGAGAATAAACCAATCTTTGCATTTTCCAGGATGACTTCTATCTTTTCATCTACAACAGGATAGAAAACAGGTCTAAAATCTCCAGGAAAATAAAATGATTCGTTATTCCAAATCCGAGCTTTTCCGGTTATACCTAAATCTAATACTTTGATCATGAGTCAATCCCCCAAGCTTTTCGCCAATTTCTGTTAAAATCTTCTGGGTAAGCTTTAATTACTTCAGGATGATATAAACTGTATGGTGATACACTATAATGTGCTATAGCCATAGGATGTGCCGTATACCAATCATAACCTTTTTCCATGAGTTCCGCTTCTTTTAGTTCATGAAAGTAGAAACTAGCATCAGAATTGCATATTTTCTGTCCCAAATCTAAAGCGTTTTGAAGTCTATCAATCATTTTTTGACTTGGTAAGAACTCATCAAACTTACTGATATGTTTTCTAACTAGCTCAACTTTTTCATGTTCAACATCATACTCTTGATTAGTTAATGTTCCAAAAAACATTTCATCAGAATTTACAGACAAAAGAACGACCCACTTTTACCTAACTTAATTGCACTGTCTCAGCATCAGCATAAATAATAACCGTACTTTACACAAGGCATTCTCTAACCTGTCCATAAAAATCTCACCATAGTGGGATTTAGGGGCAGATAAAAGCTAAAATAAGCAATTGGAGAGTTAACCGATGCCATGTTTGATATATTGCCTTTTCGCTTTGAGTTAGATACAGTTGCGATCGCTGGAGCTTGTTTATGGGCTTTAGCGTTATATGTGAGTTTTTCCCAAACCAGACAATGGGTAACGACACAACTCAACCGCTGGTTTAATTTTGCTGAACGTTTCCTCTATACCAGTCAATCAGAATTTGAAAAGACTCGCAAAGCCAGAGAATCGCAAAATTCCTTTTATGCTTCACTATTTAGCATTTTCCCATTTTTGATATTTGGTAGTTTATCTAACTGGGTTCTAGATATCAGTTTAGGTAATAGCTGGGGAATTAGTATGGGTATACTTACTTGTATTGGTGCTGGTGTGTATGAATTAGGACGCGGACAAGGGGAAGAGTAAATTTACGTACCTTCAATCATAGTTATTTCCGCATCAGTTAATTCATACAGTTCATAAACTAATTGATTGATGTGTCTATCAGTAGCTTGAATTTGTTGCTGAATCATCTTTTTTGCTGGGGGTGTATTCACCTCATTAATTTTTTCATGCAGAGAAAGCATTTGTTGTACTAAATTAACAATTAAATCATGTTTTTTCTTCTCTGGAATTTGAGAATTATCAATAACTTTAATAGGAAGATTGCGAATAAACCGAGATTCAAAACTGTAGTAACCACCTCTCATAGATGTAGATGATTTTTTGAGATAAAATTCTAGGACTTTGCTATTTAATAACCCTAAAATGTATTCCCATGAATAATTAGATTTTACTAAAATTCCATATCCTCCAGCGACACCACCTGTAAAAAAGATTTCCCCTGTTTTATCCCATGTAAATGATGAACCTGTAGCAATATCAGGAGTAAATATTTTTGGTAAAGCCATGACATTTAAAGCTTGAAATCTACTATATCCATACCAATTTTCTCCTAACATCTTGCTATTTTCTCTACTTTCTAAATAATTTCTATTATCTAGTAAATAATTCCAGGTTGAAGGATATTCTTTTTCAAAGATATTCATAGAAATTAATTCCATTGAACCATTATTTTTAAGCATATAGGGAAAAATAATCAACTTATTGGTTTTAGACAAATAATATCTTTTACTATCACCACCTTTGATTAAAGGATGTAGTAACTTAGATTCTAACCAATATGCTGTTTGTTTCTGTTTAGAAAAAACTTGAATTAAATTATCTTCCCGTGATAATTCTTCTACGATATATATTTTATCAGCACTGGTTTTAATTCCTTGAAAAATCCTCTCTGTTACATCTTCTAGTGTAGATTTAATTTGTTGTAATTTGGTAAATATTTTAGCATCTTCTCCCAGAGTAAAATTCCATTCTGAAGATGAAACTAATAAATGATTAATAATTCCTGTTTGACCATTATTGTGGATTTTCCAATCCATTAAATCAATGACTTTTTCCATTTCTAAATCAGATTGTTGTGATTTTTTCAAAAAAAGCAAACAAGTATAAGTTGAAACCTTGGGGAAAACTTGTTGATCTCCAAAATGCACTATTTTATTCAGATATTTACCCTCAGAAATTAACTTCCTGATAGACTCTCCATATTGAGCATTAAAAAACTTATGAGGTAAAATAAAACCTAAATAGCCATCTTTTCTTAATAACTCCAATCCCTTTTCCACAAAAATAACATAAATATCATAATTTCCCTTACTAGCAGAAACATATTGTTTTTTATAAAATTCAACTTCCAATGCAGCCCATTCTTTTAAAGCTTGAATTCTAATATAGGGAGGATTACCAATAACTACATCAAAACCACCTCGTTTCATAATAGCAGAAAAAGCCAATTCCCAGTCAAAAATATTAACCCTATACGCCGTATCTTCGTCCAAACAATTTAATTGAGTATGTTGATAAAATTCTCCATCTATCAAGGAATTACCACATTGAATATTATGATCTAAATCAGGTAAAGCCCTTTCCTTGAATAACTGTAATTGTCTGGTAATTGTTTCTCCTGATTCTCCCTCCAATACCTTCAATAACAAAGATAACTTAGTCGTTTCTACCGCTTGTTGATCAATATCAACACCATAAATATGAGTTAACAGAATCTGCTTTCTTTCACTTGCACTTAAACGCCATTGATGATCCGAAATTTGATAGAATTTATTTTTGTATTTCTTGGGATTTTGCAGATATTGTTCTAAATACCAATCTAGGATAAATTGATAAGCCACAATTAAAAAAGAACCCGAACCACAAGCAGGATCAAGAATTGTCATATCTTGGATTTTTTCTGGTTTCTTATTTTCTAAAACCTTACCAATAGTTTGTTTAATAATATAATCAACAATGTAACTAGGAGTATAATAAACACCTCCAGCTTTTCTTACTTCCGGTTTATCTTCAATAACTGCTTGACGACTTGCAGATATTTGAATGACTTTCCCTAAAAATTGTTCATACACTTGTCCCAAAATTTCCACAGGAATCACAGAAAACTCATAAGGACTTTCTGGAGGATAAAGTTTTCTAATAATTAAGGTTAAAATAGAATCATCTATAGTTAAATTCAAAGTAAAATCATCAGGATTTTCTCGTCCTTTTTCATCTTGAAAATGGAATAAACCAGAATTATAGCGATAATCTGCATTAATAAATAACCGCCCTAACTCTTGATAAAAATTTTCAAACTTTAATAAATTATATAACTGTTGATAAGGTTCAATTCCCCTATCTTCACAAATGCGTAAAAAGACAATTCTATTAATTGTCATTTGCACAGCAAAATTCAACTCTCTTTGTTGAATTTGCGGATTTCGCCAAACAATATTAGCAGCTAAATTTTCTCGCCAAACTTCAATTTCTTGGAGAAATTTTTGATCAACAGTAATCCCAGACTTAACTTTAGTTTCTGCAAACCTTTCTAAAGAACCATTTAACACAGCTTCCTTAGAAAAAAGATTATAAATCTCTGCCCATTTATCAATATATTCTGTATAATTAAAATGTTTGATTCTAGCCACTGATGCTGAATCATTTTTATTGGGCATAATTCGACAGTCATAAACTGCAAATTCTTCAAAATCTGTTAAAATACTTAAAGCTAACTTTGCAGACCAGCCATAACGTCTCACTTGAAAAGCAGCACTCATATTTTGACCCACATTAACAGCGGGTTTTTTCGCTTCCACAAAAAACTTTCTGACTCCACCAACCCGAAAACTATAATCAGGTGCTTTGGCTTTATTTGCATCACTAATTTTTAAAGAATCTTCATGAACAACATCTTTATAAATATCAGAAATTTGTCGTTCATTGCCAATATCCCATCCTAAAGCAGCAAACAAAGGATTAATAAATTCGATTCTAGTTTGTGTTTCATTAATTCCCCCCGCCCGATACAATTCTATCGAAGAGTGAAAATGTTCAACCAGTTGAACAATACTATCAGGTGCTTTCATATTTTCAAAATTCCAATTTTATCTAAATCTATAAGAGACTTCCAAATAAAAAAATGTCCCAAAACTGATGCAGAAATTCTCTCTCTGTGTACTCTGTGCCTCTGTGGTTCGTTTCTTAGGATAATTTATTTCTTGGAAGTCTCTAATAACTCTTCTTTCACCAAAATAGCCAACTTCTGTGCAGCCCCACCTTCACCTCTGACACTGCGTAATTTATCCCGTATAGCCTCTAATTTCTCTGGATTTGCTAACAAATCTAAAATCATTTCTCCCACTTCTTCAGGTTGCAATTTACCTACTAATTCCGGGACAATTTCTGCTTGCGCCCAAATATTTGGCCAAGCAAATAAACCCTTACGTCTCAACACCCACCAATTAATTAATTTAGCAAAACCAGAACCTACTCCCGGTAAATTTGCCAATACTCCTGGTAAACCATCCCAAGAACGCATTGCATCTAATTGTTGAGTTGGTAATAGGACAATCATCGGTACAGCTAAAGCACCTAATTCTGCGGTATTTGCACCAACTGTAGTTAAACAAATAGAACATTGAGATAATAAATCATAAACTGGATTTTCTTGTTTTAATTCCACGATTAATCCAGTAGGAGTTACAAGAAAATTACCAGATAAAGATGCACCTTGAAAACCAAACGCTTTTGTAAATGAATTAGTTTCAGGATTAGCAAAATTAGCTAAAGTTGGTAAATCTAAAGTTGGTGCGACGGGAATAAAAAACTTCGTTTTCGGGTTTTGACGATAAATATATTCAGCAATTGCTAACATTAAAGGTACACCTTGGGTTAATTTTGCAGATTTTGACCCCGGTAAAATTCCAATTAGTTCGACTTTAGATTGAAGATTTGCAATTTTAGGTGTGATTTCATTCTTTGCTGCTTCTAACATCAAATCACCAACAACAGTGAATTTATCAGCATATTTAGCAGAGACATTTTTCGCAACTTGAGCTTTCATAATGGCAAATTTATCTATAAAATTGTGCCAACGCGCTTCCCATTCCGCATAAACTACAGTTTTATATCCTAATTTTTTACCAATAATCACCGGAAAAATTTGATCACCACCTAAAAATATGACTACACCTTGATTTCTCCATTCCCAATTTTGCGCGGTTTTTCCCCACAGTAAAAATTGCCAAAAATATTCAGGTGCTTGAACTCTATCAACCTCTGGATAACCCAACGCTATATCAGTTTCTTTACCACTAGCATGGGGACAAGGTGACAATATTACAGAAATTCTCAGTTGAGAAACATCATGTCCTAATTCTTCCCTCAATGCTTTAACAACAGGACGTACCCAGGTTGTCACCTCCCCAGGTCCATTGGAAAGAATGAGAATATCTACGGGTGTAGTCATTTAATTATTACCTAATGAGTTATAAAATATGATTATACTTATATAGGACTCCTATTTGATTTTTGATAGCTTGCGTGGCGTAGCCATACAAGACTCAGTAGGTATCAATTCTGTCTTTCCTGTTCCCTGTTCCCTGTTCCCTGTTCCCTGACCACACAAGTAAATTCACAGAATCAAACCGGATTCCTATATAATGAATTAAGGCAACAAAACTGAATCTCGAAATTAAAATCTCAATTAGATATAGTGACAAAGTATCTAAAGTTTTGTATCGTGGTTAATCAAATTCATAACAAAATCAAATAACAATGTATCATAGTAATTAGTAGCGTAAATGTGCAATGCTTCCCTTCCTGTTTTCAAAGGAGATCAGGTAAGCTACGCCCTGATTTACTAATAGCAGAATGTGGCAGCTTTGACGGGTAAACCTAGTTGGGTGATACTGATGTCTAAGGAAAAAAAAGGTAATAAAGAAGTTAAAAAGCCTAAGAAAGATCCCAAGGACAAAAAAGAGAAAAAAGACCCAAACAGATATGATGGTTTAGGTAAGTAATGAAGAGCAAATTCATAAAAGTTTCTGGTAGGGTATAATAAGGGTTTTAGAGATTTAATGGGGTTATCTGTATACATGGATAATCCCATTTGATTTCCATACTTATCGGTTAAGCTAAAAAAAATTGATTCAGCAGAATATAATTTTACCTCACGCAGAGGCGCAGAGACGCAGAGAGTAAAAAGGCAAGAGTGAAGAGGGTTTGGGCGATTTTACTTTTCTTTACACAGATTGGTTTTATTGTGTTCACCTACTTAATGTATTAATTAGTTAGTTTCTATGGGCGAGTTTAGTTTGATTTTATTCACTCAAATGGTAAAATTATGACGACCCTTCCAGGGCAAAAAGGTAGTTTGGCATTATTTTGAGTATAATAGCATTTAAACAGAAATTATTATTGTTCTGATTGAGTTGCAGTAACTTGTGTATAAGTACAACTAGAAAATTAGTAACTTGAATTAGGATTGTTTTAAATATCAGTAACACGGTAATAGGTTATAACTCATGGGAGATGGTTTTTTTCAATTACCAATCCCAATTTGTTGTCTTTTTAGCCCAACTGCTATGATAGCTACCCACAATCCCGCTGTTTTTGTTTTGGTGGTTGAACCAGATGAAACTTTAGCTAATCAATTGGCTGGTGATTTGCAAGAAGCTGGCTATGATGCCATTGTGACTCATGATGCAGCCAATGGATTAAAATACTGTAGCGGTGCTTCCAGCAATCAAACCCATCGCCAACCTGCTTTAATTGTTGTAGACCGAATGCTTGTCGGTGAATCAGGACTATCTTTATGTAAAAATCTCAGAAATATTGGCAATCGTTCTCCGATACTGGTTTTGATGGCTAGAGACACCGTAGATGATCGCATAGCTTGTTTAGATGCTGGTGCTGACGATTACATCCTCAAACCTTACCGTTCGGAAGATTTTTTAAAGCTGATTCGTCTCTATCTCAAACCAGATGTTGATACCACCGAACAATTACGCTTTGGTGATTTGATTTTGGATATAGGAACCCGCCGGGCTATTTACAACAGTAAGGTCATTGACTTAACCATGAAAGAATTTGAACTCTTAAAGTTCTTAATGGAACATCCCCGTGAAGTATTAACCCGTGAACAGATTTTAGAAAATGTTTGGGGTTACGACTTTATGGGTGAGTCCAATGTCATTGAAGTATATATTCGTTACCTCCGACTCAAAATTGAAGAAGAAGGTCAAAAACGCCTAATTCAAACTATCCGCGGTGTAGGTTATGTACTCAGAGACTCGTGACATACTCCAAACACTCCCTTATGCCTTGCGGCACGCTTGCGCGAACAGGTGAGTGTGTACTTCTCAGTGAATTTTCTTTGAAGACATTAACTGAGCTTTAAAGCCCTATGCCCTAGGGACTTTTGGACATAATTTTTAACTTTTGTAATAGGCTGCTTTTGGTGCATTTAATTTGGGTTACACCTATCACCTAGCATTAATTATATCAGATACTTGGAGAAAAACAAAAAAGTGTTCGTTCCGCACTTCGTGCCGCTGCGCTAACATCGACCAACATTGCTGATTTCCCTATGCTCAATTTTGCTCGTTGGTCAATTCTTCACTCGCGCGTGCTTATTCATCTCATCACCTCCCTATCGGGTAGGTGAGAGGCTTCTACTGTTTAAGCTAAAATCCATAAAATCAGAAATAATATCTAAATTTGTGGGCAATTTTGCAGAAATTAAGTAAGATGGTCAGAATCTAAATTGCAGTAAATAATTTAATAGGCAAGAGGCAAGAGGCAAGAGGCAAGAGGCAAGAGGCAAGAGGCAAGAGGCAAGAGGCAAGAGGCAAGAGGCAAGAGGCAAGAGGCAAGAGGCAAGAGTAAAGAGTAAAGATAGATTTCTCCCCTACTCCCCCTACTCCCCCACTCCCCCCACTCCCCCCACTCCCCCTACTCCCCCACTCCCCCTACTCCCCCACTCCCCCACTCCCCCACTCCCCCACTCCCCCACTCCCCCACTCCCCCCACTCCCCCACTCCCCCACTCCCCCACTCCCCCCACTCCCTATACGAGTTATGATTTCTTGGCTTAGTTTATGTTCAATATTACTTAGTATCCTGCTCATGGGCTGTTCATTACCAACCACAGCTAAATCTCCAGCCGTAACACCAGAATCATCAACCCAAACATCAGTAAATGCTGGTCAAAATTTGCCAATTTCGGCTGAAGCTACTCTGCCTCGAAATATAAAAATTCAGTTAGAAGTAGCACGAACACAAGAACAACAACAAATGGGTTTGATGTATAGAAAGGATTTACCAGATAACCGAGGAATGCTGTTTCTTTTTCCGAACGCACAACCAGTACAATTTTGGATGAAGAATGTACCCGTTGCGTTAGATATGGTATTTCTCCGGCAAGGTGTGGTCCAGTACATCCAAACATCTGCTCCTCCTTGTGACATAGAACCTTGCCCCACCTACGGTCCTAATGTCCTGATAGATCAAGTAATTGAACTTAGGTCAGAACGAGCCAAAGAACTAGGTTTAAAGAAAGGAGATCAGATCAAAATAGATTTCCTAGTTCCTGGTGCTATTCCATAAACAGAATCAAGATTGACAATAGCTCTATGCACTTGAATAAGATACAAAATCTCTGGTAGAAGCCATACCACAAAAGACTTTTAACTTTTAACTTCTGACTTCTGCTATAGCAACAATTCTATGTAAAAATAGCATAAGTCTTTATGCTGAATTTTTATCTGGTACAAAATTATTTTTTTGAAAAAATACTACCAAACCTGGCATAAATAGTAGTAAAGAGGTTAATATTTATCAGTAGCCTAAATAACATCAGATTTTAGTTTTTCCAGTTAAAATCACGACTTTTAAAATTAAGTAACAAAATCTCCCTTTTGGCGCAAGTGTAAATAGTCGCCAATAGGTGAGTATAAACTATAAAATCTTTGTTACTTAAATCAAAACAAAAAACTAGAGGATGTTAATGGTGACACTAACATCATGGTTGAAGTATTACCTAAATATCATCCTGATGGGATACACAAGTCACTGTAGTAGAAATTGCTTCGTGATTTTAATTACCTTGGTCTAGTAGTAGATTCAGATAGATTAATGCTTTAAAAAAGGGTTATTTAGAAAAATATATACTTTTTTTATACAACCTCGATTCTCTAATCTACTTATAGCAAGGTGACACATAAAATACTGGCTATACAATACCCACAAAATTAGATAAACAACCTATGATCATCAATTCTACTCAAGTAGGTGAGATACAAATGACACCATCAAGATATTCTCGGCTAATTAATTTTCTCCAGGAAGATTTGGCAATTTCCGCTGCTTCCCTCGCTGTAGCATTACGTAGCCGTGATCAAGATCCTGGTTCTTTAACTATGACTCTTTGGCAATATGGGTTAATTACACTAGAACAGTTGGAACAAATTTATGATTGGCTAGAAACAGCGTAGGGAAGAGGCATGGGGGCAGGGAGTAGGTGCAGAATTTACCCATTACCTATTACCTATTACCCATTACCCATTACCCATTACGAGTCTAATAACTATTGGGCAAAAACTTTTGCTGCTGCTGCTATACCAGCACCGGGGGTGAAGTTTTCATGACCAACTTGTGGAAGGACAACTTCTAGGGAAGCGATACAACTCAGAATGTCTCTATCGCACACAAAACCTAAGTGACCTATGCGGAAAATTTTATTACTCAGATGGTCTTGTCCACCTGCTAAAGCAATATCAAACCGTTTTTTCATCAAAGAACGAATTTTATCGGTTTCGATGCCTGGAGTAGCTACAGCGGTAATGGCAGGACTGGCACATTCATCTGCGGCAAACAATGATAAATTTAATGCTTTCATTGCCGCACGAGTGGCATTTTTTTGGCGTTCATGACGGGTAAAGATGGATTCCAATCCTTCCTTTTTCATCATTCCCAAGGTGGTATGTAGTGCCACCATTAAGTTGACGGGAGGGGTAAAGGGAGTGGTATTTTTAGCGGTGGCTTTACGATATTTCCCTAAATCTAAATAATACTTAGGCAATTTTGCGGTTTTGTAGGCTTCCCAGGCTTTAGGACTGACGGAGACAAATCCTAAACCGGGAGGAATCATGTAACCTTTTTGTGAACCAGAAGCAACTACGTCTAAACCCCAAGCATCTACAGGGACGTTGTAAGCCCCTAAACTGGTGACAGCATCAACAATAATTAAAGCCTCTCCATGTTCTTTAACGTGGCGGTTGATGGCTTCTAGATCATTAATGACACCAGTTGAGGTTTCGCTGTGGGTGATAATGACGGCTTTGATTTCTTTGTTGGTATCAGCTTGCAGTTTGGCTGCAAATTGGGCTGGGTCTAAGGGTTGTCCCCATTCTGCGGTGATTGCTTCTACATTTAAGCCAAAGGCTTGACCAACTTCTACCCAACGTTCACCAAATTTACCATTAGAACCGACTAAAATGCGATCGCCTGGAGAAAGAAAATTAATCATTCCCGCTTCTACAGCCCCAGTCCCACTGACATTTAGCATCAATACATCACTGCTGGTTTGATGTAGCCATTTGAGGTTTTCTGTCACCTCTGCCATCATGCTACTAAATTCACCGCTGCGGTGACCAATAGGGTGTTTAGCTAATGCTAGTAAAGCTGCTTCTGGAACTGGGGTAGGACCAGGAATCATCAGCATCAATTTATCGTCCATGTTTGTGTCCTAGTTGAAAATTTCAATACAATCCAAATTAACCCCTCTAGGGGATAAAAACACAAAAAAACCTACTCAAATTTTTCGTAGGAATGCCAGTTTAAAACTGTATTAAGCAGCCCCACTTTTGCAGGGCTGAGTTTTGTCTAAATGGAAATAGACATTCATCATGAGCAATCTACTTTATCACCAAAATGGTTAATAGACCAACGGTGATCAATGATCAGAGAGGACGATTGAAAACTTTCTTCTAGTCGCTTTTGTTGGGATGCAGCTTTTCGCAGGGTAACAATTAGTTGGTTAACTTGATTGCGTAGGTCTTCGTTTTGACCTAGAGAAGTCATGGTTTGTCTTTCTAAAAGTTGAAGTATAAGTTCGTAATGGATAGGAGAAGGTAAAGGAATTGGCTCCATGTAGTTTATTATGAAGTTGAAACTTAGGGATGCTTAATTTTTAACTTAGTTAAAGTTTTGTTAACCCCAAATTAATTCTTACACAAGAAATAAATAATTGCAGTTATTAAGCAGGAGATAGCCGGGGAAAATGAGAATTTTAGAGGAAGAAGCAACAGGTAACAGAAAAACTCATGTTTAAAAACATGAGATGGAAATACTGATTTTTGACTAAGCTTTAAAATCTGAAACTTTAGTTTTTTCTGTTCCCTGTTCCCTGTTCCCTGTTCCCTGTTCCCTGTTCCCTGTTCCCTGTTCCCTGTTCCCTGTTCCCTGTTCCCTGTTCCCTGTTCCCTGTTCCCTGTTCCCTTTTTCGTAACCCTTGTTTTATATGGAATTCAAGACTGTAATTAAGCAAAGAGATTGGCTATTGCTAATTGAGGATCTGGTTGTTTTACCAAGGATTCACCAATCAGTACAGCGGATGCACCTGCTTTTTTAACTATACTTAAATCCTCTGGGTGATGCAATCCTGATTCGCTGACGACAAGAATGTTTTTTGCTTGTAACTGTTCACCTCTAGCTGTGAGTAATTGACAAGTTGTTTGTAAATCAACAGAAAAATCTTCTAAATTGCGATTATTAATGCCAATTAAAGAAACACCATCTAAAGCTAAAACTCGATCTAGTTCTTCTAAATTATGCACTTCTATTAAAGTTGCCATTTTTAGGTTATGAGCAATTTTGATAAAGTATTGCAAATCTTGATCATTAAGGATGGCTGCTATTAATAAAACTGCATCTGCTCCATGAATTCGCGCCCAATACATTTGGTAAGGATAGATAATAAAATCCTTGCACAGCAAAGGTAAATCTACTGCTGAACGGACTAAGGATAGATTTTCAAAACTACCTTGGAAAAATTTAACATCTGTGAGAACAGAAAGACAACTAGCTCCACCTTTTTGATAAGATTGAGCGATCGCTACTGGGTTAAAATCCTCCCTAAATACCCCTTTACTGGGAGAAGCTTTTTTAACTTCAGCAATTAAAGCCGGATGAGTTTTACCTTGACGTAAAGCAGCCACAAAATCACGAGTTGGTGGTGCTGATAGGGCTTGTGTTTGCAATTCTCGCAAAGGTAGCCTTTCTCGCATTTGCTCAACTTCTGTTTCTTTCTGCCAGACAATTTCTTCTAAAATATTATTTGGTGCAGCCCCTTCTATAGCAGATCGATATTGAAGTATAGAAATATTAATAACTGTGCTAGGTGAACGACGACGGATTTGCATATTTTTTAAGGAGTTCAGAAGGTAGGGGCGCAGGGCCTGCGCCCTTTGTCAGGAGTCAGGAGTCAGGAGTCACCGAGTCAGGAGTCAGGAGTTCAGAAAGAAGAATCAAGAAGAAAGAAAATTTTTCTCTTCCCCATTACCTATCACCTGTAACTCCTTAATTCTTCTATTAACTAACCAATGCCCGTTTATAAGCTTCATCTAAAACTTCTGAAAGCGTTGGATGAGCGTGAACTAGGTAAGCAAGAGTTTGGATAGATTGACGACTGGCAATAGCGGCGGCGGCTTCATGAATTAAATCTGAGGCGTGGGGACCAAAGATATGTACACCTAAAACCTCGCCAGTATCTTTACGATAAATTACCTTCGTCATTCCATCAGTATCATTTTCCGCCAAAGCCTTGGAATTACCTTTAAAGTAACTCTTACTGGTGGCGACTTCAAAACCTTCAGTTAAACCCAAAGCATGGGCGGCTGTTTCAGTCAATCCCACATAGCTAACTTCTGGATGGGTAAAAGCGGCGGCAGGAATGCTGCGGTAGTCAACAGTTTTGTGACGACCCATCATATTTTCTACAGCAATAACACCTTGAGCCGATGCCGCATGAGCCAACATCATTTTGCCAGTAGCATCACCAATAGCCCAGAGATGGGGGATAACCTCCCCGTCTGATAATACCGCCATATTATCATTTACAGGAATAAAATTACGGCGATCAAGAGCGACTCCCACAGAATCTAACCCAAGATTTTGCGTAGCTGGAACGCGACCGGTAGCGACCAAACAAGCATCAACTTCAAGAACTTCTAAATCTTCCTTAGTTTCAAAGTCAGCCAACTCAATGATTACTGGTGAACCAGGAATAATTTTTTTAGCGTAGATACCGACTTTGGTTTCAATATCACGGGGGTTAATTAAGACCCGTTCTGCCAGTTTAGCAATGTCTCGATCAAATCCTGGCATTAACTCACTCAGGGCTTCAATTAAGGTGATTTCACAACCTAAAGCCGAGTAAACATCAGAAAATTCTAAGCCAATGTAACCGCTACCAATAATCGCCACCCACTTGGGTAGAGTTTCTAATTTAACGCCTTGGTCACTGGTAAATACGGTTTTGCCGTCTACTTCAATTCCGGGAGGAACGAAGGGAACAGAACCAGGCGAAAGGATAATATCTTGGGCTGTGATGGTTTTCTCACCTTTGTCTGTGGTGATGGTAACTTTTTGTGTACCAGACACCTTACCCCAACCCCGAATAATCTCCACTCCCAAGCGCTT
This sequence comes from Anabaena sp. WA102, assembly GCF_001277295.1. Taxonomy (NCBI): domain Bacteria; kingdom Bacillati; phylum Cyanobacteriota; class Cyanophyceae; order Nostocales; family Nostocaceae; genus Anabaena; species Anabaena sp. WA102. The sequence continues at coordinate 2,348,592 of NZ_CP011456.1, read as the reverse complement.
GAGACTGTTGGTTAAGTCCCCTTGAATTTTGGCAACGAGATTGTTAGCATGATCAGCGATCGCTTGTCGTTCAAACTCCACATTACCAATTTGAATTCCCAAAGACTTGAGATGATGGGCATTACGTAATTCCCTCACCTTTCCTGAAGCCGCCAGTAATGCCTTAGAAGGAATACAACCCCTGTTTACACAAGTTCCTCCCATATCTCCAGCTTCAATAATCGCCGTTTTCAGACCGCAACTGATAGCGTGTAAAGCAGCACCATGTCCGCCCACACCAGCGCCGATAATCACTAAATCGTAATCAAATCCAGGACTCACTTTTATTTCCCCGTTATCTTCGCCTATTTATTATCAACTTAACTTTTTTGTGTAACTTTCTCAAATTAACAAAAAATAACGGAGAAGCTCTTGTGTCTCCCCGTTATTTTTTGTGAGTGTTTAATTAGAGTAAGCCACAAAATAAATGATCCTGTTTTGTCATGCTGAGTGCAGCGTTCGCGGAGCGTGGCGTTAGCCAAACTCTCTAATCTCAAGAGATTCTTCACTACACTTCGTTTCGTAATGCCTCTGGCACGCTGCGCTAACAGAATGACATTGGGCATTTCTTTTTGTGGAGTTCTCTTAGAGGGTGTTTGAAAAGTTATGGTTGATGTATCAAATATTTTTTACCCCACCCTAACCCTCCCCTTGTAAAGGGGAGGGAACTGGATTTTTATTGTTTCCCCCCTTTACAAGGGGAAAGGGGGGTAGCAATGTGATGAAAATTACGGAATACCACTTTTCAAACATCCTCTTAATTATGTTTGAGACTAGTAGTTCGTCAAATTTATTTTGACAGGTAATGATCGGAAAAAACTTCTGTTCTTCCCTCCCCTACCCCCGGTGCCTCTCTTCTCCCCCTGCTTGCCTTCACCCGTCATTTTCGGGTTGACAGACTACTAGTTGACCGCTGCTCTCAATTCTTTTAGCACCTTACCAATTTCCACAAAATCTTGGTTTTCTGAAAGCTGTTGCAAAGTCACCGGACTACTTTCTTGGATAATTTGGTTGTAGGTATTAATAGCATTATGCAAATCGTTGATATCTACCTCTACGCTTGGCAAAATATTATTATCTGACTGAGCAATAACTGGGCTAAATTTTAAAGCTTTAGTGCTGGCCACTAAATATTTTTTTGGTAACTGAACTGAACCGGAACTTTGTGTAGTAGGACGGGGAGCAGGGATGATTTTAATTAAGGTGAATATAAATCGTCCTGCCAATGCTGGACTAACACCAGCCTGCCTTAATATCTCCGTAAATCTATTCGATTCACCCCGTCTGATTGCTTCCGGCTGCCTGAAAGCTACAAGAACTTTACTATTTTCCTTGGTGAATATATTGATGGCAACACGATTGAGTTTGTCTTGACGCTCTGCTGTAATTCTAAGTGAATTTCCTCGTGATGTGCGGACAATGGTAACAGGACTGCCACTTTGACCTCCGGCATTCCCCACACTAGGACTTGTATTACCAGAGCCAGTAGTGCCACCACCACTCATGCTCCCACCAGTCCCCACACTAGGACTCGTATTATCATCGGGATTGGAATCAGTATTACCATTGGAGCCAGTAGTGCCACCACCACTCATGCCCCCGCCAGTCCCCACACTAGGACTCGTATTATCATCGGGATTGGAATCAGTATTACCATTGGAGCCAGTAGTGCCACCACCACTCATGCCCCCACCAGTCCCCACACTAGGACTCGTATTAATTGGTCCAATGTTTCCACCACCACTCATACCACCTGCTGTACCCAGACTAGGCGAAGTTTGGGATTGGCTTGGTTGCTGCCAATTGATTGCCAGTAGGGGAGTGAGAGTGAGAGCCAGAATAAAAGTTCTGATTTTTAACATGGTGATTTTATCAGGATTGAAGTGTTTATTTAGGGTTGGCTGAATAAAGGTAGAAACAATAACAGATAAGGTGTTCAGACTTTTTCAACCAGATCTATTTGGGTAAGAAATTGAAACCATAGCCTATGCTGAGAACAAATACCGTACCGCCCAAGCTAGTATCTGTGAGATCTGCACCTACGGCATTAATTGTCAAGGGAATAGTAGATATAGGGACGAAAGAAGCTCCAACGTTGAAACCAACTCCACTCCAGCCCATACCCACACCGATTTGGGGATGAACTTGTACCCCAACTCCAGCAAATACACCCGTATTTGCATCACCTGTGCGAAAATCGCCACCACCGGCTCCTATGGAAAAGGAAATGGGCATTTTATTAACAGTATCGTTAGGCTTTAATAGGGAGTAACTTGTAACTACACCATAGGCACTGGAAGGTCTAACTGATTCCCCTTTAACGTGCTGTGCAAAAGACTTCCAGCCAGCAGCCGCAGCTATTTGAGTGTTGCCTTTAGCATAGACAATGCGGTTAGCTTTGAGGTCAAAAGTTCCGTTGTAGCCAAAATTTTTGATACTACCAATGTTGTAGCCAAGTTCTAGACCAACTAGTTTCCGGGCATCTCCTAACCCAAAACCCATACTGATACTCCCGTCTGGTTGAGTTCTAGCTTTACCAGTGGTTGCTGCGGATGCCCCTAGGAAAACGTCACCCCAGGTAGCTCCAAAGGCGCTTGGTGTAGCAAAGGTAAGCGAAGGAGAGTAAGTACGTTTGAGTGGAATTACTTTGACCAGAGGGTCAACTAGTAAATATTGGCGTAATTTATCAGTATTAAGTTGACGTTTATCATTTGGTGCTGAAGTATCTGTTTGAGCAGTGATCCATGATTGTTTTTGATAAAGTAGAGGTTCAATCTTCCGCCCTGACTCTACGTTTTTCGCTAAGACATCTTGGAGATCCGGCAAGTTAGTCTTTAATTGAGCTTGATCAGTTATTAATTCTTTACTGCTATGGGTTTTAGGAGTTATTTCATTTGTTGCAGAAGCAGGGGTAACTGAAAGAGCGGTGATAGCCCATATATAGCTTAATAAAGTTGTACCTATGAACTTTAGCCAATTTGGGCGTAATAACATACATAAAAATTTTGTTTTTCTCAAAATTCTACTCCTCACGACGGTTATATGCGCCCGAATGTATATTAGAGTAATTCCCGAAAAACAGTAATGTACAGGATAAATTATGCTATTTTTATGAATTTTCCGTGAATTTATCAGGATAATTATGAACTTATCATGAGAATGTCAAAAACCTTTTCAGGTTAAGTAGGTTGGCGTTGAAAATTGTCGTTGGGGTAAGGGAACAGGGAACTCTTAACTGGGAACAGGAAAAGAGTTTTGAGTGATTTTACTTTTCTTCACATACCTTTAAATTTTTCTGTTCACCTACTTACGCCACGCTATCAGCAAACCCTATTTAATTTTTAATTGGGATATTCAAAAAACACCATTTGAGGGACTAATAAATCATGTGCTAATTTCCCGATTCCTAAAAAATTGGTTTCTGTTTCATAAACTCGTACAAAGTCGTCAATAACCAGATTGAGGGGAATTTTTTGACCTTGACACCATTTTTTAGCTGATTCTGGGGCTAGATTTACGGCTTTGAGATGTTGTAATGGTGTGTCTGCGGATATAGGTTGAAATGTGCTGTTTTCGATTTCGGTGGCTAAGTCTGTAAAGCTGAGACTGGTTGGAAGCTGGAAACTGCTGCTTTGTGTGCGAATTAGGGCAGATAGAGTGCCACCTGTGTTGAGTATTGTACCTAAATCACGAGCGATCGCCCGAATATATGTTCCCGCCCCACAAGATATGGCTATATCTAATTCAGGAAAATCTCCGTCTCGCCAGTCTAACACCTGGATTTGGGCAATTTCGACTGTTCGCACCGGAACTTCGACTATTTCCCCTTTTCGGGCTAAATCATAGAGGCGTTTACCATCAACTTGAATGGCGCTGTAACTGGGGGGGATTTGCTCAATTTTACCGATAAACTGGGAAAGGGACGTTTTGATATTTTCTAAATCTAATCCTGGACAGGGTGCAGAGGTAATAATTTCCCCTTCTAAATCATCTGTAGTAGTTTGTATTCCTAGCCGGACAGTGGCTTGATAAGCCTTTTCTCCCGGTAAATATTGTAATAATCTGGTGGCTTTACCCAAGGCTATCGGTAATACTCCGGTAGCTTTAGGATCTAAAGTTCCTGCGTGTCCGACTCGTTTCATCTTCAGTAGTTTTCGGACTTTGGCTACGCAGTCATGAGAAGTCCAGTCAAGTGGTTTGTTTAAATTGAGAAAGCCTTGCACAAGTTTAGATTTTAGGGTTGAGATTTTTTATTTTCACACAAATAGGAGTTCAGAAATATCGCTAACGCCACGCTACGCTACCAAAAGGTAGGGGCGCAGGGCCTGCGCCCATTCGGGAGTATGGCTAACGCCACGCTGCGCTATCAGGAGTTCTTCAAGAAGTCGGGGATCTAAATTAAATGTAATAGAGAAACACCAATACCTAGCAGCCAAAATCCAAAATGGACGATAGTATGAGCAAGTTTCTTTTTAACAGGTTTGCTGTCTTGAAGATTACCTAAAATTGGTGCTAATTTGAGATGATCAAGGGACTGGACAAGGTTTAAACCCAGGGACTGACTAGAAATACTTTGAGCGTAGGCAGCGTTCAGATAAGGCAGATATTCTGGTTTTCCGGCTATGTAAGTTTGAAAAAAGGGTAAACTTAACGCATTCATGTAATCATGGGCTTGGGAAGCATCACCTACCATATCTGTTGGTAATGCCATTTGTGTACTGTCAGGATTGCTATTACCAATGGTAGAAAAATGAGTACCACCAAGTAGCATAACTAAGTATTTTTCGGGATGAATAATCCAGGAAAAAGGGACAATTTGCTCATATAAAGTTGGGGCAACTGTGTCTTCACTACTACCGACAATCATGACTGGGGTATGAATTTGGCTTAACCCGGCTTGTCCGAAAATAGAACTGGTAATCGGATTAACAGCGATCGCCGCCTTGATTCTGGTATCTTGTAAATTGTAATCTTGTCCTGACTGGTTGGGCAATTCTAAAGCCCGACATTGCAACAATAAAGACATATTCCAAGTATTTCGCAATTTGTCAGGATGACAGTCTGCTTGTAGTTGGGAAAAGTTAATTTTTGCCCCCGCTAAAGCTAAGGCAGTATAACCTCCTAAAGACTGACCAAATACTCCCACTTGTTGTAAGTTCAGCCGTTGCTGAAATTGTGAATCTGACTCTAATTGATCTAAAATATATTTGATATCTAAAGGTCTATCTTTAAATTCATTAGGGTGTGTAACTTGATTACTATTACCATTTATTAAAGATTTTAATTGTTTAGCATCACTACTGGGATGATTGGGAATTACTACAGCAAACCCATGTTTAACTAAATGATCTGCTAAATAACGAAAGTTACTACTATCCAAACCTAAACCATGAGAAATCACAATCACAGGTACAGGATTTTGGCTATTAGGAATATATATTTCTGTAGTTAAATGCCGATTACGGACTACATCAAAGAACTTAATTATTTGTTTCTTGGTCGATAAAATTACTGGATTTGAAAATCTTGGTAATTGAGAAAAATTAGGATAAGAAATTTGATCAGCTTCTAATTTTGATGCTTGGATTAATGCGGAAATAGTTGTTTCCGTATCGTTGATCATTTTCTCTAACTCACCAGCAACTTTTAGGCTGGAAGCCACATCAATCTTAATATTATTTTGAGGATATTTGCGTAATAAATTTAATAAATTTAATCCTTCCGGTTCAGCAGCAGCAGCAATTAAAGCTGTACGTAATGACCAAGAAGTAAATTTTGAATAATCAGATTTAGGTTTAATTAACCCTGCTAATCTTTGTAAGATAAATTTCCCTTGTTGGGTGTCAAGAAATTGGGAAGTTACAGCCGGACTAATTTTCAGTGGTTGAACTAAAATTTTCCTTAATTCTTGCAGTTTGTTTGTAGGAATATATTGATAATAGCCTGCTAAATCTGCATTAATTATCCCATATTTTGCATAGCTTTCTAAGGCACTAATAGGGATAGAAATTTCTAGTGCTGAATAGGAAGCATGAATTTGTTCTGCTGCCATAACCGGGTTACTTATCCCAAATGTTGGCAGCAATATGGACAAAATCAGTATTAGAGAATTTTTTATGAGGGTGCTGCCCCAATTACCAAACATATTCATCGCTTAACTTTTGTGGTGATGTTGTTGAGCGAGGCTCAAATTTTGGTAGTGATTCAAACACCCTGTTAAACTATTCTCAATAGTGCCTATCGCAGACTACACAAACAAAATTTCAGACCGTTTGCGATTAGTTTGCTTTGAATTGCTAAGACTTCTTTTAAGATTATAATAAGTACATGAATTATCTACATCGGTATTTATTATGTATTTTTCCTGATTAATAAAATCTAAATAATGCTAATAAATCCTATTAATTAGGTTCGCATAATGCAATAGATATAGAACCAATGACTACAAAAAATGCCCCAATAACACCTACTAAAGAAATATTTTCTGGAGAGATAATATTAGGAGTAATTACGGACATCAGCCAACCGGAAATTAAAGTAATAATCGGAGCTAAAGCTAATACAGCACCCACTCTTGAGGCTTGCCAATGTACTAAAGATTCAGCAAAAGCACCATAGGCGACGAGGGTATTTAAAGCGCAAAATATCAAAGTTGAAAAATAGAAAGTATCCAGGGTGAAAATTGTGTGAGTTTTTGCCAATGGCGTGAATAATAAAGCACAGCCACCGTAAATAATCAACATAATTTTTGCTGAAGATAACGATTGCAATAACTGTTTTTGTGATAAGGCATAGATAGCCCATGCTATTGCCCCGAAAACAATCAAGCCGCTACCTAGTAAATATTCACCTTTGGCTGTGATCAGATTAACTAATTGGGCATGAAAAAATAGTGCAAAACCCAAAGTTAGTACAGCTACACCTAGCCATTGATACAATGTATAACGTTCGTTAAAAATGACTAATCCACCGAAACTTAATAACACACTAGATAATTGAATGATCACCTCAGCATTAGCTGGAGCGGTCAATGCTAAACCTTGCATAAATAGAAAATAGTTAGCAGCTAAAAATATAGTAGCAACTACTAATAATTGCCAAGAGGTAGCACGTAATTGTTCTAAGGTTGGTAATTGTTGCTGAAACAACAAATAAATTGCCAGTAAGAGGAAGGAAGTTAAAAAGCGAAACCAAATAACGGTGTAGACATCTAGCTCTTGTAGTGTTACCGTCAAAGCCAGAGGTAAAACTCCCCATAAAAAGACAGTTACCAGTGATAAACTTAGACCCAAACGCCAACGACCAGAACTTTGATGCATGATTAATAATCACTAAGGGAGACACATCATTTTTGCATAATAATCAAGTACCAGGAATATTTAATTACTTCTGTCCATTGGCTATGAGTCCGGGTAATATTAATTTTAGTACACTTCGTTTCGTAATGCCTCTGGCACGCTGCGCGAACAAAATGACATTGGGCATTTCTTTTTGTGGAGTTCTCTAAAGGTACACTGACTTTTTGTGCAAAAATCAACTATGAAGTATACTAGATCGGAAAATGCCACTTAGTCCCCAAAGGTAAACTGAGTATCAAGGTGCATAAATTTACAATCTGGGTCGAAGGTGAAAAGTAGCTATGTCAGAAACTAGTGACAAACTCATACCCATATCACAAAGGCAACCTGTACAGCGTCGCCGACGTAAACGTCCAGTCCCCAAGACAGGACAGAAAAAAGTTATCAATCAACAGCCAGTTTCTAGTCCAAGAGAAACTGCAACATTAGCTCGTCCAAACAATCATAGCAGTCCTGTTCCTATCTCGTCTGGGGGGCGAAAACCAGCATCACGGAAGATGATGCCTCCAGGTGTTAAACCAGTACCTACAGTCAAGAAAAATACTCAAATTTCTCCATCAGCAAATGTGAGGTTAAAGACCGTACGCATGGAGAAGCCGAGAATTGAAAGCAGAGGGTCACGCAAGACTAGGTTAAAACCTATGGCTAGAACTGTGTTATATGCCTTGCGGTTGTTGATTGTGGGTGTGGGGATAGGTGCGATTGTGGGTACGTTGTTGTCAATTCTAGACCCTGCTAATCGCCTTGGTTCAGTTGCGTTAGTATCTCAAACTACTACTTCTCAAAAAACATCTCAAACTCCTAATACAAGCTTATATCTGTCCCAAGAAATTACTTCTTTAAAAAATTCTTTACAAACTCTCACCACCGCTAATGCTGATCTGATGCCAGGGGTGTTTTTATTAGACTTAGATAATGGTGGTTATGTAGATATTAATAGTAATGCCAGTTTTGCTGCGGCAAGCACGATTAAAATTCCGATTTTGATTGCTTTTTTCCAGGATGTAGATGCTGGTAAAATCCGCCTGGATGAAATCTTAACTCTCCAAAAAGAGATGATTGTCGGGGGTTCGGGAAATATGCAATATCAAACCCCAGACAGCAAATACACGGCTCTTGATGTGGCTACGAAGATGATTACAATTAGCGACAATACGGCTACGAATATGCTGGTTGCTAAATTAGGCGGACAGGAGGCGTTAAATGGACGTTTTCGCAGTTGGGGATTAACAACGACGATGATTCGTAATCCTCTCCCAGATTTAGAGGGGACTAATACTACTAGTCCGAGGGAATTGGGGAATTTAATCTCGATGGTGAATCAAGGTAATGTCGTGGGTATGCGATCGCGTGATTTAATGCTTAATATTATGAGTCGCACTGAACGAGATAATCTTTTACCTGCTGGCTTAGGAAAAGGCGCAAATGCTTACCACAAAACAGGTGATATTGGCACAATGTTAGCAGATGCGGGTTTAATAGATGTCCCTACGGGTAAACGTTATATCGCCGCTATTATGGTGAAACGTCCCAATAATGATCCTCGTGCGGCAAAATTAATTAGTTCTATTTCTAGTGCTGCTTATGAACACTTTAGCCAAACTACAGTAACACCTAGCAATCCGATAAATAACCAACCGGTTACTCAACCAATCACTCAACCAGCAACTCAACCAGCAACTCAACCAATAACTTCACCAATTTCTAATTATCAACCACCCGTTCAACCCTTTGTTCAGCAACCAGTTCAACAACCGATAATGAATCCTGCTATGCCTAATGGGATGGTTAATAATATGCCTATGGGCAGTTATCCACCTCCTGTAATGACTCCGCAATATTATCCACCACAATAGATAATTCAGAATTCAAACTGGTTGCAGAAAATGTGGCTTTGTTGCTAGACTACAAGCAAAAATTGGCGTTGCATAATTAAAGTATGAATTAGCCTCACGCAAAGGCGCAAAGACGCAAAGGAAGAGGGAACAAAAATCAGAGTTTTAACATTTTTGATATCGCATTCCCGGAAGTTGGGTGACTAAACCCATGAGTTCTAATTGTAATAAGGAACTGGAAACTAAAGCCGCATTCATCCCTGTTTTTTGAATTATAAAATCAAAGGATAAAGTATCAATAGTCAAAGTGTCTATTACCTGTTGTAATTCAGGTGCTAAGTCAGGTAAAGGAGGAGATTTAACTATGGGAATTTCTATATCTATTTGGGGAATTGCCCCCAACATGGTTAATAATTGACTGAGTTCTTGATTAATTAAACCTGCACCTTGACTAATTAATTTTAAACAACCTTGTGATGGTTGATCATCAATTCTTCCGGGTAATGCGTAAACATCTCGACAAAATTCATTAGCATAAGTGGCTGTGATTAAAGCGCCAGATTTTATTGGTGCTTCTATGACTAATACTGCGCGACTTAAACCAGCAATGATGCGATTTCGCCGGGGAAAATGGGTGCGGTTGGGTGTGGTTTTGGCAGGATATTCACTAATTACTATGCCAGAGGTCAATATCTGTTTATATAAACCTTGATTTTTATGGGGATAAATAACATCTACTCCTGTTCCTACAACTGCTATTGTTCTTCCTCCTGCTTTCATTGCTGCTGCGTGACTTTCGGTGTCTATTCCTTCTGCCATACCGGAAACAATGGTAAAACCATTTTTGGCTAATGCGGTACTAATTTGACGAGTCCATTTAATTCCATATTCTGTGGGTTGACGAGTTCCGACAATTCCCACTAAAGGTTTTTGTCCTGAATTCTCCTGTAAATCAACTTCACCCCGATAATACAATAAGGGGGGTGGACTGGGAATTTCTCGCAGTAGTTGGGGATATTCTGGGTCTGCTGGTGTCCAAAAAAGGGGGTTTGCTTGTTGGTGTTGAGTGAGTAGTTGTTCTGGGTTTAAACGGGATTTTTGTTGAACAACTTTTTCTAATGTCTGAAATCCCAAACCTTCAACTTTTCGTAATTCACTAGGAGTAGCTTTCCAAGCATTTTCCAAGTTACCAAAATGCTGTTGTAATCTTTGCAGTAATATGGGTCCAATCCCAGAAATTTGCGACCAAGCTAACCAATATTTACGTTCTTCTGTGTTTGACATAGTATAAATATAATTACATTGGCGGTTAGAGGGTGTTTGAAAAGTCTCAATCCATACTAACCCTGGCGGTTAGAAACCGCGTCTACACAGGCAAAACCTAGATGGTACGTGGGTTCAATATCTTGATTTTTTGGCGTTGCTGAATCGAGGTATGAAATTTCCAAATTGAACCTTTAAAAATCTTACCTTTGCGTCTTTGCGCCTTTGCGTGAGACTAAAATTCATACCCTTAATCAGCAACGCCGATTTTTCAAATAATCAAATACAGATTTATCGCCAATGTCGGGAGGAATAGCTTGAATTACTTTTCTTATAGCAAAGATGAGGAATAAAATTGCCCAAGTTGCTAGTAAAACTTGTTCTGCTGGCGTTGATAAAATTCCGGTTAAATGTCCTAATAATAGTAGGGGAACAAGGGGAGTTAAGATTTTAGTTTCTAAACGATGAAAACAAAAACCTTCTTTGAAAAAGATCCCTGTCAAGGCTGCAAAGGTAAAACCAATTCCTAATATGGTGAGGGGTTGATTATAAATAGTAATTGCAAAAGCTTGACTATCACCATGTCCAAAAATAAAGGCACAAATGCTACCAATTATCCAAAAAAGTTGGAGAATGCGGTGCAAAAATGCCATATAGATATGAATAGTTAATAAACTAACTCCCAGTGCAATACTAAAACAGGTGTAGAGAGGTGTCAGGGAGGCGATAGCGAAGCTCGCCGCAGGCATCGCAGCGGGTTGGGGATAAAATAAGACTAAACCGCTACCAATGGCAAAACACAGGGCGGCGATCATTAATCCTGTGCGATAAATTATCACACTTTGGCGATCGCTCTGAGTAATCGTAAACTCCCCAAATTGACCTTGATATACTGCCGGCGATGATATTGTTTGTGTAGTCATATTCCCAATAATAGTATAGGTTTAGGTTTTAGATCCCCGACTTCTTAAAGAAGTCGGGGATCTGATTTGATTGATTAATGTCCCTTTCCAGCACCTAAATACAATTCTCCGACTTTTGGGTTATTTAATAATTCTCTACCAGGTCCTGAGATAGCATCTCTTCCTGATTCTAACACATAACCACGATCTGCCATTTCTAAGGCTTTTCTGGCATTTTGTTCAACTAAAACTATCGCAGTCCCCGATTTTTTAATTTGTTTAATTTGCTCAAATACTTGAGTTACCAAAATGGGAGATAATGCGGCTGAGGGTTCATCTAATAGGAGTAAACTGGGTTCTAACATTAATGCTTTCCCCATTGCTAACATTTGTCTTTCTCCACCGGAAAGAGTTCCTGCGCGTTGACGACGGCGATCGCTCAATCGAGGAAACATGGTGTATATTTTATCTTTAAGAGGTTTCAAGGGAACATCTCTCACAAAAGCCCCCATTTCTAAGTTTTCATCTATGGTTAAAGAGGGGAAAACGTTGGCAATTTGGGGAACATAGGACATTCCTTTGGCGACAATTTGATTTGATTTTAAACCAATCAAATTCTGATCTTTAAAGGTAATAGTTCCGGTGTGGGGTGTCAAAAGTCCAAAAATGGTTTTTACTAAGGTGGATTTACCTGCACCATTGGGACCAATTACTGTGACTAATTCTCCTGGTGCAATGTGAAAGTTGACACCTTGCAAAATATCTACATCTTTAATATATCCAGCGTGGACATTTTCTACGTTTAATAAATAGTTATTAGTCATTTGTTACATGAGGGAACAGGGAACAGGGAACGGGGAACAGGTAACAGGTAATTTGGTGATTTGGTGATTTTCTTTTCCACTGTCACCTGTCCCCGTGGCGTAGCACCTGTCACCTGTCACCTAATTTACTATTTTCTGCAATTCTGGTCTTTCTTCTGCCAAAATTGCGTTTTCTACGGGGCAAACTTGCAAACAGATACCACAATCAATACAGGTAGCAAAGTCAATCCAGTACCAATCTGTGCCTTTAACGTTTTTTCCTGGACCTGGATGAATACAAGCTACAGGACAAGCACTTACGCAGTCAGCAACACCTTCACAAACGTCTGTAACAATGGTATGTGGCATTTTTCCGATTCCCTCTTTTTTGTCAGTTATTAATTCTTTTGGGCGTAAGTCCGTGACTCATGTTTTGGGCGCAAGTGGGGTATTAATGTTTTGGGCGCAGGCCCTGCGCCCCTACGGGATGATTCCGGGTTCAATGGTGTGTGAACCGTCGGCTTTAATCCAGGCTATTTGGGTAATGGAGCGATCGCTTGCATATTGACGAATCCCTGCTGTGTCCCTACCTCCCAGGTCTATTTCTACTCTCACTAAATTAGTGGAATTACGTAATTTATCGGCATAGGCAAAAGCCGCAGCTTCAGCGCCGGGGGTTTCTGGAACTACTAACCAATTACTAGCGGGAATATCCTGGGGTAATTGCTGATTTGATAGGAGAATTTGGTATAAATCATCAATATTCAATTCAAAGCCGATACCGGGAATATTTTCCTTCTGGGGATGGTATAAACCTAATAATTGGTCATAACGCCCACCACTTCCTAAAATCTGTGCTTGGGAATTTGTCTCGCTCACTACTTCAAAAACCAAACCTGTGTAGTAATCAATGGTTTGAATTAGGCTCAAGTCAAGGATTAAAGGGAATTTACCATCTAGTAATTCCACTAGGGATCTGAGGTTATTTATTGCCTCGTGCTGATCTGGTTCTAGATGTAAACTACTGACCTTTTGTAAAACATCTTTACTATCACCCCGCAAATCCAACATAATTTTAGCGCGTTGGCGGAGTTCTTCCTCTAGAGGCAAAGTATCAATAGTCACGCGATCTAAATTAGCGATCGCCCTGCGGACTTGATTTCTGATTTCCGGGGGAAAAGCATTCAGCAAAGAACGAGTAATTCCCGCTTCCCCCAAAATTAACCGCCAATCTTTTAAATCCAATGCTGTTAAACAGTCTGCTACCAGCAGCAACACTTCCCCATTGGCTAATAATCCCTCAGCACCCAGTAACTCCACCCCAGCTTGATAATACTCCTGCTGACGATTATGGCGGCCTTCCCAATTGCGGCGGAAAACATTAGCATTGTAATATAGTCGCTGGGGATAAGTGGCATCTGCCATGCGAGTTACCACTGTGCGAGCGATAGAGGCAGTCAATTCTGGACGCAACCCCAATTCTTCATTTTGACTATTTTGGAGTTGAATCACCATCTGACGCTGAATAGCTTCACCAGCCATCAGAGTATCCATTCGTTCCAAAGTTGAGGTGATAATCCTGTGATATCCCCACCGTTGAAACACCTGTTCTAATCTATCTTCAATCCAGCGTTTTTGCGCCACATCTAAAGGTAATAGATCCCTTGCTCCCGCTGCTGGTTGATACACCATTATTTTTTCTTCCCACCAAACAAACCGCCAAACAAACCACCTTTTCCAGACTTATCTGGTTGCTTCTCTTCAGTTTTAGAAGCGGAACTCACTTGAGAACCACTGTTTGTAATTCCTAAAGCTTGATCTACTTTGGGTTTCCATTCCAAAGCGATTTTCTCATTGGGATCTAACTTCAGGGCGTTATCAAAGTGAATTTTTGCCATTTTCAGTTGATTTTCCCGTAAATGTACCATTGCCATCAAGCTATGGCAATGACTATTTCGCGGTTCTAACTTTAAGGCATCTTGTAATTCTACTTTGGCTGGGGACAATTGGTTTTTTTCTAATAAAACTTGAGCGCGACGCAGGTATTGTTCTACGATTGACTCTTCTTCGGGTGGGGAGGTTGGCGTTGGTGGTAAATTTGGGGCAGAACCTTGAGGTTGACTAGGTGCGGACTTATTCATTGACTGTCCAGCCACCCGCATCAGATAAACTAGATTTAGCTCACTAACCTCAGCAATGATTTTGTGTACTTGTTGCAAATCACTAAATTGAGTTGGGGCAATTTTAGCGATCGCCTGCTTATATGCCATACTCACATTAGGCGCAGCTAACAATTGCCGCCCCGATTCCGTCTTCAGTCTAATTGCTCCTGGTTCTTGGGCAAATCTCTTCCCCATTTGTGTCAGAATAAACAAATACTCAGCCCGATTGCGTTCCACAGAAAACTTCTCATAAGCCGGATTAACCAACTTTGCTAAAAATTGATTAGCCATCTCTTTTTCCGACTCATTCCTCATCAAAGAACTATCTGGGTGCAATATCCGAGCAATTTGTAAATAACGGTTACGGATTTCCTTAAATTCCGCATCAATCGGCACACATAAAACTGCGTGATGATCTATGAAATCATCCGTAAATAATCCAGAATCTATTTTTAATGACATATTTATTATAGGTATCGCACCCCGGCATATTCTTTCCAGTTTACAGGGAAGTATGGGAAGTTTCAAAGCCATCCAGTAGCAACCAGGAAATTTAATACTTATTAGACGTTGTTTGAAAACTCATGATTGCTGTATCAAATGTTTTACCCCACCCTAACCCTCCCCTTGTGAAGGCTACGGTGTACACACAAGTGGTATCTGCAAGGGTTTCAGGCGTTATAGACCCCTGAAATTGTCATTACGAGCGCAAGTAATCACATAATCCCGTGGTTTTTGCGATTCCTAGGTCGCGCTAGTTCCCTCCGGGACGCAATGCGTTCGCTATCGCTTCGTTATTCCTCCTCTGTGGGAAACGCTATGGGAAGGCAATGAAAGACTTCTAGAGCGATTCCTAGGTCGCGCTAGTTCCCTCCGGGACGCAATGCGTTCGCTATCACCTGAGTTCGATATAAATAATCATCCTGAAAACTAATTATATCGGGCTTTTCTCAATTAGCAATGATTATTGACAATAAATAAACAAGAGAAAACAATCCAAAATTGAATATTTTGGACTCACAATTTAATTGCATGAAAATAATTAAATTAATAAAGCTGGTAGAGAAGTTACTTCATGTTTATCTAATTTTAAAGAAGGTTTTTTATCTTGCCAAGTATAAGCAATTAAACCAGCAATAATATTAACCATAAAATTATAAATACTGCGATGACGAGAATGAACAACTTGGGAAATATTTTGATAGCCTGCGTGGCGTAGCCATAGTTGGTCATTGACAGTTTCAATTAAAGCTCTTTTTCTTAACATAAGTTTTTCCCACAATTCAACTAATTTATTCTTCATATTCTCCTTAAAAGGAGTAATTAATTTCACATCATTTTCCAATAGTTCCTGAAATAAACTTTTAGAAATATATCCTTTATCTCCAAAAAGTCTTCCCCATAAATTTTGTGCCAAAGTAGGAACTGGTTTCCGGTCATCAACATTTCCGGGAGTAACTTGAAAAGCTAATAATTCGCCTTGTTCATTAATAATTAAATGAAGTTTAAATCCAAAGTACCAATCCACAGAACTCCTGCCCCAGCCCGATAAGCCACGGAAAACTTTATTTCTTTTTGCTCTTTTATTATGACAAATAGGAATACCCATGCTGTCAATAAAAGAGATGCCACTACTACCAAAGATACTTTACCACCAATAAATACAAAGTTGATTTTTTCGCTTTCTTCCCCCACAGGAAACCCGGCAATAAATACCTCATCTCTTACTGTGGGAACAGTACCCAAATTTGCGACAGAATAGATTTTTTTAATAGTTGAAAATTGCAATATTGCTAAATCATAATTCTGAAAGTTCACATTTTTTGTAACATCTGCTTTGTATATTTCTCCATCTGGTGTTTGAATGCGATAAGGTGGATTATCTGCTCGTAAAACATGGGCATTTGTTAATACTGTATAAACTGAATTTTGTTTATTTAGTAATATTCCCGAACCCAAAAAATCTGTTGATAATATCTTCACAGTAATAGCCGCCACTTTTTTCTGTAACTGTGCTGCTGATAATGGAATTGGCGGTTTTGTCGTGCTAGTTTCTTCAGCAGAAATACTAATATTTCCTGCCGAACTTGAAAGTAACATTGACAAACCGCCAATACAGGCGACAAATTTTAATATCCGCCAAGTCATGTTAATTTAATCCGGTTCAACAGTGGCATTATCGAGGTAAAGCTGGAAATCAATATTAATTGTGTCACCTGCACTTTCATTGAGTGTATTACCAGCAGCCAAACCCCGAGGGTCTAAGAGTCTGCGGAGAGTAGCACTGGGATTAACTCCACGTTTGAGGGTAAATAATAAATTATTACTCCCCTACTCCCCTACCTCCCCTACCTCCCCTACCTCCCCTGCCCCTGCTTGCCTTCACCCGTCATTTTCGGGTTGACAGACTAGTAGGTTACATCTCTTGTGGGGTGGGCTGCCCGCCCATTAAAAAATCCCCCACCTCACGGCAGGGGATTTTTAATTACCTAAAAGCAGTAGTCAGGATCAACCAAACTTACCAGCCGTAGAGGCAATGAGGAACGCTGCATAGGTGACGATGTAGCCAACAGTGAAGTGAGCTAAACCAACCACACGAGCTTGAACAATGGAGAGAGCAACGGGCTTGTCCTTCCAGCGAACCAAGTTAGCTAAAGGAGTACGTTCGTGCGCCCAAACCAAGGTTTCAATTAACTCTTGCCAGTAACCTCTCCAAGAGATGAGGAACATGAAACCAGTAGCCCAGATGAGGTGTCCGAAGAGGAACATCCAAGCCCAAACAGACAAGTTATTCATGCCGTAGGGGTTGTAACCGTTAATCAACTGAGCAGAGTTAGCCCAGAGGTAGTCACGGAACCAGCCCATGAGGTAGGTAGAGTTTTCGTTGAACTGAGCAACGTTACCTTGCCAAATACCGAGGTGTTTCCAGTGCCAGTAGAATGTTACCCAACCGATGGTGTTTAACATCCAGAACATAGACAGGTAGAAAGAGTCCCATGCGGAGATATCGCAAGTACCGCCACGGCCTGGACCGTCGCAGGGGAACGCATAACCGAAGTCCTTTTTATCGGGCATCAGTTTAGAACCACGAGCATCCAAAGCACCCTTAACGAGTACCAAGGTGGTGGTGTGGATAGCCAAAGCGAAAGCGTGGTGAACCAAGAAATCGCCAGGTCCAATGGTCAAGAACAAGGAATTTGTTCCAGAGTTGATGGCATCTAACCAGCCAGACAACCAAACGTTACCAGCATTGGGGTAAGCGGTGTAAGCAATACTGTCGGGGTTAGACAACAGTACATTCAAGCCATACAAAGCTTTACCTTGAGCAGCTTGGATGAATTGAGCAAATACTGGCTCAATCAAAATTTGTTTTTCAGGAGTACCGAACGCAACAACTACGTCGTTGTGAACATATAAACCCAGGGTGTGGAAACCCAAGAAGAGAGATACCCAGCTAAGGTGGGAGATGATCGCTTCTTTGTGTTGTAACATCCGGTCAAGGACGTTACCTTTGTTTTGTTCGGGGTCGTAATCACGTACCCAGAAAATTGCTGCGTGAGCAAAAGCACCAACCATCAAGAAACCAGCGATGTACTGGTGGTGGGTGTACAGTGCTGCCTGTGTGGTGTAATCCTTAGCGATGAAAGCATAAGGAGGCAGAGCGTACATATGCTGCGCTACCAAGGAACAGATAGTTCCCAAAGATGCCAAAGCTAATGACAACTGGAAGTGCAGGGAGTTGTTGATGGTGTCGTAAAGACCTTGGTGGGGCAGGTTGAACTGACCTTCGCTCTTGCTACCGGGAACTAAACCAGATTTGGAGTTCAGCATTTCTTTGATGCTGTGACCAATTCCGAAGTTAGTCCGGTACATATGACCAGCGATGATGAACAAAACTGCGATCGCCAAGTGGTGGTGAGCCATGTCAGTCAACCACAAGGATTCTGTTTGGGGGTGGAAACCGCCCAAGAAGGTAAGAATCGCAGTCCCTGCACCTGTGGAAGTACCAAATAACTGACCAGCGGTGTCAGGGTTTTGAGCGTAAACGCCCCAGTTACCTGTAAAGAAAGGAGTTAAACCTTCTGGATGGGGAGCTACAGTCAAGAAGTTATCCCAACCCACGTGAATACCACGGGATTCAGGAATAGCAACGTGAACTAAGTGACCAGCCCAAGCCAGAGAACTAACACCAAACAAACCAGCCAAGTGGTGGTTTAGGCGGGGTTCAGCACTCTTGAACCAAGAAAGGCTAGGACGGAACTTGGGTTGTAAATGTAACCAACCAGCAAATAGGAACAATGCGGACAACAAGAGCAAACCAACGGAACCAGTATATAGTTCGCTGTTTGTCCGCATCCCGATGGTGTACCACCAGTGATAAACACCAGAGTAAGCAATGTTTACAGGGTTGCTTGCACCAGCTTGGGTGAAAGCGTCAATTGCAGCTTCACCGAAGTGAGGGTCCCAAATTGCATGGGCAATTGGACGGACGTGAAGGGGATCTTTAATCCACTGTTCAAAGTTACCTTGCCAGGCCACGTGGAACAGGAGGCTGGATGCCCACAGGAAGATGATTGCCAAGTGACCGAAGTGCGTAGCGAAAATCTTTTGGTAAAGATTCTCTTCCGTCATGCCATCGTGGCTTTCAAAGTCGTTGCCTGTAGCGATCGCATACCAAATCCGACGAGTAGTCGGGTCCTGTGCGAGATCCTGGCTAAATTTTGGAAATTTTGTTGCCATAGGTGTGATCTGTCCTCTGACCTTTAGCCATTATTTGTCAGCAAAATTTTAGATTTTAGATTCTGGATTTTGGATTAAATCTCAAATCCAAAATCCCTACGGGTTCGGCAGTCGCTCATGGGGGAAACCCCCAAGACCGCGCTGCCTCACCAAAATTCCACTGATTCTTATCCTACTGAAAGGATGTGTGCGTGGAAGAATGCCCAAGTGGTAGCAATTCCTCCTAATAGGTAGTGAGCCACACCTACAGCCCGACCTTGAGTGATGCTCAGTGCGCGAGGCTGAATTGTTGGGGCTACTTTCAGTTTATTGTGCGCCCAAACAATGGACTCAATTAGTTCTTGCCAGTAGCCACGACCACTGAACAGGAACATTAAGCTGAACGCCCAAACAAAGTGAGCGCCTAAGAACATGAGTCCGTAAGCGGACAATTCAGTTCCGTAGGAGTTGATTACTTGTGTAGCTTGCGCCCACAAGAAGTCACGTAACCAACCGTTGATGGTGATAGCACTTTCAGCGAAGTTACCGCCAGTAATGTGATTTACTGTACCATCTGCATCTACTGTTCCCCAGACATCAGACTGCATCTTCCAACTAAAGTGGAAAATTACAATTGATAAGGAGTTATACATCCAGAAGAGTCCGAGGAAGATATGATCCCAACCGGAAACTTGGCAAGTACCGCCACGACCTGGACCATCGCAAGGGAATCGGAAGCCTAAGTTAGCCTTGTCTGGAATCAGACGAGAACTACGGGCGTACAATACACCTTTGAGCAAGATGAGAACAGTAACGTGAATGGTGAATGCGTGAATGTGGTGAACCATGAAGTCCGCTGTACCCAATGTAATGGGCATCATAGCGATCTTATCGCCGATAGCAACAATTCCACCACCAAAAGCATGACTAACTACTTGAAGAGCGTTAGGTGCTGTATTACCAGGCGCTAATGTGTGCAGGTTTTGTACCCATTGAGCAAATACTGGTTGCAATTGAATTGCACTGTCGGAGAACATATCCTGGGGACGACCCAAGGCACGCATGGTGTCATTATGGATGTACAAACCAAAGCTGTGGAAGCCTAAGAAAATACAAACCCAGTTGAGGTGAGAAATGATAGCGTCACGGTGACGAATCACGCGATCTAAAACGTTGTTTTGGTTCACAACAGGATCGTAATCGCGCACCATGAAAATGGCTGCGTGGGCAGCACCACCAACAATCAAGAAACCACCTATCCAAATATGGTGAGTGAAGATACACAATTGTGTTGCGTAATCAGTTGCCAAGTAAGGATAGGGAGGCATCGCGTACATATGGTGAGCGATGATGATTGTCAAGGAACCCAAGAAAGCTAGGTTAGTAGCTAATTGAGCGTGCCAAGAAGTGGTGAGGTTTTCGTAAAGACCTTTGTGACCTTCGCCAGTGAAAGGACCTTTATGAGCTTCTAGAATATCTTTAATGCTATGACCGATACCCCAGTTAGTACGGTACATATGACCAGCAATGATGAACAGTACAGCGATCGCTAGGTGGTGATGAGAAATATCAGTCATCCACAAGCCGCCTGTAACTGGGTTTAAACCACCCTTAAATGTGAGGATATCAGCGTAAGCTCCCCAATTTAAGGTGAAGAAAGGTGTTAAACCACTGGCGAAACCAGGGTAAAGTGCTGCCATTTTTGCTGTATCAAACAGCAACTCATGAGGCAGAGGGATGTCCTTAGCTGCTACACCTGCATCTAACAGTTTGTTGATGGGTGCAGACACATGGATTAAGTGACCAGCCCATCCCAAAGAACCACAGCCTAGCAACACTGATAAGTGATGATTCAGCATTGACTCCACATTCTGGAACCATTCCAGTTTAGGAGCGCGTTTGTGGTAGTGAAACCAGCCAGCAAATAAGAACAAGCCTGCTAATACCAAGCCGCCAATTGCAGTTACATATAGCTGGAAGGAGCTAGTGATACCCCAGCCACGCCATACTTGGAACAAGCCAGAGGTGATTTGAATGCCGCGGAAACCGCCGCCCATATCACCGTTTAAAATGTCTTGACCAACAATAGACCAAACTGTTTGGGCGCTGGGCTTAATGCCTAATGGGTCAGCCAGCCAAGCTTCGTAGTTAGAGAACTTAGCACCGTGGAACAACATTCCGCTCAACCAGATTGCTACTACAGCCAAATGGCCGAAGTGAGCGGCGAATATCTTGCGGGAAATGTCTTCTAAATCACTTGTATGTGTATCAAAATCATGGGCGAGGGCATGGAGGTTCCAAATCCAGGTTGTGGTTTTTGGACCTCTGGTTAAGGATCTGTCGAAATGTCCTGGCTTTGCCCATTTTTCAAATGAGGTAGGAACCGGGTCATTGTCAACGATCACTCTTGCTTTTTTTTCCTCTCGCTCCGGAGGACTAATCGTCATTCGACCTCCTCTCTATAAGGAATGGGGAATCATGAATACCACCTAGAATAACACAGTCGCCGTTTTCAGATTGGTCTGGACTAGCGATGGGGTTGCCGTGTGGAAAAGAAAAGTTGTTTCTGTTGAATTATAGAGTCTGAACTTGCACATTGTTATAGACCTGTTAACAATAATTAAAAATAGCCAAATTTATTGTCCAATCGGCTTTATAAGTTCCTATACATTGTCCAAAAGTCAATAGACTCTTCATTTAATTTACAAAGAACAACAATTTGGAAAACTTATGATTCATACGCAAAGCCGCTCAAACTCCTGCCATTTGGCTACTTTTATCTAAAATCAGCGGTCTGAAACCAAATTTATTTTCTGAGAATAAGTCAAAAAAATCACTTATTCGACATT
The DNA here is from genome assembly GCF_001277295.1 of Anabaena sp. WA102. NCBI lineage: Bacteria > Bacillati > Cyanobacteriota > Cyanophyceae > Nostocales > Nostocaceae > Anabaena > Anabaena sp. WA102. Next base: position 2,326,662 of record NZ_CP011456.1, on the reverse strand, counting down.
TTAATCAGATAAAAGTAGGTAAATTTATAACTTTGGTAGTAGATTTATGCTCTTATCCATAGTCCATGAGCCATAATTTGCGTCACAATAATGGCGTTAATTGTTAAAAACTATTACGGAATAAAAACATGAACACTGGGTGCAGAAAATTTTTTGATCAACTTTTTTCCAAGAGATTCCCAATTATTAAGTGGCTTGCTGCATTAGTGCTAGTTTTAAACTTAAGTAGTTGTGTTGAAGCAGCAAATAGCCAGGAAGTATCCACCAATCCTTTCATGAAAACGCTCCCAGCCTCAGAAATTTCTGGGACTTTTTCAGAAACTGCACCACCTGATGTTATTCAAGCATTGCGTCCCAGTCTAGAAGGTTATCAACCTCAAGTCAGCATCATTAGTCCCCAAGTAGATGAAATTCTTCCAGACAATATAGTTAAAGTCCAGTTGCGGGTTAAGGACTTACCGATATTTAAAGACCCTCAATGGCAACTTGGACCCCATTTGCACCTAATTTTAGACAATCAACCTTATATAGCTGTTTACGATTTAAATCAGTCGGTGGTATTGTCAGACTTATCCCCCGGTACGCATACTCTTCGCGTTTTTGCTTCTCGTCCGTGGCATGAAAGTTTTAAAAATGAAGGTGCTTATGCTCAAACTACATTTCACGTTTTGACGAAAACTGAAGAAAACAACCCAGATTCTAAATTACCCCTACTTACTTACAGTCGTCCCAATGGTGGTTATGGGGCAGAACCAATTATGCTGGACTTCTACCTAACTAATGCACCGTTGCACAGTATTGCTGAAACTAATCCTGACGATACTATGAGCAATTGGCGCATTCGTAGTACAGTTAATGGTGAAAGCTTTATTCTTGATCGTTGGCAACCTATTTATCTTAAAGGCTTTAAACCTGGTAAAACTTGGGTAAAACTGGAATTCCTTGATAATGAAGGACAACCTGTGAAAAATGCCTTTAATACCACTATCAGACTAATTAATTACCAACCCAATGGTCAAGATACTCTTTCTAAAATTGTCAGAGGGGAATTGACAGCAGATGAAGTTCGGGGTATTGTAGACCCAACTTATACAGCTAAGATTCCAGGTACTGAATCTACCGCTACACCAACTCCAGAAACTAAAGTCGAAAAACAACCAATTTCTGAAGTTAAACTTCCTGAAGTTACACCAACTCCAGAAACTAAAGTCGAAAAACAACCAATTCCTGAAGTTAAAGTTCCTGAAGTTACACCAACTCCAGAAACTAAAGTCGAAAAACAACCAATTCCCGAAGTTAAAGTTCCTGAAGTTACACCAACTCCAGAAACTAAAGTCACAGAAACAAAAGAATTGAATCTGGATAAACCAGATACAGGTTCATCTAAGCAATCTCAAATTCAAGAGTAATTAGAGTAACAATACCTTGTCGAAATTGAAAAAAGTCTTGATTTGTAGGTTGGGTTGAGGCACGAAACCCAACAAATGCGTCGGGTTGCGCTGTCGCTTAACCCGACCTACAAAAAATGGACAAGGTATTGGAGTAAGCCACAAAATAAATGATCCTGTTTTGTCATGCTGAGTGTAGCGTTCGCGGAGCGTGGCGTTAGCCATAGCGAAACGAAGCATCTCAAGAGATTCTTCACTACACTTCGTTTCGTTCATAATGACATTGGGCATTTCTTTTTGTGGAGTTCTCTTAAGGGACTTCCAAGAAATAAATTATCCTGATTAACGAACCACAGAGGCGCAGAGGACACAGAGGAATAAGGGTTTGAGAGATTTTTGCGTTAGGTGGTTGAGTATTTTTTTATTTGGAAGTCCCTAACAAAAAATACTCAGTTGCAAATTTTGAGATAAAGTTTCCATGAGTGCTAAACCAGCTACAGGATTACCTACAATATCTAAAGCAGGACTGTAGCTGGCAATAGCAGCGCTCGCCGAAGGCATTGCTCCCTGATTTGGTATGATGGCGACAAGTCCACCACCAATACCCGATTTTATCGGTAAGCCAATTTTCACAGCATATTCTGCGGAAGCTTCATATAAACCACAAGTTAACATCACCGTATTTACGGTTTGACGGTGTTTGTCATTTATGAATTCGCTTTTACAGGCTAATATTTTTCCCAGTTTAGCTAAATCTTCTACCCGTCCAGATATACAGCATATTTGTTCATAAACGTCTAGAGATAATTCAATATTATTTAAATTTCCCGATTCGTAGAGATAGTTGGCAATATCTATATTTATTTGGGAGCGACTAGCACGAACTGAAGCTAGAATATCTGTGTCTATATATATTTGAGTACCTGCTAATTTATTTAACCAATTACAAAACAATTGTGTACATTCATGTCCATCCTTTCCTGGTAGCTTATCAGCAAGAGTAATAGCACCACTATTAATCATAGGGTTGCGAGGATATCCATGATCTTCTTTTAATTGCAATAAAGAATTAAAAGGCGCATCCGAGGGTTTAACCCCAACCCATTGTAAAACCTGTTTTTCCCCGTAATATTCCAGCAGGTATAGTAGAGAAAATGGTTTAATGACACTCATGAATGGAAATACACAATCGGTATCTCCTAAACTATAATTTTCTCCTGATTCACAACTTATATAAACAGCAAATGAGTTAGGATTAGCCGTAGCTAATTTAGGAATGCGTTCAATAACTTTTCCTTTTGCTGCTTGGGTTTTAGCTTGTTCTACCCAGATAGATAAATTATGTATATTAATGCTTTTTATTCCTAGCACAAGCCTAAACCTCAAATCATGAAGATAATCTGGATTATATCTTAATGAGTAATTACTCTAACTTTTTATGTAACTAATTTTAAATACAAAACCGAAAATTTACGTAATATTAGTAATTACGGGTAATTGGTAAAAAGCAATAAAAAGATAAATATTCCCTTTCTTGTGTTCCCTGTTCCCTGTTCCCTGTTCCCTCTTCTTAGATAAGATAGACTGATTAACAACCAAGTTGTCGGAAAAGATAAATTGGTTTATTTCCCTAATAACAAGGTTTTTAAGAGTACATGAACAAAAGATTTATTTTAACTTTGATTTCTAGCCCCGTGTTGTTTACATCCATGTTATCTATGGTGATGATGGGTAGACCTGCTCATGCTAGTCAAACAGTTGACACTGCTGGTACTCATGAATCTTGTGTCATGTCTCCCCATTCAGCAACTCCGAACAAGGTATGTATACAGGTGAGTAATACTCCTTTGGGCGTTGCTAAAGAAACCATGCAAGTGGCACAAGCGGACACAAATAATCCCAAAGAACTAGAATTTTCTGATGCTGAAAGTGATTTAGCTATCAAGCTATTTGGCTGTGATTGCCCTGTTTGTATCAATGCTGCTCGGCAATTGAATGGTTCAGCGCCTTTACCAGTATAGAAGGAAAGGGCAAACAGCAGGAAGCGGGGGAAGAATTTTCTTCTTCTTCTTCTTTCTTCTTTTTTGTGAACTACCTACACTTCCCTTGCGGGTAAGTATAGGCTTCCTACCCAGTTAACAGCTTTTTGCTCTTCGAGAACAACAAGACTGATGTTAAGGCGATAGGCTGACCCCTCGTTCCAAAGGCAAAATCAAGGTTAATCAACAAAAATGATCATGTATCTAGCTTGGTTATCGCTATTCTCTCGCCTTGCCGAGATATTCAATTCATAACACAAATTTTGTGAATTGTCTCCATGTTTTCCTTCCTTGCTGTCGCGTTGGTCGGAAAACCGTCGTCAATTCACGCGCCATTCATCCCCCGCTACCCTATCGGGTCAGACGTGGGGCTTCTGTCGGTTAAGCTAAACTCCTGACTCCTGACTCCTGACTCCTGACTCCTATTCCCTAATAATACTTCTCGAATTATTTCCGTTGGTACTTCGTCGGTAACTTTGACTGCGCCAATTTGGGTTGGTAGGACAAAGCGGACTTTGCCAGATTTAACTTTTTTGTCTAATTGCAAAGCATCAATAAGAGCTTCAATATCTAAATCTGCGGGTATTTGGGTGGGTAAACCTGCTTTTTTAATTAAGGCGTTTTGACGTTCTGTGTCTGCTTGTGACCAAAGTTCTAATTTTACAGCAATTTCTCCCGCTGCTACCATACCAATGCCTACAGCTTCACCATGTTTAAACAGACGATACTCTGTGAGACTTTCCACCGCATGACCAATGGTATGACCATAATTTAAAATTGCTCTGATTCCAGATTCTTTTTCATCTTTGCTGACAACATCTGCCTTTGCTTGACAGGAATGAGTTAATATGCTGTTTATCAGGTCGGATTTCACATAGCGGAGTTGGTCAAGGTGTTTGCTTGCTGTTAGTTGAGTAAATAACTCGGTGTCCCAAATGATCCCGTATTTGATCACCTCTGCCATTCCTGCCCGAAATTCCCTAGCAGGCAGGGTTTTTAAGACTTCTGGGTCAATTAAAACTAAACTGGGTTGATGAAATGCACCAATCAAGTTTTTACCGTGGGGATGATTTACGCCGGTTTTGCCACCAATAGCTGAGTCTACCATTGCTAGGAGACTGGTGGGAACTTGGACTACGTTGATGCCTCTGAGCCATGTGGCGGCAGCAAAGCCTGTCATATCACCAATTACACCTCCCCCCAAGGCGACCATTGTTGAGGAGCGTTCTAGGCGATTTTCCAGGGCGATGTCGTAGAGTTTTTGGATGGAGTTGAGGGTTTTGTAGCGTTCACCGGGGGGGAGGTTGTAGCTGACGACTTGAAAACCGGCATTTTCTAAAGAGGCGATCGCTCTTTCGCCATAATATTTAAATATCATCGGGTTGGAAACTAGCAATACTTTCTTACCTAGTTTCAAACTCGCCATTTGTTCACCTAGTTGATCTAAACTCCCAGGTGCAATGGTAATATCATAAGACTTTTCAGGTATATCTACTTTAATTACAGAAGTCATTCCCCAACCTTAATATAATCACTCGTCTGGGTATTTTACCCCAAGTTGACAACCTCTTTTCTATTCCCTGTTCCCTTTAATAATTATTGATGATTGAATAGAAATAAGTAACTAATCTGGAGCAAAACAAATGGCTGTAGTTGAATATATTGTCTTTCTAGGCGTGTTTATGGGTGTAGCTGTAGGCTTGTTATTTGGTCTACGCGGAGCTAAGATTCTCTAACCCTACAATTAGACGCTAATTAAACCCACTTTATGTGGGTTTAGGTATCTGTCTCAATCGGATTATCAAATGTCTATTTACTACTTTGCTGTTTGATTGCAAGTTTTCACAACTTCGATCTCTAACTCAAGTATCCGAGCAACTTTTTCTACAGTTAGTCCCTCATTTAATAAACCAATTCTCAATTATCAGATCCTCAAAATCCTGAAAATCTGCCACATTATTTGTTACTAAAATCAAGTCATTGCAGAAGGCAATACTGGCAATTTGTCCATCAATAAAAGCAGGTGTTTTACCAATTTTCGATAATCTAGCTCTTTCCTGTGCGTGCCATTTTGCAGCTTTGAGATCATAATCAAACACAGGCAAATCTAACACAGAATCTTGAATGTATTTCCATAAAGAATCCTTGCGTTTAGATGCTGGTAAACGCCAACAGCCATAAAGGATTTCATGAACAACAAGACTTGCTACTGCTACTTCTGAACGATAGCGATTTAATTGATCTAAAACCTGAGTATTGGGAATTGGCCGACTCGGTTCTGAGATAATATTAGAGTCTAGTAAAAAGCGAACTGTCATAAATCAATCTCGCGTCCTGGACTACGATCTCTTAAATTAGCAAAATCTTCATCTGTAAATTCAATTCCTTCTCTTTCAATTGTTTCTCGAAACCTTAAAACCCCTTCCCAAAAGCTATCTCCTTTATTCTGTAATGGTTTTTCCTGTACTTGTTCTTTTATTTGTGACAGTTTATGTTTAAGAAATTGAATAAAATCTAAAACTTCCTGTTGTTTATCGGTTGGTAACTCTCGCAGGTTTTCTAAAACAGCTTGTTCAATGGTCATAGTTTCACCTCTACTACTAGGCTATTATTCTATTATAAATGACATCAGCATTAATTTTTATTTTCTCCTCCATTGTTGATATCAATTCCTAATATTGCCAATTGCTGATTTATCCAATCTGTAGCTGTTGCTTTATCGGTTTCAATGGCTTTTCTACTCCTATTTTAGCAATTTCTAGAAGTTGTTTGGATTTTTGCTTTAAATCAAAACTTTCAAGCAATTTTGAATTAATATGCTGTTCAAGTTGAAAATCAAAAATAGGTATTGGTAAAGATTTTATAGAAGTTTGAGTTACAAGCGGTTGAACATAACCTTACTAAAGCTTGAAAATTGTTGATATTGGTAAAGCACTATCTGCCCAATCTTCAATCATATTATCAATAAGCCAATAATCATGAAAATTATAAGACTGATTATAGGTAATTTGTCGCAGGTAGTTTAGTATATCTTCGTATCTTTGCTTAGTTGCTTCATCTCTCCAGTGAGACGGAACAGACGCAGCAAAAGTCAAGATCAAAATTGTCCGACTCCAGATTTGTGATCCTAAATGTTCAGTTAGTCTAGATAGTGTTCGTTTTTCATCAGGACGAAACCGCGTATCATCAAGACGACTGATATAAAAAGTTGCAAAAGTTTGTTTTAAATTGACTTTCTGTTGAATTAAGCCTAAGTATTTATTGTCACACTCAAGATCATCCTCAGCCAGCCCTGGGGTATCAATCAGACAGACATCTCCCCAAGGACTATTATAAGCATAATGCTCAATAACTCTTGTACAGGCTTCATATTTTGCCGTTTCAGCAATATATTGGCCAAATACTGAGTTAATAAAACTGGATTTACCTACTCCAGTCCGCCCAACAAGCAAATACTTACGCATAAATTACTTATCCAAGTAGAGCCTTACATACGCCCCATACCGCACCAGCTACACTGCCAACTGCTTCACCAGCTTTTCCGAGTAATTCTGAACCGACTGGTCCGCCAATTGAACCGAATGCTTCACCAATCATTTGACCTGTTACGGCACCTGCTTCTGTGGATTGAATTATTATATCTACAGTTCTGTTTCTGACAATTCCTGCTTGTCGTTCATTCAAATATATTGCTGGTGCTGTTGGTGGTGGACTGGGTACATAAACTATTTCACGTTCAATTTTTGGTGGTTGAATACGCTCAACAGTTGACATAAAGAATGCTCCAGCCCCTTCTCTCGCCATACGCGTGTAAACTTGTGTGTAGAGTTCTCCTAACCAGCGTTCACCATCGGGAGTAAATTCTTTGATATTGCTCACTGCAATAGAAGGAATATTATTGGCAATTGCTATTCCCGAATACGTAGAAATTTCCTTGCGAATTAATTCCGTGCGTTTTTCCAAAAATTCAGGATACTCTTCTGGTGAAACTTTATCTGCACAGGTGAAGACGATAATTGCTTGTTCCCATATTTTAGGGTTAAAAGCTTCAGAAATTAGCTTAATACCTCTTTTTTCATCAGAGAGAACCCTGTTCTCATCCAGTTCCGTAACAAACCACATTAGATCAATACGACTTGTATTTAACCTGATTCGTTCTAGATACTCATAGTCGTTCCCTTTCTTTTCTAAATCATCGCACAACCCAGGTGTATCAATTATTGTAAACTTTACCCCTCCAATTTCACTTTTATACCTTTCAACAGTCATTGTTGTTGGCTCAAATTTACCAACAGGAGCAATTTTTTTTCCCATAAGACTGTTAGCTGTGCTAGATTTACCAACACCAGATCGACCTACGAGCAAAAATGTAAATTCTTTATCGCGTTCAAGTTTAAATTGTTCAGCTATGTTTTCTGCAAGACGCTTGGATTCTTCTGGCAAATTTTTATCTAGCATGAGTTGTATTGTTTACTTGATGATATTTAACATTGTATCTATGGAGTATTTCATAAAGATGTATAGATTAAAAGACGGAACATAGCGGATTTAGTAGGAAGTTTTATAAAGAAACTTTACGTTAGGCGGAAAGTATCGGATAATAGCGGAGAGTTACGCAAATTTATTTATGAGTTGGCAAGAAGTGCTGAAATACGTAGATGATCTCTTATTTAATCAAACAGGGCAACATCTCAATAGCTTGCAAATAGCAATACTTCGAGGAGTCTTTGAGAATCAAAAGTATGCACAAGTTGCTAGAGAGAGTAACTGTACTGAAGGTCATGTTAAAGATGAAGCTTATGCGCTGTGGCAAAAACTCTCTGAAGCACTACAAGAAACTACTAATAAATCTAACTTTCGGGCAAACATAGAACGTATTATTATCACAAACTCAGCATTTACAGTTCTTGGTAATCAAATTGGTAGTATTAATCTATGTTCTAATAATTCTCAACAATCAGATACAGATATTGTTAAAGCTGAATCAGAGATCATAGGAGTAGAAAGTCTCAATGCTGTAGAAAATGTGAGAAAAAAAGCAAAATTAGAAGTAGTTTTAAATCTCGTAAAATTAGGACTCACCGCAGATCAAATAGCTCAATCCCTAAATCTTCCTTTAGATGATGTAGAGCAATTTATTTCTCATGAATCTGAAGTCTAAAATCATAACTTTTCAAGAAAAGGTATGCCAAAATGCTAGACTAAATAACTAATCTATTAATCTCCTAAAGTATAACTTTATAATTAAATTAACGCTAAACTCACCCTATGTCCACCATAATTAGCGACTAAAATAAACAACTTCAACCATCGAGAACCTAATAAAATTTCCTGTATTTCATCTCCAGCAAATACAGGAACTTCAAACTCTTGACCATCTATGATCACCCTACCATGATAAACATCAAATTCAGTTTCTCCTTGAGCAGTTCTTAATTTATTCTGACGTAAAAAAGGCCAATCAAGACTTTGTACATCTTGTTTATTCATGGCTAAATATTCAGTAAATCCTGTGTCTAACATTGTTTCTACAGGAAAACTGAAATTATCTCCATCAATTAAATCAATTTCCAAATAAATTTGACCTTTATCTCCAAATCTTCCCTCAATCATATTCTGCCACTAACTCCCGTTTCATTAATGCCATAAATATGATGAATCACATGAGGATACTTTTCTCTAGCCATTTTACTAGCTACCTCTTGATCCTGATCAATAAAATAATCACCGCTATCAGGTTCAATAGCAATATACCAACCATAATATTTATCTAATATTTCTGGTTTTAAACGCTCAAAAATTACCCAACAACGCTCAGAAAATGCCTGTCTTCTAGCTCTATCTTCAGCTTTTTGTTCATCAGTCCACTGAATTTCGGGAAATACTCGACCACGACGGACAACTCTTTGGGGTGTGGATTGTGTCATCTTCATCATCTGCTTAAAGTTCACCCTAAATTCTAGCATATTCGAGTCCTCTCCCAGTCAGGGAGAGGTAATTTTAAACTGTTATATCATCACTGCATTAGGTGTTTTTTCCTGCTTTTGGAAGGGGGGACGCATTTCCAAACCAAGCAAGTTCAACATTTCTTTATCTGCGTCATAATCAGGACAGGGAGTAGTCACCGTCAACATTTTATTATCATCGCTGGAGAAGATGGAATTTGCACCAGCCATGAAGCATAAAGCTTGTTCTACTTGAGAAAGTCTCGCCCTACCTGCACTCAAACGCACGTCAGATTTAGGCATAATAATTCTAGCAGTCGCAATCATCCGCACTACATCCCAAATGGGGACATCAGGTTGATTTTCTAAAGGTGTACCGGGAACTTGAGAAAGAATATTGATGGGTACAGATTCGGGGTGAGGCTGTAAATTTGAGAGAGTATGTAACATTCCGACTCTATCGCTAATATTTTCCCCTAAACCGAGAATACCGCCCGAACATACGGTAACATTAGTTTGGCGAACATTGGCAATTGTATTCAAGCGATCGCCATAAGTTCGAGTCGTAATCACTGTGCTGTAATATTCCTCTGAGGTGTCGAGATTATGGTTATAAGCATATAATCCCGCATCTTCTAACCGCTTGGCTTGATTTTCTGTCAACATTCCCAAGGTACAGCATACCTCTAAACCCATGCCGGTTACGTCCTTAACCATATCCAGAACTTCCTCAAATTGGGAATTGTCCCGAACTTCTCGCCAAGCAGCACCCATACAAACCCGACTAACACCGCTTTCTTTGGCTGTTTTGGCAATATTTATGACTGTTTCTTTTTCTAACAGTGCTTCGGGTTTTACCTCGGTTTTGTAGCGGGAAGATTGAGCGCAGTAACCGCAATCTTCTGGACAAGCACCGGTTTTAATAGAGATAAGCTTACAAACTTGTATTTGTTGCGGTTGATGATATTGACGATGCACAGTAGCAGCTTGATAAATTAGCTCTAGAAACGGTGTATTATATATTGTCAATATCTCTGTTGGTTGCCAATCGTAGCGTATTCCCACCGTAATTATCCTTTTTGCAGTCTTTTGGTTTAATGTTCAAATTAGTATAGCTGATACAAAATATTTAAATTTGAGTATATGACATCAGAGCCACCAATTCTGACAAGCGATCGCCTAATATTAAGAATGGCAGTGATGGAGGATATTCCCTACATACTCAAATATTTTACGGAAAATAAAGAATATCTTACGCCATTTTATCCTCAATGGGATGAAAATTTTTTTACTGACGATTATTGGGAGTATCAAGTAGAAACGAGTTTCTGGGAATTTGTGAACAACTATTCATTAAAACTATTTATTTATCGGAAACACCAGCCTAGAAAAGTTATGGGAACAGCTAATTTTAGCAGCTTTGTCTATAGTGCTGCTCAATTTTGTCAATTAGGATACAGTTTAGCAGAATCAGCACAAGGTTATGGTTACATGACAGAAGCCTTGTCTATTTCCACTAAGTATGTTTTTCAAGAATTAAATCTGCACCGCATTATGGCTAATTATATGCCCCATAATCGCCGCAGTGGTAATGTTCTTAAAAGGGCTGGTTTTGTAGTTGAAGGATATGCTAGAGATTATTTAATGATTAATGGTAAATGGGAAGATCATATTTTCACAAGTTTAACAAATCCCCACTGGCGATCGCATTTATAATACACCAGATCCCCGACTTCTCCAAGAAGTCGGGGATCTGAAGATAATTATGGAGAAATAAATTATGTCAATATAAATAATCGCGGGGCTATTTTAACCATACATATTTTATCAAATATTTTAAGTTTTAATACGTAGTCATTTAACCTTTATTAAGGGTATTCTTGAAAAGGCTTATACTACATTATGAAGTGCGGAATATCGGATATACAGAACTTCCCGGTGTTATGAGGCACATATCTAGCGGGCAAGATGCCCGCACCACAAGATTTTCATGATTCAACTTTGTACCTCATCAGAGCGGAAAATGCTGTCAGTTACCCCTGACCTCATAACCTTGTAAGAGAACGAAAAAACTTTTTCAGGACTTAGTTAAAAACGCTTGAATCTTGTTTATAAAATCAACTAATTCTAATAACAATTCATAAGCACCAACAAAACTCTGTTTGCGACTGAGTTGTTCTAGTTCTTCTGCAATTTTCTGTATGGCTGTAGTGCCAATATTACCACTAGAACCTTTAAGATGATGAGCTTCTCTGGCCAGTTGAGGAAAGTCATTAACGGCAATTGCGGCTTTAATTCCCTCTACATGAAACAGGCTATCTTCCACAAAAACTTTTAATATTTCTAACTCAAATTCTGGATCATTTTCTGAGATTTGATGTAGATGTTCCCAATCAATTGGTAAATCTGTTAACGGATTATTTGTAATTAAAACTACTGGCTCAGATTCAGGAATAGTCACTACTCGTCCCGCTATAATTCTCGAACTCCAAAGCTCTAATAATGTTGCTAATTTATCCTTAGTAATTGGTTTGCTAAAATAGTCATCCATACCAGCATCTAAACAATTCTGTTGATCCTCCTTCATGGCATTAGCAGTAATAGCAATAACTATAGGTTGTCGATGATTAACAAATGAACTTATTGGCCGAGAACGAATTACTTTTGTAGTTTTTAAACCATCGAGAATTGGCATTTGACAGTCCATCAAAATCAAATCATAGGCAATGTTATCCAACATTTCCAAAACTTCTTGGCCATTGGCTACAATATCAGCTTTATAGCCTAAACTGTCGAGTTGCTTGAGGATAACTTTTTGATTAACTGGATTATCTTCTGCTACCAGCAATTTTAACTTTGATGTTGTAGAATCAGATATCTTTTCATCCAACACAGTTATAGAAGATTGCTCAATTTTAGAAGATTGGAAATTATCTAATTTTGGTTGATTTGCTAAAATATCCATAATAGTATCTAGCAAACGAGAAGGCTTTATTGGTTTAACTAAATAACTAATAAATCCTATGTTGATTGCTTTTTTCCATTCATCCTTTTGATTACTAGAAGTCAATAGAACTAAAGGAATATTGCTAATAGCAGAATTAGCCTTAATTTGTGATCCCAGCGTTAGACCATCTATCGCAGGCATTTGCATATCAATTATAACAATATCATAGGGGTGATTTTCGGCAGCCTTTTGTAAAGCTGCAAGACCAGTATTTGCACAAGCAGCTTCATCCACCCACATTCCCCAATGAGTAGCTTGATGATAAATAATTCTCCGGTTAGTGCCATTGTCATCTATTACTAACAACCGCTTGTTAGTCAATATATCAAGCTCCAAAATCTGAGAAGAAGGGTGGATTTGCTTCATAAAAGGTAGCTCAAACCAAAATTGAGATCCTTTACCCAGTTGACTTTTTACGCCAATTTTTCCTCCCATTAAACTTACTAATTGTTGACAAATTGCTAATCCCAAACCTGTGCCACCATATTGACGGGTAATAGAAGCATCAACTTGGCTAAATGCTTGAAAAAGTTTGTTTTGATCTTGAAGACTAATACCAATTCCTGTATCTATAACAGTAAAATTGAGAATGACTAGATCCTGAGTTTCTGACCTTAATTCTACTTCTAATAATACCTCTCCTTCTTTGGTAAATTTAATAGCATTACCAATTAAATTCATGATAATTTGTCGTAAGCGGCCAACATCTCCCCTCAGATATTTATAGACATTCTGTTCTACTAGTGTGGCAATTTCTAGTCCTTTTTGATGTGCTTGAGGAGCTAATAAATCTAGCACTTCTTCCAGACAATTGCAAAGATCGAAATCTATGCTTTCGATCATCATTTCTCCAGCTTCAAGTTTAGATAAATCTAAAATCTCATTAATCAGAGATAAAAGAGCATCACCACTCACACGAACTATTTCTAAAAAATCTCTTTGTTCTGGGTTGAGAGGAGTTTCTAATAATAAACCAGTCATGCCCAAAATGCCATTCATGGGAGTACGAATTTCATGACTCATATTCGCTAAAAAACTACTTTTGGATAGAGATGCTAACTCAGCTTGATGACGAGCAATTTCCAATTCTCGTCTTTGTAGGATTTCCACTTGCAGCAATTTAGCTTGAGCTAAAGCAATACCTATTTGATCAGATAAAGACTTGAGAAATTCTATTTCCCAGTTAGTCCATTGACGGGGTTGGGTACAATGATGAGCAATTAGTAAACCCCAAAATTCATCTTTGAGAAAAATAGGAATAACTAAGTTAGCTTTGACATTAAACCTTTGCAATAGTTCGATATGACAAGGTTGAATGTTAGCTTTTTCAATGTCATTAATTACACCAATCCATCCTTGAGTATATTTCTCGATATAATTTTTTGTCAAACAAGGCTCAACAATATTTGCCCCCATAACAACTGGAATACCGGGAATTAATGCTTCTTTCCGCGCTGTTAAAGAGCCATCGGCCAACAACTCTAGAATCACTACACGGTCAGTTTTCAACAGTTTTTGTACTTCAGTAACACTCGTTTGCAGAATATCATCTATCTGTAAAGAACCGCGGATTTTTAAAGTAATATCAGCTAATAATTGCGATCGCAAGTTGAAGTATTTTAGTTCTTCCTCGGCTTCTTTGCGTTTACTGATATCACGTCCTACACAAATGAATCCGCCATCTTTCAATTTTGTCAGAGACATTTCTGCGGCAAAGTCACTGCTATCTTTTCTCTGAGCAATTGTTTCTCCATGCCAGTAACCTTGTTTCATTAGTTCAGGAAATATCTTTTTTTCAAACAATTTAATCTGCTCTTGTTCATAAACTTCTTGCCATTTTTTTCCTAGCAATTCCGTGGCATCACTATAGCCAAATATATTCACATAAGAGCTATTTAGATAAAGATAATTACCCTGTTTATCAACAATACTAATGCCATCACTCGCCGCTTCTACTGCTGCTAATTGCTGTTTTAGAGACTCTTCAGCTTGTTTGCGTTCAGTGATATCTATGCCGGTACAAACAATAAATTCAATTTCACCATTTTCATTTAAAACCGTTCTATTTGACCAATTAATTAGCCGCAGATTTCCGTCTTTTATTCGCCAATAGTTTTCATATTCTTTTAACCCTTTACTTGATTTAATTTTTTCAAAAATAGATCGCACCGTTCGACGGCGTTTCGGTTCTGTAAATACGCTCCAAAAGCATTGATTTCTAACTTCATTGTAAGAATAACCCGTGGTTTCTTCACAAGCTCGATTAAATCCAATAATTTCCCCTTCTGGGTTAAGAACTATCACTAAAGCATTAACTGTATCTAATACCGTTGAGAGGAGCAAACTATCTAAATTACGCCGCCATTCTAATTGTTGCATGACTTGGCGACCTAAAATATTTAATGCCTCTATCTGTTGTGGTGCGAGTTGTCTTGGTATGTCATCGAGAACACACAGCGCTCCTAAGCCATAACCTTCATCATTAATTAGGGGTATGCCCGCATAAAAACGGATATTGGGATCTGATGTCACCAAAGGGTTATTCACAAATCTTGGATCTAAAGTAGCATCGGGAATGATCATGGGATCTGGTTGCTGGATAGCATGATTGCAAAAACCAATACTACGGGGTGTTTCTGATGCTTCTAGCCCAATTTTAGATTTAAACCATTGGCGGTCCGTATCAACTAAGGTCATTACGGCCATGGGAGTTCCACAAATAAAAGAAGCTAAACGGGTAATATCATCAAACTCCAGTTCGGACTGAGTATCAAGAATTCTGTATTGTAAAAGTGCTTCAATTCTTCCGGCTTCGTCACTGCGTAATAAGGCTTTCATATTTAAATTTACCCTTAGTTAAAAGTGTTGTGATTTTGGCTATCTTGAGTATGTAGACGTAAAAACACCAAAATTTATAATCATACGTAAGTAAATTCAATTATACGGTATTTTACTTATCCATCACTCACCTACTGGTAGCGAAGCGCTACTGCAAGCAGATCAAGAAAATTCAGGATTTTTAGACTTTATTTCTGGCTTTAGGGTATTATCTTATCAGTAATTCTCATTCGATGCGTACTCCATTACAGAGAAGAGTTGAAAACCTACGAAAAAATATTTAGTTAGTTCCTGTTCTAGAACCAAGTAGTTAAATAACCGAAAGTAACCATATCTTGTGCATAACAATACAATTACAACAAATAATCCTCCTGTATCCTGGCGCTATGATCCCACGCTCTACGGAAACCGAGATCTAAGGATTGATTTTCTCCGGGGCATTGCCATTGTTTCCATGGTATTCAATCATTTAGAAAGTTCTTCTTATTTCAGTGCTATCAACAGGGGACATATTTACGCTAGTGCAGCCGAAGGCTTCGTATTTCTCTCTGGACTAGTATTAGGAATGGTGACATTAGGACGTATCAATAAAGTTGGCTTTTCCGAAGCCATGAAAAAACTGTTAGAGCGTTCTGGAAAACTTTATCTCACCAGTTTCATTTTAATGTCTGTCCTGGGTTTATTAAGTATAATTGCCCCCGGTTGGACCCGTCCGGCTTTTGATTTTGCGCCTGGGACTTGGTGGCAAATATTACTAGCGGCAGCTACATTCCATTTAGCACCACCTGTCATTGACATTTTGCAACTGTATGTATTGCTGTTGCTGTTTTCCCCCGCCATTTTCTGGATGTTAAGGAAAGGCTTTTGGTTGCCTGTTTTGGCTATTTCCTGGACATTTTGGAGTATCCAACAATTACATCCTTATGCCTTGAGTTTCCATCCTTTAGACAGAGAACATCCTTACTTTGCCTTAGCTGGTTGGCAAATTTTATATGTGCATGGCGTATTAGCAGGTTATTATCGTCAAAAACTACAAGAATTATGGGGAAAAATCCCGAAAATTCCCCTAATTATAGGCTTGGTATTAATCGTCATTGGCTCAATTACAACCGCACATTATGATATTCAGCTTGGTGTTTGGCCAGCCAAATTCTCAGATAGAGTTGCTTGGTTAGCATGGACAGACCGCAGTCGGGTGGGTTTTTTGCGTTTAATTAATCACATCGGTTTTTTCCCTTTGCTGTATATCATTGTGGATACATTTTGGCAACCGTTAAATAAAATTCTGGGGAAACTGTTGATTAGTTTGGGTCAAAACTCCTTGTACGTCTATATTGTTCACGTTCCAGTCACAGTAATTTGGTTTTTAATTCCGGCTTTAGTTGATGGTAATCCCATAGTCACTACTATCGCTCAGGCTGTAGCTGTGGGCTGCTTCTGGTGGCTGGTGAAAAAAGAAGTGTTGTTTAATATTATCCCCCGCTAACCATGACACAAGATACAACTATCAATCCTACTCCAATCCAACCTAGTTTATTAAAACAAACTATTGTCGCTGCGGCGATCGCTTTAGTTGGTTTTGGATTGCATAAAGGAATACAATGGCGTGAGACTAACATTCTCCCAATTCCAGTGACTTCCGTTAGTCAAAATCGGCTGAATGCAGAAGATATACAATTAGCCCGTACAGCTTGGCGCTATTTCCAGAAAAATCGTTTATCCACGGGTTTAGTTTCTTCCGCTGCGGACTTTCCCAGTACAACCATGTGGGACGTGGGTAGTCAGTTAGCTGGTATGGTAGCAGCACGGGAATTAGGCTTGCTCAAGCCGGCAGAATTTGATCAATGGATAGAGGAAATATTGGCCACCCTAGCCAAAATACCTTTGTACCGGAATGAGTTACCAAACAAAGCCTATAACGCGAAAACTTTAATCCCGGTTAACTACGGCAAGTTGGCAGAACCTGAAGAAATTGGGTTTTCGGCCATTGATTTAGCGCGACTGGTGCAATGGCTAGATATAATCGAAACTCGATACCCCAAACACGCTGCGGCCAGTAAAGCCGTCACGGCTCGTTGGCAGTTAAAGCGGTTACTGAAGAATGGACAGCTAATGGGGACAGGGATTAAAAATGGTAAGGAAACCTGGAACCAAGAAGGACGGCTAGGTTATGAACAATATGCAGCCTATAGATTACAAAAAATTGGGATTGTAGCCCCCAAAGCACTCGATACCAAAGCCGAAACTCAGTTTGTCAATGTTATGGGTGTGGAAGTACCAGCGGATAAACGCACCACCTATCATAATTATGTCACTAGTGAACCCTATATTTTGGATGGGTTGGAAAGTGGTTTTCAGGCTTTACCTGCGGAATATGCAGCCAAGTTACTCCAAGCTCAACAACGTCGCTATCAAGCTACCAATCAACTCACAGCCTGGTCTGAGGATAATTTAGATCGGGAGCCTTGGTTTGTCTACAATTGTATTTTTGTCAATGGTCAACCCTGGAAAAGTATAGACTCATCTGGTAAAGATGCTTTTGTTTATCGGGGTAGTAGTGTTAAAGCCGCAATAGGCTGGAATATGCTGTTTCAAACTCGCTATACAGAAAGACTTCATAAGGGTATGCGCTGGCTGGCTGATCCAAGTCGTGGCGTTTTTGCAGGTTTTTATGAAGAAACTCAAGAACCAAATCGAGCCTTAACCGTGAATACCAACGGCATAGTGTTAGAAGCAATACTATATCGTCGTGTGGGCAAACCGTTGACAGTTTGGGCTAAAGAACCCTAATCATCTCCTATCTATCCTGGATAGGGCTTACGCACGAGTCACGGAATATACAAACAACTCCAGGCACAGAGAAAGGGACTTAGTGCGAACGACCGTTCGCCCCTACTGAGAGATATTTTGCGTAAGTCCTGACTTAAAAAACTAGACAAGAAAAAACCCTCGATTATATTACCAATTACCAATTACCAATTACCAATTCCATGATGAATTCTGATTTTGAGCCACCATCAAAAAAACTATCTTTTCTCGCTACCTTTGGCGGAGTTATAACCGCTGTCATTGCAATTACAGGTTTCAATTCTTTGTCAAAGAATTTAACTATAAATACTGATAATATTAGCAAGCTGAATACTAAATTAACAATTGTCGCAGGTAAACCCATTGCCGCTACCGAATTGACAACCGCCAAAAGACCCTATATTGCGCCCGGAAGTGGGACATTAACTACAGAGGAAACTGCAATGGCGCGTCAAGCTTGGTTATACTTCCAACGTAATTGGAACGATAGAACTGGCTTGGTTAACTCTGTAAATAATTTTGCCTCTGTTACTATGTGGGACCAAGCCGCTGCTATGGCTGCTTTGGTCAGTGCTAAAGAACTTAATATCATTACCGTAGAAGAGTTTGAGAGCAAAATGAGTCAGATGTTAAAAACTCTAGCGTCTATGCCTTTGTATAAAGGAGAATTACCGAATAAAGTCTATAATTCAAAAACATTGATACCTGTAAATTATGGTCAATTAGATAAACGAGAAGAAATTGGTTGGTCTGCTTTGGATTTAGGACGTTTAGCTATATGGCTGAATATTGTTGGTACAAAATATCCCAAAATGCGATCGCAAACAGAAGCCGTTTGGAAACATTGGCAAATCAAGCGCTTGGTCAAAAACGGGCAAATGTACGGTACTTCTGTTATTGCTGGTGAAGAACAGTATAACCAAGAAGGGCGTTTAGGTTATGAAAATTACGCAGCTTATGGGTTAAAACTCTGGGGTTTAAATGTTAAAAAAGCTTTAGATTACACATCTAATACAGACTTTGTAGACCTCTATGGACAGGGTGTTCCTTATGATAGACGGGATTATCAGAATTCAGGTGCAAATAATTATGTTCTCAGCGAGCCTTATATTTTAGATGGCATTGAAACCGGATTTCAAGCTTTACCTAAAGCATTCTCAGACCGAATTTTAGCTGCACAAGAAGCTCGTTATCAAAGAACTAAATTTTTAACTGCTGTCACGGAAGATAATTTAGATCGCGCTCCTTACTTTGTTTATAGTAGTTTATTTGTGAATGGACAACCTTGGGCAACCATCACAGGAACAGGAAAAAAATATGATGATCTACGTTTTCTCAGTGCTAAAGCCGCAGTAGGTTGGCACGTCTTGTATAATACTGATTACACAGGCAAATTATTTAATTTTGTGCAAACTCAACTCAAATCTGATCAAGGTTGGTACAACGGGTTTTATGAGTCTTTAAATCAGCCAAATAAAGCTCTTACTGCCAATAATAATGGTGTAATTTTAGAAAGTTTGCTGTATAAAAAAGTTGGTAAACCTCTCACTGTTTGGGCTGGAATAAAAGAGTAAAGGAAAAGGTTATTTTGATGCTGTGAAATTCGATAATTTATGATTTCAATTTCCCTGCTTTTACAAAAAAAGGGAACAGGGAACAGGGAACAGATAAGAAACACTCATTTGCACCAGTTTAAAGCTCAGTCAAAAAAAAGATGTTTTTAAAAGATGCGTAGCACGAAAAAAACAGTGTCATTATTTCAATCTCATGTTTTTAAACATGAGTTTTACTGTTTACTCTACTTTTGAAATATTGAATGATCAGTCAAAAAACAGGTCAAAATTTTATCTGTAATTGGCCTGTTAATATCTGATTATTGTACAGACTTTCCCCAGTCATGAGATTGTGAGACTTACCTAAACTATAACCTAAGTCTAAGCCTATATTTGGTGATATTTTGACTGTACAGCGAGTTTGATAGCCAGTACCTCCACTTTTATCACCGTTAACTCTTTGTCTTCCCAAGGTGGTATTTAAGCGACAATTTAAAAAAGGAAAAATGTTTTTTCCCCATCCGATTTCACCGTTATAAACTAGAGAAGATACTGGAGAAAAATAGCCACTACTCTCTTGATTATCGCTTGCATACTTCCAAGCGAAAACATTACCAGCAAACCAAAATTCACCCCACTTATGTTCCAAGCGATTAAAAATCTGTTGTTCAAAATTACCATCATTATATAAACCCACACGATAAGAGCCAAAAAAGCTAGTATTAGGGTCAATTTGCCAAAAAGTATTGAAACCAGAGCGTGTAGCTGTAATTTGATTTTCCAGTGTTTTCACACTAGTTTTATAAGGACCTTGTTCTACGACTGCTGATAAAAATAAACCTGACTTGAGGCTATAATCTGGATTGAGTTTAACAGCAATTGGTCTATCTATCTGAGCATTGAAATTGAGAGCCATTGGTAAGCGATTAAATAGATCAATTCCTGCTCCTAATTTTATAGTATATTTACCTGTTTTGCCTTCCCATCCCAACTGAAGGGGAATATTAGTAAGAGATGCAAATTTCGGTTGACTCAACTTATTAAAGGCAGTTTTTAATTTAATTTTCTCTCCATTGAATAACCGAAATTGAAACACTGGTTCAATAGTTTGGCTTTCCTGCTGGGAACTATTCATGTCCCTACGAAACCCTGTTTGGATACTTTCCAAAATAAATGCTGGCCGCACAGGTGTAGTAGAAGTTGGTTGTGAAGTTGGTTGTACTGTAGAAGTTGGTTGTGAAGTTGGTTGTGCTGTAGAAGTTGGTTGTGAAGTTGGTTGTACTGTAGAAGTTGGTTGTACTGTAGAAGTTGGTTGTGCTTGCAGAGGAGATACTCGTTGGGAAGTTAACCTTAGCTGAGGATTGAAGTTTTCAGGTGCAGCAATTAATATTGGTATTGAATGCAAGTTCTGAGGAAGAAAGCCGCTGTCAAAAACTGTGTTTAAGTTTTCTGAAATACCAAAATTTGTAATTTGTGCGGTTAATTCTGGAAATGAGTTCGAGTTTTCATCTAGTGGGAAAAAAACAGAGGAATCTGTTTCTCTAATATCTCCGTTATTTTGGCGTGAATTTGGTAAATTATCAACCACAGGGACGGGTTTTATTAAAAGTGAGACTGAATCCCAATTTTCATCTAGTTCGATAGGAGCAGCAGATACAGACTTAATACCGAAACTAGTGATGATACTTATTGGAAAAAATAAATATAGTATTCGTTGTAGCAAGTTCAGTGAGAGTAACATCTTACAAAATAGTTACGTATGGAAATAGAATGAATATTTTCACATTAGTACCTTTACCAATTTACCAGGGTGAGTTAATGTATCCAAGACTTACAGAAGATATGGCTGATAGCTTGTGTGTCCTAACCATAAACCTTATTTTTAGGCAGCAGTAATTAATATAGCAATATCTCGGAAGAGATTACCGCTATTTTCCTGCTGTTTTGCGTAAATCCTATATAATATATTTTATATCAGTATTTATGAATCTGGACTGGTAAGTTAGGTTCATCTGGTGGACTCATGATCATTTATCTCTTCTTTGATAGCGACATCAAGTATCTAACCATGCAAAAGTTAATTCATACCATCTTTAACAGTAATCCAGTAATGTTCAGTGCCATTACTCACAAATTGTGTTTTTTGAGTAGAAGTATTCGGTAGACCCCGACCAGAATTACCATCAGCTACTGCTCGCCACCAGGGTGATTTCATATCCGTATTAGGACGGAGGAGGGGTTGTTGCTTTGTTGCTGTATACAGTAAAGATTGTAGAATCATACTGTTAGTGCTACTAGTAGAACCAAGAGCAGTTTTACCTGTTTTTTCATAAAAACCTTCATAAAAGCCCAGCAAAGGGTTATATAAGTCCGTTGTTGCCTTGATTAATTCCTGAGTATAGCTATCCTTAGGCAGTAAGGCATAATAGGCAAATGCCACAGCCGAACTGACTAATCTTCCCTCTGGTAGTAGTTTACCATCATCATCTAAGGCTACCCAAGGCTGATTTTGACCAATAATTGAACTGTGGACAGTGTAAGGTTGACGCTCAATGAGAGTAGTAGCTGAGGCAGTAAGAGTCTCAGTATTACGGTAGCGTTGGGCTTGAGCTTGATAGACTGCCGTAAAGAGCGATCGCATTTTTGGATCTAAACCAAACTCTAGAGCATACAGCAGGAAAGGATTACTAACGGTATATTGATTAACCTTTGATTTTGTATCTTTACGAAGCCGTTCAATGGGGACTTCTACCCCCTCCACTGATGTTGTTTTATATTCACCACCCACAGCAGATTTATCAACATTAAATCCCCACAATTGAAAACCTCTAGCAGCATATTCTTCATAACCCAAACGGGTTTCAGGATTAATTCTGGGGACTAACCGCCCACTTTTATCTTTGGTGACATTGGCACTAGAAAGAATACCTTCCCGCACAACCCGCAAGTATGACCAATCGAGAGCAATTTGATCAACAACTTCCGTATATTCGGGGTGATCTGTTTTTAAATTATAAAGGGCTGCTAATAGTCTT
Organism: Anabaena sp. WA102; assembly: GCF_001277295.1. NCBI lineage: Bacteria > Bacillati > Cyanobacteriota > Cyanophyceae > Nostocales > Nostocaceae > Anabaena > Anabaena sp. WA102. The sequence goes on along the minus strand of NZ_CP011456.1, from coordinate 2,304,049 downwards.
CCCACATCTAAAGACGACCAGCCAGTACCTTCTGGAACTGGATTACCACCATAATCTACTGGTTGCAATGTTCGCGGATCATAACCCCGACTCGGTAATTCCCCTGCATACAGCGGTATCTGCGCTAAAGCACTCAACAACTGTCGAATGCGTTGATCAAATTCCTTGGGAGAAATTATATCCATTGCCCATGCTGCATTGAGCGCTGTTAGATAATCTCCTAATCCCCACAATGTTGAACCCTTAACATCAGAGCGATCGCTCACCAATCCTGTGCTAGGCTGAGAATTAGCGGAGAAATAGTTCCAGGCAGCTTGAGCGTAGCGTCTTTGTACAACTGTTAACGGTTTAGGTAATGGTTTAGCTGGCTGCGGGACACCCAAGGATGGAATAGGTTTAACTATCAGCGGAGGTGGGTTAGTCGCTGTATTAGTCTTAGCAGGTGTAACATTTATGGGAATAGGACTTTGGGCTGGAGTCGGGGAATTTGCAGAAGGTGATTTAGAATCTGAGGGTTTAGAATCTGAGGGTTTAGAATCTGAGGGTTTAGAATCTGAGGGTTTAGAATCTGAGGGTTTAGAATCTGAGGGTTTAGAATCTGAGGGTTTAGAATCTGAGGGTTTAGAATCTGAGGGTTTAGAATCTGAGGGTTTAGAATTTGAGGGTTTAGAATCTGAGGGTTTAGAATCTGAGGGTTTAGAATCTGAGGGTTTAGAATCTGAGGGTTTAGAATCTGAGGGTTTAGAATCTGAGGGTTTAGAATTTGAGGGTTTAGAATCTGAGGGTTTAGAATCACCAGACGGTATTTTTGCAAAACTCACCCCACTACCACCAATTAAGGGGCGATTTCCTCTAGCTTTATAATATAAAATCTCCATGATTAGGCCATTAGTATTACCTGTCAAGGATTTATTAGGTTTTTTTGTTTCTTCATACAGTCCAGCGTAGAAGCCACCACCTTTAGGATCACGTAAATCCTTAACAGCATCAAAAACCTTTTGAGCATAAGCATTACCTGGATAAAGATAGCGCCAGCCAAAGGCAGCTTTAGTGCTAATACTCCGCAACTCTGTATAGGGCTTATTTTTCTCCGTAATTGTTGCCCAAGCAACTCCATTAGAGTAAATAGTATTGTAGAGAAAATAAGGAGGTTGATCAATATTGTCTTCAGAAACAGCAGTTAGTTGTCCCGTAGATTCAAAGCGTCGCTTTTGTACTTCTAAAATGTCAGCAGCATATTTTTTTAAATAACCTTCTAAGCCAAATTCAATGCCATCAAGAATATAGGATTCACCAACTACATAATTATTAGCATTAGTGCTTTGAAAATCACGGGTATCAACAGGAATTTTCACCCCATTAATATCTACAAGTTTGAAAGGCTCTAAAGCCGCTGCTTTGGGTGCTTTAAATCCCCATAGTTCATAACCCCTAACAGCATATTCCTCATAACCAAGTCGCCCTTCTTGTACCAACAATGTTTTACCATTAGGTAAGACAAGCGCTCCGTAAAGTTGGTCATCTTTCAGTGATCTTGCTAACTGCCACTTACTGAGAACTCCCTTCAGCCAATTTTTATATTGAGGATGACAAGTACCAATAATATGAAAAGCAGCCAATATGCGACCAATATCCAAAGCTGACCAACCTAGCCCCTTTTCTACAGGTTTATTACCATAATCAGTCATTTTTCCATTAGCAGCATTGTATACCTTATTTGGTAAAGCGTTTTCAAATAAACTAAGGTTAGCAAAATTGGTAAGAAATTTATTAAAGCGCGAATCAAATTCCGACTGGTTAATCAAATTCATCCACCGCGCTGCATTCAAAGCCATTAGGTAATTACCAATGTCCCAGAGAGTACCAGAAGGATAACCACCAGTAGAATTAGTAAACCCTGTATTTGCTTGATAGTTATTGACAAAATACTGCCAAGCTGCACGAGCGTAAATCTGTTCCTCCGGTGTCAGAGGCGCTGAAATTTGACTACAGCCATTAGGAGTAGAATTTTGTGCTAAAGATACTGTAGGCACACAGAACAGAAATTGCAGAAATGCTCCACTTAGGAACAATGCAATCCATCTTAATATTTTGTAGTGACGGTGTTGCTGTATCATTTATAAATAAAATTTGAGAACCATTCAGGGAGGACTAGAGTGCTAGAGAAGACAGAATCACTTCGCTATAGTTAGAAATGACACCAAAAATCTGATACATTAAATAACAACTCTACTTTAACAAGCTACAGGAATCCTCAGTGATATCTAAAAAATATCAAGGACTATAGACTGGCTATGGACAACCATGGGAGTTCAAATCAAAAATCAAATACGTGACTCGTATAAAAACAAACAACCGCTAATTGACTAATTTAAATTTTATTTTTGGTAGCAAAATGAATTCAGCCTCCTCTAGTTATGATTCAGCGAATTTTTCCGGTAATAGCCGTTCAACACTGAAAAAAAGAACCCTACTTTTTCGGTACTTAGCGGAAATCAACTTAATTTTTGGTGCTTGGTATTTACAATGGCGGATAACCCATTCTATCAACTTTGATGCTCTATGGCTGTCTATTCCTTTATTGCTGGCGGAAATTTACAGCTATTTCGGAGGAGTTATGTTTGTCATCGGATTATGGCGGCCTATAGTCCGACAGGTTAAGTCTCTCAATCAGTTAAGCCCACCTCTCCCTACCTGTGATTGGGCAAATGTAGATGTGTTTATAACCTGCTATAATGAACCCTCAGAAATGGTGGAAGAAACTGCTAGAGCAGCTTTAGCAATAGATTATCCAACCACAAAGCTGCGTGTATATGTATTAGATGATGGTAATTCTGAACAAATGCGAGCTATGTCAGAAAGATTAGCTCTGGAGGATTTACAATCACCATTATTACAACAGGAAGCTAATCGAATTGACGCGGAATTATCTACTTTAAATCAACGAATTGAGCAACTAGAAAATCTAGCACCTGAAGTAAAAGCCGCTGAAGAATGGCTGCAAAAATCATCTTTAAATACCTTAAATACTTCAAATACTTTCGAGGATATTCCCTCTAGATTTGTCCACAGTTTACAACAGTTTATTCTCTGGTTAAATCCTCAAAATCAAAATAGTCATCATGCCAGTAAATCAACTATATATGAACATCTTAATCATGAACGTAGCGCATTAGAATTAGCAATTCGTCAAAAAGAATTAGAACTTGTGCAACTGGTTAGGTTGCGGTATATTGCTCGTCCTAAACAACCAGGAGTACCTCATCATGCTAAAGCAGGTAATCTCAATTACGCCATTTTTTCTGGAGAGACCGCAGGAGATTTTATTCTTACTTTAGATGCAGATCATGTTCCTAAACCAGCATTTTTAAAGCGAGTTTTGCCATATTTCTATACCTATAATTTGTATTCAGGAAAATATGAACCAAACCGCATTGCATTTGTGCAAACTCCCCAAGATTTTTATAATATTCCTCCTGGAGACCCCTTTGGACATCGAGCCAATTTATTTTATGGACCCATTCAACAGGGTAAAGATGGCATGAATTCAGCTTTCTACACAGGTACAAATGCAGTCCTAAGAAGAGAAGCATTAGTTAGTGTGGGTTTACAATATTTTGCAGATGAATTTGTCAAAGATGGCAAAAAATTAGATGAATTTGAATTAATTGGTGGTGTTTCTAGTAATAGTATTACCGAAGATATGAATACAGCCATGCGGTTGCATAGTTCTGGTTGGAAATCAATTTATCATCATGAATTATTAGCAGAAGGACTTGCTCCTGATGATTTAAGTTCTACCCTCAAACAGCGAATGCGCTGGTCTCAAGGCACAATTCAAGTGTTAATGAGAGAAAATCCTCTCACCAAACCAGGACTGACATTTTGGCAACGATTACACTATTTTAAGACAACATATAGTTATTTTTCTGGGTTTGCAACTTTGATTTTCATTGCTTGTCCCATTATCTATTTTTTTACGGGAACTATCCCCGTGGAAACTTATGGCTTTGATTTTACTATCCATTTTCTTCCAGCTTTTATAATTAATAGGTTGACTTTTTTAGCCGCTGGTTGGGGAATTAATGCTGCGGAATTATGGCGTTCAGAACAATATTCTATCTCTTTATTTCCCCTATTCATTCAATCTGCATGGAGTGTATTAACCGGACAACCTATTAAATTTCAGGTTACACCTAAGCAGCGACAATCAGGAATTTATCTCCAGCTAATCTGGCCACAACTAACTGTGTTTATTTTGATGATTTTAGGTATAATATGGAGTATATATCGTTTCGCTATTGGTCAGTTAGAAACTCCTTGGGTTTATTTGATCAACACATTATGGGGTATATATATTTTATCTCTACTTTGGGCAATTATCAGCGCTGCTGTTTGGCAACCACAGGACTTACACAAAACAGAAGTAAAGTAGAGGTAATTCATTAATTATCTCTAAAAGGGTGTTTCAAACGAATTGCATAGAACCACAAAACTTAACCCCCTAACCCTGTGGGGAGAGGTTTGGAAACTGGTTATATTGAGCTTTTCTTGTTTACATCTCTTCTTGACTTTTTTTGAACTCGTATAATCTCAAAAATGAAAGTTCTTATTGCTTATAAATCTATTTTTTAAAGTTCTACAAAATGCCTTAAATAGTAGTAGAATTTTAAATAGATATGACGATTTTCAATAGCAAATTTACAAACTAACACAGAAAGGAAGATAATTTATGACTTCTAAAATTCACGTCTTTGAACCATCAGGAATTTTAAACGCCACCGCCGGTAACGAATTACGTCGTCAAATTACTGATATCCTTAATAATGGATTTAATATGCTATTGATTGATATGTCAAAGGTGAGTTTTATTGATAGTTCTGGTTTAGGTGCTTTAGTAGGAGCAATGCAAAGTGTGAGAAATGCTAAAGGAGAACTATTTGTATGTTCCATTAATGAGCAAGTCAAAATGTTATTTGAATTAACGAAAATTGATCGAGTTTTGAACATATTAAGTAATAGAAAAGAGTTTGACAGCAAAGTATTAGAACTAGCAAATCGCCAAAAACTTTTCAAACAACCTTGATAAAAGTTTACATCTTAGGGATTTTGATATCCACTAAAATTAACTTGTAGTAAAGACAAATCATCATCAAAATTTTCGTTCCCGCTGATATTTATAATCTCAGGTAAGAGTTGATTAATATGATTGTTATTTGTCTGATTATGGGTGAGCAATAAATTAACGAAGGAGTCGAAACCCCAAATTTGTCCCTCTGGTTGCAGCAATTCGTAAGCACCATCACTAAAAATATATAAAGTGCTGTTTTCTGCAACTTCCAAAATAGCAGTTTCAAAACTGATATCTTGTAAAAAGCCAATGGGTAAATCTAGAGATTTTAGTTTTATAACCTCAATACTGGAGGGATCATTTCCAAATATTAATACAGCCGGTGGATGTCCAGCATTGCCATAAACTAGCTGATGATTAACACGATTAAAAACACAGTACAAAATGGTAAAGTATTTATCGCCATGTTTACTCATTTGAAAAGTCTCATTGAGTGCCTTGAGAACTTCTGCTGGTTGACAAAAATTAGTATTTGGTAGAGACTGCGATCGCAAGATATTCAATACAGATACAGATAACAAAGCCGAGCCTACACCATGACCAGAGACATCTAATAGATAAATTGCCAAATGCTCATCGTCAATCCAATAGTAATCAAAACAATCCCCTCCCAACTGTGCTGAAGGTACAAATAAAGATTCTATGGTCACTGATCCTATAATCGGTAATGGTAAAAGCGATCGCACATAATCAGCAGCTTCAGCTAGTTCGGTTTCTAAAACCTGCTTTTGATGCTGCAAATCTCGATTTAACTGCTCTAAAATTTGCTTTTGATGCTGCAAATCTCGACTTAATTGATGTAGCCTTAATCCTGCTCTTACCCGTGCTTTTAATTCATTCATCTCAATGGGTTTAGAAATAAATTCATCTGCTCCTGCATCCAATCCTCTAACACGATCATCTTCCTCTCCTAAAGAAGCTCCTTTTGCAGTCAGAAGAATAAAAAAAGTTGTAGCTAATTCCGGATCTGACTTAATCAGACGACACACTTGTAAACCATCTATCCCAGACATTACCCAATCACAGATAATGAGAGCGGGACATAATTTTTTTGCTTCTATTATTCCTTCTTCGCCATTAGCCGCTATGGTAACATCATAGCCCTGGGTTTTCAGAGTTTTTTTCAAAACCATTCGTAAGATAGGATCATCATCAATGACGAGGATTTTAAACATTTTGACCATGAAACAGTTTGAATAATTACTTATTAATTACTCTACATTAAATCTTGTCTAAGGATTTACATTTTTCTTTTTCACATTCTATGGATTGACCAATGAATCATAAAATCTACCTAAAAACCAATACAGATATTAATGCTACAAGTGAAGTTTTATCCTGGCTGGAGCAAATCAACCAGCCCCCATTTAATAATCAAAAAATTTGGTGGGAATTACAAACACTTCTAGTCGAAGGATTTATTAATGTTGTAGAACACGCCCACAAAAAATTACCCAGAGAAACTCCGATTGAATTAGAAGTTATTAGACTCGAAGAAGATATAGAAATTCGGATATGGTCTTTGGGAGAACCTTTTGAGTTAGAAAAGCAATTGCAAATAACTTCAGCATTAGAGGATAATGATCAAGAAAGAGGACGGGGATTGCAAATAATGTCCTCCATTGCTGACAAACTGTCTTATAAACTAACAGATGACAATCGTTATTGTTTATTTATCAGTAAACATTATTGTTAGAATATGAAATTTATTTTGCAATTAGGATACAGTTTAGCAGAATCAGCACAAGGTTATGGTTACATGACAGAAGCCTTGTCTATTTCCACTAAGTATGTTTTTCAAGAATTAAATCTGCACCGCATTATGGCTAATTATATGCCCCATAATCGCCGCAGTGGTAATGTTCTTAAAAGGGCTGGTTTTGTAGTTGAAGGATATGCTAGAGATTATTTAATGATTAATGGTAAATGGGAAGATCATATTTTTACAAGTTTGACAAATTCCCAGTGGCGATCAGATTTATAATATTATAATACCTCAGATCCCCGACTTCTTGGACAAGTCAGGGATCTGAAGATAATTATGGAGAAATAAATTATGTCAATATATAATAATCGCGTGGCTATTTTGGCGACAATGCACAATAAAGAAAAAGTAATTTCTCCTTTATTGAAAGAACATTTAGGAATTAATTTGATAGTTCCTCAAGGCTTAAATACTGATGTTTTTGGAACTTTTACTAGAGAAATTAAACGTCCAGATACACAAATTATTACTGCTAGGTTAAAAGCTAAAAAAGCCTTGGAAATGTATGATGAAAAAATAGCAATTGCTAGTGAAGGAAGTTTTGCACCTCATCCCCTAATTCCCTATATTTATGCTAACCGAGAAATAATTATTTTTTTGGATCAAGAAAATGATTTAGAAATTATTGGTGAATTATTTTCTATAGAAACTAATTTTAATCATCAAACTATATCTAGTTTAGAAGAAGCTGAAGAATTTGGTAAAAAAGTAGGTTTTCCTGAACATGGGTTAATAATTTCATTTGATAATATATCTACAGGAACAACAGAATTTATTAAAGGTATTACCAGCCAAGAAAACCTAATCAATTCCGTAGAAATTGCCATAAAAAACACAAATGGTAAATTTCATATAGAAACAGATATGAGAGCAATGTATAATCCTACCAGGATGAAAAATATTGCCTTTGCTACTCAAGACTTAATTAATAAAATTAATAGTTTATGTCCCCAATGTCATACTCCTGGTTTTATGATTAATCAAAAAATCCCTGGACTACCTTGTGAACTTTGTCATCAGCCAACTTCATTAATTAAAGCAGTAATTTTTCAATGTCAAAAATGCGGTTTTACCCAACAACTATTATTTCCTAACAATCAAGAATTTGCTGATCCTAGTTTATGTGAATATTGTAATCCTTAGATCCCCGACTTCTTGAAGAAGTCGGGGATCTATTTTTTTATTTATCATTCTCAAGAAAATAAATAATTTTCATAAGCTACTTTAAAAAATCCATCACTTCTTGTAGAACATCAGCTATATGTGGTTTTTCGCAAGCAATTACATTGTCAAAAAAATGTTTATGGTGGGGGAAACTAGGCAAGTTGGGAAAGTGTGGTGTACTGTCATAACGAAAAATCAGACTATTTTGCTCATCTTGAAAGTGATAGCGGTAATCAATATATTTAATCTGATTATCTACAACAACAAAGGCTTCACTGACTGCTAGTAAATATCTAATTGCAAAACGTATCCTAATGCGGAGATTAGCCCGCTCTGTCGTTAAAATGACTGCACTATATTCCTCAATGTATGCATTAGAGCAATTGAGTAAAAGTTGCTCAATTTCATCTAAATACGCTTGGATAAGTTTACGCGACATCTTGGAGTTTGCTGGTTATTTCTTGATGTAAAGCTAGATAATGCTGATAATTTCCTGCCCATTCGACAAACACTTCATCATCAGAAGTTTTTCCTTGCTTATATTTGGCAAAAAAATCTTCTGAACTCATTTGGTACTTGATTTCATAAACATTTAACTGTTTGGTAAGGGCAATCAACGCATCTAGTGGAGATGTATATTCGATAACTTGTTTACGCATTAATTTATCTGTTTAATTTGATTAACTTAATCATCTTGTAATTTTAATCTTAACGCCCATAGATTGTAGGTAGCGTTGATAGGCTTCTGACTTTTCCCGTTATCTTTCCAGTTGAGCGATCGCTTATTATAACCCATGTCCCAAAGTCCTATTTTTTCGCTGATTATTCTCATTAAAGATCATTTATTGAGAATAGGGCTTTATTCCAAAACCCTGATTATTTGGATGTTTCGAGACTTACAACAATTCCCGATCTAATGAAATACAATAGAGGGCGCAGACCCTGCGCCCCTACTTGTTTGGCGATAAAAAACTAGACCTCATAACATCAGGAAGTGCTGTAACAGGAAAAGTCAGATTCCCTGTTCCCTGCCCTCATAGACAAATTTTATGGCTTACGCCACGCTACGCTATCAGCAAACCCTAAATAAAAAGATCGTAAGCTTTTTTGTCTATTATTAAAGAAATATCACATTAAGCATAATTATAATGACTCTGGATGAAACTCCCAATCACACCCATTCTACTAATCCTTTACTTACCCTCAATTATGAATCAGCCTTAGAATCTCTAGGTGATGATTACTATGATCAAGTTGTTGCGGAAGAATTTCCCCAACATATTTTACGTTGGCGCAATGACGTACTATTACCACGCTTAGGAGTTGATCCCCAAGTAGTTAAAGACGAAGATTTTATTAACGCTTTTGGTAAATTTGAGGGACGAGAACCCCTATTAGCACTACGTTATCACGGTTATCAATTTGGACAATATAACTCCCAATTAGGTGACGGTAGAGGCTTTCTCTATGGACAAGTGCGGGGTATTGATGGGGAATTATACGATTTTGGCACAAAAGGTTCGGGAAGAACCCCCTACTCTCGCGGTGGTGACGGAATGTTAACACTTAAAGGAGGAGTGCGGGAAGTTCTCGCCGCTGAAGCACTTCATAGTTTAGGCGTTCGCACTTCTCGCTGTTTAAGTATGATTGAAACGGGTTTGGGTTTGTGGCGCGGTGATGAACCTTCTCCAACTCGTTCTTCTGTCATGATTCGCATGAGTAAATCTCATATTCGTTTTGGTACTTTTGAACGATTAAACTATTTCAAACGACATGATTTAACTCAAAAACTGTTAGATCATGTAATCGAACAATATTACCCGCATTTGCAAGCTGAAAATGATAAATATGCTTTATTTTATGCCGAATTAGTGCAGCGTGTCGCCGAATTAGTAGCACAATGGATGGCAGCGGGTTTTTGTCATGCAGTTCTGAATACTGATAATATGTCAATTACCGGGGAAAGTTTTGACTATGGACCCTATGCCTTTATTCCTACTTACGATCTCCAATTTACGGCGGCATATTTCGATTATTATAAACGTTATTGTTACAGTCAGCAACCAGGGATTTGCAAATTAAATTTAGAACTTTTGCAAGAACCTTTAAAGGCGATAATTCATCAAGGTGATTTGGATATTGCTTTATCTAAGTTTGCTGAATATTACCAGGCTGAATATCGAGCTTTGATGTTGAAAAAATTGGGTTTTGAAGATTTACAATTAGCGGAAGCTGATGAATTTTTGCGGTTAACCATTACCTTTTTACATGATAGTCAAGTTGGTTATCATCAATTCTTTGCTGATATAGCTGCTACCTTTTCTAGTAAATGGCGAGATGATCCAGCTTTTGTGATGAATGGTTCAGAACTTAGCCCCGCATTAGGAAAATCAGCCACTTTTGATAATTGGTGTTTCCTCTATCATAAAATTCTCAATCATTTTGATCCTGACCAAATGGATAAAATTCACCAAACTTTGATTGAAGCTAATCCCAAAACAGCTTTATTAAGACCTGTGATTGAGTCTGTTTGGGAACAAATCACTGAAGATGATAATTGGCAACCTTTTTATGATTTAGTGGAAACACTGCAAACAGGGAAGTAATCAATCAGAATCAATCAGATCCCCGACTTCTTTAAGAAGTCGGGGATCTAAAGTTACCAAAACTATGATCAGCATTAATTTCAATTACTAAATCAACAGATGATGATTGAATTAAGGGATTAATGAATAATTCGGGATGTAAAGAACGCCAAAAATAATTTACAAATTCTTCTATTTCTGAGTCAGTCATTCCTGATTTACCAGCAGCAATCATTTGTCTTTCTGCTTGCTTGCGCCATGCTAAAGAATAACGGTAATCTGTGGGATAAAGAACTATTAAACTATCTAATCTTTCCCACAGTGGTAAATAATCTTTTAGCTGATTATTCATATCAGAGGCAAATTGTTTATCTACGTCTGTAAGAATAGGTGGTGGTGGAGTTAATAACACTTTAGGAGGAATTGGTTTTACGCCCACAAACCAGCCTTCAAACAGAACAATATCTATAGGATTTGTGATAACTTCAGAAGTAGTGCGATCGCCTGCACCCCCATGAGCGGATTTATCAAATCTAGGAACTATAACAGGACTCTTGCTTTGGTGAATCTGATCGAGTAGACTTAAACCTAGATGAATATCGTGGGTTCCGGGCGGACCACGCCAAACTAACCGGGAATCTTGCTGCATTAAAGCCAAGCGATCGCTATAAGTTTTGTATAAGTCGTCCAAAGAAAAACTTAACGTCCTGTATCCCAAATGCTGGAGAATCAAACCCAGTATGTGGGACATTGTAGTTTTACCCGTGCCTTGTGCGCCTAAAATTCCCTGGATAAAAGGTTTCCCCGACTCTTGATGCTGTGCTGCAATTTTCATTCCCAAAGGTAGCCACACATCCCACAATACCTGCAACATTCCTTGAGGATCAGTTTTTAGGCTAGTTTGACAAAATTGACTAAAATCAGGGAAAACTAACTTCAGTAAATCCCCTCTGTTTTCCATAATTTCAGCCACATGATCAGAAGTAATATTAAACACCTTAGCTCGCAAAGGATCTGCCAATGCTGCGGCTTGTGCTAATACTTGCCAAGATGTGTCCGTTGTCAAAATCTTACTCAACCATTCGCTATTCATAAAATTACGAACCCAGTTTCAAGGCTTCTAGAAATAGACTGTAGATGAAACCAACCTTGAGATAGTTGAGTGTTTCTACCCAAAATGCTTGGCGAGAAAAAAAACTGCGACTGTAAAATATCCTACTGGTAATTTCAGTTAATAGCACTAAAAATCCAGCTACTACGATGTCTAATTCTGCCTTCTGTCCAGCGGTTGTTGATACTGCTGATCCCAGAAAAAAACCAAACAAAAAACTAATTAGTAGTAATGATAACCGTCGCCAAGGATTGAGAAACCATTCACTCAAGCTTCTATAAATTGTTTCTAATAGGTTGTTCAGACGAGTATTTTGCATGAAGAGGGGAACAGTGAACAAAAATAATCACCAATCATTTGGGTTTAGCTGACAAAAAATCTTATTTCTAAATCTATATCATTATGAAAAACTTGGCTCTTCGGTATCGTAACTTCATTATCGGTTTTTCTGTATTAGGATTTATGGGGATCGTAACTGGATGCTTAGATATGAGGATATCCTTGGAGTCTACAAATCCAGAAAAAAATTCACCTGTAGTTACAAACACGGTCAATAGTGCTGATGCAATCAATTTAGATAATACACCAAGTGAATCAGTAGAATCAAGTTCACAGAAAAATCACTCTACAGTTGTAGCCTATCGGTTTGATTCGGATAGTAAAACCAAGACTGCTGGATCACTTCGCATGAGCAACAAAACTACCCAACCTGTACGTCTAGCATTATTAGCTAGACAATCATCTCAAAAAAGCGCCACTGCGAATAAATCTAAATCTGGTATTCCGGCTCATTGGGATTTTGCTCCCCAAGAAGGAAATGAGAACGGGTTAATTTTATCTTTACCTCAAGGTAATTTAAAGCTAGAGAAAGGTGATATTTTGGTGGCTTTTGCTCAAGATGGTTCTCGACGCTATTGGGGTCCCTATGTTGTGGGAGAAACTTCTTCTCCACAATGGAATTCGCAAACTCAAGAATGGCAATTGGTGTTAGAAAATAGGTGATATGGGAGGAGTCAGGAGTATGGCTAACGCCACGCTATCAGGAGGTAGGGGCGCAGGGCCTGCGCCCATTCAGCAGTATGGCTAACGCCACGCTGCGCTATCAGGAGGAAGAAGAAGTAAGAAGGAGTTGTTTGAATTTTGATAGTAAAGCTCCTCGAAAGAGGCATTTTGAATTGTAAACTGTTGTGTATTGGTAAGGACATGATTACCGTGTCTCTAAGTATGAATTCATGAGTATAAAATTGAGTGTCACCGATAAAGTGGTTGATAAGTGGTTGAATAATTTACAACAGCGTCCAGTCATACTTGTAGCTGTTTCGTCTCTGTGGTTGTTGGTGATTGGTTGGATAGCTTTTGGCTGGAATTTGGGGAATGTGGGCTTGATTGATGAAACTGAGCCGCTGTTTGCTGAAGCTTCCCGGCAAATGTTGCTAACTGGTGATTGGATTACGCCGTTTTTTAATGGTGAAACTCGCTTTGATAAACCTGCTTTGATTTATTGGTGTCAGGCGATCGCTTACTCTATTATGGGAGTAAATGAATGGGCTGTGCGTATCCCTTCAGCATTGGCAGCAATGGGCGTAATTGCTTTGGCATTTTACACTGTGCAGTGGTACTTTGCCAAAAAAGATGAATTAGAACAAGTTACTAATTTGCCTAGACGTTACTTTACAGCCGCCATTGCCGCTGCTTTAATGGCACTCAACGCAGAAATGATTGTTTGGGGCAGAGCCGGGGTTTCTGATATGTTACTCAACGGCTGTATAGGTTCAACTTTATTATGTTTTTTCCTGGGATATGCTCAGAATAATTCCCCAATCGTCACTGCTAATTGGCGACTTCCCAATAAATGGTATTTAGCCAGTTATGTCTTAATTGCTGGGGCAATATTAACTAAAGGTCCTGTAGGCATTGTCTTACCAGGACTAATTATGATTGCTTTTGCCTTGTATGTGGGGAAATTTTGGGAACTATGGCGAGAAATGCAGCCGATTTTAGGAATGGCGATAGTTTTAGTTATCTCACTTCCTTGGTATGTTTTGGTAACTTGGCGCAACGGCTGGAATTTTATTAATGCCTTTTTTATCTATCACAATATAGACCGTTTTACCGAAGTTGTTAATGGCCATTCAGCCCCTTGGTATTTTTACTTTTTAGTCGTTTTGTTGGGCTTTGCACCATATTCAGTGTACATCCCTGCGGCTCTAGTTAGAGTAAATCTTTTGCAGCGATCGCATTGGTTAAACCAAGAACGCTCCCAACAACTAGGTTTATTTACCTGTATATGGTTTCTGGGTGTGTTTGGATTTTTCACCATTTCCGTGACCAAACTGCCCAGCTATGTATTACCCTTAATGCCAGCAGCGGCGATTCTTGTGGCATTATTTTGGAGTGATCTTTTCCCCAGTTCACCTACTATTACACCAACGCCTCCCAAATTTTTACGCATCAGTGCTTGGATAAACGTAGGATTCTTGACTATTCTGGCGATCGCACTTTTCAATCTTACCCAAATTGCTGGACTTGATCCCGCTGCTCCTGAATTATATGTACAAATGGAAAGATCAGGAATCCTCAAATTTGGAGGCATAATTTGGTTATTATCCACAATTACTACCGCCATCCTCATCTTAACTCACCGTTACCAGCAGATCATTACGATTAACTTATTAGGATTTATCGCTTTTATTGCCATCGTTTTAATACCTGCTGTTTCCATCATGGATCAACAGCGTCAACTTCCTCTCAGAGAATTATCCGCCCTCATTGTTGAATCAAAACAACCCAATGAAGAATTAATTATGGTTGGATTCAAAAAACCTACCGTGACTTTCTACACGCACAAAAATGTTAATTACATCAAATTTGCTCAACAAGCTCTTGAATATATTCAAAAGCAAGCATCCCAACCAACTAAACCACCATCATTATTACTCTTAGTTGAACAGGGAAAATTTCACGAAATGGACTTACCACCGGATAACTATAAAAGTCTAGCCACCAAAGGTGCTTATCATCTTATTCGCATTCCCTTGAAAACAGCCAAACCAGAAAATATCAACCTGTCTTAAACTATGATTTTTTTGATTGATGTGATTTATGTGATGATTGATTATTGTCATCGTCACAATCAAATAAATCATAGTCTAATTTGTCAAAGATTGATTGATCTGAATTAATAACTCTTCCATTGGGATAGAACGAGGTAGTATTTGGGTAGCAATTCCTCGAACCGCAGTTTCCACAGAAGATGTATATCTTTGTTTCCGAGATTTTGCCGCATTTCCATAATTAGGTTCATTTAATTTTTGGTCAAGTACCAAAATTGGTGGCAAATTCAACTGTAAATTCCCCAATGATTCAATAGCTTTTTGTACTTCCTTATTAATTGCCGTTTCATGCAAGCAAATTAACAGTAAATCAACACTTTTATGGCTAACTTGTTGGACAACTTCCGACCAACAACTGGCAATAGAAGCTCTAAAACCAGCAGTTTGTAAATATTGAATTAAAGCTTGAAACCACTCATATCCCCGATTAATTTGCTCATCTTCAAAATTGAGAAAATAATTTTTGACTGACTGATCATCCTTAATTGGTTTGCGTTTTGATTTGGGTAAATCACTCAGCATATTTATATCTACCACTAAAATATTTATTGGGCAACAAATACCAGCAGCAATTTGTAATACAGATGACAAAGCACCTTGTTGATAATTTTGATTATTATCTTCCTGAGTCAAAGGACTTAAACAAGGAAATACAGACAATCCTGGTATTTGAGAAGCAGCTAAAGTAGTCGCAACATCACAAGTTACCAATGGTAATGTCGCCAACCTTTGGTGTTTATTTAATTGTTGTAGATAAGTGCGAGCAGTAGAAATCCCCATATCTAGCAAAATTACATCAAACTGCCAAACTCGCGCTAACAAATCTGCTTGATCTAGATCATCTACTTCAATCACCCGATGTTCTCGCAGAGAAGGATAGAGATTAATTACCTCCAATTCTGGGTGTACTAACCTAAGAATTCGCAAAGGAATATTTTGAGAATTGATACTATTATTTTCCAGTCCTGAATGCTGAAATTCGTTCGTTATTGATATTTTTTCTAATAATGATGCCAATGGTTGATGCTTAATTGGTAAACTCAAAAAACCATCAGCTTGTTTAGTAAATGCTTGCTCTTTTTCTGCCGCTGTGGCTGTGACAATAACATGAATATGACGAGTTAAAACATCATATTTCAGTAAAGTCATCAGATCCCAGCCAGAAAGTAAAGGCAGTAAAGGATTTAAAAATATCGCCTTTGGTTGTAAGCGACGAGCTTTTTCTAGTGCCTCTGTTCCTGATCTAGCAATAACAACACGATACCCTAAACCTTTGAGTTGTTCAGTTAATTCCTCAATATATTGAGCTACTGCTTCCACTACTAAAACCAATCTTTGGGAAGAACTATTGAGATTTTGAGGGGAAGGATTAATGTTATTGCCTACTTCTATCTTAGGAACTATATCTTCGGACTCATTAAAACTAGCCTTTGGTGGATTGGGAGGTAAAAGCAGCGTAAACTGACTGCCTTTACCCTCACGAGATAAGAAACTGACATCTCCACCATGCAAACGAGCTAAAGCTCTAGTTAATACTAATCCTAAACCCGTTCCTTCAAACTGACGAGTGAGAGGATTTTCTAATTGCTGGAATTTTTGAAAGATTAAATGTTGTTGTTGTTCAGGAATACCAATCCCTGTATCCCAAACAGTAAAAGCAATCCAGCCTTCCCAACGGCTTACCCGTAAACCAATTTCCCCGGATATTTCTGTGAATTTAAAGGCATTAGAAAGTAAATGTACTAACATCTGTCGCAAGCGTAATTCATCTGCCACCATTTCTTCTAAACCTGGTTCAATGGCTAGGCTAAATTGGTGATTAGATAAAGTTTGATTGTCTGGTGGGGATACTGGTTTAGCTTTGTTAGTTTGATGATGAATGTTTTTAACGTCTGAAAAAGCCCTTTCACATACTACTTGAATTTGGACTGGATTGAGGGTGAGTTCCATCTGTCCCGTTTCCATTCGCGTTAAATCTAAAATATCATTCACCACACTCATCAAATGTCTGCCACTTTGATGAATTAGTCCAGCATAACGGGCTTGACGCTCATTTAATTGTCCCAACTGTTGATCTGCCAAAAGGCGAGATAGTCCCAAAACTGCCGTTAGTGGTGTTTTTAGTTCATGACTAATGCAAGCTAAAAATTCATCTTTTAAGCGATTAAGTTGAATTAAATCAGCATTTTTTGCTGCTAATTCCTTACACAGTTGTTGTTGTTCTGTTACGTCGGTGGCTAATATTAACCATAGTTCTTCCGTAATTTCTGGTACTTCTGACTCAGAAACCCAAATTTTTAACTCGTTACTGTCTAAAGGAATTTTAGCAAACTGCCACACTCGTTCCTGACCAGTTTTAATTTCAACCACACAAGTACAAATACCCAATTGTGTATCTAAAACGCAGTGGTTGGCAGCCTCATTTACGGGTAGAGGTGATTCTTGTACAAAAGTGAAAGTTGATGGTGAGGTTCTTTGTCTATGGGTCGTGAAAGGATCGGTTTTCTGATTTTCTTGAGGATTGGCATAAATATATTTGGGAGTAAGTATAGTCTCTACCTGTTTTCTAATGCCTTCAGGGTCTTTTAATGCTCCTAGTTGTTGCTGCCAAGCGATATTTTGCGTAACCACTTCGCCTTGACTAGTCTGTAACATCATTGGCCAGGGTAATTTAGCCAATAAGTGGACTATGGATTTGTGTATGTTTGGCTGGTGTTTATTAGCTGTATGCTCGATGTTTTTTTGGTGTTGAGAAGTTTTAGTATTTGTCACATACTCATGACTTTCTTCTTTTTTGGTTGAGTTAAGGGGAATTTTCTCCTGAGATAACAATGTTAATAGGCGTAAAGTATTTAGGATTCCCAAATATTTACCATCTGAATCAACTAGCGCCCAATCTAAGTTACTTTGTTGTTGGCTTTCTTGATGCTTGAGAACCAAACTGAATTTTTCCAGATTTGCTGCTGCTGGTATGGTCTGTATTGCTTCTATGAGGGATTTATCCACCTGTGAGAGTGGTTGTTGCAAATTTAAGAGGTTATTATTAGCATCCGCTGCTAAGAATTGTGGCAGTAATTGAGCAGAATACAATACACCAATTGGACGTTGTTGGGAATTGACTATTACCAAGCGATCGCTCTGTTGTTTAACAAAAATATCCAACGCTGCTGCCAGAGTATTTGTTTCCCAGCACATTGGTACAGGTGCTATAAATTCATAAAGTGGGTACTGTAGCATTAAAATAAGTCCTCGGTGGTCTTTCTTCTTGTGATTAACTCCGGCATCACCATCAGCACTTGGTTTAGATGGTCTTCAAGCCTGAAGCAATATCCTCCAAGAATATTTAGAATGGCTACGCCACGCTATCGGCGATTCTGGTTACAATTGACAGACCTCTTCAAACTAGCTATTTAGCTATGGCTTTCGGTAACACTCCGCTATAGACATCCATTGTCTCGCAGCCAATTACCAATAATTTTTCTTAACTGGTGCAAGGTGTGAGTTTCCATCCTCAGCAAGCAACTATCTTCAGCAACTTGCTACTGGTATTGAAAGTCATCATTTTTTATAGTGACAACTACAACAATAATTATGGCTCTAAAGATTCGCTTTAGAACCTTGAGGAATTATAATGATTTAAAATGCGACAATTCTTTAAGTTCGTTTAAGTATCTTATCAATAAGTGAAATAATGTAATCTATCTGCCGCTAGATATGCTAATACACACCATCCATCAGTCATGACTCTCCCTGAGTTTAATGCGTCATCCTACTTAGAGTAGACAAGTATCATTAATTATAGACCGATGTATCTCCCGCTCAAAAATTCATGATCTATAAACAGTAGATGTTATTACCTATATTGCTTTTACAAACAAATATAAAACAAATTCTCGATAAACCATGTGCAAAAAACAAGGGCAAAGGTTTATTTTTTCAGATATGGGATTTCATTGAGGGGATAATAACTCAATACTACTGGCAGCCTATACCTAGTCAGATATACTATTTGCCCCATTTTCAGTCACAAAACCCTTATCGAAAATTAGATAATAAAGATAATAATTTCTTGGCTTTTAATAAACAAAAAAAGACCCAAACTTTTCAGGATATGACCGCTGCCGAAAAACAGGAACTTTTAGCAGCACTGAAAGCAGATTACCGTCAGATTATTATAAATTATTTTATCAGTGACAAAACATTACAAGAAAAACTTGATAAGTTTATTAATACCTTATTTTATACTAGTGTTCCCGTACCACAAATTATAGAAATGCACATGGAAATTATTGACGAATTTGCCAAGCAATTAAGAATAGAAGGCAGAAGTGATGAAACGCTACTGGATTACCGTTTAACCTTAATAGATATTTTGGCACATCTTTGCGAAGTTTATCGCTGTTCTATTGCTAAAATCATTTAAATGCCACAAAGTAGAAGTTGCACTTATATTCATGGTAAATTAATACCTGAGTGTATATGTAGTATCATAAATTTTGATCTTTTACCTCAATATTTTTAGGAGTTGATATTATGAACGAAGCTAAAAAGACCTATGTTCTCAAGCTATATGTAGCAGGAAATACCCCTAATTCAATGCGAGCTTTGAAAACACTCAAAAATATTTTAGATGAAGAATTTCAAGGAGTTTATGCTTTAAAAGTAATTGATGTCCTGAAAAACCCCCAGTTAGCCGAAGAAGATAAAATACTCGCCACACCAACACTATCAAAAATTTTGCCGCCTCCTGTGCGGAAAATTATTGGTGATTTAACGGATAGGGAAAGAGTATTAATTGGGTTGGATCTGCTTTACGAAGAATTGAATGAAGAATATGGGAAAGAATAAGACAAAATGTAGGATTTAGAAGCCAATAAGTAATAATTCTGAGTAAAGCTGTGGCGTTAGCCACTTTTTGATGGAAATTTGGGAATTTATTTACCTACAATTTGGTATATTTATTTAGTTATTAAAAATAATTAAAAACTTTCTTGATTTTAAAAACCTGGGTTGAATATCCATATTAGATGAACCATGAATAAAAAAGAGCAACCTGAACAAAAAAAAATACCTATTGGTGTCGAAAAAATTCGCACGATGATCGAAGGCTTTGACGATATCAGTCATGGCGGTTTACCTGTGGGTCGAACTACTTTAGTTAGTGGAACTTCAGGAACTGGCAAGACTCTATTATCACTGCAATTCCTTTATAATGGCATCACTTACTTCGATGAACCCGGAGTATTTGTTACCTTTGAAGAATCACCCAGTGACATTATTAAAAATGCCCATATTTTTGATTGGAATTTACAACGGTTAATTGATGAAGGTAAATTATTTATTCTCGACGCATCTCCTGACCCTGAAGGTCAAGACATAGTTGGTAATTTTGATTTATCTGCCCTGATTGAACGTTTACAATATGCCATTCGTAAATATAAAGCTAAACGGGTTTCCATTGATTCCATGACAGCCATATTTCAACAATATGAAGCTGTCGGAGTAGTGCGACGAGAAATTTTTCGGTTAGTAGCACGGCTAAAACTATTGAATGTCACCACCATCATTACCACTGAACGGGGTGAAGAATATGGACCAGTAGCATCTTTTGGAGTCGAAGAATTTGTTTCCGATAATGTAGTAATTTCTCGCAATGTTTTAGAAGGAGAACGTCGGCGGCGAACCATTGAAATTCTCAAGTTACGGGGAACAACCCACATGAAAGGTGAATATCCCTTCACAATTACTAATGAAGGAGTTAATATATTCCCCTTGGGAGCAATGCGTTTAACACAACGATCTTCTAATGTGCGGGTATCTTCTGGAGTGAAAGTTCTTGATCAAATGTGTGGTGGTGGTTTCTTTAAAGATTCGATTATTTTAGCCACAGGAGCTACAGGTACTGGTAAAACTTTATTAGTTAGTAAGTTTATTCAAGATGGCTGCATTAGTGGTGAACGAGCAATATTATTTGCCTATGAAGAATCTCGCGCCCAACTTTCCCGAAATGCCCATTCTTGGGGTATAGATTTTGAAGAATTAGAACATCAAGGATTACTGAAAATTATTTGTACCTATCCTGAATCAACTGGTTTAGAAGACCACTTACAAATTATTAAATCAGAAATCTCCCATTTTAAACCTGCTCGTATTGCCATTGATTCACTTTCTGCAATGGCTAGAGGTGTTAGTAATAATGCTTTCCGTCAGTTTGTAATTGGTGTCACAGGTTATGCTAAACAAGAAGAAATTACTGGTTTTTTTACCAATACTACAGACCAATTTCTGGGTTCTAATTCCATTACTGACTCCCATATTTCCACGATTACAGATACAATTTTGATGTTACAATATGTAGAAATTCGGGGAGAAATGTCGCGGGCAATTAACGTATTTAAAATGCGTGGCTCATGGCACGATAAGGGCATTCGTGAATATAATATTACGGCAGATGGTCCTGACATTAAAGATTCATTCCGTAATTATGAGCGGATTATCAGTGGTGCGCCTACGCGCGTTAGTATAGACGAAAAGGCAGAACTTTCTCGGATTGTCAAACGTTTTGAAGACAAACCGAGTTCTGATGTCTAACATGAGTTATCGTGCGATATTCCTGCCCAAATCTCCAGATCGTGCTATATTTTGTGTTGAAGACAAGTATTCTGCCGCTAAATTAATATTTTTTGTGTGAGGGGATGCGGTGAAAGGACAGCAATTATTCCATTGTTTCTTACCTGGTGTAACAGTAGCAGTATTAACAACCCAGCCCGCTTGGGCTACTGTTATTAAAGTGAATGAGTTACAGCTAAAGTCTACTTCTAGTGTGTTGGTTTCTACTGATAGTAGAAATTTATTCCCAGACAATAGCCTACTGCCTAAAAGTAAAGTTAATAGTAACCCAGGATTATTACCTGTTAGTTATTTTAGTCAAGGCAGTATCAAGCTTGTTGGTAACTCCACTCTACCTATAATCATGGCTGACAATGATTTCAGCACTGGGAGAGAAAAAAATTCTCCAAAATATGACAGTAGATTTGTAAGTTTTTCTGATTTATCAAATTCAAATAATAATTTACTGTTTGCGAGTAATTCTCAGTTAGGTAGTTTAAGTAACTCTGATCAGCAAGTTATCAATGGTGATGTTGAGGTATCAAAGTTACTAGAGTCTAGTAATTGTCCACAATCACAGCCCAAGAGTCAAGCAGCTTTGCTACTTACTGCTAACACCTGCTTAACTCAAAATAATAGTTTGATAGCACAAACAACTGTTCCGACTACGACAGAAACCAGTACACCTCCGACCGCAGAAAATGTCAATTCTGCACCTAGTCAACCTGTAGATTTTCCTAATGTTCCTAAGGAGTTGAATCCCAGTCCTAATCCGCTGTTATATCCAACGCAAGCAGAGGAAGTGAAGGTACAAGAAACTCAGCCAATTAGTTTGTCACAGGCACTGGAACTGGCTAAACGGAATAATAATGATTTACAGGTGTCTGTACTGCAACTGGAACGGAGTAAGTCGGTTTTGCGTGAAGCTCAAGCGGCTTTAATGCCCAGCGTTGATTTGAATGGTGATGTGACCAATAGTCGTAGTGTTGGTGACACACTAGCTGTTAAAAGACAACGGAATAATGGATTAACCGTAGATGATGCTCCATCTAATACGGTATTTAGCGGTACTGCACAGATAAAATATGATCTCTACACTTCTGGTAGACGTAATGCAGCGATTAAAGAGGCGCAAGAAAGGATACGAGTGCAAGAGTTAGATGTAGAAAGGCAATCTGAGGAAATTCGCCTGAATGTGGCTAGGGCATATTATGATTTGCAACAAGCTGATGAAAATGTGAGAATTTCTCAGTCAGCGGTTACAAATGCTCAGGCGAGTTTGAAGGATGCAGTGGCTTTAGAACGAGCGGGTGTTGGTACTCGTTTCGATGTGTTGCGATCGCAGGTAAATTTAGCTAACTCCCAACAGGACTTAACTAGTGCCTTTTCTCAACAACAAATTGCCCGCCGTAAGTTAGCACCACTGTTGAATTTATCCCAATCAGCGAGTATTAGTGCGGGTGATCCTGTGAAATTGGCAGGTTTATGGCAACATCCACTAGAACAAAGCATCGTTTTAGCTTATCAAAATCGTCCTGAACTACAACAGAACTTAGCACAGCGTAATATCAGCGAGGCTCAAAGAAAACAAGCATTAGCAGCTTTGGGTCCCCAGGTAAGTTTGGTGGGTAGATATAACTTGTTGGATCAGTTTGATGATGACACAAGCGTGAGTGATGGTTATTCTTTGGGAGTACAAGCCACCTTCAGTTTATATGATGGTGGGGCAGCAAAAGCCAGAGCAGCCCAATCTAAGACCAATATTGCGATCGCTGAAACTCAATTTTCTGAACAGCGTAACCAAATCCGCTTTCAGGTAGAACAAGCATACTCTACCCAGGCTTCAAACTTAGAAAATGTGCAAACTTCT
The DNA here is from genome assembly GCF_001277295.1 of Anabaena sp. WA102. Taxonomy (NCBI): domain Bacteria; kingdom Bacillati; phylum Cyanobacteriota; class Cyanophyceae; order Nostocales; family Nostocaceae; genus Anabaena; species Anabaena sp. WA102. The sequence goes on along the minus strand of NZ_CP011456.1, from coordinate 2,280,701 downwards.
AATGTGGCTTTAGAACAAGCTAAAGAATCTTTGCGGTTAGCGCGGTTAAGATTCCAGGCAGGTGTCGGGACTCAAACTGATGTAATTAACGCATTAAACGATCTCACCCGTTCTGAAGGTAATCGCGTCAAAGCAATCTTAGATTACAACCGTGCTTTAACAGAATTGCAAAGATATGTTACCACTAGGGGTTTGAATCAGTTACAGGAATCAGGGGTCAAGTAAGAGGTAGGGGAGGTAGGGGAGGTAGGGGAGGTGGGGGAGGTGGGGGAGGTAGGGGAGGTGGGGGAGGTGGGGGAGGTAGGGGAGGTGGGGGAGGTAGGGGAGGTGGGGGAGGTAGGGGAGGTAGGGGAGGAAATTCTTCACCAATCACCAATCCCCAATCACCAATCCTCAATCCCCAGTCACCAATGCTGTAAAATAGTTTTCAAATCCTGGTCTAGTCAAAAACTCATGACTACAGTTACATCACAAGAGATTGCAAAATTTCGTTCTCATTTAGCAGATGATCCGCAAGCAATGGAAGCATTAGACTTGATAGAGGATTGCGATGGAGATTTAGAAGATGCGGTAATGACTCTGGCTATTCGGGCTGGACAAGAACCAGAACAAACTAATTCCGACTGGTTGGATGCTTTAGCCAAAAAGTGGCGGGCGGTAATTTGTGAACAAGAATATCGAGAAAACTTGTTAAATGGGTCAATTCAAGGGATGATAGTACATCTAAGGACAATACCGAGTTTTCCCAAAAGTCTGGCTACACCGGTTTTAATTTATATTCTTAAACAAGGTGTGAATAATTTTTGTGAGCCTTTGGATTTGCTAAAGTCACATTAATCCTGAGTTTTAAAATTGATGAATTATCTTGTTGCTGTATTATCAGATCGCATCCAGGCTGAAGCCGCTGATTTAGCTTTAGAAAGAGAAGGGATAAATGGCACTATTCTTGGTAGGGGCTATAAAAGTGCTGATGAGTTTGGTTTAATTGATCCCAAAGAACAAGCGAAAAAACAAGTTAAGCTAATGGCGATTTGGTTAGTACCATTTGGCTTTTTCTCCGGTTTTACCTTCAGTTTGATTACCGGTTTGGATACCTTCGCATGGGCTGGGGAAATTGGAAATCATGTAATTGGCGGCATTCTGGGCGCTGGTAGTGGTGCAATGGGTAGCGTATTTGTAGGTGGTGGAGTGGGTTTATTTGAGGGTGGTGGTGATGCTTTACCCTATCGCAATCGTTTAGATGCAGGTAAGTATTTAATTGTGGTACAGGGTTCGGAAACTCTGACTCGTCAAGCTACTCGCATTCTCCGCCAGTTTGAACCAGAAAATATTCAAGGTTATGCGGAAAATAATTAGTAGATACCAGATCCCCGACTTCTCAAAGAAGTCGGGGATCTATCTCCTCCTGCTCCCTGTCACTCCTATAATTCCATGCTACCTAGAGAAGAACTTTTAAAAGGTGTTGAAAACCGCGATACTGTCGCCCGTGTAATTGATCAAGCAGATCAGGCTATAAAGACGTGGGAAGTAGTATTTACAGATTTTTTGTCTCCGCCGGAGTTGGCGGAAATTCAACGGGTATTTAGCCGCTTGACGGAGGTGCATTCGGTAGCGTGGGGTGGATATCCACAGGCGGAAAGACAAAGGTTAGCGATCGCTCGTGCTGATTTACCATTAGATCAGTCTGAAGTGGCGATTGTGGCTTTAGAAATTGCTGGTAATTTCTTGTTTGATACAGCAAATCACCGGGATTTTTTAGGCGCAATGCTGGGAACGGGGATTGTGCGTGAAAAAACCGGAGATGTGATTGTATTGGGGGAAAGAGGGGCGCAGGTGATTGTTGTGCCTGAATTGGTAGAATTTTTAGAGATGAGTTTACAACAGGTGCGTTCTGTGCCAGTGAAAACTCGACGCATTGAGATTAATGAGTTAAAAATCCGTGAACCGAAGAAGAAGGAAATGACGACGGTGGAGGCTTCTTTGCGGTTAGATGCAGTGGCTTCGGCTGGGTTTGGGATGTCCCGGAGTAAGATGGTAGATTTGATAGACTCTAATGATGTGCGTGTCAATTGGAAGGAAGTCACCCAAGCCAGTTCTCACGTTAAAACAGGGGATTTAATCGCTATTCGGGGAAAAGGGCGGTTGGAAGTTGGGGAAATTGCGGTGACGAAAAAGGATCGCTATCGGGTGCAGTTGACTAGATATATGTAGGATAAAATTTTGGTTTTACGGGTTGACAGATTATGTTTTATGTGATAGATTGTTAATCTGTGTTGATTACGGACGGTTAGCTCAGGTGGTTAGAGTACATCGTTGACATCGATGGGGTCGTTGGTTCGAGTCCAATACCGTCCATATTTTTATCTCTCATCTGTACTTTTCTTTTCTGCTATTCTCAATTTAGCAGAACGGGAACGGGGGTTTTCTTTTATTTCTTCTTCTGTGGCAATTATGGGTTTTTTTGTCAATACTCGCAATGAGGGGGAATTTCTCAAACCATGTTTAACTGGTCTATCTTCTAAACTGTGAAAACTGATTATGGCTATTCTTCCTTCAGGAATTAGCGCGTGAGGTGCTTTTTCTATTAAGGTTTCCAGGACTTTTAATTCGTCATTGACAGCAATTCGCAAAGCTTGAAAAACACGGGTTGCGGGGTGAATTCTCCCATGACGATATTTAGGAGGGACGGAGTAGGCGATCGCATTGGCTAATTCTGTAGTAGTGTTAAATGGGCGTTTTTCAACTATTCTTCTAGCTATTCTGCGAGAAAGTCTCTCTTCACCGTATTTAAAGAAAATATCCGCCAATTCTTTTTCACCCCATTCATTGATAATATCTCCAGCGGTAAGGGATTGTTGCTGGTTCATTCGCATATCTAAATTTGCGGTATTTCTAAAACTAAAACCACGTTCTGGGTTATCTAAATGATAGGAACTTACTCCCAAATCGGCTAAAATTCCATGATAGGTATTTTCTGGAAATTGGTAATTAGCAAAGTTGCTATGAATAAATTTGACTCTATTTCCAAATTCTGCTAGATTCTCTTTTGCTGCATTTAAAGCATCTTCATCTTGGTCAAGTGCGGTAATTTTCACATCTTCAGCAGTTGCTAATATTAACCGACTGTGACCACCACCACCAACGGTTAAATCTAAATAATGTCCACCAGGTTGGATATTCAAACCTGTAATCACTTCTTGACTGAGAACAGGAATATGGGAAAATGTAACTTCTTCTAAATCTATGGGTGTTTGTGAATCTGATTTCATTATAAAATTCTTAGTAATAGGAATTAAACATTAATAAAACTTATGTACAAATAAGGGAAAAATAAACCACGAAGAAGCGAAGGACACGAATTAAAGAGGGTTTGAGAGATTTTTTGCATAAGTCTTGATAATTAGGAAGCAAGTTTAGCATTGATAAAACTGAAGATTTTTTCTAATTCCAATAAACCAGACAATTCTGCTTGTTCATCTGAATTAAGTAGATTTTCTTTATTCTTTTCTAAGAGTTCTTATAAAATAAGTTGTAACTCTTCAGTAAAAGAAAAAGGACAAAATTGATCTGAAAGATTCAGGTTTATTCCATTTGGTAGCCAAGATGAGGGTTGTTTCATTAATTCTTTCATAAATATCTCCTTAATTGACAATTTTGCTTAACTAAGTTTAGATAATACTTTTGATTTATTAAAATGTAAGTGCTTTTTGCTTTTCAATGACAGAATTAAAATCAATTCCCTTCCAATCTTTAAATAATTTAGCAATTTGTTCAGGTGTTGTAAAATTGTCTGTAAAATATTCAAACTTACCACTATCAATATTTAGGAAAAAATTCAAAAAGCCACAATGATCTTTTACACCAAAACCAAGAGAACAATCAACGCGCCAATTATCTATACTTGTTCCATATTCATTAATAATGGCACAGATTTTTTCAATTTTAATAGAATATTTTTGGCATAATTCTAGTAATTCAGAAAGATTTTTACCAATTTCACAAAATAACTCTATTGCTTGATAGGTTGAATTGGTAGGACGATATTTAAAATCAATTAATGATTCACAAATATCTAAAGCTTCCAAAAATTTTTGTTCAGATGTTTTGTTCATTATAAATATCGAGAATATTGATCATATTTTGAACAAGCGGCGGTTAGAAACCGCATCTACACAGACGAAACCCACCTTCGTGGGTTCTTAATTTAGTCCGCAAAGGCGGACTTTGCTTGTGTAGCCGCGAATTCCATTCGCCGGGATTTTATTAATCTTATTCTAACGGAAAACCGCCATATTTTTCAATTATTTGATCAACATCTTCCATAATCTTTACAGTTTCCGATATGATGGAAATTATATTTTGATAATGGCTAATATCATCAAAATTCAATTGTCTCCCTTTTCTATCTTTCAGCCATTTTTGACAAACTTGATAACCTCCAATATAAAAATTCCAAATTTGCGAGGGAACTTGATCAAAATACTGTTCGGAATTTATCCAAATTTGTTGATGATTTTCATTATATTTGACTTGTTCGACAAGATCAGAACCAGGAATAGCATAAATAGAAATTTCTGTTGCTGTTGCTTTCATTAAAACCCGTTTCCGGTACTCGATGTTGAGCGAAACGGATAAACTTTACATAATCATCTAATAATCCTTTGGGGTTTCTTTCTCCTCTTTAGCTTCAATATGACCAACATCTAAAACACCATTCTTTACCAAAAAATCCGGCGCACCGCAAGCGATTCTTTCCGGTTCATTAATAGCTTGAATACCAGAATCTAAAGACTCCATTAACTTCCTCAAAGCTGGACGATAACTATGCTCAGTAGCATTTTGTCCTTGATAAACTTGATTAACTTCCTGAAAATAAACTTGCAAATAATTCATAACTAAATCACACCCCTTAAAAACTCTGCTTCTCTTACTTTGCGCCTTTGCGCCTTTGCGTGAGCTAAAATTTAACTATAGATATTAATTAGAGTAATTATAAATTAAATCTATCTTGCCACGAAGACAAAATCAGCAAAATCACCAAGCCATTGATACAATTATAGTTTAGTCATCTGCACCGGGAAGATTTTTCCCATTCCCACAACCCCAGGTACATGAAAAAAATCCAGATTCTCAATCCCTTATATATCAGGCTTACCTATAATAATTGAAGAAGCTGCACAAAATAAAACATCAAGTACAAAACCGACTCTGCTATTCTCTCTCCAACGTCACCTGTAGAGATAACCTAGAAATTATCCCTATAAGCTAAATTTTGGCAGACAATAACAATCGTGGCAGGTTAATCTTAGCGGGTCAATTTACAACATCCACAACGGGAGAACAGCAAAATCTATGAGTAGAATCGAAACCCGCACTGAACCGATGGTGCTAAATATGGGTCCTCATCACCCATCAATGCACGGAGTCCTACGTTTAATCATGACCCTAGATGGTGAAGATGTCGTTGACTGCGAACCAGTTATTGGCTATCTACACCGGGGAATGGAGAAAATTGCCGAAAACCGTTCTACAATCATGTATGTCCCCTACGTTAGCCGTTGGGACTACGCTGCGGGGATGTTTAATGAAGCGGTGACAGTTAACGCACCGGAAAAATTAGCGGGTATCACCGTTCCTAAACGTGCCAGCTATATTCGCGTGATTATGCTGGAATTAAACCGCATTGCGAACCACCTATTATGGTTTGGTCCATTCTTGGCTGACGTAGGCGCACAAACACCCTTTTTCTACCAATTCCGGGAACGGGAAATGATTTATGATCTGTGGGAAGCTGCAACTGGCTACCGCATGGTTAATCATAATTATTTCCGAGTTGGTGGTGTAGCTGCGGATTTACCTTATGGTTGGGTAGATAAGTGTTTAGATTTCTGTGACTACTTTATTCCCAAAGTGGATGAATATGAACGCTTAGTTACTAATAACCCGATTTTCCGCCGCCGGATTGAGGGTTTGGGAACTATTAGCCGTGAAGAAGCGATTAACTGGGGACTTTCTGGACCAATGTTACGGGCTTCTGGGGTAAAATGGGATTTACGAAAAGTTGACCACTACGAGTGTTACGATGATTTCGATTGGGATGTTCAGTGGGAAACTGTTGGTGATTGTCTTGCACGTTACATGGTACGGATGCGAGAAATGCGCGAGTCTGTTAAAATAGTTCGGCAAGCGATCGCTGGATTACCCGGTGGACCCTACGAAAACCTAGAAGCCAAGCGGTTAATGGCTGGGAAAAAATCCGAGTGGGATGCTTTTGATTACCAATTCGTTGCTAAAAAAGTTTCTCCTACTTTCAAAGTTCCCAAGGGTGAAATCTACTCCCGTGTTGAAAGTGGTAAGGGAGAATTAGGAATTTATTTAGTAGGTGATAATAATGTTTTCCCCTGGCGCTGGAAAATTCGCGCCGCAGATTTCAACAACCTACAAATTCTACCTCATTTACTCCGAGGAATGAAAGTAGCAGATATTGTTGTTATTCTCGGTAGTATTGACGTAATTATGGGTTCTGTTGATAGATAATCAATCTTGATACTCCAGGACAAGGACTTCAATGTGTATCTTCTGGAATTCTTGTAGAGACGTTCCATGGAACGTCTCTACATTACCTGCCACCTAATGTCTAATTGGCTACGAATTTTCAATTTTTAATTGTTGAAGGTGGGGTTTGATTTTGGAATAAAGGGCGCACAATTAAATACCCAGCGGCAAAACCAGTTATCATAATGAATATAATGGTTATTGCCAGCCACCAACCATTTAAGCCTTTACCCTCAGACTTAGATTGGGGATAGTAGTTAACTTTCTGTTCTTCTATAAATACTGTTTCTGATACTGGTAAGTTTATATTTATCCTTGGTGCAGTAGACTCCTGATGACGGTTTTCAGAAGGGGTAGGTTTTGTTGATGTTTTTGGTCGGGGACGATTTGTTGGCTGACGCGGAGATTCTGCGGTAATAGTTGGTTTAGATGTGTGTTTTACCTCCTGATGATAATGAGGTGTCGGCTGAGGCTGAGGTGGGTAATTAACTTCATGATCAGATAGAGATGGTGCGGGAGAACTGGGTGATGGTGTACTAACTAGCTTTTGCAGTTCTAAGCAAGACTGAATCACCTTAGTAATTTCTTGCCGCAGTTGTTGATTTTCTTGGACTAATTTCTGATTATGACTGGTAATGACATCCAATTTAGATTGGACTGCTTGTAACTCCGCTGTCAACTCTCGATAAACGCAGAGGGGAACAGAAGGGGGGTAGTTATTAGTTGGTTGGCTATAGTGAGATCCTGTAGTTGTTTTCATGGAGATTTTAGTATCAAAATACGGTAGTTAGAGTAAGGGTACGCAAAACCAGAATATGATTATTTATGAGATTATGCCCAAGAATCATAGAAAAATGCACAAAAGGCAAAGATGGGGAAAAATATCAGGAGTCGAGAATGAAAAAAGAAGCAAGAAGGGTTAAATAATTAAAACTACCAGTATATTAACTGATTTTATGTAATTAATACAACGATTAATAAATAAATTTATTTGATCAATAATGGGAAAAAGTGTCCCACTGGTCCTTGTCCTTTGCCAATATCTAAGGAATAGGTAAGGGCATTTGTCACATATTCCTTGGCTATTTGCACTGATGTCCATAGGTCTTTACCTAAAGCTAGATTAGCAGCGATCGCCGCTGATAGAGTACAACCTGTACCATGAGTATTTTTTGTCTCTACCTGTTTCGTTGTCAAAATCTCCAATTGTTCCCCATCAAACCAAACATCAACACCCCGCAAATTCCCATACATTCCCCCACCCTTGACTAAAACAGCCTTAACTCCCAATTCCCTGTGGATAATTTCCGCTGCTGCTTGCATATCTGCTAAAGAAGTAATTTCTAACCCGCTTAAAATCTGCGCTTCATAACGATTTGGGGTAATAATAGCTGCTAAGGGAATTAGAGTATTCCGCAGGGTTTGTATGGCATCATCATCAATTAATTGCGCTCTTGTGCGTGATACCATCACAGGATCAACCACTAGATTCTCAATTTTATAAGCTGTTATTTGCTGGGCTACAGCCAAAATAATTTCTTGATTGAGTAACATTCCCGTTTTTGCAGCCTGTACACCAATGTCCTCTACAACCGCCTGAATTTGAGCGATAATAGACTGGGGAGCGATCGCATCAACCCTACTAACTCCCACAGTATTTTGGGCTGTAATGCAGGTAATAGCACTTGTTCCGTGAACACAGTGAAAAGCAAAAGTCCGTAAATCAGTTTGAATTCCTGCACCCCCACCACTATCAGAACCAGCAATAGTTAAAGCCACAGGCACGAAAGTTTTGTTTATTGTCATAATAGAGTTTAATTAACCATCTTTTTAAGATCATATTATCAATTACTTAAATAAAAAATAAAAATTGTAGGTTGGGTTGACAAAGGAAACCCAACAAAATTGCTAATTAATCAATTTCTATTTATCAGCTTGCAAAGAAGAAAATAGATTTTTCCAATCTAGATTATTAGCAATTATTTCACTCTCCTTAACTTCAAAAGTGAGATAACTTGCTTTTGGTTCTTTAATTGCTCTAACACAAATTTCCGCAACATCATCACGGCTAACTTTTCCTCTAATATTATCACCTTGCTCAAAAATTAACTCCTTCCCTCCTGCTGCTTCCGTCAAAGCACAAGGCCTAATAATTGTATAGGGAATTCCACTAGCTTTCAGGCTTTCTTCTCCTCGCAACTTCCAGGTTAAAATCCCTCCCAATTGGTCATTTAATCTCACTGCTGGTGGTTCTTCATCTAAATTAATTCCTGGTCTTCCAGGACGAGTTACCCCAGCGGAACTGATTAATACAAATTGAGGTAAAGTTTCCCCCCCATAAGCTTGAATGGAAGCAACTTCCAGCGCGAAACCCCCCGGATTAAATGCAGGATTTAAAGCACCATCATATTCAAACTTACTCAACATTAATTGCACAGAACAAACTTTGCTAATGTCCATTGGTGGACAGTCTTTAACAATTTTGGCACGAAATACGGGAACTAAATCTGTAAAAGGAATCTGAATATCTAGCCAAGTATTAGCAACAGTATCAAAAGAATAGCTATAACCAACACCATCCCAAGTTGACTCTGTGCGGATAAATATTTTATAACGTTGTCCATCACCTTTAACCCGCAATTTCACACCTTGATAGCCAGATAAATCCAGCAGAGGTGAAAAATTCTTAGTTCTCACCGAAGCAAACCCCCCAGAATTAGCAGTAGAAACATTACCTGTAAATACTGCTGTATTTTCCCTAATTTGGAAACTACTAGCACTAACACCCCCCATAACCACATCATCTAAAGCACCCCAGATATTTTTGATTTCATCTGATGGTTTCGTAAAATCAAATATCGGTTTTTCACCCGCAGCAACCAGATATTTTGCGGCCGCTGTTACTAAATTTTTCACACCTTGATATTCAACATTTTCTGGTGTATCCCCGACAATTTCCGGCAGATAAAATTTCACACCTTGATTATATTTTGCTCTATCGGGTGTATCTCCCTCCACAGGTTGAACACGCACTGACGTACAACAAATTACAGCTTGAATATTAGCCATAACTAAATTTGTCAAAGTCTCTGGTTTGGTAATATCTCCAACTACCAAATTAATATCATCACCCAAAACTTGCCGCGCTTTTTCAATATCCCGAACTAAACAGCGCACATTATAACCCTGTGTTATTAAGTTCTTAACAACTCGTTTACCCACACCACCCGTTGCACCAGCTACCAGAATTACAGCCATATTTCCTCCTTGTTTTGGTCTATCTTGATAATCTGTGGAACTACCTGGAAATAATTTTTGAATCCAATTAAGAATCGGAAATACTTCAAAGTAAGTTAGGGTTTTAATAAACCTGCATAAATCCCATTGAGAGCGGTTGTTATTATTCATAGTTACGATTTAAACATGGTATTTTAGTGTTATTGTATCAATTTTTTGTAGATTTAGATCCCCGACTTCTTTGAGAAGTCGGGGATCTGGATAGCCAGATTACTATTTTTTGGTATAATGCTCATAGAATATGATAATTGCCGTGATGAGCCAATTTGCCAACGCCCAAGCTGAATATGAAAAATTTCCTGAAGAATTTACCAGCATTATTATTAGTACGGTAAATACACAAGGCATCCCTAATGCTAGTTATGCTCCTTTTGTGATGGATGATGACAAGAACATCTATATTTATGTGAGTGGACTAGCTACTCATACGCAAAATATTCAAAATCATCCTTTTGTAAGTGTTCTATTTATTGATGACGAAATTAAAACTAAACAGATTTTTGCTCGTCGGCGGTTAAACTTTGATTGTACCGCAAATTTGATAGAAAGGGAAACTGAAAAATGGCAGCAAATTGTTGATAAATTTCAGCTTCGTTTTGGAGAACTGATTTCTACATTACGCAATTTACCAGATTTTCGGATTTTGCAACTGACACCGAAGACTGGACGTTTTGTAATTGGGTTTGGGGCTGCGTATAATATTAGTAACGACAATATAAATCAACTTGTACAAATTACCAAGGATTCACTTTCATAATTATGCTGAAATTTCAACCTCCGGGTTTTGGTAGTAAATTCATTCATACATCTTTGGGGGCAATGGTTTATTATACCCAAATTAGCACTCCTTGGGAAAATACCAAAAATCAAGATTTACCACCATTATTGTTTCTACATAACTTTGGTGGTGGTGCGTCTGCTTATGAATGGTCAAAAATTTACCCAGCTTATGCGTCAAAATATCGAATTTTAGCCCCGGATTTAATTGGCTGGGGAAAATCTGCTCACCCTGTGAGAGATTATCAAATTGAAGATTATTTAACGACGATTCTTGAGTTCATTTCGCAAACTTGTGATCAACCTGTAACCGTCATAGCATCTTCTTTAACTGCGGCTTTTACTATTCGTCTGGCTGTTACTTATCCCGATTTATTCAACGCTTTATTTTTAGTTTGTCCTGCGGGTTTTAATGATTTTGGAGAAGGTGCAGGGAGAAGATTACCACTTTCTTTAATTAATACACCGTTAGTAGATAATTTAATTTATGCTTTAGGTGCAGAAAATGAAATTGCAGTGAGAAACTTTTTGCAGAGTTTTCTATTTGCTAAACCGGAAAGAGTGACACAAGAAATGGTGTCAGCTTATTTAAGTTCTGCACAAAGATATCAAGCTAAGTTTGCAGCTTTGTCTTTTTTACGAGGAAATTTGTATTTTGATTTGAGTTTATATATTCAACAACTTCAAGTTCCCACTGTGATGTTGTGGGGCGAAAATGCCCAATTTACAAATATGCAATTAGGACGACGGTTAGCAAATTTAAATACTGAGGCAATTCAGGGTTTTCATGAAATACCCGATACGGGAATTCTGCCTCATTTAGAAATACCAGCAGTTGTGATAGGAATTTTGCAAAAATACAACAAAACTGGAAAATTAGAAATCTAAAGGACTAAAATTATCTGTGTTCATCTGCGTTTATCTGCGTTTAATTCTGACTTCTTGTCCGCAAAAGGTTTACACCATCAAGAAAGTTGTAATATAGAAAAAGTAACATAGCTCTTCACTCACCACAACCAATGACATCAACTCTGCTGAAATTTCCACGCCTTAATGCACCTACGCTGCACTATTTACCCAACGGTTTGACGATTATCGCCGAACAAATGCCGATAGACGCGGTTAATCTTAACCTCTGGGTAAAAACCGGTTCTGCAATGGAGTCAGATGCTATTAATGGTATGGCTCACTTTTTAGAACACATGATTTTTAAGGGTACGCAGAAACTCATTAGTGGTGAATTTGAACGCCGGATTGAAGAGCGCGGTGCGGTGACTAATGCTGCTACTAGCCAAGATTACACCCACTATTACACCACAACTGCGCCTAAAGATTTTGCCGAATTAGCTCCTTTGCAAATAGATGTTGTTTGTAATCCGAGCATTCCTGATGATGCTTTTGAACGGGAACGATTAGTAGTTTTAGAAGAAATTAGACGTTCTGAAGATAATCCTAGACGACGAATTTATCGTCATGTCATGGAAACTGCTTTTGATTCCTTACCCTATCGTCGTCCTGTGCTGGGACCTGAATCTGTTATTTCTCAAGTTAAACCGCAACAGATGCGAGATTTTCATGCTCATTGGTATCAACCTCAGTCAATTACAGCAGTTGCTGTGGGTAATTTACCAGTAGAAGAATTAGTAGAAATTATTGCGGAAGAATTTAATAAAAATTATCAACAAACGACCAATAAACTAACACAAACAGCAGCAATTCCTGAACCTGCATTTACACAAATAGTTCGTCGAGAAGTTGTTGATGAAACTCTCCAACAAGCAAGATTAGTGATGATGTGGCGAGTTCCTGGATTGATGGAGTTAGATGAAACTTATGCGCTTGATGTTGTGGCGGGTATTTTAGGACATGGGAGAACATCTAGATTAGTGCGAGATTTACGGGAAGAACAGGGATTGGTATCTTCAATTTCTGTGAGTAATATGAATAATTTATTGCAAGGTGTGTTTTCGATTTCTGCTAAATGTGATGTAGAAAATTTAGCGGCTGTGGAAGCAGGAATTATTCAACATCTTCGCAGATTACAAACAGAATTTGTCAAAGAATCAGAAATTGCCCGTGTTCAACAACGAGTAGCTAATCGGTTTATATTTGGAAATGAAACACCAAGCGATCGCGCTGGGTTGTATGGTTATTATCAGTCATTGATTGGTGACTTAGAACCAGCCTTTAATTACCCCCAATATATTCAAGCACAAGCAGCCACTGATTTAATCCAAGCTACAAAAGATTATCTGTCCCCAGATGCTTATGGTGTCGTTGTCATCAAGCCTGTTTAGTTAAACCTCATCGAAGATAAAAATCGTAGATTAGTTGTTAAACCCTTACAGTTACCCAAACTATCAAAGATAGTGAATTCAAAGTTGACCAAATCCCCGCCACTAATTTGAGATTTGCGGCTGCTGTGGCAACTTTTGGGATGATATTACGTGATTCTGAATACAAAGGGAATGCTAACTATGATTTGGTGATGAAATTAGCAACTCAAGGTCAGGGGGAAGATCAGGAGGGCTATCGGGGTGAGTTTATGCGTTTGGTAGAGAAATCTAGAAATTTAATGATCAAAAAGTGATGCAATACTGAGCAGTTAAGGAAATATAGTAATCTTATTTGATTTGTGATAGCGTAGCGTGCCGTAGGTATACATTGCAAGAGTCAGATCCCCGACTTCTTAAAGAAGTCGGGGATCTTATTGCTATAAAACCATCCTCTAGAAAGATGATCTATATCAGCAGGGGAAATAAATTAGTGACCATATCAACTCAGAATTAATCTCAATTAAATTGTGAGAAAAAAGAGATTATTTAACTTTTTAGGATTGGTAATAACAATAGCGATCGCTCTTATTAGTTGTCATAATTTGCTATTACCAAAATCACCCCCACCCATTACCGTCAAACTCAGTGGTTGGACAGGTAATCCCCTAGAACAAACACTGTTAAAACAGGTAATCCAAGACTTTGAAAGGCAGCAGTCCCAGATCAAAGTCAAATATGAAGCGATCGCCGATCAATATATGGATGTGATTAAAACCCGCCTAGTAGGAGAAGCCGCACCAGATGTATTTTATCTTGACGCTTTAGAAGCCCCTTTTTTAATGGGTCAGAATGTCCTAGAACCCCTTGATAAATACATTAACCCCAAATTTGACATCACAGACATAGAACCCAACCTCCTCAACAATTTTACCTACCAAAATCATATTTATGGTTTACCTAAAGACTATTCCACCCTAGCCCTATTTTATAACAAACAAGCATTTACTCAAATTGGTTTAACCAATCCACCAACCACATGGGAACAACTCCGTACCTATGCCAAACAATTAACAGGCAAACTGAATAAATATGGCTTTGGTGAAATTCCCGAATTAGCCCGTCAGGCATATAAAATTACAGCTTTTGGCGGAGAAATTATTGATAAAAATGGTTATGCTACCTTTGCCAATGATCCAGGTTTGCAAGGTTTAGAATTAGTCATTAATCAATATCAAAAAGACCGTTCTTCCGCTCAAAAATCTGATGTCGGTACAAATTCAGGGAGTGAAATGTTTGGACAAAATAAGGTAGCAATGGTAATTGAGGGGAATTGGGCAATTCCCTATTTGCAAGAAACCTTTCCCAAACTAGAATTTGCCACAGCAGAGATTCCTAAAATTAATCATCAGAAATCTACAATGGTTTTTACTGTTGCTTATGTCATGAATAAACAAACACAGCATAAACTTGCAGCTTGGAAACTTATTTCCTATCTAACAGGAAAAGAAGGCATGAAAAAATGGACAAGCAAAGGATTTGCATTACCGGCTCGTAAATCAGTAGCACAGCAATTAGGCTATGATCAAGACCCTCTTAGAGCATCATTAGTAGCAGGAGTTAATTATGCCACACCCTGGCAATTAGGCAAGTATCCCGCCGCAATTATCAACAACTTTGATAATCAATTTATTAGTGTTTTGCTAGGACAACAACCATTAAAACAAGCAATGTTAAAAGCGCAAAATGCAGCCAATCAACAAATTCAGGCAGATATGTAGTGTTTGTAATTAAAACTTGTACCCGACTCCAATTTTTCTATTCCTTTCTTCCTTTGCGCCTACTCTTCGAGATCACGAAGCGTGATTGCGCCTTTGCGTGAGATATAAAAATGTGTTTCATTTACCAGAAAATCACTGTAATAGACAAATCAAACAAAATTTAACAGCTTATTTATTCATAACTCCCAGTATTTTAGTTTTAGGCACATTTGTAATTTTACCTATACTCTATGCCGTATTTCTTTCCTTACACAAAGTGCAAATGCTAGGAGGGATTCATTACCAGTTTTTCGGATTAGGTAATTTCCAAAGATTGCTAACAGATGAAAGAGTAGGAATTGCTTTAAAAAATACCGCAGAATATGTAGCCATTGTTGTTCCCACTCAAACTATTTTAGCTTTAGGTTTAGCTGTAACACTCAATTCTGGCATTCGCGGGAAAAATTGGTGGCGAATTCTTTACTTTTTACCAACAGTCACATCTTCCGCCGTATTGACACTAATTTTTATGTGGATTTATAACACAAATGGACTCCTAAACAATTTTTTAGCTTTCCTAAAATTACCTATTTATAATTGGTTAGGAGATCCATCTGTTGCCCTCAAAGGGATTATGATCATGAATATTTGGTCAACAGCACCGTTTTTTATGGTGATTTATTTAGCAGCTTTACAGGACATCCCCCAAACCCTTTACGAAGCCGCAGAACTTGATGGTGCTAATAGTTGGGAGCAGTTTCTTTATATTACCTTGCCTTTATTGCAACCTGTGACTTTCTTCGTTATAGCGATGGGGATAATTGGGACTTTTCAATTATTTGATCAATCTTATATATTTTCTGGAGGAACTGGTGGACCAAATAACGCTACACTCACCTTAGTTTTGCTAATTTATCAAACCGTATTTCGGAATTTACAGATGGGATATGGTGCAGCGATCGCTTTTTTACTGGCATCTGTAATTATTATCCTCACATTAATTCAGAGACAATTCTTCGGAGGTTATAAAATTTGAATAAAATCCTTGATATTTTCTGGTTTAAAGTTCTATTATATATCTTCCTCACAGTTTATGGAATTATCACCATAATTCCCTTTCTTTGGGCATTTTCCGCATCATTTAAGCCCCTTCCTGAAATCATTAGTGGTGAGTTTAATTTCATCCCCAAACATTTTACTCTTGATAACTACAAACAGATATTTCTGCAAGAACCTTTATTTTGGCGATGGTTATTTAATAGTGTAATTATTGGCGTTACCGTCACAATTTTAAACTTACTATTTAACTCAATGGCAGGTTATGCCCTAGCCAGATTACATTTTCATGGTAAAAGTTTCTGGTTCTTCCTAATTTTGACAGTCTTAGTAGTTCCAGCGCAAATTACCCTAATTCCCACATTTTTAATTCTCAAAGCCATCGGCTGGTTAAATTCATACCCAGGGATGATAGTTCCGAGTATGGTTAATGCTACTTTTATTTTCATGATGCGGCAATTCTTTGTTAATTTCCCTAGAGAATTAGAAGAAGCCGGTCAACTAGATAGTTTAAATGCCTGGGGAATTTTTTGGCACATAGTTTTACCTCTAGCCAGACCAGCATTAGCCGCACAAGCGATTTTTGTATTTATGGGCAGTTGGAATAATTTTTTACTGCCCGTAGTCATTCTTTTTGACCCAGAAATGTTCACCTTACCCTTGGGACTAAACACCTTTAAAGGTCAATATATCAGCTATTGGAACTACATTATGGCAGCCTCAATGGTATTCACCCTGCCCGGTTTAGCCATTTATGCCTTCTTTAACCGCTACTTAATTCAAGGTATTACCTTTACCGGTAGTAAAGAATAATTCCTCAAACTCTTCCTCTCTGCGCCTCTGCGCCTCTGCGTGAAAAAAAATTATCCCTTCCTCCCAACAGCAACACAGTAAATAGCCGCATGACGTTGCCCATCAATCCCCAACATAGCGTTTAAACTCATATCATGAAATCCACCGAGACAAAGACTGTCCAGCCCCAATTGCACAGCCATTAAACTTATGTTTTCAGCTTGATGACCAGCTTCCAACAGTGCAAAACGATAGCCTCGCGCTCCATATTTGCCCATTGAGCGCATAAAAACCGACGTGAACACAAACAGAGCATTGGCATTGACAATATAATCTTGCTGCAAAAATGCTTCTACAAAATCTGTTGGTACAGCATCATTCACCCAATGTAACCCGTGTCCGCGAGGTTCATAGTGATAAAGTCCGGCAACCAAACCCTCCACTGCTTGTGTAGATACGAACACCTCCAGGGGATACAATCCTCCCGCAGAAGGAGAGTTGCGAGCCTCATAGCATTGATTATCTACCTCACGCAGTCCATTGAGTCCACACCCTGCATCCAGTAGTTGCGCTAAGGAGACGAGTGGCATCACCTGATTTTCAAATGATCGCACAGAACTACGCCGTGCTAAAAGTTCCGACAGCGGGTTATCACGTGGTGCTGGTGGCAATTCCAGAAAGGGATCTTCTGGCAGATATCGCAGTTCAGTAGCCGGAACACGCTTGACATAACTTTTGGGGACTGGAGAGTTCAAATGATAGAGAAGAGCTAACTCCAGAGGTTCATTGACTGTGTGCATTGTTCTAATTTCCTCATAAGAATACCCGGTAAGTGGGAAACTCAGTGGCTTGGCTCCCTGAGAGGGAAACGACACTTCGACAAGCTCACTGACCACGGTTTTAACCGCTGTGGATATTAAAATTGAAACCAGATTTTTGATTGGAATCTGGAAACCAACTCCCATTTCTGGGGTAATGTTAGCCTTGACCTGTTATAAGAGCTTGCTTGAGCTTGCGACACTGTTCCAGTGACCTTAGAACTGTTTAATCACAAGCGACAGAGCAGGGAACTGGCTACGCATTCGGTGGGTGTCGTGACTCAAATAACGGCTACCCTTCGACTTCGCTCAGGGTGGTCTGGTCAGTACGGCTTGCTTGATGACTCTTGCAAGCCCAGTCCCTTTAGGGCTGGGTTACTGACTTTAAGCCATCGGATGTGGACAGGGATTGAGGTCATTTTCAGTTCGTCGTCCACCATAACCTAACCTTTCTGGGACCTCAAACAATCGCCGAGTTCCCAGTGGTTCTTGTCCATAACCAAAATAAATAGGAACTAATTCACTGGCTAAAGTCCGCACCACTCGGAAACCAAGAGAGGCGATATCAGGGGCGGTAATTTCCACGACATAAGGTTCAACACCCACTGAATTCAACTTGGCAACTACTGATTGCAAATTCTCCGCTTCTGATGCAGATTCGTAAGTTGGTAGATATTCAACTTGGCAGGATTGATGATGATGAAACAGAAAATCCAACTCACTCAACCGAGCCGTTGTATAGAAAAAAGCGTTGTGATCATCCAAATTCTGAACATCACTATATTGATGGAGATTAGTCCCAGCACCAGTTTTCATCCGTTCTATGTCGCCAAAGCGAGCCTGACAAACTTCAAAAACTGCCTTGTGAAAAGCCGTTGCTCCATCAAGATGACATCCCATACCAGTGGAAACAGCGGGACCTTTGCCCGAACGGTCAATTAACATAGCCATGAAAACTGGGACTTGAATATCAGTAATCAACTGGAAGACAACTAACTCAATGCCAAAGCGGGCATAGTGGCGGGCAATTTCCGTCTCAATTCCTGGCAGGTGGTCAAAATAGATGCGCGGAGCGGGGAGACGATTTAACCAAGTAATGATGAAAGCATCGCGTTCAATTAATTCGCACAAACCCCTATAGGCTGCAAACTCCCAAGATGGTCCACTAGCCATACCGTTAGTAGTGACAGGTAAAATATGATCTCCTGGTTGGTTGCCATCCCAGTCTAAATAAACCAAAAACGCTGGAATTAAAACCTGTTGGTTACTAGATAAAGAAAGGGCATTTATCCACGAAGTCTGCATTGTGGGATTAAAAGCTGGAAAAGGGAAATTTGGATCAGAGTATTGTTGGTCAGAAAAAGGGGAAAAAACCGCAGGAGAAACGGCACGATTACCTAATTCTTCATAGTTACTAACAGTCAGTTGCCGATGATCAACAATACCACCGCAGTATCTTTCTATAGCTTCGCCCACAGCCCCAAAAATGGCTTGTTCATCCGTCATGCCTCTGCCGACACCGTAGCGTAAATCATCCTGCTGTTTGCGAAGCTGGAAATTTGCTAATTCGGCTTGCCACAAAACCGGGAAATCGAACTCTGTATAAGGCTTGGTGAATCTATCTAAGGATCGAATAATGCCAGTATGGGGGCTGACTAAATCTTGCCAGCGGGGACTGGCGATCGCCCCTGGTACTGCGCTCTGCGAAATCGCTGTATTCACTGTGTTCTCTCCTATCTCCTATCTTTTTCCGTTCCCTGTTCCCTGTTCCCTATTCCCTTTCTTTGGTGAACAATGGGGACAACCTGGTTTCTTGAGAACAACATTGTGAGTCAGCTTTGTACCAAGTAAGTCTATATGTAGTAATTTTCCGTCAGTAGCCATAGGTAGACCGAGCATCATCTTCACCGCATCAAGAGCCATATAACTTCCCACCAACATCTGACCTATTGGTAAATTTTCCCGTAGTCGTGGTTGAGAACGCCGTTCCCGGTTGAGCAACTGTTCAACCGCCAATTCCGCCTCTGGAAACTTAGAACAAGCCATAGACCGCATCCGATAGCATAGATAACAGGGTCCATCCTTGGCAAAAACCAGTGGACCGACATTTCCCTCAATCCCAGCCGCCCCACCCGGTAGCAATGGGCGCTGCATCTTCAGGCATAGTCTATTTAGACGATAGGCTAGATTTACAGATACGGCATCAGTAGCAACAATCACTAGATCAACATCCGCCAACAAAGGATTGATGGTTGTATCGTCATTTAAATTATCTGTAACAATCTCAGTTTGAGTAACTCCACCAATGGCTTCAATTTGTCGAGCCGCTTCCACACCCCGAAAAGCACCAATTTTATTCAATACTGAGCCTGACATCATCAAGGAATCCGACGGCAGGATACAGGCATCATCGCACAAACGGACAAAACCAATACCAGCAGTAGCCAGATTAATTGCTGCTATCAGTCCCGAACCTCCCAGTCCAAAAACAGCAATCCTGGCATTAGCTAAGTGTTTCCGAGCATCTTTTTGGTTAAAGCCTAATTCATGATAAAGACTAATTTGAGGCAGTAAATAAGCACGACTATCTAAATCATCTGGATTTTCCAAAGACTCTTCCACTAGGCGATTGTCCATCAAAAACTCTAAACATTGATTTAGAGAAGAATCGGTCAATTGTTCGCCAATAGCATCGCGGATTTCTCCTATTGTGCGAGAGCCGTCTAGTAAAGGTAAAACAATTTTTTCTACATTATGCAAAGCGTGACCCTGTACTCTCAGGGTTCGCCGTGTCGTATTAAATATCATACTTTCTTCGCCACTGCAATCTGCCGGCATTACATTAATGACAACGTGTTCTAGTAGCCGGAGCCGCTTACCATCATTTAATTTCATAGACTTTATTGCAAAAATTGAATCCTGCTATCAATAGCAATTAAAAGAATTAAAAACCCTGTTTTTGCTAACAAAAAATATTGAGAAAAAACAGGGTTTTTATTACGCTTTTTCAGCCAGATGTTGGGTATCTAAACTCAAAAAACTCGGTTTCTTGAATTACTGAATTGCTGTTCTATCTCTAGGTTTAGTTAGTATCCAAATCCAAGTTCATCAGTGTCTTCCAACACACTTGATACTGTTGCATGACATCCTCCACAACCACCACAAGGTCTACCACAACCACCGCAAGGTCTACCACATCCACCGCAAGGTCTACCACATCCACCACAAGGTCTACCACATCCACCGCATCCACCACAGCCACCGCAATGAGCAAACCATCTTTGGGTGGTTTCAGAGTCAAATACTCCCGACATTGCTAATTTTTCTAAAGTTGCTATTTCCTCCTCAGACAACAGAAGTTTCTCTAATTTGTCGGCTTGATCTACCAAACGCATTTCTATTGTTGGTTGATTCAGTGTTTTTTCTGCCAGCATTGTCACTTACTCCTTTTAAATTGAATTCAATAACCTGTTTGCACATCTGTATTTGAGTTTATGAAAAGCTGTGATGATTTTTTGAGTCATTCAGTATTCACAAGTTTGAAGAATAATCAAAAAATCAAGCAATCACTAATGCCTAACTATTATCCCGATACAGATATAGTTAAAAAGCATGAAGACTCATTCTTAAGATTTCACTAGTCCACAAAAGAGCAAAACCAATTTATAATCAATGCGGGGAAGTATCAGATGAGATTTATATTTCGTAAAACCTTGTCTTTTAGGAAAATTGCTCTTGTCAGAATTGCCAATTATGTCTTCATTTGCTTATCCAACTTCTACAAGAATATCTTTTTCTAGACAATTTTCTTCTTTCTTGAGTAGTATTATTTTATCTCTTAATAGATTCAGGCTCAATTTATAAAATTGTGCTAATGATGAATCAAATTCTTATAATTCAAAGTAATTTTGTAGTTAAAGCCAATTTAAAATAATGCTCATAGGTAGGTGAACACAATAAAATCAAAGTGTGTAAAGAAAAGTAAAATCGCCCAAAGCTTCTTCACTCTTGCATGATTGCCTCTTGCCTTCCCATAACGACAATTTTCAATGCTAACCTACTTAGCTGATTTAAAAGCGTAGTTCTATTTCTTTATAGTTACTCCTTTAGTAAGATTGTCAGACAGCATACAGTTGAAAAATTTTAAAATATTCATCCTTAAGAAGTGGAGAACAAAAATTTTCAAAAGTAAGATATTAAGTTAATAGACAGCAAAATCCGAAAAATCTCTGATAAATTTGCTAGTAAATGATTAAACTTCTCCGGTAAAGATTGTAGAGACGTTCCATGGAACGTCTCTACAAGGGTTTCAAACTACGCACTAAAAGGGATGAAATTTGATCACTGCATATTTTATTTTTGAAGAATCTCTCCCAAGTAATAGATCTAGTTATTACTTAGAAAATATCAAACTTTTGGAAATCAGGGAATTATCTAACAGCTTATAAAAAAAATCAGGGTTAATTAATGAGTGATTTAAGAGTTTGGGTGGAAGATTATAGTAGAGTTTTATGGCGTTCCTTACCCTTGTTATGGACAGCAGCACCTCAAGAAATGGTGTTTTTGATTGCTGTAACCTTATTGCAAGGGTTTCTTCCTGGGGTTAGTGTTTGGATTACCAAACTAGTGGTAGATACTGTCGCTACAGCCTTAACAACTGGTAAAGCATTAGATGATTCAATTTTGTGGCTTTTAGTAGCAGCATGGGTGGGAGCTTTGCTATTAGAAAACCTTCTCTATCCTTGGATATTGGCACTTCAAGGAAATCTCAATGATAAATTAGCGGCTCACATTAGTTTATTATTAATGCGAAAAGCTGATAGTTTTTCGGACTTGAGCCGATTTGAAGATGCTGAATTTTATGATGAGTTACAAATTCTTCAACAACAAGTTAGCTATAAACCCTTAAACTTAGTTGAAAATTTGGTGGAATTAAGCCGCTCATTGATTACTTTAATCGTGGTAATTGGGCTATTAATTCCCCTGGCTGTTTGGATACCATTGGTAATTGCGATCGCCACTATACCCCAGATTGTAGTTTCTTCCCAATATGGTAGAGAGATTTGGATCACTTTATTTGAAAACAGTCCCCAATCTCGGAAAATGCAGTATTACACGACAGTAATGCTCACTGATACCTATGCCAAAGAAATCAGGTTATTTCAGCTAGGTACATTTTTTATGCAGCTTTACGGACAAGCTTTTCAATCTTTACATCAATCTATGCGTCATCTGCGAGGTAAACAAGCATTTTGGTCATCTAGTTTAGCTATTCTCAGTACATTAGGAAACGGATTTTCTTTCTATTGGGTAGTCAAGCAAGCTTTTAGAGGACAGTTAAGCCCAGGAAGTGTCCTTTTATTTGTACAATCATTAACTTACTTCCAGAATAATTTAGAAAGATTTGTCAGTCATTGGTTGGATTTATTCGAGAATATTATCTATATGCAGCAGTTTTTCAACTTTCTCGACAGTCCCACCCCAATGGTATTGAACATACCTGGAGAAAAAATCCCCACTCCGATTCGTGCAGGTATTACCTTTGATCAAGTTGATTTTCACTACCCAGATGGTAGATTAGCACTCAAGGATATTTCCTTTACCCTTTACCCAGGACAAACAGTAGCCATAGTTGGAGAAAATGGCGCAGGTAAAACCACTCTAGTTAAGCTATTAACCAGGCTCTACGACCCCACCACAGGACGGATTATCGTTGATGGTGTAGACCTCAGAGATTTGAACTTAGAGCAGTGGCGGCAGCAAATTGCGGGGGTTTTCCAAGACTTTGGACATTACTCGCTCACCCTGGGAGAAAATATCGCCTTAGGAAACCTAGCCGCCCTAGAAAATCGAGAAATTCTCAGATATGCAGTAGAAAAAGCCGATATCGTCAAACTAGTGGATGATTTTCCCAGTGGAGAAGATACACAATTGGGTAAACAGTTTGGCGGTACAGAACTTTCTGGAGGACAGTGGCAAAAATTAGCTCTAGCTCGTGCCTTTGTCCGCCAAGAAGCCCAACTACTCCTTCTAGATGAGCCTACCGCAGCACTAGACCCCCGCAGCGAGTGTGATTTTTACCTACGCTTTGTGGAACTAGCGGAAGGGAAAACTACCATCCTAATTACCCACAGATTAGCCTCAGTGCGAATGGCTGACCGCATCTTAGTCCTCAAAGATGGTCATTTAATTGAAGATGGCACTCACCAAGAACTTTTACAACTGGGAGGCGAATATACATCCCTATGGAATATGCAGGTAGAACAGTACGGAGTGTAATACAAAAAAACTTAATTCTAGGACTTACGCAGAAATCATCTTCCACTCTCATTTCTCTGTGTCCTCTGCGCCTCTGTGGTTCGTTATTCCATCAGCCATGAACATCAAAAATCCGATTCCTTGGCTCATTGGGCTGACTGCATTTGGTTTATCTGGAATGGGTATTGCTTACTTCAGCCATTGGTATCAACCCAGCAAAAAAGATATTACAGATTTAACAGTCCCTGTGACTACCAGCAACTTAAACATTAAAATCAAAACCAATGGAGTCGTGCAACCAGTTCGCAAAATTAACATTAGCCCAAGAGAAGCCGGTCGAATTGCCAAACTCTATGTAGATGAAGGTAGTTCTGTCCAAAAAGGACAATTAATCGCAGAAATGGAGCGTCAAGCCTTTCAAGCCCAGGTGAATCAGTATCGAGCGCTGTTATGGAAGGCAAAAGCCGAATTACAAGAAAAGCGTAAGGGTTATAGACCAGAAGAAATTGCGATCGCTCAAGCTGATGTACGTAAGTATACAGCCCAAGTCCGGGAAGCTGAATCTCGCTTGGTATTAGCCTCTCAACGAGTTAAGCGTAGGCAATATCCTGTATCTCAAGGAGCAATCTCCCGTGATGAACTAGATGCGGCTTTAAATGAAGAAAAAAGTGCTAAAGATAACTTAGAACAAGCTAAATTTAGTCTGATATCTGCCCAACAACAACTGAAAAAACTACTTTCCGGTTATCAAACTGAGGAAATTACCAAAGCCGGTGCTGAAGTAGCTCAAGCAACTGCCCAATTACAATTTTACGAAAATCAGTTAGAAAATACTTTCATTCGCGCTCCTTTCTCTGGCTTAATTACCCGACGTTTTGCCCAAGCGGGGGACTTTGTAACTCCAAATACTTCTGTTTCCACTAATGAAGGGGGAACTAGTGCCTCCATTGCCGAATTATCCAGTGGTTTGGAAATAGAAGCTAAAGTTCCCGAAGTAAATATGGCGCAGATTCAGAAAAATCAGCCTGTAGAAATTCGCCTTGATGCTTTTCCTGATCAAGTTTTTCAAGGGAAAGTCCGTTTGATTGCCCCCAGAGGAGTTAAGGAAGAAAATGTCACATTTATGCGAGTCAAGATTGCTTTGGCAACGGGTCAAGATAAACTCAAGGTAGGGCTAAATGTGAAGTTAACTTTTCTAGTAAATGACATTCGCAATGCTTTGGTAATTCCTTCGGCTGCTGTGGTTTCTGGTAAACAGGGGCAAGTGGGTGTATTGTTACCAGATAAGGATAATCAAGCCAAATTTCATCCGATACAGGTAGGAATTACTTCTGGTGATAAAACGCAAATTTTGGGCGGACTTTCTGAGGGTGAACGGGTTTTTATCCAACCACCAGCTAATCAATTAATTGATGGTGTTGATCGTCCTATGGGATCTTAGGGATTTCTAATTAAAAAAATACTTAAATAAACGAACCACAGAGACACAGAGAACACGGAGGAATGAGAGTTTAAGAAATTTTTTGCTTTAGGTGGTTGGGTGTTTTTTATTTGCAGGTTTCTTGGTGTAAGGAGTCAGCAGAAGAAATTTATCTTTTTATCGTTTTAAATTATGAATTTGCTAGAAAGTGTGAACATGGCTTTTGCAACTCTCGCTGCTAATAAACTCCGTAGCGGACTAACTATGCTGGGAATAATTATTGGCAATGCTTCTGTTATTAGTATGATTGGGATTGGACAGGGCGCACAAAATCTTGTATTGGGCAAACTTGAGGCTTTTGGCGCAAATCAACTCACGGTATATAGTAATTTTGAAGATGATGAAGGCATGAAATTTCCTGATGCCCAATTGGTGTTATCAGACGCAGAAGCAATTAAAGCTCAAGTTCCTAGTGTTAGCAAAGTTGCTCCTATAGATGAGCAGAAAATGCCAATTAGCTTTAATAATAAATTAACATCCACAACTGTTAAAGGAACTACGTCTGATTTGCTCGCTGTGCAAAATCTTGTTCTTGCCACTGGTAGAATGTTTAATCAAAAACAACAGCAACAACAGGCTCAAGTCACTGTTTTGGGTGCAGAAACTAGCCGCAAGTTGTTCGGTGATGAAAATCCTGTGGGACAAGAAGTGATGATTAATAATATCTCGTTTCAAGTTATTGGTTTATTGCAATCAAAGGGTGCATTTGCTGGGGAGAATTTGGATCAAACTGCAATTGTCCCACTGACAACATTTGCTAATAGATTAGTTGGACGTAGATCAATATCTGATATTCCTCTCAGTTATATTTTAGTGACTGCCAAAAATAGAGATAGTGTTCGCGCGGCAGGTTTTCAAATTACTAATATTCTGGCTCGACTACATGGTAAGAAAGATGTGGCTGTTTTCGCTAATAAAAAGTTTCAAGAATTGGTAGTTCAGGTGACTAGTATTTTATCTTTATTATTAGCTTTAATTGCTGCCATTTCTCTGTTAGTAGGTGGAATTGGTATCATGAATATTATGTTAGTTTCTGTGACTGAACGCACTCAAGAAATTGGTTTACGCAAGGCAGTTGGGGCAACTCAGAATGATATTTTAGCGCAGTTTTTAATTGAGGCAATTATTCTCTCTCTTTCTGGCTGTTTGCTGGGGATAATTTTAGGAGTTGGGGGAACTATCCCCTTGGCATTTTTCACGCCTTTAACTCCTCAATTTCCTCTATATGCGATCGCTGTGGCTGTGACAATATCTGGTAGCATAGGCTTAGTTTTCGGTGTCTTTCCCGCCCGACAAGCTGCTATGTTAGATCCCATTGTCGCCCTCAGAAGTGGCTGATTATCTTAACTCCTGCTGTAATTCTGCCCGATAATCAGCTTGACAATGATATTGGGATAATTCTTTCCAGTTGAGTACGGCTTCTAACAAGTCCTGATAACCCAGTGTGTTGGGGTGCAGTCCGTCACTGGTGAGGCGATCGCTTCTCCATCCTTGACTCCGCTGCATCCATTGATCAAAAATATCTAAATAGGGAATTTGTCTTTGTTCACAAGCTTGTCGTGTTGCTTCTTTGTAGCGGTATTGGTCGGCATGATTATAGAATAAACAATCAAGGAAGGGCATTTTGCTTTCGTCTACGGGAACCATCCCCACAAACAGCACGGGGCAGAGTTTTTGAGATTGATCCAGCAATGTAGCGATTTCTGATTCAAACTGACTAAAATCTGTGTAATTTCTGCCGTTAGGACTTCTTAACCGAGGTGTATCGTTAACACCCACAGACAAAATAATCAAGTCAGGAACACGATTGCGGATTTCTCCCCGGTGACGAAATTCTGCTTCTAAACGTTGGCATATTTGTTGTGTGCGATCGCCCCTTACCCCCAAATTATAAAGCACATGACCCACACTGTCCGGTAACATCCACCACCGTCGCAATTGTTCCACCCAACCGCCTTTCTCTGGATCACCGTATCCATATACTAGGCTATCCCCCAAGGCGACAATCTTTAAAGGTTGACAAAGTTTTGGCGCTACAGATATTTGCATTAAGGTAGAAGTCGGAAAACTTGGCATTTCAAAAAGTAATGTAATGGATATTTCCAGAATATTCTATATATTTTTACACTATTACCACAAAGTAGGGGCGCAGGGCCTGCGCCCAATCATTGATTTTTTGCATTTCCCCAATTATAAATTAATTGGTAACACACTATAACTACCAAAAATTTTCAAAATTTCCGTATAATTTCGCAACTCTTCCAAAGCAGATTTCATAATTTGTGCATTTACATCTGCTTCAATATCCAAATAGAATAAATATTCCCCTAAAGAACGTTTTGTCGGACGCGATTCAATCCGACTCAGATTAATACCCAAATGAGCAAATACTGACAATACTTTCATTAATGCACCTGGTACATTGGCTGGCACGCTAAAGGCTAAAGATGTATGAGTACAATCAACGGGATGATTTTCTTCCCTGCTTACTACCCAAAACCGAGTACAGTTTTCTGGATAATCATTAATCCCTCTGGCAAGAATAGGTAAATTATACAATTGTGCCGCCCGACTAGAAGATATAGCTGCTGTAGTGACCTCTTCTTCTAATCCCTGTAGTGCTTCAGTGGTTGAATTTCGGGGAATTAAATTGACATTTGGCAAGAACTGTGATATCCATTCTTGACATTGCGCTAACGCTTGAGGATGAGAATAGACAGTTTTAATATTATCTAAACTTGTGGCATAGGAAATTAATGTATGTTGGATTGGTAAAACTAAAGCTAATTGAATTTTTAAATTTCCTAATTGCCATAAGCTATCCATTGTCATGTTGACACTACCCTCAATAGAATTTTCCACCGGAACAACAGCTATGGCTGCTCGTTTATCGGCGATTGCTTGTAGGGACTGAGCAATGGTAGAATATGGACATAATTCAAAGCTTCTTTGAGAATTAATATCCGAATGGGCTTTTAACCAGTTGAGATAAAAAAAAGCCGCTTGTTCGGCATAAGTTCCTGGCGGACCTAAATGAGCGATTTTCTGGTTCATGCTGTTAAATTTGGCGAATTTGATGAATAATAAATTAAAAGTTAGATTTTTGGCAATTCAAATTGTTAAAAAATATTACAATTAAAAAACAAATGGTTTAATTTGCTCATGGTTACTAAGTTTATTGCCTCTCAATCGGTGGAAATTTCCCTTCCTAAGCAATCTATTCCTATTCAACACTACCTGCGGCAGCCTCAACGTTTAGTCAATGCCTTAGCTGATAATACAAGAATTCAACAACTTTCTGAAGAAGGTTTTCGATTAAAAATGCGTCCTCTGTCTTTTATGTCACTGAGTATTCAGCCGACTGTAGACATGAGAGTCTGGGCAGATGCCAGCGGTACAGTTTATTTGCGATCGCTCGGTTGTGAGATATTGGGTTTTGAGTATATTAACGAAAGGTTTGCACTGAATTTAAAAGGCTATTTGTCACCAGTTCAACTCAATGGTGAAACTTACTTGCAAGGGAAAGCTGATTTGGAAGTTTTAGTAGACATACCGCAACCATTTTCCTTTACACCCAAATCAATTTTAGAAACTACAGGAAATGGATTGCTCAAAAGTGTATTACTAACAATTAAGCAAAGATTGTTACATCACCTCTTAGCAGATTATCGTCATTGGGTAATCTCACAAACTCAAAATAACGAAACTGATCATAACATCACTGATAGCGGTAGTGTGGCGCAAGCCATATTACCAAGTTTAAATTTTGAGTAGTTTATGGAAAAATAAGGCAAATTTGGCAATTGTTCTCAAAAACTGGAAATCCAAAATCTCAAATCCAAAATCTCAAATCTCAAATTATTTGGCAGGGACGAAAAGAGCGACGATGTAAAGATGAAGGTCCGTATTTTTGAAGTGCGAGTAAATGACGCGGACTTCCATAACCTTTATTTTTTTCTAGATCATACAGGGAATATTTTAACGCTAACCGTTGCAGCAAATCATCACGCCAAACCTTTGCCATGATACTAGCTGCGGCAATATTAAGCGATCGCTCATCACCTTTGACAACTGTTTCTTGAGGTATTGGCAAATTCTTCACCAACTGATTACCATCAATCAAAAACAGTTCCGGCTTTACCCGCAACTTCAAAACAGCCCGCTTCATAGCCAAAAGAGTCGCCTGTAAAATATTCAACTCATCTATTTCCTTCGTTGTAGCATAACCAATTCTCCAATCTACAGCCAACGTGGCAATTTTTTGAGCCAGTTTAGTTCTCCGAGAACTAGACAACTTTTTACTATCCTTAATATTATCTAACATCAGTATTGATAAAGCGTCTACTGGTAATATAACTGCCGCCGCTACCACAGGACCAAATAAAGCGCCCCTACCTACCTCATCTACACCCCCAACTGCACCCTGCATATTTGAGTAAGTAGAAAACTCTAACCAACTCGAATTATCCCAGGATGCAGGTTTAATGTCTGCCATTGTCTAAACTATGATTTGTTTGATTTATTTGATGTAGATGATTAATCGGAACTATGATTTATCTCATTGATTTGATTTACCTGATTGATTCATTAATCAATCAATTAATTAATCAATTAATTAATCAATCACAAAAATCACACAAATCATGAAAATCACAGTCCAAAACCATCTGTATCTAAGGCTGATGAACGACGACGACGACGACGATTAGGAATAGAACTACTATTACTATCAGATTCTATTTCTTTTTCAATTTCCGTTTTTTCTTCAACTTTAGTTTCTTTCTCAGGTTCTATTTTTCCTTCAGCTTTAGTTGCTTTTTCTCCAAGAATTTCTGTCAATTCTGGAAATATTACTAATGGTGGAAAGGATGAATCTTCTTCTATCTCAAATTTTGATGTCGGTAGTTTAATAGCGACAACTTCAGGAAGTGTTTTTTCAGTAACAATTGGTTCAGGAACAACTTCAGATTCTTCAATAGGTGATTGTCCTGGTTGCACAACATTGATAATCACCGATCTAGGATTTTTTCCCTCCCGATCTAACTTGAGTAAAGGAGAAATTCCCATTTCAGCATAAGTATCCTGTTCCTTTGCTGACATTTCCACCGTAATCACCTCTGGTGGTTCTACCTTAATCGGGTCTAATTTTACCTTTGTCCGTTCTGGTCTTTCCGTCCAACCTGATTTATTAATAGTTGGGGGAGAGATTTCTGGTATTGGTAATTCAGGTTCTTCTAAGTCTAAATCTGGATCATTAACAAAAGCTAGAGGATTACTAGGTAAGCGGGATTCATCCTTACCGTTACCACCATTCACACTAATGCGGCTACGGCGGGTCCGGGTACGACGCTTATCATTTAATTCTTGGTAACTAGGATGATTGATCAGATGCAGAGAACTAAATTCCGGTTCAGTTTCAAATCCATCACCAAAGCCATCATAGACATCTTTTGGTGTCACTTGTGGCACACTACCGATATCAGGTATGCGAGTAGTGGGTGCAGGTGGACGAGATTCCCTTTGAGGCATGGGTACAAATCGCTCTGGGATGTCCGCAGCCGGGATAGGCAGACGGTTTTCTAGTTCTCCAGGTAATCTGACGGTATGTCCTAAGCCGCCACAAGTAGGACAAGTTTCGCCAAACAATTCATAAATGTTTTGACCTTGACGCTTACGAGTAAGTTCCACCAAACCTAGTTCAGTCAGTTGGGCAATTTGGGGACGGGCTTTATCAGCTTTAAGAGCTTTGTTAAAGTGTTCTAAAACTTGCATTTGATCACGTCGGGATTCCATATCAATGAAATCAACCACAATCACACCTGCAATGTTCCGCAACCGTAACTGACGAGCAATTTCCGCTGCTGCTTCGCAGTTTGTCCACAGCACTGTTTCTCTAGCAGTTGCCGAACGGGTGAATGAACCGGAGTTCACGTCTATGACTGTTAAAGCTTCCGTTGGTTGGATGATCACATAACCGCCTGATGGTAAATCTACCCTCGGTCTGAGGGCTTCACGGACAGCGGCATTGATGCGGAAATATTCTAAAATGGGTGAGCGATCGCGGTGATGATCAATTAACAATCCTTGGGGTGTTTGTCCACCACTCCAGTTTTGTAAATACTGCTTCACTCGTTTTAAACCAGTGCTGGAATCAACAACTATGCGATTCACATCACTACCATACATATCTCTAAGAACGCGCTGAATAAAGTCATCATCACGATTCAGTAGAGCCGGCGCACGGGAAGTCACTGCTTCTTGCTGGACAATTTCCCACTGCTTTTGCAGCACTTCCAAATCTTCAATAATGGCTTCTTCTGGCTTACCTTCTGCTTCTGTGCGTACCAGTAACCCCATCCCTGCTGGTTTCACTAAAATAGCCAAAGCTCTGAGGCGGTTACGTTCACTTTCGCTTTTAATCCGTCTCGATAAATTTACCCCTCGTCCATAGGGCATTAACACTACATAACGTCCAGGTAATGTGATATTACCTGTGAGCCTGGGACCTTTTGATCCGGTTGGCTCTTTCATCACCTGCACTAAGGTTTTTTGTTGTGGTGTCAACAGTTCTGTGATTGCTGCTGCACTACGTTTCAGCCTTAATGGACCTAAATCAGTGACGTGAATAAATCCGTTGCGTTCTGGATCGCCGATATTGACAAAAGCCGCATCTATCCCAGGTAATACATTTTCTACTACACCCAGATAGATATCACCAATTTGGTGATGACCCGTAGCTACAACGAGTTCTTGTATTTGATCTTCTGAAAATACAGCAGCAATTTGATACTGCTCCGCGATGATAATTTGTTTTGGCATTCAATTTCCTCAAAAATTGGCAGCACCGCTGGGAATTACCAGGAATTTCTTTGTTATCCCGCTTGTCCTAACGGTCGCTGCTACAAGACGCTACTAGTAATAAAAAATTCCAACTTGAGTAGCTCTGCAAAGTTATGAAGAGCTAATGATACTGTGATTGCGTTTACACGCCGGATTATTCCTGGATAACTGCATATAGTTTAAGAACTTCCATCAACCGCCCTTGGCTGATTTCCCCTACTATACGCTGCTATTTAAACTTTGGATATCCGTAGATATCTGTTTCAAAGTTAAGATTCATTAAGTAAAGCTGACCATATCTAAATATAGCAACACACAAGGTAGTTAGGACATCAATTAATCATGAAACTCATCCCCAACCAGGGTTTTACTCCTGACTCGCTGACTCCTGACTTCTGACATCACACACGCATGGTAAAAAACCTCTGCGTCTAGATACGGTATCTCTTTGGGTTTACCATCTGCCGATGTAGGGAAATCTGCCTTAATCACTGGATTCACTATCCGTGTTTTTACTAGAAAGTCTAGCTAGGTGCAGATAACTCATGTGGTCATCCTTGTAAGAATTATGGCAGGGTTGTAATCTCTGTCAATACTTGTGTTGTACTTTTACAATTTAACACACTTGCATTCATAGCAATTGCTTAAAAGCCCGCAATAAAAGCAAGTCTTATTTAAGAGATGGACTTGGATCGGTCAATGGAGAAGTTAACGAAAGCTATTGTTATTGACACTCTGCGGTCTGAAGACACGCGGATTCTTTAAGACTTGCTTAAAAGGGACAGTCAAGTACCCCTTAGACACTCAAAACAATTACTAGTACGACAGGTATTGCAATTGTGCTTACTTTTAGATTGATTTAGTGCTTTCCGATGCCATCAGTTTTTAGTGTTAAACGCTCCATGCTTCACCATTGCTTGTTTACCCAGGCTACGGCTATGCCGAGACGAGATAAATCAGGGGTTTCTCCTTAATAAAACACTTCTTTGCGTTGATAGTTACTCCTACTAGCTCATTAATTCTATCATGTCACTGCGAATAAATTCGCCGTTGGCACTTCCTCCATTGTCTAAAGCCAAATGGCTTCCGTGCCATTCGTTATTTCTTGTGATTTGTAATCAGCAGTAGAGTTTCTCTGGGATACAATCTTAGAAGTGACATTCTTACAGCAGAATTCACCGAGTTAGGAGTAAAACTGGCTTGCTGTCCGGCTTTGAATTTAGATCCTGTACCTCATTAATTTGCAATCTACTGTATATCTTTGCCTTCGTTCCTGTGATGATCGCAGGTAGTGAATCAAGTCATTCAATGCAGTGCCAGAAAATTTCTCTTGATCATCATTCTAACGCAACCTTGCCAAAAATCAATTCCTACAATGTTCTAATTTTTGACAACTACTAGCAAGTTAGCCAATAACTAGAAGTTCGTCAAATTTATTTTGACGGGTAATGAGCGGAAAAAACTTCTGTTCTTCCCTCCCCTGCCCCCCCTTGCCTCTCTTCTCCCCCTGCTTGCCTTCACCCGTCATTTTCGGGTTGACAGACTACTAGACGCTGGCGGTGGATATGCAAGATGTGAAATTCTACATTTGCCACTGTTTCCAGCATAGACAAGATTTGCTCAGGACGCAAGATTACTCCATCAGGACGACAGCTACCCAAGTAACGCACAACGGCTATTGAGTCCAATTCTTGGTGAGAGACTGAAATTAATTCTATCTCCCACAGGCGATCGCGCAGATTTATTAATTGCTGTTTACCGGATTTGGTTGTATGTGCCGATAAAATCTCCTCTTGATGTTTAATAGTCTCAATCCAGTTTTGCCATTGTGCCGATTGTCCCTCGCTTTGGGCTGTAGACAATGTGAGTAAATACTCGGCTGCTTCTAGCTTTTGGGTAGCGGAGGGAGACTTAATGTCTATTTCTACCACATTATACACAGGAATGTCAGTAGGTAGTTGTTTAACCAATTGGGTATGAAAAGTTGCCACATCAATTGGTTCAGTCAACTCAAAATCAACTATTTCTCCACTACTGGTAGCACCTAAACTTAAAGCACTGGCTAAAGCAATCCTCGGTCCAGGATGAAAACCACCTGTGAAGGTGATGGGTAAACCAGCACGGCGCATAACTCGATCAAATAGACGCATCAAATCTAAGTGACTGACTAAAGCCATATTTCCTTGTTTACCAAAGCATACTCGCAATCGTTGGGCTTTGGTGGTGTTGGGAACAAAATCGCCGGCAAAGCTGGGAATGGGTGGTGCAGCCATAACCACATTATGACCGAAATCAGTGCCACAGACTCCACAATGAGAACAACCTTCAAAAGAGCAGTCAGGGACAATTGCAGCTTCTAGAGCGCGTTGTAGGTCTTGTTGCAGCCACTTTTTATCAATGCCAGTATCAATATGATCCCAAGGTAAGGGAGTATCCAGAGGTGATAGAGTTTCTTGTTCGTTGTTGCTGACAGCAAACAGATTCCATTCGCCATTTTCCACTTGACGGTATTTCCAGTCTAGACCGGCTTCGGTAATGGCTGTTCCCCAAGCTGTAAAGGCTTTATCTACATTATCAAACCAAGCATCCATGCCTGCACCCAATTTCCAAGCCCGATGTAACACTTTCCCCAGAGTGCGATCGCCTCTACCAATAAAGTCTTCCATCGCCGAGATCCGAAAATCCGTGAAATTTACTTTCACATTCCGCATTCCCCGAAATTCTTCTCTGAGTAGGTTTTGCTTTCTCGCAAACTCAGTTGTGGAGACTGAATGCCATTGAAAGGGAGTATGGGGTTTGGGGGTAAAGTTGGAAATGGTCAAAGTGAAGTTTAAGGATCTTCTGCCCTTTTCCCAACATTCTTGCTTTAACCATCTTACCGTTTCCACAATGCCAATCACATCGGCATCTGTTTCACCGGGTAAACCAATCATAAAATACAGCTTGATTTTATCCCAACCTTGTGACCACGCTGTTTTTACACCCCGCAATAACTCTTCATTTGTCAAACCCTTATTGACAATATCCCGCATTCTTTGTGTACCCGCTTCTGGGGCAAAGGTTAACCCACCTTGGCGCGTACCTCCCAGGATATTGGCAATATTTTCATCAAACCTATCTACTCTTTGACTAGGTAAGGTGAGGGAAATGTTGTCATTTTTTAAGCGATTTTTTATTTCCATCCCCACCGCTGGTAGGGCTAAATAATCTGAACAACTTAAAGACAAGAGGGAAAACTCATTGTAACCAGTTTCCCGCATTCCCTTTTCTATAGCTTCTACCACTTTTTCCGGTTCGACATCCCTCGCTGGTCTAGTTAGCATTCCTGGTTGACAGAAGCGACAACCGCGAGTACAACCGCGACGAATTTCAATGGTGAGGCGATCATGTACTGTTTCTACATAAGGAACTAAGCCGATAGAATAGGCAGGAATGGGTGTGGCGACTCTTCTGAGGACTCTTTTGGGTACATCTGGACGCAGGGGATATACAGCCCCACCTACACCCATCTCATAGAACTGCGGCACATAGACACCAGGAATTTGCGCCAGGTCTAATAATAGTTCTTGACGACTCAAGCCTGATTTTTTCCCTTCTTCTAAAACCAAGCCAATTTCGGGAAGTAGTTCTTCACCATCTCCCAAAACCATGAAATCGAAGAAATCTGTATAGGGTTCGGGGTTAGAGGTTGCTGTTTGTCCACCGGCAAAAATTAGCGGGTAATTTCCCTGTAACCGTTCTTCTCTAGTCACGGGGATTCCGGCTAAGTCCAACATTTCTAAAATATTGGTGCATCCTAATTCGTAACTGAGACTAAAGCCTAAAATATCGAAGTCCGTCAACCACCGTTTAGATTCCACTGCAAACAGGGGTGTCTGCGTGGTGCGAAGTTTGGCGGCTAAATCCGCTCCTGGTAGATAAGCGCGATCGCATAACTGGCGAGGCTGGGCATTCAAAATATTGTATAAGATGATATGCCCTAAATTTGATGCCCCTACCTCATACACTTCTGGATAGGTCAAAACCCAACGGATTGTTGCCGTATCCCAAGGTTTATGGACTGCTAAACGCTCATTACCCAGGTAACGGGCAGGTTTTAAAATATCCGATGTTATTAATTGTTCAACTAAAACAGCCACTTTGCTATCTTCTAGCTACCATAAATTACAGCTAACCACCCCAACACTAGCATTAATTAGAGATTTTGACTGGAGTTCAATAATTTTATTTAGGTTATGCCTACACGCTGCGCGTTAACAAAGTTCCTCTGAAAGAGTCACGTGCAGAGGCTTCCAGAAGCAAAGGCGCAAAATTTTAGGAATTATATTGACATTATCGTCTAAGCTTTTATAAGTGTAAATTTGCATCTTGTTTAAAGATCAACTTTTTTTTCTGACTTGGCTACAAGTTTGAAGTCTCTTTACTCAATCTTTATAGCTTGACTGGGTTTATTTAAAGATTGTCATAAGTCAATGGTAAAGTGTAATTATATATACATTTTTTTTTAGCAAGTTAAAAAACAATCTACTTATGCCTTCTGAATGCAGATTAATCATCTGTCCCTATAGCAGTTACTCTTGCTGAAACTGTGAATGGAGGTAGTTCCAGGAAAATTTCTCTGTGATTGTCCACCTTGACTTTTACCCTTGTCATTGATAAAAACAGAGTTATAGAATAACTGGTCTTGATTATTTAGTAGTGATCTAAATCACAGGGTCGAGAGGTATAAATCACCTTTTATACCGAGCATTGTCTTAGATAATGACTAGTAACTGCAATTTGGTTTATTTGTTATGAAAACTCGATACGTGATTCGTCAGTTGGTAGAAAAAGCCCTGCATATCCGCAAGCTAACGCCAGAAATCGAAAATGAGATTAACTCGGAATTAACAAAGCTAGGTCATATCTCTGATGTTGACTATGAAGCTTTAGAATTACTAATGGCAGAGATGGATGCTGGTCGGGTACAGTTAGTTCCTACCTGGGGATAATACTCATACTGGAAGGTACTGACAATGCGTATTGACATCCTGTATTGCTAGTATTACCTATGCAATTAAGTCTCTTTATGTTTCTTGTCCTTGTTGATATGCTTGCCACAGTTGATGAATAAATAAATTAAATTGTTGTTTAGCTACTAAATCAGGCTCAAATTTTAGTTCTTTAGGAAAAAGTTGCCCTAAAAAAGCAATAACTTCTGTATCTAAAGCCGGTTTAAACAAATCTAGTGGCCAGAACAAATCTGATACACCTTGTAAATCAATTACAAGTGGTAATTCTGAGTTAGAGTTCACAAGCAGTAAAGGACGCACCCAACACAATTGTCGGGAAACGACGATTTCAATAACTTCTGCATAAAGATGCTGATGGCTATAATCCAAGGATACAATTTGTCCTGGTTGAAATTTTGGGCTGATATCCATAACTATCTAGAGTATTGACTTCTGTGTGGCAGTTTCCTTAATTTTAATAATTCCCGTTGCCAGTGATGAGATAGAAAATAAGGGAAAATTTTTCTGTCCCAATTATTAATGTAAATTTCTTGTGTTTGTGCTATGATGTCATAGGAAAAGCTTCTCAGCAACGCCAAAGGTATTTTAAGATGGAAATACGGCAATGCAGAAGTAAATAACTGTTCAGCATTTGCTTAACAGGAACATATTCTAGTAAATCAACGATAAAAGAGCAAAGAACCGTGTCAGTCGAAACCATTGAGAAGCGTTCTACATCCCGCAAGCTTGCGCCTCAGTATCGCGTCTTGCTCCATAATGATGATTATAATCCGATGGAGTACGTTGTACAAGTGCTAATGACTACTGTTAATAGCATTACCCAACCGCAAGCTGTTAGTATTATGATGGAAGCTCACCATAACGGGTTAGCTTTGGTTATTACTTGCGCTCAAGAACACGCGGAGTTCTATTCTGAAACCCTCAACAATCATGGTTTAAGTAGTACGATTGAACCAGAAGAATAGTTTTTGGTCATTAGTCATTGGTCATTAGCAGTATATTGTTGACTGATGATAATTGACTAACTTTATGAAAATTAATCTCACTCAACTTACCCAATACCCCGTTCCTGTGAGGCTAGTTTGTTTTATACTGGCCTTACTGTTTTTATGGCTACCCCTAGCTGTACCAATTTATTTGCTAGTCAAAGATACTAATTTAGAAAGTATTTTGACGCTGGTGATATTATATGTAGAGTTTATTTTTCTGCTGAATATTTGGGGTAAGCAAGTTTATCAACAACCAAAAATATTCAGCCATTATGGTTTAGAATTTACGCGTCTTAATGGGGTGAATGTGTTGCAGGGGTTGGCTATTGGACTAACTACTGTTTTAGTTTTATTTGGTTTAGAAGGTGTACTGGGTTGGTTGATATGGCAACAACCACAAGTATTTTTAGGGAGAATAATTTTAGAAGGTTTATTAGTTGGTTTTGGGGTGGGTTTTGCAGAAGAATTATTATTTCGGGGTTGGTTATTGGATGAGTTACAACGAGATTATAAATTAAATATCGCTCTCTGGATAGATGCAATTTTATTTGCTGTATCCCATTTTATTAAACCTTTGGAGGCAATTATTCATACTTTACCCCAGTTTCCGGCTTTGGTGTTGTTGGGCTTAACGCAGGTATGGGGAAAACGTTGGAGAAGGGGACGTTTGGGTTTACCTATTGGTTTACATGGTGGGTTGGTTTGGGGTTATTATATCATTAATGTCGGGCAATTAACTAAATATTCGGGACAAGTTCCTGACTGGGTGACTGGTGTGAATAATAATCCTTTACAGGGAGTTATGGGGGTATTATTTATGGGTGGTTTGGCTTGGTGGATAGGGAGTAAACAGCAGGTGACAGGGAAGAGTATAGAATTTGAACATAAAACCTGATTCAGAAAAAAGCGTTGCTGATTAAGGGTAGGAATTTTAGTCTCACGCAAAGGCGCAAAGACGCAAAGGTAAGAGGTTAAAAAAACCTGATTCAGAAAAAAGCGTTGCTGATTAAGGGTAGGAATTTTAGTCTCACGCAAAGGCGCAAAGACGCAAAGGTAAGAGGTTAAAATTTATCCTGTCAATCCTCAAATCCTGGACATCCTGATTCTGACAATTTAGGCTTGACAAAGCTCAAGTCTTGAGTTATCCTTATGTTATAGGTGGGAAAGTGTGCGCCCATATATATAGGCTTTTCAACCACCAACATAATTATTTTCCTCTTTATCCTGTCAATCCTCAAATCCTGTACTTCGACTTCGCTCAGTAACCGGATATCCTGATTCAGACAATTTAGACTTGACAAAGCCAAAAGCTTGTATTATGATTATGTTATGGGTGGGAAAGTGTGCGCCCATATATATAGACTTTTCAACCACCAATATAATTATGATGATTGTTTGTGGGAATTTGGGATTTTTCAGGATGTTGTTTAATGGTTGTTTGTTGAGATTTTGGAGATGATTTTGTCTGAATCAGGATATCCAGGATTTGAGGATTTTCAGGATGTTGTTTAATGATTGTTGGTTGAGATTTTGGAGATGATTTTGTCTGAATCAGGATATCCAGGATTTGAGGATTTTCAGGATGTTGTTGGATGATTGTTTGTGGGAATTTGGGATTTTTCAGGATGTTGTTTAATGGTTGTTTGTTGAGATTTTGGAGATGATTTTGTCTGAATCAGGATATCCAGGATTTGAGGATTTTCAGGATGTTGTTTAATGATTGTTTGTGGGGATTGTGGAGATGATTTTGTCTGAATCAGGATATCCAGGATTTGAGGATTTTCAGGATGTTGTTGGATGATTGTTTGTGGGAATTTGGGATTTTTCAGGATGTTGTTTAATGGTTGTTTGTTGAGATTTTGGAGATGATTTTGTCTGAATCAGGATATCCAGGATTTGAGGATTTTCAGGATGTTGTTTAATGGTTGTTTGTTGAGATTTTGGAGATGATTTTGTCTGAATCAGGATATCCAGGATTTTCAGGATGGGTAATTGGTAATTGCGAAAATGCTGTAAACTAACCATCTAAAGAAGAGCATAAAACAATCTTTCCATCACATCCTGAAAATCCTCAAATCCTGGATATCCTGATTCAGACTAAAAAAATCACCACTTCATCAAAAACAATCTTTCCATCACATCCTGAAAATCCTCAAATCCTGGATATCCTGATTCAGACATTTAAGCAACAAAAGGATACCCAAATTCTTGAAAGTATGAATCATTTATAAATAAAGACCCTATATATGGGCGAACACTTTTCCACTCATAACATAAGTGTAATCGAAACTGAGAATTTTGTCAAGGGTTAAAATTGTCAGAATCAGGATATCCGGTTACTGAGCGGAGTCGAAGTACAGGATTTCAGGATTGACAGGATAAATTATTTGTGTATGGTTTGCACAATTTCCCAGCCATAACAGAAGCATGGTGGAAACTGAGAATTAAGGTAAATACTTTTGCACAACAGTCCAACCACTGAGAGATACCCAAGCAAATCCTAATAATAAGCAGAAATTACACCCAAGATGTAATGGTCTAGCCCAAGGTTTGATGGTACTAATTTGAGTGGCACTAAAAGCGGATACTAAAACTAAGATGACGACTATTAAACCAGCGACTAAATGTGGTGAGTGTCCTAGTGAACCGAAGTGTCCTAATGTACCAACAATGCCAACGGCTAGGAGTAGTAATACTAGGCTAACTATAGTTATGCCGATTATATAATGGAGCGATCGCACTTGCGGACGATACGAAGGTAATAGAATACCGAAAGATTCTGGGTTTGTTCTGACCCGTAACATCCAAATACCAGTTATGGCTAAAAATAAATAGGCTAGTAAAGATAATCCCATTGACCAAGCGGCTATTTTCCATAACCATAGAAAGGAAGGTAGGTGCATAAAACAGTTCAGTTCCAGAAAGTTACCTATTGAGCTTAACAGGACTTCGGCTTTTTTCGGTATGCACTTGAATGAAATCCAGAATTTACCTAAAAAACAATCCACCAAAAGACTTTTAATTCTGTTCCCTGTTCCCTGTTCCCTGTTCCCTGTTCCCTACTATAAACATAAATCAAAATTATGGCTGGTTCTAGAAATGACTGGTTTCCCACTTCTGTTTGGCATTTTTCCCTAGAAAATTATCAACAATTAAATCCTCCACTCTTACAAACTATCTATGCAGAGGAACGTCGAGATAGTCAGGGTGAGAAGTGGTCAAATATACTAGGATGGCATAGTACAGATAGGTTGCATGAAAGGGATAGTTTTGACAACCTGATACAAATCATTAATCAAAATGTCTTAGAAGTTGCCACATTTTTACAATGGGACTTACAAAAGTTTAGTCTCAAAATTACAACTTGTTGGGGAATTATTAATCGTAAACTTGCTTCCAACTCTGTACATAATCATCCCAACTCAATTTTAAGTGGAGTTTATTATCTGAAAACTCCTGAAAATTGTGGTGGCATATTTTTCTCTGATCCGCGACCAGCTTCACAAATGATCGTACCACCATCTATAGAGTTTAATCTATGGACTTTCCCCAAAATCACTTATAAAGCTCGTGAAGGGACAATGTTAATATTTCCCAGTTGGCTGTTACATGGTGTGGAAATGAATATGAGTGATGAAGATCGGGTGTGTATTAGTTTTAATATTGGCATAGTACCTATAAATAGATAATCTTGCCTTAATCAAAAATTAACTTTTAGAAGGATTTTTAATTAAGAAATAGCCAATTCATAGTGCCTTCTTAACCTCTGAGTGAGAGGCTAATAAAAAGTGATACTCGTATTCGGTAAATATAGGTTTTCCTAAATTTACCAAACATTCATTCAGTAAGCACTACACAGAGAATTGAGGGATTTTATGGCTATATCATTCGATACAACCCAACCATCTCAAGTTAAAGGGCTAAATGGTTACACAGTCGATCCTATTTTTACAGTTGGTGACAAAATTGGCAACTATGTTGCTCCTGGGATTCTTGACGGTATTGGCGCTTACTCACTCAACGATACAACTGTTCGTATATTAGTTGTTAATGAGGTAGCGGCTACTGATGGTTATAAGTACACCCTGAAAAATGGGACACAACTCCCCGGCGCAAGAGTTAACTATTTTGATGTTGACAAGCGCACATTGCAAATCGTTGATGCTGGATTAGCCCATGACACAATTATCAACCGCAAAGGTGAAGTTGTTGATGCTGCTGCTGACTTAGAATTTGGTGGTATTCAACGTTTTTGTTCTGCTGCTTTGTTTGAAGCCAATCAGTTTGGTGCGGGTATTGGTTTAGCTGATCGTATTTTCTTCTCTGGTGAAGAAACCAGTAATGGTACACAATTCGCCTTAGATACACAAACAAATACTTTATATGCAGTCCCGGCATTTGGTCGCGCTTCGTGGGAAAACGTCACAGAACTAAATACAAGCCGCACTGATAAAGTTGCCTTTTTAATTGGTGACGATAGCAATAACGCGCCTTTATATCTCTATGTTGGCGATAAAAAAGCTGGTGGTTTCCTGGAACGTAATGGTTTAGCACAGGGTAAACTATTCGTATGGGTGGCTGACGATCCTGCAAATGCTACTGATGCGATTGAAGCTAATCCTAGCCAGTTCAAAGGCAGTGGTAACAGCACAAACGGTCAATTTGTAGAAATTTCTTACTACGATCCCACAAAAGCAAATACTACAGGTTATGACGCTCAAGGTTTTGCTACACAAACAAAACAAAATGAGTTAGCTACCGCCGTTAATGCCTTCAGATTCTCTCGTCCTGAAGATATCGCTACCAATCCTTTCGATGGTACTCAAGCTGTTTTAGCCTCCACTGGTATTACTGCAGGTCCTGATGTTTGGGGTACAACCTACAAAATTGATGTTGACTTTAGCCAACTTCTTTCTACTACTGCTACTGTTCCTACAGCAGAAGACACTGCACCCTTTTTACTACCAACAGGATTCACTCAGACAGAAATTGTTGACCGCAACAAAGCTAATCTAGATCCTCAATTTGCTGCCACCTTTGGTAACTGGGATATGGTGGCACTCGATCCCACCAACCGCTACATCTACATTCCGATGGAAGTAGGTCAAGGCGCTGGTTTAGCTCGCTACGACACCCAAACTGGTGACTTTGTTTCAGCCTTGACTGGTCAAGCGGCCTTACCCTACACCACCAATCCTACGGTTTGGGATAAGAATAATGATGATTTTGGTCCTTTTGACCCTGCTGTATATACTCCTTACGGAACAGTTCTTACCGCCGAAGAAAGAACCAATGGTCGTCTATTTGAGTGGCTTAACCCCTTGATGGCTGCTGGTGATCCAGCCAATGTGGTTTGGCGCAGCAATATTCCTGCGGTTTCCCATGAAGGATTGAAGTTTGACACCTCTGGTACTTTGTACTTTATTGATGAGAGCAACACTGGTTCTATCTACAAGTTTGTACCTAAGACTGTTGGTGATTTGAGTGTTGGACAAAGTTTTGTCTTGAAGGTAACTGCCTTTACAGGTAATGCTTCGGAAAACTGGAACTCTACTGCAAATGCAGCTACTACTCGCACTGGTGCAGCTACTTGGGTGGCGATTACCGATGCTAATGGCGTGAAAACCACCACCGCCGATCCCTTTGACTTTAGTAGCACTACTACGGGCGGACGGGCAGCAGCGGATGAAGTTGGTGGTACACCCTACGGTCGTCCAGAAGACTTAGAAATTATTGGTGACATTCTTTATGTAGCTACAACTAGCGAAAACGCAGTTTATGGCATTAACCTCAAAACTAATGAAGTTAAGCTTTTTGCTAGTCGTAGCACAATTGATGGTGGTACTGCTTTAGCTGCGGGTACCAACCTCAATAACCCTGACAACTTGGCTAGTGATGCTGCTGGTAATCTTTACATTATCGAAGACAACGGTCCTGGCGATATCTGGAAGGCATCTGATAGCAATAAGGATGGTGTAGCTGAATCAATTACTCGTTGGGCTAGTTTGGGAGTTCCTGGATCTGAACCTACTGGGTTGATTTCTACAAACAATCCCAATGAATTTATCGTTGCCATTCAACACCCCACATCTGGAAATGATGCTCTGTGGAAGATTACAACTGCACCAGAAATCACTGCAAAAATTGACATCCTTTACGATGGCAACGACGCTGGTAAACAAGATTTCGGTATGCGTAGTCCTGATAACCTCGACTGGGCTGATAATGGCAAAATTTACTTACAAGAAGACCGCGCACTAGGAGCAGATATCTGGGGTGCAACTTCTAAGCAAGAAGCCTCTATTTACGTTCTTGATCCTGCTGCTGCCAATCCAGCGGACAGCTTAACTAAAATTGCACAAGTTGATCGCTCGGCTGTTCCTTCTGGTCAAACTGATTCTAGCCCCACTGATATCGGTAACTGGGAAACTTCAGGTAT
Source organism: Anabaena sp. WA102 (assembly GCF_001277295.1). Classification (NCBI taxonomy): domain Bacteria; kingdom Bacillati; phylum Cyanobacteriota; class Cyanophyceae; order Nostocales; family Nostocaceae; genus Anabaena; species Anabaena sp. WA102. The sequence continues at coordinate 2,236,355 of NZ_CP011456.1, read as the reverse complement.
TCTAGACGTTTCTAGTCTTTTTGGTAACGCTCCTGGTACACAGTTTGTGTTTGATGTCCAGGCGCATAGTATTCGTTCTGGAACAATTATTACCGCCACAAATATTGATGGTAATGGTGATGGCACAAAAACTAGACAAGAAAACCTGGTTGAAGGTGGTCAGTTATCTTTCTTGACTGCGCCTAATGCCAATTTGATTCAGGACACACAATTCTTTGCCGGTACACCTAATGCCGATACAATTGTCGCCAAACAAACTCCTGGCTTTAGTGGTATTAAGGATGTCGTGTTTAGTGGCGCTGGTAATGACGAGATTGATAGTGCGGCTGCGGGCGCTCTTGCCAGTAATAACATTATTGACAGTGGTAGCGGCAATGATACCGTGTTTTTAGCCAGTAGCGATCGCGCTTTTGGTAGTGATGGCAATGATACATTTTTCGGAGATGAAGCCAGTAATTTCCGTGCCTCTGGTGGCGCTGGTAATGATCTGTTCTTCCTGGGTAATGGTTCTAATGGTCGTGCCTTGGGTGGTGATGGTAATGATACCTTTGAAATCGGTCTTGGTGGTGGTCACACCCTAGCTGGTGGTGCTGGTGCTGACCAATTCTGGATTGTTTTTGGTGAATTAACCAAAGCTACTAATACAGTTCTCGATTTCCAAATTGGTACTGATAAAATTGGTATTTCTGGTGCTGCCAGTTTAGGTATCACTACAGCCAATCTGACTTTGACTCAAGTTGGTGCTGATACTGCGATTATCTTTAGTGGTCAAACTTTAGCCACTTTAACTGGTATTCAAGCGAGCGCTTTGAGTGTGGCTAATCCTAATCAGTTTGTCCTGGTTTAATTAAAGCCAGCATTTAATAGTAATTACTTGTAACTAAATACCTTGGCAGGACTTGATATTTTTACAAGTTTTGCCAAGGTTTTTTATGATGGTAGGAGTTAGGAGTCACCGAGTCAAATGGGAATTATTTGTAGGTTGATTGATTTGAGTTGGGGATAGTTTCACAGCCACAATTATTACAAGTGGGGTGTTGTAGGTAATTTTTACAAAAGTTTAAGTAATCAAATGTAGGCTTTCGTTGAACCATAGCATATAGTTAGTTCATCTTTGGGAAGAAGTTTAGTAAGAAAATAGCACTTTTCAGCAATATCTACTTCTTCTAACATACCTCTAAGATACAAGGTTGGGTTGAAGTATGAAACCCAACAGAGCAGAAAATGGACAAGGTATTGTCACTAAAAATTAATTTTAACCCCAATTTTTTAATCAAAAAATTGTTAAATCATAGGACTAGCTTAACCTTTACGTGAAAACCTCAAAAATATTAACACTCATACTCAGCAAATTAGATTTACCTAAGTTTGCCAAAACAGGACTTATTAATTCAGTAAGCATCATCAAAGGAATTGAAGAGTTTTATGGCTAAGAATACAATTATCATGATCGGCGACGGTTTAGGCTGGGAAATGGCTCGCGCTGCGGCTATCTACCAACAAATCAGTGAAGGTAAGACTGGTACAACCCTCAATGACTTTTATACATCTGGCAAGGGAACAGGGCTTAATTTCCAAACCTTGACAGGTTATACACAAGCAACTACCTACGGAACTACAATTGCAGGTAGTAACGGTATATATAACGTATCAAACTCAGCCCTCAATGGTAATACCTTCACTAATGTGACAGGTACAGCACCTATCCGTCCTGGGTTTGAATTTAATCCCACATTTAACCCTGGAACTACCCCTAATGGAGGAGCAAACGCTAACAATGGTGTTGTTGGCAACCTTGTGGGTTACGATCCAGTTAGAGGTGGTATAAATCCTTGGACGGCAGGTATTGATGCTGAGTATATTAAGTACAGCTATCCTGACTCTGCTAACACAGCTACCACCCTTTATTCAGGGATTAAGACCTATAACGCCGCTATTGGTGTTGATATTTTTGAAAATCCTGTTGAAAGTGTGCTTTCTAGAGCGGCATCTCTTGGTAAATCAACTGGTATAGTGTCATCTGTTCCTGTTGATCATGCTACTCCTGCTGCTGCTGCTGCAAATGTCAATAATCGCAACAAGTTTGATGGTGAATTTCCTTCACTAGATAACATCTTGCAGCAAGAACTCCGCATTTTCCAACCAACTGTACTCCTTGGTGGTGGTCATCCTCTTTCTACACCAGGAAATCCTTTACCAGTAGGTGTTGAACCAGATTCAATCAGAACCAACACTTACATTACACAATCAACCTATACAGAGTTAAGTACCAAGCCTACCAGCAACATTTACGACTACACCTTTTTGGAACGTGGTGCAAATGCGGCTGAGGTATTGGCGAATACTGCGGCTCAACTTGATCCCGAAAAAGGCGATCGCCTCCTTGGTCTCTATGGTGCGCGTGGACAAGATGGTAACTTGCCCGTTAGTTCTGCCGATGGTGACTACAGCACCACTGGCTTGGGAATGTTCACCGTCTACTCAACCAAGGGTCTAAATCCAGATACCCTGAGACCTCTCAATCCTGGTGAAACAGATACACAGTTCATTGCCAGAGAGACTGACGAAAACCCAACTCTTGATGACCTGACTAAAGCCGCTTTATCTGTATTAGGTAAAGATCCTGATGGTTTCTGGTTGATGGTTGAAGCTGGTGATATTGACTGGGCTGCCCACGACAACAACCTTGACAACCTGATTGGCACAATTTTAGACTTTGACAAAGCGATTGGCTCTACCATTGAGTGGATTAACCAAAATGGTGGTTGGGCGGATAACCAACTGATCGTTACTGCTGACCATGACCATTACCTTACCCTTAATGGCGACTACCCTACATTAGTCAGAAACCTCGGTGCTGAACAATTAACTACCATTGACACAATCTCTGGTTCTGGGCAATTCTGGGGAACTAGCGCCACCGATAAATACGAATGGGGAACCCATACCAACCGTCCTGTCCCTGTTTACTATCAAGGTGTTGACTCTGAAACACTAACAAATTCAATCGGTACAGGTTTTGAATCCTACGGTTTTCAAATCCCCGGTCTTGCTAATACCGTTGATCAAGTCCACATTGCTAAAACTTTGTTTGCCTCAGTAACTGAAGTTAATCAGGAAGACTTTGTTTCTGGAACTACTGGCGCAGATACCTTAATTGCACTTCAAAATATAGATGGGGTTCAAGACACTGTATTTAGTGGTGCAGGAAACGATGAAGTTGATTTAGCATTCAATAGCAATGCTCGTAACAACATCATTGACACTGGTAGCGGTAACGATAAAATCTACGTTAGTCGCAACGACGTAGCCTTCGGCAGTGATGGCAATGATGAATTTGATGCTAGAGATGGTAAAGGTGAGAATCGGATGTCTGGTGGCGCTGGTGATGATACTTTCTATTTAGGTAGCAATGACCGGGCATTAGGTGGTAGTGGTAACGATAAATTCTTTGCCGGTTTAGGTGGTGGCAACCTTTTATCTGGTGGTGCTGGTGCTGACCAATTCTGGATTGTCAACGCTGAACTACCAAAAGCCGCTAACACAGTTCTAGATTTCCAAGTTGGTACTGATGTGATTGGTATTAAGGGTGCTGCTAGTTTAGGCATCACTACCGCCAATCTAACTTTGACTCAAGTTGGTGCTGATACTGCGGTTATCTTTGGTGGTCAAACTTTAGCCACTTTAACTGGTATTCAAGCCAGTGCTTTGAGTGTGGCTAATCCTAATCAGTTTGTCCTGGTTTAATTAAAGCACTTTCCGGTCTTATCAGGTACAAGAACCCCACCCCCAACCCCACCCCCGCAAGCGATGAGGGGGCTAAGATGCACCTCATAAGAGCAGAAACCGCTGTAAAGTTGGGATTTAATAGTAATTACTCCCGGTTCGCCCATTTTTTAGGGAGTTAGGAAAAATGTGCAGATAAAAGTATAATCAGAGACAGGTTATACAAAATAAGCTAAGTAAGTATATGTTCGACGTTATGGCAACTGAATCCATAATTACAAACGAACGAGTAGATGACATACCCGTACTACTCACACAGATAGAACGGATGGGTGTACAAAAGCTAATAGATAAAAACTTCCCCACCCATGGAAATTGGCGAGGACAAAGCTTGGGGAATGTAGCAGTGATCTGGTTAACACATATCTTATCGCAAGCAGACCACCGTTTAAATCAAGTTCAAGCCTGGGCTGGTAAACGGTTAGAAACATTGAAAAAATTGATTGGTGAAAGCTTAAACGAACTTGACCTAACCGATGACCGATTAGAAGCAGTATTGCGTTACCTTAACTGTGACGAGAACTGGTATGCGTTTGAGGAAGAACTGGGAAGTAATTTGTTGCAAGTGTATGATATCAAACCAGAACGGGTAAGACTGGATAGTACAACAGCTTCAAGTTATTGCGGGGTGAATACTGAAGGGCTATTTCAATGGGGTCATAGCAAAGACCATCGTCCAGATTTGGCACAAGTCAAAATCATGCTATCAACATTAGACCCATTAGGAATGCCAATAGCAACAGAAATATTATCGGGAGAAAAAGCAGATGACCCTTTATATATCCCCGCAATTGAGAGAGTCCGTTCGACGCTAAAACAGCCAGGATTACTGTATATTGGGGACTGTAAAATGGCATCAATGGGGACAAGAATCCATATTGTATCAGGGGGAGATTTTTATCTATGTCCTTTAAATGCCAAGCAAACACCGACAGAAAAATTAAGAGAATATCTGCAACCAGTTTGGGATGAAAAACAAGAATTGACAACTATCAATTATGATTATGCAGATGGAAAAACGAGAGAGATTGCTGAAGGATTTGAACTAAAATTGCTCCAAAAAGAAAAGATTAACGAGCAAGAAATATCTTGGGAAGAGCGACAATTAGTAGTCCGTTCTTATGCCATTGCCCAGACAGAGGAAAAATATCTACGTGAACGCATACAGAAAACCGTTCATGCTCTTGAACAACTAAAAATCCCCAAACGCGGCAAGAAAAAGCTGACATCATTTCCAGAGTGGGAGTTATCTGTAGCTGAGATTCTCAAGCGTTATCGGACTGGGGGATTATTTGAAATTGATATTCAAACTCAGCGAGTTGAAAAAGTTAAAAGACAATATGGCGAACGTCAATCTCAAATAATAGAAGAAGTTTCCTTTAATTTAGATTTTAAAATTAATGAAGACGCGGTAAAACAACAAGTTCAACTGTTAGGCTGGCGAGTTTATGTCACTAATGAAACTGAAGCTAACCTGAGTTTGAAACAAGCAGTTCGTGCTTATAGAGATGAGTATTTGACAGAACGAGGATTTGCTCGACTTAAAGGCTTTCCTCTTTCTTTAACTCCAATTTATTTACAACGTGAAGACCATATTACTGGTTTGATCCGACTACTTTCAATTGGTTTGCGAGTTTTGACTCTTTTAGAGTTTCAGGTTCGTCGCCATCTTGACAAAAATCAAGAAAAATTGGCTGGACTTTATGCTGGTAATCCTCAGCGTAAAACGGCACGTCCTACTGCTGAAATGCTTCTTGTTGCATTTAAAGAAATCACATTGATATTAATTGAGGTTAACAATGAAGTCTACACTCATTTAACTACTCTTTCCCCTTTACAGCAGCGTATTCTTGTTTTACTTGGGTTTCCCCCTACTATTTATACTCAGCTTAGTGGTCAATCTTTTACTCCTGAGTAGAATTCTTCTAACTCTCGCAAAAATGGGCGAACCGGGAGTAATTACTTGTAATTAAATACCTTGGCAGAACTTGATATTTTTCGAGGTTTTGCCAAGGTTTTTTATGATGGTAGGAGTTAGGAATCACGGAGTCAAACGGGAATTATTTGTAGGTTGATTGATTTGACTTGGGGATAGTTTCAAAGCCGCAATAGGTATTGGAGTCGCTACAATCACAACCGCAATAGATAAAATCACAGCAACAGGTTTACCTCCAAATGTTAATAAGTCTTTGAAAATGGTTTCTGTGGTCAAGCTGAGGAAAATAATGATAATACTCAACAAATACTTTTAAGTCACCTGGCAAAACACACCGCAGGATTAGGTTTAAATGAATGAATTAATTGAGTTGACGGGAATAGATGAAACTGATTTACAGAAAGCTTTAGAAGTTTTGAAACATCATGATGTGATTGTAGAAAATCAGGGACGCTGGAGAATAATCGTAGAACTAGTTCGGCATTGGGTTGTTAATATGTTTTGTTGAACCTACAAACAGATATAAATTTGATTAAAATATGAATTTGGTAGGAAATATTGCTACTATAGAGCAAAATAGAGGTATGACCTATGCCTAACGTCGAAAAACTTAGCATTGCCCTAACACCAGAAATGGCTACTTTGGTTCGTGATGCGGTAAAATCTGGTGAATATGCCAGCAGTAGTGAAATCATCCGCGAAGCACTGCGGGACTGGAAATATAAGCGGTTTATTCAATCCCAAAATATTGAGGAAATACATCGTTTGTGGCAAGAAGGTATTGATAGCGGTACTGGAAAGTATGCAAACATAGACGCTATTAAGCTAGAAGCACGAAAGCGTTTCGCTCAGATTTCTGAGAGGGATGTGTAATTAGATGGCATATTTGCTTCGTACTACCAAAGCGGAAGAGGACTTGATTCAAATATGGTTGTATATTGCTACTGATAATCAAGTAGTAGCGGATAGAATTATTGACCTTTATAACATTACGGAAAACCCATAGCCCGCCTGGGAATGAATTCCCAGTCTAATAGCAAAAGTCATCTGAAGATGACTAAAAATCCCCATAAATCTATAGTTTACTTTAGTAAACTTTGACTATTAGCCATGAAATTCATTTCATGGCGGGTGCGAAAGCCAATAAATAAGACATTTTTCGGTTAAGTTGACAATCTCTAAAAATCATTAAGTCAGATTTAAATACTATCAGGATCTACACCCAAAGCCTTTAACTTTTCTGCTAGTAATTGAGCGCGTGCTTCGGCATTTTTAGCCCGTTCATCACCGGTTAGTAAAATATTACTATTTTGATCACACCAACGTAACCAAGAATCATTTCTACCTTCAAATTCTCCAGTCCATAAAGTTATAGCTAACCCAATATCTTCTAACCAATTATCTGTAGTTTCTATATAACGTCTACCCTGGAGAGTATAAATTCTGAGAATTTCTTCTCCTAAATTTTTATTTGGGTCATAGACAATATAATATAAAACTCGCATTTGCTCATAAATTTGCAGCTTTTTAGCTAATTCATTCCCATCTTTATTAGAAACAATTTCCAGTACGAGTTCCGGGAATTTACCAAAATTCCAAACTAGGTAAGAACGATTTTGTTTTTCCCACCAGTTCTCAGGAATTTGCACATCAAAACTAATAAACACATCAGGAACTATGGGAGGTTCACCATAAGTATGATAAACACCAACATTGGCTTCAGCTAAAAAAACCTGATTTTGTAAAGAACTGTAAAGCGAACCGACTAAAAGGCGTTGTTGTTTGGCAGATGCGAGATTATCTACAGTTGTATCATCTTCAGTGATGAGGAGGTTGGCATCTGGTACATCACAATTATCAATTTCAGTTTTGATGAGAAGTTGGTCAATCATGATTGTATCCACTAGTTGAGATATGGAAATTATAACACTAAATACAGGAATACTATGGTTGTTTTACAGTTATGAAATAGAATGTTTAATACCTATATTCTACATGGGCAAATACAAGGGAAATTTGGACAAAGTTCTGCCTCTAGCGTAAAGTCCGAAATATCACTCTTCCTGGATACTGTTGCTGATTAATTTTGGCATAGACTCGCAAACAGGTTAATACCTCGCCAGGATTACCACCACAGTCTAATTGCAGGTCATCCTTAGAAAATTCACAAACATCAGCATACAGTCCTGATAATTGTTTGAGTCGGACTTCATTACCTGCTTTAATAGCTTTATCGGCGGCTTTTTTTAACAGATGTCGGGATTCTTTTTGTAATTTTCCCCACCAAGAATAACGTTCCGCAGGGGGGATAAATACTAAGGAATGAATGGCTTCATCTATGTCAATCCAAGCACATAAATTAAGAACTGCATCAGTATTTTCATCTATTCTTTGGATGCGGTGAAAGCGATCGCTTAAAGCATCAATATATTGATGACGTTGTTCCAATTTGGCAGATAAAGAAACTATATCAAAGCTAAAAACACTTTTTAAAGCATGATATAAATCTGGATCTATTTCTATAAACTTAATATATAAAAGTAAAAATCCGGCGATTAAATATAAATTATCGGAAAGATGAGTTTGGGAAATTTCTGAATTTATCAAAGCTGTTTGAGATAAACATAGTCCTTTGGCTTGAACTGTACCACTCAACCCCGGATAAATAATTTCATCACGCACAAATGGCAATTCATTCAGATTGATATTATCTACAACTGCCCCTACTTCCTGTGCTAATTCTAAAGCCTTATGTCGCCAAGATGTCGCTACATCTTCAGGAACTCGCAATAGTTTTCTATGAATTTCGTTCCATATTTCCGTATCAGTTTGACCTTGAATATGAGAATTACCTAAATAAGAATTTAATTCTGAATTGTTATTAAAAATTTCTTTTAATTTTAATAATTTTAATTTATTTGTTAATTCAGGTTGTTTGAGATCCCCGACTTCTTTAATAAGTCGGGGATCTGAGGATGATGGTTCTAATAATTGATGAAGTTCTTGTAGAAGTTCTTCGCATACCTGACATCCGGCATCAAATGGATATTCTTGATTTGCTTTTGTTAAAGTTGCAGCTAATCCATATAAATTAAACCGCAATATTTTGGCTAATTCTGAGTTTTCTATAGTTAATAGTTTATGTAGATTCTGCATAATTTTATCAGGATGAAAATAAAAGATTTTAGATCCCCGACTTCTTGAAGAAGTCGGGGATCTTGAACTTAATGAATACCGCAAAAAGGATCACGTTCTTTATCAACTTCATTGGGTTGTAGTTCCAATTCTGCCCGATAAACACATCCTTCTTGTTCGAGACATTCTTGATTATTAGATGTCCAATAAGGAACTGCCCCCGCGTGCATTCTTAATATGCCTGTATTATCAAGAGTTACATGATATTGACAGGGATAATCTGTGATAATATCTGGTCTGCTGAGTGTACCAATCCGTAGCCATTTTTTAGTATTTGTCTCACTATCAGTTTGATAAATGTAGAAAGTATGTTGACCACTTTGAGGAAATGGTGGCAAAGGTTTACTGATTAATCCTGTGCCTGGTTGCTTCACACCATCTTGTAAATAATGAAATGTTTCCATTGATTTACTTTCATTATTATCAATGGCAAATACTAAATGATAAGCATGAGGTTGATCAACTGTGGCAGATTCTAAAACATTGACAGCAATATCACCATCATTTAAGTTGTGTTGGTGGTTTTCTACAGCGATATTCCACTTTAAATTACCATCAGTAAACAAGGCATTTTCAGTAGATTTAGATATGACTGAATTAATATCAATACCAACCACGTCTATTAAATAATGGGGATTACCTCGACATAGTAAAATACTAAATTGTAAAGCTTGGTCAATCTCAAATTGGACTTTGATTTTTTTGAGAAATTCCTGTTCTTCCATGCCCAACTTATCCATCAATATTTTACCGTCGAAACTACCCCACAGACGAAAAGTTCCATTTTCATAATCTTGACGATGGATAATATTAGTTAATTGAATGCCCTGCCAAGGTGTCCGCACTTTAGCAACCGTATCCCAAGGTGCAAGCTGATATAGTTCTTGTCCAGCACTAAAAATGGCTAATGGGTCGTTACTTTGGGTTTTGCGTTTGAAGTTGCAAGGAAGATAATAAAACAGGTTTTTGACATCAATTTCTAATTGATTTGCACCTTTGCGTAATAGACTTTTAGATTCTTCAGGATCAAATCGAAAGCGACGTAGTTTTTCGGCATAACAAGCACCTGCTGAGGTAGCAAGTTTAGTAAATTCTAAAACAAAAGTAATTCGTTCGGGATTCCAAACAAAATATGGTGATTGACCAAATTCCTCGTAAATTTGTTGTTGCACAAGATCAAGACTACAGGTTTTTCCAGAAAGAATTAACCAATCTACTTTTTGATTAGGTTCTGAACTGAGACGGCTTTCTATTAAACCTTTAGCAATCCCAATTGCTTCTTTAATTGACGAAGTTGCTGCCCGTTCAAATTGCTGATGATCTAAAGTTAAATAAATAGATTCAGAACTTCTAACTTGAAATTTAACAGCACTTTGGGCAAGCAGTTCGCCAATTTGTTGTTCATTTAAAGTGAAAGTTAATAAAGAACCATCTGTGGTTGTTTTTTGTCCTAATTTGAGTTTGGCGGCTTCCGCATGATCCCACAATGTGTAAAAGGTTTGTAGGCGTTGGGGTGCCTGTTGCCAACGAGTTGGTAAGACTTTTTCCGCAGTATCCAGGGCATCTTTAAAGGCAACATCACCTTCAGGATTTTCCTTATCTATACATTTTAATAAACTACCAGTTTTAAATTTCCCATCTTCTAAAAAACGGTCGTTTAATTCGGAGTTAATTAAGTCTTCTAATTTATCGCTTTCGATATCACCTGTAGTGACTGCGGTAAGGAGAAAATCAGAAATTGCTACTTTTAACAAGCGGAAAATTCGTAAAGTAATTAATTCACCACCTAATTGTAAATGTCCTGAAGAACCTAATAATTTAGGAGTCAGTTTATAGTAACGTCCTCCTAAACCTCGATCTTCATGATCTGCAAAGAAAGGGGTTTTATCTTCGAGGGTAAGTTCAATTAAAGCTAAGTCAGTTGTGCCGCCACCAATATCTAAAACTAGGACATTTTGTGACCATTTATTCCCATTTTGACGACAACGAGTTTTAAAAGATTCAATGCCAATATTCAGATTTCCGCCAAATTCTCGCCACAGGAAAAAGATAGCAACAGACACAGCTTCATCATAGGCTGTTTGCACATCATCAATGCCTAATTCCTGTACCAATTGCTTGATTTCTTTACGAACTACGGGAGGGGCAACGGTGGGATAGGTAACAACTGCTGTTAAAAAATCGCCTTCTGAAAATCTGCGTCTAGCCCGTTGCCGATAATCTTCTGTTAATTCAATTAATTGCGCCCAAGCTGCTTGAATGAGGCGATTAACTTGAATGTTTTCTTCGTCGTCTTCTAAGATAATGGGAAAAGATCGATCTTGTCCAAAATAGCGTTTGGGTGAATGATGAAATCTGCTAATAATTTCTTTGACTGAAACAGTTGTTCCTTGGGCTATGGCTTTTTTTCTATTATCTCTTGCGTCTCTACCCATGCGTAGTTTTAAAGGGATTAATTGCGATACTTCCATTTCACTGGGAATTTCTGTACTGCGTCGGTCAATATCTAAAACTACAGGAATTAAATTTTGTGATTCTAATGTGGGAACACGAAAAACTTCATGATATATAGCATAAAGCTTTTTGCTAACAGCCCGCCGAAATCTATCACTTGTTCCTAGACATAATTCAATTTGCCGAATTGCTTCTAAAAATAATTCTTTGTTATCGCTTTCAAAAATTTCACTTAATTGATATGATTCTATTTCTAAGTTTTTGCTAATATCAACCAGGAATTTTTCCCACTCACCACTACTAACATCTGGTAAGGCTAAATCTGGGGAGGAATTAAACCATTCCGCCATACGTTCTCTTAATCTCAGTTCTTGTTCTCTGGGTAAAACTTCGGCAATGGGAACTTCTATGGGGTCAAAAAGTGTCACTGTAGAATTGGAAGTACCAAAATCTAAAGCTAACCAACCAGGAAATCTTTTTCTTTGTTTTTCGTTGAGTTTTTCACTGAGTTGTTGACTTAAATTATGCAAATAGTGATCAAATTGTGAAGTATTCATGGGTGGATGATTTTTTGTAGATGAACTTGATGATGTTTGTAAATTGGGTATAAACCAAAGATCACATTCAGCACATACATGATTAGATATGGACAAATTTGGTTTTCCCGCAGCGTCAGAATCAAAATATTCGACAATTACCTTTAAGATACAATCAACTATTGTGGTTAAAGGTGCATCTAACTGACAGGAGTTTTGTCCTAGTTGAGAAATATTATAAATTTGTTTGGGTGTATCTGAGTGAAATTGTCTATAGCTGCTTTGAATTTTTGCTGCTAATTCATTTGGTGTACCTCTGACTATGCAGGTAATTCGAGAAATGTAGGGAATGTTGCTTTTAATAGGGACAATTTGGATGGTGGGTAGATGCAACTGTGCGTTTTCTTTCATACCTAATTTAAAGCTAGGTAGAAGCTGAATTTCCACAGGCATTTTTATTTTCCTTTTTTGTTTGTTAATATTTCATTGATAGTGCATTTCCCTAAATTTATTTGATAACTAATAGAAGAGTACGGATTATATCAATTCCTATTTCATTGAGGTAGATAAGGAAGATTTTAACCGCAGATGGAGGAGGATAAACGCAGATGAACGCAGATGAATTTGTACTTTATTAGATGTTATACCAATTTTGTATAAAGATGCGCCAAATTTAGAAAGGAACGTTAGCGAAGCGTGGCGTTAGCCATACCACAGAGGCACAGAGAACACAGAGGAGGAAAAGACAAGGTTACAAAATTCAGCGCAGTCTCATAAAGAAATGGTATTACCAATTAAATGCAGGTAAATAATTCTTCTTCATTAATTGTGGCAATATCGGTTAAGATTTCTAGCCAAGCTGGAATGGCTAATTCGGTTTGTGAATCTCTTGCAGCAATATATCTTAGTAGTGCTTCTTTTTTGGAAAGGTTTTGCAAGCTGGGAATAATTTGATCTAAAATTCCATTGATTTCTATATTTACTTGCTGATTGCTTTCACTGACATATTGCACAAGGTGAAGACTAGCACTAGCGGTAATTTCATCTCGCAGTCGTAATACGAAAAGTTGATGATTGACACTTCTTGATGGGTTTTGATTTCTTTCTGGTGACCAATCAAAAATTTGCCCAACACTGTGTTTTTCGTCTTGTCTAGCTAGGGGAAAAATACTTTCTGGTTTGATGGTTTGATTATGGTTATTGATTTCGGCAATAATTGCTTCTTTCCATTGACGAGGATCAGATCCTAGTAACAGTTTATAAAATAAATCTGCTTCTTCAAGTCCAAATTTTGATTCAATTTCTTGTTCCATTTCTGGCTGAAGAATGGCTTGTAGTTTTTCTCGTTCTAAGGTGATTTGATGTGCCAATGAGCTTAATAAGTCTATCACGGCTTGACGAATGCGATCGCTCGCAAAGTTCTCCAGTTCTCTAACTGTTTTCTCAAAGGCTGGATAAAAGTCATCACTCTTAGTCGGTATGGAGGTATTAACCCGATTTCCTCTATCAAATAATTTCCCCGCTGCACCTTTAAATTCTGCTAAGGTAATTGTGCCATTTTGGATTTTATTAAATAATAATGTCCACTGACTCCAATTCAAAATTTTTAAAGTTAGTTCATCTTTAATGACATCAGTAACTACAATACCTCGGCGGTCTTTCAACTGTTCTTTACCTAAATCTTTTTGAAAGTTTCTGTAGGTTCTATCTAAACTTTCTATAGCTAATCTCAATTCTAGTAAAGCCGGAGTATCAACTGTTGGTATACCTTGTTCGTGAATTTCGGCAATAATTTCTTTGAGATATTCTTGTTGTTGACGAATACCATCAGCCGCCCGACGGGTATCTTCATATAATTGCTTTAGTCCGTGATTAGCAACATGAGTTTGAATTAGTTCTCTTAATTTACTAATACCACCATCTTGAGCAAAATAACCCAATTGTTTCCCTAATTGATTTCTCCCATCTGCTGCTAATAAAGATTCACTTAAATCTCTCCATTTCTGTTGTAATTTTTTCGGTCTTTCCAGATATTCTGGATAATCTAAATTAGCGAGAAATTCCTCAGAACCTGCTTTCACTTGACCAGAACGTTTGGCTAATTCAGCTAATCCTAACAGGGGTGATAATAAAACAATTCTGTCTTTTTGACTGGTAAATGCTTCCGCTCCATCAATAATGGTTTTGAGAACTTTTAATTTTTGGAAAACTGTATTTGTTTGTAACGGTTGAGAATCAGATTGATTATTAATTAATAAATCTAGTTCTCTTTCTCCACCTTCACTTTCTAAAGGCAGTTGATCAAAACGTCCCACACCGACGAGAATTAAATCCTTGAGGTCTTGTCCTGGGCGTTGTTGCTGCATCATTGTGAAGATTTTATGGGCGCGATCGCTCCCCGGTGATTTACCATTCAGTAAGACTAGAATTGTCTGTACTTGTGCCAATTCTCGCAACGATAAAAATGTATCCCTAGCCCCAGAATTAGCAGCACCCAACCCCGGAAAATCCAACAACACAAATTCTTCTGCACCCGTAACATCCCAAATTTCCCGTGATATTTTCACTTCAATATCAACGCGACGAATTAAGAGAAAACTGGTTTGTAATAATTGCGTTCCTAATCGTTGTGGCGCATTTGGTAAGCGAACATTCGCCGCTGGTAAATCCTCAAACTTGAGAGATTGAATCGCCATTGGCATTTCTGCCAGTTGTAAACCCTCACGAGCAGTAATGCCATCAATTTGGTAAAAGCGACCGCATAAAGCCTCACCATAAGCCTGATAAGCCCGCAAAAATAACACTAACTCCCGCACCAAATAACGCAACTCTAAATTATTTGAGCTTTTCCAAACTTCCTCACACCAAATACTGATATCCTTACCGGTTTTAATTTTAGCTACCTGTAAAGGTGTCACCCCAGCGGACGTAGCGCGACGGTTTGCTTCTTTGAGAATGAAGTGTAAGCACTCATTTACCCCTTCATGGGATAAATATTCCACCGTATAATTATTTACTTGAGTAGTTGCAAAATCATCCTGGGTTTTAATATGAATAGCTGTGACATTACCTGTTGTCGGATTTTCACTCACAGGTAAAGCATCTGCATAACCAATCAGACTGCCTAGCAGCAAACTTTTTCCGCTGCTAAACTCCCCCATTACGCCAATTTTCACTGGTGAGTTGGCTAGTTCAACAGTTTTCTGTGCCGCCTCTCGCAGCCGCAACAGACAATCATCAAGGCTAGTGGGAACCCAATCTTCCTCTTGGGAAGGGCGTTGGGGAACTGAGTCAATTTTGCGGAGGATAAATTCACCGTACTCTTTCAATCGCGCCAGCTTGTCTGGTTCCATAGAGTAGTCTTTCGTTTGAGTTCATTTTCACAACTGGGTTATAACACAAAACCCAGAAACCACCACCACTGATACAACAAAAACAGACAAGACTGTTCGGTTAAGGCAATGGTTTACGAATAATCTTTAACAAAAAACATACATGACTTGTTAAAGCAGAAGATAATGTTATTTAGAGAACTCCACAAAAAAGATAATCCAATGTTGTGGGATGGGCATCTTGCCCGTCCTTGTATTATTAGCGGGCAAGATGCCCGCACCACAAGAAATTTTGAGATATTTTTTTAATTGGAGAACTCTTAATTTTGTTCAATTTGTCAATTATTGACCACCAGAAAAAAACAAAGGTAAAATAAATGCTGAGATAATTCCCCCTAAGACAATTACCTCAATAATTTGCAATAATAAACCACCCTTCATAAACTGATTAATTTCTTCCCGAAGATTATGGGAAAAATTACCCAACCAAACACAGAGACGACTATACCAGTTAGTAGGACTATCTTCTGGACGGAATTTCCAGGATAATATTGATAATAATAATGGCGCACCACCAACTTTAGCCGACATCAAAACATGAATTGCTAAACAAAAAATTATGATTACCCAAGCTATGAGATGAGCATAATACCAAACATGATCAAGTTCTCCTAGTGGTAGCCATTCTTCCTTCATCATTCTCCCAGATACCACCACTAAAACAGCAGCAAGCAACATTTTAGTATTCACTAAACGTTGCAGACTTACCCACCAAATTGGTTTACCAAATTGAGTTAGATTTTGGATAGAGTCTGGTTGTAACAGTCGTCTTTTTCCAGCATGAAAACTATAAACAGCAAAAAATGGCAGTAAAATCAAGAAAAATACTGCTAATGTCCCATGAATATCCTGTATAGGATTGATTTTGGGAATTGCGATATATCCAAATCTTTTGTCAAAAGTATTGTAAACTAAGAATCCGCTAATAATTGCACCAATTCCTAAAATCCCGCTTATACCATGCAGGATTCGGAATATTAATGGTTGATAGGGGGCTGAACGATTCATAAGTTGATATAGTAAGTTTCCACAAAAGCTAATTTTAGCTGAGTATATTAAAACATAGGATTTATATTACAGCAAATTGCAGATTAATTAGGTACAGGATCTAAATTTAAAGCCGAACAGTAGGTTGGGTTGAATGAAGTGAAACCCAACATTCGCAGTAATATAGTAAGAGTTTGTTGGGTTTCCTTGCGTCAACCCAACCTACAATAAATGTTGTTTTACTGAATCCTGAATTCTGCTATATTCCCTCTGCAAACTCAAATAACATGAATATCAAAAGTCCTCTCCGTTATCCTGGTGGAAAATCAAGAGCAATTAAAAGCATCGCTGAATGTCTTCCAGAAAAGTTTTCTGAATTCAGAGAACCTTTTGTTGGTGGTGGTTCAGTTTTCATTTATCTCAAACAACGATTTCCCAATTTAAAGATTTCCATTAACGATTTAAACCCAGAATTATTTTTATTTTGGCATTTGGCAAAATCTGATTTACCAAAATTAGTTTCCGCAGTTCGTCAAGTTAAAGAAAATTCTCAAGATGGAAAATTACTTTTTGCCGAATTAGCTCATGTAAATGTTAACACCTTATCAGAGTTAGAAAGAGCGGTCCGGTTTTTTGTTCTGAATAGAATTACATTTTCTGGAACTATAGAATCCGGTGGATTTTCTTTAGAATCTTTTCATAAAAGATTTACCAATTCATCAATAGATAGACTAGAAAAATTAGAAAATATACTAACACAAGATATCAAAGTTACTAACTTAGATTATAGCCATCTGATTAATGAACCAGGAAAAGAAGTATTCATATTTTTAGATCCTCCTTATGTTAAAGCCGAAAAATCTAAATTATATGGAAAAAAAGGAGATTTACATACAGGATTTGATCATCAAAGATTTGCTTCAAATTTAAAACAATGTCCCCATAACTGGTTAATTACCTATGACGATTGCCCAGAAATCAGAGAAAACTTTAAATGGGCAAATATCATTACATGGGAATTACAATATGGCATGAATAACTATAAACAAAAAAAAGCCGAAAAAGGCAAAGAACTATTTATTAGTAATTATCAGATCCCCGACTTCTTAAAGAAGTCGGGGATCTAAACCTCTAAATCTGGTAAAATCACATTCAACATCATAAAAAAGCCGAACAATGGATTTTACTATTTGGTCTAACTTACTCAAACAATTATTGGAACGGCAATCATTATCCCGGACTCAAGCCGCAGAATTGATGCAAGGATGGATAAATGAAACGATTCCCCCAGAACTGTCAGGGGCAATTTTAATGGCCTTGAACTTTAAAGGAATTTGTGCTGAAGAATTAACAGGAATGGCAGAAGTATTAAAATCCCTGTCTTCTATATCCATGAACAAGGGCGGGGAAACACCGTCCCAACGGTTAATTGATACTTGTGGTACAGGTGGTGATGGGGCATCAACCTTTAATATTTCCACCGCTGTCGCCTTTGTAGTGGCTGCTGCTGGTGTACCTGTGGCTAAACATGGTAGTCGTTCTGCTTCCAGTCTCACGGGAAGCGCGGATGTTTTAGAAGCCTTGGGAGTAAATTTGACTGCTGCCAGTGAAAAAGTCCAAGCAGCAGTGCAAGAGGTAGGAATTACATTTTTATTCGCCCCTGGGTGGCATCCAGCCCTGAAAGCCGTTGCCCCATTACGGCGAAATCTCAAAGTGCGGACTGTGTTTAATTTACTAGGACCTTTAGTAAATCCCCTGAATCCTACTGGTCAGGTAATTGGTGTTTTTGATCCTCAACTGATAGAAACCGTTGCTGAAGCCTTAAATCTCTTGGGAACACAAACAGCGGTGGTTCTCCATGGACGAGAAAAATTAGATGAAGCTGGTTTGGGCGATATTACCGATTTGGCGATTTTAAAAGATGGTAAAGTATTCCTAACTACTGTTGATCCCCAGGAAATTGGTGTGATTCCTGCTCCCATTACCGCTGTTAAGGGTGGTGACGCACAAGAAAATGCGGTGATTCTTAAAAAAGTTTTGCAAGGGAAAGGCACACAAGCGCAACAAGATATAGTGGCGTTAAATGCTTCCCTGGCATTGCAAGTAGCAGGTGTAGTTCCCTGGCTAAATCATGCCCAAGGGGTGACTGTAGCTAAAGAAATTTTACAAAGCGGTAGCCCTTGGACAAAGCTGGAACATTTAGTGGATTTTCTGAAGGATTAGCTTCTGAGTGGCCTTGGGGACGAAATTCTACGACATTACGTTTGATAGTTACATCGTAATTACCGAAAAAGTCATGTCCTAAAAGTCCTGTTTCTAATTCTGTACCAGCGATCGCTACTGGGACCTTATTTACGATCATGCCCCCGGCTTCCATAGAATCAAGATAGCCAATGGGGAATTCTACCGCTTTGGCACTGGCAGTATTCGCTTTAGCTTTGCCGACAGTAACTACACCCAAAGCCGCTGCTATCTTCTGGGTAATCACAGTCCCACTCGCCCCCGTATCTACAATCATCTCAAACTGCTGTGTCCCATTGAAAGTAACTTCAATAATTGGTGTACCACCAACTCGCCGTTTAATTGGGGCAATAAATACCTCGTGGTTGCGAGGGAGGGTGGGTAGTGGCGAGAAACTAGGCTTAGATTTAGATAAGGATGGTTTTAGAGCTTTATCAGAGGGACGAGCCGAAATTATCCCATTACCCGGTAGTTGAGGAACCTCAATGACCACTGATTGCGGCTGAGTTACAGAAGATGCTAAATTTTTGGGGTAAGCCTTCCGGCGAGCTAAGGCAACTTGACGGCGGTATTCAAGGATTTGACGTTGAGCAAAGGCAAAATTGCCACTATTGCGCCTAACTTGCTTCATCAGAGCGATCGCATCTTGCCACTGATTCACCACCAACTTCCAATCATCCACAGATACAGCGGATTGGCTGATACTTTTAGCACCAGCAGCTTTATCTAGTGCCATTTCCAAAGAACTTAATTGGGTGGAAGCAGATGCTCGTGGCGTTGAATTTGGACTAGCTAACAGTTGTTTACGTTGACTGGAAGAACGGATAGCTGCCAAACTCCCATTTGATAAAGATTGTTTAGACTCACCAGCTATCTTTGTCTGCTGATCTTGATTACAAGCAACAGTCAAAACCGCTAAACTAACGGAACAAAAAATGAGGGCTGTCCGGGACAAAAAATACTGAAGCATAGTGAATGTTTTAACCGCCCTGGCTGCTCTTCCCAAGTGTACTCCTCCCACCCAATTAAAAATGCTTGACTATTGAATCATTTTAAAATTAAAGTTTTGATTGGGAATTTCTGGTAATTTTATATACATATACATGATTTTTTTGTAAAGGATTGTATAGTAATGACAGGAAGGTTTTGAGTTTTCGATCAATATGTAGAATATATTGTCTATTTGGCATTATCCAGATATTATCCGTGAGGAGTTATATTCTCTAGAAAGGTATTTAAGGTTGTCATTTATATACAAGTAGAGGTATTAACCATGTCTAGCGCAGTGTTAATTGATTTTGAGCAAATTTATCAAGTTCGGGGTAAGAAGGTTGCTTCTACTTCAAAATTTGATGAAATTGCTTCACGTTTAAAGAAAGCATCTAGAGAGATCAAGACTGAATGGAACAATTTATCTTCTGAACAACGTGATTACTTAACAGATTTTGCCTACTCTTTTATTGAACCAACGCAGGGAGCTACAGGGTTTTTGGATATCCTCAAATCAAAAATTTATTTGCTTTTTTTGAATCTTAGCTCCCAAAGAGAATCTTTTGATGCTTGTATTGATGCTATTGATTTCTTGGTTGATACAATTCTTGATTGTATTGAGCAAGATGATCCCGGCTATCAGGCTGTTTTATCTGATACTTTAGAGGAATTGCGTTTAAATTACGAACGGATTCCAGAAGTAAAGCCGGAGGATAGTAGTGCCTGGTTGCGAAATATATTCGATAAGGCCATTGCAGAAGTTTGAGATTAGTCTTGTTAAACTTGTTAAAACTCACTACAAAAAAAATAAAAGAGCTAGAGATTCATTTGAGACTTTGATACAAAAGTATATAGAGACTCTTGCAAAAGATCCGCTTTTTGATGAATCAGATAGCGAGAATTTTCCTAAAGGTGCTTACAAACCAGATTTTGAATTTAGAAAAATTCGGTTTTTGATGCCAGAACTTCAAGGTGCTTCTCGTAGAGGCCGATTTATGTATGTTGTTCATCAAAATTCTTGTTCTGTCTATCCTGTATGGGTTTATACCCATGAAGAATACCCTAAAAGACCTAGCGACCAGGACTTGAAAGAGCAACTGACAATTATAGAAATGAATATTGTAGATATAGACTCTCCACCTTCATAAACCATGAGAAGATATACCTTTGCTGTCTTCTAAAAAAATAAGTTATAGAAGATATAAAACCCTCTTTTCTCTCCAATTACTAATTACAAATGATCTATGTCCTTATCTGACGCAGTACCTGCTCTACTTGTCCTAGCAGATGGCTCTACTTATCGTGGTTGGTCTTTCGGCGCTACAGGAACTGCCATTGGCGAAATCGTGTTCAACACTGGTATGACCGGATATCAAGAAGTGTTAACCGATCCTAGTTACTGTGGACAAATCGTCATTTTTACCTATCCCGAAATAGGAAACACTGGTATTAATTCCGAAGATGAAGAATCAAATCAACCCCATATTAAAGGAGCGATCGCTCGCAATATATGTCATAAACCTAGTAACTGGCGTTCCACCCAATCCCTACCCAACTACCTGCAACAGCACCACATTCCCGGTATTTACGGCATAGATACCCGCGCCCTCACCCGGAAAATTCGGATGTTTGGAGCCATGAATGGCGGCATTTCCACCGCAATTCTCGACGAAACAGAATTGTTAGAAATGGTACAAGCAGCACCCAACATGACAGGCTTAAACCTAGTCAAAGAAGTCACCACACCAACCGTTTACGAATGGATGGAAGCCACAACCACCCCTTGGGAATTCAACCCCGAAGCCGTAGCTAAAATTAGCGAAACCTTCACCGTCGTCGCCCTAGACTTTGGAGTCAAGCGGAATATCTTACGCCGTCTCGCCAGTTATGGATGTCGCGTCATAGTTGTTCCTGCCGATACACAACCAGAAGAAATTCTCAAATACAATCCAGATGGTATTTTCCTCTCCAACGGACCAGGAGACCCCGCCGCCGTCACAGAAGGTATCAACACCACCAGAGCCTTGCTAGAGAGCCAAAAACCCATATTTGGCATTTGCATGGGACACCAAATTTTAGGTCATGCCCTGGGAGCAGAAACCTTTAAACTAAAATTTGGACATCGCGGTTTAAATCAACCTGCCGGCTTACAAGAAAGAGTGGAAATTACCAGCCAAAACCACAGTTTTGCCTTGAACCCAGACTCCTTACCCACAGCCACAGTTGAAATCAGCCATTTGAACCTCAATGATCTGACCGTAGCTGGAGTCCGTCACAAGACCCTACCTGTGTTTTCTGTCCAGTACCACCCAGAAGCCAGTCCTGGACCCCATGATGCCGATTACTTATTTGAGCAGTTTGTACTAAAAATGCAAGCAGCACGGCAATAAATTTTAGATTTGGGATTGCCGATTTTAGAAGAGCATCCGGTAAGCGTAAAGCGAGCGTGTCTTTAGACCTGAGATACAAGCGACACTTCGACAAGCTCAATGACCGCTCGTGCGGTTTTAACCGCATAGAGTCTTTTTTTCATGAAGATTGGTTGAGGTGCGCGAAGTTTTGTTATCTTTGCTCTCAATGGTGTTATACTGTTCACAACAGGAATGGTAATCAACCTGTATAAAAACCTAACTGCCTAACCGCAATCTGTACCTTGACTCTTGTTGATATGGGGTTCTATTCCATAGTTCTAGTGACTGCCCTCCGAATAGGTAAAATCTTCATGGGAGCTAGACGACACAGAATTTAAACTCAATCAAAATTTGCAGTAATGCAACTACCTTCGGGCAGGGGGAAAGTTAACGCTTGGGGAGAGAACCACCTCTGGCTTAGATACCGCAAGGGTTCTAAGTTAAGTGGACTCGTTGAACCAAGAATCTCAGTGGCTTTAGCCAGTGAGAGTGTCAAATTCACAAACTTGGATTCATGCCAGCAGAGGTAAAGCATAAACCCATAAACCCCAAAAAATCTAAAATCTAAAATCTAAAATTCCCAGGTCATGATGGACATTGGTAACTAGTAAAAAATTTTGCCAGTTCCCAACATAGACAAATTGCTCAAAAACCATCTATACTAGAACGTTTACTTTTAGTAAAAAGAACGAGGAGAAAATCATAGCTGAACCATTAAATCTAACCGTGAGCCTGAGAGGTACACGCGAAGTCCGCGATAGCTGTCAGCTATTACGCCTCACAGGTTTATTAGACGCTTTCTCTGAGCCGACATTCACTAAAGTAATTGGCAGTAAAATCGAGGAAGGTCCAAAAAACATCATTTTAGACCTCTCACGTATTGACTTTGTGGATAGCTCTGGCTTAGGTGCGCTTGTAAGACTAGCCAAACTGGCTAAACCTGAATCTCAAAGTGAAGGCAGTTTCCAAATTGTCACTAATGCTCGTGTCACCCAAACGGTTAAGCTTGTTCGTTTAGAAAAGTTTCTCTCCCTACAAGTTTCAGTTGAGGCAGCCCTAGAAAACATCCCAGCAGATTGATTGCTTGAATGGAAAATCTAAATTAAGCTATCCGATGTCAAATCTGGATAGCTTAATTTTTGGATTACAGTAGAAGTTAGGAGTCTCTTTCCGTATGGCTTTTATCTCAGATTCTGGATCTCATTCAACTACACACCCCCATCTCAAAGAAGAACCCCCATTTAATGTATTATGTTGAGAGTTAAATATAATTTAAGTTGTTTTAGATAATGACGGCAAAAATTGTCTCCCGATGTAGTGCTTTCTTAAGGAATGATTAATCTGTGAAGTCCAAGGAGGAAACAGGCGAACACGAAGAAGATGAAACCGCTACACAGCATTCATCAGAGATTTACCCGTGGTTGGTAAATGCGACGCAACTACCCCAGCAAATATCCCCAGCCCAAATAAAACAGATATCTCCTTCAGCATTAGCCTACTTGGGGGACGCAATTTACGAATTATATGTTAGAATGTTTTATCTGTGGCCACAACAACGATTGGAAAATTACCATCGTTCCGTAGTGGATCAGGTAAGAGCAGAAACACAAGCGCTACATTTGCGAATGTTAACTCCTTACTTGAGGAGTAACGAATTAGAAATTGTTCGCAGAGGTCGTAACTCTGCTACGAGTCGTCATAAACGACTAAATCCCGAAATTTATCAACAGGCAACTAGTTTAGAAACCTTAGTTGGCTACCTATATCTTACTGATTACCCCCGTTTAACCGAGCTATTACAAAAACTTCCCCTAGAGAAATAGTGAGAAGCTACATCTGGCGATTGTTACTGATTTGTAATGGTTCATTAAATTGATGTCATCGGGCTGTTCACTCATTTAAATCAAACCTCAATACTGTTATGACAAGTCAACCAAAGAAAAATCATGCCGGCGGACAACCAAAACGTGGTCAGCCAGTGAAAATCAAGGGCAAACGCGTTGTGCCTCAACCTAGCCGTAATCAAGGCAAAAGTGATGGTAAACCCCTTTCCGTTAAACCCCGGACATCTCGCTATGCTTCTGAACCATCTCCAGAAGTTAGAGGAGACAGAGAAGGTAAATCCTATTCTGCAAAACCCCGCTCTCGCTACGGTTCTGAACCATCCCCAGAGGTTAGGGTAGACAGAGAAGGTAAATCCTATTCTGCTAAACCTCGCTCTCGCTACGGTTCTGAACCATCCCCAGAAGTTAGAGGAGACAGAGAAGGTAAATCCTATTCCGCAAAACCCCGCTCTCGCTATGGTTCTGAACCATCCTCAGAAGGTAGAGGAGACAGAGAAGGTAAATCATTCTCAGTTAAACCTCGGACATCTCGCTACGGTTCTGAACCATCCCCAGAAGGTAGAGGAGACAGAGAAGGTAAATCATTCTCAGTTAAACCTCGCTCTCGCTACGGTTCTGAACCATCCCCAGAAGTGAGAGGAGACAGAGAAGGTAAATCATTCTCAGTTAAACCCCGCTCTCGCTACGGTTCTGAACCATCCCCAGAAGGTAGAGGAGACAGAGAAGGTAAATCATTCTCAGTTAAACCCCGCTCTCGCTACGGTTCTGAACCATCCTCAGAAATCACCTTAGCAAATGAAGGTAAATCCTTCACCAGTAGATATCGTCCTTCTTATCAGTCTTCCCAGGAACTTCCAGAAATTACATCCACAGAAGAGACTGATTTAATCTATGGTCGTCATCCAGTTTTGACGGCGTTGGAAAATGAACGCAGTATTAACCGTCTTTGGATTACTACTCGTCTTCGTTATGATCCCAGATTCCATCATTTGATTTTGCAAGCCAAGGATAATGGCGCAGTGATTGATGAAGTTGAACCAATGCGGTTAGACCAAATTACTGGTCGCGCTAACCACCAAGGAATAGCGGCTCAAATTGCTCCTTATGCCTATATTGAATTAGAAGACCTGATTGCTAAGTCCAAATCTATTACTGATCCTGTCATTGTAGTTGCTGATGGTATTACTGATCCCCATAATTTAGGGGCGATTATTCGCACGGCGGAAGCTATTGGCGCTCATGGTTTGGTGATTCCCCAAAGAAGAGCAGCGGGAATTACTTCTACTGTCGTAAAAGTGGCGGCAGGTGCATTAGAAACCTTTCCTGTATCTAGAGTTGTCAACCTGGGTCGCGCTTTAGAACAGTTAAAAGAACAAGGCTTTTGGATTTATGGAACTGCGGTTACAGGTAGCGAACCATTACAAAGTGTTAAGTTTAGCGGACCGGTGGTTTTAGTTGTGGGTGGTGAAGGCGAAGGTCTGGGGATGTTGACACAACGTTCCTGTGATGTTTTGGTGTCTATTCCCTTACAAGGTAAGACTCCTAGCCTCAATGCGTCGGTGGCAACTGGTATGGCACTTTACGAAATTTATCGTCAAAAATCGCAGAATACACTGTATCTTGATAAACTACAGACAATTGCTTTGAAAAAACAATAGTACAAAAGCTGATCTCGTGGATATTTGTCTGCGAAGTCAGCAACTGTAAAAGACAATAAATTTAATCTATTTGCACACGCCCAGTTATCACGTTTATAAATCGGCGAAAACTATGACAACGATTTGGCATAACTTCCAAGAGAGGTTAATTAGTACATTCAATGGACTCGGTCTTGCTTGGTGGGTAGAAGTTGTTACACAAAATCCCAGTTGTACATACTACTTCGGTCCATTTTTCAGTTCTGCGGCAGCTACTAAAGCCAGCAATGGCTATGTAGAGGATTTGGAAATTGAAGGGGCGCAGGGAATTATAGTGAATATCAAACGCTGTAAGCCTACTGTTTTAACAATTGCTGAAGATTTGGGGGAATGGATTGACCGTAAAGTAAAGCCTGTCTTTAGCGGTCAAAATTAGTCTAATTACCAATTCCAGAGGCTGTTATCGTTCCCAGGCTAATCCTGGGAACGAGTTATGCCTAATTTAAACTTTCATGATTTGGTGGTTATTGGCTAACCAATTGTCAATGTCTCCTAATAACTGTTGGGGTATTTCCCAAGGAAAAAGATGGGCTGTGTTGGGGTAACATTGCCATTGGGAGTTGTTAATGTGTCGGGCTGTTTCTAAACTGGCATCAGCGGTAATGTGGCGATCTTGTTCACCAGCAAGCACTAGGCTGGGACATTGAATTTGCCAAAGGTCTGGGGTGCGATTATAACCTGCTCTAATGGCACTGTAGAGGGCATTTGTAGCGGCTGATGAGGTTTGTAAGTAGGCTGGTAGGGCATCCCTAGCTATGTAATTGTAAGCTGTGGATGTGTGTTGTTGAATCAAGTAGCGAAAGAGCGATCGCTTGCCAAAAGTATTAATATTCCATTGCCAACTGGGTTTCATATAGTTTAATATACCTGCAATTCCTGTATAAATATTGTCTTTCCAAGAAATTCGGGGATGATTGCCCCAAGGTCTAGCGGCTGTGGCTACTAAAATTAAGCCTGTGATGCGTTGGGGTAGACGCATGGCTAGTTCCATCGCTAAAATGCCTCCTAGCGACCATCCCAATACTAAGCATTTTTCTATTTTCAACCGATCTAATAGGGCTTCTATATCGTCTAAATGGTCTTGCATTGCAAATTTACCCTGAAACCGACTTTTGCCGTATCCGCGTAAATCTGGGGCAATGGTTTGGTAGTGTTGTGATAAATGATTGGTGAAGACGGAAAGGCTACGTCCCGAACCAGGATGTCCATGTAAACCAAGTATGGGAAATCCTTGACCTTGGGTGTAGAAGTTAAGTGGTACGGTTCTAGGTGTGTGATTTCCCATAAATGTCCATATAAGTTATGTTTCGCGCAATCTCTCTTAGAGATCCCGCAGGGTAGGCGCAAAGAAGCAAAGGCGCAAAGGTTAACTCTTTATTGGGCGTAGACCCTGCGCCCCTACGTTATTTATTTTTCGATGTAACCGCCAGCGTAAGTAATTACACACATAGTTGCATAGGTGATGTGATTGCCGTAAGCAACGCCAGTTGTATGAAAAGCTGGGTTAAAAATGTTTTTGCGATGGCCACGGGAGGGGACTCCATCATCAATTATCAATTGCATGATGATATCTGGGGCTGTTTTCTGACCATAGCTGATGTTTTCGCCGGCGGTGCTTTGCCATTGACCATAACGATTTAAACGGGTAAAGGGATCACTGCTGTCACTACCATTATGACCGATACCACCTTTTACGCCTTGGTCTTTGACGTGATCTTTTGCGGCTAAAGACATTCCTGTGGAGGGATGTAAGACAATGATGGGAGTGGTAGATTTAAGGAAAGCGATCGCCTCATCAACAGCTACAACTCCTTCTTTGGTTTGTAAATAGGAATTTGCCGCGATTTTGATTTTTGTGCCTTCAAATTTCTGTTTCCAGCTTTCTAGAAGTGGTATATAAGCGGCAGGATTTGTCCGCACCAGGTTCATTTCGGCAATTACTTTCTGTTCTAAATCGGAGAGAATGGTCAAATTTGCCTGAGTCATTGATTACCTACAGGTGGAAGATAGACGCTATGGGTTAATCATAAATCTTCCGTGTAAATCTTGAGAATCAAAAATCTATTTTTCTATATAACCACCAGCATAAGTAATTACACAGATAGTTCTGTACTGTTTATGAGAACCATAAGCCACACCAGTTACCCGAAAAGATGGATTAAAAATATTTTTCCGATGTCCACGAGAAGGTACACCATCATCAATTATTAGTTGCATGACAATATCTTGGGCTGTATTTGGTCCATAACTGATATTTTCCCCAGCGGTGTTTTGCCATTTACCATAACGATTGATGCGAGTGCTAGGGTTACTACCATCACTACCATTATGACCTGTTGCGCCCTTTGGTCTTTGGTCTTTAACATGATCTCGCGCACCTAAAGACATTCCTTTCGAGCTACGTAATGCACCAACGGGACGGACGGATTTTAAAAAAGTTATAGCTTCATCCACAGGTTTTACACCTTCTTGGGTAATTAAATAGGTATTACTAGAAATCTTGACGCGATTCCCCTGAAACCGTTTTTTATAATTTTCTATAATAGGTATATATGAACGGGGATTTGTTCTAACTTTGTTAGTTTCCGCAATTACTTGTTTTTCTAGGGTGGACAGATAATTTGTTTGTGCTAATGAAGTTTGATTATTTTTATTAGCAATCAGTGGCAGAGTAGATTCTGGATGTTTGAGTAATTGATCAGAAAAAGTTGTTGCCAGCGTAATAGGTAATAATACCAAAAATCCCAGGTAACGCATTCATAACCTCGTTTTTTGTTTAATGTAGTGATCTTTTTGGATAACTACTTATTACCTGTTGTAATCTTATTTGCTATTAAATGTAAAGTATGATCGGATTAATAATTTGATTTTTGAAATAGGTGAACACAATAAAACCAATCTGTGTAAAGAAAAGTAAAATCGCCCAAACCCTCTTCACTCTTGCCTCTTGCCTTGCCATAGGTTACTGAGCGAAGTCGAAGTAACGACAATTTTTAACGCCCACCTACTTAATTTATTCTGACTCCTGACTCGGTGACTCCTGCTTCAAAAGAGGAATTGAGAAGCGAAAAGTTATCCTCATCACTTCTCATAAGACTACTCCTTACACTTACTGTAATTAGAACACTTAATTAATAAGTGCCACCTCTAGCTAAAGGTGCAGATTTATTGGCAATAACCATGAAACTGGTATAAATTATTCCAAATCATCAGATTTTATTGTTTACCTTGCAATATTTCTTCTACTTCTGTGAGTTTTACAGGTCCAGCAAAATTTGGACTGGTGATAATAAAAGATGGTGTGCCACCTAATCCTAATTGTTGGGCTAATAATAGGTCTTTTTCAATGGATTTATTAGCTAATTTGCGATCATTGTCAAATTTTGTGAGGTTTAAATTGAGCTTTTTGGCAATATCTAAATATAAAGTCTCACCCAATTGTTTCTGATTGGTAAACAGGGCATCATGATATTCCCAAAACTTACCTTGTTTATATGCTGCTGTAGCTGCTGTAGCTGCGGGTAATGCTTGATCATGAATTTGATAAAGGGGAAAATGTTTATAAACTAAGGTGAATTTATTCGGATATTTTGCCAATAAATCTTTGAGTGTTTGATGTGCTTCGGCACAATAAGGACATTCAAAATCTGAAAATTCTATTAATACCGTTTTTGATTTGGTTGCACCAATTGTGGGAGAATCACCAATTACGGATTGAGGATTTGCTTGAAAATTATTGATAAATTCTTGCCGTGATTTTTGGATATTCTGTTGCTGTTGCTGCTGATATGCTGCCACAGATTCAATAATTATTTCTGGGTGTTTGCGGATAATTTCTAGAACTTGTTTTTCTAGTTGGGGGTCTATTTTAGTCTCAGCTTGGACGGGAAGTGACCAGCTTAATATCAGACAGATCAAGCTAACAATTGCTAAATTGCGAAAATGAGTAAAAATTTTGAACATTTGTCAAAGATAGATAACTAGCAATGTAATTTTATCAAGTAGCGGAGAAAACAGCAGTTGTAAAAATTATCTCTATGTCTTTTATCATTATCAGTATTATTGGTTTAAACTTGGCTGAATAGGGAAGAGATAGAGGGGTAGGGAGCAGGGGGAAATAATTACCAACTGACAACTGACCACACTAAACCAAAAACTTGGATTAATACAAAAATAAATTATGAACAGTAAAATTTTGGCAACATCTGTATTTTTACTCAGTGTGAGCTTATCAGGTGCAGTTCAAGCTGCAAGTTATGAGGATATTAGGCAGTTATTGGCAAATAAAAAGTGTCCAAAATGCTTTCTTGGTAACGCTGGATTAGTCATGGCTGATTTAGCTGGGGCAAATTTAAACGGTGCTAATCTTGTGGGTGCTAATTTAAGTCGGGCAAATTTAGCCGGTGCGGATTTGCGGGGTGCAAATTTAAGCGGTGCAAGTTTATTTGGTGTGAATTTAAGTGAGGCTAAACTCAGTGGTGCAAATTTAACTGGTGCTGATTTAAGAGATACCTATTTAATGAATGCTGAATTGAAAGGTGCGAATATTACAGGTGCAAATTTTCAAGGTGCGGTAGGAATACCTTCACAAATTGCTAAATCAGAAGATTTTTATGCTTGGGGTGTAGCAGCAGCAGAAAAGGGGAATCTTAAACCAGCTATTGATTATTTTAGCCAAGCGATCGCCCTTAAACCAGACTATGCCGGTGCATACTTAGCCCGTGGTATTGCTAGTTATCAAAGTTTAGACAGACAAAAGGCCTTACAAGATGCTCAAATAGCAGCAGAATTATTTGAAAAAGAAAAAAATACCGAAGGACTAAAAACAACGCAAGCTTTTATTACAGAATTAAAAACGCCTTACTCAGAAACAGTGAGTGCGGGTAAACCCAGCTTTATGGACTTTGTAGGGAATTTAGGTTCAGTCTTATTACAGTTTTTCCCCTTCTAGTCCCCATTTTATCCAGAAAATTAGGTTGAAAAGTCTTTTCTAATTACTTAAAAACAAGTATTATTGCTAGTAAGGATACTTAATCACTACCAAGACAATCATACTACTGACAAGATGGATATTAAGGATTTTCATAAAGCCACTAACCCCGCACGGACACTCAAGGCTCAGAATGTAGAAGATCAAAAATGTTATATTGACTTTTCTGAAGTGCGTGGTGAGGATATCATCAGCACTCTTAAAGATAGTATTACAATTTGGAATCCAGATGAGCCTACCTGTAACCTATTTACTGGACATATAGGTTGCGGTAAATCCACAGAATTATTACGGTTGCAGGTAGAATTAGAAGCAGCAGATTTTTATGTTGTCTATTTTGAATCTAGCAAAGACCTAGAAATTACAGATGTAGATATTGCTGATGTATTTTTAGCTATTGCTAGTCGCATTAGTAAAAGTCTTGAGGAAATTGTTCTCGAAGAACCGAAAAAATTTCAGGAATTACTTCAAGGTGCATGGAATATTTTAAACTCTGAAGTTACAGGTGTTAAAGGTAAATTTGCTGGTCAAGATATTGGTTATACTGTTGACGGACAAAAATTATCTTTGTCATTGGGTATTGGGGAAATCACCACCAAAATGAAAAGTGATCCCACATTAAGAACCAAAATAAATCAATATTTAGCACCACAGAAAACAAACTTAATAAAAGCAATTAATCAAGAACTTTTAGAACCTGCCATTTCTAAACTCAAACAACAGGGTAAAAATGGTTTAGTTGTCATAGTTGATAACCTAGACCGCATAGAGAACACGGTTAAACCCTGGGGTCGCACACAACAAGAATATATATTTGTAGACCAAGGTGAATATCTAACTCAACTTAATTGTCATGTCATTTATACCATGCCTTTAGCTTTGAAATTTTCCAATGAATATGGCATACTAACTCAACGATTTCCAGAACGCCCAAAAATATTACCAATGGTTCCTGTTAACTATTCAGATGGTAGCATCCATCAACGGGGATTAGCGCTAATGCGACAGATGATTTTAGCTAGAGCATTTCCTAATTTAGCCCCAGAAGACCGCTTAAATAAAATTACCGACATTTTTGATACTCCAGCAACTTTAGACCGTTTGTGTCAGGTTAGCGGTGGTCATGTGCGCGATATTTTAAAGTTATTAAACCCCTGGATTATGAAAGATAAAAAATTTCCTCTCCAGGGTAACACTTTAGAGCAGATTATTCGTGACCAACGTAACGACTTCTCATTAAGACTTTCTGCTGAAGAATGGCAATTATTACGTCATGTCAAAGAAACTAAGGAAGTTAGTGATGATTTAGGATATCAGAAATTAATCCGCAGTAGATTTGTCTTTGAATATCGAGATCAAGGTGAATTATGGTTTGATATCAATCCGATTTTAGCAGAATCGGAAAAATTGTCTGAATGAGGATTTTGTCTGAATCAGGATTTCCAGGATTAAAGGATTTGCAGGATTAATATTTTGTCTGATAGCGAAGCGTGGCGCAAGCCATATCAGGATATCCAGGATTTGAGGATTTGCAGGATTAATATTTTGTCTGATAGCGAAGCGTGGCGCAAGCCATATTAGGATTTTCGGGATTTGAGGATTTGCAGATTTTCAGTCATCTTTAGATGACTTTTGCTATGAGACTGGGAATTAATTCCCAGTCGGGGGTTTTACGTTAAATTGACACCTATGAGTTTTTGCTTTACCCTACCTATAGAATCAAACAATTCAAACATTTTGAGTATAAGATATTGAATCATCAATTACCAAATATGACAAACTCACAGCAATTAGAAGATTTAGCATGGTCTTTAGAAGCTTCTCAGGGAGAATTTAAACTGATTTTAGCTAAATGCAATTATCTCGACTTACAAAATCAACTTATTCAAGAATTGCAGCAAATATGTCAGATTGAAATTCAGATTTTACGGCTACAAACATCAGAAAGAACATTGTATAATGCTATTCAAGCAGAATTTGATCAGGAAATTGCAGCATTAATGATTGTCGGTTGGGAATCTTTACCGAATTTATCAAAGATGTTTAGTTCAGCTAATCAAGTCAGGGAAGAATTTAGAAATAATTGTCCATATCCGGTAGTGCTATGGATTAATGATGTAATATATCAACAAATCATGGAATCTGCACCTGATTTAGAAAGTTGGGGAATTACTATCAATTTTTCTCTTCCTTTCGATGAATTAATTAATTTACTCAAATCAATAATAGATAAAGTCTTAAATGATGATTTGAATGTAAATCTACAAGAACTTGAATTAGCATTACAAGACTTACAAAAAAATGGTCAAGATTTAGAACCAGAATTTGCAGCTAATTGTAATTTTCTAAAAGGATTTATTGCATATAACAAAAAACAATTAGATACAGCTATTAATTACTATCAACAAAGTTGGGATTTTTGGCAAACAACGGATAATTTAGAAATTCAAGGGAAAATACTTTATAATCTGACAATTTGCAATTATGAAAAATTAAGACCTAACCCCTCAACTCCCTTCCCCGCTAGGGAAGGGGGAGAAGTTGGGAATTATTTACAACGAACGTTAGAAAAGTTTAAAAATGCTCAACGTCTGGATTTAATTGCTAATTCTTTATCAAGATTTGGGTTAATTCTCCAAGATTTACAAGCATGGGAACAATTAAAAATATTATCTCAACAAGCTTTAGAAATACATCAAGCTGAAAATAATATCTTGAAAATAGCGGAAGATTATCTATTTTTAGCAATAGCTAATTTTGAACAATCAAATTTTCAAGAAGCAGCAAAAATTGCTAATCAAGGGATAGGGGTAATTCATGAATTACCCCTACTAAATTATTATCGTCAAAGTCTATTTTTAATTCTAGCACAAGCTCAAGAAAAATTACAACAACATGAACAAGCAATTAGTAATTTAAAATTGGCTAAAGATATTGGGGTTATCAATAATCAACCAAAGCTTTATGTTAAAATTCTCAATCTTTTACAAAAACTATTATTTCAAAAAACAGAATATCTGGAAGCTTTTAACACCAAATTAGAATCTCGTTCTATTGAACAACAATTTGGTTTGCGGGCGTTTATTGGTGCAGGTTGGTTAAAACCAGCAAAAAATACAAATCTAAATGTAGAGACGTTCCATGGAACGTCTCTACAAACAAATTACGGAACGTCTCTACAAACAAATCAAACCATTAAAAAAGAAAATATTTCTCCAGAAATTGAAGCATCTGGGCGGAAAATAGATGTAGATAAATTATTAGAAAGTATTGGGAGAAATGATAAAAAAATCATTGTTATTCATGGACAGTCAGGAGTGGGTAAAAGTTCTCTAGTTAATGCTGGGTTAATTCCTGCTTTGGAAAATAAAGCTATCGGGTTTAAAGATAATTTACCTGTGACAATTAGAGTTTATAATAGTTGGCTTCCAGAATTAGCAAAACAACTATTAGATGTATTACCAGCAAAATTAAAACCAGCAGAATTAAAATTAGATACTCAAGAAGAGTTTATTTTAAAACTGGTAGAAATTGAACAAAGAAACCTGAGAACAGTGTTAATTTTTGACCAGGTTGAAGAATTTTTCTTTGTGTGTCCTGACGATAAAGCCAGAACAGAATTTTTTAAGTTTTTAGGGAAATGTCTAAATCATAAAAATATTGGATCTTTGCGAATAATTTTATCTTTGCGGGTAGATTATTTGCATCTTTTATTAGAATGTGATGAAATCCCCGATATGAATATTATTGGTGATGGTATTCTTAGTAAAAGCGTGCTGTATAAATTAGGTAATTTAACACCAGAAAATGCTAAAACTACGATTGAGAGTTTAACTCAAAAAACAACTTTTCAGTTAGAACCTGATTTAATTAATCGGCTGGTAGAAGATTTAGCGGGAGAAGTAGGTTCAGTTCGTCCCATTGAATTACAAGTTGTGGGGGCGCAATTAGAAACAGAAAATATCACAACTTTAGCAGCATATCAGCAAATTGGTAACAAACAAGAATTGGTTAAACGTTATTTAGGGGAAATAGTTAATGATTGCGGTGAGAAAAATCAAGAACTTGCCGAATTGTTACTTTATTTTCTCACAGACGAACAAGGAACAAGACCGTTAAAAACTAAGGCAGAATTAGAAGAAAATTTGCAATCATTATTAGAACGAGATAAAAATGAAACTGAGAATAACTTAGATTTAGTATTAGAGATATTTGTTAAATCTGGTTTAGTGGTGTTGTTACCGGAAAATCCCTGTGAACGTTATCAATTAGTTCATGATTATTTGGCTTTGTTTATTCGTCAGCAACAAGAACCGAAATTAAAAGCGGTGATAGCAGAACTGGAACAGGAAAAACAACAAAGAAAAATTGGTGAAGCTAAACTCAATCGCTTTCTCAAAATTGCCCTAGCAGGTTCAGTGGCCGCAGGGGTAGCATTGACCTTGTTAACAGTCACAGCTTGGAATGCTGCAAAGAGGGCAGAAACGCAAAAACAACAAGCTGATGTTAATGCAATTCAAGCCTTAACTAAATCTAGTGAAGCCATGTTTGCTTTGGGAGAACGCGGTAACGCTTTGATAGAAGCATTAAGAGTAAATCAAAAAGTCAAACTGGCATCTTGGGCAACATTGGATACTCAAGAACCAACGACAGCAGCATTAAGCCAAGCGGTGTATTTGCAGCGTAATGAGAAGCCAGAAAACAAAGCCTTAGCCTTAGCAGTTAATACCCTGAAAGGTCATGAGAGTTCGGTCAATAGTGTGGGATTTAGCCCCGACGGCAAACAACTGGCTTCTGGGAGTGAAGACAAGACGATCAAAATCTGGGACGTGACCACAGGGAAAGTCCTGAATACCCTGAAAGGTCATGAGGATTCGGTCTGGAGTGTGGGATTTAGTCCCGACGGCAAACAACTGGCTTCTGGGAGTGGTGACAAGACGATCAAAATCTGGGACGTGACCACAGGGAAAGTCCTGAATACCCTGAAAGGTCATGAGGATTCGGTCTGGAGTGTGGGATTTAGCCCCGACGGCAAACAACTGGCTTCTGGGAGTGGTGACAAGACGATCAAAATCTGGGACGTGACCACAGGGAAAGTCCTGAATACCCTGAAAGGTCATGAGGATTCGGTCTGGAGTGTGGGATTTAGCCCCGACGGCAAACAACTGGCTTCTGGGAGTGGTGACAAGACGATCAAAATCTGGGACGTAACCACAGGGAAAGTCCTGAATACCCTGCAAGGTCATAAGAGTTGGGTCTTTAGTGCGGGATTTAGCCCCGACGGCAAAAAACTGGCTTCTGGGAGTGAAGACAAGACGATCAAAATCTGGGAGGTGACCACAGGGAAAGTCCTGAATAGCCTGAAAGGTCATGAGAGTTGGGTCTATAGCGTAGGATTTAGCCCCGACGGCAAACAACTGGCTTCTGGGAGTGGTGTCACCACGATCAAAATCTGGGACGTAACCACAGGGAAAGTCCTGAATACCCTGCAAGGTCATAAGAGTTGGGTCTTTAGTGCGGGATTTAGCCCCGACGGCAAAAAACTGGCTTCTGGGAGTGAAGACAAGACGATCAAAATCTGGGACGTGACCACAGGGAAAATCCTGAATACCCTGCCTTCGGAACGCTACGCTAACAAAGGTCATCAGAGTTCAGTTAGGAGTGTGGGATTTAGCCCCGACGGACAACAATTGGCTTCTGGGAGTGGTGACAAGACGATCAAAATCTGGGACGTGACCACAGGGAAAGTCCTGAATACCCTGAAAGGTCATGAGAGTTGGGTCTTGAGTGTGGGATTTAGCCCCGACGGACAACAATTGGCTTCTGGGAGTCGTGACAAGACGATCAAAATCTGGAACGTGACCACAGGGAAAGTCCTGAATACCCTTCCTTCGGAACGCTACGCTAACAAAGGTCATGAGGGTTATGTCAATAGTGTGGGATTTAGCCCCGACGGCAAACAACTGGCTTCTGGGAGTGGTGACAAGACGATCAAAATCTGGGACGTGACCACAGGGAAAATCCTGAATACCCTGAAAGGTCATGTGGGTTATGTCGGGAGTGTGGGATTTAGCCCCGACGGCAAAAAACTGGCTTCTGGGAGTGCTGACAAGACGATCAAAATCTGGGACGTAACCACAGGGAAAGTCCTGAAGACCCTGAAAGGTCATGAGAGTTGGGTCTTGAGTGTGGGATTTAGCCCCGACGGCAAAAAACTGGCTTCTGGGAGTGGTGACAAGACGATCAAAATCTGGGACGTGACCACAGGGAAAATCCTGAATACCCTGAAAGGTCATGTGGGTTATGTCGGGAGTGTGGGATTTAGCCCCGACGGCAAAAAACTGGCTTCTGGGAGTGCTGACAAGACGATCAAAATCTGGGACGTGACCACAGGGAAACTCCTGAATACCCTCAAAGGTCATGAGAGTTATGTCTATAGTGTGGGATTTAGCCCCGACGGCAAAAAACTGGCTTCTGGGAGTGAAGACAAGACGATCATTTTATGGGATTTGAATTTAGATAATTTAGTCACCAGTGGTTGCAGTTTGCTGAATAATTATTTGATTGGTAATCCTCAAGTGTTGGCAGAATTAAAAGATTGCCAAACTCCATCTCGGTTATTATTAGCAGCAACGGTGTTAGTGATCCAAGGTGAGAACTTAGCAGAAAATGATGATATAAATGGGGCTTTGGCTAATTTCCGCCAAGCTAAAGAATGGGATAAGAATTTACAACTTGACCCTCAAGCTAAGGCACAGGAGTTTGCTAAGAAGGGTAAATGATTTTGTCTGAATCAGGATTTTCAGGATTATAGGATTTTCAGGATTTATTTTTTTGTTTGAGTTGGGATTTTTTGGATGTGGAGGATTTATATGAAGTTGGATGAGATAACATATAAGGTTAATGGTTGTGCGATGAAGGTACATAATACTCTGGGTAATGGTTTTCAGGAGGTTATTTATCAAAGATGTTTAGAAATTGAGTTGAAAAAGGCGGGTTTAAATTTTGGTCGGGAGGTGGAAAAAGTTATTTATTATGATGGTGTTGATGTGGGTACGCGCAGGGCAGATTTTCTGGTGGAAGACCAGGTTATTGTGGAGTTGAAGGCGCTGATCAATTTGGAGGATGTGCATTTATCACAGGTAAAAAATTATGTTGTCGCTTATGATTTTCCTGTGGGGTTGCTGATTAATTTTGGCGCTGTGAGTCTTCAGTTTAAAAAGATATTTAATCCTAAATATAAAGGTGTTTTTGTCTGAATCAGGATTTTCGGGATTATGGGATTTTCAGGATTTTAATTGTCTGAATCAGGATGTACAGGATTTATTTAATTCATCCGTCTTTATCAGCGTTAATCTGCGTGCATCTGCGGTTAAAATTCCAAAAATCTGATTCTATGCAGCTACATCTTAATTTGGTATAAGGAATACTGAAGACTAAACAATAATAGTAAAGAAGGAAAAAAGATAGATGTCAGAAAATCTTAAAAGTAAAGCTATCACACAAGGGGTACAGCGATCGCCTAATCGTGCCATGCTGCGGGCTGTCGGTTTTCAAGATGAAGATTTTAACAAAGCCATAGTCGGTGTAGCCAATGGTTACAGCACCATCACCCCCTGTAACATGGGGATTAACGAACTGGCACAAAGGGCGCAAACTGCTGTAAAAGCCGCCGGTGCCATGCCCCAAATTTTCGGGACAATTACTGTCAGTGACGGGATTTCTATGGGAACAGAAGGGATGAAATACTCCCTAGTATCACGGGAAGTCATCGCTGATTCCATTGAAACAGCCTGTAGCGCCCAAAGTATGGACGGTGTATTAGCAATTGGTGGTTGTGATAAAAATATGCCTGGGGCAATGTTAGCAATGGCGCGGATGAATATCCCTGCTATCTTTGTCTATGGTGGAACAATCAAACCCGGACATTATGAGGGTAAAGACTTAACCGTTGTCAGTTCCTTTGAAGCCGTTGGTCAATACAGTGCCGGGAAAATTGACGAAAATGAACTGTTAGCAGTTGAACGCGGTGCTTGCCCCGGTGCAGGGTCATGTGGAGGGATGTTTACAGCCAATACCATGTCTTCAGCATTTGAAGCAATGGGCATGAGTTTACCCTATTCCTCAACTATGGCCGCAGAAGACCCAGAAAAAGCCGACAGTACGGAACAATCAGCCGTTGTCCTCGTTGAAGCTATTCGCAAGCAGATATTACCTCGGCAAATCATCACCCGTAAATCCATAGAAAACGCCATTTCTGTAATTATGGCGGTAGGTGGTTCAACCAATGCAGTATTACATTTTTTAGCGATCGCCCGCGCTGCTGGTGTAGAATTAACCATAGACGACTTTGAAACCATTCGCGGTAGAGTTCCCGTCATCTGTGATTTAAAACCCAGTGGTAAATATGTAGCCACAGACTTACACAAAGCCGGCGGAATTCCCCAAGTCATGAAAATGCTTCTAGTCCATGACTTACTGCATGGAGACTGTATCACCATTTCCGGGCAAACCGTCGCCGAAGTTTTAGCAGATATCCCCGCCGAACCACGCCCAGACCAAGACGTAATTCGTCCCTGGAATAACCCCATGTATGCCCAGGGACACCTAGCCATTCTCAAAGGCAACCTCGCCACAGAAGGGGCAGTAGCAAAAATTACCGGAGTCAAAAAGCCAGTTATTACAGGACCCGCCAGGGTATTTGAATCAGAAGAATCCTGTTTAGATGCCATCCTCGCTGGAAAAATCACAGCCGGTGATGTCATTGTGATCCGTTACGAAGGACCAAAAGGTGGACCCGGCATGAGAGAAATGTTAGCCCCTACCTCCGCCATTATTGGTGCTGGTTTAGGAGACTCCGTAGGCTTAATTACCGACGGACGTTTCTCCGGTGGTACTTACGGCATGGTAGTCGGCCACGTTGCCCCAGAAGCGGCTGTAGGTGGTGCGATCGCCCTAGTAGCAGAAGGTGATAGCATTACCATAGATGCCCATAATCGTCTATTACAACTGAATATATCAGATGCAGAATTAGCCATCCGTCGCGCAAATTGGCAACCACTTCCACCCAGATATACCAAAGGCGTACTTGCCAAATATGCCAAATTGGTATCCTCCAGCAGTGTAGGTGCAGTCACAGATTTGGACTTATTTGCTAACTAGCAGCAATAAGTAATTGGACAAAAATATTTACAGTCATTGCGAGCGAAGGGAAGCAATCACAACCCTTGGAATTGCTTCATTTCACTTCGTTCCATATAGCTAACGCCACGCTGCGCTAACGCAATGACATTGTGTAATTAATTCTGTCTCACTACTTACCTTGTACACTTTCTGTAGTTGGGTTAAGCGACAGCACAACCCAACGCATTTGTTGGGTTTCATGCTGATTGCTCCGTGAACGTTTACCAGAGAAATTGATTTATACATTAAAAAAATTTTAAATATCCTCTTAGTTTAGTCGCATTAATACTTTGACAATCCAAAAACAAAAATACATCACATCAACCACAAATACTTAAGTAGGTTAGCATTGAAAATCGTCGTTATGGCAAGGCAAGAGGCAAAAGGCAAGAGGCAAGAGTGAAGAGGGTTTAGGCGATTTTACTTTTCTTTACACAGATTGGTTTTATTGTGTTCACCTACTTATAGATAACTAACTATACTAAACACGGTTGAGACATGGACTTTTACAAAATTACGAAAAACCTAGATTTGTAGGGGTAAAGCAAAAGCTTAATGGTGTCAACTTAAGCTACAGATGTCTTATTTGTTGGCTTCCACACCCACCCAGAAATGAATTTCCGGGCTAATAGCGAAAGTAAACTTTAGTTTAAGTAGGTGAGCGTTGAAAATTGTCGTTATGGCAAGGCAAAAGGCAAGAGGCAAGAGGCAAGAGTGAAAAGGGTTTGGGCGATTTTACATTTCTTTACACAGTTTGGTTTTATTGTGTTCACCTACTTACTCAAAAATTTCCGGGTTATTTAGTCATCTTCAGACAACTTCTGCTATTAGACTGGGAATTCATTCCCAGGCGGGCTACAGGTTTTACGTTAAGTTGACACCAATGAAGCTCTTGCTTTACCCCTACCCACAGAATCAAATTATTAAGCCGTGTTGAGTATATCGAACTCTTTCTAGATATACATGGATATAGAAAGATGACTTTTTATTTTTTACCATCTGTCCAATGTTTCAACTACCATCCTAATTATGACCACTACTGTAAGCATATAAACCCTGCCGTTGCTGTATTTGCACAAACTCAAATTAAGCCTGCTATAACGCCTGGAGTTAAAGAGTTTACCGATACAGTAGAGATTCCGCG
The DNA here is from genome assembly GCF_001277295.1 of Anabaena sp. WA102. Taxonomy (NCBI): domain Bacteria; kingdom Bacillati; phylum Cyanobacteriota; class Cyanophyceae; order Nostocales; family Nostocaceae; genus Anabaena; species Anabaena sp. WA102. The sequence goes on along the minus strand of NZ_CP011456.1, from coordinate 2,195,569 downwards.
AGTGATAGATTCAAATAAGCTATACTCGGATAAAATCTCTAACAAACCACTCAATAAAGAAGAAACAAATAGTAAAAATCAGGAAGTTACTCAAGAAGTTCCTAAAACCGCAGCAGTCTCGCCAGTTAATGAGTCTGCCCCTTCTCCCCCCAACCCATCCCCCCAACCCATCCCCCCCATTGATCCTAAAAATATTGCTGCTCAATGGGGTGTTTTGCCTGTTGCAATTGAAGTAGATGGACGTATGGTTGTTAAAAGTACATTGATAAGGGGAACTGAGGATGGTTCTCAGGCAATTCAATTTGATGATTGGCTTGTTCCCTATGATTCAATGATCAAGGCGTTAAATATTCGGGTGACTAATTTGCCTAATGGTCAGGTACAGTTACGATCACGCACAGTTATCTTCAATCTTGATCTTAGCCGCCTCAAACTCGACCCCGAAATTGGTGCTGTGTTGTCTATACGGGATGTTAAAGACTGGTTTGGTATTACTCCAGAATTTGACATTAATAATTATGGCATCCAAATTAAATATCCTGCCACAAACCAATCTGACCCCACCAAAGTCCCCGTTGAACCGCCCATTGACTTCACGAATATCCCCCATCTTTCCGCGCCTCGATTCACTGTCACCACCATAAATAAACAAGAAACAACCGAAAATTCCCCTTCTCGTGGTAGTCAGAACCGAACATTTACCAGTAGTGGTAGCTTGCTAGGAGGATCATGGCTTCTTACTCTCAATCAAACACGAACCCAAGACAAAAATAAAAATGAAACCATTTTGAGATTAGGTTCAGCCAGCTATACTCTCAACAAAAGCTCCACCGATTTATTTATAGGCTCACAACAGCCCTTTTGGCGTAGCACTAGCCCCAAACCTTTTTGGGGTGTAACTGCCGTCAAACGCTGGGGATTTACCATGCCCCTGGGGAACGGTGGAAACGCAAATACTCGTGTCCGGCCAACCAGTTTCGGTCAAACGGTGAGAGGTCAAGCCGCTCCAGGAACTTTAGTACAATTACTTTCTAGGTATAATCAGCAGCTTTTTGCCGAGGTTTTAGTGGATGAATCAGGAAAATACAGCTTTAACGATGTCACCCTTTCTGAGGTGCGATTACTGTTATATCCCCAAGGAAAACTGACATCTAAACCCGAAGAAAGGATTGTCAATCTCCCAATTATCCCTGGACAGTCGCCTTCCCAGACTTCTTCTCTAATGGTATCAGCCGGGACACGACGCAATAATTTTACTAATAACAAACAGTTTTTAGGAACTTTCAGTGATTTGTCTTTAGCTGCCAGCTATCGTTATGGGGTATCCCAAGAACTGACATTGGGAGCGATCGCTAGTTATGACAATGGTTTTTCCGCCTCAACAGAGTTGTTGTTTCAACCCGAAAATACTCCCCTACAAATTACAGCTTCGGCTTTAACTCCAACTCTGAACACAGATTGGGACTTTAATGCTAATATTCAGTATAATCCCACTCCTAAAATCAAAGCCAATTTAGCTACAGATTTACAACGCAGTAGTTTGAATATTAGTGGAACTATTTTACCCCGTCTATCGCTATTTAGTAATTTTAACTATGACTACACTGCTAGTTCGCCATTTAGGTACAACATTGGCGCGCGAACTAATATATTAGTCCGGAAAATTTCTGCTTCCCTAACTCTACAATGGAATAGTGTAAGCAAACTAAAATGGGATTTAACTGGCAAAATAGGTAATCTTGAACTCCAACATTCTCGTAGTAATTTTCTTACCAAAACTAACCTCACTTACAATCTCTTAGGTAACTCTAGATTAAAAGCAGGCAATTCCTATAATTCTCTGGGTTTGAGTTATCAAACTCTTGCATCACCTGGTTCTAGCAACTCTAAAGGGGACTCTTTACTAACTCTCAATTGGCGTTTTCAGCCAGATAAATCTAAATTGCAGGTAGAATTAGGTTATATTATTGGCTCAAATGGGTCGGGATTTATGACTAATTTCTCCCACGAAATCTTTTCCGGTTTATTTTTGCAAGCTAATTATAGTAATGTTGGTTTGGGGTCTAATAGTGGTAGATTTGAACTTTCACTATCAACTAATTTTGACTTCAAACGTGGTGTTTACCTAAAAGATTCTTCTCCACCTATAGGCGACATTTTTAGTGGTATTCTACTTAAACCATTTTTAGATAAAAATAATAACGGTACTAGAGAGCCAACAGAGCCTTTAATTGTCAAAAAATTCGACTCACTCTTGATTCTCAATAACAAGCCTATTTCCCAATATCCATCAGAAGTTACTGATAATGAGATTGTTGTACCCATTGACCCAGGACTTTATCGCCTTGACTTAGATCCTTCTAGCTATCCTCTAGATTGGTATCCTACTAAAAATACTGCTGTAGGGATTGAAGTTACAGGGGGAGGTTTTACAGAAGTCCTGATTCCCTTTGCTAGATCCTATACGATATCAGGAACTGCAACTGATTCTCAAGGAAAAGTTATGTCTGGTGCCAAGGTTGAAGCTGTGTCTTCTACCTCTAGTCACAGAGTCTTTTCTATTACTAGTGCGGACGGTATCTATTATCTAGAGGGATTAATAGACCCTAATTATAATCTTTTCATTAATAATATCCCCGCAGCACCGAAAACAATAGATCTAAGCCAATCCTCCGAACCATATCAACAGCTAAATTTGAGACTTAAACCGTAATATAACTGAGTTAGACATAAAAGAAAAAGTATTGATCTAAAATAGATAATAGTGTATTTTATTAACAATACCTTGTCCATTTTTTGTAGGTCGGGTTAAACGACAGCGCAACCCGACGCATTTGTTGGGTTATGGCTAATGCCACACTTCGTGAACGTACCTCAGTCCAACCTTGTATCTTAGAGGATGTTTTAAAAGTTTTCAAGGTATAAATTAACCCCTCTCCAAACCTCTCCCCGAAGCGGGGAGAGGCCTTGAAACCCCCCTTCCCAGCCTTCGGCACGCTGCGCTAACGTAGGGAAGGGGGGCAGGGGGGTTAGGTTTTTGGAGATTATTGGTTTTATTTAATACTTTTCAAACACCCTCTTAGAAGTATGTTAGAAGAAGTGGTAGAGCGTCCCAACCTGGGTCAGAAAAGATGGTAGAGACGTTACATGGAACATCTCTACTACAGGGGGTCAAGGTCAAGGATCTTTAATCTCTGGAGATGTCTATTGAACAGTTAAATCTGTTTGCTTGTTAATAGTATGTTTAGAGACAACTAATGTACTTTTACCGTGTTTAAAGTAACTCTGCCCGTACAGGGTGGAAAAACGCCAGAATGTCTAAAATCCCAAAAAAGTTTTCCACATACCGTGAGGTTTTATGAGTAACGTTAAACAGACCGTTTATCTGATTACAGATCGTCAACGGGACGGATTGATTGGCTATCTGCAAAATTGTCCTTACAAAGAAGTTGCAGGAGCAATTCAATTTCTAACTAGCGCCCCTAGTGCTGTTTTAAATGTAGATGTTCCAGAAGACCAGTCTGCTCCCAATAACGGAGAATCAGCGACTCCTGCTGCAAGTCTTGAGTTAACATCTGTCGCTTAGAGTAAGCCACAAAATATACTCAGAACGGCTTGATTGTTTGATTCTAAACGTAGGGGTAAAGCAAAAGCTTAATGGTGTCAACTTAAGCTAAAATCCCCACCACATCTCGTTCCTAGTCTCTGACTAGGAATGCAGTTAATGAGGCTCTGTCTCTAATATCATTGAAGGCAGAGCCTTCTAGAATTCATTCCCAGTCAGAGACTGGGAATGAGATGACTTGAGTTCTTTGCGGGATAGATGTTTTACGTTAAGTTGACACCAATGAAGCTCTTGCTTTACCGCTACACATCTGGGTTCTTTGTCATTTGGCAAAAGTTTAAATCTCACCCGTGTTTAGTATACTCAAAACGGCTAGAAGCTGGACTTTTTTATCGCCAAACCCGTAGGGGCGCAGGGCCTGCGCCCTCCATTCTATTTCATGAGAACGAGAATTGCTGTAAATATTATTCCTTTTCCCTCTCCTCTTAGGAGAGGGTTAGTGAGAGGGTTAGGGAGAGGTTTACCAGAGGGGTTTCATATTTGGTTAAACTACTAACCGTTTTCAGTATAGATGCGTTTCCCCTGTTACACTACCTCTCCAAAATTCGGCGGCTTTTCGGTTAACTTCATCCCATTCTTGACTTGATTTTAACCTTTTTACGCTCTCTTCTGTAATCAGTGGATGCAGCCAATACTTCCCCTTGGCAAATTCAAACAAACGCAAATTTTTTAAACTTCTAATTATATACATACGCTCTTGCTGGTCAGGAATATCCCACAACAAAGCTAGTAAGGCATCTTCGGTAACTTGCGGTATATCTTGATAGCGATAACACCCTAACCGACACAGTAACTTATAAGCATTTGGATTTAAACTTTGCAATCGGTTAAATTGATTGACAACTAAATTTTTTAATCCTCTTTCCACCAAAGTACAACTTTCTTGCCAATAAGCAGTTGCATCTCCTTCATAATCTGTTTTTATTGACCCAACTAGGGCGTGCATAGCTTTTGCATTACCCCCATATTTTATGTGCATTTCTTCTAGTAAAGAAATATCAATCTCGACTTCGTGAAATGCAAAAAATTCTTGCCACGCTGATACACCTAATCTACTTAAATAATAATGAGAGATTATATCAACACGGTCATCAAATAAACATTCTCTACTAGTAATTATCGTAAATGACTGCACAGTTGCATCAGCTAAAACCCTGAATAATTCTAAATAACGACTATAATTTTGAATGAACCTACCATGTTTATCTAGTGCGGGTTCTAAGTTATCAATTAATATCCCGACTTGGCGATTTTGCAAGTGTTTTTTTAATCTTGCGAGTGCAATACCAAATTCCCTTCCTGGTTCTTGTTCAAAGTATTGTTGCAGCCATTCTTCAACTACGCTTTCTACGCTAATGATGTTCCCAGTCTCCCTAGCCATTTCTAGGGATAAAACTAAATCAAACCCTTGATTATCTAAATATTGCTTGGCTAAAGTTGTTTTACCTAGTCCTCCTGGTCCCTGAATAACAATCATTTTTCGATGTTGATTGATTAGAGTATTAAGCCTTGCTATGTCATCATCTCTACCGAAAAAATTAGAATGTTTGTTCTCAACAGGAAAGAAGTCTTGATGGCAACTCTTCGCAGTATTTATATCTTTTGAAACTAAAATGACATCTACGTTACGCTTATATGATATATTCAATGCCTTAAATACTATTTTAATTGCATACTCTTCAACACCCTGCTTTGTTAAAATTTTACGAATCGTATTTTCACTTATAATTTTATTAGTATTTTGCATCTTTTTCTTTACCCAAGTAACTCTATTACGAGGGTTTACGTGGTTTTCAGTAAGAGTATTAATTATTTTTTTCTCACCCAACTTGGTTAATAAGTATGTAGGGCGATTTCTTTGGTTTTTCACGACTGGGCGCATCTAAGGCTTGGGAGATATTTAGTATATCTAACTTTCTTACTTATTTCCTCTATCTTTCGGTATCCCCCACCCGCTCTCTGCGCCCATTCACGACTCAACTTAAAAAATGATGAATTTAAGGAAGTTAAGGAAAATTTTACTAAGTTTATTTTTTTTCCTGAATAGCTAAAACCAAATTATAAACCGATTTTCAGAATTGTAATTAATGAACTTTACTTAACTTTCTTAAATTCGTCCATACCATATAGAAAAAGGATTATAGTGATAACACTGGAGTTAATTGTTTTGTTTATCAAAACTAACTTCGGCAGATACATCTACTTTAGGTATTAAAAAAATGAAACATATTTCTTTGATTTCTGCTCTTGTATTAGGCGGTTCTTTTTTATTAGCACCCGTAGCTAAGGCTGACCAAGAACTGAATGTGGACTTTACAGGTGTTGCTCAGGCTAACTGTTTGTTCACCAATATCCAATCGGGTACAATTATAGCCAAAGGTCGTGACCTGGGAACTATTGGCGCTGTCAATAACGCAGCACTGGACCCAGTTAGTGGTGTCAGCCCAGTCGCAGCAGCATTTACATCTACATGCAACTCAGGCACAGTATTTTTTGTAGACACTCCTGTTGCTGATGCAGCCAACAGTCCTCTTACTCTAATTAGTACCAAGTCAGTTTTAACTAGTGCCACTGCCGCTATCCAGGGGAACGTAGTAGCTTATACCGCATCCCCTGGTACAGGCCTTGCTGGTACCTCTGTCAGAAGCGATGGTTTCATTCTTGGTACTGACCTTACTGCTGTTACTGACCCAATAGACTGGACTGTTGATATGAACGCTCAAGTTAAGTCTACTATTCCCGTAGGTGTCTACAAATATACAGTTTTAGTAACGGCAGTTCCTCTATAGACAGCACTTAATCTGCGTTCCCATAGCCATGTAGATACCTGCCATGAAAGGTATCTGCATGGCTAGATTAAATTACAGCGATTTCCAATCATAAGTAATTGGACAAAAATATTTACAGTAGACATCTCCAGAAATTAAATGTGCGTATCCTAGAACTCTTGTAGAGACGTTCCATGGAACGTCTCTACATTCTTTTTTGGAGATATTTAGTCATTGCGAGCGAAGGGAAGCAATCACAACCCTTGGAATTGCTTGATTTCACTTCGTTCCGTATGGCTAACGCCACGCTGCGCTAACGCAATAACATTGTGTAATTAATTCTGTCTCACTACTTACAAGGTACATCCTAGCCCCATTCATCGCTTGCGGAGAGGGGGTAGGGTTCTTGTTCTGGGTTTGATGACAATTTGCTATAACCTTAAAAACAAGCAATGCACCTGACTGACAAAATCAGTAGAGTTATTTTCAGTATACCTACAGCAATTCTCATTCTTATGAAATACAATGGAGGGCGCAATGGAGGGCGCAATGGAGGGCGCAATGGAGGGCGCAATGAAGGGCGCAATGAAGGGCGCAATGGAGGGCGCAATGGAGGGCGCAGGCCCTGCGCCCCTACGAGTTTTGCGATAAAAAACTGTACCTCATAACATCAGAAAGTGCTTTATGTTTACTATTTACCCTTCTTCTCTGCAAAATATCCTTAATTTTGGTATCCGCGTCCTTACTTGGGGAAGTTTTATCGGACTCCCTCTGGTGCTATCTGGCCAAATGGCTCAAGCACAATCCTTAAATTTGATTCCAAGCATTGTCGAGTTAAATAGCGAAGGTGGTAAGTCCGAAGGGGCATTTACCATCGTCAATGCCAGCACTACTGACCCTGTTCGCGCTCGACTCTATACCGAACCTTTTTCCTATACGGATGGAGGATTCGCTTCAGAACCTAATAGTAAAGCCGACCTTTCCCCCTATATTGTATTTTCTCCCCGTGAGTTAACAGTCGGACCAGGACAATCTAGACAGGTGCGACTCGTGACTCGTATTCCCAGAAATATCACTAATAAAGAGTATCGGGCGGTAGTGTATGTTCAATCATTAGCTGAATCTCCTGATAACCCCAATGCACCTAAGGATGTAGTCACTGTAAAAATGGGTCTTGTAACCAGAATTGGGGCAACCGTTTATGCTCGTCAAGGTAAAACTGCCGCCAATCTCAACATTACAGGCGTTGAATATAATCCTAAAGAACGAAAAATATTACTTGGTGTCCAAAATACTGGTAATGGTTCAACTCGTCCCTATATTGAATGGACACTTAAACAAGGGGATAAGGAAATTCTCAGTCAGGTAGGCCTACCTACATCAATAGTAGCTGAAAGTAGCCGTAAATTCCCGATTAGTTATCCGACAAAGGATGAAAAGCCTCTTCCCACTGGGACTTATAATTTTTCTGGAAAACTTGTTTGGGTTAATAAAGGTTGGGCATTAAATTCTAGGACTAACCAAAATGTTCTCCCTTTTAATTTTTCCTTCACTGTACCTAGTAAATAATCGCTGAGTAAGGATCAAAAAATCAAGGTATACTAAACACGGGTGAGATTTAAACTTTTGCCAAATGACAAAAAACCCAGATGTGTAGGGGTAAAGCAAGAGCTTCATTGGTGTCAACTTAAGCTCAAATCCCTAACACATCTCGTTCCTAGTATCTGACTAGGAATGCAGTTGATGAGGCTCTGCCTCTAATATCATTGAAGGCAGAGCCTTCTAGAATTCATTCCCAGTCAGAGACTGGGAATGAGATGAAGGGAATTTAAACCCACGCACCATCTGGGTTTTGCCTGTGTAGACGCGGTTTCTAACCGCCCAGTTAACTATTTACAGAATCAAATGAATAATTCGTGTTGAAAATATATAATTTGTAAGGACTTCGCTTGAATGAGCATAAATGATATCATGAACCTAAACTCCTATAATTCTGACCCGCTACAGCCACTAAATTCAGAATTAGAAGATCCCTTGTATCAAAAACCATATAAATCCAGGAAAGCATCATCATCATGAAACCTAACACCATATTTCAAGACCTCAGCATTATCATTGCCACCAGCAACCACAACCCACGTATTCTGACTCACGATTTCCTCAAATGCAGCGATATTATCCCTATGGATTGGGAACTAGCGCAACAGCCAATAGTAGGAGATCAAGGTTCTCAAGTTATTTTCACAAATGCCCTGAGTTTGGTTGCTCAACCGGAACGTCTGATGTTTGTAGAAGTATTTGGAGATAAAAATATTGCAGATTTACAAATTGCGGCGATCGCTCACAAATACCTCAAAGCATTACCAAATATAGAATGTCAAGCCATAGGAATTAATCTTCGCAGCTATGCCAGTCCCACAGAAACAGATGGAGAAGCAGAAGTGCAAAACTATATGCAAGGTTTACTAGCTCCAGGACCTTGGCAAACAGTGGGACAAGAACCTATTCAACCAACAATCAGATTAACATTTACCCTAAAACATACCCAATTTAACCTCAGCATCAACGAAGGTCAACTCCACCAACCAGAACAAGCATCAAGTCCCATTGTCTTATTTTCTGGCAACTTTAGCTACAACGTTACAGGTGAAACTAAGGAAGGCAGACTTGCATCACTTACACAAAGTTTAAACAACTGGAAAACAGATTTAGAAACCTATCAAGAAATCATCAACACCAAATTTATAGCTCCTAAATTTCCCATTCTACAAGACGCACCGGAAGCCTTAAACCAGGAATTAATCACAGCTAGATAAATACCCTCTCTTAGTTATCCGAGAGCTTAATATATCCCCTGAAAATGGGGGTATTTTGGAATTTTTATTGTAAGTCACTTTTCCAGTATCAAGTTTTAATATCATCTCACCAAGTTCGCTTATTTATTACTACTAACAAAAAGGAACAAAATCATGTCATTACCAGAAAATTACAATCCCTTGGATCTCAATCCCCAAAGTTATAACCCCTTGATTCCTAACGGCACCACAGACCATTTAGGATTAAATCATCCCAAGGAAATCCTCTTTATTGCTCCTAACATTGACAACTATCAGAGTTTGATAGATGGGATTAATCCCAATATCGAAGTAATTAAATTAGACTTAACCCAAGATGGAGTCTTTCAAATCAGCGAAGTCTTGCAAAGATATCAAGGAATAGAGTCTGTTTATATTGCCACTCACGGTAGTCAAGGTGACTTAGAACTGGGTTCTACCAACTTAAACTTCAACACATTAGACAGTTACGAAAGTAACTTAACTAGCTGGGGTCAACACCTCACCCAGAATGCAGATATTATCCTTTATGGGTGTGACTTTGCTGCTACTGAAGAAGGTGTCAGCCTAGTCCAAAGGTTGAGTGCAATTACTGGTGCTGATGTAGCTGCATCCGACGATTTAACAGGTGGTACAAATAAAGGTGGAGACTGGGATTTAGAGGTACAAACAGGATTAATTGAAGCAGGGCTGGCTTTCAAAGATAGCGCGATCGCTGGCTATGATTCCGTATTTGCTTCCCTTTCTGGCAATATCAGTGGAAAACAACAATATGGAAATGTAGTTGCACTAGGTCCTGTAGAAAATAGAGATAATGTCACCTTTGGTGGTAACGTTACTCTGACCGGAGATGTTACCTTGGACGTAGTTGGTAACTTCACCTTAGATGGAGGCTGGAAAATTTCTGGAGATGGGGTAGGCGATCGCGACAGCCTAACTATTAATGCCACAGACACAGTGACAATTAACGGTGATATCGGTGGTGGCGGCTTTAAGAATATTACCATTCAAGCCCCCAAAATTAAAATTTTAGATAATGTCGTCATTTCTACCCGCTTAGTCAATGGAACTACTAGCGCTAGTTGGTTAACAGATGCCTCCACAGGTGATTCAGGTAGCATTAACCTAAATGCCATAGTTGATTTACGTGATCATCCTGATTTCTTCTTTGCTGCTGCTATCAAAGATGCACTGACACCAGATCCCCAAATTGAAGTCAAAACTGGATCAAAACTCCTAGCTCACGTTCTAGGCAGCGATACTACTAATAAAGCAGGTGACATAACCCTCAAGGGAGAAGCTTTAGTATTAAGAGCCGGTCTTTCGATCTGGGATTACTCCGATAAGAAAGTTGATATAAACCTACAAGGATCAACAATCAAGGGAGCTAAGGTTACAATAACTGCTAACGCTGAAGATAAAAACCCTTATTCAGAAGTCCCCGAAGGAGTGCAAAAAGCAATAATTGCACCTTTTGTGCAATCTACTTTGTATGAATTACAAAATTTATTAATTCCTGTATCCGTACAAGTGCGTGGTTCGGATACGCAAATCACCATTAATAACACCTTCATATCTGCCAGTGGCAAAGTTGATATTGCCTCTACATCGGTTGTAGATAGTAGTGTCCAAGCAATTAGTACAGTCAATAGCGTTAAAGCTATCACAAGAGACAAACTAAATAATCCCCTTTCTCACTTTGCAGTTGCCTATGGTAGAGCTACAGGTACAGCCGAAACCTTTATTCAAGGTAGCACCACCATTGAAGGCGGCTCTGATGTCAGTGTCGGATCAAAAGTAACAACAACCGCATTAGTAGGTGCTAGAGTATTTGCTAATACTTTAGGTTCGTTTTTCCCTGAAAATGCTCCTGCCAATGCTAACGAATTTGGGGCTTCATTCGCCTTTGCCAATACCGCTACCACATCTAAGGCAATTATGGACAATGGCTCCAGTATTATTGCCAAAGGGAACGTCAGTTTGAAGGCAGAGGGATCAGTCAAAAGTGATGCCAAAGCTACCACAGCAATCTACATTAGTGGCAACGCGGGTATTGGGATTGCCGCTAATTGGGACGACACGAATATTGAGGCCCAAGCCAATGGTTCAATTACCTCCGGTTCTGCCTTTGTCGGTAAGATCATTGATCTATCAAATGTCAACAACAACACCATTACAATTCCCAATCATCAATTTAAAACAGGGGATGAGTTTATTTATAGTAATGGGGGCGGTACAAGTATTGGTGGTCTGAGTGATGGAGAAACCTATACAGTCGTTAAAATAGACGACAATACCATCAAGTTAGTAAAAGAAACAGCTATAGATTTAGATAACACCGGACTTAACCCTGGAGTTAAACAAAGCCTAACTCCCCAAGGTGGATTATTCTTCGATGCCGCTACAGCGCTGAATGTTAATACAGAAGAAATCACACTAACTAATCATGGCTTAACAACCGGTCAGGCAGTAACTTATTTCAGTGATGATAATGGTAATGATCTTGATGGATTAATCACTCAAGGTGAATACTATGTAATTGCAGTAGATCAAAACAAGATTAAATTGGCATCAACCATTGATAGAGCAGCCACAGGAATAGCAGATATTGATCTAATTGATAGTGACAAAACTGCTGGTTCATCGCAACTGCTGAATTACCTGAAACTAGACCAGGTAGTGAAAACCATAGATGCTTCTAGTAACAGTATAGTTAATTTGAGCGATAGCAAAATTGCGATCGCTAATCATGGTTTAGTAACAGGGCAAGTAATTAACTATGATCCCGCATTAGGAACTGCCATTGGTGGACTTTCCAAAAGAGGTTATTTTGCCATTGTTCTGGATACAAACACAATTAAATTGGCATCCACCTACGACGATTCTGTTGATGGCACTGCTGTTACTCTGACTGGCTTAGGTTCGGCTTCCCAAACATTCACTTTTACCAAGACTCCCCATCAATTCGACCCTACCAATAGCACTGTTGTAAGTAAAGACAACGACACCATCAAAATCACCAATCATGGTTTTACTACTGGTGATGCGGTTTACTATGAAGTCGATCCCCAGTTCTCAACCACCCAAACAATGACAATGAACTTGTCATTTGATCCAGCAACTGACGTGGATCTGACAAGCAACACCATTACATTCAGTAGTCTGCACCACCTAACAACAGGCGATGCAGTTACCTATCAAACAGGCTACTTGGGTGAAACTTCCACAGCGATCGGCAACCTGGCTAAAGGCACAGTTTATTATGTAATAGTCATTGACGATACTCACATAAAACTTGCTACTTCCAAGTCCAGCGCAGAAAGCTACACTGCCACCAACGACACCTCCATAGATATACAAGCCGGAGGAACTGGCTCGCTTCATAATTTTAAAACCACCAGAAATGTCACAGTCAAGGATACACCGCTACGTGGTTTAGAGAATCAAACCTATTATCATGTTGTTGTTATTGATCAGGATACAATTCAATTAGCTGAATCCTTGCCAGAGGCCATTAATGCTGCGGGAATTGATCTAGATGCCACCGTTGCCAGTGCGGGTACAGAACATACCCTGAAAAATCCCCGACAAGGCAGCAGTGGTATTTCTGTAACAGCCTCTTTAAAAGCAACTGATAAATCATCCTCTAAAGGAGCTACTGGTTCTAACCCCACAATTAATGACCTGCTTGCCAATCCTGTCTCCCTACTCCCAGCAGCCACAGCAATTTTTCAGCCTGCCCAGACAAAGGATCTGTTGGCCGGAAAAACCGACAAGAATAAAAAAGGAAACATGAATGGTGAGGAAAGTTCCTCTGTTGGATTTGGTTTTGCCTTAAACTTGTTTGAACATGATGTATTTGCCACAGTCGGTCCATCAGCAGTTTTAAAATCCACTGGAAATGTTACTGTTAAGTCCTCCATAGAACAAAAACTGCAAACCTTCGTGGACGCTGCTACTGGTAAAGACGGAGATGGGATTGCTGTAGCATTTTCCTTTGGGCTGGGACTCTATACCAATACTGTTAAGTCCAGAATTTATGATGGAGCGATCGTTGATGCCAGCAATCAACTTTCAGTTACATCTGACCTCATTTATCCCTTTTTGTTGGATTTCAAGAAAGACTATTCCTTTAAGGATGACCCAAAGACTCCAGCAATAAATGAAGCAGAACAAGGCATAGGAAATGTGATTTTACTAACCAAGGATATTCTCTTTGATGGTAAACTAGGTTTCCCTAGTCGGATTTTTAATACCTTCGTCACTACAAAAAATAAAGGTAAGAAAGATCCGAAAAAAGGAGGAGAAATATCAGGAGGCACAATAGGTTTTGCCTTATCTGGATCATACCTGGATTACAACAATACATCTGAAGCGATTATTGGTTATAGAGATCCCAACGATTCAACTATTACTGGAACTCAAATTAATCAGGACAATAACTATAGCTCTGACCGAAACTTTGATGCCGCTAGTTCTAGCGTAGTTAGTCTCAACGATGGCACGATTAAAATTGCTAACCACGGTTTAACAAAAGGGCAATTAATTAACTATTCCTTTGTTGGCGGAAATGCTATTGGTGGACTTAGTAATCGTGCCTATTTTGTGATTGTTGTTGATGCCAACACTATTAAATTGGCAGATACCTACGCTCAATCCATTAGTGGTACGGCAATTCAATTTACAGCATTAGGTTCTGGAGTCCAAAAAGTTAGCTTAACTAATTCCTGGTCAAAGAAAACAGTAACAATAGTTGACACATCTAGTTTGAGTGGTGATGACAAAACCGAAGCTGATGATGAGAATAAACTAAAAATTAATACCAGCGATAACCTAATTAAAATTAGCGGTCATGGCTTAAAAACAGGAGACATGATCAACTATTCCGTTGGTACAGGTGGAACTGCGATCGGTGGACTCACGGCTAATAGGGGATATTTTGTCATTGCTGCTGATGCGAACTACATTCAATTGGCAAATAGCTATCAGGATGCCTTGGGTGGTAATGCTGTTGACTTAACTGGAGTTGGTATTGGCTCTCAAGTCTTTACAATCATTAATACACAATCTGTACTAGTAAAAGCTAATACAGAAATGACGATGGTTAATGTTGTTGGTATTATCCACATTGCTGTAAATGTTGATTCCCTTATTAAAGTTTCTCAAAAAGGAGATCCCACTGAAGCATTTAATATCTTTGGTAATCGAGCAAAAAATGGTCTTGGTGCTTCGGTATTAGTTCAAACAGTAGATAACAATACGATCGCTAAAATCAATGATGGCGTTGTCATCACCACAAGCCCACTGGGTGATACTGGCATTGACCCCCTGAAGAAAACAGCATTAGCAGTCATCGCCAAAGAAAATGTATTCTTCTTTGACCTAGTGCAGGGGGGTGGTGATGCCGAAAGCTATGGATTTACTGGTAGTGGTATTGGCGTAGGGCAAACCAGTACAACCATCGCCCAAATTGAAAGCGGCGTAAAAGCTGATGGTGGAGGAGTTGCAGTCAAAGCAGAAAGTGATAACACTCATGTGACAGTAGTTGGTGCTGCTCAACAAACGGACAGTGTAGGTGTTGGTATTAGTGTAGGAGTTAATGATGTAACTCGATATACTAAAGCCATTGTTGGCAAAGAACAGCAAGATAATGACCAAACACCAGGTAACAAGGGAACTTATATTATTAGCACTGGTGACATTGATGTATCAGCAAAAAATACGGGAGATTTTGTCGTAGTAGCTTTAGCTGCTGCCATCAATGCTGATCCACCTAAACCCAAACCAACCGCAGGAACCCAATATGATTGGACTGTGGCGGGTAATGTGGCAATCAATATCATAGATGACACTACTCTAGCGTATATTAATGATATTGGCACAGTTAGAGCCTATAACGGCAATATCAAACTTAATGCCAACGATGATAGTTTTGTTGGGACATTTTCTGGTGGAGCGGCAATTAATACCTCTAAACTGAAAACTCAAAAATCTACAAATATTGGGTTATTTGGCTCTTATAGTTTGAATGAGTTTGACAGTACCACCCAAGCATTCATCCTTGGGGCAACGGTAGCAGGTACAGACGTTACCCTAGAAGCTGATCAGGATAATACTGTTATTTCTCTCTCCATAGGCTTGGCGGGTTCAAGCACAACAGCCGCCACTGGTTCAGACACATCGGTAAATGTGCCGGGTTCCTTCTCCCAAAATATTATTAAGAACAAGAAGACAGAAGCGTTCTTAAAAGATGCGATCATTGATGCCACAGGAGACTTAAAACTACTGGCTGATGATACTTCCCAGATTTATGCCATTGGAGGTGTGATTGGATATAGCCTTTCCTTGGCTGGAGCAGGGGAACAAACTACTGCCGTAACTGCTGGATTCTCAGTAGCTACAAACGATGTAACAAATACGATCCGAGCTTACAGTCTCAACTCGGTGATCAATAATTCTGTAGCTACCACATCAGGCAATATTGAACTAAAAGCAACAGCATCAAACACAAGAATAATTGCTATCAGTTTAGCTGGTGCTGGTTCTAATGCCAATAATCCTGCTAACAGTAGCTTTAGTGTCGCTGGTGCTGGAGCAGGTTCTAAGAATACCATCACTAGCACCATTGCAGCATTTATTAGTGAAGGTTTGGTTAAGACTAAAACCAGTGGTAAAACCTTAAACCTGACAGCCAAGGATAATTCAGAAATTTATGCTGAATCTGGTGGTGTGGGTGTGGCTTTGGCTCAAGGAGGAAAGGGATCAGGTTCTATTTCCGTAGGTGCATCAGCATCAGTTAATAAAATTACTGACTCCTCTATCAAAACTTATATAGATAATGCCACCATTATCTCGGCAGGTACTATCACCCTTACCGCAGATTCCACTGCAACTATCCAAGCGGCGAGTATAGGTGGTTCAGTTTCCAGCACTCAAACTACCAGTGGATTAAGTGGTGCTTTTGCTGGGGCTGGGGCCGGGTCTGGAAATACAATTAGTACCACCATTACAGCGATTATTGACAATTCTGCTAATGTCACCAGTGTAGGCACAGTGACCCTCTATGCAAAAGATGAGTCGAAAATCACTGCTGACGCTGGTGGTGTGGCTATTGGGATAGCTGCTGGAAAGGAATTTACTGGGGCAATCACAGTTGGAGCATCCCAGGCAACCAATACAATTGACAATAATGTTAAAGCCACAATTGACAAGGCAAAAGTTAATGCCACAGGCGGTAATATTAGCCTGAAAGCTGAATCAAAGTCCACTATTGTGGCACGAAGTATGGCGGGAACTGTATCGGGAAGCCAGAGCAGCGGTACAACGGGATTGAGCTTGTCTGGGGCTGGAACTGGTTCTGATAACGATATCACTAATGTAATTGAAGCAGCCATTCGGAATGGCGCTGATGTTAATGCCAGTGGAGAAATTAAACTGGAAGCTATTGATACTCCGACCATTACTGCTGATGCAGGGGGAGTGGCAATTGCTGTAGTCTTGAATTCTAAAACTGGTATAGCAGGTACTATTGGTGCCTCGATCGCTACCAATGATATAGATAACACCATAGCCGCTGTCATTGAAGGAGTGAATACAAAAGTTGACTCTTCTGCGGGCGGAGTCACCTTGTCTACTACTTCTAC
The DNA here is from genome assembly GCF_001277295.1 of Anabaena sp. WA102. Classification (NCBI taxonomy): domain Bacteria; kingdom Bacillati; phylum Cyanobacteriota; class Cyanophyceae; order Nostocales; family Nostocaceae; genus Anabaena; species Anabaena sp. WA102. Next base: position 2,178,699 of record NZ_CP011456.1, on the reverse strand, counting down.
CGCTAAGATCGATACGTTGGCATTGTCAGGTAGCATTTCTGCGGCTAAAGGTGGTAGTGAAACCGGAGTTAGTCTAGCCGGATCTGGTGCTTCTACTAATAACGAAATCAACAATACCATTGAGGCCGCAATTAGAAATCAGGCTGTTGTTACAGGTAGCGGCAAAATTGCCCTGACAGCAACAGATAACTCTACGATTATTTCTGATGCAGGTGGAGGATCTCTGGCATTTTCCGGTGGGAGTGGTAATAATTCAGGAGCGATCGCCATTGGTGTCGCCCAAGCACTCAACACCATTGACAACAAGGTTTCTGCCTACATTGACAACGCCAAAGCCTCATCTAGTAGTAATGATATAGATATTACGGCTGATGCCAATGCTACTATTACTGCCAAGAGTGTAGCCATATCAATCGCGATCGCTGTGGGGAAAGAGCTTTCCGCCGGACTTAGTGGTGGAGGCGCAGACGCAATCAATATCATTCTCAGTGATACCAACGCCTACATTAAAAACAGTGACATTATCCAAGTTAAGGATCTCACCCTCCTAGCCGAGAATACATCCACAATTACTGCCGCTGTAGTTGTTATTGCTGCTGCAGGTTCAAGCGGTGGACCAGGAGGAGCAGCATCCATCGGGGGAGCAGTAGCTAAAAACTACATTGGTTACGACAAAGATGGGAATAAAGCCGCCACAGACATTAGAGCCTACATTGAAGGTTCAAGTATCAAAGCTAGTGGTAATCTCACCCAAACAGCCACCACAACCAATCAAACTATTACCGCCGATGTGGGAGCAGGTTCATTAGCCGTATCAGTCAAAGGTAGCGGTCCAGTTAATATTGCAGCCAGCGGTGCTGGTGTATTAGCAGACAATAAAATCGCCCAAATAGTCAGTGCATTTATCGAAGGTGATGGAACTGGAGCAGACGGAATTTCTGCCAATGCGATCGCCCTCACAGCCAAAGATACCTCCACCATCACAGCCAGAGCCGGAGCAGTATCAGTAGCAGCAACATTCCTGGGGACAAGCGAGGTGGCAATAGCTGCCTCCATCGGTGTCAGCTTGGCCCGGAACGATGTTGGCAACGAAGTCAAAGCATATATCCAAAATGCCGACACCAAAGTCGAAGCGAAAACAGGCAATCTGAAGTTAGAAGCCTTTGATAAAGCCACCATTAATACTGATGCCGTGGCTGTATCTATAGCTGTAGCCGTTTCCGAGAAATGGTCTGCCGCCTTGAGCGGAGTCGGTGCTGAATCCACCAACAAAATTCATAACACCATCGAGGCATACCTAAAAAATAATCCCGTGGTGACAGTGGCAGGAGCAATCACTATCACCGCCACAGACGATTCAGAAATCACCTCCGATGCTGGTGGCGGCTCCTTGGCGGTGGCAGCCGGTGGGAATAATAGCATTGGTCTTTCCATTGGTGTGGTACTGGCAGACAACACTATTGATAATAAAGTTTCTGCCTATATTGACAACACTAGCCTCACCGCCAACACCACAGATATCTTGATCAAAGCCGAATCCGATGCGAAAATTACCGCCAGAAGTGTTGCCGTCTCCATCGCCGTAGCTGTGGGTAAAGAATTTAGTTTGGGACTCAGTGGTGGGGGAGCAGATGCAGAGAATATCATCCTCACTGACACCAACGCCTACATTAAAAACAGTACCATTACTCAGGCAAAGGATGTCACAATCACCGCCGATAACACCTCCACCATTACCGCCGCCGTGGTTGCCATATCCGGTGCAGTGTCTGGTGGTGGCCCTGGTGGTTCAGCTTCCATTGGTGCAGCCGTAGCTAGAAACTACATTGGTTACGAGAAAAACGGCAATAAATCAGCCACAGATATTAGAGCCTTCATCGAAAATTCCAGTATTACAGCCAGTGGCAATCTCAGCCAAACAGCCACCTCTGATCAAACCATTACCGCCGATGTGGGTGCAGGCTCGGTAGCCATAGCCGCCTTTAGCCAGGGATTCAATGTGGGTGTGAGTGGTGCTGGTGTGTTAGCTGACAATCAAATCGCTGAAGTGGTCAGTGCCTTTATTGATGGCGACGGAGCCACGGGAATTTCTGCCAATTCTGTCACCCTCAAGGCTGACGACACCTCAGACATCACAGCTAGAGTTGGTGCTGCATCTGTGGCAGCCGCATTCCTGGGTAATGCCGCGATCGCCGCCGCCATTGGTGTCAGTTTAGCTCGTAACGACATTGGCAATGAAGTCACGGCTTACATCAAAAATGCCAACAATAAGGTAGAAGCCACAAATGGGCAACTGAAAATAGAGGCGATTGAAGATGCAACTATTGATACCGATTCCGTTGCTGTTGCCATCGCGATCGCAGTGTCCGAGAAGGGGGCATTGGCCTTAAGTGGTGCGGGAGCAGAAGCCACTAATAATATTGAAAACACAGTTCAAGCTTATGTTGATGGCAGTACGATCATTGCCAATAATGGATTAACCACCATTAAGGCTAAGGACACATCAGACATCACCGCCGATGCGGGTGGCGGAAGCTTTGGCCTATCTGTGGGGGGAGCTACATCCGTCTCCATTTCTATAGGTGTCTCCTTAGCCAGAAACACCATTGACAACGACATCAAAGCTTACATCAACAATTCCACCGCTTCTTCCACAGCTAACAGCATCTCCATCATTGCCGAATCCGATGCCACCATCGAGGCTATTTCCGTGGCCGTTGCTATATCGGTAGCAGTGGGCAGCAACACAGGTATAGCCCTTGGTGGTGGGGGAGCAGAAGCCACCAACGTCATCCTCACCGATACCAACGCCTATATCAAAGGCAGCACCATCAGTGATGTTGATAATGTCACTTTAACAGCCGACTCCGACAACGACATTGATGCCGCCGTGGTGGCGATCGCAGGCAGTGGTGCAGGCAACGCAGGTGGAGGAGCGGTAGCCGCCGCCATAGGTGGGTCTTTAGCCAAAAACTACATTGGCTATAAATCTAATGGTGACAAATCCGCAGCCCAAGTCAGAGCCTATATTGAAAATTCCAGCATCACAGCCACAGGTGCATTGAGCCAAACCGCCACAGCCGAAGATACAATCACCGCCGATGTGGGAGCAGGAGCATTAGGTGTAGGGGCTACGGGAGACTTCGCCGTTAGCCTAGTGGGTGCGGGTGCGGTAGCTGAAAATAAAATCGCTGCCGAGGTGAAGGCATATATAGACAGGGATGGGGTATCAGGTATTTCCGCCAACAGCATCGCCCTCAAAGCTGATGACACCACAGACATTACAGCCAGAGTGGGCGCAGCTTCTGTGGGTATATCCTTTGCTGGTAATCTCTCTGTGGCAGCCTCCATTGGGTTAAGCATTGCTCGCAACGACATTGATAACGATGTTCATGCCTACATCCAAAATGCCGACAATAAAGTAGAGGCAAAGAATGGTTCTTTAATATTAGAGGCAATTGAAGACTCGACCATCACCTCCAATGCCGTAGCCGTATCCGTCAGTGTTGCCATATCTCCCAACATCTTCTCAGGAGCGTTGGCTCTGACTGGAGTTGGGGCAGAATCCACCAATATTATTAACAACAGTGTTAAAGCTTACGTTGATAGCAGCACCATAGAAACCAAAGGTGGAAATGCCAACGATATCAAACTAGATGCCCAAAGTACATCACATATCTCTGCATTGGCCGGGGCTGTGGGCGTGGCTGGTTCTGGCGCATTAATAGCAGCATCAGGAGCCATTGGCGTTTCCCTGGCTAGAAACCTAATTGGTTACGACTCCATCACTGATGACTCTGGTTACGGTAACGAAACCCTGGCATATATCAAAGATTCTACCGCCACCTCCACAGGGGATATCAAAGTTTATGCCAATAGTAAAGACACCATTGAGACAGTATCCTTCGCCGGTTCAGTGGCGATCGCTGTGGGTATTGGTTTATCTCTAGCCGGGGCTGGGGCAGAATCCACCAGCAAAATGGCCAGCAATATCCACGCCTACCTAGAAAATACTAAGGCTACTGCCGGAGTTGACATAAAAATCAAGGCCATATCCGATAGCCAAGTGACCAAAGCCCATGCAGTTGGTGCAGCGATCGCAGGTGTTTTGGGAGGAGGTGCAGTATCCGTAGCTGTATCTCAAGTAGTCAACGAAATTACCAATAGTGTCCAGGCTTACATTAAGAGCAATACTGCCAAAACTATCCAAGCTACCACCGGCAATGTTCTCATTTCTGCTGATGTTGAACGCGCCTACATTAGCAACGTCACCGCGGTAACAGCATCAGTAGCAGTTGATGTCAGTGCTGGTGGATTTGCCTTCGCCGGTGGAGGTGTGGGTTTGTATAACACCATCAATAACGATATTGATGCCTATATTACAGGACCAGTGACAGTCACCAGTGGCACAAATTTGGATGTCCTAGCCGCTGAGAACGCATACCTCTCCAGTGATGCCACAATAGTCAGCATAGCGGCATCTATCATCAGTGCTGCCCTGGGTGGAGCCATAGTTAAGAACGAGATTAATAGCAGTATCCAAGCCTGGATTGATAGTGATTCCGTCGCGGACAACTGGACAAGTGGAACTCCCATCACCACAACTATTAACTCAGTCAATACCACAGTTTACGTAGAATCCATTGCCGACATAGATAAGACCCTCACCGCCGGGGTTTCTGGTGGTACTGTAGGCGGTGTGGTTAATATTGCTACTGGCAATATTGCCATCCTCCTCAAAGCCTTTGTCGAAGGCACAAAACTTACATCCACTGGTGATATTGACATCAGATCAGCCGCTAACACCAGAAGCAGAACCTCCTCCAACGGTGGCACTATCGGATTAGGGGCTTTAGGCGCGATGGAGTCCAATGTTACCTTAGGTAAGGGCAATGATTTTGATGAAGTGCAAGCAACCATCGGGGATGGTACACAAGTAACTGCCAATGCCCTGACAATTGCAGCCGTTAGTACCGATGATTTATTAGCAGAAAGTATAGCTGCCTCTGGTGGTGCTGTTGCGGTAGCGGGCGCTCAATCCAACGTGACTACCGACTTCGCCACCCTAGCCAAAATTGGTAATAACACAGCGATCGTCGTAGATAACCTATACATTACATCCAGCCATGATCAAGATGTAGATTCCTCCGCTGACAGTTTTACCCTAGCAGCATTAGCTGGGACTGGAGCAGGAACAAAGAATCTAATTACCAGTAAGGCTAATGTAAATATAGGAACTAGCACTAGTATTACTGCTGATAATGTGATCATCAATGCCATTAACAGAGTATCTAAAGACGAAACCGCCGGGAAACCAAGCCTCATCGCTGCTTCTGCATCTGGCGCGAACGTTACTGTCCTTACAAGTGGTACAGACATTGGGACATCGGATAATCCCTTCCAGGCAGTAGTTAACATTGGTAGCGGCACTAACATTACCGTTAACGGCACAAATGCCAAGAAAGGAGTCCTGAAAATTGAAACCCTGAATCAAGCAACTGCCGTTGACAATGTCCGCATTGAAACCGTTGGTGGTTACAGTCTGGCGGTAGGTTTATCGAGAATTGATGCTGAAACCAATGCCGCCATCAATCTTAACGGCGCAACCTTAGAAAATAAATCTGGGGATGTTTACCTGACTACCCGGACTGATACGGGACTAAGACCAAGTGCGAACCTCCTCTCCGTCACTGCATTTGGCGGAGTTGCCGCCGGCGATGCGAAGACAACTACCAACGCCAAAAACCAAATCACAGTAGATAATGCCACCGTCAAAGGTAGTGACATTTATCTATTTACTGGACGAGATAGTTTTGCCGTTCCCAACTTGCTAGATAGTTCCGCCAATGCTGAAATTACGACCGTTTCCTTCGGTCCTGGTTTAAGTATTCCCGTCTTGAAAGCCGAGATCAACGAAACCAATAAAATTGACATTAAAGGCGCATCAAAAATCAGAGCATTAGGGGATGTCAGTTTAGTTGCGAAAGAAGGATTAGGCGGGAATAAACGGGCTGCAACTGATGGTTTAGTATTGAATCTTTCTGCCCTTCCCTACGGATTTAATGTTCCAGATGGTAGTTCCGTCAGCAGCAGCAATCAAATTGAGGTTGGTCGTAGTGTCAGCATTGAAGCCGGAATTAATAACAAAACAGTAGTACAAATTAAACCCATCAGTGTCGGTGGTACTCAACAGTTAGACCCAGCAAAATTAGGGCATGAACTAATTGCTAGTGAAAAAACCGCCCTGGGACTTGATCAAGAGACCAACTATGAATATGCCGAATTGGATTTAGCTAAAATTAGCTTTAGCATTTCCACTGGTACAGTCGTACAAGCCATAGCTAATGCCTATGAAAGTGGTACAGCCGGGCATTACTACAAATACAAACCTCTAACCAAAGATGGCGCTGACTCAATTATTTTAGAAACCCAGAACTATACCAATACTTTGATTTGGGAAGACCTTGGCACTAGTCCGAACTTGGAAGACTTGACTGTTTATACCAGTGATGTTACCAATAACTTAAAAAGCACCCTCGAAAACAAATTCTACGTTGTTAAACCAGTAGAATTAGACGACATCACAATGTCTTATGCGGGTTTAGGTAGTCTCTTACTAGAACAAAGAGAGAAAATCCAAGGTTGGATTAACAGTCACTCCGGTAATTCCGAGGCAGTAGCTCGTTATCAAGTACAATTGGATGCCATCAATCAAGCGATCGCTGATTCTGGACTAATTGATCCAGAATCAGCGACAGTTCAAAAAGAAATAGACCTATTATTCATCAATCTGCCCAATATTTATGCCGCGCCAGGTTCCATCTTTATTGAAGCAGACAGAACTAGTTCCACTGCCTTCACACCTCTAATTAGCAACAATCAACTAATAGCCAGAGGCGGCGCAGAAATTAAAATTACCAACCAGTCGCCATTCACCCTCAACGTCAACGATGCAGTCATTCGTGACAACAAACGAGTCAGAATAGTTGATGGTCAATACACAGTTCTCCAGCCCGGTAACGTTTATCTCAACAACGCTCTCATCTCCAACGCAGTTAACAACACTGGCGCTAAGAACATCTCCATCGTTCAAGATGCCTATCCCAACAGTCAATATGACACAGGCAGTCTTGTTATCCCCTCTGTTGACCAAGATATCTACATCCTTGGTGATGTAATCAACGAATCCGGCAACCTGTTAATTGACAACAAAGAAGGTAGTATCAACGTTTCCGGGGAAATTAGAGCCGAAAACGTCACCATCAATGCCGCCAGCAACTTTAACTTGAATACGGATGATTGGTTCCACAGCAATCAAGACCCCCGTCAATATCTCGACTATGACCGACTACGTCAAACAGTCTATAACCCAAATGGTATTGCCGATAGTGAAACCTACAACAGTGCTACTAACGTCAATGGTCAAAACCTAGAAACCTCCATTAACCGTAATCAATCCCGCATTCTCTCTCAAGGACCAGTTACAATCACCGCTCGTTATCTAAACGTCAACGGACTCATTCAAAGTGGTGTTAGTACCATTGAACTTGATATTGCTGCCACCTTTAATCCTGGTAAGAAAACCAGAAATTTTGTGGATGATAATGGCAATGTCTTAGCAGGAATTAGTTTCGGCACAGAAAATGTCCCTGTAGATGGTTACTTTGACGTTAATCAACAGGCAATCATCCTGAATGACATCGTTCCCAAGGGTGGAGAAATTACCCTGGCTGGTCAAATCTTCAGTACAGGAAATGGTCAATTGAAAGTTGCCAACGGTTATACCAACGTTGATATTAACAACCAGAGCATTTATCAACTGATCCTCAACCGCATTGACACCACCACCAACCGTCAAGGTAAAATTACCATCATTGACACAGAAACCCTCAAGAAGGTTCAGTACACAGTTGATGCTAATAATATTAAGACCACAAAATTTGACGGAGTATACGATAGTGTCAACAAAACTGTTACCTACACAGCAACCGGAACTCCAGTAACAAATAGCTTCACTGATGACATCAAGTACCAAACCCCACTAGGTCGCCAGTATGTGTGGACAGAGGGACAGGAGAAAACCCAGGTTGAAGTCAGAAAATATGAGAAAAAGAGCTTTAACCTCTTTGGTTTTGATTGGGATGCTTTAGTTGCAGATGATAGTTATACCTGGAAAACCGTAGAGTTCCGTGATGAAAAGCCACTGCTAGAATCGGAGTCATTAGTATTTAATGCTACAACTATTCTACCCGCCTACACTATCGAGTATCAACAGGTAAACGACAGTAGCGTAGACTTGATCAAAAACGTTTCCGAGGTCAGAAATGTTGCCAATAACAAGGTTTATCGTTATATCGGCGATAATGATGACTTAGTTCTATCTACCCAAGATTTCACTGACACCGATAAATGGACAGAGATTGGCACTAACTTATCAAGCATTACAGATAGAGTTAATAACAAGTTTGATAGCAACTACGTCAATTCTTCTACCAAGGTTGAAAATTGGACTACAGGTGGTGGTTGGCTGAGAAAGAAAACTTTACACACGCGAACAACTACTATTACTGGACTCAAAGACTTCTATACCAACGCCTTAAAAGCTGATTATCCAATTGATATAGATTTCATCCAAGGGCCTAATAAAAATGCTGCTCAAATATCTATCACCAGCAACAGAGTCCTTTATCTCCAAGGTGACATCGAATCTCCTAATAGCAAGGTGTCATTAATAGGTAGTTCCATTAATAGTAATAGTTCCAGTGTTGTTTATGCCAACACCATAGATAACGCCGATGTGCAAAACGGACTTCAAGCCTTGAAATTCAAGGCTCAGTCTGGTGGTATTGACTTAAAAATACAAGGTGGTCTACAACCGGTCAATGCTACAGCAGTAGGTGATATCAATTTAACAATTGTTTCTCTTGATAACATTAATAGCAACCTGGTGGCTGGTAATATTGCCTCCAGTAATGGTACTGTCACATTAAACGCACCTCAAGGCATCACCGCAGGAAATTCCAGTTCATTAATCAGTGGTAAAGAAATTAAACTTGAGACTTCTGCTGGAGCATTAGGAAGTACAACAGATTGGTTACGAGTAGACAGCGGTACACGTGGTATAGGGGCTGAATCTCAAGGTGATATTTATATTCGTGAAATAGCAGGAGACTTGAACCTCAATGCAATTGTGACTCCGGCAGATATTTACTTAGAATCTGTCCAAGGTTCGATTTTTGATCATCTTGTGGAAGGAAGTTCCATCAGTTCATCAGAAGTTAGTGAGAGAGCGCAAGAACTATTTGATGCAGAGTCCTTAAAATATCCCTTGTCCGCAGGTTTATATAGCTTCCTCTATCCCAATGCCAACTTACTAAGGACTACACCAACTGCTGGTAACACAGAAGGTTCTAACATTATTGGTCGCAACGTCACCCTCAAAGCCCAAGGACAGTTAGGACAAGTCGGTAACATGGTTGCCATTGACCTATCTGGTGGCTTTAACAACCTAGCAACTGATAAAAAGAAAACCCTCTCCAGTGCCTCTGTAAGTGATGTAGTGGGCGTAAGTTATGCCACCTACAAATATTTAGGTAGCGATGACACAGATGTTGATCTGACTCAGGCAAATTTCAGCAACACTTCCTTGTGGGAGAAATTGCAAGCGAATTTTGTTAGCGGAACCAATAAATCCATCAAGCAAGAAGTTTCCTTAGCAACATATCAAACTGTTCTAGTGCAGTACAACGCTGTTGAATATGGACTTTATAAATATTTAGGTCAAAATCAGACCCTTGATTTAGGGAAGCAAATCTATGGTGATACAACCCTTTGGCAAAAACTAACAGCAAATCATGGATCAGACGGAGTAGGGAACGTCAACCTAATTCAAGGAGAATTAGTACAAGACAAGTCTGTGGTAGAATCCCTAACCCTGCAATTAACTGATGATATTGACATAGAAATTACCAACATCACCACTATTGATGCCGGTGATGCCGTTGCAGTACAGGCTGCTGGAACTTTAAATATCAATCACGTTAATGCTCGTGGAGATGTGCGCCTCCAGGCGGGTGGTAGCATCATTGATAATTACGCCGGAGGAAGTACGGCAGCTATTACCACTACTGGTGATTTATTAGTGGTGTCTCAAGGTACTATTGCTGGAACAACGACTAACACTTCGTTCCGCATTGATTTGTCCGGTGCTAATAGCCAATTAAGTGCAGAATCATTAACTAGCACTTACATTCGTCAAGTTGCCAACACATCCTTATTTATTGATAAGATTAACGCTGGCAGTTACGTGACAGTTGAAGCTCCTGGTGGCGATATATTCGTCAATAGTATTCTCACTAATGGTTCTGTAGATTTACAGGCTCAAGGTTCAATCTTTGATATTAATGAGAATCTCCTGAATATTCGTGGTTCGGCAATTGATCTACAATCAACAACAGGTTCTATTGGCGAATACACCAACTACCTTGATGTTGATCTATTGTTAGATGGTGCTATTAATATCACGGCTCAACAAGGTGATATTTACGTTAACTCCCTAGATCATGACTTGAAAGTTGGTGTAATTGAAACTCAATTTGATGTCGGTTTACGGGCATTAACCTCGATTGTAGACACGGGAGATACGACGGCTGATGTTATTGGTAGAAACATCACATTAGAAACAGTGGGTAGTATTGGTACTAACTCTGATGTTTTAGAAATTAACACTAACTCTCTAACTGATGGGAAATTAACTGTTGTCAGTGGAGGTAACGTCTATGTTCAAGAGGTAACGAATGACCTGTTTGTTAATCAAGTAAGTGCAGTTGGTCATGCAGGTATCGAAGTCATCTCCGGTGATATGCGAGTGGGGTCAATCACTTCAGATACCCTAGATTTAACAGCAAATAATGGTCTGTTTATCCAGGGAGCAATTACCACCGCCAATCAAATCAACATGGTGGCTGGAACTTCTCGGTTAGATAAATATGATGATTATTTGAAAATAGGATTACCCAGTGACCTCTACCTGAAACCACTACAACCAGATGCGTTCTCCCTATTCCTGACTGGAACTATTACCAATAATGCAGACAATGCGGTGGTTAATTTGGAATTTCCCGATGATGTAATTCTCCGAGGTAATATCAACGTCAACGGTCAAAACTCTGACCTGAAAATTCGTTCTGAAGGTTGGGTGTACATTGAAAGCTTCTTAACCGTTGAAGATAAAATTGACATTTTAGGCGGTTATCTAGCAAATGGAACAAGCACCAACACTCCAAATAGTCAAGGTTCTAGCGTTTATGTTCATACTACATCGAGAGTTAATACCAAAAAAGCTGGTAGTGCCATTAACCTCCAAGGTGCGAAAGATGTTGATATCTTAGGCACAGTTGTCGCGGGGGGTAGTATTGGTGCAACCGGTGTAACTTGGGCAGGAAATGACGCAACCATCACCGTTAAAGCAGGTCAACAAATCTTCTTAGATACAGGATTACTAGCTTCCAAATCTGTTAGCTTAAATGGCGGTACAGCGGGCGCAGACGATAACGGACTTGGCTTAATTATCACCGCAGCAGGCGGTGTCACCGCCATGGGTCTAACTTCCGATAATAGTGGCGCATTAATTTCCATGAACAACACCGGCAACATGGAAATGATGGGAACCTTGGCATCAGGCGGTAAGTTAGTCCAAACTTTTGATGCCAACGGTAATATGTTATCTCAAACCATTGACTGGTCAGGTAACTACGGCAAAGTTGAGATCACATCTCTTGGACAGGCATTTATTGGTGGTCATACCATTAACCAACAAGGTCAAGCAATTGAAACAGGTGGTTACATCTACGCCAATAACAACATCACGATTAACGGTGGTGGTAACAGTTCCGGTACAGGTGCTTATGTTCAAGCAGCCAGTGAATTAGTTACTCATGCAGCAGATAGTTCCATTATTATTAACGCAGCCCAAGATGTTGACATTCAAGGCTTAGTCTTACCAGGTGGTGAAGTCCAAGATGTCCGCGACACCACCGGCAAATATATGGGACGTTACGCCCATAATTTCGGCGGTCATTCTACCATAAGCGTTCATGCAGATAACCAAATTCGCATCGGTCAAAGCCTGAAAGCCGGAAAACAAATAGACCTTGTGGGCGGTATTGACCCCGTAGAACCCAACCCAGCAGACGGTTCTACCAATTATTCTGGTAGAGGAATGGTTCTCTATGGTTCAACCCAAATTTCCACTTGGCGCGAAAACAGTCAAATTAACCTGAGTGCGAAGGGAGAAGTTGATATACTCGCCCCTGCTTACACCAACGAAATTGAAGCGGCTGCTTTCTATGAATTAGCCACAGGCGTAATTAGTCAAGATGTCACCTTGAAATTACGTTTAGATAAAGTTGGTTACTTCATTGAAGCCACTGTCACCTTACCCAAATCTGCGACAAATAATAATACTCAAGTAGGAAATTTAGTCGAAGACTTAAATACTGCTATTAAGAATGCGACTTGGACAGTTGTTAGTAGTCAAGATACTACCGCTCATGCTATTGGTAGTACCTACACTGGTTTTGATAATAATGATTTACAGGTAAAACTCCGTGAAAGTCGTTTATTATTAACCAGTTCCTATGCAACCACATTAGTTAAAACTGGTTCAACTAATGCTGATAAACTAGGTTTCACCAATCTGACTACCGATTTAACTTCAACCCTACCTTATACAGTCAAAGCCGACCAAGTAGGTTCAGTTGTGACTATTGGTTCGCCAACCGGACTAAACGGTAAATTGTATATTGCTGGTAAAGTATTGGGTTATGAAACTATTAATTTGAATAGTGGAAATTCGCCCGATGGTGTGGATATTGACTTAGACTATACAGGTTTATTAGAAACTCGTAATAGTTCAATTACCTTAAATGTTGGTACTTATGGAGTTGTTAAAGGTAATGTTATCGCCAGTGGTACAGGTTCTGATATTACTATTAACGCTACCAACACTCTTGATTTAAAAGGTAGTCTCACGGCTACTGATCAAATTAACATCAATGCAGGTACAACTATTACTACTGGACAAACCAGTGTTCATACTTTTGGTACAAGTAAAATTAATGGTAAATCAGTTAATATCACTGGTTTAAATGACGTGATTATTGACAGCACTATCGGCGAAGGTAGTGTGGGTATGACTGGTATTAATATTACCGCAACTTCTGGAGATCTAACCTTAGCCCGCACTTCTGGACGCATCATTACTGATACAAATTTGGTAATGACTGGTAAAAATATTGACTTTGAAGGCGTATTACAAAATACCAAATTTGATAATAATGCTAATACTAATGAGGTCTTAATTACTGCAACTAATAATATTTTGTTGATGACAGATATTATTAGTCAAGGAACAGTGAAAATGACCGCAGCTAACCAAATTCAGGGTTATAACGGTCAAATATTAGTCCAGGGAACAGGAGAAGTCCTGAATATTAACCAAACCAATGCTAACGGTAGTATTTCCTTTGGTCGGACCATCTTAACTAACGGTAAATATCAACAACAAGGCTTTGATTTAGCCAGTATTGGTAATCTCTCCATTAACGGTACAGGGACAGTTGATCTTAACTCTGGTGTGCGTCTTTTCAGTGGTACAGACAACAGTAATATTAACGTCACTGGTAATATTATCAACGTGGGCGGTTCACTCCTCGCCGGGGCGAAACTGGTTAACAACACCGTCACCTGGACAGGAAAAACCGCCAATATCAATCTAACGTCCGCAGATATAGTCACATTTGGTGGTTCAGGTGCAGACAACACCACAGGTTTAGTTGTCACCAGAGGAGGGACAGCGATCGCCACAGGTAACATCAACATTAATATTACTGGTGGTAGCAGCACCTTAGACTTCACCATGAACAGTCTAAGTTCAATTAAGAGTGATGCTACAGCCAGGTTTGCGGAAACTGGAACTCTGATTTTTGCAGATAGCACCGACAGCAAAATCAATATCACTGCCGGTAAACAAGTAGAAATTGATGGTTTAATTCAGGCTTATGATGACGGTGCAGACATCACTATTGATAGTGCAGGAATGTTATTAATTAACGGCTACCTGAAAGCAGATGATGTTCTTACCGTTGATGGTGGTGTTGGTGCTTCCGGTTACGGTTTAATGCTAACTCCCTTAATTTATCAAGACCCTCAAGGACGTTTTGTGAATAGTTCTGGGTTCTATATCAATGCTAACGGTGATTATGTCAGTGCGACAGGAACTGTACTAGCTGTAGGTGCTACACCCGTTGCCAGTGCCGAACTCCCCGCTAACCTCACCCGTGTTGGTGGCGGTACATTAGAAACAGCCACAAGCGGTATCATCAATATTTCGGCTGAATCCGGTCTGGTTTTAAGCGGTCAAATTGCACCACTTAACGATACTAGCGTCAATCCAGATAAGGTATTTATTACCAGTGAGAATAATGCAGGTGATGTCTTTATTGACAATGCTGTGGGCGCTAAGAGTCAGGTTGTCATTAAAGGTAATAATCTCTACCTACTGGACTACCAAGAAACCAACCCACTGAATGCAGTCCGTCCCAATAATGCCTTAATTCAAACCTACGGTGGCGGAACAACCACAACTGATCCGAGTATCCAAATTAACGCATTAGGTCAGGCGATTATTGCTAAGAGTAAAGCCCCCTTATCCCGTGCTTTAGTTGACTCCCATCAGAATTTGGAAGTTATTGCTAATTCTTTAGTAGTACAAGGTTTCTTAGATGCCAGCACCAATATTAGTTTAAATGTCGTCACCGATTTAACTGTTAACGGTTTAGTGACAGCCGCCCAAAACCTCGATATTCGGGCTGGTATTAACGCCAGTTGGACACCCAGCACCATTCGCGGCACAATTACCCGTTCTCAACTCAGTGGTGGTAATGTCTTAGTTAATGGTTCAGGTACATTACAAGCTCAGAATACTGCTACCATTCTCGCAGGGGGAACAGTCACCATTGATGCAGACTCAGCTTTAGGCGCAGGTACAAAACCAGTACCTATCCCCTTCATCACTCAACGCGCCGTTACTGTACCTGTTGTCACTGGCACAAGACAAGTTGCTGATGGCACAATTCAGGTAGAAGTAGTTAACTGGATACCCAGCACTTTCACAGAACAAGTCGGTACAGATAGCGTCAGAGTTGGTAATGAATTCTTCACGATGGATACCACTCTGAGTCAAGATAGTTACTGGAATCCTACTACCAATACAGAAAAAGAATGGTTTGTAGCTGGAGTTGACTATGACGCTTCCAAAGGGAATTTTAACGAATTAACTGATGATGCAAAAAATGCCCTTTTAACCTCACTGGGTTACTATAAACTCTATGATTTTGGTTTTAGTAACGCCAAACGTGAAACTACAAGAGACGGTAATCCTACTTCTGCTCAAATTTATTGGAATCTCACCGAAACCAATGAATCTTATGCAATGGAAACCGCTAACGGACAAAGTTACCGGAAAGAGTTTATCAGTGGTAGTGACTATCAACTAAGTGCAGCCGCAGGTTATTACAACTCCTACAATACAGCCACAAATAATAGCGTTGCTACTACAATTATCAAGATTAACGTTGATGGTTGGAGTGATAAATATATCCGTGTACCAGTGGGAATTGCTGGCGATTTACCCGCATTACTTCGAGTCGTTTCTCAAGGTGAAGCGAAACTATTAAATGACAGCAACAAAAATAACTTTAATGAATTGAGTACGGGAACATATTCACCTTCACAAACATGGGTGTCACAAACTGGCGGCACAACTCCTACTGGTGAGTATGTAGGTTATTACTGGGATCAAGCTACTGTTTATTATGATCAACTTACCTCAGCATTTGGAGCGTATACTAATACTTATGACCGTGGTATTGACAATGATAATACGACGGTAGTTCGCTGGGGAGTTAGTTATGATAGCAATGGTAAACGTTTGTATTCTATTAATGACGGTAGGACAGGTGGTAATGTAGCACAGACATTGCAGTATCCTGCTTGGAGAGTTCAGAGTTCAGTTAATAATAATGATATAAATGGTGTTGTGATCTCTGCACCCACAGAATATGTCTCTACTACTCGTCTAATTAATAACAGAAATCAAGTTGCAACATACACACAGTTAGTGGGTCAAATTGAGGAAAAACTTTTTGACGTAGGTATTAAAGTCACCCAGATTCAATTTGATGTTAATACAGAGAGAAATTCTGAAGAACCTTGGTATCGAGTTTGGGCAAAAATTAACAGTGAAGAGAATTTTAAACAGTGGACATGGAACGATTCGTCCCGTACGGATAATCTTAATGATATACTCATATCCAAGTCAGATCTAAAATATAATGCCACTTACCGGTTATTCTGGGAATTCCGTGAAGATGATGGTGATGGTAATTGGGTTGTCAGTAGTAATGACACTATTATTGGTACCTATGACAGTAATATTGTGACTATTCCCCAAAGCACCACTTCTTATAGTCGCGAGGTTTCCAGTAGTACTAGTTGGGACAGTAGTTGGGGAAAACTATCTTATTCCATTGATGTCAATTCATCCTGGAGGAAAACTAGCGATAAGTCTGAAACATTTAATGACTATAAATACAATTGGGAATCTGTTTACAAACCCATTTATGACACCCGGTTACAAACTTCTTGGCAGTGGGTAACAAATACCCAAGATATTTACGATAACCGTCCCCGTTACGAAACTCGTGATATTCAAGTCAAGAGCGTTTCCATAGACACCCAGACTAAATGGCGTACTGATAACATTACAGAAAATCAAACCATTTGGGTAACAGAACGTCAAACCTCAAATGACCAAACGGCTTACGGTCAATTTGCTGGTGACTCTATTAGTGCAGCTAACGGTATTACCATTGATGCCACAGGTAACATCAGCATCACAGGTAAACTGGCCGCTAACGGGACAACAGGTAACATTAATATCAGCAGTTTGGGTCAAGTTAATATCCAAGGTAAACTCCCCACAGGCAGCAATACAAGTAATACCTTAGCTGCACCTAGCTATATTTATGCCAAAAATGACCTGAATGTTACAGGTACAAGTGTTTCCGTCCTTGATTCCAGCGAATTATATGCGATTAACAATACTGGTAAAGTTACTATCACCAGTACCTCATCCACCGGTGACATCAACTTTGCCGGTGCAATTAATGCCGGAACAACGGCTACATCTGGAACTCAAATCCAATTAAATGCAGGTAATGACCTCATTATTAAGGGCATACTGAATGCAGGTAATGGAATTACTGGTTTGGCTGGTAATAATGGAGGTAACGGTAATATCACAGGTGATGTTAATACTTATATCGCCACAGGGACAAACGGCAATATTACCTTAACTGGGGGAACAACATCGGGTAATAAGATTGACTTACCTTCTGGTTTATTAACTACCGGAACCCTCAATTTAACTGCATCTCAGGGCAGCATTAACAACTATTTGGTTACTAATGGAGTAATTCAAAATGGTTTAATTAGTGCTACTACCATGAACCTCAATGCTAAATCTGGTATTAGTGCTAACCTGACAGCCACAACTTTGAATGTGACTAACAGCAGTAACGGCAATATTGACCTAGTTGTAGATCGGAAATCAACTACCGATGTTCAAGCCACAATTACCACAGCTAACGGTAATATTGACATTGATTCTGTGAACGGGATTCGGTTATTAAATGTCACTGCGTTAGGTTCAGGTAACGACATTAATATTACGGCTGGTGATACTGTTACTGTTGATAAACTCAAAGCGGCTGATCTTCTCAACATCACAACCAACGGTGCATTAACTCTGGATCTTGATACAGCCTTGGATTTATCTGCGGGTACTTCCATGACTCTCTCCGCAGGTAGCATCACTCGCAATAATACTAACCGGATTAGTGCCAATAGCTTAGATATTAATTCTGCTGGTACTGTTGATCTTCTTTACATCCAAGTTAGCAACCTCAGCTTTGAAGTTGGTGGCACAGGTAACGTAGATATTGACAACATTGGTAATCTTAACCTCACTGCCGGTCAAGTTGGCAATGGTAACTTTACCCTCAACAATAGCGGGACATTAACTGCAACCTTAGTTCAATCAACTACCAACTCTCAGGCGCATACCTTCAATTTAACTTCCTCTGGTAACATGACCATTGGCAAGATAGACGCTGGAGTTTATAGTGATTACGACGGTAGCGGTAACTTAATCTCCTACAGTCAGATTAACCTGACTGCGAATAATGGCGGTGACATACTTGCACTCAACTCTAATGATAATATTGCTGAATTAGTCGCTGTTAAAGCTAACCTTACCGCCACAGCTACAGGTAGTGATATTGGTTTGTTAGAAGTTGATTTATCGGAAATTACCGCCACTGCTGATGGAACTATCAACATTGAAGGTATCGGTAAATTAGCATCGGGCGCGAATCGCACCTTAAATGTGCCGAGTATGACATCTAACGCAGGTAGTATTTATCTATCCAATTTAGGCACGTTAAGCACTAACTCTGGTTTAAGCGTTCCCACTAGCTCAGGAACTATCCAATTAGTCAGTAAACAAGATGATTTGGTCATTGATCCTGCTGGTAGCGATAAAACCCTGAGCGCCAATACTTTAATTCTTCAAGCTACCCAAACCTTAGATATTGACTCAACCATTACCCTAGATGCTATTAACCTCACCCTTAATGGCGAAGGTGGTGTGCGTCTACCCATCATCAAGACAAATGATCTCACCTTTGAAGTAGGTTCAGATAACATCATCATTTCGCCTGAATCCTTTGCTAATCTGACTGCTAAGACTCCTGGTGGAGAAACTATCATTAATTTAGTGGCACGAGGTAACTTACAAAGCTCTGGTACTTATGCAGGTTATTATCAGTATCGAGATATCTACACCAACACGACCTATTATCTCGATAGCGCTGATATTTCCCAAGCTACTGTTTATAACACCGCTCTAACGGCTCTCACACAAGCACAAAAAGATAGTCTCACCTTAGCAGCCGTATTAAGTACCATTTCTTCCCAAGAACGGGAAACCCAAAGCGGTATGTATGCTTACTTCGATGACACTGACAATAATAATGTCTTCGATGGTAGTGAACGAGTTTATTATAAAGAATCTCCCGATAGCAGCACAGTTTATAGTCGTCAAATCAATCAATCTGGAAACTATAGTTCTGGTTACTATGCTTACTCTGTCACCGAAAATATAGCAGGTCAAGTTCCTGTTAATAAAATTATCTATACTACCGAGTCTGACTATAATGTAGTCGCACAAAACCCTAATTATACTGACGTACAAATCTTCTTTACCGCAGTTAGTAATGGCTTGAACCTGAAAGCGAAAACAGTCAGTAAGCTAGCCGGTAGTATTGAATTAGCACAACCTGTCGGCGAATTACAGGATAACACTACTAGCAGATTTAACGTCACTGCAACTAACCTCATCCTCAACGCCCAAAAAGACTTAGGTAATATCAACTTCCAGCAAATGTTAGCTACTGCTAGTTATGTGGAAATTAGCATGGGTGCTGATTTAGTCTTTAATGGTTCACCTAGTACATCTCAACTGGTTGTTGGTTCTACGGGTTACTATAATGGCAATAGCCTTATTGGTGGTAGTGTCACCACGGCTGAGGGTACAACCTTAAATGCGGGGACGATTGAAGTTACAGCCCTGAAAAATATTGATATTGACACAAACTCAACTAACCTGACAGCCACAGCAATGGGTAACGGTTACATCCGAGTTGACTCCACTGGGACTCTGACTCTCAATCAAGTTCAAACTGATGGAAGTGTGACTCTCACAGGTACAGGAATCCTCGGAGGTAACAACTCACGAGATATTCAAGCTAATGCTGTTAGTTTGACTTCTAGTAGTGGTATTGGTAGTAGTAGCAATAGTCTACAAATGACTGCTAATAGCCTGACTGTTCCCAGTGGTAGCGGTGCTGTGTATGTGGATAATTACGGTGCATTGAGTGTTAATGGAGTTAGTTTGAACAGTGGTAATCTTAATATTGCTACCCATAGTCCTTTGACAATTAGCGGAAGTATCATCACATCTGGTACCATTACCTTGAATGCAGGAGAATCTGCTAGTAGTGGCGATGATTTGACCATTAACAGCGATATTCAAGGTAGTAGCATCATTTTAACCGCAGGAGACAATTTCACACTGAACAACGCTTCAATTAAGGCTTCTGGTGCAGTCCAAATTACTGTAGACCAAGGTACAACAGATGTGGGCGTTGGTAGTACAGTCGGAATTTACGGTTATATCACTTCTACAGGCGTAACCATCAACACAGGTAACGATAACGATACCATCAATTTAGGCAGTTCTAGTTCTCCTTACAGTGGCGCGACAGGAACATTTACTGTTAATGGTGGTAGTGGCACAAATGCCCTCAATATTGATAATAGTGGCGATACAGTTGGTCGTTCTGCCACCGTAAGTTCAACCCAAATCGTCGGTTTGGGTGCAACTATTAACTACAGTCAATTTCAGGACATTAACATTAAATTTGGTTCTGGTAATGATGTGATCAATCCCAATTCAAGCGTTACTGCAAACTTAGTAGTTGATGGTAATACTGGTTATGATGTCATTGGCCAAGACTATTCCACCCGCACAGATAACCTTAACCTGACAATTGATTTAGTTAACTTTATCTCCAGTGGTGGTTTCGACTCTCAAGACTTTGAAGAATACGGTATTATCTTAGGCTCTGGTAATGATACTGTCACCTTAATTAATCCCAGTGTCAGCAATATTGGTGGTAACTTAAACTTCAGTATTAAAGGTAATGCAGGTAGCGATAACTTAAATCTCGACTACTCTAGTAATACCAGTGGTTATAACCAAAATGTGACGGTAAATAATACCTACGTTGACGGATTTGGTTTAAGTAGTCGTCTGCAATATAGCACCATTGAAGCTTTAGCTGTTCAACTCGGTTCTGGTGCAGATACTATTAATCTCACTAATAACTTTACTGCTGGTACATTAGACTTCAACACCGGCAGTGGTAATGATGCACTCACTCTCATAAGTAATTCAGGTCAAACAAACTTGTATACAGAAGCGGGTGCTGATACAGTCCGCGTTAAGACTATTAGTGGTGCAACAACAGTAAGTTCGGGTACAGAAGACGATAATATCCAGATTTATAACGACAGCAACACGGTAGATAATATTGCTGCTTTATTAACAATTAGTGGAGATGCTGGAACTGATACCATCACTGTTAATGATTCTAGTGATACCGACAATAATACAGGCATATTAACCAGCACCAATGTGACTGGTTTAGATATGGCTGGAAGTATTACCTACAGCAATGCGGAAACTCTGAATATCAATCTGGGTTCAGGTGCAGACGAATTCACCATTAACAGTACCCACACAAATCAAACCAATCTGAATACTAATGCGGGTGCTGATACGGTAACGATTAATGACGCGAGTGGTATATTATCAGTTAACAGTGGCGATGGTAATGATAACCTAAGGGTCAATGCAACTCGCGCTACGACTAACATTGATACTGTTGCTGGACAAGATAGCATTCGCATTAAGTCTATTGATGCCGCAACAACAGTAAGTTTGGGTACAGAAGACGATAATATCCAGATTTATAACGACAGCAACACGGTAGATAATATTGCTGCTTTATTAACAATTAGTGGAGATGCTGGGACTGATACCATCACTGTTAATGATTCTAGTAATACCAACGATAATACAGGCATATTAACCAGCACCAATGTGACTGGGTTAGATATGGCTGGAAGTATTACCTACAGCAATGCGGAAACTCTGAATATTAACTTAGGTTCAGGTGCAGACAACTTCACCATTAACAGTACCCAGACTGGACAAACCAACCTGAATACTAATGCAGGTGCTGATACAGTCCGCATTAAGACCATCAGTGGTGCAACAAACGTTTCCACTGGTACAGAAGACGATAATATCCAGATTTCTAACGACAGCAACACGGTAGATACTATTGCTGCTTCATTAACAATTAGTGGGGATGGGGGAACTGATACCATCACTGTTAATGATTCTAGTGATACCAACAATAATACAGGCATATTAACCAGCACCAATGTGACTGGTTTAGATATGGCTGGAAGTATTACCTACAGCAATGCGGAAACTCTGAATATTAATCTGGGTTCAGGTGCAGACAACTTCACCATTAACAGCACCCAAACTGGACAAACCAATCTGAATACTAATGCGGGTGCTGATACAGTCCGCATTAAGACTATTAGTGGTGCAACCAACGTTTCCACTGGTACAGAAGACGATAATATCCAGATTTCTAACGACAGCAACACGGTAGATGATATTGCTGCTTTATTAACAATTAGTGGGGATGCTGAGACTGATACCATCACTGTTAATGATTCTAGTGATACCGACAATAATACAGGCATATTAACCAGCACCAATGTGACTGGTTTAGATATGGCTGGAAGTATTACCTACAGCAATGCGGAAACTCTGAATATCAATCTGGGTTCAGGTGCAGACGAATTCACCATTAACAGTACCCACACAAATCAAACCAATCTGAATACTAATGCGGGTGCTGATACGGTAACGATTAATGACGCGAGTGGTATATTATCAGTTAACAGTGGCGATGGTAATGATAACCTAAGGGTCAATGCAACTCGCGCTACGACTAACATTGATACTGTTGCTGGACAAGATAGCATTCGCATTAAGTCTATTGATGCCGCAACAACAGTAAGTTTGGGTACAGAAGACGATAATATCCAGATTTATAACGACAGCAACACGGTAGATAATATTGCTGCTTTATTAACAATTAGTGGAGATGCTGGGACTGATACCATCACTGTTAATGATTCTAGTAATACCAACGATAATACAGGCATATTAACCAGCACCAATGTGACTGGGTTAGATATGGCTGGAAGTATTACCTACAGCAATGCGGAAACTCTGAATATTAACTTAGGTTCAGGTGCAGACAACTTCACCATTAACAGTACCCAGACTGGACAAACCAACCTGAATACTAATGCAGGTGCTGATACAGTCCGCATTAAGACCATCAGTGGTGCAACAAACGTTTCCACTGGTACAGAAGACGATAATATCCAGATTTCTAACGACAGCAACACGGTAGATACTATTGCTGCTTCATTAACAATTAGTGGGGATGGGGGAACTGATACCATCACTGTTAATGATTCTAGTGATACCAACAATAATACAGGCATATTAACCAGCACCAATGTGACTGGTTTAGATATGGCTGGAAGTATTACCTACAGCAATGCGGAAACTCTGAATATTAATCTGGGTTCAGGTGCAGACAACTTCACCATTAACAGCACCCACACAAATCAAACCAATTTGAATACTAATGCAGGTGCAGATACAGTTCGCATTAAGACTATTAGTGGTGCAACCAACGTCTCCACTGGTACAGAAGACGATAATATCCAGATTTCTAACGACAGCAACACGGTAGATAATATTGCTGCTTCATTAATAATTAGTGGGGATGCTGGAACTGATACCATCACTGTTAGTGATTCTGGAGATACCAACGATAATACAGGCATATTAACCAGCACCAATGTGACTGGTTTAGATATGGCTGGAAGTATTACCTACAGCAATGCGGAAATTCTGAATATTAACTTAGGTTCAGGTGCAGACGAATTCACCATTAACAGTACCCACACAAATCAAACCAATCTGAATACTAATGCGGGTGCTGATACGGTAACGATTAATGACGCGAGTGGTATATTATCAGTTAACAGTGGCGATGGTAATGATAACCTAAGGGTCAATGCAACTCGCGCTACGACTAACATTGATACTGTTGCTGGACAAGATAGCATTCGCATTAAGTCTATTGATGCCGCAACAACAGTAAGTTCAGGTACAGAAGACGATAATATCCAGATTTATAACGACAGCAACACGGTAGATAATATTGCTGCTTCATTAACAATTAGTGGGGATGCTGGGACTGATACCATCACTGTTAATGATTCTAGTGATACCAACAATAATACAGGTATATTAACCAGCACCAATGTGACTGGTTTAGATATGGCGGGAAGTATTACCTACAGCAATGCGGAAACTCTGAATATTAACTTAGGTTCAGGTGCAGACAACTTCACCATTAACAGTACCCAAACTGGACAAACCAATCTGAATACTAATGCGGGTGCTGATACAGTCCGCATTAAGACTATTAGTGGTGCAACCAACGTTTCCACTGGTACAGGAAACGATAATATCCAGATTTATAACGACAGCAACACGGTAGATAATATTGCTGCTTTATTAACAATTAGTGGGGATGCTGAGACTGATACCATCACTGTTAATGATTCTAGTGATACCAACGCTAATACAGGCATATTAACTAACACCAATGTGACTGGTTTAGATATGGCTGGAAGTATTACCTACAGCAATGCGGAAATTCTGAATATTAACTTAGGTTCAGGTGCAGACGAATTCACCATTAACAGTACCCACACAAATCAAACCAATCTGAATACTAATGCGGGTGCTGATACGGTAACGATTAATGACGCGAGTGGTATATTATCAGTTAACAGTGGCGATGGTAATGATAACCTAAGGGTCAATGCAACTCGCGCTACGACTAACATTGATACTGTTGCTGGACAAGATAGCATTCGCATCAAGTCTATTGATGCCGCAACAACAGTAAGTTCGGGTACAGAAGACGATAATATCCAGATTTCTAACGACAGCAACACGGTAGATGATATTGCTGCTTTATTAACAATTAGTGGGGATGCTGGGACTGATACCATCACTGTTAATGATTCTAGTGATACCAACGACAATACAGGTGTATTAACCAGCACCAATGTGACTGGTTTAGATATGGCTGGAAGTATTACCTACAGCAATGCGGAAACTCTGAATATTAACTTAGGTTCAGGTGCAGACGACTTCACCATTAATAGTACCCAGACTGGACAAACCAATCTGAATACTAATGCAGGTGCTGATACAGTTCGCATTAAGACTATTAGTGGTGCAACCAACGTCTCCACTGGTACAGAAAACGATAATATCCAGATTTCTAACGACAGCAACACGGTAGATACTATTGCTGCTTCATTAACAATTAGTGGGGATGGGGGAACTGATACCATCACTGTTAATGATTCTAGTGATACCAACAATAATACAGGCATATTAACCAGCACCAATGTGACTGGTTTAGATATGGCTGGAAGTATTACCTACAGCAATGCGGAAACTCTGAATATTAATCTGGGTTCAGGTGCAGACAACTTCACCATTAACAGCACCCACACAAATCAAACCAATTTGAATACTAATGCAGGTGCAGATACAGTTCGCATTAAGACTATTAGTGGTGCAACCAACGTCTCCACTGGTACAGAAGACGATAATATCCAGATTTCTAACGACAGCAACACGGTAGATAATATTGCTGCTTCATTAATAATTAGTGGGGATGCTGGAACTGATACCATCACTGTTAGTGATTCTGGAGATACCAACGATAATACAGGCATATTAACTAACACCAATGTGACTGGTTTAGATATGGCTGGAAGTATTACCTACAGCAATGCGGAAACTCTGAATATTAACTTAGGTTTAGGTGCAGACAACTTCACCATTAACAGTACCCACACTAGACAAACCAATTTGAATACTAATGCAGGTGCTGATACAGTTCGCATTAAGACCATCAGTGGTGCAACCAACGTCTCCACTGGTACAGAAAACGATAATATCCAGATTTCTAACGACAGCAGCACGGTAGATAATATTGCTGCTTCATTAACAATTAGTGGGGATGCTGGAACTGATACCATCACTGTTAATGATTCTAGTGATACCAACAATAATACAGGCATATTAACCAGCACCAATGTGACTGGTTTAGATATGGCTGGAAGTATTACCTACAGCAATGCGGAAACTCTGAATATTAACTTAGGTTCAGGTGCAGACAACTTCACCATTAACAGTACCCACACTAGACAAACCAATTTGAATACTAATGCAGGTGCTGATACAGTCCGCATTAAGACCATCAGTGGTGCAACCAACCTTTCCACTGGTACAGAAAACGATACCATCACAGTTGGCGACGACAACAACACAGTTAATAACATTGCCGCAGCACTGACCATAAGTGGAGATGCTGGGACTGATATCATCACTGTTAGTGATTCTGGAGATACCACCGCTAATACAGGCATATTAACCAGCACCAATGTGACTGGTTTAGATATGGCTGGAAGTATTACCTACAGCAATGCGGAAACTCTGAATATTAACTTAGGTTCAATTGCAGACAACTTCACCATTAACAGTACCCACACAAATCAAACCAATCTGAATACTAATGCGGGTGCTGATACAGTCCGCATTAAGACTATTAGTGGTGCAACAACAGTAAGTTTGGGTATAGAAAACGATAATATCCAGATTTATAACGACAGCAGCACGGTAGATAATATTGCTGCTTCATTAACAATTAGTGGGGATGCTGGGACTGATACCATCACTGTTAGTGATTCTGGAGATACCACCGCTAATATAGGCATATTAACTAACACCAGTGTGACTGGTTTAGATATGGCTGGAAGTATCACCTACAGCAATGCGGAAACTCTGAATATTAACTTAGGTTCAGTTGCAGACAACTTCACCATTAATAGTACCCACACTGGACAAACCACCCTGAATACCAACGCAGGTGCAGATACAATCCGCATTAAGACTATTAGTGGTGCAACCAACGTTTCCACTGGTACAGAAAACGATAATATCCAGATTTCTAACGACAGCAACACGGTAGATAATATTGCTGCTTTATTAACAATTAGTGGGGATGCTGGGACTGATACCATCACTGTTAATGATTCTAGTGATACCAACAATAATACAGGCATATTAACCAGCACCAATGTGACTGGTTTAGATATGGCTGGAAGTATTACCTACAGCAATGCGGAAACTCTGAATATTAACTTAGGTTCAGGTGCAGACAACTTCACCATTAACAGCACCCGCACTGGACAAACCAATCTGAATACTAATGCAGGTGCTGATACAGTTCGCATTAAGACTATTAGTGGTGCAACCAACGTCTCCACTGGTACAGAAAACGATAATATCCAGATTTCTAACGACAGCAACACGGTAGATAATATTGCTGCTTCATTAATAATTAGTGGGGATGCTGGAATTGATACCATCACTGTTAATGATTCTAGTGATACCGACAATAATACAGGCATATTAACCAGCACCAATGTGACTGGTTTAGATATGGCTGGAAGTATTACCTACAGCAATGCGGAAACTCTGAATATTAACTTAGGTTCAGGTGCAGACAATTTCACCATTAATAGTACCACTGCCAATGTCAGTAACTTAGTCATAATTAACGGTGGTGCTGGTAACGATAACCTGCAAGTAACAAACATCAACGGCTTGAATCAGCTAGTCGTAGTCGGGGGAATCGGAAATGACAACCTCACAGTTCAGCAATCTACCAACACCCACACAATCCTAGTAGGAGATGAAGCCACCATCCAATACACAGATAGTTGGCTGAGTCAAATTACCAGTAACAGTGGTAATGGCAACGACACCATTACACTAAACAGTGGCAAAAATACAGTCCTCGCAGGCGCAGGAACCGACACCATTACGACCAACAACGGCACAAACCGTAACATTCTTCTAGGAGACAACGGTATAGCCAAATTCAGTGCCGGGAACCTCACTCAAATTACTAGCACTGATAACGGTAGCGGTGGTCAAGATATCATCCAATTGAATGGAGGATTAGAAAACCTAGTCATCGGTGGGGCTGGCAGCGACACAATTACAAACGCTACACCAGGTAACAGGGGCAACAACGACAGCGATGTCATCTTCGGCGACGAAGCCGACCTCACCGTCACCAGCGACGGCTACGATATCACCTCCATTAACCCCAACAACGGTGGTAACGACACAGTACAAGCCCTAGACAATGCCCAAAAAGTAGTAGTAGGTGGCATAGGTGATGACAACATCACCACAGGTAAAGGCAACGACCTAATCACAGGAGGTAACGCCCGCATCCGTCGCATCTTCAACGGTGTTTGGAACTCCTTGATCACCTTCATCTCTGGTACAGGAACAGACAACGATATTCTCAGAGGAGGGGATGGTAACGACACAATCTATGGTCAAGCAGGAAATGACAGCCTCTACGGAGAAGCCGGAGACGATGTATTAAGCGGTGATGAAGGATCTGACTTTATTGATGGTGGTGCAGGAACAGACCGCATGAGTTACCAAAGCTCTACCAGTGGCGTAATCGTCAATATAGATAGCACCAAAGGCTATCAAGGTACGGATGGTATCACCTTTACCTCACTCACCCAGTCCACACCACTGGTTACCAACCTAGAACCAGTTTTTAACATAGCCGCTAACACAGCCCAAGACAGCTTTGGCAACCTTGACCAACTAGCCAACTTTGAAAACATCACCGGTTCAAACTATAACGATATCCTCATTGGTAATGCCCTTAATAACAAAATAGAAGGTTTGGCCGGAGACGACATTCTCATTGGTAACGCGGGCAATGACAGCTTAGAAGGCAACGAAGGCACTGATACCGTCAGCTACCGCCGCGACCCACTAGCAGTAATTGCTAACCTCACCACTGGCATTGCTACTGATGGCTTTGCCAATACCGACAGCCTCACCAACATTGAAAATTTAATTGGTAGTTCCTATAACGACGAATTGACAGGTAATACAGTCAAGAACCGGATTTACGGCGGTGCCGGCAATGACACGATTTTAGGTGGAGCAGGCAACGATGAACTCTATGGTGAAGATGGTAATGATACGATTACTACTGGCGCAGGTGATGACATTATCTATGCTGGTGAAGGGACTAACATCATTAATGCTGGTGACGGTAATAACACCATTTACGGTGGTAGTGGCAACGATACAATCACTACAGGCTCAGGTAATGACGTGATCTACGCCTTCGGGGGTGATAACATCATCAATGCTGGTAATGGACTAAACACAATTACTACTGGTGCTGGTAGTGATACCATCACATCTGGCAATGACAAGGACATCATTCAAGCTGGTGATGGCAACAATACGATTAATGCTGGCAATGGCGATAATGAGATTACTACTGGGGCTGGTAATGATAGAATTACCACTGATATTGGTAAGGATATAATCTTCGCTGGTAATGGTTACAACTACATCACGACTGGGGATGGTAATAAAAATATTACTGGTGGTGATGGACGTGATGATATCTTTACTGGTAGCGGTGATGATGTTATTATTGCTGGCAATGGTGACAATAATATTAATGTCGGCAATGGTGCTAATAATATCAAGACTGGTTCTGGTATTGACAGTATCACTTCTGGAAGTGGTAATGATATAATTGATGCTGGTAATGGTAATAATACTGTTAATGCTGGTGATGGCAATAATACTGTCACTACTGGCTCTGGTAATGACAGAATTACCACTGGTTCTGGTAATGATACGATTTACTATGGCGACGGTATTGATGTGATTAATGCTGGTCTTGGTACTAATGTTATCAAAAAGTCGAAGTCATAAGTGAGTCGATAAGAGTAGGGATATTATTGTTCTGGTGGGCAATGCCCACCCTACATAGCGCTTGCTTGCTGAATAAAACTGAAACCTTTTATCCCACATTCAGCATGAGTAAATATACTCAAAATATTTTTCCCAGCAGGTTATTTTGTCAAAAAAAGAATTTCATAAAACAGCTAAAACCCAATCATAATAACCACTTCATGCTTTTTGCCATCTAGTGGTCTGTCAAGCAAAAAATTGTGAATTTGAGAGAGAATAGAGGGGCTATTCACTGTAAATCCCACATTCCGCAGATGTGACTCAGATTATTGATATTTTTACGATATTTTTGAAAAATTCCAGTCAGGAGAATTTTATCTACCTAATTTTTCTGGCTGAGGTTAACATTATCTGCCAAAAAATAAAGCCTATTAAGTAACTTAATTTTACGAGGTTTTAAAATAGATTTTCTCTTTCAATTAAAGTAGTTATTTCGGATAAAATAAACATGACAATTGCAGCCAAGAATATTTACATCTTCACCTGAGTTCGACGGAAGAGAATAACTTACAAGTGTTGACTGGAAAGAGTTTCAGGATTAAATGAATTTTTAGCGGTTATCAATAATTTCCGGTTATTGACAATTTCTTGGGAATAAATAATATAAATTGTAAATTTTTCTTAAAAACCATTAAATCCCACATTCCGCACCCTTGACTGTCACAAACGGTGATTACGGAGGTAAATTGATGAAAAATGAGTAAAAGAATACATTTATCTATAAAAAAACAAATTTTCTTAACGGGTGACAAGGCGGCTAAAGAGCTTGTTTCATAAGGGATAGAGCCTGAAAGCCCCGTTGAAAAAAGAGGCGTTTATGAGGCTTGAGATTGATTAAATTCAGAGCTAAATCAGCCCATAATTCCATACCATAAATCCATAGTTGTCCGTAGAGAGCAAAGCTAAAATCACTTTGACGTGGGTACTTGTCCTGATGTTGTTGAATACGTCCGGCATAAGTCTCTATACCTAATTTTTTCATCCGTTGACCGTGCATAGTGGCTAAACTATAAGCAATGACAATCAATAATACTAAAGCTAAAAAGCGAGTTTCATTTACTTTAGTATCCTCTAAATTATAACCACCAGTTTTACAATCCTTAAAGAATTGCTCAATTCCCCATCGACATCTATAGAGGCATAAAGTTTGTTGGAGAGTTGGTAGATTCGTCAAGATATACCAAGGTTCTTTTGGTCCAGAGTTCCGATATTTTCTCTTCCAATAAACAGCGATATTAAATAAGCCTAATTCATCCCCTTTACCACATTTAACTTTTTCATAAAATCTCGACATTCCTGGCTTAAATCCTTGATTTTTAAGAACTTGATATTCTTGTTCAGGTTTTTCTTGAAAATAAAGGTTTTTCTTCTGGCGTAAAGCGAAGTAAACTCCTTGCTCATCAAGCCATTTAGCCAGTTTTGGACTATGAAATTCTCTGTCTGCTAACACCACAATTCGACATTTTTTTAACAACTTTATTGCTGTCTTTATTAATCTTTTCTGTGTTTGTAAATTACTATTTCCGACATGATTTAATGTTTCCCAATATAGTGGTAGGGCATGAGTACCCCATACCAATGTCACCATAAATATATTTCGCCCCTTCCACTGTGTTCTATCCAGTGCTACCATCCAATAACCATATTTTTGATACTGTTTTTTATGAAAATAACGGCGCTGTTCTCGATTCAGTTGTTTTGGTGTTAACGATTGTCTAATCCAATATTTTATCAATGGAAACCATAATAATTTTACGCAGAGTTTACCTATTCCTAAAAATCTTTGTAGATTACGTTTCCTGCTTTCATATTTAATTGGTTGGGGAAACAAGCTGGCCAATTTTGACAGTTTTACTTGGCGATGAGCCTGTATTAATAACAACAATATCTCTAGTGTCAAATACTGCTGTTCACTCAAATGCTTTCGGAAAATTGTTTGATATGATTGTGGTAACATTTTTTGCTTCGGGGGCTTCTTTGTCCCTATTTTTTTACTCCCTTATTTTCTCAAATTATTGCCACATCTCATCTTCAACCGCCTTGTCACCCGTTAAGACAAATTTTAGATAGGAAAATTGATTCAGATACATTCTCAATAAGAAGCAATAAAGAATGAGGGTGGTTTCTGGCAGAAAATATAATATAATTTTATTGTTAGTCTATCAAGACTTAATCATAACTTATATCCTTCTAGAAATAAACTTAAAAACAGCATTAAAACTTAAACTCATTAATAAAATCAATGAGTCAAATTGTATAATTAAACTATTAATAATGTTGATAAATCAACTTATATATCTGTAGTAATTACGGCAAGCTTCTGGGAGGAATAGGAGAATGTACTTCATTTCTGATGTCAAATTATAAAATTCTCTTTTTCCTTGAAAAGTCACAAGATGAACTGATTGAAAACATTGAAATATCCACCGCATAGTTGGATTGTTTATGGCCTTTCCTAATTGATTTTTTACAGTATAGTTTAAAGATTTTAAAGCTGCTCTAATTTCTCTTTGTGCTAGAGTATAAACTAGCAAACATAACCCCATTATCATTGCCAATGCTTCTATTCTTTCTGGGCTTTTTAGAAAAATACTATCTGCTAAAAATAAAGGATTTTTGAGAAAACTAAATCCCCTTTCACAGGATTGCTGCGCTTTATATTCAGACAGCATTTTATCTTTACTCAGTTCCTTTTCTGATAAAACATTGGTGGCAATTATAAACCTTCCTGCACTTGACATTTCTTGCTCAATAG
This sequence comes from Anabaena sp. WA102, assembly GCF_001277295.1. NCBI lineage: Bacteria > Bacillati > Cyanobacteriota > Cyanophyceae > Nostocales > Nostocaceae > Anabaena > Anabaena sp. WA102. The sequence continues at coordinate 2,146,129 of NZ_CP011456.1, read as the reverse complement.
TATCTTTATTTTCAACAACTGTTGCTAAGATTTGATAGTATTTTGATTGATTTTCTTCTTTGATTTTAGGACTTTTTTCGATAACTTCAATATTTTCTACTTGATGATATTTAAATTCTTTACTTATTTTTGTTAATTCCTTTCTAGCATCAGCCGCACAAGCAAATTTTTCTTGCGATAGGTTTTTTAACTTACTTTGAGTATTAGTCAAAGCTTTTTCTATTCTCTTTGATAATTTCTTTAAGTCAGATTTTTTTCTATCTTGACTTTGTACGATTAACCATCTTTGCTCTATATCTCCATAAGTTATTTTCTTCTCGGCATAAGAATATCCTGCTTTTTCACTTTTAACAAATTCCGATTCTGCTAAACTCATCACTAAGTTTTTTGCTGATTTTATCGTTAAGGGTACTCTGGTTAACCATTTGAGACTCGACATTAACTTGATATTTGATTCTGTATATAATGCGCTATCTGCTACTATCAAACTATCAACTTGTATTCTTTTCTGATATTCAACTGCGATTTCTCCAAATTTTTTAGAATCAACTTCATTCCCTGATACTGCTTTTATATATATTGGTATATCTCCATCTCCTGAACATACTAATTGTGTAATAAATTGTTTTAAATCTGGACGATGATCTCTAGAATAACCGTAAGTCAGCTTTATCGCTTGAGGTGATTGACTCTCTTCATTTTCTTTTTCTAATGAACCTGATTCTTTTGAATCTTCAAATATTACTGATGGTAAACTATTTTCATATTCTCCATGTACATGAAATGATGTTGAATCCAAGTGTGATGATGAGAGTGATATCTGATATATTTCTACTGCATTTAAACTGACGGCTAAAAATACTGTATCTAGTCCTTTTATAAATAATTTATCTAATACTCTCCCCAGCTTGTCATCATTGAGATATTCTGCTTTTACTCCTACACCAATTAAATGTTCACAAGCAATTAATTCAAAGAATTTTGGAAACATATATAACGGCTGTGACATCATACTTAAGCCGTTCAAAATCATCGCCTTTACCACCTGACCTGCACTGACTTTTTCTCCTGGCTCTGAACCTACTAAATTATTAATTATTTCTACAATCCCTATTGAATCTACTATTCCTGCTACTATCCCTAAATGGTCTATCTTCTTCAATTCCAGGTCTTTTGTACTAAACATGGTAACAGAAACTCCATATAAGTATCTGTTACCATGTTCTCATTTTTCTGTTGATTTAAAACGTTTTTTTAGTTTTTTATAGTCATTGAGGATAAAGCTTTCAATGATTCTGGACTAGGTTTTCCATTACAATCACCTCAGAATCAAAATTTCGTACTTAGTCGTTTTATTGACTATATATCTGCTTTAATAGTAATTATTCCTATTTAGCCTCAATAAATTTTAATCACCCCTCACAGGTATTAGTTCTTATGTACTAAATATATTGCTTTCCTTGGGGTGTGACACTTGGGGGTGCGGAATGTGGGTTACAAAATGTCATTGCGTAAGCGTTGCGTGGCGTTAGCCATATGGAACGAAGTGAAATGAAGCAATTCCAAGGGTTGTGATTGCTTCCCTTCGCTCGCAATGACTCTAAACTCATGAAATCAGATTCACAAAATACTATTAATCATGCCAACGGTGAGGAGACATCTGTTTAATTATCTCATCTTCATAACCAGATACAAACTTAGCAAACCGGACAGCTAAAGGAGGAACAAAAACAAAAGAACTAGTAAAACCAGAAAATAGATGCAGTCCTGAAAATTCAGAAATAGCACCAATTAAAGGTAATTTATCCTGAGTAAATGCGACTAAACAATGATGCCATATTCCTGGTACATTTCCTAAACTTGGTAATATTTTCGTGATGCTTTCTCGTAACCATTGTTCACTTGCTGCTGAGTTAATTTCTGCTTGCGGATTTACTAAAAATCGGCTAACTTGACCTAAGCGCAAACTACCGTCCAAAAATTGTACCACACCAGCATCTAAAATTGGTGGTAGTATTTCAGTATCTGGGTTATCCCATAATTCATCAATTTGAGTAGATTCTGCTTCTAATTGAAATCTTTGCAAATTTGCTGGTGATACTAAGGTATGTAATTTAATATCCAAAGGTGGTGTTTCAATGATTTCTGCATGAGAAAAATATATTTTCGCAGCAATACCCATTGATTTTAGTAATTGACGATTAATTCCCCCAGCACAAATAACAACATTATCACCATGAAAGGTAGTGGTATTTGTTTTCACACCTGTACATTTTTTAGAGGGTGTCGTGATTAATTCTAAAAAATTCCCAAATTCAATTTCTCCTCCTAAATTTACCATAGCTTGAATGTAAGCTTGAGTAATTTTTTCTGGGTGAACATGACCATGTTTAACAGTTAATGCACCAGATATTACTTCAGGATTTAATAAAGGTTCTAATTCACAAGCTTCTTGAATAGTAATTAACCGCGGAGAAATCAAAACTTCTTGATAGGATTGAAGGAGTGCGATTCGTTGTTAGCTGAATCACGGTAATCAGTCCGTACATAAGCTAACCAACCCAATCCAATCATGGAAAAAAAGGTTGAACTCTCGGTCTGATATGGGTGTAAGTCCCATCTACCAGACTCAGGTATGACTCCCTATCTGCCCACGATGACCCGACTCGGTATCGGGAGGTCGAAGCTGGGAACAGGACGCAATCAGACATCTGTTGTGAGATGACACTTGGCGTTAACGGGGAGTTCCTACGGTGAAACAGAGCCTAAAAAAGCAACCTAGTCCAAAGCAGGACACAACAACAACACCTGACTTTACTGGAGCTAATTCCCGCCGCATCGTTCTTCAATAGCGGTAAGAGTCTAGGGAATCCAGTGGTTGAAGTGGCTACACCTAACGGAACTAACAATCTAGCCGAGGGAACGAATAAAAACGGATTGAAGGTCTAAGGGCGGTCGAACCCTATAAGTAGGCTGGACGAGCAGCGGAATTCCTTCAGTTCGGGTAGGACAGACCGTAATTGGTCGGAGGTGTTCAGAATACACAGATTGGAGCAGAGCATGATTAGACACAGAGAAAACTCTAGTGAATCCTGGAAAACGTTACCTTGGAAGCAATTCCGTCGTAACTTATTCCGCCTACAAAAACGCGTGTACAAAGCTGTTCAAGTTGGCGACAAGCGCAAAGCTAAGTCCCTACAAAAGCTGATTCTGAAATCAACCGCAGCGAGATTACTGGCTATCCGTCAAGTAACACAGCTAAATGCTGGGAAAAAGACAGCGGGAATAGACGGCAAAACCGCGCTCTCATTCGAGCAAAGGTTTGAACTAAGTGAAAAACTTAGAACCGAAGGTAACGACTGGAAACACCAGGGATTACGTGAAATACCCATCCCCAAAAAGGACGGAAAAACCCGGATTCTCAAAGTCCCCACTATTGCAGATAGGGCATATCAATGCCTTGTCAAATACGCACTAGAACCAGCACATGAGGCAACCTTCCACGCTAGGAGCTACGGTTTTAGGACGGGACGCTCGGCACATGATGCCCAGAGATACCTGTACAACAACTTAAACTCTAAAGCTAATGGAATAGATAAACGAGTTATAGAACTCGATATTGAAAAATGCTTTGACCGGATAAACCACACCGCCATAATGGATAGACTCATCGCTCCTTATAGTATAAGACAGGGAATATTCCGATGTCTCAAAGCCGGAGTCAATCCAGAGTTTTCTGAACAAGGAACACCCCAAGGAGGAGTGGTAAGTCCACTGTTAGCTAACATCGCCTTAAATGGGATTGAAAGTATTCATAGATATCACCGTATATCTAGCTACAGAATTACAGACAAGACCTCAAATGGAGATATTGTCGAGCCAACAATCCGTTACGCGGATGACATGGTGATAATACTCCGACCTCAAGACGATGCCACAGAAATACTTGACAAAATCAGTCAGTTCCTAGCAGAGCGGGGAATGAAAGTCAGTGAGAAAAAGACAAAGCTAACCGCCGCGACAGATGGATTTGATTTCCTGGGCTGGCATTTTAAAGTCCAGAAAAACGGAAAGTTTAGATGTACTCCCTCAGTGGACAACTTCAAAGCTTTCCGCAAGAAAGTAAAATTCATCGTCAACAACTCGAATTATGGTGCTACCACAAAGGCTGAGAAATTAGCCCCTGTAGTCAGAGGTTGGAGGAATTACCACCGCTTCTGCAAGATGGATGGGTCGAAGTTTTCCTTATGGCACATCAATCACAGAGCATTCAAGGTATTTAACAAGGAAACTAAGCAGAATCGCCATAATAGCCAAGAGCTAATAAAGAAAGCATTCCCAACAGTTCCTTACTCCGAAAACAAACACATCAATGTCAAAGGTGAGAAATCACCCTACGATGGAGATTTAACCTACTGGAGCGAACGCAATAGTAAGTTATATGACAATAACACCTCTAAAGCCCTCAAACGGCAAAGCCATAAATGTGGTCATTGTGGGTTAAAAATGCTCAGTGACGAGAAGGTACATTTACATCATATAGATGGAAACCACCAAAACTGGAAAACTAAAAACCTTCTAGCAATTCACGAAAGCTGCCACGATTACATTCACATGAGCAAAAGCGAAAGCTAAGAACATCGGGAGCCGGATGCCGTGAAAGTGGCACGTCCGGATCTAACTGAGAGGGGCGGGGAATAATATCCCCCCTCGACTCAACCTAATTTCAGGATTCATATCCACAGGAATAGTCATTAATAAATCTAATTTCCGAAATTGAGTATCTGCATTTAATTCCTGTGATAAGATACGGTGACGGGTAATACCTTCCTTACATAATTGTTGTGTAATTGGTGTTTTTCCTGACCAAAAACTAATTCCACCATAACTATAACGAGTAGCATTTTGAGATATTTCATATTGTTCTAACAAAAGGACAGAAAATCCGATTTTTCTTAGTTCATAAGCAAGTGCAGCACCAGTAATTCCCGCACCAATAACAATCCAGTCGTAAGTTTTCATAATTTCGATATTTAAGATTTAAAATAAATTACACCACAATACAGTTAAGTTAAAAATGCTTTTTCTCTGTGTCCTCTGTGCCTCTGTGGTTTGTTTTAAAAAAGAGTTTTATTCCTAACAGAAACCTATTGAATTATACCATGTTTTTCTAAGGGACTTCCAACAGATAAATTGTCCCAAGAAATTTGTACATTTGTCGGGGCGGAAGGTTTTACGACTTGGAGGTGGGATGTTTTTTAAATTGGAAGTCCCTAAAATTGCTGCAACCCGTAAAATTAAAGCTTCATTATAATTGACGATTTCAGCGATATCTTTGATTTTCTCAAAATCGGCAATTACTCCATCTTTAGATTCTTCATTTATTGGTAAATCCAATAATAAAGACATTTGATGAACATATTCTTGAATCCAAAAATTATTATTTTCCATTTTTGTAAAGTAAGCATTGCTTACTAAAAAAATATATAATTATCCAAGATAAGTAATTGGACAAAAATATTTACAGTCATTGCGAGGGAAGGGAAGCAATCACAACCCTTGGAATTGCTTCATTTCACTTCGTTCCATATGGCTAACGCCACGCAACGCTTACGCAATGACATTGTGTAATTAATTCTGTCTCACTACTTAATTATATATTAAAATTGTATTTTATTTTTAACAATAAATAAGATATTAGATCCCCGACTTCTCTAAGAAGTCGGGGATCTGACTTTTGACTTTTGCAATGTTTACAAATCAAATAGCATTGCTAAGTAATTAGACAAAAATATTTACAGTCATTGCGAGCGAAGGGAAGCAATCACAACCCTTGCGATTGCTTCATTTCACTTCGTTCCATTCGCAATGACATTGTGTAATTAATTCTGTCTCACTACTTATATATTTGATTATAAATGGCTCATTTTATAATGAAGGCTCTATAATAAAATAGTTTGAATTATAACCCCTTTTTTCAATATGACAACTAGCGATATTATAACCAAGGTGGACTATCTCCGCATCAGTTTAATTGATCGCTGTAATTTTCGTTGTCAATACTGTATGCCATCAGGTGCAGAACTTGATTATATTGTCAAGGAACAATTGTTAACTGATGAAGAACTGCTTACCCTCATTCAAGAAGTATTTATCCCTGTCGGTTTTACCCGCTTTCGCTTAACTGGTGGTGAACCTTTACTCCGTCCCCACTTAGTTGATTTAGTTGAAAAAATTGCTCATCTTCCCCAAACCGAAGATTTAGCAATGACTACAAATGGGTTTTTACTCGCTCCTATTGCTCAAAGCCTCTATGATGCAGGTTTAACAAGAATTAATATTAGTTTAGACTCTTTAGATCCACATATATTTGAAGAAATTAGCGGTAATCATGGGCGTGGACGTTGGCAACAAGTATGGCAAGGTATCCAAACTGCGTATAATGTAGGATTTGACCCATTGAAATTAAATGTGGTAGTAATTCCTGGTGTTAATGACCATGAAATTTTAGATCTAGCTGCTTTAACTATTGATAAACAATGGCACGTCCGATTTATTGAGTTTATGCCTATTGGGAATGAAGACTTGTTTGGCGATCGCGGTTGGGTATCTTCAGCCGATTTGCGTCAATCAATCCGTGAGCGTTGGGGATTGACAGAATCCCAAATTCGTGGTAACGGACCGGCTGATGTATTTCAAATTCCTGGGGCTAAAGGTACAATAGGATTTATTAGCCAAATGTCAGAATGTTTTTGCGATCGCTGTAATCGGATGCGTTTAAGTGCCGATGGTTGGCTACGTCCCTGCTTATTAAACGAAACAGGTCAAATTGACTTAAAAACTGCTTTACGTGCTGGCATTAGCACCACCGACTTACAATCACAAGTCAGACAAATTTTAAATATCAAATCAGAAATCAACTTTAAGCAACGCGACTCTGGTACTGTCGGCACATACACCCGTACCATGTCGCAAATTGGCGGTTAGTCATGAGTCAGTTGTTCGTTGTCAGTTGTTGCTTTTTTAATAACCACTGACCACTGACCACTGACCACTGACTATTACGCTTGACGTGAGTAGTATTCCACCACGAGTAGTTCATTAACTTGTAGTGCTACCCATTCCCGTTCAATTACACTATTGACCTTACCAGATAACTTGGTTTTATCAAACTCTAGATGACTAGGCAAGTTAGCTAAACCGGGATATTGCAAGTTAGCTTCCACCAACTTCTTAGAAGCTTCTCTGTTTCTCACAGCGACTTCTTCACCAGGACGGCATTGATAGCTGGCAATATTTACTGGTTTGCCATTAACAGTTACATGACCGTGATTTACCAATTGACGGGCGGCAGGGATTGTCGGAGCCATACCCATGCGGAAAACCGTATTGTCCAGGCGCATTTCTAACAATTGCAGCAACACCTGTCCTGTAGAACCAGCTACTCGTCTAGCTTTACGGACATAACGCAGCATTTGTTTTTCAGTTAAACCGTAGTTCATGCGGAGTTTTTGCTTTTCCTCTAAACGGATAGCATACTCAGAGCGCTTTTTACGGTTTTGACCATGTTGTCCAGGGGGATAAGCACGTCTAGCACTCTTGCGAGTTAAGCCTGGTAATTCGCCTAAACGACGGACAATTCTGAGGCGGGGTCCTCTATATCGGGACATGAGTTTCCTTAATTTAATCCTTCTAAAATTTTATTCAGACTTACCATTATGGCATAGTTCCCAAAAGCATAGACATTTTATGGCTAAATTGTCTTTTAAGTAGTGAGACAGAATTAATTACACAACGTCATTGCGAATGGAACGAAGTGAAATGAAGCAATCGCCAGGGTTGTGATTGCTTCCCTTCGCTCGCAATGACTGTAAATATTTTTGTCCAATTACTTATTTACCGCTAATATTCACAAGAAATCAATCCGTTGAATTCACCACTTTTCGGTGATTGCACTGACATTCCTTGATGGTAGAAAATTGGGACTAGATTCTACGGTAGCATAACCTTGGTGGAATCGAAAACGGTTATGTTAACAAGCGAAAAAAAATGAGTAACTTTGGGAACAAAAAAAACAATTATTCCTTCAGAGGATTTACAGCATCATTTATAACTATAGGTGGATTACTAATCGGTAGTTTACCTACTCTGGCTGTTACCGATTCCTACGAGAATGACTATCGAGTTTGTGCTGCCCAACTTTTGAGTGTGGGAGTTACAGCTACATCAGCATCTCAAAGTTGTGCTTCGGCAATTCGCCCACGAGAGTTATCCTCATGTGTAGCAAAAATTCATAAGCTTACACAAATCACACCTGTGGATGCCCTTTCTTCCTGTCGTCAGAGTCGCAGTCCACAGGATTTAGCAACCTGTGTAGTTAGCATTAGTAAAAGTTATCAGGGTTCAGAAAATCTAGCTACCTTAACATCCTGTGGTCGCAGTTTGTTACCAGTAACCTTTGCTGAGTGTGTAGTTGGTTTACGTCGGGAAATTGATTTGAGTCCTGTTCAAGCATTAACTACTTGTATTAGTGCCAGTGAAGGATCTAGTGGTTTTGGTGCCGTGTCTACAAAGCCATTGGGTTTTAACCCCAAGCCGTAGACTTTCGCCTTGACCCTCAACTCCCATGAGTAAATAGATTTACAACGTAGGGTTGGTAAATATGCCACCCTACGCAACATAAAAATTTTGTTTTCTATTCATCTTTATTACCAACAACCATCTGTAAGATCATCGGAACTCCGCCTTCTTTGTGATATTTATCACCCCAAGACCGAATAATTTCATCTAGTTCCTCCATTGCTGGCTCAATCCAATCAGGTGGAATATCCAATTCTTCCACAGCCCGCATTGTGTTTGGTTTGCGCTCCGCCCAATATTTCATCATGCGGAAATACCGAGCCGTGTCCTCGACCATTGTGTATGTACGTTCTTGGTCATCGGCTGGAGCATAGAACGGACGGGTGAGAGCATAAAAGGGCATTCCCCAGGGACAATCAATGCGTGTTACCGTTCCTGAATACAGTAGACGACGCTTAATATGTTCGGCTAATGCTTCACTCAAGGGCATCTGATGGCTAGGGGGTAGGTCTTCCTGCGATCGCTTATGAAGAAAGTCAATTAACTCCATAAATTCAAAAGAGGAGACTAACTTCGCATCAGGAAGATTGTCTGGGAGCTTTTGCTCAATTTGTTTTTTCTCTTCACTGGTCAAACTCGTACCGGGGACGCGGGATCTTCCTGGTATCCAAGGATACTTTTCCATCCAGACATAGGGAAGTTGGATCAGATAGCGCGGTTCTTGAGAACCCAGCATTTTTAGCAGTTTGCCTTCGGTTAAAGCAAGTCTTACTTCTTCAACAATGATTTTTACTCGTTTTGGCTCAAGGTGGTGCAAATGACCAGTCATTCGCAGATTTTGTCCTTGCTCTAGATAAGTCATGTAAATTGCACACTTGGCTGCTGTTGCGGCTGCATCTAAAAATGCTCCATGCCTATGGCCACTTGTACGCATGGCACTAAATGCCAGATAAAGCATGATCTGATCCATCGCACTAGGTCCAAGACGCTTGATCAGATCGATGTCGTTGGTCATATTCTACAGACGGATAAATGGCTTGTTTACAAGTGTGATATTGAAATCAAACTAAGAATTATACACCCAGTTGGATACAAATATTTTAAATCTAAACCTAAAATTGCTGTTTGACTCGGGAATTTTTAGGCGGTAAATACTGAGGGTGTAAATTGATGGTTTCTCACATCGGACTAACTAGCCCCTTCCCCTGGTAAACTCAAAGACTTTAGATACTCAGGGTGTTGGGATGCAGGGGTATAGGGTAAGACGGAGGAACGTTAGATTGATTTACATTTTGTATCTTAATAACCTATTATAACTGCCTATTCCTGAAATATCTACATATTTTCCAAGAATTTTTCCAGAAGTTTTTTGCTGATAACTTTATATAACAGGAGTCAGAAGTCAGGAGTCAGAGAAAAAAGAAAATTCCCCACTCCCCTCCCCACTCCCCTCCCTACTCCCCCAACTCCCCCAACTCCCCCAACTCCCCCAACCTCCTCCACTCCCCCAACTCCCCCAACTCCCCCAACCTCCTCCACTCCCCCAACTCCCCCAACTCATTTAGTAGGTTGTAGCTGATTAGGTGTTTTTTTCCAGCTAATACTTGCTGCACCCAGGGTCACTAAGATAACTCCTATAACTTGGACAATATTTAGGGATTCTTGCAGCATGATCCCGGCGAAAATTACTGTTAAAATCGGGACTGTAGCTCCAATTAAAGAGGAGAACGGAGAGCCTAGTTTACGAATGCCAAAATTATTGAATAAGTAACCGCACAAAGTTAAAACACCTAATATAAACGCACTTAATACCAGTTCAAGGATGTTATATGAACTAATTGCTACATTTAAATTACCGGGTAATGGAATTATTAAGCAGATAAGACTTAATAACAACATGGTGGTGAAGTTAATTAAAGTCAAAGATACAGGATGTAACTTGAGTTTAGTAGCACATATCCTGGTGAGAATGACGTAAATTGCAAAGGCGATTCCAGATAGAATGGCTGTGGTGCTTCCCAATGAGGTGTTATTCACCCCTGTAGACTGACTACCTAAAACTAATAATTCACCGCAAAAAATTGCTGCCATTGCTCCAGTAACTAGTGAATTAGGACGTTCCTGAAATAGAAACCAGGACAGAAACACGCTCATAACTGGATAGACAAAGAAGAGGGCGATCGCCATTCCTGTTGTTACTTCACCAATAGCAATGTAAATAAATACCTGTGATACAAATAATAAACAACCGCTAATTACTGACAAAAATAGAGCCTGTTTAGTTTTATTCTGAGTAGGCGTTGCATTTGCTCCCAATGAAGCAAATAAATTTTCTAATTCTTGCCAAATAGGAGGATGTAATATAGGTGATAAAAGTAACATTAATGGCACAACCACTAATAAGCGCAGCATCAAAATCAAGAAAATATTCCCCAATGTCGGAAAGATTAACTGCTGTGTTGGCAATCCTGCCAAGGGGTTAGAAGCTGTAAAGAAAATCGCTTTAATTGCTACGTTGTAAAGAGACGAAACCACTGTAGACAAAGCAATAAAAAGGAAACCTATCTGCAACTGTGACCAATTAGGAGATGTCCGGGATCTTTGTTGTCTGGGAGTTATTTGTTGTTGAGGTGTAATCGGTTGTTCAGGTGTTGTTGGTTGTCTAGGAGTTGTTTCCCGTCTTAATTTTGGTGTTGGCGGTCTTCCTGTGGGTAAATTAGGAGTTAAAACAGAAAGTGGTTCAGGTTTTGTATCTCCCAGGGATGGTGCTGTTAATACCTTAGAAGTCAAAATAGCACCAAGTTCAGAATTTGGATCTTCCGATGGTGTATCTAGACTTACAAAAGAACTAAGTACAGATGCTTTATCTGCTGCTGATGTATCTGGATTTACGAAAGAACTGGGTTCAGGGGTTTTATTGTCCGGTATTACTGTTGGTAAATCTGGATTTACGAAAGAACTGGGTTCAGGGGTTTTATTGTCCGGTATTACTGTTGGTAAATCTGGATTTACAAAAGAACTGGGTTTGGAAGTGTTATCTATTGGTGAAGATAATATAACCGCATTGGCTGCTGATGTAGAATCACTGTGTGCTGATTCATGAGGAATCAAAGCAACTGGTTCAACCATGATTCTTTGTGGGGATTTTTCCGAAGAACCATTTTGATGAGTTATGGCTTCACCACGCAGATTATCAGATAGTTGTAAAACTGTAGGTGCGCCTCCTGTTGTTGTTTTGACGGAGTTAGCATCTCGATTTTTTTCTACTTCACTTCGCAGACGATTGACAAATTCTGCTAGTATGGCTTCCCCTTGCTGTTGTTGGCTATACATCCGTGATAACTGCTGGGAAAGATCACCTTGATAGTTTTTGAGTTCTTGTAATAGTGAATTAAAGGCAATAGTTACCGTCCCATCCAGACTGTCTAGCATATTAGTGACATTCTGTCCGATTTCATTAATAGCATTATTGTTTAATTGAGTATTTTGCAGCGCAGATGAATCAGAGGAGTTATGCTCTACGGATTGAGTAGCTAAAGTTTTTAGTGACGATTGTAATTGGGAAGATATATGTTTGGCTAGAACTTCTGCTAATTGACGGATTAACACTTGCTGTTCAGTGATTTGCCGCGATTGTTGTAGATTTTCTTTTTCCTCAATTAACCTTTGAATATCGCCAGATAAGCGATTTTTTTCAGTTTCTAGCCGTTTTACGTCTTCCTGCAACGACCTCAGCAGATTTTGTTGAAGATTTTCTAAATCTTCAACTACATCCCATAGAGCATTTTCTGCGGCTCTGGATAGCTCACCTCTAATGCGTGGGTTTTCTGGTCGCTTCTCAAATCGCCCCATCGGTTTCTAGCCTCTAACACCTTGATGATTAAGTTACTCGGCACTTTGCGCGAACAACACCTGTATTAAGTTTCCTGGAGAAAAGGCAGGAAACTGAACAATTTCACCGAACTTATCAATTTAATTAACTTATAAAAGCCTTACAAATGAATACCTAACTACAAGCATTAAATCCGTGCGGAATACCTATTGCTTGATAGTTGCCATCATGATCGCAAACTGCTGTAATTTATAGAAGGCGACAGGGAATAGGTTTTGGGAGATTCTACTTGTTACATAACATATTTTGTTTTTTCATGTCTACCTATCTAGTGCCAGTTTAGTGCCAGTTTAGTGCCATAATGGTAAAAATAGTGGCACTCAGGGCGACGCTGATGGGAATGGTAATTAACCAAGCGGCGGCGATATTTTGGATAGTGGCAAATTTTATTGATTTAATATTTTGTACCAGTCCAATCCCCACAACTCCACCGACAAGGGCATGGGAGGTAGAAACAGGTAAACCTAAGCGGGAGGCTAATAAGATAGTGATGGCTGTGGCTAGTTCGGCGCAAAATCCGCTACTAGGTTCTAAGGAAATAATATTTTCGCCAATGGTGGCAATAACTTTTTTACCCCAAACTGCTAATCCTGCCACAATGCCGATCGCACCGAGAACCAGAATCCACGAGGGGATGGTGAGTTCATCACTGGGAACTTTACCTTGTTGGTTGATGTAGGCAATTACTGCTAGAGGAGCGATCGCATTACCAACATCATTAGAACCGTGAGCAAAAGCCACAAAGCAAGCGCTCAAAACTTGAAATCTGGCAAATAAACCTTGAATTTTGTTTTCAATTTGACTATTTACCAATTGTCGCCAACTGATCAAGGTCAAGCTAATTACGGCGATTCCACCAATGAATAGGGTAATGTCGTGAGCGGGAACATTAAATTTTCCCTCTGTGAGTAAGAACTGGCTCAAGGGTTGAGTGATTGTCGGGAGAACGATAATACCAAATACACTCAATAGCAATGCACTTAACCAGGGAATCCATTCTTGTAGCTGGGAGAGAGGTTGGGGTTGATTAAAAATCCATTGTTGAATCAAACTATACAAACTAGCGGCGATCGCTCCACTAATTATTGGTGTTAAAATCCAGCCTATGGTAATTAAACCAATGGATGACCAATCCATTGCTTCTACCCCCAATGCTACCCAACTAAAGCCAGCGATCGCTCCCACAATGGCATGAGACGAAGACACCGGTAAACCCCTAGCTGTGGCAATTTGTAGCCAGATCCCAGCCGTGAGCAGTACCGAAATCATCCCCATCACTAAAGTTTGTGGTATCGTCGCAAATAAAACCGGATTTGCAATTTTCGTGCCGAGGGTAGACGTTACCTCTTGTCCAAACAAGACAGCACCAAGAAACTCTAACACGCCAGCAATCATGATCGCCTGTTTGAGAGTAATAGCCCCAGAACCCACAGAAGTTCCCATCGCATTAGCAACATCATTTGCACCCAAATTCCAGGCGACATAGAAGACTAAAAGAGCGACTATCGCAGTTTGCAGTTCCATAAAATAAACCATTCACACCTGTTAACAGGTAAAAATTGTCATGAATGATTTACATTTTCCATTTTTTTGGCTATAAAAATCTGGACGAGCCATGAAACTCGACACAATCAACAAAACCTAATTTTATCTTTTATCTATGTTTGATATTTTCACAAAATCAAGCTACCAAGCCCTGCAATCAGGGAAGAATTACTTTGCTTTTGCTCACAAAACCGTAAGTTCACAGATCAAAAACCTAATTTATCCATCACTTCAGCCAAATATCAGTCCTTTATCCCAGAAATTGCTCACACAACTTCAAGACAATATGAACCAGTTATTGGCAAGAGACTGGGAAGATAGTCAAGCAGGTGTGTATCCACAAAATTTATTATTTGATAATTCTTGGGAAGATTTCTTCTGTTACTATCCATTAATATGCTTAGATTTACCAAATATCTGGGAACGAATTAAAAATCGGAGATATCAAGAATTTTCCCAGGAAATATCCACAGATAACTATCCCAGCTACTATGTACAGAACTTCCATTACCAAACAGATGGCTATTTGAGTGAACTGTCCGCCAATTTATATGACTTACAGGTGGAAATTCTGTTTGGTGGCTCAACTGATGCTATGAGAAGACGCATCCTCTGTCCTCTCAAATCCCAACTGACAGCATTTGACCATATTCCCCAAGAACAACTCCGAGTCATAGATATTGCTTGTGGTACTGGACGAACACTGAAGTTAATCAGAGCAGCTTTACCCGACGTATCTTTATTTGGTATAGATTTATCCCCAGCCTATTTGCGGAAAGCCAACGAACTATTATCCCAAATTCCTGGAGAATTACCGCAACTCGTACAAGGAAATGTCGAAGAGTTGCCTTATCGAGATAATTATTTTCATGGTACAACTTGTATTTTTCTGTTTCATGAGTTACCAGCGGCAGTTCGTCAAACTGTAATTGAAGAATGTTTTCGGGTCACAAAACCAGGAGGCATTTTTATTATCTGTGATTCTATTCAGGTAAATGATGTACCGGAGATGGAATTAGTTGTCAAAAACTTCTCAGAGACTTTTCATGAACCTTATTACAAGCATTACATTACAGATAACCTGGTAGAGCGTTTAGAAAAAGCGGGATTTGAGCAAATAGAAACCCAAGTTCACTTCGTAAGTAAATATTGGATTGCTCACAAGCCAAGTTACTAGAGATTCAGCATTCACAATGACGGTTGATAACTAAGAAAAGTTTTCTGTACCCTCACTTCGGGTAATTATTCCCACCTACTAACGCCCAATGTGTACTGGACGCGATTACCACAGGTGAGATTGGTGCGTGTATTAGTGACTTGGTCACCAATACACGCCAAGGGTTGAGCAATTACCGGATGTTTTGATGAAATATTGAACAATTTTCGAGAGATGAAGTGCTGTAACTGTCTATGTTTTTAGCAGAGAAATGGCAATACTGATAGCTTGCGTGATGACGCGAGAGCCATGCAACTGATTAAAGATATAGTGCTTGTAACTATCTATATCTGGTGTCAGTCAAAGAGAAATTCACAAACGATAAAATCAAACAAGTGTAGTGCTGTAACTGTCTATATCGTTTCAATTCAAGAAGTGGTATGTAGGATTTAAAAGATCCAATAATCCGGTAACATCATTTCTGGGTTGGCAGGTATTGCGCTCCAACGATTGAATAACAGAACTGAAATTGCCAACTTATCCATCTAATCCTCTACGACCACTACCTCGATGAGGATTGGGCTTTTCGGGTTGATTGGGGCTAGGTTTGGAGTTATCAGCCAGGTTGAAACTCTGGTTTAACACCAAAGGTGAAAGCTGGTAATCGGACTTAGCCATTGACAGAGCGGAAAAACGAGTCTGTACTGCTTCGCAGTTAAAAGCTAAGGAGCCAAATACCAGACTCGATACTAAAAGTGAAATGGCAGCACGCATAGTAGATGTCTATTTTAGAACTCTCTACTTCACTAATACTTAACTCTTATATGTCTATCCGGAAAATTTGCGAAAAAGTATTGTATTTTACTGAATAAATGTTCATTTTATACTTCTTCAATATATTCAACAAGTAACCAATTCCCAGACAAATTTGGCCGCCCCCAAATCTTGAGTATTTTTTCTGGGGGTAACGCTTGTAGTTGCTGATCTATATCAGGTATCAACGTCACAAGCTGCCAATTTGTTGTAGTAAAATTGGTTTCATTTGTAATATTAAATTGGTAATTTTGCTCACTTAGTCGTTGGAATTTGCCTGTAAAGCAGTTGAGGTTTAATTTATTATCTGGTCTCACCACAATACAAGGGCTGTTACCATCAGCAGGATAAGCTTCTGGATGGTCTAAATAATAAGTTTGCCAGTACAACCAATCGGGATGATTAGTTAATAAGTTAAACAGGGGAACAATTACGCTAGGTGCATCGTCATCTGTCAGTAATGCAGCCTGCAAACTCTTCACTGGTAAATCCCTGGGCTGACATTCTAGCATAATACAAAGAGAAGCTGCCATACCTGCCGCTTGTCCAATTCCCATGACTACTGGTTGAAGTCTAGTAGCGCCGTTAGCGATGTGAGAAACGGAAATGTTTTTTTCACAAACTAGCAAACCATCTGTGGTGGCAGGAACAAGAGCGCGATAAGGGATAGTGAAGGGTGTTCCTGTCCATCTTCCACCCCAACGGATAGATTTAGGTTGCAGTGAGAACTCTACACCAGGATAATGATGATCGTTGGCATAGTTACCGACGGCGATGGCATCATGAAATGGTAATGCGGTTTTGCCGTTGGCTAAAGGCAGGATATCCCGTTCAGAAACAGTTGTCAAGCCTACTAGGCGGCGACTTTCCCGATAATAGGGATTGAGGGCAAAGGCGGAGTTAGGATGGGGAAACAGGTTTTCTGCTAATCCGTAACGCCTACCAAACTGACTTTGAATGTGATGGGCGAAATTCTGACTATGCCAATAACATTCTTGCATAAATTCGCGCTTTTTCTCCCCTACATCTAGTAACCGATTGGCATTTTGGCAGTAATCGTTGCCCGCAATAGGCCAGTTAATCATAAATTGATTCGCTGGTAAGCGTCCATAGTTCAAAAATTTTTCTGAGCCATAGTTATCCCAAGCTCCTGTAAACTGGGATGGGTGATAGTTGGGGGCGGGGAGAATTTCTGGGGCGGTATTTTCTCCAAAGTCTTGCATGACTACTACCCAAGTTGGTGCTTGGACTGGATAGGTTTGGGTCAGGGAGTTAAAATTAGTTGGTGCGCTGGGTTCTTGCCATTCTGATTGTAATTCCCAACCCCAACGATGAGGGATTGATCCTAAAGCTAATAGGTCTCCTAATTCTGTGCCGTCGAGAATGATTTTGGCGTTGATGGTAAAGTCCGCAAAGCGTATACCTGTGATCTGGTCTTGGGTTCGCAATACTTCTAAGGGAACTTGTCCAGAAATCCATTGCAGGTTAGGTAGTTCTCGCACCCAGTCGGCAAATATTTCTGCACCTATCCGCGGGTC
This sequence comes from Anabaena sp. WA102, assembly GCF_001277295.1. NCBI lineage: Bacteria > Bacillati > Cyanobacteriota > Cyanophyceae > Nostocales > Nostocaceae > Anabaena > Anabaena sp. WA102. Next base: position 2,128,605 of record NZ_CP011456.1, on the reverse strand, counting down.
ATAAGTAAAAAAACTGACCCAACTATTATCTAATCCGCCTGGTTGTCTGCGTTGTAATTCTTGGAGGAAAGCCCCCCATAAACCTGTTTGCCAGGCTTGTAATTCGTTGCCGTCTGGTGCAGATACACCGGCTGAGGTGAGCATTCCTCCTAACCAGGGAAATTCACTCACGAGGATTGTGTTTACACCTCGTCGCGCTGCTTGGATAGCCGCAGCAGTTCCGCCGGTGCCTCCGCCAACAACTAGGACATCGGTTGTATAGATTTGATTCATCGTATTTTATAGGATTAAGTATGGTTTTATAGTTTATCAAAGGGCGATCGCTACCTGATTATACTCAAAACGGCTAGAAGCTGGACTTTTTTATCATACAAAGAACAAGTTCAAAGCCTCTCCAGTATTAAATATTATTCCTTTTCCCTCTCCTCTTAGGAGAGGGTTAGGGAGAGGTGCAAAGGAGAGGTTTACCAGAGGGGGTTTCATATTTGGTTAAACTATGAACCGTTTTCAGTATAAGTGACATAATCAATGGGATCTTCTAAACCCAATTCGGCAAAGGCTGCTAACCGCAATTGACAGGAATCACAGACACCGCAGGCTGAATCACCACCGGCATAGCAGGACCATGTGAGATCCCAAGGTACTCCTAATTGATTACCTAGTTGGATGATTTCTGTCTTTTTCAAATTAATTAATGGGGCGATAATTTTAATAGCTTCTCCCTCGCGTCCTTGTTTTGTCCCCAACTGGAAAACTTGCTGCATAGCTTCGATATAGTCAGGACGACAATCTGGGTAGCCGGAATAATCTAGGGCATTAACGCCAATATATACTCTTTGGGCGGCGATCGCTTCGGCATAGCCCAAAGCAAAACTTAAAAAGATGGTATTACGGGCAGGAACATAGGTAACAGGAATATTATCTGCCATTTCGTCGAGGGATAGCGAAGCGCTCCGCAGGAATCGCCCTTCAGGTAAATCAATCTTGTTGTCTGTTAGTGCTGAACCACCCCATTGTCGTAAATCAAAATTGACCACCTGATGTTGAACTACTCCAGCCGCTTCAGCGACCATATAAGCAGAATGCAACTCTTTGCTATGACGCTGTTGATAATTAAAAGAAATAGCGTAACATTCACAGCCATCAGCCTTTGCTTGGTAAAGAACAGTAGAAGAATCTAAACCACCAGATAACAAAATTACAGCTTTCATATTCAGAAGAGGAAATGGGAGATCAAGAAATAGCAGGAGGAGAGGGAAATTTTCACAATTACCAATTCCTTCATAAATTGCATCCAAAAGATGGGAAAATTAACAAAATACAACCAACAAAAATTAAATATGGACAAAAAGACTCTCAGGAATGAGAACATTAATTGTATAAATCGCCTAAAACATTATACTCTGAGTATTAACTATGTAATGACTTGTAATTTTACTTATAGAAAGGGTGATTAATTTACCTCTATAAAGACCAAGTATGTATTGAATTTAGTTAATTTCCTAAATACATACCTGATAATTCCTGTCAAGAGTTACAAAAATTACAGAGTTAAAGAAAAAACACATAATTTTTCTAATAGATGAATAAAAACAGGATAATTAACAACTGTTAACGGAAAAGATCACCAGATGGCGGGAACTGAACCCAAACTTTGAAATTCTTCATAAAGATAATCACTATGTTACCATCTGGATGGTTTAAGACAAATCAGACCTGGCGTTTAAGTATAAAAGCCAACGACCTTAGCGTCTCTAAATTTGGTGGTTGAGGAGAGAACAATAGTGCAAGATAGCATATCAGTGTCAGAGCCAAATCTTTATTCACAGCGCAGCCAGCCGCACCATATTCGCATAGGCGTAATTGGGGTTGGTAACATGGGACAACATCATACCCGCGTACTGAGTTCCATGAAAGATGTGGAATTAGTCGGCGTTTCTGATATTAATGTCGAACGTGGTCTAGAAACTGCCAGCAAACACAAAGTCCGGTTTTTTGAAGATTACTGCGACTTACTACCCCATGTAGATGCCATCTGTGTTGCTGTGCCTACAAGGTTACACTATGCAGTGGGTATAAACTGTTTGTTAGCAGGAATCCATGTTTTAATTGAAAAACCGATAGCAGCTAGTATTTCCGAGGCAGAATCCCTAGTTAATGCTGCTGCTGAATCCCAGTGTATTTTGCAAGTTGGTCACATAGAACGATTCAATCCCGCCTTTAGGGAACTTAGTCAAGTCCTCAAAACCGAGGAAGTTTTGGCTTTGGAATCTCACCGTATGAGTCCTTATTCGGCGCGGGCGAATGATGTTTCCGTAGTGCTGGATTTAATGATCCATGACATTGATTTACTGCTAGAATTAGCCGCCTCACCAGTGGTGAAACTGACTGCTAGTGGGACTCGTTCTTTAGACTCAGGTTATTTAGATTATGTAACGGCTACCTTGGGTTTTGCTAATGGGATTGTTGCCACTCTCACAGCCAGCAAAGTTACCCACCGGAAAATTCGCCGTTTAGTTGCCCATTGTAAAAATTCATTTACAGAAGCAGATTTTCTCAATAATGAGATTTTGGTACATCGGCAAACCCCTGTTAATCCTCTGATTGACCATCAAAAAGTCTTATATAGACAAGATGGTTTAATTGAAAAGGTTTATACCACGAATGTTCAGCCTCTCAGTGCAGAGTTAGAGCATTTTGTCAACTGTGTTCGCGGTGGCAATCAGCCTTCTGTCGGTGGTGAACAAGCTCTCAAAGCTTTACGCCTGGCTAGTCTAATTGAGCAAATGGCTTTAGAAGAGAGAGTTTGGAACCCATTAGAGTGGTCTTCGGAATCCAGAGTCCAATCTTTGACATCAACCATTTAGCAAAATTTAGCTAAAACTGGTAGTGGGAGAAATTTAATGATTTTTCTCCCGCCAATATGACGGGTTAGGAGTAGGGGCAACCCCCTGTGGCTGCCCTGTGCTTATTCTGTGCTTGGATGTCAAGAGGGGGAAGAAAAAAGAAAAGCTTGACTTGACATTTCCCAAGACTGACATCAGAAATACTAAATCATAAAAAATTGACGATCGCCTGTTATGAATTTTGACGTATTTCTAGTTACACTTAACCCAACCTAAAATTTTTTGTAGCTCACCTTTTTGTAAGATGAGCATGATAACTTTTTACAGAGGAGATTTCATGACAGATCAACCGCCCGTAGCTAATCCCATGAACGCTGCTGCTATTCCTATGAACCGGACTACAGCAGCAGCATCAGCAGCCACACCAATGAATTCTGGAAATTCCGGCAAGCCAACCAATATTACGGGTAAAACTATTCTGAGTGTGGATTTAGGTAGAACCTCCACAAAGACTTGTGTGAGCCGTGAAACCGCTAATGTGGCTTTCATTCCTGCTAATGTGAAGCAAACATCAATTGAGCAGATCCGTGGTGGTGTGTTTGAAGCTAAGGCTACTGACCCACTAATGGATTTGTGGTTGGAGTATCAAGGTAGTGGCTATGCTGTAGGGCAATTAGCAGCCGATTTTGGGGCTAATCTTGGCGTTGGCCAATCTAAGGTAGAAGATGCGCTGGTCAAAGTTTTATCATCTGCTGGTTACTTTAAGCTCAGAGATGAAATTTATGTTGTCCTGGGACTGCCTTTTTTATCTTTGGAGCAATTTGAAAGAGAAAAGGAACAGTTAACTAGCTTGGTAACTGGACCTCATGTAGTAAATTTCCGAGGTGAATCCATAACTTTGCATATTGCCAAAGTCTGGGTAATGCCAGAAGGATATGGTAGTTTGCTGTGGTCAGAAACTCAACCGAATAAAGCAACAGCAGTTCCCGATTTTACGAAAATATCTGTGGGGATTGTGGATATTGGTCATCAAACCATTGATATGATCATGGTGGATAATTTCCGCTTTGCTAGGGCTGCTTCTAAGAGTGAAGACTTTGGGATGAGTAAGTTTTATGAACTGGTAGCTAAGGAAATAGATGGTGCTGTTGATAGTCAATCATTGGCACTGATTTCTGCGGTTAATAAGCCTAAAGGCGATCGCTTTTACCGTCCCAAAGGTGCTAGTAAGCCCAGCAATTTAGATGATTTTCTGCCTAACTTAACAGAACAGTTTTCACGGGAAATTTGCTCTCGTGTGTTAGCGTGGTTGCCAGAGCGGGTAACTGATGTGATTATTACAGGTGGTGGTGGAGAGTTTTTCTGGGAAGATGTCCAACGTCTACTCAAGGAAGCTAAAATCAATGCTTACTTAGCTGCACCTTCTCGGCAAGCTAATGCTTTGGGGCAGTATATTTATGGAGAAGCGCAATTATCTGCTGCTGTTCGCGCTAGGTCATAAAACTGATGTTCCAATGGTCAAAAAAGGTAGTTAAATCCGTTACGTTCAATCCAGAAATTGCTGATGAGAGTTTGTTAGCGCAGGTGGAAAACTCCTTAGAGACACAGCCAGATAAAACTTTCAGTGACCTGTGTAAGGAGGCTCTCTGGAAATTTTTGTGTGTCCCAGAAACTGTACAAGCAGTTGCTAAGACAGCAAATATAACTACGGTTGAACAAAAAATCGGTGAGATGCAAAATCAAATAGCTGGTTTTGAGGAACGTTTTTTGGCGAGGGAGTCTCATCGTTTGGAGGCGATAGAAAGTCAAATGTTGCAACTTACTCAACAAGTGGCAAATTTGGCAATTATCCTGAATCAACAACCACTTACTTATATTCCTCCTGATAGCGTTAGCGTGGCGCAAGCCATACCTGAACCTGAACCTCAAGAAATAGACCCCGTAATTAATCGGATTGGTCAGTTTCTTGATGATTTCTAAGCAATAACTAGGTTTTTCCTGGTTTTGACTTTGAGAAAAACTCTTAACTAAACTATCCTCAGTCCCACCAAATAATGCTGAAATGGCTTATAGGTGGGATATTTTGTGTAAAAATTAAAAGCATTTTCGTATTAACAAGATTAGAATCAGCCTGTTCTAATTTCTATTGGCATTAGTAGCACCTAGAGCGATTATTGTTTCTTTTTGAGCTTGGTTAAGACCTGTGGCATGGTTGATGTTCATACCTTCGTATAATCTGTGAATTTTCAGAGTTTTTCGACATTCACCTCTTTGTAAATCCCAAATTTTAATTGTTTCATCTTCGCTACTACTAGCTAAAACTGGATCTTGAGGACTGAAAGAAAGTGATTCTACACCTTGAGTATGTTCTGTGAAACTGACGGTATTTCTGAGTGTGAAATCCCATAATCTAATAGTTTGGTCGTCACTACTACTTGCTAATAGTTTATCATCAGGACTATAGGCGATCGCTCTCACAGCACGAGAATGTCCCTCAAACTCCTGTAAAAATTGACCCGTATTCACATCCCAAAGCTTCACCATGCCGTCATCACTGCCACTTGCTAGAGTTTTACCATCATGACTAAAAGCTAAGGCTTGTACACGCAAAGAATGTCCTATACAAATATGGTGGCATTGTTTACTGTCAATATCCCATAACCTGACTTGATAATCATCATCACCAGTAGCCAAAATCTTACCATTAGGACTCAATGCCATAGACCAGATCCAACTACTTAAAGGTTGCCATGTTTTTAGACATTCTCCACTATTAGCATCCCATATTTTCACCGTTCTATCATCACTACTACTGAACAAAATTTCACCATCAGGACTGAAAGTTACCCACCATATCCAATCTTTATGTCCAATTAGGGTTTTGAGACATTTTCCCCTAGCAATATCCCATAACCTAATAGTTTGATCATTACTTCCACTGGCTAACTTTTGACCATCTGGACTAAAACTAACAGTCCGTACCCAACTGCTATGTCCTCTTAAAGTTGTCAAACATTCCCCTGTGTGAATATCCCATAACCTCACTGTTTTATCATTGCTTCCACTGGCTAATTTTTGACCATCTGGACTAAAACTAACAGCACGTACCCAACTTGTATATCCCCGTAAAGTTCTCAGACATTTTCCAGTATTTGTATCCCACAGTTTTAAAGTTTGTGTATCACAACCACTTACTAATATGGTTTCATCAGGACTAAATGCCACACAACGAACTCGATGATGATTGTCGTGTAAATTTGCTAATAAATCCCCGGTAGCAGTATTCCAAATTTTCACGGTTTCATCACCACTACCACTAGCCAATTTATTACCACTAGGACTAAAAGTAACAGACCAAATTCTCCCACTATGCCCTTTTAAAATATGCAAACATTTTCCATTATTAATATCCCATATTCTAATTGTCTGGTCATCACTACTACTAGCCAATATTATATTCAAGTCTTAACAAAGAAAACAGAAAAGCTGTAAGGATGGCTTTAACTTTTCTCGGTGTAAACCCAAATATATTCGGTTAACTAACCCAAGAATAATATATAACACCATAAATTTTAACGTAAATCAATTTGGAGTAAGTATGTCATACATTCAACGAATTGCAACATTAGAAGACACAAGTGCGCTCGTTCCCCCATGGAAAACCTTTGCGGAAGCGCGATCGCTTGCTGACCAATCAATGCCAATCATACCCGATTTTGACTATGAGCGGTATGTGGCTTATCAATTAGGAAAACCCCTATCTTTCTGTTTTGTTTTGGAATACGAAGAAGAGTTAGTCGGGTTTATCTCAATGTATCTCTATGATGAAGCACCTCCACCGAATTTACCCTCTGATTTAGAGGTATTAGAAAATCCTTTTAAACCCCGTCGCGTTGGTGCAGTGTTGGGGTTATAAGTAGGTGAACACAATAAAACCAAACTGTGTAAAGAAACGTAAAATCGCCCAAAACCTCTTTACTCTTGCCTTTTGCCTCTTGCCTCTTGCCCTGCCATAACGACAATTTTCAACGCCAACCTACTTATGTTCAGGAACTTCATCGCAAACTGGAAACAATCAAACTATTAATTGATGTGGCAACTAAGAAAGCAGAGTCCTTCAAAATTACTGACATTGATGTATTAGGCTCTTGCGTCTCTTTTATGGTGATTGAGGATTGATGATAACAAAACCCTTACGGGACAAGGGTTATAAACAATTATTTCCATATTTTCAATGAAATGCCTACACAATAGGGCTTTCAATGATTTTGAACCAGGTTTTCCATAAAAATAACCGAAGAACCTCAACAACTCAGCCAACCATATCTAAAGTTTTTGAATTTTCCATAAATAGCTAGATAGCCAATTTGTCACCATATGAGCAACTATTGGTAATAACAAGTTGCCACTTAATAGGGTGCTACAACCTAAAATAATACCAACAATGGTTGCCCAAATTACATAAGGCCATTGTTCGGGACCGCTAAGGTGTAGGACTCCAAAACAAAGACTGGATAGGATCACAGCGGTATAATCTGCGCCTAAAGCGGGTAGCATTACACCTCGAAATAATAATTCTTCACTTAAACCAGGAAGTAGTCCTAACCAAATTAAGTCTGGTAAAACTAACGGTTTAAGAACCATTTCTAGATAATAATCGGCACTTCTGCGGTAGGAAGGGGAAAGACGATAAGCTAAACCACTTAATATGGTAATAATTACACCTAAACTAATTCCTAATAATAAATCTTGTTCTTGCCAGTGCCACTTAAAAAGCGCGATATTACCCCAGCGTAACCATAATTTAGCAACTATCCAGAGAATAATTGCGGTTACACCCATTGCTACTAAGACTTGGGTGCGTGTTAAATAGGGTATTTCTGGTTCTTGGTTTTGTTGTTCAATCACAGGATTTTAAAAAATAATTGGTAATTGGTGATTGTTAATTGTTAATGAGGAAGGATTGATACCTGCTTTATGAGCGACTAATACACCTACTGCTTCTAAATATGAGTTTACCTGCAAGGTGGGAATTCTTAACATGGATGCAGGAACTTGCATCAAAGTTTTATTTTCTGCAACTGTAATTATTTGACATTGTTTCTGGCTTAAACTCAATAAAGCACTACTTCCACAAGCTGTAGCAGGAATGATTAAAGCATCAACTTGATTTGCCCAGATGTCAGTGGATAAAGAATTGTGATTTTCTGTATTAATGATAAATTGCGGGGCGTTACTCAACCCAACTAAAACGCAAGGTAAGAATGTGTAGCCCAATTCTTCCGCTGCTGCAGGGGGGGATAAATTTGCGTCTGGTGGGGTGCTGGCAAGGGCAGGAGCATGGGCGCAGGGAATTTTAAAGGTACGAACTAATAAATGGCTAATGACGGCTTCTACACCGGCTATAGGATCTACTCCTTGACCTTGATGATAGTTTTTAATTGCGGTTTCGTCCATATCGTCGGGGAAACGGGCAACAACAGCGATCGCTTCGGCTTTTTCTTCTATAATTAATTTTTCAGCAGCCCGTAATAAACTATCAGGATTACCGATTGTTCCCCAACTAGCACCTGATGGAGAAGTTCGTAATTCTACGTTTAGCGGTGCATCAGTAATAACATGATTTGTAATATTTAATCCTAGAGTGGCTCTAGCTGCATCGGCTACCTGCAAGTGTCGCAGCATTAATTCCGGTTCGATACCCTGGTCTAAAAGCAAACCGACTCTATTACTGCGAACCGGACGTAAACCCCATTCTCCAGCCGCAAATTTATCTAAACCATATCCTTCGACGTAGAAGCCATTGGGAATATTCCAGTATAGACTTGCCCCGTTCATAACATTGGGGTGAGTAATCAAGCGATCGCATACCTGTGATATAACTCTAGCTACTGGTAACGCATCACCAGCATAACCGCCAATCGCCGCCCCAATGCCGGTAGGTATAATTAAAATTACTGTGTATGGTTTTTGGATGGGTATCACAGGTTTTTTTTCGCGCAAAGAGGCAAAGATACAAAGAAGAAATTTAAGCGGTAACTACGGCTTCTACTGTTACGGTTTGTGCTTCTTCATTAACAGCGGTAATAGCCCAACGCAGGGGTTCACCTTGTTTCTCCAATTCTACTGTAATCGCTTTTTCTAATTCTGTGGGAGTTTGTTGCAATTCGATTTCAGCGGAAATAAAGTGAGTTGTCATAATCCTAAATCCTTTGCCTTGATGATTTTGAGAATACAGAAACTTTTTGGTGATTGGTGATTATTATCCACCTTTCCCAAATTGCGCTTTATAAACAATCTCTTCTTTTTCTGTTTCGATTTTTAAATCAGAAAGAGGTTTAGCAACACAAAGCAGCGCATAGCCTTGTTTTTGCAAATCTAGACTTACACCCATACCATCTTCTTGATTTACAGTTCCTTCTGTAATCAAAGCCGCACAAGTTGTACAAACACCAGCACCGCAAGAAGTTGGTAAGTCTAAACCATTAGCTGAGGCAGCGTCAAGAATATTTTCATCTTCAGAAACTTGCAGGGTATGTTTTGTACCTTGGTGGTTAATTTCTACGGTGTAAATTTTGGACATATATAGCAGCAGTGTTTGACAACAGACAAATATTCTATTCTACTTGTTGACATTATTAGGACATTCTACCATATTTATTCTTAAATTTGACTTAATCCTCAAGGCTTTTGGCTGTTGTTGAATTTGGTTCGTTTATATTTATGGGGATAAATCAAACTGTGCTGTCATTAACCATCTGCAAGATGTCAGTTATAGCAGGAGTCAGAAGAAAAACCCTCTGGTAGCAAGAGTTTGACCTGGCATTAGTTATTTTCACAACTTTGATTTAAGTAGGTTGACGTTGAAAATTGTCGTTATAGCAAGGCAAGAGGCAAGAGGCAATAGTAAAGAAGTTTTCAGCGATTTTACGTTTCTTTACACAGTTTGGTTTTATTGTGTTCACCTACTTAATCATATTACAAAATTCTATGAAGGTTTGAAAGGTAGGTAAATGCTCAGTTTCATTTTGAACCCTGGCTATTAATTGTTCTAAATATTCTTCTTTCATGACTTCATTAGTAATTTTATAATGTTTAAGATTGTTGATCTTAAACAATTCTTTTAAATAATCCTTATGAAATTGAGCATGAGTATTAAAATCCAGTTTACCCATAATTTCTGGACAGTTAATTGAAACATCATAATAATTTGTATAATCTAACAATGGGCTATTTTCTGCTTGTAAAGGATAAATTCCTTTATTTCCCAAGCACCAAGTGTCAAAGCAGCGATTTTGAACAATGATATGAAAGTGGATATTTACTAAATCAATGTTATTAGACTTTAAACATTTATAAATTTCTTGTTTTTTATAATCAATAGTAACTTCTTCCGCATCTAAACAAATAACAAGATAATTATATTTACTATACTCTTGAATATTTGCAATAGCATCAGGTAGATGTCTATCAATTATTCCCGGTTGACCTTTTGCATTGAAAAGATAATAGTTATGATGATCAACTTGATGGGGTAGTCCAATTCGTGTTAATTCTGGTAGAAGATACTTAAGCCAAGCTTTATAAACTTTTTCTTCAGTATCTCCCTCCACAAGAAAATAGATATTCATTATGCTGATATTCCTTCATTATAAGCTGTTACGCATTTACTTTTTTTGCCCGAAAGCCTTACGGCAAGGACTCTAGGCTACTAAATATCAGATTTAGCTGCGTAACAGCTTATTCATCGAGATTAATCAATTGCATAAATGCTTCGTGTCTGGATTTACCTAGTCCAAAATCTTTTGCATCTTTAGCAGTTACTACACCACCTTTGCGAGTAACTATTTTCCAATGTTCCATTCCAACTTTATTGATAATATAAGGATGGTGACTGGTAATTATAAATTGTAAATTCCTACTTTCAGATAGTAAATCACTTAGAATATCAATACAATTCACTCCTAAACTATTTTCAAATTCATCAATCAAAATCACAGATCCTTCAGCAGTCAAATAACATTCACTGATTTGTATTAAGGTTTTATACATACCAGATGATATATATTTTTCACTAATCCAATTATTTACGCCTTTTTCTTTTATTTTAATTGTGAGAGGAGCTTTTTCTTGAATAGAATTTAAAAGAGTGTCCTCTTCATTTTCATCTTCATCTTGTTCTATTTTGATATCTTCTACTTGCTCAAATATATTTATAAATCTCTCTTTAATTGCTTGAAATATTGGATTTTTTTCAAAATAAGCAATTACTAATTTAATCTGAACTGGCAAGTTAGATTGATAATATCTTTTGTCAACAACCATCCTTTGATCTAAAGAACTATCCTTAAATATTTTATCTATAACAATATTATATATAAGACCGTTATAGAAAGAAGCATCTGACCATTGAACAGTGGAAATTATGCTCTCGAATCCATGCTTGACAGCTGCTATATCTGCTTCTCCATTTAATGTTTCCACTACACTTTGAACTGGTGAAGGCTTGATTGGTAATATATTGTTCTTGAACTTTATTTCGATTTCATTTCTATCTATTATTAATTCTCCATTTTTAGATAAAGATTCATTCTTTATCTTGAAATTACTATTTTTAGAGAAATTATTTTCTTCATTTTCCAATATTAAATTGTTTGAGATATTGCACTCAAACTCACCACTCCAATGATATTCATTGTTTTTATAAGTAAAATGTATATCCCATTCAACTCCGTTGAGTGATTTACCCTCAGATATTTTTTGCAAATCAAGTATTGCTTGTAAAATTCTAGTTTTACCAACGCCAGAAACACCAACTAGAAGATTAAAATCAGAAAACTCGATTGGCTCAATTCGCCATTGTCTTTTATGGTCATAATAACTTAGTTGATTAATTTTCATGTTTTTACATCTAAATGATATTTTCAAAAATAAACCTGACACAGTGTATTTTAACTTAATCCTTTTAGCTTAAATAAAAATTTATAACCATAAATTTAGTAATTATAAATAGTTGGTAAATTTTCTTACCCATTACTACAGTTCAACCCTCAATAAACCTTATATCTGCTACAACTAAACAATAACTCTCTCGTTGCTACTTCTGTAACTGAGAGAGCAAAAACTGAAATCGCCCCTAAATATACGCTAAAATACTGAATGTAACTAGCTTTTTAAACTTTTAATTTTTAATTCTTAATTGGTTATGACCATGCACAATTCCGCTGAATTCCGAGACGCTTATGATGTGATTGTCGTCGGTGCAGGTCACGCCGGTTGCGAAGCAGCGCTTGCTACTGCCCGCCTCGGTTGTCGGACTCTGCTATTGACCCTAAATTTAGATAAAATCGCTTGGCAACCCTGTAACCCCGCAGTGGGTGGTCCTGCTAAGTCCCAATTAACCCATGAAATAGATGCTTTGGGTGGGGAAATTGGCAAAATGGCAGACCGGACATACCTACAAAAACGCATCCTCAACTCTTCACGGGGTCCAGCGGTATGGGCATTACGGGCGCAAACTGATAAGCGGGAATATGCAGCGATAATGAAGGGAATTGTCGAAAATCAGGAGAATTTGACAATTCGGGAAGGCATGGTGACGGATTTAATCTTAAATGATAGTAATGAAGTTATTGGTTTAGAAACATATTTTGGCGTATCTTTTCACTGCAAAGCGGTAATTCTCACCACCGGCACATTTCTAGGTGGTAAAATTTGGGTGGGGAATAAATCAATGCCCGCAGGACGCGCGGGAGAGTTTGCAGCGGAAGGATTAACACAAACTTTGAATCGTTTGGGATTTGAAACCGGCAGACTGAAAACTGGGACACCAGCACGGGTTGATAAGCGTTCCGTTGATTACAGTCAAATGGAAATTCAACCGGGAGACGAAGCTGTGCGGTGGTTTAGTTTTGACCCCGAAGTGTGGGTAGAACGTGAACAAATGCCTTGTCACATGACCCGGACAACCCAAGAAACTCATCGGTTAATTCGGGAAAATTTGCATTTGTCGCCGGTGTATGGTGGTTGGGTGGAAGCAAAAGGACCCCGCTATTGTCCGAGTATTGAAGATAAGATTGTCCGTTTTGCCGATAAGGAAAGTCACCAAATCTTTATCGAACCGGAAGGAAGAGATATTCCTGAATTGTATATCCAAGGCTTTTCCACTGGTTTACCCGAAACTTTGCAAATTTTGATGTTGCGGAGTTTGACTGGTTTGGAAAATTGTGTGATGTTGCGTCCGGCTTATGCTGTAGAGTATGATTATTTGCCCACAACTCAGTGTTTTCCCACCTTAATGACAAAAAAAATCCCAGGGTTATTTTGTGCCGGACAGGTCAACGGGACGACTGGTTATGAAGAAGCTGCTGCCCAAGGAATAGTAGCGGGAATCAATGCAGCGCGGTTTGTCCGGGGTAAGGAAATGATTATTTTTCCCCGTGAACAAAGTTATATTGGCACTCTAATTGATGACCTGTGTACGAAGGATTTACGCGAACCTTATCGGATGCTCACCAGTCGGTCAGAGTATCGGTTATTACTGCGTTCTGATAATGCTGATATCCGCATGACACCTTTGGGACGGGAAATAGGTTTAATTGATGACCGACGTTGGGATTTGTATAGTCAAAAACAAGAACAAATTACAGGGGAGAAAAAACGCCTTCATGTTACTAGAATAAAAGAGAATGAGGCAGTGGGGCAAGCGATCGCTCACGATACCCAAGAAGCAATTAGAGGTTCTATTACCCTGGCTGATTTACTGCGTCGTTCAGGTATTCATTATCTTGATTTAGAACGCCACGGACTTCATAACCCTGCCCTCAAACAAGCCGAAAAAGAAGGAGCAGAAATTGACATCAAATATGCCGGTTATTTAGCCAGACAGCAAAACCAAATTGACCAAGTTGCCCGTCAAGCAAATCGCCAACTATCTAGTGATTTGGACTACTCAACCATTGAGACTTTATCTAAAGAATCCCGAGAAAAACTCAACAAAGTTAAACCCCTCACCATTGGACAAGCAGCAAGAATTGGCGGAGTTAACCCAGCCGATATCAACGCTCTTTTGATATATTTAGAACTAGCTAAAAACAAGACGGTAATAGGTAATAGGTAATTGGGAAACAAATTCTCCCTCTTGCCTGAATGGGTAATAGGTAATAGGGAGGAGATAAATATAGAACGTGATTTACCATGACATACTAGACATATCTGGACATCATGTGGTATGGTAGGACGAGTAACAAACTTAGGCTGGCGATGACAGTAAATTATGTACCTCCAAGAGTCGCTGCTACCAGATTGGGAGTCAGCACCAAAACACTTGAAAGGTGGCTTGAAGACGGGAAAATCGAAGGCATCTTTACCCAAGGTGGACAAAGAGTGCGATTCGTTGTTAGTTGAATCACGGTAAACAGTCCGTACATAAACTAACCAACCCAATCCAATCATGGAAAAGGTTGAACTCTCGGTCTGATATGGGTGAAAGTCCCATCTGCCAGACTCAGGTATGACTCCCTACCTGCCCACACTGACTAGACTCGGTTTCTAGAGGGTGAAGCTGGGAACAGGGCGCAATCAGACATCCGTTGTGGGGTGACACTGGTGCTAACGGGGAGTTCCTACGGTGAAACAGAGCCTAGAAAAGCAACCTACCACCAAGCAGGACACAACATCAAAATCCTGACTTCATTGGAGCTAATTCCCGCCGCATCCTCTTTGAATATCGGTAAGAGTCTAGGGAATCCAGTGGTTGAATTGGCTACACCTAACGGAACTAACAATCAACCGAGGGAACGAATAAAAACGGATTGAGGGTCTAGGGGCGGTCGAACCCCATAAGTAGGCTAGACGAGCAGCGGAATCCCTTCAATTCGGGTAGGACAGACCGTAACTGGTCTGAGGTGTTCAGAATACACAGATGGTCGCAGAGCATGATTAGACACAGAGACAACTCTAGTGAATCTTGGAAAACGTTACCCTGGAAGCAATTCCGCCGTAACTTATTCCGCCTACAAAAACGAGTGTATAAAGCGGTTCAAGTTGGAGACAAGCGCAAAGCCAAGTCCCTACAAAAGCTGATTCTGAAATCAACCGCAGCAAGATTACTGGCTATTCGTCAAGTAACACAGCTAAATGCTGGAAAAAAGACAGCGGGAATTGACGGGAAGACCGCGCTCACATTTGAGCAAAGGTTTCAACTGAGTGAAAAGCTTAGAACCGAATGTAACGACTGGAAACACCAGGGATTACGTGAAATACCCATGCCCAAAAAGGACGGTAAAACCCGGATTCTCAAAGTCCCCACTATTGCAGATAGAGCGTATCAATGCCTTATCAAATACGCATTAGAACCAGCGCACGAAGCAACCTTCCACGCCAAAAGCTACGGGTTCAGAACGGGACGTTCAGCGCATGATGCCCAAAAAATCCTGTTTAATAACCTAAACTCCAACGCCAACGGAATAGATAAACGAGTTATTGAACTCGATATTGAAAAATGCTTCGACAGGATAAACCATTCCGCCATCATGGATAAACTCATAGCTCCCAGAAGCATAAGACAAGGGATTTTCCGATGTCTCAAAGCCGGAGTCAATCCAGAATTTCCTGAACAAGGAACACCTCAAGGGGGCGTGGTAAGTGCACTACTAGCTAACATCGCTTTGAATGGGATTGAAAGTATTCATAGATATCATAAGATATCTAATTGCCGAATTACAGAAAAAACCTCAAAGAGAGAAATTATTGAACCAACAATCCGGTACGCGGATGACATGGTAATAATACTCCGACCTCAAGACGATGCCATAGAAATACTTGACAAAATCAGTCAGTTCCTAGCAGAACGGGGAATGAAAGTCAGTGAGAAAAAGACAAAGCTAACCGCCGCGACAGATGGGTTTGATTTTCTAGGCTGGAACTTCAAAGTCCAGAAAAACGGGAAATTTAGATGCGTTCCATCAGTGGATAACTATAAATCTTTCCGCAAGAAAGTAAAATTCATCGTCAACAACTCGAATTATGGTGCTACCACTAAGGCTGAGAAATTAGCCCCTGTAGTTAGAGGTTGGAGGAATTACCACCGCTTCTGCAAGATGGACGGATCGCGTAACTCGCTATTCCACATCGAAACAAGAGCATTCAAGGTATTCAACAAGGAAACCAAACAGAACCGCCACACTAGCAAGCAATTACTAGATAAGGCGTTTCCCCCAGTCCCTTACTCCGAAAATAAACATATCAATGTCAAAGGTGAAAAGTCGCCTTACGACGGAGATTTGAGTTATTGGAGCGAGCGCAACAGCAAGCTCTATGACAGTCATACCTCTAAAGCCCTCAAACGGCAAAACCATAAATGTGGTCATTGTGGGTTAAAAATGCTCAATGATGAGAAGGTACATTTACATCACTTAGATGGAAACCACCAAAACTGGAAAACTAAAAACCTTCTAGCCATTCACGAAAGCTGCCACGATTATCTTCACATGAGCAAAAGCGAAAGCTAAGAACGTCGGAAGCTGGGTGCAGTGAAAGCTGCACGCCCAGATTTAACAGAGAGGGGCGCGGGATAGTACCCGCCCTCGACTCTACCAGATATAACCTCGATTCAATTATCCCTGTTCGACATGGTAATCCATCAGACGAGCGAGCCACTGTTCTATATGCCAGAGTTTCAAGCCGCAGTCAGAAAAACGACCTTGAGCAACAGGTTCAGTTTCTCCAGTCTCGTTACCCTGACGCAGAAATCATCACTGACATCGGCAGTGGACTCAACTTCAAACGAAAAGGTCTTCAAGCCTTACTGGACAGAGTTCTCGGAAACACTTGCAAACTTGTTGTCATTGCCCACAAAGATCGGCTTTGTCGCTTTGGATTCGATCTTATCTCATGGCTCTGTGCTAGGCAGCAAACTCAAATATTGGTTCTCAAGCAAACGAACCTCAGCCCAGAAATCGAAATGGTTGAAGATATCCTTGCCATTATCCATGTCTTCAGTTGCCGATTGTATGGACTTAGAAAGTACAAAAAACAAGTCATTGAAGACAGCGAGTTACCGAGTGTACCCAGCAAAGGAACTTGAGCTTATTTGGAAAAAATGGGTTGCTGCTGAACTATTCTAGTATGGAAAATTTTCTTCTTCCTTATTCCTTCTCTTAGAGGGTGTTTGAAAAGTCATGATTGCTGTATCAAATGTTTTACCCCTCCCTAACCCTCCCCTTATAAGTAATTGGACAAAAATATTTACAGTCATTGCGAGCGAAGGGAAGCAATCACAACCCCTGCGATTGCTTCATTTCACTTCGTTCCATATGGCTAACGCCACGCTACGCTAACGCAATGACATTGTGTAATTAATTCTGTCTCACTACTTAAAGGGGAGGGAACTGGATTTTTATTGTTTCCCCCCTTTACAAGCTATCGTGTACACACAAGTTAAATTACCCCCCTTAGTCCCCCCGATGCTTTGGGGGGAAACCGGAAAAATTAGTTCTCTCCCCAAAGCATCGGGGAGGGTTAGGGTGGGGTAATTTGAGGAATAATGGTAATTAGATAACTTGTGTGTACACAGTAGCCTTTACAAGAGGGGACTAAGGGGGGTAAAAATGTGATAAAAATTACGGGATACCACTTTTAAAACATCCTCTAAGATACAAGGTTGGGTTGAGCGATCGCGAAACCCAACAAAATCCTTGATAATGTTGGGTTATGGCTGATGCCTCTGGCACGCTACCGCAGGAATATGCCACACTCCGTAAACGTTACATTGCTCCGCAACGCTGACATTCCACAACTCAACCTACCATATAATGACTTCGCTTAACCGAGCAGTATTGCCTCTTAGACAACTGACAACTGACAACTGAAAACCGAAAAAGCCTATGTTACCCAAATCCAGCACTGATTTATTTGTTTCAGAAGCGTCCGATAGCACCAGTATGTCTTTAGCCATAGATTTCGTCAACAACGAGCCTTGGACAATAGAAACCTATGCTGAAAGCTTAATGGACGAACTTTTTCATGATATTGACAACATTCTTGATGGTCGAAACAAGCGAAATCATCATAGAGGCAGAAACGAATCTGTCCCCGTGCAAACTATGACATTTCAAATGCCAGATGTGGTTTTACCATCAAAACTTAATCGTCCATTACAATCTACTGCACCCATTAAAAACGTCCAAACCACTACACTAGTAGTTAATCATCCATCTATCAAAGCAATTGCAACTACTGAACAACAACAAACCAGTGGTTTAGGTAAACTAATATTTATGGGATTAAGCCTAACCGTCGGGACTTTGGGTATGGTCTACTTAACTGAGTCTGGTTTATTAAATACAATAAATGCCCAATTAACTTCCCAAAGTTTGCCAAATCACCAGACACCATCACCTGCATCTGTAATCACAGATCCTCAGTTAGACTTAGTAAATTATATGTTGGAAGCCTTAACTGTGATAGAACAGCAAGGGACAACCAATGGTAAAACAATTGCTAAACCAGGATTTCCCACTGTTAATCTGAATCAAACCACTGCCTTACCTTTACCAAATACCCAACTAACAGAAACTCCACCATTACCTGTAGCAGCAACCAATATGCTACCTGCTAATAATCGCTTGACTACCCCTAATGTGGTTGAGCGCATATATATTCCAGTTTATCAGTCTCCCGCACTCAAATATCAAATACCAATTGTTCCCACAGTCCCAGTACCACCTACCTTACCTTCATCTTTAACAGTTAATAATTCTCCTACTATTAATACTATACAACCAGCAATTAAGCCGATACCCAAAACAACACAGGTGAATCTCAAACCAGCAGCCGTTAATCCTCAACCGCTGAAAGTCGCACCACCGAAATTACCAACAATTGTTCCCCCAGCACCTGTAAAAGAAACTAAGAATATACCACAACAGGTTGCAGCACCTAGCTATTCTGCACAATTAGAGGGACTATTGGAGTTGGGTAATAAATCTGTGGCTTTGTTTAAGGTAGATGGTATTAGTCGCCGAATTAATATAGGTGAAAATATCGGTACTACAGGTTGGACACTAGTAGAAGTCAGTAACGGAGAAGCTATTGTTCGCCGTAATGGTGAAGTTCGCTCTATCTACACAGGACAAAAGCTTTAATACAACTGCATGAGTCAAACAAAAATTGAATATCTTCTGAAAAGCCTGTGTAATCAGCTTCTTTAGTTTTTAGTACCGTAGTACGGCACTAACTTTTACACTTATTTTTTATACTTCTATCTGAGAAGCCTACTGATATTAAGATAGTTGGCGTTGCTGATAGCCTGCGTGGCGTAGCCATATTGAGGTATGAAATTCCCAAATTGAACCTTGAAAACTCAAACCTCAGTGCGTCTTTGCGCCTTTGCGTGAGACTAAAATTCATACCCTTAATCAGCAACGCCAGATAGTTATTTGATAATAGGGTTCTGTGTACTATCTGTTAGCTATTGCACCTATGGGAGTTGCTGATTCAGAAATGGGGTAGGATAAAAAACGTAAAATCAGGTAGAATCTCCTAAGTTGAGGGGCAATATAAAGATGTTCACAGAGAAAAGCTGGAAGAATTTTAAGGTATTTACAGGGGCATTTTGTGTTGTCGCGCTGACACCGTTTTTTGGAATTAATTCTTCTGTCCACGCAGCAGATACGGTTGTGATTCGTTATGGACCCATAGAGGAATCTGTATCCTTGGAAGAGTTAAAAAAATCTACGGAAACTGGCAAATTACCAGATAGTTTGGGAACTTATACCAAAAGAATGACTGAAGAACAACGTCGTTTTTTGGTAGAGGGACTAAAAATCCGAATTCCCATAAATGTTGCTACTTTAGATAGATTAATCAATACCCAAATTGGGACTACAATTCTTAGCGATGTCTCTACAGCTATTACCCGTCGAGATCAATCGGGATTACAAGCTATGAAAGGGGGATTGGTTTTAGCTGCTAATTCTCCACAGGGTTTATCTATACTAAGTTTTATTGCTGCCTATCCCAGTAAACGCCTAGAAATTAATTTACCCCAGGCTTTAACTGTGGCGGGGAGTTTAAATGGTGCATTTGTCCGCACTCAGCGGTTTATGTTTGGTCTTTCTCCCCAAGTTAACCCTAAAGATATCAAAGTTGCGTCTTCTCTAGATCCTACTCAAGCAGGAAGCGCACAGGTACAGACACTCAAGTTAAGTTTCAATGACCAAAAGCGTCAACGACAAATTCCCCTAGATGTTTACTTCTCTACCGCTGCAAGTGTAAATAAACCTGTAATTGTCTTGTCTCATGGTTGGGGTTCGGTGCGGACTGACTTGCGTTATTTAGCCGAACATTTGGCTTCTCATGGTTATGTTGTTGCGGCTTTGGAACATCCTGGTAGTAATGAAACTACTTTTAAGGCAGTCAGTAAAGGTAGAAAACAACTTGTTGAACCCCAAGAATTTTTAGACCGTCCCAAAGATGTTAGTTTTATTGTTGATGAATTGGAAAAAGTTAACCAAACTGCGAATAGTCCTTTACGGGGAAAATTAGCAACTAACAATGTGATGGTTGTAGGTTATTTCTTTGGTGGGGGAACGGCTTTAGCATTGGCTGGGGGCGAATTACAAATCGAAACCCTCAAACAACGCTGTCAGCAAAACTTAGCTAATGCTAACTTGGGTGAAACTCTTCAATGTGTGGCTCAAGCATTACCAGAAAAAACCTATCAATTGCGAGATGGGAGAATTAAACAGGCGATCGCCCTCAATCCTACCACCTCTTTAATGTTTGGGGAAACTGGGTTAACAAAAGTACAAATTCCCACATTAATCCTCTCTAGTTCCGCAGATAAAATTACCCCTGCATTAACTGAACAAGTTATGGGTTTTGCGAAAATTCCCTCCCCAAAGTGGTTGGTGGGTGTGGTTGGTGCTTCTCATTTGAGCATTATAGATCCTAGTCTGACCCCATATCAAATGGGGAAATCAAATACACCTATCTTGAACAAAGAAGTAGTTGGAGAACAAGCTAAAGATGTGCGGAAGTTTCTCAAAGGTATTACCCTAGCAATGGCAGCACAGTTAACTCCTGAAGCTAGTCAATATGCTCCTTTTCTGACTGCCGACTACGCTCAAATTTCCTCAACTCGTCTATTTCCCTTTCGCACAGTGCGAGAACTTTCTCCTGAAATGATACAAGAAGCACAAGGTCCAGGTATGACAGCCAATAAATAATAGGTTGAAGGACGAGCAAATAAATAAAAAGGCTTGGAGGGTAAACCAAGCCCAACTTCACTCAGGGTAAAATATATAATCCATCCTATAGATTCTTTATATTTTCAGAATCCTTCTCAAGAGAGAATATTCAATCCAAGACTAATTTAAGCGTGAAATATGATGAGTTTCTTCACTAGTACAGGTTGGCGTAAATAACATGACCATTAAAAGCTCCGAAAATTTGATTGATTACAAGGCTTGAAAATGGTTCATTCACTTAAGCTGCACGGTACTAAGTAGGTGAACACAATAAAACCAAACTGTGTAAAGAAACGTAAAATCGCCCAAACCCTCTTCACTCTTGCCTCTTGCCTCTTGCCTTTTGCCTTGCCATAACGACAATTTTCAACGCCAACCTACTTAGTAGATTCTGACCATGAAAAATTCAGAAAGTAGGGGCGCAGGGTCTGCGCCCAGAGGCTATTAACTGCTGTTTGCACTATGGCAGGAGTAATATATTTAGTACAGATGTCACGTTCGCTGAAGGCTTTTTTGTCAAAGTCCATAGAATTAAGTCTGATTATAGTTTCAGCACAATTAATTGCCTATTGTATCAACAAAAACAGAATATCTGACGATGGCATCAGATGGCATTTGAAAAAAGTTGTCTTGATATTGTAAATTTTTGTAAAATTGATGTCTTCAAGACTAGAAACCTGCTAATTACATGACTAAACTAAAAACTAAGTGCATCTGTACTGTTAACAATCAAAATTCTAAATTTGGCACTATAGCCTGAATGATCCCAGTCCAACTTATCATTAAAAACTTTCTCAGTTACCGTGATGCAAGTTTAGATTTTAGCGGCTTGCATACGGCGTGCATTTGTGGTTCTAATGGTGCAGGAAAATCTTCCCTTTTAGAAGCTATCACTTGGGCAATTTGGGGTGAAAGCCGTGCTACTGTTGAGGATGATGTGATTCATGCTGGTGCGAAAGAAGTCCGAATTGATTTCACTTTCCAAAGTGGTCAGCAAACTTATCGGGTGATTCGCAACCGGGTTAGGGGTGGAACTAGTATTTTAGAATTTCAAATTGAAACTCCTACTGGGTTTCGTCCTTTGACGGGTAAGGGATTAAAAGCCACTCAGGATGTCATTCTTGAACATATTAAGCTAGATTATGAGACTTTTATTAATTCTGCTTATTTGCGTCAAGGAAAAGCCGATGAATTTATGCTCAAACGTCCTGCTGAACGCAAGGAAATTTTAGCAGAGTTATTGAAACTAAATCAGTATGATGAGTTGGAAGAACGAGCCAAGGATAAAGCTAAACTTTATAGAATCCAAGGAGAAGAGTTAGAAAATTCTTTAGCAAATATCAAAATTCAACTCCAACAACGGGAAATAACGGAAACTCAACGCACTGAGTTAGAAGCGCAACTAAATAATCTACAACAGGTGCAAGCTTTTGAAAATATTCAGTTACAAAGTTTACAGGTTATCCAACATCAAAGACAAAGTTGGGAACAGCAATTAAATTTTCTGCGGCAACGATATGATAATCTTAGTCAAGATAGCGATCGCCTACAACAAGAACAAATAGCCGTAAAATCCCAACTAGCAGATTTAGAAAAGATTATCAATCAACAAACTGACATTCAAGCCGGTTATACTCAATATCAAAATCTACAATCTCAAGAAGAAATCTTTGCTGCTAAATTTGAACAACATACCCGCGCTACCAATTTAAAACAACAAAAACAACAACAGCTATATAAACAAACTCAAGATTTAGAACGTCAATTACAACAAGCCCAAGCCCAATTATCAGCTTTAGAACAGCAAGAACAGGAAATTAATCAAACCCTGAGTAAATCTGGGGATATCGAAACAGCTATATTACAATTAAATACCGCCCGTCAGCATTTGACTAACTTAGATAAATTGCAAATGCAGGTAACACCATTATTACAACAAAGAGCCAGTTTACAAACTCAATTAGATCGCACTCATGCTAGTTTAGTCGCGCGATTAGAGCAAATGCAAGCCACAGAAAAACAATTACAAAATCAACATCACCGGCAACCCCAATTACAACAAGCAGTAATAGAGATAGGAACGCAAATTGAAGAATTAGAAAAAAAGCGCGTTTATCTGCAAAGAGTCCAAGAAAAAGGACAGGAAAGACGACATTTTATTGAACGTTTGCAAGCCCACCAACGAGATTATGAAAGGTTGTTGGCAGAACTAGAACAAAAATTGCAAATGTTACAAAATCCCGATGCTAGTTGTCCTTTGTGTGAACGTCCTTTAGATGAACATCATTGGAGTAAAGTTATCGAAAAAACCCAATTAGAATATGAAGATACTCAAGGACAATTTTGGGTAGTGCGGGAACAACTCGCAGTTTCAGATCGAGAAATTCAGGTACTCCGACAAGAATATCGAGAAATATCCCAAAAATTATCAGGTTATGATTCATTGCGAGAACAACGGGGACAATTAGCCGCACAGTTAGAAGCTACAAGTGATGTCCAACAACAGTTATTACAAATTATTGCCCAAAAAGAACATTTAGAACGTTCTTTAGAGAGTGGTGACTATGCCCCTGAAAAACAAACAGAAATTCAGCAATTAGATCAATCTCTTCAACAACTTAATTATAGTGAACAAGACCACGCCCTTGCCCGCAGTGAGGTGGATAAACTACGGTGGGCAGAAATTAAACAAGGACAAATTAAAGATGCCTTAAAACGCCAAGCACAACTAACAGCTAAAAAGCCAGAATTAACAGGGAATATTACTCAATTACAATGGCAACTGCAACAGGGACAAACTGATTCTGATTGTGCCAAAGAAATTGCTAATTTAGAACAGCAAATTGCGGAAATTGCCTATAGTTCTGAACAGCATAATTATTTGCGTCAAGGTGTGCGACAAGGGCAAGTTTGGCAATTACGCCATCAACAATTATTATCAGCACAAGCACAATATCCGCAATTACTTAATAAAAGTCAAGATTTAGAAGATTCATTGCAAAGAATCCTGAAAGAAAGAGAAATATCAACTCAAGAAGTTGATAATATTGTTAAACAATTATCTGATAGTGCCAACCCCACGGCCCAAATTAATAATTTAGAACAACAATTAGCAAACCGTAGACAGGAACTAGATAATAAAATATCTCAGTTAGGGCAATTAAAACAAATGTCCCTGCAATTGGAAACTTTACAAAATCAGTATGAACAAGGAATACAACAATTACAAAATTGTAAACAACAACAGCGTGTATATCAGGAATTAGCCCAAGCTTTCGGCAAAAATGGGATTCAAGCTTTAATGATTGAAAATATTTTACCTCAACTGGAAGCAGAAGCCAATCAACTACTTTCTCGATTGAGTGCGAATCAATTTCACGTCCAATTTATTACCCAAAAAGCCGGACGCAGTGGCAAATCCAGTAAGAAAAATGCCAAATTAATAGATACTTTAGATATTTTAATTGCTGATGCCAGGGGAACGAGATCCTATGAAACTTATTCAGGAGGGGAAGCTTTTAGAATTAACTTTGCCATTCGTTTAGCACTGGCAAAATTATTGGCACAAAGAGCAGGAGCATCATTACAATTATTAGTAGTAGATGAAGGTTTTGGGACTCAAGATGGGGAAGGATGCGATCGCCTAATTGCCGCCATTAACGCCATATCCACTGATTTTGCCTGTATACTTACTGTTACCCATATGCCCCACCTCAAAGAAGCCTTCCAAGCCAGAATCGAAGTGAGTAAAAATCAGCAAGGTTCACAGTTACAATTATTGATGTAATACCCAGATCCCCGACTTCTTGGAGAAGTCGGGGATCTATATCCAATTATCTACTCATGCTGAGATTAATTACTGACTTTGACGGTCCAATCATGGATGTTTCGGAACGCTATTACCGTGTTTATCAATTGTGTCTAGAGAAAACCCGATATCCTCAACAAACAATTACGGAACTGTCTAAAGCCGAATTTTGGCAACTCAAGCGATCGCACACTCCCGAACTCCAAATTGCCCTAAAATCAGGTTTAGATGCCCAACAAGGGCAAGAATTTTCCCAAATTCGTAAACAAACAGTCCACACCCTCCCTTATTTCCAGCATGATGTTCTTGTCCCCACAGCATTAGCCGCACTCAGTCAAGTTCAAGCCGCCGGTGTTGATTTAGCCGTCATGACAATGCGAAGGGTACGAGAACTAGACTATGCCTTTAATCAACATAATTTAAGCCAATTTTTCCCAGAAAATCGCCGTTATTGTCTGAGTAACGACTATGTAAAAACCCGTGATGTCGAAGATAAACCATTGTTAATGGCTAAAGCCTTAGCCGAACTCCCCCCCGCTGCTGATAGTTGGATGGTGGGAGACACAGAAGCCGACATTACCGCCGCCAAAAAACATAATATTAAAATTATCGCTGTTGAATCTGGTATCCGCGATCGCTCACAACTAGAATCTTATCAACCTGATCTGATTATGCCAGACTTAAAAACCGCTGTAAATTTCATCCTCAACGAGTAAAAACAAAAATAATGGGTAATCGGCAATAGACATCTCCGAAAATTAAATGTGCGTCGTTTGAAACCCTTGTAGAGACGTTCCATGGAACGTCTCTACAATCTTTACTGGAGAAGTCTAATGAACCAAACGTGAGTTCGACCAATAATTTTTAACCCCCCTGGTAAACCTCTCCTAAGAGGGTGTTTAAAAAGTCATGATTCATGTATCAAATATTTTGACCCCTCCCTAACCCTCCCCTTGCAAAGGGGAGGGAACTAATTTTTCCGGTTTCCCCCCAAAGCATCGGGGGGATTAAGGGGGGTAATTTAACTTGTGTGTACACGATAGCTCCAACACGGAGAGGTGTTGGGGTGAGGTTCATCGAATTCACGTTAACCAATTACCCATTACCTAACGTAAAAAACTACTTACTAACCACAGCAAGATAAAAGTCAACAACGTAGAAAACTGATTCGCCGTCATATTTATCAATGGCAATGGTAATATCAAGCCAGCAATCAGACCACCAGCAATTAAACCAGCAATTAAACTCACCAGCGTCAATAAAACTGCTCTACCAAACTTTCCTTCCTTACGATTGAGAAAGTAAATACCAATACCGACCCCAACTACCAAGGACAGTTGCAAAACCTGTCCACCACTACCGGGATACAATAAACTCGTTGCACCCAAACCTAGATACCAGGCGCCTGGTAGCAGGACATCAGTTAACGTGGGCTGATCTAAACTTCGCTGTAGCCATGCAGGAGACTGCTGACTAAGAGACTGACTTGTTTGAGTAGAAGATGGAACTCGCATTTCTGGAAATCGGATGCGCTCAGGCACTTTAATCTTACCTTCTTGGCGCATCCGCAGGCGTTCCATTAAAATCGCATCATAAGCGGCTTCAATAACTTCTCGGACACTGCCATCACCACCATGTTTTTCTAACAGGCGATTCCGAACATCCTGGATTTCATCGAAGCTTGCGTCTTCCGATACCCCAAGTTTTTCGTAGGGACTTTGATCACTCATGGGAGGTTATTACTTTAGCCTTAATCAGCGGCACTTTTTATTTTACAGAAAAACAACTTTAGATTTTATAGAAATAAAGACAACAACTAGATCAGTAACTACGCGACATACTCCACACACTCCCTTTCAGGTGAGTGTGGGCAACGAGCGCGACTCTTCTATGAAGACATTAACTGAGCTTTAAGACCGTGTGTCCCACGGTTCTTTGGTTAAGCCAAACAATTAGCTTTTATTTTGATAGGCTGCTTTTGGTGCATTTAATTGAGTTACACCTACCGTTGAAAATTATATCAAATATTTGAAAAAAAATCAAGAAAGTGTTCATTCCGCACTTCGTGCCGCTTTGCTAACATCGCCCAACAACACTGATTAAGCTGCGCTTAATTTTGTTCGTTGGGCAATTCCTCACTCGCGCGTATTGTATTCATCTCATCACCTCCCTATCGGGTAGGTGAGAGGCTTCTACTGTCTAAGCTAAATTATATGTCTTAGGCAATTTTATACATCTACTAGAATCATAGCACGAGTCGGGTCAACCGCACACAAATTCAAAAAGACTGAATTACTCATAACTTTTGCTATACCAGCATATTTACCTCTTGCCTATCCATAATAAAAATCACATTTTATGGAAATAATCAGGATAATCATTGCTCTCCCCTGTAAATTTTGAATTAGTAACAAAGTAGAACCTGCGTCCCTACGCAATCATGTTTGTTAATCCTATGCGCTTTTATAAAAAGTAATCCCTATGGCTCTTGCTAAGATTCTTGTAGTTGACGACGATCCTGCGGTTCGGAATTTAATCCAACGCTTTTTGCTCAAACAAAATTATCAAGTTGAATCTGCCGAAGATGGGAAGACTGGTATGAGTATGTTTGAACAATTTAATCCCGATTTAGTAATTTTAGATGTTAATCTGCCGGATGTAATTGGTTTTAACCTTTGTCAAGAAATGCAGAGTCGTAGTGGCGTATTTGTACTACTCCTGACGAGTAGAACCGACGAAGGTGATAAAATTCGCGGTTTTGCTAAAGGCGCTGATGACTATCTGACTAAGCCATTTGGCTTGGGAGAGTTGGAGGTAAGAGTAGGGGCTATTTTAAGGCGGCAGCGAGTTGTGACTAATGCCGAACAGCAACGCTTAATTTTTGACAAATTAACAATTGATTCTATGCGGCGGGAAGTAATGATTAACAGCGAACCCATTCCCCTAACTGCGCTGGAATTTGACTTATTATATTTTCTTGCTAGTCATCCAGCTAGAGTTTGGCGACGATCCGAACTCATTCAAGAAGTTTGGGACTATGAATATGTTGGGGATCAGCGGGTTGTGGATGTTCATATCGGTCAAATTCGTAAGAAAATTGAAATAGATCCTACTCAATCAACATTAATTCATACTATTCGTGGTGTAGGGTACAAATTTGAATGCGCTACTTCTGCCTAAAATTTGACTACCACCTGTAAACCCCCGCCAATCCCACGCAATAAAGATTTGACACTCTCCGGTCTAAAGACGCGAAGCTCCCAACGCTACCGCGTTCCTCTTGTGGGATCAAATAAATAAACTTGGTTTATGAATTTAATCCAGTATTTTTATGGATTATTGATGAAATAAAGTTTCTAAGTAAACACGCGCCGCTCGGCGATCGCTCTCACCATTTTGCAGCAAAAATAATGATAAAGCCGCTGTTAAGACACGGGTTTGATCCCAATCAGGATGGGTTTCTAAGTAGTTGTTCATGGATTCCTGTAATGTTTCGGGAATTTCCGTAAAGATAGGGACTGTGGTGTTCATAAAATTTTCCTGTAGATCAATCAAGAGAAGTTATTGGTGTTCAGTTTTACTGAGGGCTGATTCATGCCCTGTGAGGGACGTAGGGAGAAATTAAAATAAACCAGAACACAAAATTCAGATGCTGAATGAAATCAAACTAAGACTCATTATTCTGCGCTCACCAGGGGTGGATTTGTCAATGCTGCGAAATGTTAACAATTAGCAGTCAAAAATAAATCTTGACCAAATAATCAGGCTTACAACTATATTTTTGTTATATAACTTTATAAAAACTCGGTTATCCACCCTGTTAGTAGTGAACAATTAACAATCCCCAATAAGTCAGCAATGACTGATTAACTCGTAGAACGTCTGTGGAAAAGTCCAAAATCACCTGTGGAAATCCTGTGGAATCAATGAGGAAAAAGGTTGTTAATAATAAGAATTACCATAATGTCAGGAAAATATGACATATCAAGCAATTGACACTCTCAGGTTTTCAGATACTGAATTTGACGCTTACCAAAAAACTCGTAAGGTGGTAAAGTATATAGCAGGAGTCAGGAGAAAACCCCTTTGGTAGCAAGAGTTTGACTGTTAATTAATGTCCTAACCGCCTTGGCGATTGCTATATTTGTAAATACAATTTATTTTATAAAAAATTTTGCTTATAGACATTTTGACGGGTCATGATCAGAAAAAAATTATCTTATTGCCCTGCTTGCTTGCTTGTTAGTTTGATAGCCTATACAGTTGGTGATAAGAGTTACTCATTAAGAGTAGGCTAAATGCACGTTAAAATAGATGGAAGTAGTAATTTATTGTAGTTTCGACAATAAAAACCTCTAAATCCCATATCCTGTAGATTCTGAATTTTTGCCTGAGAAATTGGAATGTTAGACCAAATATTTGATTACTTAAATTTTCATTTCAGTGTTGAAGCTTCTATAGTCCTCTTAATATTAGTGATTTTAGAAGCGGTACTGTCGGCTGATAATGCGATCGCTCTCGCTGCGATCGCCCAAGGACTAGAAGACAAGAAACTAGAACGTCAAGCCCTAAATATTGGGTTAATCTTCGCTTATGTTCTCCGCATTACCCTACTGTTAACAGCTACCTGGGTACAGAAATTTTGGCAATTTGAACTATTGGGTGCTGCTTATCTGTTGTGGCTGGTCTTCCAGCACTTCAGTTCCCAAGAAGATGAAAACAATCACCATCATAGACCACGTTTTAAATCTCTGTGGCAAGCTATACCCGTAATTGCCTTTACAGATTTAGCCTTTTCCTTGGATAGTGTCACCACAGCGATCGCCGTTTCTCAAGAAATATGGTTAGTAATCACAGGTACAACCATTGGGATTGTCACCCTCCGATTTATGGCTGGATTATTTATCCGCTGGTTAGATGAATATACAAACTTAGAAGACGCAGGTTACATCACTGTAGCATTTGTGGGTTTACGTCTCTTATTAAAAGTCATCAACGATGATTTAGTCCCACCAGAATGGCTCGTAGTGACTGCCATTGGGATCATCTTAGCCTGGGGCTTCTCTAAACGCAACGTTGTAGAATTAGCCCCAGAAGAAAAGGAAAAAGCTGAAGTATCCGAAGTAACAAAGTAATTCAGCAAAGATCAGAAGCAGAGGAGATGAGGAGAAATTAATCTTGCCTCTTGCCTCTTGCCTCTTGCCTCTTGCCTCTTGCCTCTTGCCTCTTGCCTCTTGCCTAACTACTCACTTAACCAAGGTGTAGAATGAGGTTGCCAAGCAACTAACTCCTCTTCCTTAAACCACAGCGCAATTTCTGTTTGAGCGGTTTCTTGAGCATCAGAACCATGAATGAGGTTACGACCGACATTAACACCAAAATCGCCGCGAATTGTTCCTGGTTCTGCTGTTAAAGGGTTGGTTGCGCCAATAATTTTTCTGGCTGCTGCCACAACGCCCTCACCTTGCCAAACCATTGCTACCACTGGACTAGAAATGATAAATTCCACTAAACCAGGGAAAAAAGGTCTTTCACGGTGAACATCATAATGTTTTTCCGCTAATTCCTTACTGACTTTCATAAACTTTAAACCCACCAGGGTAAAGCCTTTGGTTTCAAATCGGCGGATAATTTCACCCACTAGTCCGCGCTGGACACCGTCAGGCTTAATTGCTAAAAATGTGCGTTCCAAATCTGTCTCCAAAAACATAATCTAATTTTGATGGGTTAATTGTCAGTTGTATTGATGTCTTTTGTCTAGTAGTCTTGCGAATTTTCCCGAAAAATTTGCAGAGATCAGGGAATTAAGCAAAGATAGTCTTCTTTTCTTTCTGGTCAAAACCTAGCAAGGCTTACTTACCCCTCTATGGGTAGCGCAACATGGTATTAACCATACTTCTAATTACTAATTCTTAATCAGAAATTATTTCTAGTTGTATATCCGTTACCAGACTATTTTGTTAAATTGTTATTTCGTGGGCGCAATACAGAGGTCAGGAAAAAATGGGTGTCGAGTCAACCGCTGATGAGATTGTGAAAATGCCATCTAATGGGCATAAATCCGAACTAAAACACCAAAAAAAGAAACAACTGTTAGTACCTAGTACAAGTACAGGAGATTTACCTTTGCCTTGGAAAATTGAGAACAGTGAAGACCTTTACCGCATTGAAGGTTGGGGACAGCCTTATTTTTCGATTAATGCGGCTGGTCATGTCACTGTTTCTCCCAAGGGTGAACGCGGTGGGTCATTAGATTTGTTTGAGTTGGTAAATGCTTTAAAGCAGCGCAATTTGGGTCTGCCCATGTTAATCCGGTTTTCTGATATTTTGGAAGACCGAATTGAGCGGTTAAACGCTTGTTTTGCTAAAGCGATCGCTCGCTATAACTATCCTGGTGTATATCGGGGAGTATTTCCAGTTAAGTGTAATCAACAACGCCACCTGATCGAAGATTTAGTTCGGTTTGGTAAACCTCATCAATTTGGTTTAGAAGCAGGTTCTAAGCCGGAATTAATGATTGCTCTGGCTTTGTTGGATACACCAGGATCATTGTTAATTTGCAACGGCTACAAAGACCAGGAATACATCGAAACAGCGATGTTAGCCCAAAGACTAGGACAAACACCAGTTATCGTCCTAGAGCAAATTGAAGAGGTGGATTTAGCCATTACGGCTAGTCGTCAATTAGGCATTAAGCCCATCTTAGGAGTAAGAGCGAAATTAAGTACCCAAGGAATGGGACGTTGGGGAACTTCCACAGGCGATCGCGCTAAATTTGGGTTAACAATTCCCGAAATTATGGAGGCTGTGGAAAAATTGGGTGCAGCCGACTTACTCGGTTCTTTGCAATTATTACACTTCCACATTGGTTCTCAAATCTCCGCGATCAATGTCATTAAAGATGCCATCCAAGAAGCCAGCCGCATTTATGTAGAATTGGCAATGTTAGGGGCAGATATGAAGTATTTAGACGTTGGTGGTGGCTTAGGTGTAGATTACGATGGCTCTCAAACCAATTTCTACACCTCGAAAAACTACAATATGCAAAACTATGCTAACGATATCGTAGCAGAGTTAAAAGACACCTGTGATGAAAAGCATATTCCCGTACCAACGCTAGTTAGTGAAAGTGGTCGGGCGATTTCTTCCCACCAATCGGTTTTAATCTTTGATGTTCTCAGCACCAGTGATGTGCCTCTTGATCCCCCTTCTCCTCACCAAGAGGGAGAATCCCCAATCATTAAATATCTCTGGGAAACCTACCAATCCATTAATAAGGAAAATTACCAAGAGTTCTATCACGATGCTGCTCAATTTAAAGAAGAAGCCATCAGTCGTTTCAACTTAGGAATTTTGCGCCTCAACGAACGCGCTAAAGCCGAGCGTCTTTACTGGGCTTGTTGTCAAAAAGTTTTAACTCTTATCCGTCAGGAAGAATACGTACCTGATGAGTTGGAAGACCTGGAAAAAATTATGGCTTCCATTTACTACATCAATCTCTCTGTGTTTCAATCAGCACCAGATTGTTGGGCGATAGATCAACTATTTCCCATTATGCCCATACATCGCCTTGATGAAGAACCAACTCGCAGAGGAATCTTAGCGGATTTAACCTGTGATAGTGATGGAAAAATAGACCGCTTTATAGATTTACGGGATGTCAAATCGGTTTTAGAACTGCACAAATTTGAGCCGGGGAAACCTTATTATCTAGGAATGTTCCTGAATGGAGCGTACCAGGAAATTATGGGGAATTTACATAATCTCTTCGGTGATACTAACGCTGTTCACATTAATTTAACCCCCAAGGGTTATCAAATTGAACACGTTGTCAAGGGCGATACCATGAGTGAAGTTTTGAGCTATGTCCAGTATGATTCTGAAGACATGATAGAAAACATTCGCCAACGTTGCGAGCGAGCCTTAGAAGAAAAGCATATCACCATAGCAGAGTCCCAACGACTATTACAAACTTACGAACAAAGTTTACAACGGTATACTTACTTGAATAGTCATTAGTCATTGGTCATTGGTCATTGGTCATTGGTCATTGGTCATTAGTTAGTAGTAAATTACAGCCGATAGCTGACAACTGACAACTGACAACTGACCACTGACAACTGACCACTGACTAAATTGAGTTTGTTCCCAATAATTCGGCGATCGCTTGGTGTTCTAAAGGCTTTTGAGAAGGTGGAGTTTGACGAGCATCAGTAATTAACCAATCTAAAGCCGCAGCTTGGACATCAATTGATGCCCCCGTCTTATCCACACAATAACGTCCAAACACCAGCTTATCTACCAAACGCACACCTGGAGCTAAACGCGACCATTCAAAAATCACACTGTTATCTACAGTTGCACCACTGCAAATCCAACAATTTGGACCAATCATCGCCGGACCAATGATTTTTGCGCCATCCTCAATTTTAGTCATTCCCCCGATATAAACAGGTCCAGTAATATCTACTTTGTCCCAATTTACAGATACATTTAGTCCAGTAAAAATACCTGGCAAAACTTCATGTCCAGGGATTTGCACATTTTTAATTTCCCCTGATAAAACACCACGAATTGCTCGCCAATAATCGGGAACTTTACCAATATCTACCCATTCAAAATCCATGGGAATGGCGTAAAAAGGGGCATTATCTGCCACAAGTTGGGGAAATAATTGGCCACCAATGTCATACTCCATCCCAGAGGGTATATACTTGAACACTTCTGGCTCAAAAATATAAATACCTGTATTGATATTAGTGCTAAGAGCTTCTTCAACAGTTGGTTTTTCTTGGAAAGCTTGAATGCGATTATCGTCGTCCGTAACTACCACACCATAACTAGAAACTTCTTCCTTGGGAACTGATTTGGTAATAATAGTAGCGATCGCCCCTTTGGATTTATGCCACTTTACCGCAGCAGTTAAATCTAAATCAATTAAAGCATCACCACACAACACTACAAATGTATCGTCAAAAAATGGGGAAAAATCTTGAATCCGACGCATACCCCCAGCCGAACCAATAGCCTCACCGACGAGTTTACCGTCATCATCAATTTTACCTTCAAAAGAATAGGCAATCTGCACTCCAAACCGCTGACCATCTCGGAAATAACTTTCTATTTCCTCCGCCAAATGGCTGACATTGACCATAATTTCGTCAAAGCCATGTTGACGTAATAACTCCAGCAAAAATTCCATAACCGGCTTTTGCAGTATAGGAATCATCGGTTTGGGAATTGTATACGTAATGGGACGGATACGAGTACCTTTTCCCGCCGCAAGAATCATCGCTTTCATAAAATTTTATTTCCTTTGTCAGTTGTCAGTTGTCAGTTGTCAGTTGCACAAGAATATTTCTCCCCTTTTACTTCCCCCACCTCCCCCACTTCCCCAACTCCCCTTACTCTCTACTCCCTGCTCCCTGCCTTTAAGTAAGTAAGCGGATTTGAATTTCCTGGTAAAATTCTTGTTGAAATAGTTCTACCTTAGATTGAGCCGATAGCAGTAGTAACGCCCAAAAAACGCTAACTAAGTTACCGTGTTCTGATTCATGATGAGAAGCTTTTTTCTCTGGTTGTTTTGTCTTTATCCACAAATCTATCAGTTGTTCTAAATTCCAGCATTGTTCCTCTAAATTTTGCCCTTTAGCAGCAGAATTTAATACTTGCTCTAGTTCTAACGCGACTTCCGTTAGATTTTCTTGGTGTGCTAACTCTAGGGCTTCCCTCATAGTTTGCACACTAGGTTGACGTTTCAGTCGCTTAGGTTTATCTACTGTTTCTACCAGCTTTAGTTGGCTGGCCATAATTTGTAACTGGTCTATTAACTCTTGTAAAGTTACCCGCCGTTTTGGGGGTGGCATAGCTGCCGGACGACGGCGTAAGTGTTGCTCCAGTTGCAAACGATGGGCTGGATATAACAATCCATCCTCAATTTCTAATAGTGTATCATCTACAACTTCTTCTGAGATATTATGTACTGCCGACAACTGCATTAATGTATTAGCTTTAAATAATACAAGCATTGATGCTGATAAAAAAGCCTGTCCAGATTGAGACAAGTCACTTTCATAGCCTCTGATAGTTCTTGCTTCTGGAGCCATCAATTCTAAGTAATGGTCAATCACCTCAATAACTCGCACGTCCCAAGGGTCAATTTCCCCTTTTTCAGCTTGCTCAATGAGGTGTGTAATTGTTTCTAATAGTTCGACTGCATCCATTTAATTCAAAATTTAATATACCAGGAGTCAGGAGTCAGGAGTCAGGAGTTCGGAGTTCGGAGTTCG
Source organism: Anabaena sp. WA102 (assembly GCF_001277295.1). Lineage (NCBI taxonomy): Bacteria > Bacillati > Cyanobacteriota > Cyanophyceae > Nostocales > Nostocaceae > Anabaena > Anabaena sp. WA102. The sequence continues at coordinate 2,093,411 of NZ_CP011456.1, read as the reverse complement.
GAGAAAATTACCCAATGACCAATGACCAATGACTAATGACCAATAACCAATTTATTCATCTTGTTCAAATTCCGAGCCGTAATTAGCTCGAAAAGTAGAGACAAAATCACTGTGATCACTGCCTTTAATGGCATCAAAAGTGCCTTTGATAGTTCCCGCAATTGGCACAGCAACGAGTGTTCCTAATAATCCAGCAATTTCAAATCCCATTAAAATGGCAATAAAAATCCATAAAGGGTTAAGTCCAATAAAATTGCCCATTAATTTTGGTGCTAACAAATTGTCTTTGATTTGTTGCATGATAACTGCCATTGTAGCGACTGGAAAGGCTAACCACCAATTTTGGATTAATACCAACAATGTGACTAAACCAATGCCTAAAGTTGCGCCAACAACGGGAATAAGCCCAGAAATACCGATAATAATAGCAAATAACAGGGCAAATGGAATTTTCAGAAATAAGAAAATGGGTGTAAGGGCTATGACCATAAATAGTCCTAGCAATAATTGGCTCAAAAAAAAGTTTTGAAAATTTAACTGTAATGAGCGGCTAAAAGGAAGACCAATATTAGACGGGAGAATGTTAACTAAACCAGACCAAACGCGATCGCCATATATGAGCATATAAAAAGCTAGAACAATGACCAATACTACGTTCAGTATTCCTGATAACAGTGTTCCTGCAAATCCTACCGCCCCTGAAGCTATTTGCTGTACTAAATTCTGAATATTAGCATTTATTTGGTTTGTTACTAGCTTTAAATCTATAGATAACCGCCGCTGCTTTGCTAAACTTTCTAAGTGATCCAAATTAGCTTGACTAGTCGCTAACCAATCAGGAATCTTATTTAACAATTGAATGGTTTGGTCAATGACCATTGGTACGAGGGTAACACCCAAAACAATAAACAAAGTTAAAGTCAGCAGTAAAACAATAATTACTGCTTGAGTACGGGTAACTCTGACTTTCTCCAGTAACTTAACCGGGTAATTCAATAGAAAAGCCAGAATTGCAGCAATACTGAGAATAGTAATTGGATTCTGGAAAAAATGGAATAATACAGACAGTAGCCAGATATTGAGGGCGATAATTGGTCCACTGAGTCCGTAAATTAACAGAGTTTGCAGAGAAGCAAAACGGCGCATCTGATTTAATGTATAAGCAAGGACTTCAGGTGTAAGAGAGGAATGATCACCTAGTGTGGCGGAAGCCATACTTTTGTAATTTCCATTTCCTATTGTCAATACCTTGTCCAAATTGGAAAAAGCCTTGATTTGTAAGGTTGGGTTGTGGAACGTAAACGTATCCCTGCGGGACACTGCGTGAACGCCAAGCAATCAGCATGAAACCTAACGCATTTGTTGGGTTGCGCTGTCGCTTAACCCAACCTACGGAAAATGGACAAGGTATTACTATTGTCTAAACTATTTACTGATTTTGATCATAAATTTTAGCTGATCTAAATTTGAGGAAATAACAAAAATGGATACTAGCATAGCTGATCTTCGCAAAGACTACACATTACAAGATTTAAATGAGAAACAAATTGATCCAAATCCATTTATACAATTTAAAATATGGTTTAGTCAGTCCCTGTCAGCCCAGCTACCTGAACCTAATGCTATGACTTTGGCTACTTGTACATCCGATGGTCAGCCTTCGGCGAGAATGGTATTACTCAAAGATTTTGATGAACGGGGGTTTGTCTTATTTACTAATTACAATAGCCAAAAAGGACAGGAATTGACAGTAAACCCCCATGCTGCTTTGGTTTTTTGGTGGGCGGAATTAGAACGCCAGGTCAGAATTGTGGGAACTGTGGAAAAAATTTCCGCAGCAGAATCTGATAGCTATTTTGAAATCCGCCCTACATATAGTCGGTTAGGTGCTTGGGCTTCTAATCAAAGCGAAGTAATTGCGAGTAGAGAAGTTTTAGAATTACAATTGCAAGAATTTCAGCGCAAATATCAAACTCAGGAAGTTCCTCGTCCTCCACATTGGGGTGGTTTTCGCGTGATTCCCCAAAAAATTGAGTTTTGGCAGGGAAGATCGAGTCGTTTACATGACCGCCTGTTATATACTCATGTAGATAATGGCGGCTGGGAAATCGAGCGTTTATCACCTTGATTTAATATTTGATGTCAGCATTCAGCTATCAGCAGTAATAGTGGAGATGAGGAAGTAGTTATTTCCTGAAAGTTATACACATTTAACATTCTGTATTTCCGTATTGAAAACTGATAGCTGAATACTGAATGCTTAAATGATAATTAATAGGAAGATCCTGATCAGAGTAAAAACCGATGATTATTAATTAATAATTCAGTATAAGTTAACTACCCCAAATTATCTTTGATATATGTTTCTTAATGTACAGTTAGATTATACTGGATCTGTATATATTAAGCATGACTTATCAGAAAGACCGACATAGATATAGTAGTTATCAGGTCATTAAGTAGGTTGGCGTTAAAAATTGTTGTTATGGCAAGGGAACAGAAAAGAGATTTTGGGCAACTTGACTTTTCCTTACATATGTAGTTTTTTTTCCATTCACTTACAAAAGAAGGGAACAGGGAACAGGGAGCAAATAAGAAACACTCATTTGCACCAGTTTAAAGCTCAGTCAAAAAAAGGATGTTTTTAAAAGATGCGTAGCACGAAAAAAACAGTGTCATTATTTCAATCTCATGTTTTTAAACATGAGTTTTTCCTGTTCCCTGTTGCCCGTTCCCTGTTCCCTTTGAATTAGATGATTAATCTTTCTTTGCTGAAATGTATTTAAGTTTTGATACACATTTTTAACTTTATGCGAATCATACATATATTAAATCATGTCCAGGAAATCGGTAATGGTATTGTCAATGTAGCTGTGGATTTAGCTTGTTTACAGTCCCAATCTGGCGATGATGTGGCGGTAATTTCAGCGGGAGGGGGATACGAAAAATTATTAAATCAATTTGGTGTTAAACATTACGAAATTAACCAAAGTCGTCAGCCAATAACAATGATGAAGGCGGCGATCGCTTATCGGAAAATTGTGCAAGAATTTCAACCAGATATAGTTCATGCTCACATGATGACTGGTGTGGTATTAGCGCGGGCTTTGAGATGGGAAAATAGATATATTTTAGTGGCTACTGTCCATAATGAATTTCAACCTAGTAGCCTATTGATGGGTTTAGCAGACCGAGTAATTGCTGTTAGTAAGGCTGTCAAAAATTCGATGGTACAACGGGGAATCCCCAAACAAAAATTACGGGTAATTTGTAATGGGACATTGGGTAGTCCTCGGACTCGGAAAATATCCGATTATCAACCTTTAAGTTTACAAAGTCCAGCGATAGCCACCGTAGCAGGAATGTATAAAAGAAAGGGCATCACTGAATTAATTGCGGCTTTTGAAGAAATTGCTCAGGATTTTCCCGAAGTACATTTATATTTGGTGGGAAATGGTCCAGATAAACAAATATTTGAGTCTCAAGCCCAAGCAACGGCTGTTAGTCATCGGATTCACTTTGAAGGGTTTCAGCCTGAACCCCAACGTTATTTACTAGCCTGTGATATTTTTGTCTTGGCTTCCCACCGTGATCCCTGTCCCTTGGTGCTTTCAGAAGCGAGGGAAGCAGGGTTGGCGATTGTGGCCACTGAGGTAGATGGTATTCCAGAGGCCTTGGATAATGGTAAAGCGGGGATATTAGTGCCGGCGCAGGATAGTCATCAGTTGGCTAAGGCATTAATAAAATTATTGAGTGATGCAAATATACTTCAGGAATGGAAACAGCGATCGCAGGAAAATCTAGAATGGTTAAATGTTGCCCGTGTACACCAAGAAACATTGGCTGTATATGAGGAGTTAAGTTTTCAGGAAAGTTTTTCGACCTCTACTCAACCTGATTAATACTAATTTTTGGCATTGGATAATAGGGAAGTGCTGTATGTTTTGTCCTATCTCTCTTAGAGATCCCGCAGGGCAGACACAAAGTTTGAAATTGCTGATTTTTCAAGTTTATCCTCCAATTCAGCAACTCCACAAACAGTTAAATTAAGAATCTAAAGATTCAGTTATAATGGGACGATAATAAATTAGAAAAAATCCTCACAACAGGGAGTTAGAGTTATGGTGGCTACTCCAATCTCAACTGCTCCACAACTATCAACAATAGCAATCTCTTGGGAAGCATTACCCGAAGATTTTATCCTAGAAGAAGAACCTGTGGAAAACACTGCACAACCATTAATTGCTGGGGCATTACGAGAAAGTCTGGAACTAAGTGGATATATTCAATCCACCATGCTGATAGCTGCCAATTTGGGCATATGTGCCACAATGAATGACAAACTTGTTGTTAAAGCCCCAGATTGGTTTTTTGTGCAGACAGTTTTACCCTTGTCTGGGACAACAGATAGACGCAGTTATACACCTCATCTGGAAGGAGAAATTCCCCGCGTTGTCATGGAATTTTGCTCAGATACAGACGGGAAAGAATACTCAGCTAGACGCGCCTTCCCCCCCGGAAAATGGTTTTTTTATGAACAAATTCTCCAAGTCCCTACCTATGTAATTTTTGACCCCCTGACGGCTGAATTGGAAGTTCATCAAATTGAGTCAGGACAGTATAAATTACAGCCAATAGACGAGAATAATCGCTACTGGATTACAGATATGGGATTATTTTTGGGATTGTGGGAAGGAGAAAAAGAGGGGCGTATAGGTTACTGGCTAAGATGGTGGGATCAAGCAGGTAATTTGTTACCCTGGGCAGTCGAAAAGGTAGAACAAGAACAGCAACGGACTGAACAGGAACGCCAACGGGCTGAACAAGAAAGTCAACGGGCTGAACAAGAAAGTCAACGGGCTGAACAGGAACGCCAACGGGCTGAAAGATTGGCAGAACAATTACGCGCACTGGGTATTGATCCAATTGATTAAATGTGCGTTTTCTAAAATTGTTGTAGAGATGTTTCATGGAACGTCTCTACTTTTTTCACCAGATGTCTAATCAATCCCAATTGGCAAATTCATCACTAATATTGCGAAGTAGGGCAGTGATTTGAGTGCGTCGGGTTTCAAAGTTAGCAGCAATGTAAATTAACAAAATACCAACTAATAAACCAACAATCCATTTTAAGAAAGAATAACTCAGACTGAAAATTACTAATTGGTAAATGCTAGTAATTAAAAAAGTACCTGTACCAACATAAAGAAAAGCGCGGACTTTTAAACCTAAGCCAGCGAAAATAGTAATCAGACTAAAAACACCAGGGATAAAAGGCAGATTTTGATAAAACAAAATTGTCCAACCGCAAATTAAACCACTTCCTAACATTCGCAAACTGTGACGGAGAGGTTTGGTTGTTGATAATTTTAGTTGTTCATCTATTTGGGCAATATATAGTAAAGATAAACCAATTGGTATAACGTACCAAAGAGAATCTCTGAAGTTTAAATCATTAAACCAAGTAAATAATGCCCAATCAATTAATATTAAACTGATATATGTAAACCGGATTTGTGTGGCAGCGTTAGCTAAAAAGATGTAGTAAGCAGCAACGATAATTAAAGTAATAGGATAGGTTGTTAGTCCCGTTGTTCCTACAATAATTAATGGGAGAATGTATGCTGTGCGTTGCCAAGGCGTTTTTGACCAACCTAATCTTTGCCAAGGTAGAATATATAGGAAGTAGGCAAATAGGCAGGATATCGCTCCATTCCAAGGTAGTAATTGCTCAAATATTAATCTCCCTATTGGTAAATTTTGTAAATAAATACCAATAATTCCTACTTCTATTAAACCTAAATAAACCCAGATTTCTTGATTTGTTTCTTGGGAATTTTCTTTTCCTTGCCAAATCGCATAGCGAACTAAAAATAATCCTGTTCCTAATACGATAGACGAGTTAATTTGGATAGGTAAAGTCATAGCAAAAAGGAATAAAATACTACTCCAAACCCAATGAAGATGGGCAATATTTTTTAATTCTTGAGAATTGAAACCCAGATAACTAATCAGCCAGGGTGTGAGGATACGGTAAGCATACATGATGCTAGTACCAAGGGCTGACATGGCAATTAAACCATCACCTAAAGCCTCTCCTTTAGATAGGGACATTTGATAAAATAGGAGTTCGTAGGCGGAAATTGATAGGCCGATAATACCAAAATAAAGGAGGGGTTTAAATGCTTCCCTGCGTCTTCCTACTCCAATGAGAATTAAGGCTACACCCAGGGAACAAAAACCTGTAAAATTGGCAAAGGTATTTAATCGCAAAATGACGCTAAATGCACCATAAATAAGGGGGAGAATATGAAAACTATTAGGTAATGTTTGTAATTGATGTTTGCGTCGCCACCATTCACCAAATAGCTGAGTTGTTAAACCGAGAATGATGTTTGCTATGGCGATTCTAATGATTGAATGTTCGCCAAATCCTAATATTTCGGCTGTTAATAATTCTAAACACCAACCAATACCATAAAATGCCGATTCTTTCGATTGTCCCCAACTGCGATAGATGATTGATGCTAAAATTATCGCTGTGGTAATAACATAGATATATTCTGTTTTGATAATGCTTTGATAAATTAAACTGGAATGCAAAGTCAGAGCTGATAATTCTATTGTACATAATGCGATCGCCCATTTATCACTTGCGGCTGCATAAATTATTGCCAATTCTGTACCTTTGCGTAAAAGTACACCACGCCATAGCCATAAACTCAGTATTGTTAATGCAGTAACGACAAACCAACCTGATATTTTTAATTGGATTAAACCAAATACACCTTCACCTAATAATGCAGTCAGGAAACTTAATCCAAAACCAATAATTATTCCTGCATATATTTGGTTTCTTGAATAGCGAGTATGGACTAACATTACCGCTATACCCACACCCAAACCGATTAATCTTATTCCTGGTAATGGTAAAGTTAATAATTGAGAAATCCCTACAGCGAAGACACTTAAAAACCTGTTAGTGGTGCGATTTGGTTCAGTATTACGAATAGCTAAACCTGTTAATGCTAAAGGTGTAATTAACCAAATTACGCCTAAAGAGTTTTGATTTTGCCAATTACCATGCCAATAACTTTCAGCATTTACCCATAATAGAGAAAAACTGATTGCAGCTAATACTAAACCAATATACCATGCACTCCGTCGCGTTATGCCTTCACCAAGACTAAATCCCCATTCAGCTATCATGATAGCTAATAAGATACCAGCCCAAATTTCTTGATTTAAACTTGGTAAAAACCAATTAATGCTAGAAATTAGCGTCAATACTCCCATACCATGAGTTAAGTATATCAAGGGAGGAGAAAAAGCTGCACGACGTTGGATAAATGTGGCTAGAGTAATAGTAGATAATAAAAAATTGATTGTTCTTAATATTGGATTTACCAAACTAATTATTGTTAAACAAATTCCCAAACCTAGAGTTAGCTGTTCTCCAAAATCTGCCAAGTCTTGATTTTCTTGATTATGTAATTTATCTGTTAGCCATAACATCAAAATGACGTAAGGAAATAAAGCAATACTCAATAATACCCAAGGGTGATTTTGAGAATTAGTTAAATGGGTAGCGGTGCTAATTAGTAATGTTTTTAGTTCATTAGGAATTAATCTCCAACCTAGCCAAATTGTCTGTAAACCAATTAAGAAAATAGCTAAAAAATCTTTTTGTAAATTATATTTTTGTAACCGACGACTAAAAACCCACAAACTTAAAATGCTGACTATTATAGCTTGGGCTGGTTCTGTTATGACTGAAACTAACCAACCTAATAAAAGTAAACTTCTTCCTAATTCTTCCCAAAGGATAGAAGGATTTGTAGAAGAATTTTTTTCTGATAACCAAATTACTAAACCACCGCAAATCCCAATTGCTAAACCTAATTGAGTAATATTAACTCCAGCTATAAAAATAGCCCTTGTCAGTAAAGTTAATAAAGCGTAAATCAGAAAAGTAAAATATAAACTAATTCCCCATTGTGGAGTTTCTATATTTGTATTTTCTTGCGGTTGGGTTAATTGATTGTAAACAGTAATAGTAGTTGTTCCTATCATTGCTAAATAAACAGCAATTAGGGGAAAATTTGATAACTTCCAACCCCAATGTAAATAACTCAACCCGATAATATTGATTAAAGGTAATTTACCACTGGGAAAATTATTAATAATATTGCGGTTTTGACAAAGTTGATTAGTAATAAATGTCAGGGTTAGCGACGCAATTCCCATCACAACTAAGTTTAATGGATTTTGCCACAAACTAAAGCTATCCATTGCCCAAAAGTTGATAGGAACTAATAACAATGTGACTATTAATAATGTCTGTGCAGTTAACCTTAAATTGCTTTGTTTACCCGCCCAAAATGTAAATCCACAAAAACTCAAAGTATAGGCAAATAAAACTCCATACTGTCCAACTGCGGGGAATCTTTCCCATTGACTTGCAGCGAGAACACCGGAGGAAAGCACTACTAAAAATATACCCAAAAACAGCAACCACCGTACACTTAATTCTTCACCAAAAGATTGCAGCATCGAATTAACAAAACTGGGTTTCGTAGGTGGTTTTGTGATGGGTGGTAAAGTTGCAATTAATGGTTTTCGTGGGGGTGTGCTAGGGGTGAAAATTTCCTCTGGTTCTGATGCAGTCTGAGGTGTAAAGACTACAGTGCAAGTGAGATATTGACGGGCTATTTGTTTAACTTGATCATCAGATATTAAACCGAGTTCTAGTAAGTCATCTAATCCTAATAATAAGTCAGGATGATTAGATGGTAGTTTAATGGGAATTTTCTGGGATGGTTCAAAAGGTGATGTCATAATCTGCAACCCTGTAAGTGTATATTAGAAATAGCCCTTTTAAGATGACTGGATAATTTAAAATATTTCAGTCACATTAATACTGACATCAGGAAAAGCTAAAATTGATAAAGTCTGATTTTTTACTAACTTCTGTATATCTTGATAAACTCCCTGGAGAGGATTTCGATATACTTCTATAACTTCCTGATTAACATCTATTAACCAAACTTCAGGAATATTTGCTTCTGCATATAAAGGAATTTTTACTTCTCTGTCATATTTTATCGTTGTGTCGGCAACTTCTATTAACAAAAATATATCTTCTGGTTGGGGGTGTGCAGTTCTATAAAAATCTGCACGGGGTTTTAATAATGCTATATCTGGTTGAGGTTCAGAAGTTTCATCTAATTCTACTGGGTTTTGGACATTAATTAAGGCCAGACCTCCTAATAGCAACGCTAGTAAGTTACTTAAAAATAAAACACAACCTGAGTGTCTTGTACCAATAGGGGACATATCAATCATTTCTCCGCGAATTAATTCTAATCTTTCATTTTCTGACAAAATACCAGATTCAGCCATTTGGTGAAATTGCTTAACTGTAAATTGGTGTCTGAGTAATTGTAAAACCATTGTCGCCTCTATGGGAATTTTAATTAATAGGGGTGAAACTAGGGAATCTATTAAATATTCTACATTTATTTTAGATCTTTTTTATCTGTGATGTAAATACCACATACAGTATAAACGAGATATGATTAGATGGTAGTTTAATGAGAATTTTCTGTGATGGTTCAAAAGGTGATGTCAGAAATTGCAACCCTGTAAGGGTATATTAGAAATAGCCCTTTTAAGATGACTGAAGAATTTACTAAATTAATAAATTACTAAATTACTAAAATAGAACTCTCAATCAGATGTATTTTTCACAATTAGATTTACTATTTAAAAAACAACGTTTTAATCCCAAAGATAATGTTTGAATAAAAAATCTTGCTTCAGGTAAATCATTGAAAATATAGTCTATACTTTCAGGTGTGATATAATCTAAAGCCTGTTTTTCGATTTCTTCATCTTGAGGATATTCGGTTTTGTACAATAAAACTTTCCACTCGCGGGGATTTTTACCATAATTTTTATTTAATTCTCCTCTCGCAGCAGCAACAAGAACTTCTATTGAGGGAAATGTTGTTAAAGGCATGATTATGGGTAAATATTTTCTAGGATATTCATTTCTAGCTTGAAAAGCATAAAATTTTTCAATTGCTTCTCTCAAAATATGCGATAAACTAATTGCCCAAGTATCAAAATATTGATTTTTATCTTTAAGAATATGTTCCGTATCAGTAGTTATTAAAAGAATATCACTATAGGAAATATCTACATTATCTTTAAACTCCTCAAAAGCTTGGATAATTGTACCACATATACTATCTCTTAGTTCTACTGCTATTTTATTGGGTAAGTAATACCCTTCAGGATTTTTGCGACAGGCATTTTTGTATTTTTGAACATGATCAAAAATGTTTTTTCTAATCAGTGGAATAATATCAAATTTGACATTTTCTGATATTTCTTCTAATAAAATACATTCAACAATTTTTCCAAACACTTTATAGTCAGTTAACCCGTCTCCAACAATTCCCACATTAATAGTATTCATGATATTTTACCCAATTGTCCCTGTGTACCAAAGTTCTGCTAACTGATATTTTGGTATTTTTATTAACTGTTTACCTGTATTTTCCTCAGTTTCATATTCTACTTCATCATCTTTAATTGCTCCAATTCCCACAAGGGTATCAAGTGCAGTATTTAAGTTTCTCACATCACTTTGACGACTACGTTTATCTAAACGAACTGTATAAACATGATCAGGATGTTGATTAAATTCTCTTAAAACAGAGGGGCTGTGAGAAGTTAAAATAAATTGTGTTTTTGCAAAACCATCTTGACTAGGTGATGTTGCTTGCCAAATCCAATTCATTAGTTGTTGTATATTACCTGGATTAATACCATTTTCTATCTCTTCTAACATGATTAGAGCAGGTGGTTTCTTTAATGATGTCAGCAAACTAATTACAGCAATTTTCATAAAGCCATCTGATACAAGATCTGGCATAAATTCTTCAATAATACCCTTGCGTCCTAAATCAAATTCCCAGATGAGACTGGAACGATTGGGATCATAACGAACTCCAATAAAACTTGTATCAACAGTTCTCATTTTGGCAATAAATGATGAAAATATACGTTCTTCTTTTTCTTTGACATAACGGAGAAGTGACTGAAAGTTACTTCCTGTTTCTTTCAAATATATTGGGATTAATCTATCTCTCAAATATACGGGGATTGCACTTATTTCAAAGTCATGTTTTTGATCTATATCCTGATTATCTTTCTGTTTGAGAAATGTAGGTTGAAAATGATAACTAAATATATTATCAAAATCCAAGAAAAATAATTCGCATAGTCTTTTTTCTATTCTGTTTAAATCTTGGTCTAATTGTATTTTTTTCCTTAATTCTAGAATAAATCCAGACTGATCATAAACACTATTAACTTCCTTTGGTGTTTCATTGTTGGCTAATGTGATAATTATTGTTTCCTTACAGCCAAAAGCATCCGAAAATGGATCTATTTCATATGTTTCTATTTTATAATTAATTCCTCCAATTATGTTATTCCATAAAATGGAAAATGACATCGGTTCTTCATCTTTAGCAAGCCTGTGTTTATGTGGATATAAATCTTTATTAGCATTTATAGTTTGATCTATTTCATTGTTAAAATTTCCTCGTCTGACAAGATTACAAAAATGTTGTATTCCTGCTAAAAAATTTGTTTTACCAGAATTGTTATTACCAATTAACAAAGTTACTGGATATAATTCTATGGTTGTTAATTTGTGAGTTCTAAAATTCTCTAAAGTAACTTGTTTGAACATGGTAACCTCCCAAAAACAGAATTATTTTTACCTTACCAGTTATGTTAATACTTTACACTATATTTTCGGAAATAGATAAAAAATGGTGGGCATTGCCCACCCTACACTCAAGCAGTTTCCGAAATTGCCCCTTGCATTTTTACAAAAGTATCTATTAAAGTCTGCAATTGTTGATCTGCTTTAAATACTCCTAAACCTCTTGCTGTTACCTTCCCAGGAGAATAAACAAACCTTGCTTTCATTGTGGGAGTGAGGTTTTCTGCTAAGAGATTCCAAGCTGGTTCTTCCATTGGTGTTTCTAAAACAATGTGCTGTTTATTCTCTGGTTTAATGCGGCTAAATCCGAGATTTTTGGCTAATTGTTTTAATTCCATAACTCGTAATAACTGACTAGCTGGAACTGGTATAGTCCCATATCTATCAGTCCATTCAGCGGCAATTTGTTTGAGTTCATATTTTGATTTTACTGTGGCTACAGCGCGATAAGCACTCATTTTTTGATCAAGATCAGGAATGTAGGTTGCAGGGATAAATGCGGTGAGATTAAGGTCAATTTGGGTATCTTCAACTTTGGGTATTTCTTGACCTCTAATTTCTCGAATTGCTTCTTCTAACATTTCCATGTACAAGTCAAAGCCAATGACATCCATTTGTCCAGATTGTTCTGCACCTAGCAAGTTTCCCACTCCGCGAATTTCCATATCTCGCATTGCTAATTGATATCCAGAACCGAGTTGAGTAAATTCTTGAATTGCTCTTAATCTTTGTCTGGCGGCATCGGATAATTCTCTTTGTTTAGGGTAAAATAACCATGCGTGAGCTTGAATGCCAGCACGTCCTACCCGACCCCGTAATTGATATAATTGAGATAACCCAAAACGGTGAGCATCTTCAATTAATATTGTGTTAACTCGCGGAATATCTAAACCAGATTCAATAATTGTGGTACAAACAAGAATATCAGCGTCATTATTGCCAAAAGTCAGCATAGTTGATTCTAACTCGCTTTCGTCCATTTGACCATGAGCGATCGCAAATCTTCCTCCTGGTACCATTTCTCGCAATTTTGTAGTAGTTTCTTCAATCCCTTCGACTCGCGGAACTACATAAAATACCTGTCCACCTCGATCTAATTCTTGACGAATTGCACTTCTGACAATATCAGAATTTAAAGGTGCGAGATGGGTTTGAATTGGTCTTCTGGTGGGAGGTGGAGTGGTAATTAAACTCATTTCCCGAATTCCTGATAATGACATATATAAGGTTCTGGGAATAGGAGTTGCGGAAAGAGTGAGAACATCAACTTGCGTTTTGAGGCTTTTGATTTTTTCCTTCTGATTAACTCCAAATCTTTGTTCTTCGTCAATTACTAGAAGTCCCAAATCTTTAAATTGCACACCTTTTCCTAATAATTGATGTGTGCCGACAACTATATCTAATTCTCCAGTCGCTAGACGTTTTTGAATATTGCGTTTTTCTTCTGCGCTGCGAAACCGATTTAGTAACCCCACGTTCACAGGATAGGGGGCAAAACGTTCTTTAATTGTATGATAATGTTGTTGAGTGAGAATTGTGGTTGGGGCTAAAAGTGCTACTTGCTTTCCTGCGGTGACAGCTTTAAAAATTGCCCGAATTGCCACTTCAGTTTTGCCAAAACCCACATCTCCACATACTAACCTATCCATCGGTCTTTCACTTTCCATATCCCGTTTCACATCTTGTACCGCTTTTAGCTGATCTGTGGTAGGTTGGTAAGGAAAGGAATCTTCCATTTCTTCTTGCCAAGGCATATCTGCGGGATAGGAAAAACCTTGTTGTTGAGAACGGGCAGCATACAATTTTAACAAATCTACTGCTAGTTTCTTAATGGCTTTACGGACTTTATTCTTAGTATTTTCCCAGGCTTTTCCGGTCATTTTGTGTAATTCTGGGGCTTTATCTCCACTGGTGCGAAAACGAGATAAAGAACTAACTTGGTCAGCCGCAACTCTTAATAAACCATCTGCATATTGCACGACTAAATAATCACGGGTTTCATCATTAATTGTTAAACTCTCTAATTTAACAAATTTACCAATGCCATGACTACGATGAACAACATAATCTCCCTGACGTAATTTATTAGGATCAACTTGTTTAGATGTGGCTTGACGACGTTTGCGGACATAACCAAAATTAGCTAAAGAATGTTGTCCATAAAATTCTCTATCGGTGACAATAACTAATCGAAAAGAAGGTAAAATAAAACCTTCTAATTCTGCTAAACCGGAATATTTAAGGGCAATCGGGATATGATTAATTTGCAGTTTATCAATAGCTTGATAATCACGGGGATTGGGGATAAACTGGGCAGGACAATCATGTTCTTGTAGCAGAGAAACCGAACGGGAAGGTTGAGCCGAAATTATCCAAACTGCAAAATTGCGTTCTCTCTCGTTTCTAATAGTTTCCCCTAACTTGGCAAATTGGTGAGGTGTAACAGGTAAAGGTCTACTTGCTAAATTTAAACCATTATTTTCTTCCGACAATTCTGATAAATATAACTTTCTAAAATTACTAATTTCCCCTATACACTCATCAAAATTTCGATGAATCTTAGGTAATCCAACCGACAACTGACCACTAACAACTGACCACTGACTATTAGCATTTTCCACCCAGCGATCGCTATGAGCATAACATTGTTCTGGTTCATCAATGGCCACAAGGGTATTTTCTGCTAAATAATCCAGCAATGAAGCCGGTTTTGCAAAAGCCAACCCCAAAAACCGCCGACTTCCTTCTAATGTTCCTAACTCTTGTAGAGACGGTTCATGAAACGTCTCTACATTTTCTGTAAGTGCTGTGTTGATAATCGGTGCAAAACTTGTAGGGGTAAGGGTAACTTTTTCCACCTTATCCAAGGCAGAACGCTGGGTAGCCGGGTCAAATTCCCGAATTTGTTCAATTTCGTCGCCAAACCATTCCAAGCGCACAGGCAACTCGGAGGACACCGGAAACACATCCACAATATCTCCCCGTCTACTCCATTGTCCTTCAGTTTCCACTAGGGGAACTCGTTCATATCCCAAAATCGTGATTTTTTCCCCAAACCCGTCTAAATCAAATTCCATCCCTTTTTCTAAGGTGACACAAAATGATTTAAACGCATCCGGTGGTGGCAAATGCGGCTGCAACGCCCCCACAGTAGCAATTATGGCAGTTCTTTGTTTTGGCAACTGACCACTGACAACTGACGACCGACCATTGACCAAATCAGCTA
This sequence comes from Anabaena sp. WA102, assembly GCF_001277295.1. Lineage (NCBI taxonomy): Bacteria > Bacillati > Cyanobacteriota > Cyanophyceae > Nostocales > Nostocaceae > Anabaena > Anabaena sp. WA102. The sequence goes on along the minus strand of NZ_CP011456.1, from coordinate 2,078,382 downwards.
ACACCTGCATTTGACCCCAACTCAACTCATTTTCAGGGTCAAAGGGTTCATAGGGAGAAGCTTCGGAAGTGGGGTAAAAGTGGACAGTTTTCCATCCCATTGCTTCCATTTGGGCAAAAACCCGCCCAGCTTCCTCTAAAGTGGCACAGACCACACATAAATCCTGATCTTCATAATTTGCTAATGCTGAAGCTACCAGTCCTTTGGGTAGCCGAGAAATCCCATTTAACCGCAATTCCTGTTGCTTGTTGAGTTTAGTAATGAGTTCTGCGGTAAGAGGCGATCGCGCCAAAGCACGCACAATAGAAGAGAAGGACATAAGTTTTACGCTAAAAAAGGAAGTCGCTGCTGACGTGAAAATCTCGAATTATTTCCTGTTAACCATTTTAAAAGTGTTAACCCCTCTCTTGACGATAAATAGGAAAGAATCAAACCGAACTACTCATAGACAGAAGCAATATAGCTACTACTTTGTGTATAGTCAAAGTATTTAGAGAATTACCTAAAATACTGGATACTAAGATCAGTCTGATTGAATGAACACTGGGCAACTTCTGATCACCGTATACTTCTATTCTTTATACCAGCAATTTTAAAAATGTCTTCCTTCACGTTTGAAATTTTAACGATTTTGGTGCTAATTTTCGCCAACGGTGTATTTTCCATGTCGGAAATGGCTGTAGTTTCAGCCCGGAAAGTCAGACTACAGCAGTTAGCCAATCAAGGGGATATTAACGCCAAGGCTGCATTAAAACTCGCAGAATCTCCCAATCATTTTCTCTCTATCGTCCAGGTAGGGATTACACTCATCAATATTCTGAATGGTGTCTTTGGTGGTGCGACCATTGCCAAAAGATTAGAAGATTATATCAAGCTAATTCCCATTTTAGCTAATTATAGTAATGCGATCGCCTTTGGCATCGTAGTCCTACTCATCACCTATTTTTCCCTCATTGTCGGCGAACTCGTCCCTAAACGGCTGGCTTTAAATAACCCCGAAAAAATCGCTGCTTCAGTCGCCATACCCATGCGGGCTTTAGCAAAAATAGCTTCACCCATAGTTTATCTTTTGAGTGCATCTACAGATTTAGTTTTGCGAATATTAGGAATTACCCCCTCTGCTGAACCACAAGTTACAGAAGAAGAAATCAAAATTCTCATCGAACAAGGGACAGAAGCGGGAACATTTGAAGAAGCCGAACAGGACATGGTAGAGAGAGTTTTCCGGTTAGGCGATCGCCCCGTCACCTCCTTTATGACACCTCGACCTGATATAGTTTGGTTAGACTTGGAAGATCCCCCCGAAGAAAACCGCCAAAAAATGGCAGAAAGCGGTTATTCTCGCTATCCCATTTGTCAAGAAGGACTAGATAACGTTCTGGGGATTATTCCCGTCACCGACCTATTAGCCAGAAGTTTACGCAACGAACCCTTAGACTTAACTCTAGGATTACGTCAACCCGTATTTGTCCCCGAAAGCACACGCGGTTTAAAAGTTTTAGAATTATTCAAACAAACCGTCACACACATGGCTTTAGTCGTAGATGAATATGGCGTAATTCAAGGCTTAGTCACCCTTAATGACATCATGAGTGAAATTGTCGGTGATGTTCCCACAGAACCAGGACAAGAAGAACCTGAAGCCGTACAACGGGAAGATGGTTCTTGGTTAGTAGATGGAATGTTAGGAATAGAAGAATTTTTAGAACTATTTGATCTTGAAGAATTAGAACATGAAGAAAGAGGAAATTATCAAACATTAGGCGGTTTTGTCATCACCCATTTAGGCCGGATTCCCGCAGCCGCAGATCATTTTGAATGGGATGGTATGCGGTTTGAAGTTATGGATATGGACGGAAATCGGGTTGATAAAGTCCTAGTAGTACCCAAGGTCATGGCTAATTGAAGTCAGGAGGTAGGGGCGCAGGTCCTGCGCCCAGTCAGGAGAAAGAAGCGTTACAGAAATCTGGTTTGGATAAAATTCATGTAAAATTAACTCTTCCTTATTTAAAGCTTAACTTTTCTAATGTTCACTAGGGTTAAATTCACTTTTTGCTGCAACATTAAAATTCCCCCCCATTACCTTCAAGTGAAAAGGTTTGGGGGATTATTTTAGGGCTTAGGCATTGACATCCCAAAGCTGAAAACGACGCAATTTCGTTTATTAATATCATGGTAAGTTAGTGAGCGTGCATAAGCCCTATATTTGTTAAAATATCCTCAACTTACAAAAAAAAACCTTTGATCAGCAAAAATCCCCAACCATTAAGTAATATTAGTTACTCTCGTGTCATCCATCTTAGTCATCTCATTGATCAAGATATACCAAAATGGACAGGTGATCCTCCCGTAGAATTTACCAGTGTTGCAGAAATTCCAGATGATGGTTATTACTTACGAGGCTTTTCCTTGGGAGAACATAGCGGGACTCATATTAATGCCCCTAATAGTTTTTATGCAAACGGCGCAAGTATTGACCAGTATCCAGCATCATGTTTAATATTACCAGCTATAGTTATCAATATTTGTGAACAAGCAGCAGTAAATCCTGATTATGCCTTGACTGTTAGTGATATCCAAACTTGGGAAACTGAATTTGGAGAAATTCCCACAGGGAGCTTGGTGATATTATATACTGGTTGGCAAGAAAAATGGTTAAATCACCAGGCATTTTTTAACCAAGATAAAGACGGAAAAATGCACTTTCCTGGTTTTAGCTATGATGCAACTGAGTTTTTAATAACACACAGGCAAATTACTGGAGTGGGTATTGATACTCATGGTGTAGATTCTGGGCAGAATACTAATTTTACTATTAACCGGTTGCTTTTAGAGCGATCGCTAATTGTTCTCGAAAACCTCACCAATTTAGATCAGTTACCACCGCATAGTATCACCTTAATCATTGGAATTCTCAGATTAAGAGGAGGTTCTGGTTCTCCCGCAGCAATCATGGCATTATTTTAAATTTTTCCTTTTCCAACCATTTACCCCAAACTCTTTAATTCACAACCAATAATAAGTAGGTGAACACAATAAAACCAAACTGTGTAAAGAAATGTAAAATCGCCCAAACCCTCTTCACTCTTGCCTCTTGCATGAGTGCCTTTTGCCTTGCCATAACGACAATTTTCAACACCAACCTACTTACTCAATAAAACCATTAACCAATTCAGAAAACTTGTAAAATCAGAACTCCAAGAAATAATTAAAAAATATTAAAGCCCCATAGCCAGAGTATGCAAAACTACTCAAAAATGGCTATGAGGCTAAAATATTTTACGAATTGGAAATGATATTTTTAATCAATTTCCCAATCATGGAGGCAATCTTGCCAATTTACTGGAAATCGCCGCTATCAAGTTTAATATTGCCTATTTGCACCGCTGTAAACAAGCAGGAATTAAACCTCATTTAGCAAAGTTCATGAAACTTTCGCTGAGTTCTTTATTAAATTTTTGACAGACGAAAAGGATCTAGTTTCAGATCCCTTTTTTGCCTTTAACACAACGGACTTTACTACTGTAAATTAGCAATACCGTTAGTTAAGTTTGGACTTAAACGAGAACTATTTAATGGCAACTAGCTAAGGTTTTAGTCAAAAGTAGAGACTTGATAAATCACACTACCACTTTTGCTATTTTTTAGCTTGTGAACTGAAGGCTTGAGACTTTAAATTTTAGACTCCTGCCAGCAGCTTTAGATTTCACCATTAACCTGCATTTGATGAACTTGATCTGCCAATTCTTGACAATTTTGATCATCTAACTTATCAATTGCCAACATTCCCATGAGAATAACTTCTTTCAAAGTTAAGCGAGTTGAATGTGCCTGTTTTTGCACAATCTCCTTAATGATGGGAGATACACCGATTGCTGTACTAGCTCTAGCCACGTTATAAAAAGAAACATTAATGACATCGGATAAATCTTAGCACTTTTCGCTAAGTTATTCTACATCCCCGGAACTGATCTACTTTAGTTTCGATAAATCTTTGTATGTCTAATCCAGACTATAAATAGCAAACAGACTCAATAATTCTGCAAATCTAACTTTTTAACTACGGACATAACTCTTCTGTAGCAAGCATTTTAACGATTTACTTACTCTGCTACAAACAGCCGTGTTACTGAAATCACACAATAAAATAACGCAATTTATTTAAGTATTAATAATAACATTGCTTATAGAGATAGGTGTAAATAAACGTAGCTATCTTAAAAAAATAAATACTATTTAAAGCTTATCAATTCGACTTCCTAGCGTTTTATTGCTGTTTTTTTAGCAACAAAAATTGATACCTATATAATTATTTATTAATTTTTCTTACAACTCACAACATAAACAATTAATTATTGTCATCTATCAAAAGTATGAAACCTAAAATTTAGTAAATCATCAAGGGATAAGATTTTGAAAAACGATGGTAACAGTGAGATACTCAAAAAGCTGGAAAGCTTATACAGTAAATCTTCTAAAATGGAAAATCCCAAAATTTAGTGTTGATTAATCCTGACGGGAGGATATTTATCGTGATTCAAAGGATTGAATAGCGTTGAATAACTTAATATTATTAAATATTGTAAACTAGCAAAATAAACCCTGTCTCACTTAATGATCGATTGACAATCAAGACAGTCGCTACGAATCAAAGCTTTTTTTAATGTGGCGAAGGTATTGAGTTCAAACCTATAGTTTTTTGATAGCAAACCGCAAGTTTGCAAGATAGATGGGGTATAGACAGAAATCGAAATCTTCCTGAATTCACTTAGTTAACGCTGTCATAAGAAAAAGTAGTGAATACGCACAAGGAACAAAACAACGATGAGTGAACCTTATCTGTTGGCTGCAAGTTTATTAACAGGATTGGTCATACCAATATCAACACCCCCCCAAATAACCAATCTTCCCAAAGATTCTCTATCTTTATTGGATTTAGCCGAGGGTTTCCAGGTTTACGAGGGCAAAAGAAATTCTCCACGTCAAATTGCTGTACCTGAATTTAGTAATCAAATTGAAAAGTCCTCACCAGCAAATAAGAGTCTTGTCAAGACTGATAAATCATTACCAGAATTTAGTAGACAAACACCGACGACCGTTGAACAGTCATCAGTAATCAGGAAAAACCTCCCCACCTTAGAGATTCTCTTATCAGAATTTAGACAGCATGGGTTATCAATACCTGTTAAATCATCCTTTAACTTAAATTCCCCAACGACACCAACTAAATCACCTATTTCTGGTAGTCAACTCTACCAGCAAAGATTAGCATCACTTATATCTGGTCAGATTTATACGCGCACTGATAATGATGAAAATTTAGCATTGTCTGGGGAATCAAATAAGGCAGATAAACTGACTTATCAAGACTGGAAAAGCTTATTAGCTTTGGAAGCTAAAGCTATGGCTAAAGGTCAAGGTGCGAATCGGTTGAGTATTTTAGTAGGTGATTCTTTAAGTTTGTGGTTTCCCAAGGACAAACTACCTACGGGTAAATTATGGCTAAATCAAGGTATATCTGGAGATACTTCTGAGGGCGTTTCTAAAAGATTGTCGGCATTTTCTGGCACTAGACCTGATGTAATTTATGTGATGACTGGGATTAACGATTTACGTAAGGGTGCTACTGACAAGTCAATTTTGGTCAATTCCTCGCGGATTATTCATAGCTTACGTCAGAGTCATTCCAGCAGTCAGATTATTGTCCAATCTATTTTACCTGTGCGATCGCAGAAAATCCCTAATAGTCGAATTCGTCATATTAACGCCCAACTGGCTATAATTGCCCAAAAGCAAGGGGCTAATTACCTCAACATTCACAATTGGTTTACGGATATTGATGGCAATTTGCGTCCCGAATTAACTACAGATGGATTACATTTATCTTTAGCAGGATATCAAGTGTGGCAATTTGCACTTGAGCAAATAGAATATAGAGTTGCTCAAATTTACAATTGATATATGCAAATTGAATGTATATTAACGTAAGTTGCTAGTTGAAAATGGGTAAGAGACTTCCAAATAAAAAAATGTCCCAAAACTGATGCAAAAATTCTCTCTCTGTGTACTCTGTGCCTCTGTGGTTCGTTTCTTGGGATAATTTATTTCTTGGAAGTCTCTAAGAGGCAAGAGGGAACAGGCAAGGGGCAAGGGGCAAGGGGCAAGAGGCAGGAGTAGTTGACCAATGACCAATGACCAATCACCTTTTTCCCTGCCTAAATTTAGATAATTAGTAACTTAAGTTATATTATTTCACAGATCAGGGTGTGAGAGCTATCACTAAATATCAAATGGTAGATCGGATAAATGATATCGCTTGGCAAGCTCACCAGGGCAGCGTGGCGGCAATTATTCAAGTTTTGAATGAAAGGCTAGTTGTGTCTGGTGTCAGAACTAGAGCAGTTTTTGCGACTGGTATATTACAACTCTTGTGTGAAGCGGCTACAGTAGAGCAACTAGAGCAATCTGTCCTAGTGCCAAAAATTCAAGAAATTTTGGACTCACTTGCACCACGTCATATTCGCCGAGTTAATATTAATAGTCGAATTGTTCGAGAAGAGCAATTATTATGGTTGGAGGAAATTAACCGCGATACTGATGGTCAGTTACTGTGGTCACGGGAAATTACTGTATACCAACCAAATTTGTTGAAGCGGTTAATTCCAGAGTTAACTGAAGTTTATACCAAATCAAGAAAACCTATTTTAACAAAACCCCAATCTTTGCTGAAGAATCGAAGTCAGGGCAAAATTTCTGTCAAAACTTTATTTGTATGGGTTGCTGGTTTATCTTCAATAATTTTACTGGCTTGGTTGCTAGATTTTCGGTTAAGTAATCCATTAAAGAAGCTGTTGCCATTAGTGGGTTCTCAATCTTCTCAAACGGTCAACCAAAGACCGCCAGAATCATCGAATCGTCCTGTGCGCCGAAGTTTTTCTATCCCATTGGATGATCCGTTTGCCGCATCTGTGAGACTGGCTAACCAGGCGACTGTGACTGGTAAAACGGCTATAACTTCAACTCAGTGGTTGGAATTAGCTGCTACTTGGCAACGGGCTTCTGATTTAATGGGTCAGGTTGCACCTAGCCACAGCCGTTATCAGGAAGCACAGATTAGAACTAAGTTGTATAAAAAGTTTAGTGAGGCTGCCCAGAAAGAAGCTCAGAAGAGTAGATATTAACAATGTCTGATAGCGAAGCGTGGCGTAAGCCATATCAGGATGTGCAGGATTTAAGGATGAACAAGATGTATTTTTCCTGTTCTCGACTCGGAAAAATCTTGATCATGTCTGAATCAGGATGTCCAGGATTTAAGGATGAACAGGATGTATTTTTCCTATTCCTCCTGACTCCTTGGGCGCAGTCCCTGCGCCCCTACCTCCTGACTCCTAGCACTCACGAAAAGACTTTTTGGTGCAACCCCTATTTATCGGCTCATTTCTAACATTCTTTGCATGGGTCGGAGTGCGGCTATGCGGATTTCTTCTGGTAGGGTAATTTCTGGGGTGCGGTTTTTCATGGCTAGATACAGTTTTTCTAGGGTGTTTAGCCGCATAAATGGACATTCGTTACAGTTACAATCACTTTGGGGGGGTGCGGGAATAAAGTGTTTGTCAGGTGCTAGTTTTTGCATCTGGTGAATGATTCCTGGCTCTGTAGCCACGATGAATTCTTGACTAGGGCTGGTTTGACAATAATTGAGTAAGGCGGCTGTAGAGCCAATATAACTGGCATGGCGGAGAACGCTGGTTTCACATTCGGGGTGAGCGATCGCTTCTGCATGAGGATGTGTAATTTTTAACTGGACTAGTTTCTTTTCGGAAAAGGTTTCATGAACAATACAGCTACCTTGCCATAACAGCATTTCCCGTCCTGTTTGTGACCTTACATACCGTCCCAAGTTGCGATCTGGGGCGAAAATAATTGGCTGTTCCTGGGGTATTTGCTGGACAATTTTCACAGCGTTGGAACTGGTACAAATGATATCGCTCATGGCTTTAATTTCCGCCGAGCAGTTAATATAGGAAATTACCAAATGGTCTGGGTGTGAGGCTTTGAAAGCTGCAAATTCCTGGGGAGGACAACTATCTGCTAAAGAACATCCTGCATTAATATCTGGTAATAACACCAATTTATCAGGGTTGAGGATTTTGGCTGTTTCCGCCATGAAGTGAACACCAGCAAAGACAATGACATCGGCTTTGGTATTGGCTGCGGCTTTGGCTAATTGTAAGGAATCGCCAATGAAATCGGCAATATCTTGAATATCAGGATCTTGATAGTAGTGGGCTAATATCACTGCATTTAGTTCTGTTTTTAGATCCGCAATGGCGGCAAATAAATCTAAGGGTAAAATGCCTGATTTTGGTTGAGTAAGTGTAGTTGTAAACACAATTAAAAACTGCTTTTAATTACAAATTATTACGTTGTGAATTTAATTATAGTAGTTTTTACCAAAAAGAGTGAGGGATTGATTCTAGCAATTTATGTCCAAATCCGGTGGAGTTTCATATCCTGGAGATATACGGCTTTTTAAAGTGGCATGACCAGTCAGAAAAATCAATCAAAACCTATCAAAATTGCTGTAATTGGCGATGTTCACGACCAATGGGAAGTAGAGGACGGCATAGCACTCCAGCATCTCGGTGTTGACTTGGCGCTATTTGTCGGTGATTTCGGGAATGAGTCGGTGGAAGTGGTAAAAGCGATCGCCTCCCTAGACCTTCCCAAAGCGGCGGTAATGGGCAACCACGATGCCTGGTACTCGGCGACTGAATGGGGACGCAAAAAATGTCCTTATGACCGCACCAAGGAAGACTGGGTACAGGAACAGCTAGATTTATTAGGATCTGCCCAAGTCGGTTATGGTAAGTTAGATTTTCCGCAGTGGAATTTAACTGTGGTAGGTGGTCGTCCTTTTACCTGGGGAGGACCTGAATGGCGATTTGCCCAAATGTGTCAAGAACGCTATGGTGTCTCTAGTTTGGAGGAATCCGCAGATAAAATTGTTAAGGTAGTAAAAAGTGTTACTTATGATCATATTATTTTTCTAGGACACAATGGACCGAGCGGTTTAGGCGATCGCGCTGAGGACCCTTGTGGCAAAGATTGGCATCCTATCGGTGGTGATTTTGGTGATCCTGATTTAGCGGAAGCAATTTCTCAAAGTCTCAACCTCAAGAAAACTGTTTCCCTAGTCGCTTTTGGTCATATGCACCGCACACTGCGCCATACTAAGAAACTGCAAAGAAAGGCTGTGTTTAGAAGTCCAGAAGGAACTATTTACCTAAACGCTGCCACTGTCCCCCGGATCATTCAACAAGACGGGATGAAGTTACGGAATTTTTCTCTGGTTTCTTTGGAGGATGGTTTGGTAACAAAAGCTTCTCTGGTTTGGGTGGATCAAGACTACCACATCGCTACTGAGGAAGTTTTTTATAATTCTTCAGTTTCAGTAGTGCCAATTCTGTAATTATATGTTATGATATTATTTGTCAGTTTTTGTGTTACACATTTCTGGCAAATAATCTGGAGAGGTGGCAGAGTGGTCGAATGCGTCCGACTTGAAATCGGATGAGGTGAAAGCTTCCGGGAGTTCGAATCTCCCCCTCTCCATTTTTTTAATTTTTATCTCACGCAGAGGCGCAGAGTCACAGAGAAGGGCGCAGGTGTTTGATTTACTATTATTTCAGATACAATTGTTTTGATATATAATTTGCTAATATGTATGATTGGTTGAGTTTACAATTCATGATAGTTTGTATTCTATTGTACATACTTAAACTTAATTAAAATTAAATTTGCCATGAAAATAGAAATTGCTAATTTAGGTTTTATTCAAAAGGCAGAAATTGATTTAAAGCCTTTAACTGTGTTTATTGGTGGTAATGGAACTGGGAAAACTTGGACAGCTTATACTTTAGCATCTATTTTAGGTGAATATGGACGTGAACGGTATCTGCAAGCTTATCTGGATAAAAAGACTCAACAGAGATATCCAATTATAGATAATGCAATTGAGGAATTTTTACAAGAAGGAAATGTTCGGATTAATTTAATAGATTTTGCTGAGGAGTTTCTTGAAACATACATTAATGATGTTTCTGCTTTAGCATATACCTGGATAAATAAATTTCTAGCCACAGAGCGTGTTGATTTTAAAAAGATGAAAGTCAATTTTGATTTACTAGACGCTAAACAAGAAATATTTAATAATATCAAAAATCATATTTCAACATTACCATTTTATTTTAGTTCTCAAAATATAAGTAAAAACACTCTCTATAAACTTAAGGAGTTGGGTGAACCCAGTATTTATTTTTATATAGTTTCAATTTCTGAAGGAAGTATTTTAAAAAAATTGCCTGGAAAAGTATTTGAACGAATATTAATTCAAGAGATTTTTACCATAATCAACGAAGCTTTTTATTCATTTATTTATATATTTCCCACAGAAAGAACTGGTGTTTTACCATTCTTTTCTTCAGCTATAAAAATTCAAGATTATGAAGATGATTTTGATGATGAGAATGGAATCAATATACCTAGAATATTAAGTAGTCCAGTAAAACATTTACAATCTAAACTACAAGAAATATATAGAAAACCATTTTCCGATAGAGAAGAAGAAATACAAATTCATCCACAAATTTCGGAATATATTGGATTAGCAGAAATTTTAGAAAATGATATTTTGGGAGGAAAAGTAAATATTGATAACTCTGATTTTGATCAAGAAATTCTCTATCAACCATCAGAAAATATTAAATTAGAAATGACTGTTTCTTCTTCAATGGTAAAAGAATTAGCTCCTTTAGTTTTGTACTTGCGTCATTTAGCTTTACCAAATGAATTACTGATTATTGATGAACCAGAAATGAATTTACACCCAGCCGCACAAGTAGAAATTACGGAATTTTTAGCAATGTTAGTTCAAGCAGGTTTAAAAGTATTAATTACAACTCATAGCCCTTACATTGTTGATCATCTTTCTAATTTAATGAAAGCCGCTAAATATGAAGATAAAGAAAGTCTCAAAGAACGATTTTATTTAGAGCGAACAGAAGCTTTTATTCCTCAAGAGGAAGTTTCTGTCTATCTATTTGAAGATGGTACAGCTAAAAATATATTACATGAAGACGGTAGGATAGATTGGGGAACATTTGGGAATGTTTCAGATGACATTTCCCATATTTTTCCATAATCACTCTTATAATCTTAAATTCAGGAGTGATTTTAAAATGCCTTTCGATCATTTATTGTTATCATGTTGTTTACTACCAGGGAAAACAAGTCATAAAGAAGATGGTGTGGAGGTAAGTTTACAACCAGCAAGTGGTGAAACAGTTTTATTTTTTCATATAGACGAGAAATCAAACCCTAATTGTAAATTTCGTAAATTATTAGAATTAGATAAAGAAGGAATGAAAATCTGTGATTTAATCGTATTTTATGCAAAAGACAATGAAAGGATTATCTGCTTTGTAGAATTGAAGGGTAAGGATATAAACACAGCAAAAGAGCAGGTTATAAATACATATACATACTTTAATAAATTCTTGAAAAAAACTGATTCATCATTAAGTTTTACTGCAAAAACATATATTTTATCTAAAAGTTCTGTACCTCAAGAACTTGATAAATATAAAAAAGAATTAAAGGATAAGTTTGATGAAGGTAACTATGACATTAGCAAAAATTCAGATTTAGGTGATTTTCTGAGAGGTGCGAAGTATCAACCTAAAGGAAAACGAAAGAAATGATTAGAGAAGATCGAGACAGTTAATTAATACTTTTAAATGCGTATTATATGTAAGTATATGTATTTTCAAAGGTAAAAATCAAAAATTTTCGTGATTATTTACTATAATAGGTATAATCAAAATTATCTCTATTATTTATGACTAATATCACCATCTCCAACATTGATGATGACATCAAATATCAGTTGCAAAAACGAGCCGAAAAACATGGACGTTCCCTAGAAGAAGAAGTGAGAGAAATTCTCCGTCTTGTTCTCATCGAAAATACTAAACATCCCTTAAATCTAGCAACTTTAATTGAACAACGGTTTGCAAATTTGGGCGATTTGGAATTACCAGAAATAGCTAGAGAACCTATCCGCACTGTATCAATATTTGAAGAATGATTATTTTGGATACAAATGTTATCTCAGAATTAATGAAGACTCAAAAGTCGGAAATAGTTCGTGAATGGGTAGCTGAAAAACCTTTGATGAGTATGTTTACCACAACCATTACTCAAGCAGAAATTCTCTATGGTATTGCTTTACTTCCTGAAGGAAAACGACGAAAAGAACTTAGTCAAGCAGCACAACTGATGTTTTCTGAAGATTTCGCTGGACGTGTTCTTGCTTTTGATCAAAATGCTGCTGTAGCATTTGCTCATATTGCATCCCAACGACGACAAAATGGGACTCCTATTTCTCAAGCTGATGCTCAAATTGCTGCTATTTGTTACACTCATAAAGCAACCATAGCAACACGCAATGTTTCTGATTTTGAAGGATGTGGTATTTCTATTATTAATCCTTGGAAATATGAATCAGTATAGATAACTACCTTAATAAGTCGCTTAACTTCTGACTCCTGCTATTTTATTCTTAAAGATGTTTGCTAAGTCTTAACTAATATTAATTAACCCCCAGACTTAAATTATGAATTAGTCTGAGGGCAATTTACAAACAAGAGATGCTCCTAAATCAGTGTATTAACCACAGAAGAAGATGCTATCCCATTTTGGGAATCATTGTTAATTGATTGCTGAGGCTGAATTTCTTCCTGTACACCCCGCATTTTAATTAACTTAATTGCCCGGTTGACGCTTTCTGGCAAAACTACTACCAAACTACCATCAGCAGCCATATCTAAGGCTTTGTTAATAGCTGTGGTTTCATCCAAAATTGATTCAAAGCGGTAATTAGGCTTAACTTGGGTAATACCTTCAACAATCAAATCTGAAGCTGAACCACGAGGTCTACCTCTAGTATCATCATCTTCTTTAACAATGATGTAGTCAAAGATATCTGCTGATAATCTACCTAGAGTAACAAAATCTTCGTCACGGCGATCGCCAGGACCACCAATTACACCAATGCGCTGTCCCGTTGTCCAATTACGGACAAATGACCCCAAAGCCTCGTAACTAGCGGCATTGTGGGCATAATCTACCAAAGCATGGTATTTACCCAAATTAAACAAATTCATCCGTCCTGGGGTCTGACTTACAGAAGCACGAAAGCCTCTTAAACCAGCGCGAATTTGCTCAATGGTGACATCTTGAACAAAAGCTGCCAAACTAGCGGCTAAAGCATTAGCAATCATAAATGGCGCTCTTGCACCCATTGTCAAGGGGATATTTTCTGCCCTTTCGATGCGGTGCGTCCAATCACCTTTGACAATGGACAGATAACCATGTTCATAGACTGCGGCTACTCCACCCTGTTGGATATGTTTCCGTACCAGATCCGAGTCTGGATTCATGGTAAAGTAGGCAATGTTCGCCTTAGTTTTTTCTGCCATAGCAGCAACCCGGTAATCATCGGCATTGAGTACCGCATAACCATCAGGGAAAACAGCTTCAGCAACTACGCTTTTAAGATGGGCTAATTGCTCAATAGTATCTATATCGCCGATGCCTAAATGGTCAGCAGACACATTTAATACTACACCTACATTAGCATTTTCAAAACCCAACCCAGAGCGGAGAATACCACCGCGAGCCGATTCCAATACGGCTACTTCTACGGTCGGGTCTTGAAGGATAACATGGGCGCTTTGAGGTCCTGTATTATCTCCCGATTCTACTAAGAAATCACCGATATAAGTACCATCTGTAGTTGTGTAGCCGACAACCTTACCAGTTTGCTTATAAATATGGGCTAACAGGCGAGTTGTGGTGGTTTTGCCATTCGTACCTGTAACTGAAAGTATAGGAATGCGGCTAGATTGTTCGTTGGGGAACAGCATATCCATGACTGCGCCGGCGACATTGCGGGGGATGCCAATACTAGGGGCAACGTGCATTCGGAAACCAGGGGCAGCATTGACTTCAACAATTACACCGTCTAATTCTCTCAAGGGACGGCTAATATCTGAAGTTACGATATCTATACCAGCCACATCTAAGCCGATAATTCTGACTATCCGTTGTGCTAACCAGCGATTTTCTGGGTGAATTTCGTCTGTGCGATCTACAGCACTACCACCTGTACTTAAGTTGGCTGTAGCTCTTAAGTAACAAATTGCTCCCTGGGGTGGCACACTGTTGATGGTGTACCCTTGTCTATCTAGGAGTTGGTAGCTGGTACGGTCTAGTTCGATTTTAGTCAAGACGTTATCATGTCCGTCACCACGTTTAGGGTCAAGGTTTGTTTCTTCAATTAGTTCTGTAATTGTAGATTTGCCATTACCCACCACATGAGCAGGAATTCTCTCTGCTACAGCAACTACTTTGCCATTAACTACTAATACTCGATGATCTCGTCCTACATAATATCTTTCCACAATCACTGAACGAGAAACTTGTCTAGCCATTTCATAAGCGGCTTCTGCGTCTTCCCAGTTGCGGATATCAATGGTGATCCCTCGTCCATGATTACCGTCTAAAGGCTTAATCACGATGGGATAACCACCAACATATTCAATGGCTTCTTCTAAATCATCAAAGAAATTAATGACTGTACCTCTGGGGACTGGTACGCCGTTGGCATCGAGAATCCGTTTAGTAGCTTCTTTATCACCAGCTAGTTCTACACCAAGAATGCCTGTGTTATTGGTCATTGTGGCTTGAATCCGTTTTTGGTGGATGCCATAGCCCAATTGAATTAAGAATCTAGCTGGTAAAGGCATCCAAGGAATACCTTTTTTCTCCGCTTCTTTAATAATGGCTTCTGTGGAAGGGCCTAGTGAAGCATCACGCCAAAAGTCTTTGAGGTCTTGAACGTCTTGCTCTAGTTCGGCTTTGGGATAACGTCCCCGGTCAATAATACTTTGACATAGCCTGACTGCTGCCCGGGCTGCATAGCGACCCGCTTCTTCATTTAGGTACTCAATCACTACCTGGTAAATTCCAGGTGTGACGGTTTCACGGGTGCGACCGAAACCTACGTGCATTCCCGCTAATTCCTGGAGTTCTAAGGCTACGTGTTCCACTATATGACCCATCATGGTGCCTTCTCGCACCCGCATTAGAAAACCACCACGACAGCCTGGGGAGCAGTAGTGACCCTCTAGACTTGGCAGTGCCTCCACTAGTCCTTCATAAAAGCCAGGTATTTCATTTGAGGGGGTTTCGGCAAGTTTGTCTAAGTCTAGGCGCATAACGATCAGTTTGTGCCGTCGAATGCTCCAGTAATTTGGGCCGCGTAAGGTCTGGATCTTGAGGATTCTCATGGGAATAGGTAGATGGAGATTCGTAACCAAAATTCTAGTTTTTTGCTGGAATTGACCGCTAAATTTGGCATTTGAAGCAGTTTTTCCTTCTTAGATGGAATTGATCTAAACTCTAGAAGAAGAAATCAAGATGCGGTCAAATCAGTGTGACCTGATATGCTCTATATCTTCTATATCGTCAGCTAGAGATGCGATGCACAGCAGGTAAAACAGTACGTTGGTAAAGATGGAAGCGATCTCCGTAACTGAGGATATGTAGTCTTAAATTATGTACTGTCAGGGGTTGGTTAGCACTAACGTTGGGTTCATTAGTGTGGGTAAGTTCGGTAGGATCAACAATAGTGACACTGCCTTTGCCCATAACTTGTAGCCAACCATCGCGTTCAAATACGGCACAGGTATCTTCGTCTATACCAATGCCTAATCTATCTGGGTGAGCGGCGATCGCACTAACAAGTCGTCCCATCCGATTCCGGTTATGGAAATGTTGGTCAACGACAACTTCAGGAATGAATCCTAAGCCTGTTGCCATGTCAACTAGGGAACGATTAGGTGTTTCACCACTACCACCACCTGCGATCATGTGATGTCCCATCACGGCTGCTCCAGCACTTGTTCCTGCCAAAGTCAGTTGTCCGGCTCTCACCCGCTGGCGGATAATTTCCATTGCCGGTGTGTCGGACAGGACTCCACAAAGGCGCAGTTGGTCTCCTCCGGTTAAGAAGACACCACTACAGGCTTCGAGGGATGCTTTAATCTCAGGATTTTCGCATTGTTCCCGTTCCCGAATGTCTAATATTTCAACCTTTTCCGCACCCATTTCTTCAAAAATGCGAACGTACCTACCAGCGATAATGGCAGGCTCACGGGAGGCTGATGGAATTATTGTAATATACGCCTTGTTACCGCCAGCACGAACAAAAAAAGTTCTTAGAATTTCACGTCCATGAACTTTATCTTCTGCGCCTCCGATAACTAGTACGGCGGTTTTAGTAGCTTGGGGTGTCCTCATTTCCAGCGATTTAACTTCTAACTGCGGCATTGTGTTTCTGCTTGAGGGAGTCAACAACTTCAGGTTAATTGAACAAGGTTTGTTGCTTGTTAATTTTCGCCTTTGGCTTTGATGAGAGGACACTGCTTGACGCACACGATGCCTCAATTTTCTCATGTCCGTCGTTCTCATAGCCAGCATCTTGTTTTTTACCTATCTACTTTTTCCAGATGGCTCTCATAGTGCTAAATTAACTATAATTCCCTTCTGGACTTAGGATTTAGTCGGTCTTGACACTCTTACTTCTGAGGCTGGTTGGATGTATCCCGGAAGTTGTTAACTTTGGTGGGATTATTAATTTAAATTTAGTAGTGACAATATTTAAACATAAATTAAGTAATTAGAAAAACTTTTGATCTCACTAGGAAATTAAGGATATTGGTATTTTTCGGCACTGTTGGTAGATTTTTAGTTTTTCTATGACTTACAAAAAAGGCAAGAGGGAACAGGGAACAGGGAACAGGGAACAGGGAACAGGGAACAGGGAACAGGGAACAGGGAACAGGGAACAGGGAACAGGGAACAGGGAACAGGGAACAGGGAACAGGGAACAGGGAACAGGGAACAGGGAACAAGGGAGAAATTTCATGCTCTATTCTTCAATTTCTTCCTCCAAACTCCGAACTCCGAACTCCGAACTCCGAACTCCTGAATCCATGCTAGGTTATCAGTTATGGTATTAGCTAAGTATCTACCCTTAAAATTAGTTCTATCGAATCCGAATTACTGTGCGTTTTGATATAGTTACACTTTTTCCTGACTGTTTTACGTCAATCCTCAATTCTGGTTTGTTGGCTAAGGCTTTAGCTAAACAGATTGCTCAAGTGCATTTAGTTAATCCTAGAGATTTTACTACGGATAAGCACCATAAGGTGGATGATCAACCCTATGGTGGTGGTGTGGGAATGTTGATGAAGCCAGAACCGATTTTTGCGGCTGTGGAGTCTTTGCCGATTCTACCCCGTCGAGATGTGATTTTGATGAGTCCGCAGGGACAACCAATGAACCAGCCCTTGCTGCGCGAATTAGCCACGAATTACGACCAGTTGGTTGTGATCTGTGGTCATTATGAAGGGGTAGATGACAGGGTGCTAAATTTGGTGACTCGGGAGATTTCTTTGGGGGATTTTATCCTGACGGGGGGAGAAATTCCTTCGATGGTTTTGATTAATGGTGTGGTGCGTCTACTTCCGGGAACTGTGGGTAAGGAGGAATCGCTGAAGACGGAAAGTTTTGAAGAATATTTGTTGGATTTTCCGCAGTACACTCGTCCGGCAAATTTTCGTGGTTGGCAAGTCCCAGATGTGCTACTAAGTGGTAATCATGCAGCGATCGCTCGTTGGCGTTTTCAACAACAAATTCAGCGCACAGCTTCCCGTCGTCCCGATTTGCTTAAACTTTGGGAAAAAGAGAGGGAACAGGGAACAGGGAACAGGGAACAGGGAACAGGGGGAGTAGGGGAAGTAGGGGAAGTGGGGGGAGTAGGGGAAGTAGGGGAAGTGGGGGAAGTGGGGGAAGTGGGGGAAGTGGGGGAAGTGGGGGAAGTGGGGGAAGTGGGGGAAGTGGGGGAAGTGGGGGAAGTGGGGGAAGTGGGGGAAGTGGGGGAAGTGGGGGAAGTGGGGGGAGAAAAATATTCTTTTACAACTGACAACTGACAAAGGACAACTAACTATGAACATCAGAATTGGTAATGGCTACGATATACACAGATTGGTGAGCGATCGCAATTTGATTTTAGGCGGTATTCACATTCCCCACGAACTCGGCTTGTTAGGACATAGTGACGCTGATGTGCTTACTCATGCCATCATGGATGCGATGCTGGGAGCCTTATCTTTGGGGGATATTGGTCATTATTTTCCCCCGACAGATCCCCAATGGGCTGGGGCTGATAGTTTAGTATTATTACATCAAGTCCATCAACTAATTCGTGAACAAGGTTGGAAAATTGGCAATATTGATTCTGTCGTTGTCGCTGAACGTCCGAAATTAAAACCGCATATTTCTAAAATGCGAGATAAATTAACAGCAGTTTTAGAAGTAGAACCAAATCAAATTGGTATCAAAGCTACAACTAATGAAAAACTTGGACCAACAGGCAGAGAGGAAGGTATTTGTGCTTATGCTGTAGTTTTGTTGGTAAGTGGTGATTAATCAATTTTTATTTACATCAAGGAGAAAAGAAGATGCAAGTTATCAACTTCCAGTCCCCTCAAAAATATCGTCCTGATATTATGTTTACAAATAAAGATGAAGAAATTATCTTATTAGTAGAGGTAAAAGCTCAAAAACCAGAGACAGAATTAAACAGGCAAAGTGCTATTTATCAATTAAAAACATATTTGCAGAATATCAAGCCAGATATTCCTTTTGGTATGTTAGTGGATTTAGAGGAAATTAATATTTTTGCATTGAATAATGATCAGGAAATAGAAAACCTAATTTCCTTGAGAACTAATGATATACTAAGTAATTATGATCCAGAATTCCCGCATAAAAGAATCTTTGATTTTTATTTAGAAACACTTATTAAATCTTGGCTCAGAGATTTATCATATCATTGGAATTCAGATACACCACCAGCGTATAATGAATTAGCAAAAATTGGTTTATTACCATTGCTAGAAGGTGGACATACTTATATTCAGGAAAATTTAGGTGCTGATACTTTACATTGAAACTAATTTTTTAATGGCAGTTGCAAAAGGAAGAGACCTAGAGGCAGGACAATTGCTGCGGAATCTCTCTCCCTTAATTCGTCTTGCTATACCAGCTATTTGTTATGTAGAAGTTATTAACACGTATAGAATAGATAAGCAAAATCAGTTAAAATTTCAAGCAGAAATGGAGAAACAAATTAATGAAGCAATGCGTGATAAAATTTCTGTTCATGCAGATTTATTTCAGGTGAGTTTAGAAAGAGCATCTATTGAAAATCTACTATTATTAAATGATGTGCAAGATAGGCTATCTGAAGTTATTGAATTGTTGACAGAAAATTCGGAAATGATTAACTTTGATAATAACATAATCAAGGATATTTCTAATAAAATTTTCATAGAAACGGAAACATTACTAATCAAGAATGATCTTATGGATAACTTAATATTACAGTGTATTGTATCTCATGCAAATCAGCATCCTAATAACCAAAAAGTATTTATTAGTGGCAATACAAAAGATTTCGGTAAAAAGGAAGTACAGGAAATTTTAAATAGTGCAACAATAAAATATTTTAGTAATACTAAAAACTTTCTAGGTTGGTTAGAGTCTCAATTATCCTAAAATTAATATCTGGTAAGCAACTATGACATTAACAGAAAAAATATTCAATTCCACAAAACGGTTTTTATTACTAATAACAATCATTGCTTTTACAGCAATAGGAATTACCGCTTGTAACCCAACTAAATTAAAAACCAATGCGGCTCAAGTACCTCAATTAGTAACTAGTATTCTCAGTGATCCGAAAACATTTAATGCTGCGCTGAGTTCCGAATCACCAAATATTTTTGGTTACACCTATGAAGGATTATTAACTCAGAATCCCATTGATGGCAAAATAGAAGGAGCATTAGCTGAATCATGGGAAATATCACCAGATAAAACCAAAATTACCTTTACCATGCGTGAAGGTTTAAAATGGTCAGATGGACAACCATTAACAGTTGATGATGTCGTATTTACCTATAATGATATTTATTTAAATGAAAACATCCCCACAGATACTAGAGATGTTTTAAGAGTCGGGAAAAATCGCAAATTACCAACTGTCAAAAAAATAGATAATAGAAGAGTGGAATTTAGTGTCCCTGAACCATTTAGACCTTTTTTACTGAATACAGGAGCATCTATTTTACCTGCTCATATTTTAGAGAAATCAGTCAAAACAAAAAACAAAGATGGTAAAGTTGAATTTCTGAATAAATGGGGTGTGGATACTCCTCCTGAAGAAATTATTGTTAATGGTCCTTATAAACTGGAAAGATATGATACGAGTCAACGGATAATTTTTCGCCGTAACCCCTATTATTGGCGTAAAGATGCTCAAGGTAAACCCCAACCTTATATTGAACGAATAATTTGGCAAATTGTGGAGTCAACAGATACTTCCTTACTCCAATTTCGTTCCGGTGATTTAGATTCTATTGGTGTTTCCCCTGATTATTTTTCTTTATTAAAAGTTCAGGAAAAACAAGGGAATTTTAAAATATATAATGGGGGTCCTAGTTCTAGCACTTCCTTTATTTCCTTTAACTTAAATAAGGGAAAAAGACAAAATCAACCATTAGTTGATCCAATTAAATCTAAATGGTTTAATAATGTGCAATTTCGCCAAGCGGTAGCCTATGCTATTGATAGACAAACCATGTTAAATAATACTTTTCGTGGTTTAGGTACACCCCAAAATTCTCCTATTTCTGTTCAAAGTCCTTATTTCTTATCACCGGAAAAAGGCTTGAAGGTTTATAACTATAATTCTGAAAAAGCCAAAAAATTGCTACTAAAAGCTGGATTTAAATATAATGAAAAAAATCTTTTAGTAGATGATCAAGGTAACGAGGTGAGATTTGCCTTACTCACTAATGCGGGTAATAAAATTCGGGAGTCAATGGGTTCGCAAATTAAACAAGATTTAAGTAAAATTGGGATTCAAGTAGATTTTACGCCATTGGCTTGGAATACTTTTATAGATAAACTTTCTAACACTTTAGATTGGGATGCTTGTTTAATAGGTTTGACAGGGGGGTTAGAACCAAATGATGGTGCTAATGTGTGGTCTCCTGAAGGGGGACTACATATGTTTAATCAAAAACCACAAGCTGGACAAAAACCGATTGAAGGTTGGGAAGTTGCTGACTGGGAAAAGAAAATTAATGAACTTTATATTCAAGGCGCACAGGAGTTTGATGAGGCTAAATTAAAGGAAATTTATGGCGAAAGTCAACAATTAACACAGGAATATTTACCTTTCATTTATTTGGTTAATTCTTATTCTCTATCAGCAATCAGAAATCGGTTTCAAGGTATCCAATATTCTGCTCTTGGTGGTGCTTTTTGGAATATTCATGAAATTAAAGTTACGAAATAGTTGACTGTTGACTGAATAAGGGAAATCTAAAATCCAAAATCCAAAATTGCATGACACAACCCGAAAATTTGCGATCGCTCTTAGAAGCCGTCGCCAATGGTAAAATAACCCCAGATATAGCCTTCGACTCCCTCAAAGACTTAGCCTATCAATCCGTAGGTGAGTTTGCTAAAATAGATCACCATCGTCAATTAAGAACTGGTTTCCCGGAAGTCATTTGGGGACCAGGTAAAACACCGGAACAAATTGCTCAAATCATGGAAGTCATGCGCCACCGTACTTCCGTAGTTATGGCTACCCGCATTGAACCACAAGTATATTCAGCATTACAACCAAAAGTTAGAGGTATCCAATACTACGAACAAGCCCGAATTTGTGCCATTGTTCCCCCTGTAATTGAAGTCAGATTTCCCGGTAAAATAGGCATTCTTTCCGCTGGTACTGCCGATTTAGCCGTTGCTGAAGAAGCCGCTGTCACTGCGGAACTTTCGGGTTTTTATGTACAGCGCCTCTGGGATGTAGGTGTGGCGGGAATTCATCGGTTATTAAGCAACCGTCATGTATTAGAATCAGCATCGGTATTAATCGTTGTCGCGGGCATGGAAGGGGCTTTGCCCAGTGTTGTAGCGGGTTTGGCAGATTGTCCCGTAATCGCTGTTCCTACCAGTATTGGTTATGGTGCAAGCTTTTCCGGTTTAGCACCTCTATTGACAATGCTTAACTCTTGTGCCGCTGGTATAGGTGTAGTTAATATAGATAATGGCTTTGGTGCAGCAGTCTTAGCTGGGCAAATTTTACGAACTTCAGAAAAATTACGTTTGGCGGCAGAAACATAGTAAAGTATGAAAGTAAAGATTGTGTATAATTGCGGTGGCTTTTGATTTGATTAGTTACTTCAACTCTTAATAATAGGTGATAAACCTTTTGGTGAAAGAATTATGGAACATTTGAATGATTCACTATTGCCACTGCTAGGAAATTTACACGAACATATTACTCTTCTGGCTGATATTGGTAATGTTAGAGACCCAGACCTTCTAGGTCAAGTACAAGCCTCTTGGAATCACTTTGTCAAAACTGGGCAAATTTGGGCATTGTTGATTGGTATAATTGTTGGTTATCTGTTCAAAGGTTTTACTAGTTACGGTTAAAGTGATTTTAGATTTTAGATTTTGGATTAATTATTTAGATACTGAAGACCTTGTAATTTCGCTTATGAAACAACAAGATTTTTAACTCACATCCGGCGTATGATTCAAAATCTAATATCTACAAATTTCTTCCTCTCCCTTCAGATTTATGACCGAAAAACAAACTTGGAGTCAGCGGTTTGAATCCGCGCTACATCCAGCGATCGCTCGTTTTAATGCTAGTATCAGTTTTGACATTGAACTTATCGAATATGATATTACAGGTTCTCAAGCCCATGCCAAAATGTTGGCTCATACAGGTATAATTTCCCACGAAGAAGGGGAAGCACTGTTTAACGGTTTAGAACAAGTGCGTCAAGAATATCGTCAAGGGCAATTCCAACCCGGTGTTGATGCCGAAGATGTCCATTTTGCCGTAGAAAAGCGCCTCACGGAAATTGTCGGAGATGTAGGTAAAAAACTCCACACAGCCCGTTCTCGCAATGACCAAGTAGGTACAGACACTCGATTATACCTCCGTGATCAAATTCAACAAATCCGCCAACAATTACGGAACTGGCAAACAGTCTTAGTTGATATAGCCGAAAAAAATGTTGAAACCTTGATTCCTGGTTATACCCACCTGCAACGCGCCCAACCAGTGAGTTTAGCGCACCATTTACTGGCATACTTTCAAATGGCACAACGGGACTGGGAACGCTTAGAAGACGTTTATAGCCGAGTGAATATCTCCCCCTTGGGTTGTGGTGCTTTAGCGGGAACAACTTTCCCCATTAACCGCCACTATACAGCCAATTTATTACACTTTGACAATGTTTATGCTAACAGCTTGGACGGAGTGAGCGATCGGGACTTCGCCATAGAATTTCTCTGTGCTGCTAGTATTATCATGGTTCACCTCAGCCGTCTTTCCGAAGAAATAATCCTGTGGGCATCAGAAGAATTTCGCTTCATCACCCTCAAAGATAGCTGTGCCACAGGTTCTAGCATTATGCCCCAAAAGAAAAACCCCGACGTACCCGAATTAGTGCGCGGCAAAACCGGGCGAGTATTTGGTCATCTGCAAGCCATGTTAGTAATTATGAAGGGTTTACCCCTGGCTTATAACAAAGACCTCCAGGAAGACAAAGAAGGCATATTTGACAGTGTAAACACAGTCAAAGCCTGTTTAGAAGCAATGACAATTTTACTGCAAGAAGGTTTAGAATTTCGTCATCAGCGATTGGCAACAGCAGTTACAGAAGACTTTGCTAACGCTACCGATGTCGCAGATTATCTCGCCGCCAGGGGTGTACCCTTTCGCGAAGCTTATAACATTGTCGGCAAAGTCGTCAAAACCAGTATTATCGCTGGTAAACTGCTCAAAGATTTACAACTAGAAGAATGGCAACAAATTCATCCCGCATTTGCCGCCGACATTTATGAAGCCATAACCCCACGTCAAGTAGTTGCAGCTCGCAACAGCTATGGAGGTACAGGATTTGAACAAGTCAGACAGGCTATTCTCAATGCCCGGACTCAACTCAGTGTGAAATAAAGGGAACAGGGAACAGGGAACAGGGAACAGGGAACAGGGGGAGAAATTCCATTCTTTCTTCCAACTGACAACTGACAACTGACAACTAACACAAGTAAGGGTGTACTGGTGTACACCCTAAAAATTCAAAATATGAAAGAGTCAAATTTAACCAGCTACATTAATCAGCAGCATCCATTGCTGCTGCGCCTGTTCCTTCTTCCTCTTCACTCTTGGGCGGTCTTTGTTGGAATCTTCTGCCCATTCTACCTGTGGTGGTCCGTTTACGAAACTTTCTGGCGTAGGCCTGGTTTCGTAGCGCCTTTTCTTTTTTCGGGTTACGGCGCTTTGCCATATTCACCTCATTAATAAACAACAAAAAATTGGCATCTAGGCATTACTTAGGCCATATTAGCTACCGATATTATTGATATACTTTTTTAGCCTAGTGCAGCAATCAATACACTTTAAATAGCATACCATTATATCGCACTAAAAAGTCTAATGTCAACTAGAATTTAGCGGCGGTAAACTCCAAATCAGTAGGGGCGCAGGGCCTGCGCCCATCAGTTGGCGCGAACAACCGGATTTATTCACAATTGAATTTTTTATCACTCCTAAGAGGTGCAGTCCCTACGCTAATTAGTTTGCACTAACGACCCTAGAGAATTTATTTTTTTATACTTAATCATAAATAATTCGACAGCGATGCCTACTAGCAAGGCATCGCGGATTTTAGATTTGCGATTGATCTGTAATCTAAAATCTAAAATCCAACCAGCGATTTAATGGTTTACCGCTGCTGCTTCTCGTGCTGCTGCTGCTTGATCTGGATGAATACCCAAGCGTGTTAGGTTAATTCGACCCTTATTGTCAATTTCTCGCACTTTGACAATCACCTCATCACCAACAGCTACCTCATCTTCAACCTTACCAACGCGATAGTCAGCGAGTTGAGAAATGTGAATCATGCCTTCTTTACCGGGCAAGAATTCCACAAAAGCACCAATGGGTATAACCCGTGTCACACGACCAATATAAACATCCCCTTCATGGAGTTTACGAGTCATGCCCTGAACGATGTTCCGCGCTCTCTTAGCTCGGTTTTCATCAACGGCGGAAATGGTGACAGTACCATCATCTTGAATGTCAATTTTTGCACCTGTTTCTTCAGTGATACCCTTAATGGTTTTACCACCAGGTCCAATCACCAGACCAATCATGTCAGGATCAATCTTAATTGTTAACAGACGTGGGGCAAAGGGTGAAGTTTCTTCCCTGGGGGTGTCAATAGTCTGGAGCATTTTTTCCAGAATGTGTAACCGGGCAGGTTTGGCTTGGTTGACAGCTTGGGCAATTACTTCTAAAGACAAACCAGATATTTTCATATCCATTTGCAAAGCTGTAATTCCAGTATCTGTACCAGCAACTTTGAAGTCCATGTCACCCAAAAAGTCTTCAATGCCTTGGATATCGGTGAGGATTCGTACTTCGTCCCCTTCCTTAATCAAGCCCATTGCCGCACCGCTCACAGGTTTGGTAATGGGTACACCTGCATCCATGAGGGATAAACTAGAACCACAAACTGAACCCATTGAAGTTGAACCGTTGGAAGAAAGCACTTCCGAAACTACGCGAATTACGTAGGGGAACTTGTCTTTTGGCGGTAATACAGGTAATAATGCCCGTTCTGCTAATGCACCATGTCCGATTTCCCGTCTACCAGGGGCGCGTAATGGTTTGGTTTCGCCGACGGAGAAGGGAGGGAAGTTATAGTGATGCAGGTAACGTTTAGTTTGTTCTAGTTGCAAGTCGTCGTTAAGATTTTGGGCATCTCCAGGAGTACCAAGGGTACACATTGATAGCACCTGAGTCAGTCCCCGGTTAAATAAACCGCTACCATGTACTCTTTTGGGTATAATCCCAACTCGACAAGAGATAGGACGAACTTCATCAAGCTTACGACCATCAACGCGCACGTTATCTTCGACAATTTGACGACGCATGAAGTATTTGGTAATGCTCTTGAATGTATTACCAAGGGCTTTGGAGTCGGCTGTAGCAGCGATGCGAATGGGGTCTTCTTCTGGTAAGGCTTTGATTTCAGCAGAGATATTATCTTTAACTGCATCTAAAGCAATATCACGATCAGTTTTAGTTAACTCAAATTGCGCCAAGATTTTTTTGATCTCATCACTAGCGCGATCGCGGATATAGTTTTCTAATGTCTTATCTACTTCTGGTGGGGCTTCTTGCACAAGTTTTAGACCTAGTTCATCCAGCAAATCTAACTGAGCTTGAATTAAATCCCGAACCGCTTCGTAGCCAAAATCAATCGCTTCAATAATATCTCGCTCTGGCAATTGATTTGCACCCGCTTCCACCATGATTACCCCATCTGGAGAACCGGCAACGATTAAATCCAAATCTCCCGCTTCAATTTCTGCATAGGTAGGGTTAATAATAAAATCATCACCAACCAAGCCTACTCGCACTGCGGCCATTGGTCCATTAAAAGGAATTTGGGCAATGAGAGTAGCAATTGAAGCGCCTGTGACTGCTAACACATCAGGGGGGACTTGCTCATCCATTGACATAGTTATTGCCACAACTTGCAAATCATCCCGCAACCATGAGGGGAATAAAGGACGAAGTGGACGGTCAATCAGACGACTGGCAAGAATTGCCTTTTCCGGTGGACGACCTTCCCGGCGCATAATCCCCCCTGGAATTCTTCCTGCTGCGTACAATCTTTCTTCGTAATCTACGGTCAGTGGCAAAAAATCAATGCCTTCCCGCGCTGCTGACCTTGTAGCCGTTACTAAAACAGTTGTATCTCCTGATTGTATCAAAACCGACCCACCTGCTTGGGGGGCTAGTAGGCCAACCGTCAGTCGAATATCCCGTCCATCAAAGGATATTGACTTTTCAAATTCTGCCATTCAGTTTTTTTTCCTTCTCTTACGCGATTCTCACTCTGTGGCAATCCTAACATTTATGCAGTCTAGACGGCTTCTGTAATGAACAAACATAAAACAAAATTTTCTCATTTAGCCGTACAACAGGCTTCATATCTGGGTTTGTGATCTCAGTTCTATTTTTGAGAACGATTTAATAATAGTTCATCATCCAATTAAACTGCAAATAACAGTATGATATTTACCTTGTCATTAAAAAGCACAGGAGCAAAAACGCAAAGCAATCCGTATAAATTCTACAAGAGGAACGCGGTAGCGTTGGGAGCTTCGCGTCTTCAGACCGAAGGGGAAAACGCACAGGGGCGAATTGATTGCCTTCAATATTCGTGATACAATCAAATTGTCACTAAAGACGTAAAAAGCTACCGGGGGACTCTCGGAGAGTTACGCTTGTCAGATATGATTTCGCCCGCCAGGGCAAAGGAAATCAGGGCAAGAACCCAAATATTTAAGGAGCCCTGCCTGAAACTGGGATAACTGAGGGATATAGACTGAAACTCTCTATAGAATCTCCGCGTCTTTAGACCGGAGAGTGTCAATTCATCCCCCAAATATCACTTCTAACTCAAGGAGAGCGATATTTATACCCAACACGGCTTAATTATTTGATTCTCCGGGTAGGGGTAAAGCAAAAGCTTAATGGTGTCAACTTAAGCTCAAATCCCTACCACACCTCGTTCCTAGTCTCTGACTAGGAATGCAGTTGATGAGGCTCTGCCTCTAATATCATTGAAGGCAGAGCCTTCTAGGATTCATTCCCGGTGAGAGACTGGGAATGAGATGAATTGAGTTCTTTGCGGGATAGATGTTTTACGTTAAGTTGACACCAATGAATGGGTACTTATTCAGCAAATCCTATGTATGAATTTAGACTTTTCAAACAACCTCTAAATAAATAAACTAGGAGACACTTTAAAATATTCTCCCAAGGCTTTTGCTTGTGCTTTACTAATTGAGCGTTTACCGTTGACAACTTCTGAAACTACACCGCTGCTAGAACCAAGAATGCGTACTAAGTCAGCTTGACGAATTCCGCTAGATTCCATGATATGTAGCAATATTTCATGAGGTGTAGATTCATCCATTGGATAATTTTCTTCCTCATAATCTTCAATTAGTCTGACAAGCAATTTGTGTAAAGCTCGCTCCTCTGGACTACGATTTTTTTTAAAAGTTAGATATTCTGCAACTTTTAAAAACCGTTCATAGTCTTCTTCTGTTTCAATTACTTGAGGAGCGATTTCTGCTAGTAATTGACTATAAGTATTTCTGTCAAAAGTAAGGGTCATTTTTCCATTTATTTTTACTATATTCGGCGTGAGTTAGTAAGTATTTGTAGTACACCGTTTTATCTTCATAATCCATTCCTACAATTAAACGATAATCATTACCTTTGATATTAAAAACAGTAAAATTACCAACAGTTTCAGCATCTCGGTAAAATTTTTGAACATCATTTAAACTTTGCCATTCTGCTTTTTTAACTGTTTTATGCCAATCTTCAATTTGTTTTTTGATATCAGGGTACTTTGCTGCTTCTTCGCGGAGGATGCGAATGTGAATTAAGTGCATAATATATTTTGGAGTTGAAATAATAGTGGTTGGTGTACATAGCTTAACTCCTAGTTAACGTTTGGTTATTCTTGTGTTTGTGGTTGGTTATTCTTGTGTTTGTGTTTGCTTATTTTTGTGCTTGTCACCTGTTTTATCATCTCAAAATGAGAGTAATTTGTCAAGCCCTTTTTAGAGCTTATGCAAAATCTCTCTAAAACCCTCTTTCCTTCGAGTCCTTCGTTCCTTCGTGGTTCATTTTTCTGTAATTAAAAACTCCACAAAGATAAAAAATCCTTGAGGAGATTGAGAGAGTATTAACAGCTTTTACCGAGCCATAAAGAATTAAGCCATAACACACCAAATAGTAAATTTACTAATTATCTGGAAGTTGTTTTTTCAAAGCATCTAATAAAGCCCAACGGCTATCCGTAGGTGGTTCAGAAACAGCAGCATCTAAAATACCTGGACAATTAACATTGCATAATTGACGCTGAGGTAATGCTAAACACATCTGCTGATAGAGCCATTCACCGGGATCAAAATGACCATCAGGTGCTAAAGTTTCCAGTAAATCCTCTACAGCAACTTCCATTTCTAGAGGAAAATCTTCCGTTTGATTAGCAGTTTCATCTAACCAAATAACTTCCTGAGTATCAAGAACCAAACGATGGTTATACTGCTGCAAACAGCGGTTGCAAGTACAGGTAACAATTGTTTCTGCCTGAGATGAAACTTCTAAATAATTACCCTGGTGTTTGACCTGGATAACTCCGCGAACCGGTGTCAATGTTTCTAGTCCAGGCAGAAACTCTTGAACTTGAATTTCCTCTGTCCGCTCCGGGGCTTTAGATAGCTGCGGAATAAAAATAGCGTCCATAGGATTTGTGAAATACCATCAAAATTGATCATTGGTAATGGGTAATGGGTAATGGGTAATTGGTAACTGGTAACTGGTAATTGGTAATATTTTTGTCTGTTCCCTGTTCCCTGTTCCCTGTTCCCCGTTCCCTATTACCTAATTATGGTGTGACTGCTTGACGAACAACTAAATGACGATAAGGTTCTTTGCCGCGACTGAAGGTTTCTAAATCCGAAAATTCCTGCAATAAAGTGTGGATTTGTCGGCGTTCTGAGGAACTGAGAGATTGAAGTTCTACCTCTCTTCCAGAAAAACGGACTTCTGCGGCAGCAGTTTCAGCTAAAGTGCGGATTTCGGCTTCTCGTCTTACCCGATAACCATTCAATTCAATTGTGTAAGCTGTCTGATTTTCTTCTGGTTGATTTAAGTTGAGAACGGAATTTGCTAGATACTGAATACTATCTAGCACCGAACCACCAGCACCAATTAAAATCCTAATTTGTTCTGATGTTAAGTTGGTTTGATCTATTGTTAACCAGTAGCTTTCTCCTGTTGGTGTATCTTGTCCTGAAGATGGCTTAGGTTCTAAATTAGCCCATACTTGAGTAGATACACCAGTTAAAAGTAGCAAATTTTGTAGCCATTGTTCACTACTCTGCATAGAAATGTCGCTCATAATCAACCGGTAGCCTTTTTCTTAGAACTTTTGGGTTCAAATGGCAACGCTTTTACTTCGATGGTTTGGGCTTCTTTTTCTTGTGAATCTACGATTTTCTGAATTTCTTCTGGTAGAGGTTCACGGGAGAGGATATATGTTTGGATAGTTTGGAAAACGTTACCAATTACCATATACATAAGTACCCCAGCCGGCAGAGGAAAGAATAGGAACATCCCAGAAAAGATGACAGGGGTAATTTTATTGACTGTATCTTGCTGAGGGTTGCCACCGCTGGAATTTTGCCCAGACAGCATTTGGCTGACATAAAGGCTGATACCAAAGAAGACAATCATCGCCACAATATCCCAATGGACTGTGTTATCGGGATCAATAGCACCTACTCGACCCAAAGCATCAATAAAGAGAAATCCTTTTTCTGCTGCTAGTCCGGGAATTGTGCCTTGAATGGTCACGTCTCCGGGTTCTAGAGCCTCTACATTGCCTTCGGCATCAATTTTCACCCTCTCTGCGCCTTTGGTGACTTTCCAGGTGGGTGTTAACTGAGCTTCTGGGTGTTCCTTGAGAAGCAAATCAAATGGTTTGCCTTCTACGGTTTGATATTGAATCTTAGTTTTTTCTCCCACTGTTAACTTATCGCCTCCCGGTAAGATCGCAGAAATGGGAGTGTGATCACCGTCAGCAATGTAGATATTTTGTGGAGGAGTGGCAAATGCTTGGGGTTGAATGCGCTCAATCTCTTCTTGGGGGAATATTTGCAGGTTAACGGAATAGTTAACACCAGAAAAAGGCGAACCCCGCAAAGTTGCAAACAGTGCTAGTAATACTGGCATTTGCAACAGTAAAGGTAGACATCCTGCTAAGGGATTACCAAATTCACTTTGGACCTTGAGCATTTCCTCTTGTTGCTTTTGCTGATCATCTTTATAGCGTTCTTTAATTTCTGCCATACGCTTTTGCATCACAGGTTGCACAACTCGCATCCGCCGCATACTGCGGATAGAGCCAGCACTCAGGGGATAGAGTGCAAAGCGGATAATCAATGTTAAGGCTACTATCGCCAACCCATAGCTAGGGACAAAACCATAGAAAAGGTCTATGATTGGCAACATCACGTTGTTCGAGAGAAACCCGATACCAAAATCCATTATTCTGAATTCAACCTGCGGTACTTTGACACTCCCACCCCGGTTGGGAGTGGGATACTCAGTTGATCCTATCCTCTGACTAGAGGCGGTTCTCTTCCAAGCTTTTGCTCTATATTGTAGAGGTTTTTGTTAAGCATTGCTGCGACTATCCACAAGCTATGGAAGTTAAGGATAGCCGCACATGATCTAAAAATGTGAATGTTAACGCTCTGGAAAAATGACCGGGAATTTTAGATTTTAGATTTTAGATTCAAAAAATTTGGTACAAGCCCCGTCCTGAAGGATGGAAAAATACTCGCTGCGCTGCGTACGCTTCGCTAACGTAAATCCCAAATCCAAAATTTTCCAGCTATACACTTTAGGGTGAACTCAATCCAAAATCTAAAATACTCGCTGCGCTGCGTACGCTTCGCTAACGTAAATCCAAAATCAAGTGACTCATTTAGGATTGCTATATTGGGGATTTTTAGCAGCAATTTTTTCATTAATGTAGTCATAGACTCCCCGAAAATTGGGAACAGCCCGCATTTCGATGAGAGTACCATTTTTGAGGGTGACTGCCATATCTCCCCATAGACCGATGGCACGGGGAACTTTGACGACTTTCACCACTTCTGAATAAATTACATCATAGCG
The DNA here is from genome assembly GCF_001277295.1 of Anabaena sp. WA102. Classification (NCBI taxonomy): domain Bacteria; kingdom Bacillati; phylum Cyanobacteriota; class Cyanophyceae; order Nostocales; family Nostocaceae; genus Anabaena; species Anabaena sp. WA102. The sequence goes on along the minus strand of NZ_CP011456.1, from coordinate 2,046,308 downwards.
ATCGCGTCCCATCCAACCACCAGTTACACATATCCTTCGATCTGTGATGCGGAAGCGTAGCCACACTGCTCTGACTATTGCTCCCACAGCTAAGGGTATACCCACTACTGTTAGCCCAATTAGCAGGTTGAAAATCAAATCCCCAATGTGGGGACCACCCTCATAATAAACTTCTTCACGAATACCCATTTAATACCTCAGTTTGTGCCAACAACTGCTCTAATTCTTGCAGAAATTTCTGGGTTTCGCACTCAGATTCTGTTGTTGTTGGTTTCACAATTAATACTAGCCGCCATCCTGGGAGTAATTTAGGCAATAATTGGTGTAATGCTGCTGTTATTTGCCTTTTGATTTTGTTGCGAACAACGGCGCGTTTACTGACTTTTGTACTAATGGCAATACCAATTTTTGTGCTAGGGGGGGCAGTATCCAAAGAAGGTTCTGTCGCAAGAGTAGGTTTTAAAGCTCTCAGTGTGAAATGAGAACTATGTCGCCGAATTCCTTCTCGGAAAACTGCCTGAAAATCCTGACGGGATTTGAGCCGATATGCTTTGGGCAAAGCCACAACAGTTCTTAATTACTGAATTTTATTACCCTAAACGCTCAGACGATGCCGTCCTTTTCTTCTTCTGGCACTAATCACGTTTCTGCCGTCTGGTGTTCGCATTCTGGCGCGGAATCCAGATGTTCTTTTTCTCTTACGGCAAGTGCCGCCCAGTGTTCTTTGCATACGGTTCTCCTCTTAGGCGATTTTCATAAAAAGTCACAATCTGATATTTTACCACTTTACAGGCAATAAAAACATATTTCTGGATGGAGTTGTCAGTTGTCAGTTGTCAGTTGCCCCTTGCCTTTTTAGTTAATACTGATAATCCACGTACCAAGATAACGCAGTAATGGGACATCACCGGGGGAAAGAACTTGACATTTGAAATAGTAAACTCCCCCAAAAGCTGGATTCTGTACATTGGATAAGACTAACTCGACTTTGCGACCGGCGGGAACTGGTTCTTCAGGAAATATTTGAATCACACCACCTTCTTTATCCCATTTGACTTCAGATAGGGGGACTTTTTTACCTTTAACTATGACTTCAACACTTTTGGGATCGAAAGTTCCCTTGTAATAATCAGGATAAGTAATGGTAAATTGAGCTACTGCTAGTTTCATTTGTTTGGCAGGAACTCTGAGTATATAACGATCTGTGTTGCTGGTTTGTCCGCCAAAATCTAACCGAAAGGGTAACTGATTTTCACTTTTGACCCCACTAAAAAGTGTTAAACCATTCTGGGCTAAAGTTATCGCTTGTAAACCCGCTAATAAGCAGCTAGTCACAGCTAAGGCAGAAAGTAGGCGTTTCATAAATTAGGTTTCCTCTAGTTGGTAGTTTGTCACGAAGTATCAGTATTTGTAACTAAACTTTACTACTATATGTTTGACAATTGACGTTGGTGAAAGATAAAAGTGCCTTTTTAGTGAAAACTTCCATTCCTGAAACTAAGATTATAGGACTTACGCGCAGTACCAACCTGCGATGAGACGAATAAACGAAATTGTGTTGTTTTTGGCTTTGGGAATAAATTATTGAGTAGGTGTTTATCGAGTTTGACGCGGCCAACAAGAGATAAAATCTAGATTACACAGTTTTGTATTGCTAAAGGATAATTTTTATTGCTAATTATAAATATTTTAGTACACAAGTATATTTTAAATAAATAAAACTTTCAGGGTGAGATTTTTTCCAAATATAAAATAATCTGAAGAACAATATACAAAATGTAGATATCGGCATAGGATGTGCGATAACTAATTCTACTTATAGCTATTTTGCCAGGATGATATTTGCATATTGTCAAGTTGAGATTGTGAATAAAGCCCAAGGATAGGAAAAACAAAAAGGTTGAAAGTTCTATCTACAAAGGTAATTCATGGTTAATCATCCCGACAGCTTAATTAATAGTCAAGGGATTTATTTCTAGGAGATTTCATGAAAATAGCAGTTGCGAAAGAAATAGAAGTTTGTGAACGGCGTGTAGCTTTAATTCCCGACACCGTAGCCAAATTAGTCAAACAAGGTTTAGAAGTTTGGGTAGAAACAGGTGCGGGAGAAAAAGCATTTTTTAGTGATGCTGACTATGAAGCAGCAGGAGCAAAAATTAGTCATGATTCCGCCCAATTATGGAGTGAAGCAGATATTTTACTCAAAGTTAGCCCACCGCAAACCAGAGAAGACGGCCGAACAGAAATTGAATTACTTAAATCTGGCTCTGTATTAATTAGCTTTCTTAATCCCCTGGGAAATCCCGTAATTGCTCAACAATTAGCAAATCGGCAAATTACCGCTTTGAGTATGGAATTAATCCCCCGTACCACCAGGGCGCAAAGCATGGATGCTTTGTCTTCCCAGGCTTCACTGGCGGGCTATAAAGCCGTATTGATTGCGGCGGCGGCATTACCGAAATATTTCCCCATGTTAACCACCGCTGCGGGGACAATTGCTCCCGCCAAAGTATTTATTATGGGTGCAGGTGTGGCAGGATTGCAAGCGATCGCCACCGCAAGACGACTAGGAGCAGTAGTAGAAGCCTTTGACATCCGCCCAGCCGTTAAAGAAGAAGTGCAAAGCTTAGGAGCAAAATTCGTCGAAGTCAAACTCGAAGAAGAAACCGTTGCAGCCGGTGGTTACGCCAAAGAAATTTCAGAAGACAGTAAAAAGCGTACCCAAGAACTAGTAGCCAGCCACGTCAAAAACTCCGATATTGTCATTACCACCGCCCAAGTACCAGGAAGACAAGCCCCCAGACTGGTGACAGAAGAAATGGTGGCACAAATGAAACCCGGTTCAGTAATAGTAGACTTAGCCGCAGAACAAGGTGGAAACTGCGCTTGTACAGAAGCAGGTAAAGATATTATTTGGAACGGGGTAACAATTATCGGACCAATTAATTTACCCTCATCCATGCCAGTACACGCCAGCCAACTGTATGCAAAGAACGTTACTTCATTAATGCAACTGTTGATTAAAGACAAAGCCTTAGAAATCAACTTCGGTGACGATATCGTTGACGCTGCTTGTGTTACTCATGATGGAGAAATTAGAAACCAACGAGTAAATGACGCTTTGCAAACGGTAGCGGTTTAGTTTACATCAATAAAAATCACGGAATAACGAACCACAGAGGCACAGAGTTCACAGAGAAATACGAGTTTGAGAGAGTTCTTGCGTATCCTATCTTTCTTTCCTTTGCGCCTTTGCGCCTTTGCGTGAGCCTTATTCTTTAATCCAAAAATCACATGACACAAGCATTACTTCCAGCCTTATTTGTCCTCGTCTTAGCCTCTTTTATCGGCTTTGAAGTCATCAACAAAATTCCCCCCACGTTACACACTCCGTTAATGTCCGGTTCAAATGCCATTTCCGGGATTTCCGTAATTGGTGCAATTCTGGCTGCGGGGGAGAAAAACACGAATTTATCGGTAATTCTCGGTTTAATTGCCGTAATTTTGGCAATGGTGAACGTTGTCGGTGGTTTTTTAGTCACTGACAGAATGCTACAAATGTTTAAAAAGAAGGAAGTTAAAGCATGAGCGACTTTTTACCAACTGGGATTCAGCTAACTTACTTAGTCGCTGCATCATTATTTATCCTGGGTTTGAAAAAGCTGGGTTCTCCTGCTAGTGCAAGAAACGGTAATCTTGTCGCTGCGGTGGGAATGCTATTAGCCATTGTCGCCACAATGCTAGATCAGCACGTATTAAATTACGAGATGATTTTGGTAGGCTTGGCTATTGGTTCGGTAATAGGCACTGTTATTGCTTACAAAGTGCAAATGACGGAAATGCCCCAAATGGTGGGGTTACTAAATGGTTTAGGTGGTGCATCTTCCGCACTTATCGCTGTGGCTGAATTTTGGCGGTTATTAGATAGTTCACAACCTATCCCCCTCGATGTCAACATTTCCATGTTATTGGATGTGTTAATTGGTGGTGTGACGTTAACAGGTAGTTTTCTCGCTTTTGCGAAATTGCAAGGTTTAATTAGCGGTACTCCCATTACCTTTCCTTTACAGCAACCTTTTAACCTCTTGCTTTTGGGTTCTTATTTAGCTGGAAGTGCCTATTTAATCAGGACACCAGATAGCCTCCCCGTATTTTTAGCAGTTGTGGCTGTTTCCTTGGTGTTGGGTGTGATGTTCGTCCTCCCCATTGGTGGGGGTGATATGCCGGTGGTAATCTCTCTGTTAAACTCCCTCTCCGGTGTGGCTGCGGCTGCGGCTGGGTTTGTGGTGATGAACAATATGTTAATCATCGCCGGTGCTTTGGTGGGGGCTTCTGGTTTAATCCTGACGGAAATTATGTGTAAGGCTATGAACCGTTCTTTGTTCAGTGTCTTATTTAGTGCTTTTGGTTCTGTCTCTACTGCTAGTGGTGGTGCGGCTGCTGGTGCTAGTGATCAACCTGTTCGCAGTATTGATGCGGAAGAAGGGGCGATGATGTTGGGTTATGCCCGTTCTGTGGTGATTGTCCCAGGTTACGGTATGGCGGTTGCTCAGGCACAGCATAGCGTCCGGGAGTTGGCTGATCAACTGGAACGCATGGGTGTGGATGTGAAATATGCGATACATCCGGTGGCGGGGAGAATGCCGGGACACATGAATGTATTATTGGCGGAAGCTAATGTGGCCTATACGCAGTTGTATGATATGGAGGATATTAATCCCCAGTTTGAACAGGCTGATGTGGCGTTGGTGATTGGTGCTAATGATGTGGTCAATCCGGCGGCGCGTAGTGATAAGAATAGTCCTATTTATGGGATGCCGATTTTGGAGGTTGATCGCGCAAAGCAAACTATTGTGATTAAGCGGGGTATGAGTGCTGGTTTTGCTGGTGTTGATAATGAGTTGTTTTATAAGGCTAAAACGACGATGTTGTTTGGTAGTGCTAAGGATATGGTCGCTAAGTTGGTTAGTGAGGTGAAGCAGCTTTAAGAGAAACGAACCACGAAGACACGAAGAACACGAAGAACACGAAGAAAGAAATAAAGAAGATTAGCTTGCTTTAGAGTTTAAAAAACTGAGGGCAAGCTTTTTTTCTGAAAATTTATAAATAATTAAAGATGTTATATTAAACTTCATCAGAAGAACTAGGGAACAAACTATAATTTAGCTGCTCATCACTTAAATCTTTTTTACAAAGCACGTCCCATGATTTTTTTATTTCAATTGACGCAGAAATTTTTGAGCTAATTCCAGAACTTATCCTATTAATCATTTTTTTAGCCTCTTCTTCAGCCTCTTTTTCATCCAGATTTTTCATTTTTTTTACTTCTTGCAACGCAGAAGTATATATATTCATCGTTGTAGATAATTGTTCATCGAAAGGCATATCCCATTTTTGGATATAAAAACTAATTATTGATCGTAGACATAAAAGTACACCAGCAACTTTTTTTTCTCTTTATCTTTGTAGCTCTCTAGCCAGGTTTTGAAATCATGATAAATCTGAGAAGGATCAGAGATTGAAACTGTATGGAAAGAATTTTCTTCATTTACAAGATTTGGTACATAAGTTATAACTGCTAGTGCAAATTGATTTTGAATATCGAGAGGAAGATTTGTATACCAATTAATGAATGTTTCTAAAGGAGTTGTTTGAGTCATAATATACTTACCAGTGGAATATGCTGTATGAAGTGTTTAAGTAGCAGTGTAGGACAAAGCTGATAAGAGAAACGCAAAATATGAAAATGAAAACCCATTAAAAAATGTAAGTATATTCTATGATGTTGAGCCATCACTACTAATTAACTGTTCTTCATATATTTTAATCACAGAAGATACAGATTCACTTCCTAGTTTTATTAGAGCATGAGTAGCTTGAATTTTAACATCAGGTTCGGCAAGTACATGAATCAGAAATGGTATCGCTTCTTGTGCATTAGATCCCAGGTCTCCTAAAGTATTTATAGCCATAATTCGTCTATTTATATTTTTTGGATTTGAAGAATCTTTAAGTAATTTAATTAATTCTGAAACTACTGCTGATCCAAACTCCTTCAAAAATTTAATAATCTCATTTTTCAGATGTTTAAATTTGTCATTATGATATATTTCTATTAAAATAGGTACTATTTTTTCAATTTTTGCATTCTCTTTTGCAAGGCTTATCGCTGCATAATAATTTAATAACTCATTTTCATCATCCAACATTTTATCCAGAGACTCTAACTCTGAATCACTTAAAGTATTTACGTTAACCTCATCTCCTGATTCTTGAGATTGGTTTTTTTGAATTTTTTTATTATTTTTAAGTTTTTCAAATTTATATTGAAAATCTAAACAGTATTCAATTAAAGCATAGGTAAAATCTAAAATGTGTCGAGCTTCATCTCGATTAAATATTTTGAACTGATGTACTGCATTATTGCCAAATTGATTTAAAGTGGTTGCCCAATCGTATAACATTTGATCTATATATTTTTCATCTAACATTCTTTGAATTTTATCTGATAGGTTGTAAGGTTCTCTAATACGTAAATCTATTACACAGGTTGAGTCGAGGGGGAATATTATTTCCCGCCCCTCTCTGTTAGATCCGTGCGTACCCGTTTCCGTGTACACGGCTCCCGATGTTCTTAGCTTTCGCGTTTGCTCATGTGAATATAATCGTGGCAGCTTTCGTGAATGGCTAGAAGGTTTTTAGTTTTCCAGTTTTGGTGGTTTCCATCAACATGATGTAAATGTACCTTCTCATCACTGAGCATCTTTAGACCACAATGACCACATTTATGGTTTTGCCGTTTAAGGGCTTTAGAGGTATCGTTGTTATAGAGCTTGCTGTTACGTTCGCTCCAATAACTTAAATCTCCGTCGTAGGGTGATTTCTCACCTTTGACATTGATGTGTTTGTTTTCGGAGTAAGGAACTGCTGGGAATGCCTTGTCTAGTAACTGCTTACTGGTATGGCGATTCTGTTTGGTTTCCTTGTTGAATACCCTGAAAGCTCTGTTTTGAATGTGGTATAGCGAGTTGCGCGACCCGTCCATTTTGCAGAAGCGGTGGTAGTTCCTCCAACCTCTAACTACAGGGGCTAATTTTTCAGCCTTTGTGGTAGCACCATAATTCGAGTTGTTGACGATAAATTTTACTTTCTTGCGGAAAGATTTATAATTGCCCCCTGATGGGACGCATCTAAACTTCCCGTTTTTCTGGACTTTAAAATTCCAGCCGAGGAAATCAAATCCATCTGTCGCGGCGGTTAGCTTTGTCTTTTTCTCGCTGACTTTCATTCCCCGCTCTGCTAAAAACTGACTGATTCGGTCAAGTATTTCTGGTGCGTTATCTTTGGGTTTGAGTATGATTACCATATCATCGGCGTACCGTACTGATTGGTGAATTGACTCTATACCGTCTAACGCAATATTGGCTAACAGTGGACTTACCACCCCACCTTGAGGTGTTCCTTGTTCGGGAAATTCTGGATTGACCCCGGCTTTGAGACATCGGAAGATTCCTTGTCTTATGCTTCTAGGAGCTATGAGTCTCTCCATGATGGCGGTGTGGTTTATCCTATCAAAGCATTTTTCAATATCGAGTTCTATGACTCGTTTATCTATTCCATTTACTCGTGAGTTTAGATTGTCGAATAGGTGTTTCTGCGCGTTATGCGCTGACCGTCCCGTTCTAAACCCGTAGCTCCTGGCGTGGAAAGTTGCCTCGTGTGCTGGTTCTAATGCGTATTTTGCTAGGCATTGCCAAGCTCGGTCTGCAATAGTGGGGATTTTCAGCATCCTGATAGTACCGTCCTTTTTGGGGATGGGTATTTCTCTTAGCCCTTGGTGTTTCCAGTTGCTACTTGATGCTTTTAGCAGTTCATTAAGCTCGAAGCGTTCCTTAAAGTTAAGGGACTTTTTGCTGTCAATTCCTGCGGTCTTTTTCCCAGCGTTTAGCTGTGATACTTGACGGATAGCCAGTAATCTCGCTGCGGTTGATTTCAGAATCAGCTTTTGTAGGGACTTAGCTTTGCGCTTGTCGCCAACTTGAACCGCTTTGTACACTCGTTTTTGTAGGCGGAATAAGTTACGGCGAAATTTCTTCCAAGGTAACGTCTTCCAGGATTCACTAGAGTTGTCTCTGTGTCTAATCATGCTCTGCTCCAATTTGTGTATTCTGAACACCTCAAACCAATTACGGTTTGTCCTACCCGAATTGAAGGAGTTCCGCTGCTCGTCCAGCCTACTTATAGGGTTCGACCGCCCTTAGACCCTCAACCCGTTTTTATTCGTTCCCTCGGTTGATTAGTAGTTCCGTTAGGTGTAGCCATTTCAACCATTGGAATCCCTGGACTCTTGCCACTATTAGTTTGAGAATGTGACGGGATTTAACTCCAATGAGGTCAGGTTTTTAAGTTGTGTCCTGCCTATCAATAGGTTGCTTTTTGAGGCTCGATTTCACCGTAGGAACTCCCCGTTAACGCCAAGTGTCACCCCACAACGGATGTCTGATTGCGTCCTGTTCCTAGCTTCGACCTCCCGAAGCCGAGTCGGGTCATCGTAGGCAGGTAGGGAGTCATACCTGAGTCTGGTAGATGGGACTTTCACCCATATCAGACCGAGAGTTCAACCTTTTCCCATAGTTGGATTAGGTTGGTTAGCTTATGTACGGACTGATTACCGTGATTCAGCTAACAACGAATCGCACCAAACATTCAATTGTTTTTCTACACATAATTACTGTTGGCGTGTATAGCTCTAACTTAAAGCACTTTAAAGCATCTTGATATGTTCGCTCAATTTGTGGAGAAAGTCCTTGTAAATCGCTCAAATCCTTGAATGATCTATATAAATATTTTCTCTTAGGAATTATACCAGTCCATATTTCATCACCATTCTGATCATATAGTCCAGTAAATTCCCCTTCATCCTCTGAGTATACTAAATCTTCAATAATATTAACGTTGTTGCAAATGCAGCATACTAAAATCATCCATGTGTATTTCATCTGCTCTACAGACATTTCTTCAGGATTAGCATCAGTATGAATATAAGTTTTATTCGCTATCTCCTTCATTAAAGTTTTGTTACCACAATGCTCACAGCAGAATGCTTTTTCTGTAAGAGGATATTCAATTTCTTGCCAATGACTACTCATTTTGTTACTCTACTGTAATTATATCTTGGTAATAATATTTATGAATTTTATACTAAAGTTGATATGTATTATATTAATTTAGTATTAAAATTATTACCTTATTTAAACCAATATTTATGCGATCGCTCTCTCTTCTTTTCTTCCTTCATGTTCTTCGCGTCTTCGTGGTTCGTTAAGAAAGGATATTGGGAAGTTGAGGGGATGCGATCGCTGTTTGGGGGGTTGAAGGGTGCGATCGCTGTTTGGGGAGTTGAAGGGTGCGATCTCTCTCTCTGTGTCCTCTGCGTCTCTGTGGTTCGTTAAAAAAGGATGTTTGGGAAGTTGGAGGGAGTGCGATCGCTGTTTGGGAAGTTGGAAGGGTGAGATCGCTGTTTGGGGAGTTGAGGGGGTGCGATCGCTATTTGGGAGGTTGGGGGGGTGCGATAGCGAAGCGCTGCTGCAAGCAGTTCGCTGTTTGGGAAGTTGGAGGGGTGCGATAGCGAAGCGCTGCTGCAAGCAGTTCGCTGTTTTGGAAGTTGAGGGGGTGCGATCGCTCTTACTCTGTGTTCTCTGTGTCTCTGTGGTTCGTTAAAAAAGGGTATTGGGAGGTTGAAGGGGTGCGATAGCGTAAGCGCTGACTTGTCAGTTCGCTGTTTGGGAAGTTGGGGGGATGCGATCGCTGTTTGGAGTTGAGGGGGTGCGATAGCGAAGCGCTGCTGCAAGCAGTTCGCTGTTTGGGAGGTTAAAGGGAGTGCGATCTCTCTTTCTCTGTGTCCTCTGTGTCTCTGTGGTTCGTTAAAAAAAGAATGTTTGGGAAGTTGGAGGAAGTGCGATAGCGAAGCGCTGCTGCAAGCAGTTCGCTTTTGGGGAGTTGAAGGGATGCGATAGCGAATCGCTGCTGCAAGCAGTTCGCTGTTTGGGGAGTTGGAAGGATGCGATAGCGAAGCGCTGCTGCAAGCAGTTCGCTGTTTGGGGAGGTTGAGGGAGTGCGATCGCTATATAGCGATAAACTATGATAATTGATCTATACTTGAAGTATGCCCAAACTAGACATTATTCATAACGTTGTTAAAAATGCACTAATCAAAGATGGTTGGATAATTACAGATGATCCTTACTTGATTCAATATAGAAGAACAACACTATATGCTGATCTTGGTGCTGAACGTCCGATAGCAATTGAAAAATCAGGACAAAAACTGGTAGTTGAAGTCAAAAGTTTTATCGGTACATCAAAGATACAAGATTTAAAAGAAGCTCTCGGCCAATATGATATCTATCTTTACCTATTAGAAGAAACTGCACCAGACCGTAAACTCTATATTGCCATTAGTGAAATCGCATATAAAAGTTTCTTCACACAGGATGTTATTCAACTGATTCTTAACCGACATCAACTTCCGCTAATTGTTGTAGATATAGAAACAGAGGAAATTAAACAATGGATAAATTAACAGATTACCCCAAAATCATCAAACAAATTTTAAGGGAATATGTAGAATTATCTCAGAATCATCCACAAAAAGATATAGAAACATTCTTAATTAGCGATGACGAAAAAGGTCATTATATTTGGATGAATCTTGGTTGGCAAAATGGTGAAAGAATTACAGGAATGACTGTTTATGTTCGCTTACATAATTGTAAGTTTTGGATAGAAGAAGATTGGACAGAAGAAGGTATTGCTACTGATTTAATTCGCGTTGGTGTTCCTAAAGAAGATATTGTTTTAGCTTTTCATGAACCGAAAATGCGGGAATATACAAATTTTGCAGTTGCTTAGTTTAGTTATTTCTTGCTTTGCTTGAAACAAAAACAAAACAGCGATATTTGGAATCGCTGTTTAGGGGGTTGAAGGGGTGCGATAGCGAAGCGCTCCGTAGGAATCGCTGTTTGGGAGTTGAGGGTGCGATAGCGAAGCGCTCCGTAGGAATCGCTGTTTGGGAGTTGAAGAGGTGCGATAGCGAAGCGCTCCGTAGGAATCGCTGTTTGGGGATTTGAAGGGGTGCGATATTAGTATTTTACTAATTGCTTTTATCCTCAGTCATTACAACACTTTTAATCTTGCTGAGGATAGGGAATTATCACAGATAATATACTAATGACTTCAGTAACAAATTCAACTGAAACTTTTTCAATAAATTCAGCTTTTCTTGCTTTCCAATCAATGCTTTTAAGATGATCTGCTAAAACAACACCTGTAGTATTTATACCGCTAGGTATAGGAACTTCAAAAGGATAACCTTTTGTACTGTTAGTTATTGGGCAGACTAGAGCAAGACCTAAGTCATTATATATCATAGGAGAAATAATTAAAGCGGGGCGATGACCAGCTTGTTCACGCCCCTCTTGAGGGCTGAAATTTAGCCATACAATGTCGCCGCGCTCCGGCACATATACCTTACTACCAAACTTCGTTACCAATTGCTTCACCCCAGTCACTTTCACCATGAGAATTTAGAGGAGTTATTTTTACTAAGAACTCTTCCAAATTATACCTCTTACATGGTGTTTTTTTCTGCTGGCTAGGATTATTTTCAGAGGTATTAGAAACTATTTGCTCATATTTATCTATTAACTGAGGTAACCGTACACCAACATCAGAATCACTCAATACATTAAGAAGATAACTCTTGAATTGCAAAAACGAATCTTCGTGTTTTTTGCAAACAGCTTGAGAAATGCCAAGTTCAGATAAAGAATATTTTCCTTGAGCCAATAATTCTTGGATATAACCAAACAAAATCAAATCCTGAAGCTTCTCAGGAAGATAGTTCCAGTAATTCTCTACGATTCTGGAGTGAACATAATTAATTTCAGAAACTCTTTCGACAAACTTCTGAAAAGCCATGTCCAAGAATTTTTCTTCAAGCGCGTAACTACGCTTTAATTTATTTTCAGAATCAGGAGCAGGAATACGTTTAGTAAGCTCCTTGATTTGTGAACCTGTAATAACAAGCTGTTCTTGAAGCTCAAACAAAATTATAAATTCTTGAAGAGCCTCAGAGAGCTTATATTTTACCTGATCTATGTTTATGCCTTGACGTTGTGCAATATTTCCAAGAAATTCATAAAATTCAGCATTGGAAGAATCACAGGCTAAACACTGCTCTAAGAATAATTGAGCTTCTTCAAGCCGAAATTCTTCAAAATAACCAGGTTTGATAGCCTCTAGGATACCCATTTGCAACACCTAAGCTTATAAAGCGCATTATATTTTAACTCTACCTTAGCTTCTCTGACGAAAAATAACAAGACCTTTGACTATCAAGATTACTGAATTAACCAGTGCAATTAATAACACTAATTTTGTGAATTAGTTTGGCTTTATAGCTAAGAAACTTCACAGATAGCATATTACTCTGTGAAGGAGTAGCGTAAAAACGTAATTAGATGCGATAGTGAAGCACTCCGTAGGAATCGCTGTTGGGGGAGTTGAGGGGTGCGATAGCGAAGCGCTGCTGCAAGCAGTTCGCTGTTTGGGGAGTTGAGAGGGTGCGATAGCGAAGCGCTGCTGCAAGCAGTTCGCTGTTTGGGGAGTGAGGGGGTGCGATAGCGAAGCGCTGCTGCAAGCAGTTCGCTGTTTGGGGATTTGAGGGGGTGCGATCTCTCTTTCTCTGTGTCCTCTGTGTCTCTGTGGTTCGTTAAAAAAGGATGTTGGGAGGTTGAGGGGATGCGATAGCGAAGCGCTGCTGCAAGCAGTTCGCTGTTTGGGAAGTTGGGGGATGCGATAGCGAAGCGCTGCTGCAAGCAGTTCGCTGTTTGGGGATTTGAGGGGGTGCGATAGCGAAGCGCTGCTGCAAGCAGTTCGCTTTTGGGAGGTTGAGGGAGTGCGATAGCGAAGCGCTCCGCAGGAATCGCTCTTCTAATATGATTAAACAATACTACGTGGATCAACAACTACAATATCCGAAAACCGTTTAAAATCTTCAACATTAAATGTCAATAAATGTGTAATATTATGAGCTACCATAGCCGCAGCTAAACGAGCATCATGTACCTGTTTTCCCATCACTTGATATTTAATAACAGAAATGTTGAATAGCGTAATAAAACTTTACATATTGAAATAAACTTAGCCTATAAGTGCTATTTTTCATCTTATCCAAATAAGTTTTCTAAACCAATGAACATAACTTATTTCCTGACACATATAGGACTGAAGATAACGGAGTTTATCTAATAAAGTTTTGCCAAATTCTTGCGGTATTTCTATTAGTTGCAATATCAAATAAGCGATTAAACAGCACATTATCTGAATTCTAATTCCATTCTCATTCTTTGTCATAAGTCTGTCTAACTTGAGGTGCATTTTTAAGAATTTCCATAACAATTCAATTTGCCATCTTTGTATGTAAATTTCCATAATCTCTTGATTACTAACTTGCTCTTCTCCTTCATTTAATAAGTTTGTTGCTAAACGAAATTCACTCTTAGTTTCTATATCACAAAATGCTACTACTCTAATTTCCACTTCTCTTTCATCTTTGCCAACTTTACAATTACCATTTTCTAGCATTTCTAAAGTGACATTATTTTTAATTCTTAAGACAAAAGCTTTATTTTTTTGTTGTTTTAATTCAGATATTCTTTCGGAGGATGCAAATCCTCTATCCATTATCCCTACTCCTTTTGACGGAATTGCTTCTACTGTTTCTTGTCCATATTTATGGTCATGTCCTTGCCCAAAATGAATCACCATTCCACCAACTTCTGATGTCAAACTATCTAACCCACAAAATAGTTTTACTTGATGATATCCTTGACTCCATAATAATTTACTTGTTAATGTAATAATTGTTGAATCTATAGGAAATAATGCTTGGGTTTCTTCCTTTCCTTTTTTCTTTCTCAGTTGATTGTTTAATTCAGTTATTATCTCCAAAAATACTTGAGTATCTCTCTTTTTACTTGCCTTGGAAAAATTTGATATTTTTAAATCTATCCCTTGATTATTTAGTCTTTGAAATAAATCTCTCATACTCACTATACTTTTATCCATGACATACTGTAACCACACTGATACAAATGAAAATGTGTCCAGAACTGGATAATCTTTTTTGGGCAATGGTTTCAATATTGTTTTGACCACTTCTGGAAAATTCTTTAAGCGCATAATTTGATAATTCTTTATCTAGATTTTTTTAGATTGTATCAAATTATGGTACTTTTTTTTAATCTTTTCCTAACATTCAACACTTCTGATTTAATAACAAGTGATTCCCACTCAGTAAAAATTTGTGGTGTATCCAATTCCAATATAAATATCTTTTTAAGTTTTTCGCTTTCTTCTTCCGCTTGAGTGATAGATAAACCTAACCCATTTTTATCAAGAGGTCTTGTAGCAACAGCCCAAAATTCAATTATATTTTGTGGAATAATACATAAAAAATTACCTTGCTTTTTGAGTGTTAAAATTGCCCTTTGAGTATCAAGGTGCATGGGACTATTTTTTTGTACCAAACGCAGTAAAATATTAGTATCCACCAAATATTTCATAACATTTCATCTTCTCTGGTATAAATACTATCTCGACTAATAGCTGCATCTGAAAGTGGTGGTGCTAGAGTAAAAGCAGGACTATTGATTAAATTCATTAGTGCTGTTTCCCAATCTTCCTCAGTTGTTACTTGAGAAAAAGATTTTTCATCTTGATTTTTCAAACTATCTTCAATCAAAGATTCAAGATAAGATTCAATTGATAAACCTTGTTTAGTAGCTTGGGTAATCAGACGAGCTTCTATTTCTGGTTTCAATTGTAGCTGTATAGTTTTACATTGTTTCATATTCTTCGATGCTAGTTAATTAATATCAAGTAAAACTTATGATTAACTTGATATATTAAGTATATCAGATTTAAGCAGATGTTAATTACACTGTTTTCTTCTTTCTTCCCTTCGCGCTCTTCGTGTCTTCGTGGTTCGTTAAAAAAGGATGTTGGGAAGTTGAGGGAATGCGTAAGCGTTGCGCTGCTGCAAGCAGTTCGCTGTTTGGGAAGTTGGAGGGGTGCGATCGCTATCACAGTTTAAATTTCTCCCCATTCTCTAGCATCAATAAAAAGAGAAAGATGCTTTTTATTACTCGTGGAAATAATTACCTCATTTCCATAATTAGCAACTAAAATAGATTGAGCAGCTAAAATAACATCACCATCTAAAGCTTTATTATCTGCTGTAGATTTACCTTGATTTCTCACTTCAGCCCATAATTCTGCTGCTTTTAACATTACTTCTGTGGTAATAGGAAGATAAATAATTTCTGATTTAAGTTGATGCAGTTTTCTAATTCCTGATAACTTATTTGCTCTTAATAATTCTCGTCTAATTTCATAATCTATAATTTCTGGTAAAATTACCTCATAACCTCTTTCAAAAAGACTATAAAACCATTCTTGACATTGCACAGCTAGAGGATTCGCTTTAGGATTAGTAATTAATCCCACAGGTGCAGAATCTAAAACAATAACCTTACTCATTTTATTTTAAATTAAAATACCATTCATGGATTCAATAATTTCCAAAGTTTCTTGTTGTTCTTGTTGTTCATCTGATTCATTCCATGACTCGAACAATCTTTTAATATTAGTTTTTCTGTGTTCTTTTTTAATTGCGTCACTTTCATTAATTTCATTAATGGCATTTTCCCAGTTTTTCAAAGATGTCTGTTTCATCGTCACACTTTGACGAAATAACCGGACAATTTGTAGTAATTCGGGTATATATTCTTCTGGAGTATGTTCAATTTCTAGTAATAAATCATTGCGGGGTTTTGCTGATGATTTAGCTGTAATGGATTGGTGAATGTTAATCATAAAATACCAGATTTGATTATTTTTACATATTACCAGTATATCGGATCAGAATAAGCAATGTCTGAAATTTATAAAATGTGATAACTACGGTGATCTAAGTGCTTCGCTATCGCTGTTTGGGGAGTTGAAGGGGTGCGATAGCGTAAGCGCGACCTAGGAATCGCTGTTTGGGGAGTTGAGGGAGTGCGATAGCAAAGCGCGACCTAGGAATCGCTATTTGGGAAGTTGAGGGGGTGCGATAGCAAAGCGCGACCTAGGAATCGCTATTTGGGAAGTTGAGGGAGTGCGATAGCGTAAGCGCTGACTTGTCAGTTCGCTGTTTGGGAGTTGAGGGGGTGCGATCGCTCCACTATTGCTCAAAAACTTAAATTTTGTACAATTTGCAAAAAACAGACAAATAATCTATAATGTTATGTAATCCTATAAATTTTGTGAGGCGCTATGTCTGTCATCAGTGCAAGTGAAGCGCGTGCTAATTTTCCCGATATTATGAACCGTGCAGAATATCGTGGAGAAAGAATTTTAATTCAGCGTCATGGTAAAGCTGCGGTAGCGATAATTAGCATTGAAGATTTAAAACTATTAGAAGCAATAGAAGATGCAATAGATTCGGCTAAATTGCGACGTGCAGTAGAAGAAAACGAAGGATTTACCACCATAGAAGAAATAATAGCTAAATATCCCAATGAGTGAACGTTATACATTGAGGATTGCGAAAACTGCGGAAAAAGATTTATTAGACTTACAACCAAAACAATATAAACAAGTTGTATCAAAAATTCTCTCCCTTCAAGGTAATCCTCGTCCTCAAGACTATGCAGCTTTAAAAGGTTATCAAGGTGGTTATCGTATTGATCAGGGTGAATACAGAATTTTGTACACCATTGATGATGATAATAAATTAGTTGATGTTTTTCGGGTTGGTAAACGTAATGATGATGAAGTTTATAAAAACTTGTAACTTTGTCAAGCGATTCCTAGGTCGCGCTTCGCTATCGCTGTTTGGGGAGTTGAGGGAGTGCGATCGCTAGGTATCGCTGTTTACTAAATCTCCCAATCTTCTAATTTTAAATTGTCAATTCTACTAAATTCTCTAGTATTGTGAGTAATTAAAGTTAAATTATTAGCGATCGCAATAGCAGCAATATGTAAATCATTATTTCCTATAGGAGTACCTTTAGCAGCCAATTTACTACGAATTTCACCATAAATTACAGCACATTCATCATCAAAATACAAAGAAACAAAACGGTCTAAAAATTCCTGCTGCTTTTGCAGAGTTTTCGCAGGATTATGAGTTCTCATTGCACCATAAAATAATTCAGCTTTGACAATAGAACAAACTACTATATCTATATCGGATAAATCTTGAAGACGCTGAATAATCTTTTCTGATCTTTGATTAAGATATTGAATACAAACATTACTATCTAATAAATATTTCATCAGTTTGTATTCCTAACAATTAATCATTTCTTCTAAGCTATCATCTAAAGTATCATCAATACCTAAATTATCCAGAATAATTGGATCATCAGCACAACTTCCTGCTGTTTGATTAATAAATTCTTGCCACTCTAATTTATGTTTTTCTGTAGTTATCAAAGTTGTTGGTTTATTGATCAAATTTTGACGAAATAAACGGACAATTTCCAATATTTCTGGTATATATTCTTCTGGAGTTTGGGCAATTTCTAATAATAAATCATTCCAGGGTGTAGTTGAGGATGTTTCTGTGATGAGTTGGTGATTATTAATCATAAAATACTAGATTTGATTATTTTTACACATTATCAGTATATCAGATCAGAATCAGCAAGTGTAACTTACCCAAAGTATAGCTGTTTGGGAAGTTGAGAGAGTGCGATAGCGTAAGCGCTGACTTGTCAGTTCGCTGTTTGGGAGTTGAAGGGAGTGCGATAGCGAAGCGCGACCTAGGAATCGCTTTTGGGGAGGTTGAGGGGGTGCGATAGCGAAGCGCGACCTAGGAATCTCTGTTTGGGGAGTGGAGGGAATGCGATAGCGAAGCGCGACCTAGGAATCGCTGTTTGGGAAGTTGAGGGGATGCGATAGCGAAATTAATCTAAATCTTCCTCAGTCAAACTAGCATCTTTCAAAATACTTCTGAGTGTACCAGTAGGTAAATCACGATTACCATGAACAGGTATAGAAAGAATCACACTCATACCTTCCTTAACATAGATATGATGACTACCTGTAATCCTTTTTAGATTCCATTCATAGCGTTCAACAATCTTACACAGAGATTTACCAGAAACGGATTTCATAAAGATAACTCAATCAACTGTTTTTGTGGTTCAACTTCTTCTTGCTGACTAGCAACTTCTAACCAACCTTGAACAGCATCTTTCAACATTTCTAATAAATGTTCGTAACTTTCACCCCAGGTATGACATCCTGGTAAAGCTGGTACAGAACCACACCATACACCGTCTTCTTCCCAAATAATTGCTTTTATTTTCATAGCCAATTCCTTGAACTAAGGATATTTTACCGCAGGGTGAGTCAGACGTACCAGTTTAATGAAGATGAATAATCGCTTTTGGGGAGTTGAGAGAGTGCGATAGCGAAGCGCTGACTTGTCAGTTCGCTCAACTTAAACCCCAAACCCTAACACCACATCCAAAGCAGTACGAATTTCTTCCCAATATTCAGCTTCTAAAATTCCCACCAAACCTAAAACCCGACGATAATCTACAGAACGAATCTGAGCAACATCAATAAAACGATCTTTATCTAATCCATTAGTTACTGTTGCTTTGATATTGACAATATAGGGAGCTTGCTTACTTCCTGGTCGGAATGGCATCACAATAGTTAATAATCCATATTGATTCATAATATCACTTTGAACTATTAAACAAGCACGGATTTTTTGTGCTTCTGCTCCCACAGTTGGATCAAGATTTACCCAGCGAATTTCACCCCGTTTATAAGTTAAATTACCCTCTGGCATTAATACCATCTCCAGCTACATTATCCCAAGCAGAAATCTCATTTTGATATTCTAAATCTTTCGCATCTTCTTGGAGTGCTGCAATTATTTCTGCTTCCAAAATTTTGCGTCTTTGTTCTGCTAATAGTGCGTTAATATAGGCACTACGATTACCTTTTGCTTGTTGATCAATAAATCTGAGAATGTCTTCTTCCAAAGTAATTGTGACTTTCATCATTATGTATGACTTATTAATCTTACCAATCAATCATACCACTTTTTTAACAATTTGCAAATACTCTGTGTCTGGAGTGGTTCGTAAAAAAAAGGATTCTGGTAAGTTGAAGGGATGCGATAGCGAAGCGCTGCTGCAAGCAGTTCGCTGTTTGGCGAGTTGGAAAGAGTGCGATACCATTATTAATAGCTGCATATTTAGCACTACATTCTATTAAAATAGAAAAGGCACTTTTCATCATTTCCCAAGTATTTTTACCATACTTTTCTAAGTAACGATTGAGATATCCTTGACGAGAGATAAGTAGGTAAACAAAATAAAAATGAGGGGTATTGCGTTTTGTAAAATGGCTGAAACCCAATCAGAATCTCGCATTGAGACAACTTTACATACCGTTATATACCTTTAAATTTTTCTGTTCACCTACTTAACACAAGCATGAACAACTATAGGACAACTAATTATAGTTTGTGTCAAATCTTCCAAAAATTGCTGCTGTTCAACCTTAGATAATTTACCTAACCAAGCAAATCCTTTTTTCTTAGAGCGTATTTCGTTACCATGTAAAGATTGTTCTTGACTAAGATTCCAACGATTTTTAAAATCTAGTACCAATTGATTAATAATTTGTTCATCACTTCTTTTAATTAAAACTCCACCCATAGCAAAAACAGGACATTCATCTTTAGGATTTGGTTTTGCACTACCAGATTCATCAATATATAACAAATTCAATATTATCTTGTTGGTTCATCTAAACCTCCAGGAGACCCACCAAAACTGTACTCAGTTTGGTGATGGGAGGAATGGAGGGTTAATTGTGAAACGTCCCTTGAGTAATTTTGTGCGCCAGCACAAACAATGAAAGGGACAGTTGAGCAATTAACAAATCTTTGATTTTCCATATTCGTAACCGTCCTTTTTGTGAATTGATTTACAGTATTTGTAAGAGATACCTTGAATCAGTCCAGGCACTGTTGAGATATTGAAACTACCGCTAGTCCTCACCGCTACTCGTCCGATATATGCCCCAATCTTTTTACCTTTTGTGACAACAGCTTTCACAATGTCTCCGGTTTGAAAACCATTAACAAATTTGAACCTGGGGACATATCTAGAAGGAAAACCGTACTTGTCAGTTCGGCAAGATTGTCTAGTGCCGTGACCATTAGCTGTAATTAGCAATGGCTTAACACCTTTGATATTGAGAATTGGAGTTGACTGACCAACACAAGCTGCATCAATCCAGTGCGTTTTCTCTAGATTTTGCTGACTTCTATTGAACTTTGTTAACCCTCCTGAACCTGTTTCTACAGGTAATCCGGTTGCTTTGACAACGAATAGTAATGCCAAGCGAGTTGTGTTTACTGCTGCTGCATCAGCCAGTGGTCTTTTAGCTTGCTTCAAGATTTTCTCTAACTTTGAAGGGTCTTTTTTGAGAAAATCTTTGATGTCTTTCGTGCCTTTTTTAGTGTTACATTTTTCACAACTTAAAGTGAGATTTGTAATTGAATTACTACCACCCTTGGCTCGTGGATGAATATGCTCTACTTGAAAAGGAACGTCTTTCACTCCACAGTTTGTATCATAAATTTATGAAAATCTCTATAATAGAATCTCCTTTTCCTTTGCGTGAGGTGAAAAAATCGCTATTTATTTACGGATTTGCGTGATATAAGAAGGGATACAGAAAAATGTGTGCGATCGCTCAAATGAAGACAAATTCCCCAAAACCACATCCAAAGCAGTACGAATTTCTTCCCAATATTCATTTTCTTCTAAAGTAATTGTGACTTTCATCATTATGTATGACTCATTTATCTTACCAGTCAATCATACCACTCTTTTGACATTGCGTGAGGTGAAAAGAGATTTTAGGGGGTTGAGGGAGTGCGATAGCGAAGCACGACCTAGGAATCGCTGTTTGGGAGGTTGAAGGGATGCGATCGCAGCAAAATATTTATTCAAGCAGTAGCAAATACAGTATATTTCCTTTCTTCAGGATCACGAAAAGCTAAAACAATATCAAGATTAGAAATACCTAACTTCATTAGTTTAATAGTACGATTATATCCTATACTCAGGCGATCAATGAAATTAATCTAAATCTTCTTCAGTCAAACCAGCATCTTTCAAAATACTTCCCAGTGTACCCGTAGGTAGATCACGATTACTATCAATAGGTATAGAAAGAATCACACTCATACCTTCCTTAATATAGATATGATGACTACCTGTAATCCTTTTTAGATTCCATCCATAGCGTTCAACAATCTTACACAGAGACTTACCAGAAACCGATTGCGTAAAGATAACTCAATTAACTGTTTTTGTGGTTCAATTTCTTCTTGCTGACTAGCAACTTCTAACCGACCTTGAACAGCATCTTTCAACATTTCTAATAAATGTTCATAACCTAAGTAGGTTGACGTTGAAAATTGTCGTTATAGCAAGGCAAGAGGCAAGAGGCAATAGTAAAGAAGTTTTCAGCGATTTTACGTTTCTTTACACAGTTTGGTTTTATTGTGTTCACCTACTTAGTCAGTGCTTGCGCTATCGCTCAAAACTTAAATTTTGTACAATTTGCAAGAAACAGACAAATAATCTATAATCATATTTGACCCTATAAATTTTGTGAGGCACTATGTCTGTCATTAGTGCAAGTGAAGCGCGGGCTAATTTTCCCGATATTATGAAACTTTTCTGTTTCAAAAATTCTGATTCGTCTAGCTCTGTATAAATCTTTTACCTACTGCTAGGAGGGAACTAGAACAATGCAGTAGAACCGCATAGATTTAATTGTCAAGGTACAGATTACCATTAGGCAGTGAGGTTTTTAGACAGGTTGATTACCTTTCCTGTGGTAATTATGTAACATAAGTCACTGGAGGAAGACAGCCTCTAGTTGGCTTTCATCCCTTACCTAAAGGACAGTTAAGTTTTTCCGCCACGCTCCAAAACTTGCCCTCAATGGTTTTTAGCCTATTTTCTTATAAAAACTTGTAACTTTGTCAAGCGATACCTACAGGGATGCGATAGCGCAAGTGCTGACTTGTCAGTTCGCTCAACTTACAGCAAATTTTAATCAACAGTGCCACAAATAAAAATGGTGAAAACCAGTACCAAACTTCATTCTGCGATTAATTTTTGTGGTGGGTTTGATCTCAAACTGCTGTAAACCCCAAAACTCAAAAACCTACTTAGATGCAAATTTATTTGAGATTTGCTTTAAAGCTAACCACATAAAGGTTGGGATAGTTGTAATGTAGCGATTAAATAGTCTCAATGGTTCTTGAATCAAACGATATAACCACTCACATCCTAAATGACGTATCCAATAAGGCGCTCTTTTATGACTTTCTGCAAAGACAGAAAATGCCCCCCCCAAACCAATCATCACAGCCTGAATTTTGTCTTTGTGTTGGTTCATCCATAACTCTTGTTTTGGACATCCTAAAGCCACTAAAACTATTCCTGCACCACTATCGTGAATCTTTTTGATAATAGCTTCATCCTCTGCGTGTGTGAGTGGACGAAATGGTAAAGGCTCCATCCCAGCAATTTTTACATTTGGAAAGACACGCTCTAACTTGTTTCTTATCTTCTCTAGAGTTACTACATCAGCACCTAAGAAAAAAAGATGAATATCTCTTAGCGGAGCTAATTTACACAAAGATAAAAGAATATCCATACCAGCAACGCGGTTTTGAGAACCTGCACCCATTAGTTTCAACATCCAAACCAACGGCATTCCGTCAGGAGTTGCAATATCCGCACTCTTTAAAACAGAGGAAAACTCTGGATGCCAATAAGCCTCTACGAGCATATGGGTATTAGATACGCAAATAACTTTGCTGACTTTACTCATCGCCCATTCTAATATGATATTTATTTGAACTTCAAAGGGTAAGGCAGTAACAGGAGAGCCAATTATATCAATCCTGGCAGGGGTTATTGAAGTTTCAAATTCCGGAGATGGATGTAAGTATTGAATTTGATTTTTTGTAGTTAGCATCTTTTTATTTATATTGTTGAGTTGTAAAAATCTTAAGATAATGTTTAAAACTCAAAGTTAGTAAACAATCATCTGAGTTGTTTGATAGTAACCTTTCACCCTTTCACATTTCCCCTACCTCCCAACGATAAATAGTAAGGATTGAGGTCATACCAAAATCTCTACAATCATTTCCTGACAAGATTTTCTGGGAATTAAACACAAATTTCTATTCTCAGTAAGAATTACGTAACGCCTATATTTTGATTACTTAGGGCTTGCTGAATAAAGCTAAAACCGTTTATTAATAAAGGTTTCGCGGATTTTTATCACAAAAAAGTGCCAGGTTTTGGCTTATTGTGTCTCAAAATAGGTGCATTTTTCCTTGTCGGGTTTGGAAGATTGAGCATATCCATATAGCTAAAACTGTTCCCTGATCCTTCCTGTTCCCTATCTTCACAAACAACTTTTTCAGCCAACCATAATTATTGGGACTAAAGGTATGTTAATAACCCAAATTCAATTTTGAAACTTGCTCTTCGACTGGGTTTCAAACACCTGAATTCTTACGATAAATAAATGGCTTTGAGCAATTTGTAGGAGGGGGTAAATAATTACGTTTTACAGTAATGTAAACCTAGTATTTGATCTTCATATATCAACAGTAATCGCACCCAAAATAGGAGTAGAAGAGAAATTTAATTGCTCTAATGCTTTGGCTAAAACAGAACGGTTTGTTTTACCTACTCCTATAACCAAAATACTTGCATCTGTATGCCTACTCAGGATATTAGTATCTGCAAAACCTAATAGATGTGATGTGTCATATATGATTAAGTCAAAACTTTGTTTAAATTGTTCTGTCAAGCTTTCCATCTGAGGAGATGACAGTAAACTTGTGGGATTTTGGGAAATTTCTCCAGCAGTTAAGATAAACAAGTTATCCTCTAAGAATAATTTTTCTATATCTTTTGCAGTCGCTTTCTGTGAACCATAATTTTGTTCTCTGGTGCCGCTACTATGTCTGTGTATAACATTCTCAAAATTTAGCCCTTCAGCAATCAGATTGCTTAATCCTTTTGTATTAGGCAAGTCCAATATTTTATGGATACTAGGATTACGTAGATTTGCGTCCACCAATAGCACACGTTTACCCATGACTGCTGCTGTCTGAGCTAGGTAAAAAGCAATTGTCGATTTACCATCTCCAGGAGCCGCTGAAATGACTGCTAGAGAACGGAGAGAACTATCACCTTTGAGCAGAGCAATATTTGTATAAACAGAGCGAAAAGATTCCCAAAACTTTGAGATGTTCTGTTTTTGATCAGGCTGACCATTTTTACCAAACTTAATATGAGGAATATTCCCTAATATAGGAAATTTAATTTTATCTTTAACTTCCTCAAGGTCATAAAAAACGTTGTTGAGCTTATCTATAAGTAAAGCAGATCCCGTGCTTAATAATAAGCCCAAAACTGTTCCTAAAATTAAATTTTGTGTGGTACTTAGTGCAAGATTTTCCGGCTGAATAGGAGGAGTAATTATCTGCCAAGGTACCTGCTTTTGGGCTGAATCTATGCGTAATCTTTCCCGTTCCGTTAAAAAGCGATTAAGGTTATCAACAGCAATTTTTAATTGTCGTTCTAAATCATCTTTTTGACGAATAATAAAGGGAAAGAGTTTAATCTGTTGCCGCAAAGAATTTTCAGCTTGATTAAGAGATTGGATTTCTGTTTTTAATACCTCAATTTGTTTATTTATCTCAAGAAATTTTTGAATTTCTCGCAGACGAGCCGAATTTGGTGTCACTGAATCTAAGGAATTCATCTTTGTGTTTGACAATTTTATTCCCAAAAGTCGCCGTTTTTCTCTGCCTACTAAATCCAGTAAATTTTGTTTTTGAATCAGCAGGGTTTGAATATTTGGACTATTTTCTGTATATTCAGATGATTTTATAGCAATTGTAGCTTCTCTATCTTGGAGTTGGCTTAATAGCTTCTGGTAATCAGGAGACTCACTCAATATGGAAATAGCCTCTGCTTCATCCGTTTCCAGTCTCAACTGTTTTTGTAGAATAGTATAGAGTGTTTTAGTTCTAGCTAATTGCATTTCTGCATTGAGCCGTTTCTGCACAATTTGGTTAAATTGACTAGCAAGTTCCTGTCCTTGAACTTCAGCATTAATCAGTCCATATTTTTGCCGAAAAAGTTGTAGTTGTGACTGAAGAGTTTCCATTCTATTTAGTAGTTGCGGCAATTGTCTTTCAACAAATTTAATTCCCAATTTAGTTTTTGTTCGGCGTTCTTCTAAACTGTATTTTAAGTATGATTCAGATGCTTGATTTAATACAAACAAAACTTTTTTAGGGTTGGGATCTTGGTAACTGACTTCTAAAATTTGGGTATTGGGTAGGAGTTTGATATTAAGTTGAGGTGCGCTGCTACCTGGGTAATACTTTTGCACTTTTTGGGTGATAGGAGACATCAATTTAGGACTTTGTAAAATTTTTAACTGAGTTTCATCTATTTTGTTAGAATCACCTCTGTTATATCTGTCATCTTGGACTACTTTATCTTCAGCGGTTATCGGCTCAGTTAAAAGTTCAAATTTAGAAACATACATTTGAGGCTTATTCAAAGCTAATCCTACACTAACAGATGCAAAAGTGGTTGTTCCGATGGCAATTACAATGATTCTGCGACGAACAACTACCAATAATTTACCTAAGTTTAATCCACCTTCATTACTCTCTTCTGACTGATCTGTGTAGAGGAGAGGCATATATTGATGCTGATGTCCATTTGTTTTCGACAAATTCTCATAAGGATAGTGTTTTCTTATCATCGCCAACCTTCTATATTTTCTATTTTCTGAAGCATCCACTTTTGGAACAAATATAATCCTCGTAATCTAAAAGCCCTACGATATGGTTCATTGAAAGAAGTCTATCTGCCAAAAGGGAAAGTAAATACTCTCATATTTAAGGAATATTTTTGCGATCTTTGTCTACATGATCTTCTGTTTATATAGCGTATCCTCAACAAAACTGTTCTCCCAAAAGAGCCGTACCCAAATCAAATAGGAGTTCTATATTTTTGTTTTGTTGAATTATAAAACCATAATTATCATAGTTTTGAGCAATAATTGTGAAAATTATGTAAAATAAATATAAACTTAGGAAATAGATATTTACTTTTAAATTTTATTATATTTTGATTTGGTGTAATGCTTTACTTCTCAGTTATAATACATCCCTCTATAAGCATAAAATTTTCCCCACAACCCAAGATTATATTATTAAATATATATGTCTAGCGATAGAGATGTATACTTTTCTAATCATTGTATAGTGTTGCCAGAATTCTTGATTAACTTGGCAAACACTAATACTGAAACTCCATACCTTTTGAATTAACTGATAGATTTTAAACAGATATTATCCCATATCTGATTAAGATAATTCTTGAGAATATACTATCTAAAAAGTGTGAAAAAGTTTCACAAGGTATCATTGTTGTCCTAAAGTTTTTTGGAAAAAAGGTAAAAATGGCTATAAATAACCATGTTAAATTAGGTAAAGACGTTAAAATTTTTCATCCGCACCTTGTTAATCTTTACGGTTGTGAAGTTGGAGATGAAACCAAGATTGGCTGCTTTGTTGAAATCCAGAAAAATGTCATAGTCGGAGCTAAATGCAAAGTTTCATCACATACATTTATTTGCGAAGGCGTAATCATTGATGACGAAGTGTTTATTGGTCACGGAGTGATGTTTACCAATGACATTTACCCTCGCGCAACGAATGAAGATAGCAGCCTAAAAACTGAAGCTGATTGGTGTGTAATTAGGACTTATGTGAAACGCCGTGCCTCTATTGGTAGTAATGCCACAATCCTTGCAGGAGTCACAATTGGCGAAAATGCCATAATTGGGGCTGGAGCAGTAGTCACTTATGATGTTCCTGATTACGCAACTGTGGTTGGAGTCCCTGCAAGAGTCATAGGTGGTATTCCTAATACAGGTAAGTTGCCAATAGTAGCTCATTCAGATCAACCTGGTAATACTTCGGCTTTTAAAGCAATTTCCAATAGGTTTTAGAGAACTCCACAAAAAGAAATGCCCAATGTCATTCTGTTCGCGCAGCGTGCCAGAGGCATTACGAAACGAAGTGTAGTGAAGAATCTCAAGAGATGCTTCGTTTCGCTATGGCTAACGCCACGCTCCGCGAACGCTACACTCAGCATGACAAAACAGGATCATTTATTTTTTGGCTTACAAAAGAAGGGAACAGGGAACAGGGAACAGGGAACAGGGAACAGGGAGCAAATAAGAAACTTTAGTTCTGAGTTTAAAGCTCAGTCAAAAAAAGGATGTTTTTAAAAGATGCGTAGCACGAAAAAAACAGTGTCATTATTTCAATCTCATGTTTTTAAACATGAGTTTTTCCTGTTCCCTGTTGCCCGTTCCCTGTTCCCTCTGAATCTTAAACAATATCTTTAGCAAATTCAGAGCTTAATAAATTTTGCCAATTTGTCTACAATGGACTATGCAACAATGTTATTTTACAACATATTCTACCTTTGAAATTTCTACAAAAAATCAAATATTCTGGCAACAAACTATCTGATTTTTTGCTTTTTCGAGCTAGAAATTCAAGGAATAGCATGGTTTTATCATCACATTAATCTTCAAAATCATCGAAATAATTTCAAAAAGATTATTTTCAAGAAACGGTGCAAATTTCTAGTTAATTACTTTGTTTTTTCATTGTTTTCTAGTGATTAATTTTTGTAAAATTCACTCTTTATATAGTGGGGATATAATGACAAATACTCATGCTCATTCTGAAATGGCTTTGGATAAAAATATTTATTCAAATAGGCTGAATATCTCTACTAATCAGCAAGTCCAGGCAATTAATACAATCAAAATTGGTGTTATCGGCTATGGCTATTGGGGTCCGAATTTAGTCCGCAGTTTTGCTGATATTCCAGGAGCAGAAGTCATAGCAGTTAGTGATTTTCAAGTAAATAGACTAGCAAAGGTGCAATCTCGGTATCCAGCCGTCAAGTTAACGACAAATAGCCAGGACCTGTTTGCAGATCCAAATATTGATGCAATTGCGATCGCTACACCAGTTTCTACCCATTACAATTTAGCCTTAGCTGCATTGCAAGCAGGGAAACACGTATTAGTAGAAAAACCCATGACTGTTTCCTCCCAACAGGCAATGAGACTGATAGATGAGGCAGAAAGACGCAATTTGGTGTTGATGGTAGATCACACCTTTGTGTATACAGGTGCAGTGCGAAAAATGCAGGAACTGGTAGCGGCAAAGGCTATCGGCGATATCTATTATTATGATTCCGTGCGTGTCAACTTGGGATTATTCCAGCATGATGTGAATGTAATCTGGGATTTGGCAGTTCATGACCTCTCAATTATGGACTATGTATTGCCGTCGAAGCCTTATGCCGTATCTGCTACAGGCATGAGTCACATTTCTAGCGAACCAGAAAACATTGCCTACTTAACCTTATTTTTTGATCATAATTTGATTGCACATATTCATGTCAATTGGCTCGCACCAGTAAAAGTACGGCGGACAATACTGGGTGGTAGTCAAAAAATGGTCTGCTATGACGATTTAGAACCGAGTGAAAAGATTAAGGTGTACGACAAAGGAATTACTGTGAATGACAGTCCTGAGAACGTTTACCAAATGCTGGTCGGCTATCGCACCGGTGATATGTGGTCTCCCAAGTTGGATATGACAGAAGCTTTACAAACCGAGGCATTACATTTTATTGATTGTATTCGCCAAGGGAATCGCCCTATCACAGATGGAGAAGCAGGATTGCGGGTAGTGAGAATTCTGGAAGCTGCTACCCAATCCATCAAGCAGCAGGGACGATTAGTTGAACTTGACTTAGCAGAGGTGGCAGCATGATTCCATTTGTAGACTTGAAAGCTCAGTACAATAGCATCAAAAATGAAATTAACGCCGCTGTCTTTAAAGCCCTAGAAAGTACACAATTTGTCTTAGGTAGTGAGGTCGTTGCTTTAGAAGAAGAGTTTTCTTACTACTGTGATGCTAAATATGGAATCGCTGTGAATACAGGTACTAGCGCCAGCAATTCTCATTTTGAAAAAAATAAAGTATTAGCCCCGATTTTGGAATTCAAAATATAGTACAAAGTAACTATTTTTTAGCCATTGCCTCTGGCTAAAAAAACAGTCGGGTTGAAAAATAAGTATGAATACTCAATAAACTAGAGAGATTGCTTGACAACGAATGGGGAAAATCCAGTTTATCGTTCGGGTTTTAGAATAGGGAATCCAAGGGAAATAAAAATTTATAATTGTTGTCAGATGATGTAAAATCGGTGAGTTAAAAATCTGATAGTGCATCAAATTACTCAAACATGACTCCAAAGACAGCGACACTAGAAATTCCTGAATTAATGCAATTTTTACGTCAACAATTACATGATTTACCTGATGAAAGAAAACCTGGAAATAATACGAAATATCAGGTAGAAGACGCAGTGATGGCAGCATTTTCAATCTTTTTTACGCAGTCAGCGTCTTTTTTAGAGCATCAAAGATTAATGAAAAGCAATAAAGGAAAAGATAACGCAGAAAGTTTATTTTCAATTAAGAAAATCCCCTGTGATAATCAAATAAGAAATTTGTTAGATCCAGTTCCAGCCGCTACTATCTTTATGACTTTTCAAGAAGTCTATGAATGGTTAAATAAAAATGGAGTTTTGAAAAAGTTTGTCTATTTAGATGAAGAAATTTTAATCGCTTTAGATGGGACAGAATATTTCTCATCTAAAAAAATTAGTTGCCCTCATTGTAATTGTCGTAATCATCGAAATGGAACTACAACTTATTTTCATGGCTGTGTCACACCCATTGTAGTTTCTCCTAATCAAAAACAAGTAATTAATTTAGAACCAGAATTTATTAAAAAGCAAGATGGGCATCAAAAACAAGATTGTGAAAATGCAGCGGTTAAAAGATGGTTAAATAAGAATCATCAAAACAAGTATGGTTATGCTGCAACTCTTTTAGGGGACGACTTGTACTCTCACCAACCTATTTGTGAACTAGCTCTAAAACAAGGTTATAATTTTATTTTTGTTTGTCTGGAAGCGTCGCATAAAACTGTATATGAATGGCTAGACTTCTTAGAAAAAAGTGGAGAAGTTGCAACCGTTGAAACCAAACAATGGGATGGACGAAAAAATTTAATTTATCGTTATCGTTATGCTTCTAGAGTTCCCTTAAAAGATGAAGACTCCAGTCTCGAAGTTAATTGGTGCGAAGTAACTGTTATTAATGAAAAAACACAGAAAATCATCTACCAAAATAATTGGATTACTAATCATAAGATCACTGAAAATAATGTTGAAAAAATTGTCAAGGCTGCACGCAGCAGATGGAAAGTTGAGAATGAAGGGAATAACATTCTTAAAAATCACGGTTATAATTTAGAGCATAACTTTGGTCATGGAGAAAATCATTTGTGTGAGTTATTATTGTCTTTGAATTTATTAGCTTTTTTATTTCATACTGTTTTAGATTTAGTTAATTATACCTATCAGAAAGTTCGTGAGTTATTAGTAACCCGAACTTCTTTTTTTAATGATATGCGTAGCCTATTAAAATTTATTTGGTTTAAAGATTGGTCGGATTTTTTCTCATTTATTCTCAGGGAATATGTCCCATTTAAAAAAATAAATTCTGGTTGAAAAATGTCAATATATTGAAAGAGGAGGAGAAAGTTATTTATTCAAAAAACTATAAATTTGCTTAGAATTTCAGCTAGATTGGTAAGTTGAAATCAATTCTTCATGTCTAGATTTTTAAAGATTTTTAAAACCCTATCTATCTCCAGCGTCGGATGATAATTATCTATTAAAAAAGAATAATTTAATACAGGGTTTACACTTAAATTAAGAGAATTTTATCTTATTTTTTTCAAAATGAGAATTGCTGTACTAGCGCCCTTCATCTAGCATTATTAGCCGCTGGTATTGGTCCTGGGGATGAAGTAATTACCACACCTTTCACTTTTGTAGCTACCGTAGCCGCCATTGACTATACCGGAGCTAAGGCTGTTTTTGTCGATATTGACCCTGTTTCTTTGACTATAGATGTCACCAAAATTGAAGCAGCTATCACCGAACGCACTAAAGCAATTTTGCCAGTTCATCTCTATGGTCAACCAGCAGACATGAACCCAATTTTAGAGATTGCTCGTCGTTATGGTCTGATTGTGATTGAGGATGCCGCACAGGCACACAGGGCTGAGTACAAGGGGCAACGAGTTGGTAGTATTGGAGATTTGGGTTGTTTTAGCTTTTATCCGGGAAAGAATTTAGGGACTTACGGTGAGGGTGGGATGGTAGTCACCAATAACCCCAAATACGCCCAGATAATTGATATGCTGCGCGACTGGGGACAAAAACGCAAGTATCATCATGTCCTCAAGGGTTATAACTACCGCATGGATGGCTTGCAAGGAGCAATCTTACGGGTGAAGTTACGCCACTTAGATGCTTGGACAGAAGCCAGGAGAGCGATCACTGTACAGTACGATAAACTACTGGCAAAATCAGACGTGATCACTCCGAAGGTAATGCCATACAGTCATCACGTTTACCATATTTATGCCGTGCGCTCTACAGAAAGGGATTTACTACAACAGCGGTTACATGAGCAGGGAGTCCAAACAGGGATTCACTACCCGATTCCCGTGCATTTGCAACCGGCTTACGCAGATTTAGGATATCAAGTAGGTGATTTTCCTCATTCGGAACTAGCAGCTAAAGAAGTGCTTTCACTGCCTATGTTTGCAGAACTGACAACGGAATTCCAAACTCAGATTGCAATGACGGTAATTAACTCAATATGACTGAAACTTTTTTTTGAACTTCCTGGGTACAGAATATGCAAAATAAACGAATTTTAATTACAGGTGGTGCAGGTTTAGTTGGTTCTCATATTGCCGATTTACTGGTAAAAGAGGAAGTGGCAGAAATTATTGTCCTCGATAACTTTACCCGCGGCTGTCGTGATAATCTAGCTTGGACACAAGCCAATGGTCCTTTGGTTGTGGTGGAGGGTGATATACGCGATCGCCAACTTCTTGCTGATATCATGCAAGGTGTGGATATAGTATTTCATCAAGCTGCGATTCGGATTACCCAATGTGCCGAAGAACTCCGTCTAGCATTGGAAGTTCTTGCAGATGGTACTTTTAATGTTCTCGAAGCAGCAGTCAAAGCTGGGGTAAAAAAGGTAGTCGCAGCCTCTTCAGCGTCAATATATGGCATGGCGGAGAATTTCCCGACAACTGAATCTCACCATCCCTACAATAATCGCACCATCTACGGTGCTGCGAAAACCTTTAATGAGGGTTTATTCCGTAGTTTCCATGAAATGTATGGACTGAATTATGTAGGATTACGCTACTTCAATGTTTATGGACCTCGCATGGATATTTACGGTGTTTATACTGAGGTATTAATTCGCTGGATGGAGCGAATTATTGCCGGACAGCCACCACTGATTTTCGGTAATGGTGAGCAAACAATGGATTTTGTGTATATCGAAGACATCGCTAGAGCTAACATCTTGGCTGCTAAAGCTGATATCACAGATCAGGTTTTCAATATTGCTAGTGGTGTAGAAACTAGTTTAAATGATTTAGCTCATAGTTTACTGAAAGTGATGGGTTCTGATCTCCAACCAGAATATAAACCAGAACGTAAAGTTAACGCCGTGCAGCGCCGACTGGCAGATGTGAGCAAAGCCAAGCAGTTATTGAACTTTGAGTCCCAGGTATCTCTAGAAGAAGGGTTATCTCGCTTGGTTGCTTGGTGGCACAAACAAAAACTGACAAAGGAAACAAGCCATGTCTGATAGCGATAGCGTGGCGCAAGCCATGAAGATGCAAAATATCCCCATTGCTAAACCTTGGATTGGCGAACCAGAAGCAGAAGCAGCCAAACGCGCTATCATGTCCGGCTGGGTGACTCAAGGACCAGAAGTTGCTGGATTTGAACAGGAATTTGCGGCTTATGTAGGGGCAAATTATGCTTGTGCTGTCTCTAATTGCACTACAGCTTTGCATCTAGCATTGTTAGCCGTCGGTGTGCAGCCAAAGGATGAAGTAATTACTGTCAGCCATTCTTATATTGCCACCGCTAACAGCATCCGCTACTGTGGCGCGATTCCAATCTTTGTGGATATTGAACCGCAGACATATAACATCAACCCAGTCTTAATTGAAGATGCGATTAATGAACGCACTCGCGCTATTCTCATTGTCCACCAAATGGGAATGCCTTGTGATCTGAAAGCTATTTTAGCGATAGCGAAGCGCTGCTGCAAGCAGATCGCCCACCGCCACAATTTACCAGTGATTGAAGATGCAGCTTGTGCCATTGGTAGTGAAATTCTCTGGGATGGACAGTGGGAGAAAATTGGTAAACCCCACGGAGATATTGCTTGCTTTTCCTTTCACCCCCGCAAAGTAATTACCACAGGTGATGGGGGGATGATTACGACTAATAATCCTGCATGGGATCAACAATTTCGCCTCTGGCGACAACATGGGATGAGTGTCCCTGATACTGTCCGTCACGGGGCAAAACAGGTCATTTTCGAGACTTACCCTATGTTGGGCTACAACTACCGTATGACTGATATTCAGGCAGCAGTCGGACGGGAACAACTCAAACGCATACCGGAAATTGTGGAACGCCGTCGTTATTTAGCACAGCGATATCATCATCAGTTGGCAGATATACCAGGATTGAAATTACCAACAGAGTCAACTTGGGCTAAGAGTAACTGGCAAAGTTACTGCATCCGGTTATCTCCACAATATGACCAACGCCAAATGATGCAGGTCATGTTAGATGCTGGAATTGGTACATGACGGGGGATTATGTGCGCCCACCGTGAACCTGCATATCAGATTGAAGCTTGGTCTTGTGGAGTTGCTAAAGAAAAGAATATGCGTGAAATAGGAAGTTGCGATCGCTTAACTGAAAGCGAAAAAGCACAGGATCACGCTATTCTGTTGCCCTTATTTCATCAGATGAGTGAGCAAGAACAAGATATTGTAGTCAACGAATTAAAAGCCGCCTGTCAATCAAATCCAGAGATAGAAATTCAAAATCAGTATTGCTAAAAAGATTCCACACTCTTACTCTCTACGCCTCTATGTGAGATCGATTCGTCTTCTGAATCGGTGACATCATAAATGGTTATAAACACTAAAAATCAAGCTTTCTGGTCGCAAATTTACAGGCTTTTGTATCGAAAGCTCCCTTTTTACCATAAACCCAGAAAATCCTTCATACTTACCTTTGAACTTTGTGAGGTCAACTGTGGCTATAGTCAATGTAGAAAGAAATAGAACCATTCTTGAGATTACTATTATCTTGTTTGTATTTATTGTGGTCAATATAGCCAGTCAAGTATTCCAACAACCCATTTCATACAACCAAGGTCAGGGTTGGGATGGTACTCACTACTTTCAAGTTGCCGAACAAATCTCAAAAGGACTGAAAATAAGAGAAGATGCACCTTTTGTTTATCGCATTGGAACGCCATTTTTAGTGGCTTTATTTTTCAAAAACAACTTACTATTTGGTTTCAAAATTGTAAATATAATTGCCAACCTATTATCAACGATATTATTAAAATTCTGGTTGCATTTATATTTGAACAATTGGCGTATCAGAACATTTTTAGTTATTCTTTTTATTACACATGGATTGGGTTCCGTTCGTTTCACGTATTTTTATCCTACTTTGGTAGATCCATGGCTAATAGTAATTCTACTTATTGGATTGATAGGAATTGAAAGATTCAGATATAGACCTTGCTTTTCCGTTGTCAGTTTGCTAGGAATAGTAAGTTTTTTGGGAGTAATGATTAGGGAATCCGCTCTTATTATTCCTATCGCCTTTGCTTTTGTTACTAATCCTATTCCACCATTTAAAAATTTTTTTCATTCTTTAAGCGAACTGCGGATTTTTCAGATCATTAAAAAGCAATATCAAATTTTATTTCTTCCACTTCTATGTGCTGTATTAGGCATATTATTGGTCAAGTTGCTCGCATCTCAAAACAATGATTATTCATTCATGAAAGCAGTAATTCAGTGGACGTATGGTAAACCAACCTTAACCTATCTTCATTCATATTTTATTACCTATGGGTTGTTCATCATACTTCCTATTTATTCCTGGCGGACTCTAAATAAATTTCTTTGGCGTAATCAGCTTAACGGGTGACAAGGCGGTTGAAGATGAGATGTGGCAATAATTTGAGAAAATAAGGGAGTAAAAAAATAGGGACAAAGAAGCCCCCGAAGCAAAAAATGTTACCACAATCATATCAAACAATTTTCCGAAAGCATTTGAGTGAACAGCAGTATTTGACACTAGAGATATTGTTGTTATTAATACAGGCTCATCGCCAAGTAAAACTGTCAAAATTGGCCAGCTTGTTTCCCCAACCAATTAAATATGAAAGCAGGAAACGTAATCTACAAAGATTTTTAGGAATAGGTAAACTCTGCGTAAAATTATTATGGTTTCCATTGATAAAATATTGGATTAGACAATCGTTAACACCAAAACAACTGAATCGAGAACAGCGCCGTTATTTTCATAAAAAACAGTATCAAAAATATGGTTATTGGATGGTAGCACTGGATAGAACACAGTGGAAGGGGCGAAATATATTTATGGTGACATTGGTATGGGGTACTCATGCCCTACCACTATATTGGGAAACATTAAATCATGTCGGAAATAGTAATTTACAAACACAGAAAAGATTAATAAAAACAGCAATAAAGTTGTTAAAAAAATGTCGAATTGTGGTGTTAGCAGACAGAGAATTTCATAGTCCAAAACTGGCTAAATGGCTTGATGAGCAAGGAGTTTACTTCGCTTTACGCCAGAAGAAAAACCTTTATTTTCAAGAAAAACCTGAACAAGAATATCAAGTTCTTAAAAATCAAGGATTTAAGCCAGGAATGTCGAGATTTTATGAAAAAGTTAAATGTGGTAAAGGGGATGAATTAGGCTTATTTAATATCGCTGTTTATTGGAAGAGAAAATATCGGAACTCTGGACCAAAAGAACCTTGGTATATCTTGACGAATCTACCAACTCTCCAACAAACTTTATGCCTCTATAGATGTCGATGGGGAATTGAGCAATTCTTTAAGGATTGTAAAACTGGTGGTTATAATTTAGAGGATACTAAAGTAAATGAAACTCGCTTTTTAGCTTTAGTATTATTGATTGTCATTGCTTATAGTTTAGCCACTATGCACGGTCAACGGATGAAAAAATTAGGTATAGAGACTTATGCCGGACGTATTCAACAACATCAGGACAAGTACCCACGTCAAAGTGATTTTAGCTTTGCTCTCTACGGACAACTATGGATTTATGGTATGGAATTATGGGCTGATTTAGCTCTGAATTTAATCAATCTCAAGCCTCATAAACGCCTCTTTTTTCAACGGGGCTTTCAGGCTCTATCCCTTATGAAACAAGCTCTTTAGCCGCCTTGTCACCCGTTAAGGTCTTTAGGGAAAGGAAATGCGGTTGAAGCTGTTAGTAAGCTTATTCTTGCAGGACTTTCTAACAAAGAACAGACCAACTTGTTGAGAATCAATGGTATTTATTGAGAATGAAAACCCGATCTCACAAAATCGCGTTGCTCCCGTTAAATGGCAGTAACTTACACACCTCCAAAAGTATTCGCGTTTAAGGAAAATTGTATGGAAATATTAACTAGCAACAGACTCAAGCTTTGGCAAGAAGAAAGCCGTCTTATTATTCCAGAGAACTTCAAAGAATTCCGTAGCCTAGTTGCTCAGGCAAAGGATTATGTAGAGAGTGGCGAGTATACTATGGCTGCCGTATATGCAGAAATGGCTGCTGCATATGCAATCGGAAAACATTGTGGTCTTTTTGCCAGTCCAGAGCTTGAGCGCATTTTGGTCGAAATCGGACAAAAGGCTCTAAAAAGAAGTGCTTATCCTAGTAAGAGTCTGTCTTTGTCTAGAACCCACAGAAATGTATTGCACGTTGCCACCTCTACAGGGGTTATTGGTGGACATTCCAGAATGATGTGGCGTTGGATTCAGCAAGATACTGGGTCTTCCCACTCTGTTGTGTTAACGCGGCAAGCACCAGCTAAGATACCAAAAGCTCTGAGAGAAGCTGTGATTAATAGTAAAGGCAAGATATACGTGCTGAACGAAGGATTCGATGATCTGATCTCCTGTTCCCAACGCCTGCGGGAAATTGCATCTGGAGCAGATTTGGTTGTGCTTCATCTGTTTGGACAGGATGTTATTCCTATGATTGCCTTTGCCAACAAGGAACAATCTCCACCGATTCTCTATCTGAATCACTTAGACCACTTGTTCTGGCTAGGAGCTGGTATTAGCGATATAGTGATTAACCTCCGTGAGTCTGCTATGTCTTTATCACATATCCGTAGAGGAATCGAGATAGATCGTAACATACTGCTTCCTATAACTCTAAGACCTACTCAAAGAATACTGTCCCGTGCAGAAGCCAAGCAAAAAATTGGTATTGCTGAAGATAGTATTTTGCTACTCTCCATCGCTAGGTCTGTTAAGTACAAAACAATAGACGAAATAACTTTCGCTGATGCACATATACAGGTATTGGCTAAATACAAGCAAGCTATTTTAGTGGTTATTGGACCGGCTAATGGTGATGAAGATTGGTCCGTAGCTATTCAGAAAACCCAAGGGAGAATTCGAGTTCTTGCTGAGACCGAAGATACTGCTGTGTTTTACCAAGCTGCTGATATCTATGTGGATTCATTTCCCTTTACCTCGATTACATCGCTTTTAGAGGCAGGTAGTTATGGTGTACCTTTAGTAAGCCAATATCCTTACCACTCGAATTCAGATGCGTGCAAAATTCTCGGTTCCGATGCACCAGGTCTGACTGACAATATGCTTCTTGCAGGTGATCTGAATGAATACACAAAAATTCTCTCAAATTTGATTCAAGACGAAGAATTTCGCCTATCTTTGGGAGAGAGAACTCAAATAAAAATTACAAATTTCCATACGGGTACTCACTGGCAACGTTTCTTGGAAGAAGTATACATTCGAGCAGCTAATGTATCTAAAACTAATATAAATTTAGATTCAAAGGATGATCAGATGTTTACTGGTGAACCAGATGTTTTTATACCATATATACATGGATGGGATATTAATCTAGATTGGCATATCTGTCTAATGCCAATCCATCAACGATTGCGGCATTGGCTCAAAATAGCTCAAAAGTATAATTGGCGCACAAGTATAAACCTATTGCTACCACACAGGACACATGGATATTTAAAAGACAACTCTGAAAATTAAATTGGCAATAGGTTATTTGTTAGTTTGGCGAGCATCCACTTTTGGCAGATATATTTTTTTAGATAAACCATATCTTAAGGTTTTTAGAGTACCAGAATTATGTTTTTCAAAAGTGGATACTCTGCCAATTTGTGAAGCTAAAACAATTAGGTAATGCACTCATGACTGATTTTCTCTATAGGCTTTTATATATTACAAAAGGAAATTACAAATCGCTCATACAGATGCTTGTTTTATTCCTTTTTATTTCTAGCTTGGAAGTTTTTGGTACTGGAATAATTAGTCCATTCATTACGATCATTACTAAACCAGATACAATCAAAAGTATTGACTGGTTATATTTAATTTATAACCAGATGAATTTTCACTCTGGGGAGCAATTTTCTATTATTTTCGGATCGTTGGTTATTATTACTTTTTATCTGAAAGCATTTTTGGCTTTTCATGCTCAAAGAATGGTGTTCAAATTTAGCAATAGTTTAAGAAGAGACATATCTTGTAAGCTCCTAAAAGTATACATAACTGCTCCTTACCTCTACCATTTGCGGATTAATTCAGCAACACTTGTTCAAAATATTATTGATTCAACAGATGCAGTTTCTTTTGGTGTAGTATCTAACACCTTGACATTTGTATCTAACACTATAATTGTTCTGGCATTAATGCTACTTTTAATCAAAACCAATACAATCGCCTTGATTATTATTGTCGTTCTTCTAGTTGTTTCCTTTGGGTTATTGCATCCAATGAAAGATCGTTTAGCTCATTGGAGTGAACAGAGATTTCATGCTTATGGCGAAATAATTCGTATTACAAATCATGGATTAGGTAGCTTGAAAGAAACTCATGTAATTGGTTGCGAATCCTATTTTAATGATCAGATGGAGGAACAATCGAGAATTTACGCTAAAGTTAACACTTTACTCTCAGCCTATAGTAATCTTCCTCGTTTTGTGCTTGAGCCATTAATGATGAGCTTCTTGATTGGCTTTACATTTTTATTTATCACCTTCAATCAGGATGATACACAAAGCCTGATTGGGGTTTTAGGAATTTTTTCACTCGCTTCAGTTCGTCTGATAGCAGCTTTTGGAAATTTAATCTCTGGCATTAATGTGATTAGAGGTAACATTTATTATCTTAATCGGCTATTCTTTGATATGAAGGAGTTGAAAAAAGAAAAGCTGATAACCGACTTGGATTCTCATGCCTTATTGCCAAGCAACAACCAGCAAAAATTTCAGTTTTTCGATAAAGTTATTTTAGATAGCCTCACCTTTCGATATCCCAACACTACAAGAAATTTACTAGAAGATATTTCCCTATCTATTCGTAAGGGAGAGTCTATTGGACTAATTGGTAAATCTGGTGCCGGTAAAACTACTTTGGTTGATGTTCTTTTGGGTCTTTTTATCCCTCAATTTGGAGATATCAAAGTTGATGGTGTTTCAGTTTATAGCAATTTACGCGCCTGGCAAAATATGCTTGGTTATGTTCCTCAGTCTATATTTTTGATTGATGATACCCTTGAGCGAAATATTGCATTTGGAGTCCCTGACTATTTAATTGACCAAAATA
This sequence comes from Anabaena sp. WA102, assembly GCF_001277295.1. NCBI lineage: Bacteria > Bacillati > Cyanobacteriota > Cyanophyceae > Nostocales > Nostocaceae > Anabaena > Anabaena sp. WA102. The sequence goes on along the minus strand of NZ_CP011456.1, from coordinate 2,006,146 downwards.
AATTAAAGAAAGCGATTCAAATGGCTCAACTTAGCGAAGTGGTTGACCAACTTCCAGATGGAGTAAAAACTATTATTGGTGAACGGGGAGTTCTTTTATCAGGAGGACAACGCCAAAGAGTTGGGATTGCACGGGTACTTTATCACGAAAGAGAAATACTAGTTTTTGACGAAGCAACTGCTGCTCTAGATACTGAAACAGAACATCTGATTACTGAAGCAACAAAAGCTTTAGCTGGTACTAAGACCATCATTATTATTGCTCACCGCTTTTCAACAATTGAGCATTGCGATTGTATTTACCAACTTGAACAGGGTCGAATTCTCAAATCAGGCAGTTACCAGGAAGTGATTACAGGAAGATGCTGATTCTCACTTTTTAATCCTAGTGAAAGATAAATTTTAGAGGTAAAAAAATGTATAAACTTCGTAATAAAATTGCTTCTTTTTCTCGTCATACACCATATATTCGTGGCAAATTTCGACTAGGAAAAATAATCAGTCATTTGTTGAGTAATTATAACAACGATCAAGAATGCATTACAATTATTGAAATGCGAGATAAAAGTTTAATGCAATTAGATGTAAGGAGTGGAACAGAGCAATGGCCTTACTGGACAGGCAGTTATGATGATGAAATTATCTCAAAATTGTCTGGCTGTTTAAAGGAAAACTGTGTTGTGCTAGACGTTGGGGCAAATATAGGTTTATACTCAGTAGCATTAGGCAATAGGCTAAAAGCATTAAATGGAAAGATATATGCTTTTGAACCTGTGAAAAATAACTTTGATCGACTTATTAAAAACATTGCATTAAATAAATTGGAAGCAGTTGTATTAGCTCACGAAATTGCACTTGGCGATCAAGAAGGCTTTATCGAAATGGCAATGGCTAGTGATAACAACTCATTAACTGGCAATGCGGTAATGGTTAAAGGCGGAATTTCTCGTGATTTTTTTAAAATTAATATTAATAATAAAGCACACTTGAAAAAGCTGGATACCTTTGGAAAGGAGCAAAAAATTGAAACTTGTCACCTTATTAAGATTGATGTTGAAGGAGCTGAAGTTATGTTTTTGCATGGTGCTATATCTTTTATAGGTCAACATCGTCCAATTATTTATGGTGAATTTAATAACTATTTTTTACCACAGTTTGGCTCCTCATTTCTTGATGTAGTGAATCTTCTTCAGCCCTTAAAATATCGTTTCTTTAAGCAAATTTCAAATGCAGGATTTATTGAAGTATTTGATCCCAAAGCAGATTCTGAAAATATGCTGCTTACACCAGTGGAGATATCAGATTCAGTGTTGACTAAATTAGGAGTGTTAGGAGTGTGATTTTCAAATCTATGAAATATGCCAAAAAAGTTTCCATTAGACTCGACGGAAGGCTGGGTAATCAGTTGTTTCAACTGGCTTTAGCTTTGAATATTTCGCAGCGATTTAAGGTCAAAATCTTACTTGATGATCATTTATCCACACATAAAGGATTTGAGAGATTTTTGTTTAAGGAGTTATCCGTATTTAAATATTTTCAATATTGTTCTAAACTGCATTCATTCGCTAATAGAATTCAGCATAATTCTACCCTCAGAAGGTTTTACAAGGCAGATAATCTATTCATAGAAAGTGAGACGGGTAATTATGATTTGGATTTAGCAAAACCATATCAATCATATACAGGATTTTTTCAGTCGCCCAGCTTTTTCCCAGAAAGAGACGTAATTCTTAAAGCCTTCTCTTTAAGAAGTGAATTTATATGTGAACCGCTTTCCAGATTCTTGAATTTGGCTAACCAAACAGAATGTCTGGCGGTTAGTATCAGAAGAGGTGATTTTTTGGAAAATTCGCATTTGGGAGTCTGTTCAAATGAATATTATCTGAACGGCATTAATCTTGTTCGTGACAGAATATCTGTTGATTACATCTTTGTTTTTTCTGATGATATCTCGTACTGCCGTGAAATTTTAACTTCCGTTGATTGCGAAGTTATTTATATAGAAGGATTTACACCAGCAAAATCTTTGTATCTAATGAGCCAGTGCAAACACTTTGTAATTGCAAACAGTACATTTAGTTGGTGGGGAGCCTGGTTATCAGAGCATCAGGATAAGCTGGTAATTTCTCCTAACCCTTGGAATGACAAAGATACTGTTTTATCTGACTTTATTCCCCCTAATTGGATTACTTTGCCTAAACATCCCTTTTTGAGTAATTCACAGGTGAGGATCTGAATATGAGGAATCAGCTTCTCGTTAGCATTATCATTAACAATTACAATTATGATCGCTTTCTGGCAGAGTCCATTAATAGCGCCATTAACCAAACCTATCCTCATACTGAAATTATTGTTGTTGATGATGGTTCAACTGACAATTCTCGTGATATTATTGCTGGATATGGCGATCGCATCATCCCCATCTTTCAAGAAAACGGCAAACAAGCTGCGGCTCTAAATAGTGGCTTTGGATCAAGTCATGGTGATATTATCCTTTTTCTTGACTCTGATGACTGTCTCTTGCCTAATGCAGTTGAGCAGGTTGTAAAGGCGTGGAAGCCAGGAGTTGGCAAAGTTCACTACCGCTTAAAAGTCGTAGATACTGAAAAGCAACCATTAGGATATTACATTCCTACGACTGAAGCAAAGTTGTCTTCTGGAGAGGTGTGGCGGCATTTGCTAGAAACCAGTGGCTATACAAGTACGCCGATGAGCGGTAATGCTTACAGTCGGACTGTTCTAACTAATGTTTTCCCAATTCCTGATGACTATAAGACCACAGCAGATGACTATTTGATGATCTCAACACCATTTTATGGTCAGGTTGTGAGCATTGAAGAAGCACTTGGTTTATATCGCATTCACAACAGCAACCAATGGGCGTTAACATCAGTTTCGGGCAGCCGATTTCGCCGATTTGTTCAACATGACTTGCAAAACTTTTCCCTACTGCTACAACGAGCTAAGGAGTTCGGACTGGAAGTTCCTAATGACTTGGAAAAGAGATCCCTGGGTCGTTTGTGGTCACGTTTAGCATCTCTGCGTCTAGAACCTCAAGCCCATCCTGTTTCTTCAGATAATTCACTTCAACTTATTTATTGGGGGTTTTGGTCTCTCTGGAAATATTCTGACTTTAACTGGCAGAAACGATGTATTTACAGCATTTTTTTTCTCTGGGTTGGACTGATGCCAGTTCCACTAGCAAAATTGGGTTTTACCTGGTTATATGCTCCGCACCTTCGTCCAAGAACAATTGATCGGATATTAATTAAAATTCGCGCATTAGTTAAATAAGCCGCCAATAATAAATATTTATCAAAGATTCAGATTTATGAAGACTCCATTTCGTTTAGGCATTGTTTTTACCCATCCAACTCAACATCACGGACCTCTATGGAAAAAGCTGAATGAACAAGCGGGTCTTTCAGTCAAAGTATTTTATCTGTGCAATGAAAACCAAACGAGTGGTGACATTTTACTGGGTAAAAGTTCTCAACCTTGGGATGTTGACTTATTGAGTGGTTACGAGTATGATTACCTCAAAGATTTGTCTGGAAAAGTTCCATCCCAACAAAAAAAGAACGTTATCAGCCCAGAGTTGTTTAGTTATCTAACCTCAGATAATTTCGATGCCATTTTCATGCAGAGTTTTGTGAATTACTCCTATAGATTAACTGCTCTGCTGTGTAAACTTCGTGGCATTCCTTTAATTATGCAGAACGATGCAACCATCATGTCCGATTGTCGCTACAGTCGCTCGCGGCAAATTATGATGGCGATTCTTTACCCCTGGATGCTTAATTTAGCAGATTACTGGCTCTCCTGTGGCGACCATAATGAAATTCACTTACGCCATTATGGTGTTGCAGACGAAAAAATTGTCCGTGGGTGTCACCCCGTAGATGGTGAACGATTTGAGCAATCAATTAGGCAAAACCAAGACGAAATTCAGAAAATTCGTCAGGAAATTAGTTGGAATGAGGATACTTTAATATATGGGTTTGCAGGTAAATATATTGAGCGTAAAAATCCCTTTGAATTTATTGAAGCTATAGAAAAAGCCCATCAATGTGATCCGCGTGTCAGAGGAATCATGATTGGTGGAGGTGACTTAGAATCCGAGATTAATCAACGTCTTAGCCAACTGCGTAATGCAGAGGTGATCAATCTGGGTTTTGTGAATCAAGCCAAAATTCCTCTTTACTATGCAGCAATGGATGTGTTTGTAGTCACATCCTGGATTGATCCCCATCCTCTTGTGGTTTCAGAAGCAATGGTGTCAGGTTGTCCACCTATTTTAAGCGATCGCTGTGGTAATTGGGGGTATAACGATACAGTTCGCCATCGCTACAACGGTCTGATCTATCCTTGCGGTAATTCTGATGTCTTAGCGGACAGAATGCTAGAAATGACTGATATTGAGACTCGCAAGCATTACAGCACAAAGTCTAAAGAAGTCTTTTACGAACAAGATATCTACTGCGAAGTCAAAGCTTTTTTGGAAGTGATAGAACGAATCAAACGCAATTATCCAAACTATTTCTGAATCTGTAGTTAGACTCAAACAGGATTCCATATATTCTCAAAAATTGGTTTCTCAGGGATTTGTGAGAGCTAAACAGTTGACTTGGAAAAAATCAGCAGAACATTTAGTTTCAATTTATGAGCAGTTAACAAGTCAACAATTAAAACTTGCAGTTGCAAACAATAGTTTAGTCTGAAAGCCGTTTTTATTCTGAATAAATTGGACAGACACACTAACCAAGTAAAAAATGACAATTCACCTCTAATATTTAAGGGAGAAAGAATAATGGGTGATTGCAATCACTTACAAGTATTTAATCAGGTAGCTAAGGAGTCAATTCTTGACATAGCTATTATCACAGGACAAGAACCTCACATTTTACCATCTATTAAAAATCCGCTGCTTTGCAAATTATTTAAAGCAATTGGTTTAACTTTATGCCATATAGATATGGGCAAGAAGATTAGAATAAACAAGAACAAACAAGTAATAATTTTGCATGGTTTCTCAAATGAATTTTTAATTTTCACCTATTGCTTTTCTCTGTTTACGACCAAAAATGTTTATATACTTACTCATCATAATATTCAGCAAGCTTTTGATAATTTACCATCAAGATTTATGTTAAAACTTTACAATCTGCTAAATTATAAATTTATTTTAAATGAGACATTTATGATCTTAAAATATATTGGCTTTAGCGATAAAGATATAGATAAACATATATCTTTGCTTCATCCTGTTGTTCAATCAAAATTACTTAATGTATCTAACAGAGAATTAAATCAGCAGAAAAAAATCGGGTTAATTGGAAAATATAGACAAGGAAAGAAAATGGAAGAAACCTTAAAATTATTGCTGAAAATACAAAAAAGTATAAATTTTATACTGATTATTGGCACTGATGATTTATCGCCATTTACTGAATTAGAGATAGATAACAATCGCATAAAGTTAGTTAACACCTCTAAAAAAGATGATTATCATACTACATTGACAGAATGTGATATTATTATTCTAAATTATGAAAAATCGAAATATTTTTACCGATGTAGTGGTGTTGCTGCGGATGCAATTGGAACTAAAACTTTTGTCTTATGCCCCAATTTTCCGTTAATGAATAATCAGATAAATTACCCTACTCAAGTTGGAATTTCTTATGAAAATGAATCTGATTTAGAAACAGCAATACAACAATCATTAGAGTTAGTAAGCAACGATTTTATTTCATTTGAAGAACATTACATAGAGCGTTCAATAGGGAATATTTCATCCGATTTAGCAAGACATTTAGAAGCAAAACTAAATGTTGTTAAATAATAGATATTTTTTTGGTTTAGAAGATGAAGAAATATACATTGCTTGAGGTAATGAAATGAAAAAACTTTTGTTAGTTACTTTTCCCGTTGATCTTGGTAGTACAACCTTTGAAAAGCGTTTTATTGATCTCTTTGAAAATAGACCTGAAATAGACCTCAAAATTTTTCGTTTTGTACCAACTCCTCTTAATTTGCATCCACGCATCAATGTATTTCAAAATAGATTTAAAATAAACTTAAAAAATTTCCGTTTTCAGCGAACTCCTCGTCATCCGCATTCACTATCTATTTTTACTATACATTATTCATCCTTATTTATCTCCCGAATTAGAGAGTCACGAAAACTTCATAAGATTATACACCAAGCAAATCGGGAGGAGCGAAAAGTCTTATTTATTGGAGTATCTGTTGCACTATTTGGATATCTTGCTACTGGAAATAATAGAAGTTATATAGTTACAGACTGGACTAGAAAACTCTATGAGCCAATCTGGAAAATCTCAACGTCTCCAGGTTGGTTAACACACATTCATAAAAAGATTCTGAATTCACAAAGATATGTACTTGGATTAACAAATGCTATAGTCAAGCAAATAGCTAAAGACTATGACATCCCTGACAGTAAGCTGAGAAAAGTTAAATTACCTTTATGTTTTGATCTCCAACTATTTACACCCAGTTCCCAGCGTGGAGATCAAGAAGTTCGTATTCTCTTTGTAGGAGGAGATTTCCAGCGTAAGGGGGGAAATGTACTTTTAAAGTGGTTTAAGGAAAATTATAAACCGGGCTTAAAAATGACAATGGTAACAAGTTTTTCTATTGAATATCATCCGGGCATCACCATAGAAAAAAATGTTGAATATGGACAACCTAAGCATATTGAACTGTACAAAAGTCATGATATTTTTGTATTGCCAACTAACTGTGATAGTTATCCATCTGTTTTAGGAGAAGCGGCTTGTGCTGGGTTGGCAATTCTCACAACAAAAAATGCGTTGGGTGCCTCTGAAGTTATTCAAAATGGTGAAAATGGCTATATTTGTGATTCTCCAGCAGCACTGCTTGAGAAGCTAACATTACTGATTAAAGATAAGGATTTACTAGCAATAATGAAGCAGAATAGCAGAAAGTTAATGGAAAGAGAATTCTCTGATGAAGTAGTTTTGAATCAGTATATGAGATATATTTTTGAATAGGTACTTTTCTGTTTAAAGAAAAGTGATATACAAGAATTATCCAAAAGTTTTAGCTTTACAGATGAACAATTTTATTGGACAAAAACATATGACTGTTGGAAAAAAATTTTTGGACATCGTTCGAGACCAATATCCAATGCGCCGCTTAACGGCAGGTTTGATGGGAAGATCTGGGCTTGGTAAGTTGTTTAAAATTAAGATCAAGGTTCAGGACTATAAAATTTTTTTTAATCCAACTGGACTTAGTAGTCTCTATTGGTACGAACCAACTGCTGGGAAGGAAGACTATGAGTTTATTTCCAGTTTTTTAAAAGAGGGTGACATATATATAGATATAGGAGCAAATATTGGCGTGACTCTGATACCAGCAGCTAAATGTATTGGAGAGACTGGTAAGGCAATAGCTTTTGAGCCTCACCCTAAGACATATTCATATCTTCGCAAAAATATAGAGTTAAATAATTTGAGTAAAGTGCAAATTCACAATTGTGCTGTAGGAAATAGCGAAGGATATATTTACTTCACTAATAAGTATACAGATGAGAAAAACCAAGTTTCAAATACATCTGAGAATAGTATCAAAGTTCCAATTGTATCTCTAGATAATTATTTAAATGAGATTAGTAATATTTCTCTTTTGAAGTTAGATGTTGAGGGGTATGAAAAATACGTTCTTGAAGCTGCTCAGGAAACTCTTGAAAAAGTAAATTGTATTTATTTTGAAGTATGTCCCAAAAACTACGAGAGTTTTGGATATCAACCTTCAGATGTCCTGACATTGGTGGAGAAATCTGGGTTTAGACTTTTCAAGAGAAAGGATGACGCAAAAGAACTCGTTTCTGTAAATAATCAATATCTGCCTTTATCCGGTTTGGAAAATCTATTTGGTATCAAAAATGTAGAGGATTTTCAAAATAGAACTCAATGGAAAGTAAAGTTTGAATAATGCAGAATATCTATAAAGTTTTGGAAGTAAAAAGTTGTGATGTATAGATGATGTATTTGCGTTTACCGACAACTAATAAACCGAATAGAAAGGGATGGATTGATAATACCAGCTTAATTATCATCGCTTTCTCTGTAGTTTTCTACTCCCGAATTTTTTGTTCAATTACTCGCGCTCCCTCCATCCTTAACCTTGCTCACTTCGCAGTTGTTCCCTTTGTTTTAGGAGTTGTATTATTCACAAGTCGCACTAAAGATCACAAACAAATTGCGATTACCTATTCTTTTTTATTGGGAATTTTCATTTTTCTCGTCGCCGTGTTGGCTAGTGCATTATGGAATAACACAGGCTTAATTAACGCCATTGTCTCTTTCATGATGCTTTGCGAACCCTTCATTTTCCTCGTGTCCATCGTCTGTATTCCCATGTCTGCTGAATCTATTACCCGCATCAAGAAATGGCTGATATGGTCTGCGGTGATTAACTTTGTCCTCGCTGCTGTCCAGAAACCTCTAATTGATGCGGGGAAACTTTATGCTAACGGATTTAATGGCACGGATGGATGCGGTGGAGTCTTTTTCGTTTCTGGGGCGGGAAATTATGTATCGGCTTCAGTATCAGTTGTCTTTGCACTCTACTTCTTCACTAATAAAAAAACTTTTCCATTATGGATGAGAATCGTAGCAGTTATCGCCGCTTTTTGGCAGATTCTCTTTTCTGATTCCAAACAACTTTTACTTGCTTATTTAGTTGCCTGGGTTCTTTTAATCTTGGTGAATTCAAAGGATTTTGGTAAAACTATCAAACTTCTGAGTGCGATCGCTCTCTTTGGATTCGGATTTCTTTGGTGTGTGCAAAACTTAGAAGCATTTGCCGCATTTACAGCCTGGGCGCGGCCGGAACTTTACGGAGCAGATGGTTATGCTTGGTATACCAAATTCTACTCAGTGCGTTCCATCTTATCTCATTATCAATCATCTCTGGATTGGTTATTTGGTCTTGGTCCAGGACACACTGTCAGCCGTTTAGGAGTCTGGTTTCTGAGAGATTATTGGTCTATACTCGGACCACTAGGTGCTACCACCAATCCAATTAGTCAGGAAGCAATGGAATTTTGTGGTAATTCTTGGCTTTGTATGGGTTCTACGTTGTTCATGCCCATTTTTGGTTGGGCTGGAATATGGGGAGATTTAGGACTTTTGGGTGTAGGTGCATACCTGTTTCTATTCTACTTAGCCTGGCAACATTTTGGTCTGGATGATTCCTTAAAAGTTACTTTACTAGCTGTTCTCGTCATGGGTTTTATTTTTACTCAAATGGAAGAACCAGGTTTTATGCTTTCTATCGCCCTAATTATAGGACTAGCATGGCAAGAACGACGGCTGAAGAAACAGAGGAGCAGGGAAAAAGAATTTCCCAATTACCAATTACCAATTACCAATTCCCTATGAAGATTTTAATGTCTGCTTACTCCTGTGAACCTGGTATGGGTTCTGAACCAGGTGTCGGTTGGAATATTGCCCGCGAAGTTGCTAAATACCATGAAGTTTGGGTACTCACCCGACCTGATGAGAGTCAGGATATCATCAACGCAGAATTGGCACATAACCCCATTCCCAATCTTCACTTTGTTTATTTTACCCTGCCCTTTTGGCAAGATAGCAGACGCTGGGGACAGTCTGGGGGAATGCAGCTTCACTATTACCTCTGGCAAATTCAAGCCTATTTTGTCGCCCGTGACTTACATCAGAAAATTGGCTTTGACTTGAGCCACCATGTCACCTTTGTTAAGTATTCCAGTCCTTGCTTCCTGTCACTATTACCCATTCCCCTGGTTTGGGGTCCTGTAGGCGGTGGAGAATCAGCACCAGCGAGCTTTTGGCAGGATTTTAGCTTAAATGGCAAAATTTATGAAATTGCTCGTAGCAGCGCTCGCTGGCTGGGAGAACAAGACCCGTTTGTCCGTCTGACTGCTCAAAGAAGTGCTGTAGTCCGAGCCACAACTAAAGATACAGCCCAGTGTCTTTATAAAATGGGTGTGAATCATGTGCAGATTCTGCCGGAATCAGGTTTATCAGCGGTAGACATAGAGCATCTGAATGAATATGAAATCCTTGATGAGCCAATAGTGAAATTTATCAGCATGGGTAGACTTTTGCACTGGAAAGGCTTTCATTTAGGACTGCGTGCTTTTGCTCAAGCAAATCTACCAAATACAGAATATTGGATTGTGGGAGATGGACCGGAATGGCATCACCTTCAAACTTTGGCATCAGATTTAGGAATTGCTAAAAAAGTTAAATTTTGGGGTAGGTTGCCTCGTGAAAAAGCTTTAGATTTATTAAAAGATTGTCATGTGCTAGTTCATCCTAGCTTACATGATTCTGGAGGGTGGGTGTGCATGGAAGCAATGGCTGCTGGTTGTCCTGTTATCTGTCTAGATTTAGGGGGACCGGCTGTTCAAGTTACAGATGAAACTGGTTTTAAAATTCCTGCTGACGAACCATATCAAGTTGTACGAGACCTAGCGGCCGCAATAATCCATTTAGTTAAAGACCCAGAATTGAGAGTTGGTATGGGTCAAGCCGGACGGAAGCTAGTAGGTGAAAACTATAGTTGGCAAGTTGTGGGAGAGCGGCTGCACAAACTTTATCTAGAGGTTGTCAGCAGAAAAGTTTCGGAAACTGAGGTTATATCTCAAGTTTTTTGAAACTTCTTTTAACTAATTAATTTTACCGAATTTCATAATATGCACATATTAATTGCTGCTTTACACAGACCTGCAAAATCAAGGTGTATTTGTAGATATACTGCAACATAGTTTTCTTGAATCTAGAAGTTGGAAATTAAATTAAGGCATTTTACTATGAATAAAATTGAAAATAAGCAAAGACTATTAGGGATCGATTTATGCCGAGGAATCGCTGCTTTTGCTGTTGTTGTTGTACATTCCGGTGATGAAACCTGGGGAATTCCTGTAACTAATGGAGCATTGCATTTCCGATTATTCTTTTATTTTGCTGTCCCATTTTTTCTGGCTACATCTTTCTTCTTCATCATCCGTAACCTAAGTGAAAATATTGATTTACATTTTTTACGGATAAAACTTCAACGCATCTTTATCCCCTACTGTGTGTGGAGCATATTATATATATTTTTTGGAACAATATTTTCTTTTATTGCTAATCAACCTGATAGGTTTAATCAGTTGTTTAAAGACCCACTTTCAACTATTTTTTTCGGTGGTGCATCATATCATCTCTATTTCTTACCACTTTTATTATCAGGTATTTCATTAATATTGTTGCTAAAATATCTACTAAAACACAAATTTAAAATCCCAATTATGGTTGGTATATCTATTATTAGTATGATTATTAATAGGGTAATTTCATTATCAGGAAATTCTTTCCAGTTAAATCCTAATACTGCGTTCTCTGGATTATTAAGCTTGCTCGATGCTAATTCAATATATTACTCATTAGCTAGATTTTTATTTGTTCAGATTTCCTGGATTTTGATTTGCCTACCCTACTTTTGTATTGCTGTAATTTTGAACCATCTACTCTTGAAAAATGAGTCGTTTGTATTTAAAAAGAGTAAATTTTTATTTTTCTTATTTTTATCCATATTTATTTATGTCAACACTTTTCGTGAAATATTCATCTTACCTGAATTAAGCAATATTATTATTGCTTTTTCCTTGTTATTTATTGGGATTTGTTTATCAAATTACTTACAAGAAAGTAAAATAATTAAGAGTTTGGGTAATTGTTCATTTGGAATTTACTTAATTCATCCTATTATCAAAAAAATAACTGGAATTATTTTGACTTTTGCTGCTCCTCAAATAACCTCTCAAATTACTGTTACTTCTATGTTATGCTTATCTATGCCGAGTTTTTTAATGAGTTGGTTAGTTATAAATTTGTTAATGAATAACAAACATCTTGCTCAGTATATGTTTGGTATTAGGGTTAATTAAAAACAGCAGTGGGACTAACTCATCTACCCTGATATTAAAGAAATCCTAATTCAGACAGATATAAACTTTATTTAGATATTGCCAGCAAGACAGTATCAGAAACTGAGGTTATATCTCAAGTTTTTCGAACCTAAATTTAACTAATTGATTTTTCCTAATTTCATAATATGCACATACTAATTGCTGCTTTACATAGACCTACAAAACCAACAGGTGTTTGCCGCTACGCTGCAAATTTGGCTCAATGTCTAGCTGATACTCCAGATGTTAACAAAGTGACCTTAATTGTCGGAGTATGGCAGAAAGATTACTTTCAACTATTTTTTAACTCCCCAAAAATTCAGTTAATTACTGTAGATATTAAAAATAGTTCCTTGGCAAGAAATATCTGGTTTTTACTAGGTTTACCAAAATTGGTAAATAGTCTTTGTCCTGATATAGTTCATTTATCTTTTCCCTTTCCTTTTCTCCGTTCACTTTTTCCTTGTCCTGTTGTTTCGACAATTCACGATTTGTATCCTTATCAAAAACCAGAGGTGTTTGGATATCCAAATGTGATCTTTAATCGGTTCTTTTTAAAACAATGTATAGAATATAGTGATGGTCTTACCTGTGTTTCTCAATCTACATTAAGCAGCCTTAAATCATATTTTCCGAAAATTCAAACACTCAAAACCATTTCTGTTATTTATAATTACGTGGATTTTAGTGATATTATTGCTGAAGTACCTACTAATTTAGATATTAGTGATCAGGATTATTTTTTATTATGTGTTGCTCAACATCGCAAAAACAAAAATCTAGATTTATTAATTCAAGCATTTTCTTTATTGAAGAAATATGAGAATTTAAAAGATAATGCTAAGTTAATTATTGTTGGTAGTACAGGACCAGAAACAGAGATTTTATTACAGCTAATTCATAACTTATCCCTTCAAGAACAAGTGCTACTAATTCATACAATTAAGGATAATGAATTATGTTGGTTATATCAAAAATGTCAAGTTTTTATTGCTGCTTCATCTGAGGAAGGTTTTTGTCTACCTTTAGCAGAAGCTTTATATTTTTCCTCTCCTGTGGTGTGTGCTGATATTCCTATCTTTAGAGAAATTGGTAATTCTAGCTGTTGTTATTTTGATCTTCAAGGTAATGCTGTTGAAAATCTCTCACAAACCATTATTTCTACTTTAGAAAAGTCTTTAAATAAAACTGCTGATAATTTTCATTTTTCTAAATTGGATATAGCAGATCAATATCTAAAATTTTACAGCAACACTTAGTCACTCGGTATCCCCCACCCGCTCTCTGCTCCCCTTGCCAACTACTGGTATCAGGCTGCTTATAACAAAAATAACTTAGCATAACATCCTCCCGTCTCTAACAATTCTTCGTGAGTTTTATCATAATTGGCGCGAATATTGATAACAAAACTTAGGTTTTAGAAGGCTTAAAAGCAGGCGATCGCATATTCATATTTATTGACCTACCTAAAACCTAAGAAAAAGAGGATATCCCTGTTCTGTCAGATTGGGATATGCTCAAAATGACTTAATCATTTGATTCTATAGGTATGGGTAAAGCAAAAGCTAAATATTACATATATATGGCTCTTCTCGTCTTGTCAAGGTCTATTTTTAGCTATGTTTAGTATATTTAATCCCCGCAAGGGGACTGAAACTTTTATCAAGGATTTAGTGGGTTAATAATTTCAATCTCAAGAACCTTTAAAACCATGAGATCATGAGATCATGTAGACTGTTTTGTAATTAAACTATCATCAAAGGAGTCTGAACAAATGGAACAAAATCGTAAGTCAACGGCAATCATTACAGGTGCTTCTTCGGGAGTTGGTTTGCAAGCAGCAAAAGCTCTCGTAGATAAAGGAAACTGGCACGTTATTATGGCTTGTCGTGATTTAATTAAAGCTGAAAAAGCTGCTCAAAGTGTGGGAATCCCCACAAATAGCTACACACTCATGCAAATTGATTTAGGCTCTTTAGAAAGCGTTCGACAATTTGTAAATAATTTCCGAGCCAGTGGCAGAACCGTAGAAGCTTTGGTTTGCAACGCTGCCATTTATATGCCTTTAATTAAAGAACCTTTATTTTCTCCTGAAGGATATGAATTAACCGTTACCACAAATCACTTAGGACATTTTCTCCTCTGTAATTTGATGTTGGCAGATTTGCAAAAATCACCTGCGACTGATAAACGATTGGTAATTTTGGGTACTGTTACCCACAACCCAGATGAATTAGGTGGAAAAATTCCTCCTCGTCCAGATTTGGGTAATTTTGAAGGTTTTGCCGCAGGTTTCCAAAATCCCATTTGCATGATTAACGGTAAGGAATTTGAACCAGTCAAAGCCTACAAAGATAGTAAGGTATGTAATGTTCTGACGATGCGCGAACTACATAACCGTTTTCATGAATCTACTGGAATTACTTTTAGTTCTCTCTATCCTGGTTGTGTGGCAACTACGGCTTTATTCCGCAATCACTATCCGTTATTCCAGAAAATTTTCCCCCTTTTCCAAAAGTATATCACTGGGGGATTTGTGACTGAGGAATTATCAGGAGAGCGGGTGGCAATGGTGGTTGCTGATTCTGAATACAAACAATCTGGTATTTATTGGAGTTGGGGAAATCGTCAAAAAGAAGGTAGAACATCTTTTGTGCAAAAAGTTTCCCCCCAAGCAAGAGATGACGAAAAAGGTAAGCGGATGTGGGATCTTAGCTATGAGTTGGTAGGATTAGGAAAAGAATCTGAAAAAGCAAAATCTCTAATTTAATTGGTCATTAGTCATTAGTCATTAGTCAGTTGTCATTTCATTGGTAAGGGGGGAAAAATTTCCCCTGTTCCCTCTTGCCTCTTGCCTCTTGCCTGTTCCCTCTTGCCTGTTCCCTCTTGCCTCTTGCCTCTTGCCTGTTCCCTCTTGCCTGTTCCCTCTTGCCTGTTCCCTCTTGCCTCTTGCCTCTTGCCTCTTGCCTCTTGCCTCTTGCCTCTTGCCTCTTGCCTCTTCCCTAAATTGAATAATAAAGTGGAAAAGATTTCGCATCTTTCGGTTTAACATAAACCTTTTTTTGTGGTTCTAATTTTAATTCATCGAACCGTTCCCGTGTTAAGTGGGCTGTCATCATTTGTCCATCATCTAAGGTTAATTCAACTTGAATTTCCCAGCCTAAATGAATGATTCTGCTGACAGTAGCTTGTGCTGTTGTGCCATTACCAACTGTTTCAATGATGATATCTTGGGGACGCAAAAATGTTTCTGGGTTTGTTGATTCAAAACCACTACTTTGGAAGATTTTTGCAGAACTGGGTAATACATTTACAGGACCAATAAAGCTCATCACAAATGCAGATGCGGGATGATCATAAATTTGTGCGGGTGTTCCTACCTGTTCTACTTTGCCTTTATTCATGACGACAATTTCATCAGAAACTTCCATTGCTTCTTCTTGGTCATGGGTGACGAAAACTGTGGTGACATGAACTTCGTCATGGAGACGACGTAACCAAGCTCGTAAGTCTTTACGAACTTTGGCATCAAGCGCTCCAAATGGTTCATCTAATAAGAGGACGTTGGGTTCTACAGCCAAAGCTCTAGCTAGGGCTACCCGTTGTCTTTGTCCGCCGGAAAGTTGGGAAGGATAGCGATCGCCTAATCCACCTAATTGTACCAGTTCTAGTAACTGTTCTACTTTTCCCGCAATTTTCTTTTTGGGGGCTTTACGAATTTCTAAGCCAAAGGCGATATTTTTACGGACAGTTAAATGTTTAAATAGGGCATAGTGCTGAAACACAAAGCCAATATTTCTTTCTTGGACACTTTGAAAAGTGGCATCTTTGCCCGTTAAAATGATTTTACCTGTATCTGGTATTTCTAAACCAGAGATTAACCGCAACAAGGTAGACTTACCAGATCCCGATGGACCAAGTAAAGCCACCAGCGAACCACTCTGAATTTCCAGGTTTACCTGTTCAACCGCTTGGAAACTACCAAATTGTTTAGAGACGTTTTCAACTACTATGCCCACTGGTGCTACACCTCTGCAAATAATCTACGGTTTTTAAGTAGGAATACCGTACTTTATATTTATATCATAAATATTGGCAGTTGTATCATTAAAATTCATGAATTAAGTTCACATTTAACCAAACAGTATTTCATACTCAAAACCATTACCCCAAAGACCCAACAAGCGGTAGAATTAACAACCAACCCCAATCCCCCCCTTGATATGTATTGCGACTACCTGGTACAAATCCTCACCGCCCGCGTCTATGATGTAGCCCAAGAAACACCATTGGAATATGCCCCAAATCTTTCCAACCGCATTCATAACAAACTCCTCCTCAAACGGGAAGATATGCAATCGGTTTTCTCCTTCAAACTGCGGGGTGCATATAACAAAATGGTCAATCTCACACCAGACCTACTTAAACAGGGTGTCATTGCGGCTTCTGCGGGGAATCATGCCCAAGGTGTGGCTTTAGCTGCCAGTCGTTTAGGAACAAAAGCCATCATTGTTATGCCCGTAATTACGCCCCAGGTGAAAATCAATGCTGTCAAAGCCCGGGGAGGAGAAGTTGTATTACATGGCAATAATTATGATGATGCTTACGCCCACGCCCGACAATTAGAAGCAGAAAAGGGGTTGACTTTTATACATCCATTTGATGATCCTGATGTTATCGCTGGTCAGGGAACAATTGGTATGGAAATCCTGCGCCAATATCAGCAACCTATTCACGCTATTTTTGTGGCTATTGGTGGTGGTGGCTTAATTTCCGGGGTTGCAGCTTATGTTAAACGGTTGCGTCCTGATATTAAAATTATTGGTGTTGAACCTGTAGATGCTAACGCCATGTATCAATCATTGCAAGCTGGCGAACGGGTACGATTGTCTCAGGTGGGTTTATTTGCGGACGGTGTAGCGGTACGGGAAGTGGGAGAAGAAACCTTTCGGCTATGTCAACAATATGTGGATGAAATTATTTTAGTGGATACAGATGCTACCTGTGCGGCAATTAAAGATGTGTTTGAGGATACTCGCTCTATTTTAGAACCTGCGGGGGCGTTAGCGATCGCTGGTGCAAAACTCTATGCAGAACGAGAACAAATTCAAAATCAAACCCTCATCGCCGTTGCTTGTGGTGCTAACATGAATTTTGACCGTTTACGTTTTGTGGCAGAACGGGCAGAATTTGGCGAACGTCGAGAAGCTATTTTTGCAGTCAGAATTCCCGAAGAAAGGGGTAGTTTAAGAAAGTTTTGTGACTGTATTGGTAAACGCAACCTGACAGAATTTAACTATCGCATTGCCGATGAAAAAGAAGCGCATATTTTCGTAGGTGTGCAAATAGAAAATCGTGCTGACGCTGCGAAAATGGTCGAAAATTTTGAATCTCACGGTTTAAAAACCATAGATTTAACAGATGATGAATTAACCAAACTGCATTTACGTCACATGGTAGGAGGACATTCTCCTCTTGCAGAAAATGAACTCCTTTATCGCTTTGAATTTTCCGAACGTCCAGGGGCATTAATGCAGTTTGTAACTTCTATGTCTCCTGATTGGAACATTAGCTTATTTCATTATCGCAATAATGGCGCAGACTATGGACGAATTGTGGTAGGAATGCAAGTTCCTCCCCATGAAACAGCAGAATGGCAATCATTTTTAGATAATCTTGGTTATCACTATTGGCATGAAAGCGATAATCCGGCATATAAGTTATTTTTAGGATAATTTTGATATATCCCCGACTTCTTCAAGAAGTCGGGGATATTTAACGATGTGAGAGTTCCAAAAAACTAATAGTTTGCGGCATAAAACTAGATGAACTTTCCCAATAATCTACTTTATTAACTTTTATTTTTAATAAAGCAATATTGGGTTCATCTATGCCTTTAGGAAACCAAACTTCTAATCCTGGCTGCCATTTTGATTGAATTTCCTGACGTTCTCTTGTTAACTGGGCTGTTCCTAATATGGAAACAAATCGTTCTTGATTAGGTGCGGAAAAACTCACATTCACCTGTTGATGATGTTGAATTTCTACGACTTTATGGGAATTAGCTGGGGTAAAAAACCAGAGTGTGGCATCATTATCAATTTCATTCCACATTGACATGGGACGACTATGTAAACTGCCATCATCATCAATTGTGGTTAACATCCCACATTCAAGACCTTCAAGCAATTTACGCAATTCCTGCACTTGTGGTTTTGTGTCTAAAGATTGTGTCATTATTTCTAGAATTCTAGTTTTATAAACATTAGTGATATTTTTAGTGTTAAGGTTTTTCGATTTATATACGTGAGTCTAAAGAGGTAATTATCAAAATCTGTTCTTACCAATTTATGACTAAATAAATATGCCTTAAATAAGATGTCACTTGGATAAAGTCATAATTAGAATATTATGGGGTGGGCATCTTGCCCGCCCATTTTATTTTTAACTCAAATTAATTACCCAATCACGTAAATGTGAATTTACTTGTTCAGGAATTTCGTCATGGGGACAATGACCGGCTGTGAGAAAATATTCTGTTAATTGGGGATAATATTCATGAAACTTTTGTGAACGTTCTCGCGCTTTCATCCAAGGATCTGCTTCTCCCCATAATAACAATAAAGGAGAAGTTAATTGTTTGAGTAAGATGTCAACTTTCGGACCTTGAGGACTGCTAAAAACAGAAACAAATACATCTAACGCCCCTTTATCAAAAGCCGGACGCTGAATTTCTGCTACTAATTGATCTGTAATTGCCGTTTTATCAAGATAAACTTTTTCTAATGTTCGGCGAATTACCCACTTTTGGCGGGTATATTGAAATAACAAAGATTGCGCTAAACGTTGTTTAAAAAACCATGTAACAGTTTTTCCTAGAAGTTTTTGCAGAGGATTTATAGAAGGTTGAATTTGATTTTCCGGTTGGGAAAATGGACCTGCACTATTCAGTAATACTACACCTGCCGCACTGTCAGGACGTTGGGAAGCAACGCATAAACAAGCGTAACCACCTAAAGAATTACCTGCTAAAATGGTCTTTTGACCAATAATTTCACTAATAAAATCATGGAGTTGGTCGCGCCACAAGTCACCGCTATACTGTAAATTAGGTTTTGCGGAACGCCCAAATCCTAAGAGGTCAATGGCAAATACTTGGAAATCTGCACTCAATTCTGTGATATTCTTGCGCCAATGGTCTGTGGAAGCACCAAAACCATGTACCAATAGCAAGGGTGGACGTTGGGTTTGTGCTGCTCCTGCTTGGACATAGTATACGTTGTGTCCGCGCCATTGCCAATATTGACCAGGAATCGGATTTGTAGAAGGAGTGGTACTTGTTTGCATATTGCGAAGAAATATTAAGTTACTGTGAATAATTGTAAATTAAATTATTTAACAACGGACAACTGACCACTAACAATTGACAACTAATAAAAATAAAAATGATTACTGGAAAAACACAACTTTTGGGAGTTATTGGACATCCTGTGTCACATTCTCTGTCACCATTGATGCACAATGCGGCTTTAACTAAACTGGGATTAGATTATGTGTATTTGCCTTTTCCCATTGCACCGGAGAATTTGGAGAGAGCGATCGCCGGGTTTGCTAGTATTGGTATGGTAGGGTTTAGCATTACAATTCCCCATAAACAAGCAATATTACCGTTATTATCGGAAATTTCCCCTATCGCCCAAGCTATCGGTGCAGTGAACACTGTCACTCGTCAAGGTGATAAATGGGTGGGGACAAATACAGACGTGGAAGGATTTATTGCCCCATTACAAACAACATATCATCAAGATTGGAGTCAGAAAAGAGCGGTAATTTTAGGAAATGGTGGTGCAGCGAGGGCTGTTGTTGCTGGTTGTATTCAACTCGGTTTGGCAGAAATTCATGTTGTCGGGCGGAATTTACAGAAATTACAGGCATTTCATCAAAGTTGGCAAAATTCACCCTTTGCAGATAAATTTCAGGTGCATGAATGGACAGAATTACCAAACCTACTTCATCAAGCTAACTTATTAGTAAATACGACCCCTATAGGAATGTATCCCCATATTGAAGAATCGCCATTGAGTAGCCAAGAAATTAGTTATTTGCCTGATGCCATTGTCTATGATTTAATTTACACCCCTAAACCCACAAAATTTTTGCATCTAGCCGAAAAACAAGGAGCAATTATTATTGATGGTTTAGAAATGCTAGTCCAACAGGGTGCAGCAGCCTTAAAAATCTGGTTGCAACAAGATACTGTTCCCGTCAATGAAATGCGTCAAGCATTGCAAAATCACCTGGGGATATAGCAGAAATTAAGCTTGGATGTATCTATCACAGTTGGTGATGGTTGGGTGAGATGATGTGAACAGATATAGGGTTTTTTGGTTGTAACTTGGTGTTATTAATGGTGGGTTATGTTGTTGCTAACCCACCGAGAGTATTACTTATTTTAATTAGCTCAAAATAGCAAATTTTCAAAATCAGCAAATGATTTATAAATACAGACTCTGGAATCAAATTAAGTAGGTTAGCATTGAAAAAAGATTTGATAGATAATGTTAGGATAATTATATAATTACATGAATAAGGGTAAAGCAAGAGCTTCATTGGTGTCAACTTAACGTAAAACCTCTATCCCGCAAAGAACTCAAGTCATCTCATTCCCAGTCAGAGACTGGGAATGAATTCTAGAAGGCTCTGCCTTCAATAATATTAGAGGCAGAGCCTCATCAACTGCATTCCTAGTCAGAGACTAGGAACGAGATGTGGTAGGGATTTGAGCTTAAGTTGACACCAATGAGCATTGCTAAACCCCTACATAATTTATTGATTTTTTACTACTAAAATACCTACTGCCAAACGTAGATAAGTAGAAACAAAATAATCCAGATAACATCAACAAAGTGCCAAAACAAAGAAGTGGCATTTATGCCAAAATGACCATTATCAAAATTACCAGGAACGAAAGAACGCAACAAGACAATTAACTGTAATAGAATACCCGTAAAAACGTGCAAACCGTGAAAACCAGTTAAGAGATAAAACATTCCTCCAAACGTACCAGAAGTAAAGCCAAATTCTAATTGACTCCATTCCACAGCTTGTCCAAAAAGGAAATAACCACCCATAGCCATTGTTAAAAACAACAACAGCCGATAAGTCTTTAAATCATGTCTTTCCAGAGCTTTTTCGGCAAAGAAAATCACAAAACTACTAGCAACTAAAACAACTGTATTAATGCTAGGTTCTTTAACTTCCAAACCAGAAACACCAGTCGGCAACCAATTAACAGCAGAAGTTTTGTAGATAATATAGCCAGCAAAGAAACTCAAGAAAATGACACTTTCCGATAACAGAAACACAATAAAACCAAACATTTTACTGCCTTCTTCATCATGTCCATGCTCATGACTAACATGATCCAAATCATCAGGAGAAACAGAACTATCCATTGTTAAAAAACTCCAAAACTAGGAAACTAGTAATTAGGAAAAAAGTAATGAGAAAAACTATAGCGATTCTAAATAAGACGTAAAAAATTCTCTTCCTTCTCTTCCTCTGCGCCCTCTGCGTCTCTGCGGTTCGTTATAAAAAAAAATCAAATTTACACATCAAATAGAATCGCTATATTACCCATTACTCATGTTCAGAAGATGCCATTAATTCAGACTTACCATAACCATAAGGCTCACAAGTAACAATCGGAATTTCTTCAAAATTCTCAACAGGAGGAGGAGAAGAAACAGTCCATTCCAAACCAATTGCTCTCCAAGGATTAGCAGGAGCTTTTTCCCCATCCATCCAAGAAATCAACATATTGAAGATGAAAGGAAGAGTAGACATTCCTAACAGAAAAGAACCCAAACTAGCAACAATATTCCAACCAATTAACTCAGGTGCATAGGAAGCCGCCCGGCGTAACATCCCTTGTAAACCTAAAGGGTGCATGGGTAAGAAATTCAAATTTGTGCCGATAAATGCTAACCAAAAATGGATTTTGCCCCAACCTTCGTGGAACATTCTGCCCGTCATTTTAGGAAACCAATGATAGATAGCGGCATACATTCCCATAGTTACAGTTCCATAGAGAACATAATGGAAATGTCCGACAACAAAATAGGTATTATTAACATGAACATCTACAGGAACAGAAGAAAGCATAATTCCTGTAATGCCAGCAAAAACAAACATTACCAAACCACCCAAAGCAAATAACATGGGTGTAGTGAGGCGAATTTTACCGCCCCAAATAGTTGCCACCCAAGCAAATACCTTAATCCCTGTGGGAATAGAAACAAACATGGTTGTCACCATGAAAAACAACCGTAGCCAACCGGGAGTACCACTGACATACATATGGTGTACCCAAACAATGCCGCTAACTACAGCGATTAACATGGAAGAAATGGCAACGACTTTATAACCAAATAAAGGTTTGCGGGAATAAACCGGGAAGATTTCTGAGAAAATCCCGAAAATAGGCAAAATAATCACATAAACTGCGGGGTGAGAATAGAACCAGAAATAATGCTGGAACATCACCGGGTTTCCGCCTTTAGTAGGATCAAAAAAGGCAGTTCCCACTGTAATATCAAGAAGTAGCATGACCGCCCCGGCTGTTAAAGCTGGCAGTCCAAATAACTGGATAATTTGGGCGCTAAATACTGCCCAAACAAAGAGGGGCATTCTAAAGAAACCCATTCCCGGCGATCGCATTTTCACAATAGTAGTGACAAAATTTACCGCACCCATAATCGAGGAGACACCGGAAATAGCCACCGCTAATAACCAAAGAACTTGACCATTAATCAAGTTTCCCGTGGGGTTTTGGGTACTAACGGGGGGATATGCCCACCAACCAGATTGAGCAGGTCCACCAGGGACAAAGAAGCTAGACATGAGGAGAATACCCACCACAGGAACCATCCAAAAGGCGACAGCGTTGAGGCGGGGAAATGCCATATCTCGCGCCCCAATCATCAAGGGAACGAGGTAGTTAGCCATACCAACAAGAGAGGGAAACGTCCAGAGAAACAGCATCACTGTTCCGTGCATAGTGAACATTCCGTTGTAGACTGTGCGGTCTATTAAATCAGCTTCGGGGGTGATGAGTTCCCCGCGCAAAATCATGGCAAAGATACCGCCAACTAGGAAGAAAATAAAAGAGGTAACGAGGTATTGAATACCGATAACCTTATGGTCTGTACTAAAACTGAAGTAGGTTCTCCAGGTTTGGGGCGGTTCATGGTGATGTGATTCACCAGTGATATGAATGGGGATGTTAGCCATTTGTCAGTTGTTAGTGGTTAGTTGTCAGTAGCAAAGAAAAATTACAAAGTTAATCAGGGAAATTGACTAATGGAGGTGCTGCGGGTTCAACAGTTTTCCAACCGCTGTCAATGCCGTTTTCTATTTTTAGGGCATATTCGGAAGCTGCTTGGTTAGGGGCTGGGCTGGGTGTTTGACTCGCAGCTTTGCTTAACCACTGCTGATAGTTGCTAGGTGATTCCACAACGACCTTGGCTCGCATAGTGGCAAAGTATGTACCGCTATACTGAGAGTCAGTCAAATCATAAGTACCGGAGCGAATGGGGGTAAATTCAAAGTCGAGGTCGTTACCAGGAATAATGTCTTGTTTGAGGCGGAAAGCGGGGATATAAAAGCCGTGAAGTACATCTTCCGAATGGAGATTTAGACGGATACGGCTACCCTGAGGTAAATGCAATTCTGTACTGGTAACATTGCTTTGGGGATAATGAAACACCCAAGCCCACTGTTTAGCTAATACATCAATGTGTTCTAAATCCTCACCTGCTGAAACTGCTGAAACTTCACCCAGTGCAGCATCAGCGGTTTCTGTCTTCATCGGATTATGTAAATGGATCTGATGAGAAGGTCCCTGGATGCCCATTTCTTCGTAAACTTGGTAACTATAACCCGCAATCCATAACACCAACATAATTGGGATTGCCGTCCAAACTACTTCTAAAGTAACGTTACCTTCAATATGCGGACCATCGCCTAAATCATTGGCTTTCGCCCGATGGAAACAAATAGAATAGAAAAGAGTAGCAGTTACTCCCAGGAAAATCAAAGATCCTAATGTTACCAAAAAGCTAAATAAATCATCAATTAGATGAGATTCAGCAGCCCCTTGGGGAGGAAGCCAAGAATAAGCCTGTTTACCAATCCATAGACTAGAAAGAGTTACCGCAACTGCCCCAGTAACTATGGTCAAAAAGTTCAGAAATTGCCGAATTTTCATAATGGTCAGTTGTTAGTTGTCAGTAGTCAGTAGTCAGTGGTCGGTCGTTAGCTAAGAATTTTTACCGATTACCAATTACTAATCACCCATTACCGATTACCAAATATTTGATTGATGTCTTTTCCGGCTCTTAGTAATTTATCGGCTGTATTGTGAACACCAAAATCTGCTGCCAAGTGCGCTCCTAATGTGCCGTGAAAATACATTAGTAACATAATAATTACACCGACAACCAAGTAAGAAATTTGAACTTCTCTCTCTTCGTATTTGCCAATAACGTAACGTTGCCAACCTCTCCAAAAGGTCATACCGACAATCATCGCTAATAGCAATACGCCGCCCACACCATGCCACATCATTGTCGGCATTGCCAGCATTCCCCAAGGACTTTTGATATCTGCTGGTGGGGCTGCCAACAACATTTCATAAAAACCTGCACCAACCGTGAAAAATGTAATCACAGCCGCAGCAAAAATGTTGTACCAGCCCACATCAAATAATTGAGAACGTTCAACCTTAATTCCCAAAAACTTGAACAACCATTTTTCCACAGGAAAAAATACACCTAAAAGATCAAAGATAATGGCAATGATAAATAAACCTAATGTGAGATGTACCAAATTAGGATGAATCGGAATGGCATAAGGTAAACCATTTGCACCCATTTGGTGACTAATTTGGTCTAATAATTCTGAATTCATGGCAAGATTCCATCCTTTACCGCTTCCACAACAGGTACAGTATGTAAGCCATACACCCATACAAGTTCATCACCAAGATATACTTGAAACCCAACCAGCACTGTTAATAAAACTGCCACAGCTATGTAATGAAATGGAAGTTTTTTTGAGTTACGACTTCGCAACACATAACGCCAAGCTGTAATTGCAGCAATAATACCCGAAAGTGACCAACCGATAAGAGTATGAACATTTAATACTGATTTAGCCAGTTCGTAGGGTTTCGCTAAACCAGCTTCAAATTGACCAAAAATAATCGCCACAAAAATAGCTACTGTGGCAATACACATATTCCACCAACTCACCTCAAATAAGGTAGTTTTCCCAGTTAAATACCCAGCGACATCACAAAAAACAGAAAATAGAACCATCGCAATTACAAAGTGAACCACGATAGGATGTAAGGGATCTGGATATGGTAAATTATGCTCATTCAATGAAGTGAAAAAATCCAGCATTAAATTCTCCTAGACTTACTACTCCTTAGCCAAACTTGAATAATTGCTAGATACTCACTAACATCAATAAATTATTTGATAAATCTGCTGTGAGTTCGCTGCAATGTATAACCAAATAGCCAATTACTTTTGGTCAAGTTATTTCCTCATCGTGACAACAGCAATTATGGATGTAGCTAAACTAAATCACTGTTAGAGGTTGAATTTACTAGATGTAAATTTTTATGAATTGTCCAAAAAACTAAAAGCAGAACTTCTAGAATTAATGAGAGAGACAACAACAGATTTTGATCTTGGCTCTATTACAATATTTTTAAATCAAAACCAAATATTTTTATGTTTATTGATGTACAATTACAAATTATCACTTTGTAATTTAAAAGACCGAAATATATAGTTTTTACAGTAGGTATGATCTGGGTTGAATAAGATTTCAAGAATAATTAAACGCAGATTAACGCAGACAAAGAAAGATGATTCTGTGCAATATTCTCTCTCTGCGCCTCTGCGCCTCTGCGTGAGACAAAATGCAATTCACTGATCCAAAAATCGCCGTCAACTGATATTTGTATTTATACTAACCTAAATCCGTTCTATAAAACTTACCCAAAATTACCAAAGTCTAGACACATCTGGACAGCGATAATCTTAGTGTTTATTTCCTGCTTCATCGCGGTCTTAGAATGACTTCCAATCTTGTTTGCCCGCTCCACAGACAATCTCGGTAGAACTTACCGTTTCTGACCGTAGTTCCTAAAAAGAACCGCTACGCTACAGGGATAAAAATATCCACAAACCATCGGTCAATATTCTTAGCTGCGTTGAGGTCACGATCCTCTGTATGTCCACAATCAGGACAAACATAAACGCGGCTTTTTAATGGCATTTTATGACGATGATTACCGCAGTTAGAGCATATTTGCGAACTAGGAAAGAATCTATCTACAAGGATTAATTCACTGCCAAACTTCTCAGTTTTGTACTCTAATTGCCTTTGAAATTCATACATCCCACAATCTGCAATTGCACCTGCTAATTTGTGGTTCTTCAAAAATGCCTTAATGTGCAAATCTTCTATCTTAATTATGCTGTGGTTTTTAGCTAGATAGTAGGTTAATTTGTGAATAGAATCCTTGCGAATATTAGAAACTTTGGCGTGTAATTTAGCCAATTTTCTCACAGCTTTTTTACGATTATTAGACCCCTTGACCTTCTGGGTAACGCTACGCTGTAAACGTTTCATGCGTTTACTCATCCGGCGGTAGGCTTTGGGGTTTTTGAATATTTCACCATTACTGCAAACTGCTAACTCCTTTATTCCTACGTCAACGCCAATGGTCGGTCTGTCTGCAAGTATAGGAGGTTTTTCAACTTCGTATTTAACAGAAATAAACCATTTATCAGCCTGTCTAGAAATCACGCAATTATGAGTTACTGTAATCGGTAAAGGTTCTGCTAAACCTACCCAGCCAATTGACGGTAATTTAATTCTTTTACCATCGTTTTTAATTAACGGTTTCGCCTTAGTCCCTGACTCTAAATAAAAAGAATCGTGCTGTCCTTTTCTCTTGAATCGGGGTTGTTTCGATGTTTTGGAAAAACACCTATCCCATGCTTGGCGTAAGTCAGTTAACGCCTTTTGTGGGACATTTTTGTTAACTTCGTAATACCAAGCGTGTTCAGATTTAACCTCGGCGACTAACTTTTTATGCAAGTCAATCGCTGATGGTCAGAGGGAACAGGGAACGGGCAACAGGGAACAGGAAAAACTCATGTTTAAAAACATGAGATTGAAATAATGACACTGTTTTTTTCGTGCTACGCATCTTTTAAAAACATCCTTTTTTTGACTGAGCTTTAAACTCAGCAAATGAGTGTTTCTTATTTGCTCCCAGTTAAGAGTTCCCAGTTAAGAGTTCCCTTCTTTTGTAATTTAAGTTTTTCGCCTTCTTTGCGAGTAGCTAAAATATCTATGATTTGAGCATTTGCCCAGTTGTAAGCGTGTCTAGCGACTCCAGAAGCCTTGCGAAAAGCTGTAATCTGTCCGTTATTTGGAATTAGTGCAGTTTTGAATGATAAAAGCATTGATTCGACCTTCAATGTTGTGCTATGATATCTAGTATATCAGACATATTAAGATTTGGCAATGCCTCGGATTAAATTTAAACCACAAAATCAAGTAGCCTCCGATAAATCACCCTTGCAATTTAAGGTTTTACCTGGAGTCAGGGAAAAAATTAAAACCGTCCCTGACACAGCAGCAACGGTTGAGGGATTTTGTTGATCAACTTATTGAAGACTCGGACAAACAGTAATATATGGATAGTTATGGGTAGAAATTATCAAGCTGTTTCTACCCCCAAATCCCTAATTAGCCTTGATAGGGATTATCCAGTCTATCTACAGAAACATTAACAGATAATGGTAGCCGACCGGGATTTAAGCGGGGTTCAGCCGCATAACCTACAGGTACTAAAACAGCAATACCTGTATCTGGGTCATTTTCTGCACCAATTATAGCTTTGACCTGGGTTGAGTCGAGGGGGGATATTATTCCCCGCCCCTCTCAGTTAGATCCGGACGTGCCACTTTCACGGCATCCGGCTCCCGATGTTCTTAGCTTTCGCTTTTGCTCATGTGAATGTAATCGTGGCAGCTTTCGTGAATTGCTAGAAGGTTTTTAGTTTTCCAGTTTTGGTGGTTTCCATCTATATGATGTAAATGTACCTTCTCGTCACTGAGCATTTTTAACCCACAATGACCACATTTATGGCTTTGCCGTTTGAGGGCTTTAGAGGTGTTATTGTCATATAACTTACTATTGCGTTCGCTCCAGTAGGTTAAATCTCCATCGTAGGGTGATTTCTCACCTTTGACATTGATGTGTTTGTTTTCGGAGTAAGGAACTGTTGGGAATGCTTTCTTTATTAGCTCTTGGCTATTATGGCGATTCTGCTTAGTTTCCTTGTTAAATACCTTGAATGCTCTGTGATTGATGTGCCATAAGGAAAACTTCGACCCATCCATCTTGCAGAAGCGGTGGTAATTCCTCCAACCTCTGACTACAGGGGCTAATTTCTCAGCCTTTGTGGTAGCACCATAATTCGAGTTGTTGACGATGAATTTTACTTTCTTGCGGAAAGCTTTGAAGTTGTCCACTGAGGGAGTACATCTAAACTTTCCGTTTTTCTGGACTTTAAAATGCCAGCCCAGGAAATCAAATCCATCTGTCGCGGCGGTTAGCTTTGTCTTTTTCTCACTGACTTTCATTCCCCGCTCTGCTAGGAACTGACTGATTTTGTCAAGTATTTCTGTGGCATCGTCTTGAGGTCGGAGTATTATCACCATGTCATCCGCGTAACGGATTGTTGGCTCGACAATATCTCCATTTGAGGTCTTGTCTGTAATTCTGTAGCTAGATATACGGTGATATCTATGAATACTTTCAATCCCATTTAAGGCGATGTTAGCTAACAGTGGACTTACCACTCCTCCTTGGGGTGTTCCTTGTTCAGAAAACTCTGGATTGACTCCGGCTTTGAGACATCGGAATATTCCCTGTCTTATACTATAAGGAGCGATGAGTCTATCCATTATGGCGGTGTGGTTTATCCGGTCAAAGCATTTTTCAATATCGAGTTCTATAACTCGTTTATCTATTCCATTAGCTTTAGAGTTTAAGTTGTTGTACAGGTATCTCTGGGCATCATGTGCCGAGCGTCCCGTCCTAAAACCGTAGCTCCTAGCGTGGAAGGTTGCCTCATGTGCTGGTTCTAGTGCGTATTTGACAAGGCATTGATATGCCCTATCTGCAATAGTGGGGACTTTGAGAATCCGGGTTTTTCCGTCCTTTTTGGGGATGGGTATTTCACGTAATCCCTGGTGTTTCCAGTCGTTACCTTCGGTTCTAAGTTTTTCACTTAGTTCAAACCTTTGCTCGAATGAGAGCGCGGTTTTGCCGTCTATTCCCGCTGTCTTTTTCCCAGCATTTAGCTGTGTTACTTGACGGATAGCCAGTAATCTCGCTGCGGTTGATTTCAGAATCAGCTTTTGTAGGGACTTAGCTTTGCGCTTGTCGCCAACTTGAACAGCTTTGTACACGCGTTTTTGTAGGCGGAATAAGTTACGACGGAATTGCTTCCAAGGTAACGTTTTCCAGGATTCACTAGAGTTTTCTCTGTGTCTAATCATGCTCTGCTCCAATCTGTGTATTCTGAACACCTCCGACCAATTACGGTCTGTCCTACCCGAACTGAAGGAATTCCGCTGCTCGTCCAGCCTACTTATAGGGTTCGACCGCCCTTAGACCTTCAATCCGTTTTTATTCGTTCCCTCGGCTAGATTGTTAGTTCCGTTAGGTGTAGCCACTTCAACCACTGGATTCCCTAGACTCTTACCGCTATTGAAGAACGATGCGGCGGGAATTAGCTCCAGTAAAGTCAGGTGTTGTTGTTGTGTCCTGCTTTGGACTAGGTTGCTTTTTTAGGCTCTGTTTCACCGTAGGAACTCCCCGTTAACGCCAAGTGTCATCTCACAACAGATGTCTGATTGCGTCCTGTTCCCAGCTTCGACCTCCCGATACCGAGTCGGGTCATCGTGGGCAGATAGGGAGTCATACCTGAGTCTGGTAGATGGGACTTACACCCATATCAGACCGAGAGTTCAACCTTTTTTTCCATGATTGGATTGGGTTGGTTAGCTTATGTACGGACTGATTACCGTGATTCAGCTAACAACGAATCGCACTTCCTCAATCCAACCATTCATAAAGCAGGTGGATAAACCCAAACTTTCCGCTGCTAACACTAAATTTGTAGCAGCTATCATGGCATCTTTAATGGCGTATTCCCGGCGCTTGTCTCCTAAACTAGCCTGAAATTGCGGAATCGCACCTCTAAAATAATTAACTGTTCCCTCATTCCAAGCCCCAGTGGCTGCACCTTGCTCTAAAATGGGTGTTAAATCTTTTCCTCCCGCAGCAGCGTCAGCCGCGAAAACAAAGGTAACAGGTGCTTGAATAATTTGCTGTTGCTTCCAAGAAGCCGCACATAGTGCTTCTTTTTGGGCTTGGTCCTGCACTAAAACTATTCTCCACGATTGGACGTTAAAACTACTGGGTGCAGCTACGGTTAATTCTACCAGTTGCTTAAGTAGTTCTGGGGAGATGGGATCTTGTTTAAAGGTTTTGATGGAACGACGTTGTACTATGGCAGTAGGTACGTCTAATGCTTTGATTTGGGTATTTGAAGTCACGGTATTTTCCTCTGTTTTATCCTATGCGCTTAGGGTAACGCTTTTTTGTACGCATTTCAATTGATGGACTGTCAAGCAATCACCTGAATTTCATCAAGTTGATTAATCACTACATCTGCACCTCGAACATTATCTGCCCTAGCAATCCAAGTAATCCCAATACAGCCGGCAGCCTTAGCATGACGCGCCATTTGCATATCACCTATAGAATCACCTACCATTAAAGTTGCCGCTGGTGATACTCCCAAGGCTTGGCAAGCTTCTAAAAACAGCGTCGGATCTGGTTTACTCGGACCATCATCAACTCCCTTTTCCAGTTGCAAATAATCGCTTAATTGGTGAGTAGTGACAAATTTTTTGACCTCTTGAGTCGTTGCTGCTGACAGGATTCCTAATTTTAAACCCGCTACTGACAAAGACTTTAATATCTCTAAACTACCCACAAATAAAGGTGAAGGAGTTTTACCAACATATTGTTCAGCTTCTTCTAAAGCTTGACGGGCGATTTTTAAGGATTCAAACCATCCCCTGCCAGTTTCGGCAATGTAAGCTGCTGCTGCAACTTCTGTTTCTCTACGACTCGCTACTGATATTAAACCTGCTGGATCTAAGAAATTGCCATTAATCCCAAAAGCCATTAATAAAGGTTCGCCAATTCCAGGAATTTGTGCGTCTATCATCCGTGCCGCTTTTTGTCCTAATGTTCTTAAATATGACTCAGAATCTTCTAAAGTACCGTTTTTATCAAATAAAATTGCTTCAATATTAGAAAACGCAATGTTTTTACATTTAATAGTTGCCAAAATATCTCACCCCATTCATAATTAATTGCGAATTTTAGATTGTAAATAAAAAAAAAGAGGGGTTTCCCTCTTCATAATATACTTTAACAATCTGAGTTGTAATCACTGACAATTATCAATCTATGATTCAATAGCTGCGGGGATCTCTTCTTCAATCTCTGTGGCTGGGGGAATTTCTTCCTCAACTACAGTTTCCATAGGTGCAACTTCTTCAGCTACGGCTTCCACATCTGTAGCTTCCACAGGTGTAGTAATGCCTTGCTGTTTGGCAAGCAATTGTTCCCGATACTTAGCTGCCATTTCTTCGGCCTTATCGTAAACCAAATCACGGTTTTTGATCATGTCACCAGGTTCGGGTTCTAACTGTTTAGTAGACAGTGAAATCCGTCCCCTTTCTGCATCCAAGTCAATGATCATTACTTTCACTTCATCATTGACATTGAACACACTATGAGGAGTATCAATATGCTCGTGGGAAATCTCAGAAATATGTAGCAGTCCGCTCACGCCACCAATATCAATGAAAGCACCGTAAGGTTTGATACCGCGAACAGTACCAATAACCACTTCGCCAACTTCCAAACGGTTCATCTTCCGCTCAACCAGCGCTCGACGATGGGAGAGAACTAAGCGGTTACGCTCTTCATCTACTTCTAAGAATTTCAAAGGCAGTTCTTCGCCTACCAAATCTTCCTTGGGTTTGCGAGTGCTAATATGAGAACCGGGGATAAAGCCGCGCAGTCCTTCAATTCGCACTAATGCACCACCACGGTTGGTTGCGAAAACGCCAGAACGGACAGTAGCATCTTCTGCTTGTAACTGCCGAACCCGCTCCCAAGCCCGCATATACTCAATCCGACGAATTGAAAGGGTGAGCTGACCATCTTCATTTTCATCGGTAAGGATGAAAAATTCCCGTGTTTCGTTTGATTGTAAGACTTCTTCCGGGGCATCGACCCGGTTAATAGACATTTCTTGTATGGGTATATATGCTGCGGTTTTCGCACCTATGTCAATCAGAGCGCCGCGCGGCTCTATACTGAAAACTGTACCCGGTACGACATCTCCAGGGCTGAAGTGATAGTCGTATTTATCAAGTAGAGCAGCGAAATCTTCGTGGGTAAATCCAATTTCTGTAGCGGTTAAGTTCTGATTGACCATGCTAATGTGTTCCTGGGTCTAGTCTCCGTAAAGGTTTTGTCATAAATTCAGTTTATATGTAAGTAGTGGGAGGACAATTTCCACTTACATTGCTGTCTTATCCTAGCTTAGAATAGCTAGTCTTAACACATATCAACTTCCAGACATAAAATTATATCATATATGGCGGTGAATAGGGAATAGGTGACAGGTGACAGGTGACAGGTGACAGGGAATAGGGAACAGGGAATAGGGAATAGGGGACAGGGAATAGGGAACAGGGAATAGGGAATATCTGAGTTTTAATACCTAAACCAAAATATCCGCTGCTACTTATGATAGTAACAACGGATATTGTTAGTATATATTCCCTAATGAATTGGGAATAAGTAACCTATTTCTCTTTTTTCTCAAACCGGGGGGGTTCGCGGAAGGCGATCGCAAAAAAGAGTACACCTATTGCTAGGGTTAAAATCAAGATGTAAGCAACACTTTCCATATTTTTCAGATCCTGTCTGTTGAGCCAGTAATTTTAGTTTAACAAACCACAGAAAAAGCATGAAGTAGAAAAATCTACTTCACACCTCATCCAAGTTTTAAGCTTCCTTTCTCCGGCGAGTTGTCTTGTCACCCAGCTTCTGGAACAGACCCCATTCAACTTGTTCTTCTTCAATTTCCACACCGGCAAATACATCACGGTAGATTGTCCGTGAACCGTGCCACAAGTGACCAAAGAAGAATAATAGAGCAAATACAGCATGACCAAAGGTAAACCAACCTCTAGGAGATGTGCGGAATACACCGTCAGAGTTCAAGGTTTCTTTGTCAAATTCAAATATTTCTCCACCTTGAGCTTTGCGGGCGTACTTCTTCACATCAGCGGGATCTGTAAAGGTTTGACCATTCAGGTTCCCACCGTAGAAGCTGACTTTTACGCCAGTTTGTTCAAAGCTGTATCTAGATTCTGCGCGACGGAAGGGGATGTCAGCACGGATAACGCCATCTTTATCAGTCAAAATGACTGGGAAGGTTTCAAAGAAGTTAGGTAGACGACGAACTGTTAATTCCCGTCCTTCGGCATCTGTGAACACAGCGTGACCTTGCCAAGATTCAGCAATACCATCACCTTTCACCATTGCCCCTGTACGGAATAGACCACCTTTTGCGGGGCTATTACCAACATAATCGTAGAAAGCCAGTTTTTCAGGAATCTGCGACCAAGCTTCGGTCAAAGAAGCACCTTCGGCAACGCTTGTTTGCACACGACGCTGAATTTCTTGGCGGAAGTAGTCTTGATCCCATTGGTAGCGGGTAGGACCAAACAGTTCGATGGGGGTAGCAGCGTTACCGTACCACATAGTTCCGGCTACTACGAAAGCAGCGAAGAATACAGCAGCGATACTGCTGGAAAGTACGGTTTCAATATTACCCATCCGTAGGGCTTTGTAGAGCCTTTCAGGAGGTCTAACTGTGAGGTGGAATAAACCTGCAACAATACCGACGATACCAGCCGCAATGTGGTGAGCGACTATACCACCTGGATTATAGGGGTTAAATCCAGCCGGACCCCATTCAGGGGCTACTGGCTGAATACTGCCCGTCAGTCCATAGGCATCAGATACCCACATTCCTGGACCAAATAGTCCAGTCTGGTGGAACGCACCAAAACCAAAACAAAGTAAACCGGATAAGAACAGGTGAATACCAAACATTTTTGGCAAGTCTAGTGCAGGTTCACCGGTGCGAGGATCTCTAAAGAGTTCCAAATCCCAGAAAACCCAGTGCCAAACAGCAGCCAAGAATAATAAACCAGAAAGAACGATGTGAGCAGCAGCAACGCCTTCAAATGACCAGAAACCGGGGTCTACTGCTGTGCCACCAGTTACACTCCAACCGCCCCAAGATTCGGTTACGCCTAAACGTGCCATGAAGGGAAGTACGAACATCCCTTGTCGCCACATGGGGTTGAGAACTGGATCACTAGGGTTATAAACGGCTAGTTCGTACAGTGCCATTGAACCTGCCCAGCCAGCTACTAAAGCTGTGTGCATTAAGTGTACAGAAATTAGCCGACCTGGATCGTTGAGAACGACTGTATGTACTCGATACCAAGGTAGTCCCATTGACTAACAAGCCTCCTGGATAGTTATGTTTACAAAGCAATTTTCTTACTGAGGTTCTGCATGACGGAAAGCGTCAATTAGAACAATCTCTGAGTTTTTTTATTGCTGATTTTGAGTTTGGCAATACTGACGCACTACCATAGTTTGAGTTCTTTTGTCAAGAACTGGCTGTTTGAGTGTTTGGGTAATTGCTAAACAAAAATGAGAATATTTTAAAAAGTGTAACTATTGATGGAACGCTTTGCAAGCGTTTCTATTGCTGGAGTTACGTAGCTTGTGGCTTAAATATCGCTATCAGTCCCCAGAAATGCTGGTTATAACCTGATCTATTGGGAAGGCTGAAGTTTTTTAAGGCCACTATTCCAGGATAAAACTAAATTGGGGTTTTGTTCGGCGAACTGCTGGCAGCAGCGCTTGGCGATCGCTCATCGAGAAACTACAGATTTTATTTTAGACTTGCTATTCTTAAGTGTTTGCGGATATTTCCAAAATGTGACTTGCCTTTTTAATATCTATATGCTGAAATAAGTATTAATTATGATGTCTTTCATGGCAGCATACAAAATTTAACTGCAATTATTTCTTAGTGGGACTTAATTTTTCCTATTCCCTAAAAATACTACACAGAACTGGATCTCAATTTCAGATACCAGTGTCCAACTTGGCTAGAAATAAAAGCAAGTAAAAAATTTAGGAGCTTACCAAACAATGGCAGTTTCGCTAACTAAAGGACAACGAGTATCACTGGAAAAAGTCGCCCCAGGACTTACCGAAGTATTTGTAGGTTTGGGGTGGGATGTTAAAGTTGTAGATACTGGCTGGGATTTTGACTTGGATGCCTCCGTCTTTATCCTGGGAAGTAACGAAAAACTAATTTCTGATCAGCACTTCATTTTTTATAATAATCTCACCAGTCCAGATCCTGCCAAATCAGTTCAACACACTGGAGACAACCTGACAGGTTTAGGTGATGGTGATGATGAAGTCATTAAGATCCATTTACAAAAAGTCCCTACGGATGTCCACAAAATAGTCATCACTGTCACTATTCATGAAGCAGCAGGAAGGCATCAAAACTTTGGCCAAGTGCAAAATGCCTTTATTCGGGTTGTCAATGCTCAAAATGAAAAAGAAGTTATTCGCTATGACCTAGTGGAAGACTACTCCATTGAAACTGCATTAATCATGGCTGAACTCTACCGTAAAGACGGAGACTGGCGGTTAAATGCCGTTGGTTCAGGCTATCAAGGGGGATTGAAAGCTTTATTGGATCGCTTTAGCTAGGAGAAATTAAAAATGGCAATTAATCTCCAAAAAGTTTATCGCCACAATAACGAGTGGAAAATGGCAGCTATTGGTAATGGTGTTAGTGTGAATGGTTTAGCGGAACTTGTTACGTCTTATTGTTAAATAATGTCACTTTACGATCGCCTGAATTTAACCAAAAAAACTAAGACAAATCGTAAATTGCAAGTTCCCATCTGGGAACGGATTAACCTTGAAAGGACAGCAAAACCACGTTGTCAAGGTTGCCGTTCTCGGATTCAACTTGATTGGCGTGTGTGTCCATCATGTGGCACATTTTTAACTATTAAAGATCAAGAAATACGCCATTGTATCTGGGTAGATATTTCTGGAAGCATTAATACAAATGAAAACAATAGCACCATGCTAGAAATAATGGCGGATGCTTTGGCTAAAGTTTTTAGTGCTTTTAGGAGTGTTCATGTCTTTTTGACTTCAGATGAACCAGAAGAGAAAGAATGGCGGCGGAATTTTACTCATGTATATGTATTTGTAGATCAGCAACAGGTAGATTATTTAGGAATAGCCAGTTTTTGTCATCATCAAGTTACAGATATTGCTGGTGTTCGCATTGACCAAATTCTTCATACTTCCAATCAGGCTAATTTAAATTTAGGTCAATTATCTAATTTGATTGCTAATACTATCGCTCATGAAATTGGTCATACATTGGGATTAGATCATTCATTATTACCTACAGATGTCATGCACGATGGACTTGATCATCGGATTCACAGTTTAATGCCTCCTTCTTTTCATGTAGGACAGATTATTTCCATGAATAAAGCTATTCGTCAACATAAATCTAAAACTTAATTACAAATTATTTTCATGTGTATGATTTTGGCGGTGAATGAGTGCGATCGCGTGATCAACTTCTGCGGTTTTATGATTCCCCAACTTCAGCAAGAACGATTGCAAAACTTGAGTCAAGAATTACAATTTGCTATTAATACTAATAATCTCTCGTCAATGGAGTATCACAGTCAGGAAACTAGAAAAGACTGATGAGGTACAGCTAGTACAAGGTTGTATTCTCGCCATCCAACAAGCCAAAGCCGTTGCACCAAGCCAAACTAATGCCATGTCTGACAAAATCTCTCGGATGTTGAATGCAGCTACAGGTGATGATAGTAATGAAGCAGATCGTTTATGGCGGGAATTACAACCAGATGTATAACATTGGTTAAATCAAGAATTACCCAGTAATAGCATTATCACGGGACTTACACGATGAACACCAAAACTAAAATTGACTGTCCGGTTTGTGGGTATAAAGGAATTGAGAGCAACAGTTGTCCTCATTGTGAAACTGATGTTTCTCTAATCCGTTCCTTGGCAGAATTACCCCAGCGTCCGAAATCTTGGACAACAAGTATTGCCATTTTCATGCTGATAATAGGCATTACTATTGGTGCAGCAGGTAGTTTTTTTGCCCTGCAAACGGCTATATATACCGCAACAGTTCCTAAACCTACAGTTACTACTACTAATCTCACTCCTCCTGTAATTACTCCTGTAATTCCTAAACCAGCCCCACC
The DNA here is from genome assembly GCF_001277295.1 of Anabaena sp. WA102. NCBI lineage: Bacteria > Bacillati > Cyanobacteriota > Cyanophyceae > Nostocales > Nostocaceae > Anabaena > Anabaena sp. WA102. The sequence goes on along the minus strand of NZ_CP011456.1, from coordinate 1,968,524 downwards.
ACTAGCCACTTATACCGTAAAATCAGGAGATACTCTTAGTAGTATTGCAGGAAAATTTTGTAGTAAATCTACTGATTGGCAATTAATCGTTGCCGCTAATCCTGAATTACAAAAACGGGAAAATCAGTTAGATATAGATCAGGTGTTGAAAATTCCTAGTAGCTGTCAAAGGAAAAGCCCATGAAGATAGTTGAGGTCACTACTTTTCCACCCTTCGGGTTTTGCACGCACGAGTCGTTTTTCATCCCCTGTCTGTAGCACGAAAGATGGAACTGGAGTTCCTGTTTCTCAGGGGCTTTCAAACTTCCCAGTCTTTCTTGTAAAATAGGATTTCTCGACCGAGATTATTGACAATAGAATCAATAAGGGTGGAAATTGATATGTATCTTTTTATGTCTAAGTAGGTGAACACAATAAAACCAAACTGTGTAAAGAAACGTAAAATCACCCAAACCCTCTTCACTCTTGCCTCTTGCCTCTTGCCTTTTGCCTTGCCATAACGACAATTTTCAACGCCAACCTACTTAACAGGATTGAAATGGTTGCAGAGTTTTGGTTTCAAGGTACGTTGTCCCCCAGTTAGGTTTTTATACAGGTTGATTACCTTTCCTGTCATCTGAGATGATAACATCAAATATGATAAATTTATCACTGGGGGATAAATCCCCTCTTACAGCTTTCATCCCCGGCTGACAAGACATTGATACCTAAAAATTTTGGGGATTTTTAGGTATCAATTCCGGGGTTTTTAGCCTATCTTCTTATAAAATATTTAGAAGATTACTGTCAAGGTTGTCAAGAGCGTAATAGCCAAAATTATATTCAAGCCCAAATGTGGTTAATTAAAGCTTATCAAATGGGTGGACAATTACAAAGAGCGATCGCTCTGAGTCAAATTTTGCATAATCATCCTCACTCCCAAATCAACACTTAGGCTAACAAAATTCTAGCTGTGCTATCTAAAGAGATTTCCCGTGCCTGATCTATCCCCCAACTATCTGATTAGCTTAGAATTACGAGAATTACTCGTACAAAAACTCGGCGTTCTGCAAAAAGACAATGTGTTATTACAGCAGTCTTTGAGAGAACAGCAAATTAAAACTACAGCCCAAACAGAAGATTTATTCTTGGAACTTTTAGAAGTTGCTGATGCCTTAGAAGCTTTATTAGACTATCTAGAAAACAATCCTAGTCCTAGTCCAGAATTTATAGAACGTCTACCCAGATCCATAGGTGCAGTTAATCGCAAGTTTCTCGGTGTTTTAGGAAAGCGCCAACTTTTACCTATAGAATTACAAAAAGGAACAGAACCAGATTTTAACTTATGTCGCGTCATTGACCGGGAAGAAAGAACAGATATCCCAGACCAAACAATTACTAAAATTGTCCGTCGCGGATTTCATTTAGGTGAAAAAGTTCTCCGTCCCACAGAAGTCATTACTGCTAAATCAGATAATGGTAATGGTGGTAATGGGTAATGGGTAATTGGTAATTGGTAATTGGTAATTGGGAAAATTCTTTCTCCCCCACTTCCCCCACTTCCCCCACTTCCCCCACTTCCCCCACTTCCCCCACTTCCCCCACTTCCCCCACTTCCCCCACTTCCCCCACTTCCCCCACTTCCCCCACTTCCCCCACTTCCCCCACTTCCCCCACTTCCCCCACTTCCCCCACTTCCCCCACTTCCCCCACTTCCCCTACTCCCCCCACTTCCCCCACTTCCCCCACTTCCCCCACTTCCCCCACTTCCCCCACTTCCCCCACTTCCCCTACTTCCCCCACTTCCCCCACTTCCCCCACTTCCCCCACTTACACTGTTAACTATGACTCCTCACAAAAGTGATATTAAAGATACTTCTTCACAAACAAAAATCTGGAGTAGTTGGCAGGAAAATTTAGTTTTAATAACTATTGCCCTGTGTTTAGCGCTTCTAATTCGGACATTTATTGCTGAACCACGCCTGATTCCCTCAGAATCAATGTATCCTACCTTGCACACAGGCGATCGCTTAGTTGTAGAAAAAGTATCATACCGCCTTCATCCTCCCAAAATCGGCGATATCATCGTTTTTAACTCACCACCAGAACTACAAAGACGTGGATATTCTCAAAACCAAGCCTTTATCAAACGGGTAATTGGTGAACCAGGCGCAATAATTAGTATCGCTCAAGGTAAAGTTTACCTCAACGGTACAGCCTTAACAGAAGACTACATTGCCGAACCACCAAACAGCCCATTTCCAGAAATCAAAGTCCCAGAAGGCGCATTTTTCGTCATGGGAGACAATCGGAATGATAGTAATGATTCTCGCTATTGGGGTTTTGTCCCCAGTCAAAACGTCATCGGTCGCGCCACGTTCCGCTTCTGGCCTCTTGACCGCATCGGCTTAATCTAGTTTACTTACAATTAACAACTGACAACTGGGCGCAAGCCCTGCGCCCCTACGAAAAGCGTAAATAATACATTAATTGAGCGATCGCATCCCCAGATAATTCTAAACGTTGTTGAAAATCTGCTAAACTCCGGTAAGAACCAGCAGCCACACGGTTTTCCACAACTATCTGTGCTAAAGATAAATCTATAAAAGGGATTTTGGCAAGACTTTCTACCGAAGCAGTATTAGGATTAATTGGCTGAGGTTTATCCAGGGAATTCTGATCATAATAATTAAAATTCAGCAAAGGTTTTAAGGGTTCTAATCGTTGTACTGGCAAACCCAAAGCCGCCGCCACATCTTCAATACAGTAGAATACCACACCAGCGCGGGCAAGTTCCACAAGCGATCGCCCTTGATGAATTGACAACCCAGGTAACCGCAGCCAATCATCCACAGTCGCCTGATTAGCATCAACACCCAAACCCAACTCAGCCGCCATTTGCACCTCTTCCCAGGACTGCAAACGATAATAGGCATCATTCATCAACTTAGCGCGAAGCCTTTGCAATTTTAGATTTAAAGGTAGCCACTTACTCATTCTTCACCTGATCCTTTTACCAATCACCTAAATCTGATCCAACATCTGACGACGTTTTTGCTCAAACTCATACTCAGAAATTAATCCATCTTGACGGAGTGCTTCTAACTCACGCAAAGCATTAGCAACCGATTCCACTTGATTACCAACTGGTGATGGTACTCTCGTTACCGACTCACCCAAATTAAAATATCGATCAAAAGTTTCTTCCTCTTGAGTTAAATACCAAACCCCTTCAATAGCACAAGCCACCTTGGGAATAGGTGTCCAAGACAACAAAACATATAGAATTCCCCAAAGTGGCTGTCCCAAGTAAAATTTATGTAAACCCGAAACCGTTAATGTGCCGGAAAATGCTAGAATAGCAGCAATAGTACGGCTTTTTCGTTTAGTGAATATCATTTTATCTATAGCCATTCTACTCAATTCGTCAACTAATGGGTCAAGTTAAGTAGGTGAACACAATAAAACCAAACTGTGTAAAGAAACGTAAAATCGCCCAAACCCTCTTGCCTCTTGCCTTTTGCCTCTTGCCTTGCCATAACGACAATTTTCAACGCCAACCTACTTACATAGATTAGTAGTAGGTTGGGTTGAGGTACGTATCCCTGACGGGAGGCGTTAGCCATAACCCAACAAATACGTCGGGTTGCGCTGTCGCTTCATCCAACCTACAAAAAATAATCTCCGCGTCTTTAGACCGGAGAGTGTCAACGAACTCTATACTTGAAGTCAAGTAGTGAAATTCCGGTAAAAACCCCTACTTTAACCGAAGTAGTTTCCCCAGATGAATCTTCTACAATAAAATAAGACATAAAGGCAAAATTCGGAGCTACTCAACTAATAGCATTAAGTTAAAGAAAAGCAAAATGGGATTCTTCGACTCTGAAATAGTGCAGCAAGAAGCCAAGCAATTGTTTGAAGACTATCAAGCACTGATTCAACTTGGCAACCACTACGGCAAATTTGACCGCGAGGGCAAGAAGCTGTTTATTGAGCAAATGGAGTCCATGATGGATAGATACCGCGTCTTCATGAAGCGTTTCGAGCTATCAGAGGATTTCATGGCACAAATGACCATGCAGCAACTAAAAACTCAACTAGGTCAGTTTGGCGTAACTCCACAACAAATGTTTGAGCAAATGAACGTGACCTTAGAAAGGATGAAAGCGGAATTGGAAAAAACAAAATGACTGAGAACTGGAAGCAGTGACAGTAGGGGAGGATAGAGAACTTTTGACTGTTCCCTGTTCCCTGTTCCCTGTTCCCTGTTCCCTGTTCCCTGTTCCCTGTTCCCTCTTAATTTGATTTAGGACGTGGAAACTGAGAAGTAGACTTAAACTTTTCTACAGGTACACCCTTGAGCGCCTTTGTCATAAAGTCCCGCCATATAGGGGCTACCATGACCCCACCAGTTGCTCCACGTGCCAGTTGTTTGCTATCGTCTCTCCCTACCCACACAGCAGTAGTTAACTGCGGTACAGTACCGATAAACCAAATATCCTTTTCTGAGGATGTAGTTCCTGTCTTACCAGCAGCAGGGCGACCTATTGCAGCATTTTTACCTGTACCTTCAGTCATTACTGAAGTCATAATATCAATAGTAGCTGCTGAAGCCCAAGGATCTAAAACTTGTTTTGGTTTGGGTGTATTATCGAGAATCACATTACCAGCACTATCGGTAATGCGAACAATTACTGTGGGTGGTGACTGCCAACCATAATTAGCCAATGTAGCATAAGCGCTAGTCATTTCTAAGGGAGTAACACCAATAGCGCCCAAAGGTAGAGAAGTAACTGGTTCCATTGGACTCATAATACCCAAAGTCCGGCAGGTTTCAATGACTTTATTCATCCCCACCGCTTTACCAAGTTTAATGACCGGAATGTTGCGAGACTGGGCAAGGGCTGTGCGAATTGACATCGCTCCTGAGAAACTACCATCGTAGTTTTTCGGGTAGTACCAACCATTACCATCTTGATAACTAACTGGAGCATCTATGACTGTGGTATCAGGTGTATATTTACCAGTAGCAAAGGCGGCATAATAAACAAAAGGCTTGAATGAAGAACCTGGTTGGCGTTGGGCTTGGGTAGCTCGGTTAAATTCACTGAGTTTATAATCTACACCACCGACAAGGGCTTTCACGAAGTGAGTGCGAGGATCAATTGACACTAGCGCCATTTGATTCTTAGATAACCCTTGGGACTGAAGCTTTTCATGCCATTCTTTGACGGTTTCTTCAGCCATTGTTTGGAATTTAGCATCAACAGTGGTTTGGACGCGCATTCCGCCTTTAAGCAGGGAATCACGACCAAATTTTTTCGCCAGCTCTTGAGCTACAGTATTGGTGATGTAAGGTGAGGCACTACCCTGAAAAGACCTGATCTTACCCAGTTTAATTGGTTGTTTCAGGGCATCATCATATTCTTTTTTGGTGATCCAATTTAACTCTACCATCCGCCCCAGAACTTCTTTTTGTTTCTGTTTGGCAAGTTTCATACTCGCAAAAGGGCTAAACTCTTCTGGTGCTTGGATTAAACCTGCCATCATAGCTGATTCACCCAAAGTTAAATATTCTGCTGATTTATTAAAATAACTGCGGGCTGCTGTTTGCACACCGTAATTGTTATGACCCCAATAAACTTGATTGAGGTACATTTCTAGAATTTCGTCTTTACTGAGGATTTGCTCTAAACGAATTGCTAGGACAGCCTCTGCCAATTTCCGCGTAAAAGCCCGTTTTTGAGATAAAAATAGGTTTTTAACTAATTGCATGGTGATGGTAGAACCACCTTCTTTCACACCTCCCGCTACCATATTAACTACTATGGCACGACCAACACCAGTGGGGTTAATGCCATGATGCCCATAAAAGTGACCATCTTCACTAGCTAAGACGGCGCGTTTGAGGTTGGGGGAAACTTTATTGAGGGGTACTACTTCTCGGTTAGCTTCCCCGTGGATACCAGTTAAAAGTTTGCCTTTTATATCGTATATGTAAGTTGTTTCCGAGGGGAAAAAGTTTTTTATTTGTCTAACATCTGGTAAATTACGGAAACTAATGGCTAAACCTACTAGTGTTCCCGCAACAATAGAGCTTGTTAGGAGTGTTATAGATAGCAAAGTACCGCCAGTTATCTGACCTACTCCCTTAAAGAACTCAAATCCAGATGAAGCCTGCTCTTGTGGTTGTTTGTTTGCAAAAGTCCTAGACGACACGGCGATCTCACTTCCTCACTTGTAAATTTAAATGTAATTCATTAAATGGAAAAAGGCAGTTAATTTTTTGCAATTATAGTAATCTGGCAGAAGAAAGGACAAATAATTGGTTTGTGAACATAATAAACTTAACTTTTAGTGTGGAAAGTATAGTTAATAGTCAATTTCATAGTATGACGCAAAATTTCTCTTGGTTGCATCGTGGTGTGGCAGAAATTTTTCCGCAACCCCATGTTGGTGATAATGATACGGAAAGTCTGGAAAAGCGCTTGCTTAATTCTGACCGTCCTTTAAGGATTAAGCTGGGTATTGACCCGACTGGGGCAGATATTCATTTTGGTCATAGTATCCCTGTACGGAAATTACGGGCATTTCAAGATGCTGGTCATACAGCGGTACTGATTATTGGTGATTTTACAGCCCGCATTGGTGATCCTACTGGTAAATCTGAGGTGCGTCGTCAGTTGACAGAAGCTGATGTAGCACAAAATGCCCAAACTTATCTTGACCAAGTCCGTCCTATTTTAGATTTTGATACCCCCGGTAGACTTGAGGTACGTTATAACTCAGAATGGCTTTCTCGTCTAGATTTAGGAAAAACTTTAGAGTTGCTTTCGACAATGACTGTCGGACAAATGTTAGCAAAAGAAGGTTTTGCGGAACGTTATAAACAAGAGAGTCCGATTTTTCTCCATGAGTTCCTGTATCCACTGATGCAAGGTTATGATTCTGTGGCTGTGGAGGCTGATGTAGAATTGGGAGGGACTGATCAAAAATTTAACATTGCTGTGGGACGAGATTTACAACGCCATTTTGGTCTGAAGCCTCAGTTTGGATTGTTATTGCCAATTCTCATTGGTACTGATGGTGTCCAAAAAATGTCTAAGTCTTTAGGTAATTATGTGGGTTTAGGAGAACATCCTTCCCAAAAGTATCAAAAACTTCAAGGTATACCAGATAATTTACTGTCACAGTATTTTGAACTGCTCACAGATTTATCTTTGGATGGTCTGCCAGAAAACCCGCGCCACGCCCAAGAATTTTTGGCCTGGGAAATTGTCCGTCAGTATCACGGTGAACAGGTGGCTAATGAGGCGAAGGAAGCGGCAAAAAGTGGTGGGAAGGAGGGAGCATTACCAGAATTTTCTCTGGCTGCTGTTCCTCAATTTCCTGCTAAATTAGCTTTTATTCTTGGTGCTACCGGTTTATGTAAAAGTACAGCCGAAGGTAAACGGAAAATTCAGGAGGGTGGAGTGAAGATAAATGGTGATAAGATTGCTGATGCGGATTTAAGTTTTTCTACACCTGATGATTTATATGATAAGGTGTTACAGGTGGGTAAGAAGAATTTTGTGCGGTTGGTAAAGTAGCTGTCAGCTATCAGCTTAAAATGCAAAACGGAAAACATCACGAAAGTAGGGGTAATTCATGAATTACCCCTACGAAACAATTAGGTTTTTGATTACTTCCTGGGTAAGTCTTAATAATGTTGCCATTATCAATAATTCTTAAAAGTCATGATTCAAACCTTAACTAAAATTGTTACATTCGAGGAATTTGTTAACTGGCTTCCTGACAATTCCGATATATGTTATGAATTACATCGTGGAGAAATTGTTAAAATGGCGCAACCAATAACGAACCACAGAGGCACAGAGAACACAGAGAAATGAGGGTTTGAGGAATATTTTGCGTAAGTCCTGTAATCTTAACAAAAATTTCTGACATATTCCCTGAAAATAGGAGATAAATGAAAAAATATGTTATCCTCTATAATTTTGTGAATTAAATACCTTTTTTGTAGAGATTCTAACCCATTAATAAAATTAGTAGAAGATAATTCTAAGGTAATTTTTAAATCTTTTCTAGATACAGGTTGATTACATTTACTGAATGCTAAAATAATCTGTTGTTCAATGGGTGATATTTTGTTAAATATTTGACTAAATAAAGATTGCATTTCTTGAGTAATTACTAATTCATTTTCTGCTAAAAATTCACCAACTTTACCATTAAAAATCTTTTTAATTGAGATGGTAATAGTTTTTAGAAACAATGGATGACCTGTATATAATATCATTAAATTTAACCAAGTATCTTCATCTTTTAATCCGGTATTTTTGAGAATATCTATATTTTCTAGTCCTGATAATTCTAAAGACTTAATGGGATATAATTCTTCATCTAAAGATTCCATTTCTGGACATTGTTCTTGACTCATTAATATGACGCTACTTTGATGTTGGGTTTCTGTAATCATTTTGAATAAGGTTTGATAATCTTGATATTCTGGTTGATATTTTCCCGCAAATTGATGAGGAGTAAAGATATTTTGTACATCATCAAGGATTATTAAGCATTTTTTATTTGTGAGAATATCAAATAATTGTTTTAATTTATCATTTATAGTTGCTTTGGGTTCTTGTTGACAAGTATTTAATAAGTCGTTAATTAGTAAATTTAGGGATTTTGGAAATTTTAAACTTCTCCAAATAATAACTTCAAACTTTTGTTGATGTAAGTCTATAAATCTTTTAACGAGTGTGGTTTTACCAATACCGGCTAATCCTAAGATGGAGATTAAATTAGTATTTTGGTTTAATATCCAATTGAATAAAGTTACAAAACTACATCAAAGTATTTCTAAATTTGTCCAAAAAATTCTCCATCACTCCTGAATATTTTCCCCGTTCTCACTTTCCCTATTTCTCAAATACCTATAAATAAAGGATTTCCAGATTCTACTTCCTACAATTTTAGAAAATTGATATACTACGCCTAGATTTTGAAATTTTACCAAATCGCTGAAACTATTGCAAGATCGTTGATAAATAGAAATTATTCTCAATAAAATATTAAGAAAATATGAATATGAAGTTATATTAATTTTTGTAGGATAGAAATATTTAAACTATTTTTCAAATATCTATAATTTAAACTTATAAATTAAGGAAATAACAGGGTTAAGAGCAAAATTTTTGTTGTACTCTATTAAATAGTATTTATATGTTATTAAACACTTATAGGCTTTAATTAAGTAAGTCTAATTGTTAGACTACTGAAAAGTAGTCATATTAAACATCGCTATTGAAGTATAATAAATTGGATAATATGTAATAAGTAATAATCAGAATTATGAATGTTGATAAAATTATCGTTCCTTTAGATGTACCAGATTTAGACAGTGCGATCGCTCTTGTTGATGAACTTCCTCAAGTCACTTTCTGGAAAGTTGGTTTGGAGTTGTTTACTAGCACAGGTCCCAAGATTCTGGATATCCTCAAATCTCAAGAAAAGCGGATTTTCCTCGATTTGAAATTTCACGATATCCCCAATACTGTTGCTGGTGCTTGTCGGGCTGCGGCTAGTTATGGGGTGGATTTATTGACAATTCACACAACTTGTGGTAAAGATGCTTTAAAAGCTGCGGCGGAAGCGGTGCAAATTGGGGCGGAAAAAGCCGGGACAAAACCACCTAAGTTAATCGCTATTACCTTGTTAACCAGTATTTCGGCGCGACAATTGGCGTTTGATTTGAAAATACCTTTAGAATTGCCAGAATTTGCTTTAGAAATGGCACTTTTGGCGCAAGAGTCTGGTTTAAATGGGGCGGTTTGTTCTCCCCAAGAGGTGCAACAATTAAGAGCAAGTTGTGAAAAAGACTTTTTGCTGGTTTGTCCAGGGGTGCGGCCAACATGGGCTGAGAAGGGAGATCAAAAGCGATCGCTCACTCCCTCTCAAGCTATCACAGCGGGTGCAGACTATCTCGTTATCGGTCGTCCCATTACTGCGGCGGCTGTTCCTGAGTTAGCTTGGAATCAGATTTTAGAGGAGTTGAAGATATAATCTGATTATCAAGATAGTTCTTCCTCGTCATCTTCATGATAACAAATTCAAAATCAATTGTCAACCCTCTTAATACTATTTTTTTGCTTTTGTTGGGAGTAAATTAATAACGAGCAAATATTTGAATCAAATCGGTTTTACGTTTTAGGAAAAAATATCTGTCTAACAATCAAGATTTATCAATTACTGCCAAATTTGCAGATAGTTCATCTTCTTCAAACGCATCTGAATACAGTCTTTTATTAAAGACGTTCATTAGATCCTGAACTGCAACTTCTTTAACGCGAATTCCGTCAACATCATACAATTCTCTAGTATTGTTCTTAGTAATTATCCATACCTGACAATTTTTACCCTGGATTTGCAGAGTTTTTTTTCTAACATCGCCATTTGTTAATCTAAAATCAATTGTGATCTGAGAGTTCTTCAATTTATTGACATAATTTTCAATTTGTTCTTTTTTGTGTTCTTCAAAAGTGTTTCTGAGAGTACAGTCATACATCACTGCTAGACTACCAATTATGAAAAAACCATCGGCTCTACCAGCTTGGTTTTTTTTATCGTATTGATATAAACTGTGAATACCAAGTAGCCTGAGAATCATAAATGTATAATCCTCAAACTCTGCTGGATCTGATAGTGTCTTATGATTACCCAAAAATAAACAAATTTTTTCCTTGAGTTCTTTTAAATTGAAAATATTGTTATTATAAACTTGTAAATTGGTGATTGATTTTTCTATCTCAGAAGTTTGTGAATTGATTGGTGATACTATATCAGAAGTTTGTATATTAGTAACTGAATGTATAGGTTGATTTGTTCTAGGTGACAGCAATTGGATATGTTTAACTGATTTTATAACCCTCCCATCTCTATAATTTATAATTTTTACTACAAATCTAACTTTATCTCCTTTTACAATATTTTCTATTTGTATTTCCTCTAAATCTTCTTTAAAAAAGAATAAATCTTTATTTAGATTGTCTAATGGTTGGTCGGTTTTGATAAAACCGTTACCTTTTTCTATGCTTACCCAATTGATAACACCTGTTAAACTAATGGTCTTATTCAAGAAACGCACTTCCTCGGCAATTTTTTGTATAGTCCCATCTTTTCTATTCCATTCAGTAATACTGAATTCTACTACATCTGCTCGTTCAACATATTCAATACTGATACCAATCAGTTTATCAGCAAAGAAAAGTATGTCACCTTCATGACCAGGTATTGGTCTATCGGGATCAATAAATCCCAGACGACTTTTGCCTTCCTTAATACTAATAGCTCGGATTTTTCCTGTGAATTTCACGCTCATTGACTGACAACTCCTAAAAGTGGTAAATATAGGCCTGCCTAAAAACTGCACAAGCTAACAGTTCTCGGTGTTAGTATTTTATACTATACATTTTGGTACAAAAGATGTCAAAGCTGTTATTGCTTATCAGTACAAGTAAATAGAAAATCGGGATCACCATAAAGCGATAGGTTTAGGTTAATTAGACACCAATTATGGCAAAAACAAGCAATGCTAAAGCCTTTCTGTAGTTTAGGAGTTCAAAAGCAAGAAAGAAGAAGGAAGAAGAAAGTAAATTTCTCTCCTGCTTTTTGGTGCTTATATTTGATAGCCTGTAATTGCTGGCTATTTATTGCTCCTGGATTTCATTACTCCGCTTATGCTAAAAATATTCCTCCCAAACCTGTAAATCCCAAAATTAGTAATTCTTGTTCTGAGCAAAGTTTAGAAACTTTAACAACTCAGCTAATGTTAGATTTACCTAGCTATACTAATCGTGTTATCCAGCGTGCGCGTATTCTGAAACGGAGTGTTGATACTTTTTCCTATATCTTAGCTGCGGGTAAACCAGAGTTTGAACCTTTACCATTAAATCCAAGTATTGATAATGGGGATAAGTATAACGCCGAAGGAGTAAAACAGGTTTTCTTTACTACCCTAGAACGGACATATATCCACAAAAAACCTGTGGAATTACAAGAATTTCACAGGCTATTTTTGACAAAAACGAACATTGGTTGGACTGTGGTAATGATGTTTACCCAAGACGGTAGTTATCCAGTCAAACCACCTATTGCACCACCCAGGGATAGTAGTAATAGTGCGATCGCTCAAGGTGTTAAACTGTGGTTACGAGATTGTCAAACAATTGATTAAAGAGTCAGGAGTCAGGAGTCAGGAGTCAGGAGTCAGGAGTCAGGAGTCAGGAGTCAGGATAAAGAAGAATAAAGAAAATTTCTCTCCCTGTTCCCTGTTCCCTATTCCCTATTCCCTTCCCGATAAGTTCTCAACTCAACTAGAATTGCTATATTTTTACAGAGTTTGGAAATACTTCTCCAAAGCCTCATGTACCAAATCAGTCATCGGTCGTTCTTGTTTTTCCGCAGTTTCCCTGAGTTGAGCGTAAAAATCATCCCGCAGACTGACACGGTGACGGGATTTACCACTGCTGGTAGAGTCTCCTGGGGTGTATTCAGCCACAAATTCCCGAATCGCATCAAAACCCAATCTGTCGCAAAAATCCCCAAAACTTTCTTTTGGCGTGCGGAACTTTTTAAAGAAGACAAAAATCGGTTCTAGGAAACTTTCAATATCATCATGGTGCAATTTTTCTGTAAAAGGTTGTGCTAACCGGGTTTGATGTGGTGAACCACCCAACCAAACTTGATAGGATTCTGGCGCACTACCCACTAAACCCAATTCTGCCATATAAGGACGAGCGCAACCGTTAGGGCAACCGGTCATTCTGACCACAAAATGTTGATTTTGTAAACCCAGTTTATCTAATAAAGCCCTAATTCTCTCTAAAATTCCAGGAATGGCTCGTTCTGATTCTGTGATGGCTAAACCACAGGTAGGTAAAGCCGGACAAGCCATAGCATATCTTGTTAATGCTGCTATTTGATCAGGGTCAGCAACAACGCCGCAGTTATCCAGAATCTCTTGAATGGCTACTTTATCTTCTGGTGCGATGTCGTAAAATAGTAGGTTTTGATTACCTGTGAGGCGAATTGGCAGGTTAAATTGTTCAACAATTGTCCGCAAAGCGGTTTTGAGTTGAAATGTGCCATCATCTTTGACACGCCCGTTATCAATAGAAATACCTAAGAAGAGTTTACCGTCTCCTTGTTCATTCCAGCCCAGGAAGTCCTTATATTTAAACTGGATTAGGGGTTTAAATGGTTCGAGTTTTTTGCCAAGGTATTCTTCTACTTGAGTGCGGAATTTATCTACACCCCAATCATTAATTAAGTATTTTAATCTCGCGTGTCGTCTGTCCGTGCGATCGCCATAATCTCGTTGTGTCGCAACTATAGCTTTTACAAGATTATATACATCAGCTTTGGCTACATAGCCAATCGGGTCAGCGGTTCTGGCAAAGGTTTCTTCTTTATTATGAGTTCTACCCAAACCACCACCAGCAAAAATATTAAATCCTGCTAATGCGCCTTTTTTATTGGTAATCACTACCAAAGTCAAATCTTGGGAATATAAATCAACAGAATTATCGCCGGGAACTGTGACGCAAATTTTAAATTTGCGGGGCATATAGTGAGTTCCATAGATAGGTTCTACGGAATCATGAACAATAGTACCATTACCGTTGCTGTGTCGGGCTGCTTTAACATCTGGATGTTCTTCGGCACTGACGGCTTTTTCCCCGTCTAACCAAATTTCGTAATAAGCACCGGTTTGGGGAGAAAGTAAATCAGCGATATTTTGGGCATATTCCCAAGCATACTGATATTCTGAGCGATTTTTAAAGGGGGCTGGCGGAGCCATGACGTTGCGGTTAATGTCACCACAAGCGCCCAAGGTTGAACCGAGATTTTCGACAATTGTAGCGATCGCCGCTTTCAGGTTCTTTTTCAGGATACCATGTAGTTGAAAGCCTTGGCGAGTAGTAGCTCTGAGGGTATGATTACCATATTCATCAGCCAATTTATCCAAAGCCAAATATAGCTCAGGGGGTACTAACCCGCCGGGATTTTTTGTCCGCAGCATCATTTGGTAATCTTTTTCCTGACCCTTAACGCGGTTATCACGGTTATCCTGTTGATAAGAACCATGAAACTTGAGAATCTGAATTGCGTCTTCAGTAAAGTGGGTGGTGTCTTGGAGGATTTCCGTCGCCACAGGTTCACGCAAAAAATTACTATTTTCTTTGATACCTTCAACTTTAGAAGGCTTACGATTAGTTACAGGAGAAGCAGCAGAGTTAACCATTACAGTAGATACTTGTGTCAAAAAATAAGGCGTAAGTTGAAGCAGGTAAAAGGGGGTAAGAGACGGATGCAAACCCCGAAAAATCGGTCGGAATTATGAATAATATTTTAATTTTAACATGGTGAGAGGCCAGCTTGATTCATGATGTAGCTTATCATTTTAGTTGACACTGAGATTAATATTTAAAATTATGCTAGATACCACTAAAATACTATCTGGTTTCATGGGTGTATGTGTGGGTGATGCCTTGGGTGTACCTGTGGAATTTTCTCTTCGTACTGAACGCATCAAGTCACCAGTCACAAAGATGTTAGGTTATGGAACATGGAACCAACCTCCTGGAACTTGGTCTGATGATAGTTCGTTGATGTTATGTTTAGCAGATTCTTTATGTAGTGGCTATGATGTGAATGATATAGGCAAATCCTTCTGTCGCTGGTACAGAGAAAATTACTGGACTGCTCATGGTGAGGTATTTGATATATTTAACGGTAAAATTGCCGCATTACCCATAGAAGAAATTAATTCTGGTGGTTATGTCATTGACACACTAGAAGCGTGTATTTGGTGTTTATTAAATAGCTCATCTTACGCTGAATCGGTTCTCAAGGCTGTTAATTTGGGTGGAGATACAGATACTACTGCTGCGGTGACAGGTGGGTTAGCAGGAATTTATTACGGGGTAGAAAATATTCCCCCGGAATGGTTTCAACAAACCGCACGGAAACAAGACATTATTGATTTATCTCATCGTTTTGCCGCAGTTTGATCAAGCAGAAGTTAGAGTAGTGAACTACTCTAACCAGCAAGTACCTGCATGACCTTTAAACTAAAGACAAAGAGTAGACTTGACCATCAATTAACAGTCTGGTAATCCCCTTAGCTTGTAGATGGCTACTAGCCTTATGGAGCATTTGACTATCGGGGACTTTAATCACGCGATCGCGCTTAGTAGAAAAGCGTTTAGCTACACGATGATTATCAAAAATCGGCAGTGTTTTCTGTTGATTTTCCAGACTCGGAATCAGACCCAAATCACCAAAGTCCTTGAGTGGACGGGTAATTAACTCCGCAGAGCGATCAATTACCAAATAGCAAGTTTTTGGTAAATGGGCAACCGACAATGGTAAAACCTGAACAGATACTTCCCCATTTCCGCGTCTGGTAACTAGGGGTTTTGGGGCTTCATAGTCTTCGTCCTCAAAATCCTCCTCATCCTCATACAAATCATCATCTAAATCGTCATCCAAATCATCAGGTTCATCCAGCAAATCCTCATCCAAGATTTCCGCAAACAAATTGGGCTGTGAATATGGAGATTCTACACCTATCTTAGATCTGGGGACAATTGGTGTTTCTGTCGGCTTGTGTCTGACAATTTCTAATTCTTTGACAACAGGAGTTTCCTTAACAACGGGAAGTTTGGGTTTTTCCACTGCTGAGGAGCGTGTTTTTACCCGTCTAATAACTGGAATAGGGTGAGTAAAATCAGAATCACCTTCTGGTTCTGGTTTTGGTTCTGGTTTTGGTTTTGGTTCTGGTTCTGCTGCTATTGTCGGCTGTTCTAGTTCTAGATCAGATAACCTCTCCACCGTATCAGCAGTGCTAGAAATTTCCACTGTCAATGGTGGTTGATTCAACAGCGGTAACTGCTCATAACTTACCTGCGCTCTGCCTTCAGGGGTTCTAGCAGCACGTTTTAAAGAAACGAGAAATTCATACTCTTCTTCTGGTAAGGTACTTTTGAGCAGTCGGCTAATTGTGGAATTACTCACACCATAGCGTTCTGCCAAAGTCGAGGTTGTTTCGGCAGTTTCTCGATATAGCTTGAGAATTTCTTGTTTGTCAGAATCTGTTAATTTTCTCACGGTAGACACCAAAATTTGTTAAGTTCGTTTGCGTCCACGGTCTCGGCGTTTAAGACTCAATGATGCGTCGTATTCTAGGACAGCACCCAGACCGAATAACACTCCACTAAACACCCAGAATACTTCTAGTATGTCTCCACTTTGATAATCCGGTCTTTGAGCGAATTTAAACCACATATCTGCAATGTAGAGCGAAAATGCGGCTGCGGCAATCATTCGCCAAGACAAGGAGACTTTACCTACCCAAAAAGCCAGTAGCATAGTTGTGGCAATCATTAGTAACGCCACATCGCTAACTATGTAAAACAAATTCAGCAAAAAGGCAATTTGTTCAGTTGATGCTTTTTCCTTTTGAGAAATCAACCAAGCTAGAAAACTGCCTAATGCTCCAACTGCCGCCACAATTAGCCACTGCCGTGCTGCCAGGTTAATTCGGCGAGAAACCAAGGCTAAAGCCATACCATTCCCTAAACATAAATATGTGAGGACAAAAAATATATCAGCAATAGATACATCTGGATCTTGTTTTAGGACGATTTCTGTATAGCCGAAAACGAGTCCACCTATAAAATAGGCAAACATTCCTAACCCGATTGACAGCCAGACTTTTCCACTACTAACCATTTGGGTACCCCGCCAGTTCCTCCAGCATAAGAGACTTGCGACCAAATAAGCCACAGCTTTAAAAATATTTGTGCCAATTACATACCACTGAGCGTGGACTTCTATTCCTCTTTGCACTGGGTCGGGGATTTTGGCACTAAACAACAAAAAGTATAACAATGCTAAGAAAGCCCAGCTAACACCAGCTAAAATAAGATTTTGAGTAGTTGATAGGGACTTAACGGGAGATGAATTATTGTAAGATTTACTCATAGAGACTAACTAAGTAAATGCTCTGAATGTAATATTTTTTGCACATTGAATAAAATATATACTGCAATTGGTTCATAGTTTAACCAAATATGAAACCCCTCTGGTAAACCTCTCCCCGCAACGGGGAGAGGCTTTGAACCTTGTTCTTTGTATGACAAAAAGTCCAGATTCTAGCCGTTTTGAGTATAGCAGATGGCAGATCAATATCACTTGCAGTTTATTACTAAAACTAGGAAATTAAAAATTTCCTCTTGCCTATTTAGACAATTTCAGATATAATGGTGAAGGTTTCATGGGTACGTAGCTCAGTTGGATAGAGCATCCGCCTTCTAAGCGGACGGTCACAGGTTCGAGTCCTGTCGTACCCATTCATTAAATACAGCAGAATTCAGGAGTCAGGAACTAGGTTGCTGTCTGGCTTTGAATAGAGGGCGTTGCTGATAGCCTGCGTGGCGAAGCCATATTGAGGCATGAAAATCAAAAATTCTATTTCTCAATCTCTTACTCTCTGCGACTCTGCGCCTCTGCGTGTTAGCGAAGCGGGGCGAAGCCTGATAAATTCACTAACGCCGAATAGAGAATTGTTGGTTTATTTACGCTGTGTTGTACTAGATTTAAACAAGAATAGTTGAGGGTGTTAGGGCTAAAGTTTTCGTTAAATCTGTCAGGAGAAAGCGATCGCAGAGTTTAAATAATTCTATCTCTGTAGAGGTGTGTCGCATCAGCCGCAGAAAATGACCGTCAGTATCAACATTCAAAGCAATGTAGTTAAGAAACATTTTCAGGTAGCCTATCCGCGCTCGTTCTGGCATAGTGGAAGCTGTAGGGGTTTGCCATAAGCGATCAATGTAATTGCGTACCTCTGCTAACGGCACTAGTGTGATCTGTTCTCCCCGTAAAGCCTGACGAATTTGATTAAACAGCCAAGGATTTCCAATCGCCCAACGTCCCACCATCACCCCCGCTGCACCTGTTTGCGAAAGCACTTCTAAGGCAGTTGTCGCCGATTTGATATTGCCATTAGCCAGCACTGGACAGTTAACCCGTCTCACCGCTTCCGCAATCAAATCATACTTAACTTCCCCGTGATACATATCTTTCACCGTGCGACCATGCAAACTCAATAAATCAATATTGTTATCAGCAATTATATCTAGGATTTTATAAAAGTTATCTGTATTTTCAAAACCTAAGCGCATCTTCACCGTTAAGGGTCTATCATTAACCACAGAACGCAGTTCTCCCAAAATCCGCTCGACTTTTTCCGGTTCTCGGAGTAATCCACCTCCAACATTTTTGCGATAGATTCTCGGCGCAGGACAGCCCATATTTAAGTCTACTCCAGCGATATTATAGCCGCAGAGTTCCTTTGCGGTTCTGGCTAAATCGGGGATACTTTCGCCAATCATTTGGGCAAAAACCGGGCGACCTGTATCGTTTTCGGTAATTGCTGCCAGGATTTTCCGATTGAGTCGTGAGGTATCATTGACACGAAAATACTCAGTAAAGAAGTAGTCAGGGCTACCGTAGTGGGCAATGACTTTCATAAACCAGAGATTGGTTACATCCTGCATAGGTGCAAGGGCAGTAAGTGGTAAGTCTTGCTGAAGCGATTGGGGGAGCAATACCTGGGACATAGAGTTGCAAAGCGTTCAACGGTAATTGAGAATTAATTATAACAAAATCCTTACGGAGTAAAGTTTTGACTGTGGTATGGGCATTTCTAAATATAAGGACGGGCAGGATGCCCATCCCACAAAATTGGGTAATTTATTTTTTGGTGTTCTCTTGAGAGAACTAAGTAGGTTGGTGTTGAAAATTGTCGTTATGGCAAGGCACTCATGCAAGAGGCAAGAGTGAAGAGGGTTTGGGCGATTTTACATTTCTTTACACAGTTTGGTTTTATTGTGTTCACCTACTTATGAGCCTTATTCTGTCTGCATCTTAACTCTTTTTGTCATCCCGTCAGCTATCAGACAAATTGATTAATTCGTTGCCAAACACTTTTTAATAAATCAGAATTATCCATATTAACATATTCAAGATTAGGAGATTGTCTAAACCAAGTCCGTTGACGTTTAGCGAATTGTCTGGTATGTAAAACAATTAATTCTTTTGCTTCTTCTAAAGAAAGTTCACCAGCTAAATATTGCTTGATTTCTTGATATCCCAAAGTATTTAATAAAGATAAATCAGTACCATATTTTTGACAAAGATATTCAACTTCACCAACTAAACCATCTGCTATCATTTGCTCAGTTCGCTTGCGAATTCTCACGTCTAAATGTTCTGCATCAGAATCTAAACAAATTTGCAAAATTGGATAATCCGGTGGGTTTTCTCCTTGCTGTTCAGAAATAGGTATACCAGTTGTATAATAAACTTCCAAAGCTCTTAAAGTTCGCACCAAATCGTGAGCATGAATTTTTTGGGCAGCGATCGCATCAACTTGTTGTAATATCTGGTAAAGTTGAACTTGTCCTAAAGATTCTAATTGCGATCGCAATTCTGGTTGTGGTGAAACCCTGGGAATCTTCATTCCTTGCACAATGGAACGAATATATAAACCAGTTCCACCCACTAACAACAGTGTTTCACCCCCCAATCTAGCAATTAAAGCTTGTGCTTGTTCCTGATAATTTGCTAATGTCATTATTTCAGTTGGTTCACAGATATCTATTAAATAATGGGGAACTGATTTTTGTTCAACCATATTTGATTTAGCCGTACCAATATCAAACTCACGATATACTTGACGAGAATCAGCACTAAGAATTACAGAATTTAACCTTTGTGCTAAACTCAAAGCCAAACCAGATTTACCCGTCGCTGTCGCTCCACAAATTACAATTAATTTAGTCATTGGTCATTGGTGATTGGTCATTGTCTCTTGAATTCCCGTTAGGGTTACAACCCCTAATAAACTTCTCACAAAATTGCGCTACAGACGGCAGGAAGGCTTTTGTGTTATAATGTTGGGGTGATTTGACTTTTTTAGCCTTTTGGCGATATTAACCCCAAGCATCAGGAGAATTTTCATGACGAGCAGTTACAGTGCCGATCAGATTCAAGTTCTGGAAGGTCTGGAAGCCGTCCGCAAACGACCAGGGATGTACATTGGTACTACAGGTCCGCGAGGACTCCACCATTTAGTTTACGAGGTAGTGGACAACTCTGTTGATGAAGCTTTGGCGGGTCACTGTACCCATGTTGAAGTGGATATTAATGCTGATGGTTCTGTGACAGTAACAGATGATGGTCGGGGTATTCCCGTAGATATTCACCCAAAAACCGGAAAATCAGCTTTAGAAACTGTGTTAACTGTTCTCCACGCTGGTGGTAAGTTTGGTGGTGGTGGCTACAAAGTTTCCGGTGGTTTACACGGGGTGGGGATTTCGGTTGTTAACGCCCTGTCCGAGTTTGTAGAAGTTACGGTTTGGCGCGATCGCAAGGTACATACCCAACGATATGAACGGAGTTTCCCTGTTACGGAATTGGTAGCAACGCCTTACAAAGAAGATAGAACTGGTACTTCTATTACCTTCAAGCCAGATACACAAATTTTTACCACCAGCATAGAATTCGATTACATTACTTTATCAGGAAGATTGCGCGAGTTAGCGTACTTAAATGCAGGTGTCAGAATTACTTTTACCGATCATCGTTTAGAAATCATTAAAAGCGATACACCGAGAATAGAAACTTATGAGTACAAGGGTGGTATTAAAGAATATATCGCCTACATGAACCGTGAGAAGCAACCTCTCCATGAAGAAATTATCTATGTCCAAGGGGAACGTAATAACGTCCAGGTAGAAGTTTCTTTGCAGTGGTGTACTGATGCTTATACAGATAATGTCCTCGGCTTTGCTAATAATATTCGGACTATTGATGGTGGTACACACCTAGAAGGTTTAAAAGCCGTTTTAACTCGGACATTAAATGCAACCGCTCGCAAACGGAATAAAATTAAAGAGAATGAATCTAACCTCAGTGGTGAACACGTCCGTGAAGGTCTAACTGCTGTAATTTCTGTTAAAGTCCCTGATCCTGAATTTGAGGGACAAACTAAAACTAAATTGGGAAATACAGAAGTTCGCGGTATCGTTGATTCTTTTGTGGGGGAAGTTCTCACTGAATATCTAGACTTTCATCCGGCGATCGCTGATGCTATTTTAGATAAAGCTATCCAAGCGTTTAAAGCTGCTGAAGCTGCCCGTCATGCGCGGGAATTAGTCCGTCGGAAATCAGTATTAGAATCCTCTCCTCTACCTGGTAAGTTAGCAGATTGTAGTTCTCGTGATCCGGCTGAGTCTGAAATATACATCGTGGAAGGCGATTCAGCGGGAGGCTGTTTTCATGGTGATACATTAGTAGCATTAGTTGATGGGCGATCGCTCAGTTTTAAAGAAATCGTCGCCGAACAAGCAATCGGCAAAGAGCATTTTTGCTACACCATTCGTAATGATGGCACTATTGGGGTAGAACGGATTATTAACCCCCGCATGACTAAAGCCAATGCTGAAGTCATTAAGGTGACATTGGATAATGGCGAAACAATTGTTTGCACACCAGATCATCGCTTCATGTTACGCGATGGCAGTTACAAGCAAGCCGCATTATTAACCCCTGATGATTCCCTCATGCCTCTATATCGGCAAATATCTGATATCAGCAATCCAGGGATTACCATTGATGGTTATGAAATGGTTTGGAATCCCCGTTCTGATTCTTGGTTGTTTACCCATACCTTAGCGGATTGGTATAACCGTTATTTAGGTGTTTATCAGCTAACAGATGGAGAACACTGCCATCATCTTGATTTCAACAAGCGTAATAATAACCCTACGAATTTACAGCGGTTATCGGTTGAGTCACACTTAGCTTTGCATCGCGCTCATATTGAAAAAACATTACATCGTCAAGATGTAATTGAAAAGAGCCGGAAAACTCGTCAAGGTAAAGAATTTCGTGCCAAGATGAGTCAAAGAATGCAGCAGCCGGAAACGCAGCAAATTTTGTCAGCACAAGCTAAGGAACAATGGCAAGATGAAGCCTATCAAAGTTATATGCTGGGCAAATGGAGAGAGTTTTATGACAATAACCAAACTTATCGTCAGGAAAACCATAAACGCCTCAATCAAGCACAGCAAGACTATTGGAGTGATGAAGCTAATCGGTTAGCCCAATCCCAAAGAGTTAGCGCCTATTTTGCTAATAATCCCCAAGCCCGTGAAACTCAATCACTTTTGGCTAAGGAACAATGGGAAAATGAAGCTTTATTGGCATGGCGGCGAGAAAAAACACAGCAGCAATGGACACCTGAATTTCGCGCCCAACGTCATGCTACTTTGCAGCAAACCTACTATCGCAAAACTATTACTGTCCTCAAGCAGATTGAAGTTGAGCAAGGTAAGCTTGATTTAGAAGCTTATAATACGTACCGTCAACAAACAAAAGACAAGTCTTTATTACGGTTTGATAATTTTTGTCAACGCTACTTCGATGGTAATCCAGCGTTAGCCTATGAAGCTGTTGCTAATTACAATCACCGCATTGTCAGTATTGAACGTTTAGCAGAACAGGTAGATGTTTACGATATCGAAGTTCCGCAAACACATAACTTCGCTTTAGCCAGTGGTGTATTTGTTCACAATAGTGCCAAGCAGGGACGCGATCGCCGAACCCAAGCAATTCTGCCTCTGCGTGGTAAAATCCTCAACATTGAAAAAACCGACGATGCCAAAATCTATAAAAATAACGAAATTCAAGCCTTAATTACCGCACTGGGTTTAGGTGTCAAAGGTGAAGAATTCAACGCCTCGCAGTTACGATATCATCACGTAGTATTAATGACTGATGCTGACGTAGATGGGGCGCACATCCGCACGCTGTTGTTAACTTTCTTCTATCGTTATCAACGGGCATTGATTGAACAAGGTTTCATCTATATCGCTTGTCCTCCCTTGTACAAAGTCGAACGGGGTAAAAATTACCAGTATTGTTATAGCGAACGGGAATTGCAACAGCATTTAGGTACTCTTCCCAGTAATGCTAACTATACCATTCAACGTTTTAAAGGTCTGGGAGAAATGATGCCAGAACAACTCTGGACAACCACCATGAATCCAGAAACCCGTACCCTCAAACGAGTGGAAATTGAAGACGCAGCCGAAGCTGATCGGATTTTTACCATTCTTATGGGCGATCGCGTTGCACCCCGCCGGGAATTCATTGAAACCTATGGTTCTAAACTGAATATGACAGATTTAGATATCTAAGGTAATGAGTAATGGGTAATGGGTGATTGGTAATTACGGATCTACCTCCCCCGTTCCCTTTCTCGATAAATTTTTCCCTAAAAATCATAAATTTTCTCCACAAAGGGGGAAAGCATTTGCTATGCTTATAAAGCGCAACTAGATATTATCTACAAAGCAAAGCTTAGTAAGTATACACAAAACTTTTCATAACCAGATGACAGCCACCTTCTTAAAATCCGAAGTATTCATAACTACAATTGACATACGTTAATTTACCCAAATATATCTTTGGGCAACTTTAGCAGCAATATTATTTATCACCTGATTAAAATATCGTTGTATACCATAAGAACAGTTTGTCAAGTTGCACAGGGTAGAAATCTCAACTCTGCGCTAATGTGTGAATAAGGCTAAATCGAGAGAAATCTTAATTCATCTCTTACCTCGCTAAAAATATGCCATAACTTTAACTCCTTAGTTCAAGTTCTTGGTATAGCATATACAAGAGTTAGTGCCTGGAAACAAACACCAATCACTAGCTAATAGTGAATATGTACAATTAGTTTAACCAGAACTAATTTCTGTAAACAAATATCCGCCTTCGGACTAAGTTCAAGCAGAACATAAATACTATTTGTTCAGTTAGGAACAATTTGTATAAGTTTTATAAAGCAGCAAGTGTGCCTACCTTTTAATTTAATAAGAATGCCACTGACCAACCCAAAAGTTTTCGACAAGATTTAATGGTATTACCACCATTTTTAATGTCTTTTTGATAAAGGTGGCTTAATCTTAGTAAATAAGTTCATAAATAATGCACGAAAAGAGTGTAATTTTTGTGAAACAGGCTACAATTGGAACAGTATTTACAGTTAAATCTGCTAAATGTCATACACTGTATCCGCACCGGGAAACTTTTTGAAAAAGATGGATCTAGGTTTATAGATTCGGTTAATCAAAAGTGATATGTAGGATGATCGGGTATGACAATTAAAAAAAGCGGCCAATTCGCTTTCAAAGTGATATTTGCCACTTTTACTCAACAATCCTGCATCAAACAGGAAAAAAATCACCGAAAATATCTGAGGTTAACCAGCCAAAACCCGATTTTCGGTTCACAGATTACTCCACACTAAAAGTAATCGCAATGTCTTCAGTAACTGATTCTGCAAGGAGCATGAGGAACGCGGCATGAACCAGGCTAACAACGTACTCGATAATATTTATCAGCCTGACCTAGAAATGATAAATCCGCCTGAGATCGAATTACAAGCACTCTTAATAGAAGAAGAGGACTTATTGCTGACTGATGACGGCGAAATTGATGATTTTTTAGAGCCTCAGTCTGATGAGGACGACGCAAAGTCTGGAAAAGCCGCTAAATCGCGTCGTCGGACACCAATCGCCAAGAAAAAGCACTATACAGAAGATTCAATTCGTCTGTACCTGCAAGAAATTGGACGGATTCGTTTGTTACGCGCAGACGAAGAAATTGAACTAGCGCGGAAAATCGCTGAGTTACTGGAATTAGAACGGGCGCGGGAAAGGCTTTGTGAACGCCTAGAACGCGATCCTAGAGACAGCGAATGGGCAGCAGAAGTATCATTACCATTACCAACCTTTCGTTACCGTCTGCACGTGGGACGGAGAGCGAAAGACAAGATGGTACAGTCTAACTTGAGACTTGTAGTTTCCATTGCCAAAAAATACATGAATCGGGGCTTGTCCTTCCAAGACTTGATTCAAGAAGGTAGTTTGGGTTTGATTCGTGCGGCTGAAAAGTTTGATCACGAAAAAGGCTATAAGTTTTCTACCTACGCTACATGGTGGATACGTCAAGCAATTACAAGAGCGATCGCTGATCAGTCCCGCACTATCCGTTTACCGGTTCATCTCTACGAAACCATTTCTCGGATTAAGAAAACTACCAAACTCCTCTCCCAAGAAATGGGACGCAAACCCACAGAAGAAGAAATTGCAACTCGTATGGAAATGACCATCGAGAAACTGCGGTTTATTGCCAAATCTGCCCAGTTACCAATTTCTTTAGAAACACCTATCGGTAAAGAAGAAGATTCTCGTTTAGGTGATTTCATTGAATCTGATGGTGAAACTCCAGAAGATCAAGTTTCTAAGAACTTGCTGCGGGAAGACCTAGAAAAAGTCCTTGATAGTCTCAGTCCTCGGGAGAGAGACGTTCTCCGACTTCGCTATGGTTTAGATGATGGGCGCATGAAAACTCTGGAAGAAATCGGTCAGATTTTCAACGTTACCCGCGAACGCATTCGCCAAATCGAAGCTAAAGCACTCCGTAAATTACGCCATCCTAATCGCAATAGCGTATTGAAAGAGTATATTCGTTAATTGTTAGGGGTGGGTTTAAGTCATTAATCTCTTAAACCTGCCCCCAGCATTAATTACATCTTGCCTTTCTGCATCACTTCTTGGAGATGATGACGAATTTCGTGCGCCTGTTCAATTTCCGATTGCCGTAATTTTTGGAAAAGTTCTACACAGGGTTGAGAATTAGCTTCCTTGGCATCTTTGATATAATTTTCATAAGCTTGAACTGCTACGGCTTTAGTATGCAGGACGCTGATAAAATCATACTCTAAATTGCTAATAGGTTCTTGAGTTTTAGTTTTAGTCATGTCTCTACTCCGTTACTTATTTAATTAACTTCTACTTATTTCTCTAGATTTATTCATCTGTCCAAAAGCTGAGAAAATATTGGATTAGTACCTGATGAAAGAGTAGAGACGTTCCCGATAACGTCCCTACCTACTTATTTAAGTTTTTCAATTGTTGTAATAACTCCTGGGAATTTTTCACCCACTGTAAATTACCTTGAATATTATATAAATCTTGAGCATATTGGAAGACTTGTACAGCTTCCTTGTATTGTTTCAACTGCATAAAAACTAATCCTGCACCATAATAAGCGTTAGCATAAGTAGAATTAGCTGCGGCTGATTTTCTGAAAGCTGCTAAAGCTTCATTTAATTGACCTTGATTAAACAAAATTGAGCCAAGATTATAGTGTGCTTCCGCATATTTGGGATTTATTTGAATTGCTTGATTAAAAGCTGCTTTTGCTTGTTCAGTTTTCCCTTGTTGCAAATAACAGATACCTAAATGATATGCTGGTTCGGGAGCATTTTGACTATAGTTTCTAGCTTTTTTAAAAGAAGCGATCGCACTTGCCCAATTTTTCTCCTGTTCCTTCAGCAACCCCATGTTATAATGGGCAAAACCCAGATTTGGATTTAACTTCAAAGCCTGATTTAAATAATCTTGCGCCAATTTTAAATTATTTCCTTCTAATAGCGCCCCACCTAAATTTGCAAAAGCTAAAGCAAATTGAGAATCAGCTTGGGTAGCTTGATAAAAAGCATCTGCCGCAGGTTGTAATTTTCCTGATTGTCGCAGTGCTAAACCCAAGTTATAATGCGCTGCTGCTAATTTAGGATCTAGTTTAATAGCTTGACGAAAAGCGGTAATTGCTGCTTCTATTTTTCCCAATTGAATCGCTTGTAACCCTTGATTTAAAGAATCTGTAGCCGCTTTACTATTGGTGTTTTGTGCCAGTATTAGAGTCGGAGGAGAATTGGAAAATGCTGGTTGAATATTAATACTTAATAATAACAAATTGATTATTCCCAAGATGGGATATTTAATGAGTGATAATTGCATGGATTTATTTCGCGCAAAGGCACAAAGGATCAAAGATGCAAAGGAAGATATTGATATCTACATCTAGATAAACATATTAAAATAATAGGCGTTGCTGATTAAGGGTATGAATTTTAGTCTCACGCAAAGGCGCAAAGACGCACTGAGGTTTGAGTTTTAAAGGTTCAATTTGGGAATTTCATACCTCAATTCAGCAACGCCAAATAATACTACTTGTATTTAGCCCATGCACCATTACTCAAATTCCTCAATAAAGGTAAATCTTGAGTAGCCTTTATAAATATCTCCGTTTCTCCAAATACATCCTCAAGGCTTAATAAATGAATCTTTAGCTGTGTATTAATCTGCTTACTTTGAATAGCTTTATTTAAACGAGAACGAAATCCGTCTGTATAACCAACACCAGCTAACATTATGCCAATATTAGCTTCATGGATTATCATATTACCAATCAATTCTGCTGAATAAGTGCCATTTTGAATGGCATTATCAACAAAAAAATTTTTACTTTGAGTAGTTACTTTATCTTCTCTAGACATAATTCATCTCCCAACATTATCCATCTAATAAATCAACAAAGTAATCGTATAAATGTTCTAAACCTTCATAGTCCCAAATGTATTTTCATATCTTTCCCAATCTTTTAATTTTTCTGGATTGCGATCAATGTAAAACTGCCAAAAATCTGCCTGATCATCACAATCAACTAGAAGTGTACTATCTTGTCTGTTAATAAGAACACCAGCAACATGAACAGCAAGGGTAGTTTTTCCCACACCACCATCATTATGAGTACATAGAATAATCAATGGAAACAGCCTCCCTAAAATCCAGGTATTAAGACATCAAGAGAATAACATATCATCATTACTAAATTACCAAAAGACACACAAGGACTATCAATTTCTACTGCTGGAGTGAATGAATTACAAAAAGTGACAGTAGCACAATTAATTGCCAACTCATCAGGGTGAGTGCATTCTAATTTGATATAAAAAGCACACTCTTCACAAATAGTTTTATGTAATAATTGCATTATTATCTTGCGTTTATTGTAAATTGACAACAAAAGAGCAGTTACGAAACTGGACTTTATTAACTTATCTTGTTTTGATTAGTTTGTAGAATTAAGCTATTTTTGGTACATAGAATAAGTAGCCTACATAAATAATTGGCTTTTATCCCATACGTGACATCAAACAAGCGTGAGTGCTAAACGTCTGCCAGAAACTACTGCTCATGTGAGAGTTACCCGCCAATCTTGGCAACAAGGCTTTCTTGAAGGTGAAGTTAGCGCCGGTAATTTTCAGTGGCATTTCCAGTGGCATTTCCGTCGGGGAGAACTTTCTGTAAAGCCTTCCCAGGGTCGTGCTTTAATCAAAGAACCTCTAGGGCGGTTTTTAGAACAACAGGACTATCAGTTAGAACCTGGAGGGGATTATGCTTTTACAATTCGGGCTGAATTGTAAATTAGTTGTCAGTTAGTCGGTTAAGATATCGTTCAATCAGGAGAATGGCCACAATGTCATCTATTGGCCGGGGGGGTTGACGCAAACCCTTGGGTAATAGTTTAGTGATGCCTTGGGGTGGATACATCTGCCAATAGCGATCGCGTGCTTGTAAAGTGGAATAACGTTCATCAACTAAAATGATATTGGTGGGTTTGCTTAATTCCTGATTAAGTTGCTGTTTCCACTTTTTAGCCGTTGTTTGATCTCCCATCACCATTAAGGATACAGGGAATTTTTGCAGTTGTGTTTCAATATTAGCGATCGCCTCATTTGCCAAAACAACTTGATGATAAAATAGTTGTCTATCCAATCCCATCACCGCAATCCCGCATTTATCACGACCGGGATCAAATCCTAAAATTACAGGTTGTGTATTTGTCATTGGTCATTAGTCAGTTGTCATTGGTCAGTTGTCATTGGAAAAATTCTTTCTCCCCCTACCTCCCCTACCTCCCCTACCTCCCCTACTCCCCTGCCCCCTTGCCTACTTCCTCACGTACTAAAAAGAATTTGTCCATTCAAGAGGGCTACTAACTTGACTCTTAGCGGACCTACAGTATAAGTATTTTCTGCGGCTACAGCTTTGATTTCTACTTCCTGTTCCGTTTGCTGTAATTGGGTAACAAAGCGCGGAAAAGTTCCTTCTATTTGGACACTTTCGACAATTCCCGCATTGCGGGCGCGAAACTGGGAAGCGGAAATTAGTAAATCTAAGCGTTGACGCATTTGTTCAGATGTCATATTTTTTAAATCCGCTGTAGTAGTAGCCAGCACTTCCCCTGATGAAAATACGAGTTGATTTCTCGCTGCATCTGCAAAAAATTCTATTTGCTTTTCACCTCTGACATAGTTACCTGCGGAGAAAATTCGGACTACATATTCTCGACCATCTTTAATTTGTGCAACTAGTGCTTTAACCTGATCTTTAGTGACACGGAGTATTTCTTTATTAGCCGGAATAGCACCAGGTTCAGTTAATTGAATATTGGCATTGCGGTTAGCTTCCTGAAGAATTTGGATAATTGCCTGCTGTGCTGCATCAGGCTTGTCTACAGTAATTAATCCTGCCGCTATTACTTGACCCTTTACTAAGGCTAGTTTACCCAAGCGGAGGTCACGGTAGGACTGATAATATTTTTCTAGTCTGGCTACTTCCTGCTCTAAAAATTGTTGTTGTTTCTCTAATTCTTTTAAGCGAGATTCTCTAGTCATAATAACTTCTTCCCGCTGTTTAATTTCGAGGTTACGATTTTGAATAAGTTTATCTAATTTAACAATTTTGCGATCGCGTTTTTCAATTACCGTCTTCGCTTCATCAATTGCCTGTTTTGCTTCAGCGTATAATCTTTTCCGTTCCGCCTTTAACTCTTCTACTGCCGTTTGTAATGTTTGTCGCTGATTATAAAGAGTTTGTAATTCACTTCTTGCCTGTTGATACTGAATCACAATTCCACCAAGATGGCTTTGAGTTGCATTAAGTCGGGCTTGGGTTTTGGCTTGCTGATTAAGAGTGCGATTGAGTTGAGCTTGTGTGGTCTTTTGTTTAGTATTTGCTGCCTGTAATGACTTATTAATTTTCTGTAATTCTTCCTGTGCTTGACTTTGTTCTTGTTTGGCTTTATTTAACTCACTCTCAACCTGACTTTTTTGCGCTTCTGCGATTTTTAGTTGTTCCCGCTTGTTCCCCAAATCTCTTTGAATATCCTCTAATTCAAATACGCCCTTTCGCAATCCGCCATCAGCCGCAAAGAGAATTGCTAAAGTTGATGCAGAAATTAGACCGCCTGTAAAAATAGTCACAATTACAGCAGTTTTTTTCGGACGTAAATTGAAAAGTGAGAGACGAGCTTTGCCAACTCGTGTGCCGATGCGATCGCCAACGGTAGCAATTACGCCTCCCAAAATAAGAATTGCTGCAATAAGGATGTACCCGGTGGCCATTTTTAACTACCGCAATGCTGACCGATACAGCCTACTACGTTCAACCATTGTCTGTGAGTAAATGGAGTTAGGCCAAAGTAGGAATTATACAATTTTGAGACTTTCCTCCACATTAACGGTTTAATCTCTATGGTAGTGACGCTACTTAGGGAGACCCTAAGACCGCATTACCTCAAAAATAGAAGCCGTGCCAACTCCATTTACCCATAACTTTTAAGTAAATTGCTTACTTAAAGCAACAGGTTTATGCACAGTAATCTTCTTTTTATGAATGGAAATCATTTTCTTCTCGCGTAGATCTCCCAGCAGTCTAGTGACTGTAACGCGAGTAGAGCCAATTGCCTCAGCGATCGCCTGATGGGATAACTTCAGATCAATGGTAATACCATCAGCGCAAGGAACGCCAAAATCTCGACAAAGAATCAACAAGAAACTAATTAACCTTGAACCCATATCACGGTGAGCAAGAGTTTCAATCATCATCTCCGTCTGCAAAATCCGCGAAGAAAGACCTCGCAGCATTAACATTGATAACTCTGGGTTTTCCTTCAGTGCCTGTTCAACTTGTTCAATTGGGGCTGAAAGTAATTCTACAGTAGTAAATGCCACTGCATGATAAAATCGATCAGACTTATTGCCTGTCAGCAACGACAGCACACCAAAGACGCTATTTTCTCGCAGCAGAGCCACCGTTATTTCTTCTCCTGCCTCGTACACCCTTGAGAGTTTCACAGCACCCTTGAGAAGAAAATAAACTCGTTCAGCAGGATCTCCCGGAAAAAAGATCGTCTTGTTCCGTTCAAATGTTTCCACAACCGGAGGAAAAGCCCCGGTCGCCATTTGACGAAAAACATTTGCTAGGGCTTTATCTTGTGTCACTATCATTTCTCCCTTCCCCTACCCAATGCCAGAAAAACAAAAACTAATTACCTAAGAATACACCCGAAAAATCAATAAATCACCATTAACCTTGCTGTTTTTTCCTATACCTAAACGCGGAATTCCTAGCCTTCCGTTTATAATGATACATAATTGTTGTTCCGTTTAGCTAGTAATTATTGATAAGTAGTTTCACCAATTATACTCCAAAAGTTTTGCCTCTAAAAATTGTCAATTTCTTGAGAATTTTTGTAAACATGGGCATGATTTTTTGGGGCTTACTGCTTGCTTATGGAGCATTTTGGAAAATCCCTAGCCCAATGCAGTCAAACTAGGCTCAGATTCTAGTATGCTCCTAATGATGAATTAAATTAGCAATTTCTATGCTCAATCTATCTGGAAAAAATGCCCTAGTTACAGGTATTGCCAATAACCGTTCTATCGCTTGGGGAATTGCCCAACAACTACACAAAGCCGGGGCTAATTTGGGCATTACCTACTTGCCAGATGACAAGGGTAAAATGGAAAAAAAAGTTTCTGAATTGGTAGAAACGCTCAGTCCTAGCCTATTTCTGCCCTGCAATGTTGAAAATGACGAGCAAATTCAATCTACTTTTGAAACCATCCGGCAAGAATGGGGGAAAATAGATATTCTAGTGCATTGTTTAGCCTTTGCAAAAAAAGAAGATTTGACCGGAGGTTTTAGTCAAACTTCTCGTTCTGGTTTCAATACGGCTCTGGAAGTTAGCACCTATTCACTGGTACAGTTAAGCGGTGCAGCTAAACCTTTAATGACTGAAGGCGGAAGTATTATTACTCTTACATATTTGGGAGCAGTTCGAGCAATTCCTAACTATAATGTCATGGGTGTGGCTAAAGCTGGTTTAGAAGCCAGTGTTCGCTACTTGGCAGCGGAACTCGGACCCGATAATATTCGCGTCAATGGTATTTCTGCTGGACCTATTCGCACCTTAGCGTCTTCAGCCGTTGGTGGCATTTTGGATATGATTCATCACGTCGAAAAAGTAGCACCACTCCGTCGCACCGTCACTCAACTAGAGGTAGGCAATACAGCAGCTTTCTTATGCAGTGATTTAGCAAGCGGTATTACTGGACAAATCCTGTATGTAGATGCGGGATATGAAATTATGGGGATGTAGGGGATGTAGGGGATGTGGGGGATGTAGGGGATGTAGGGGATGTAGGGGATGTGGGGGATGTGGGGGATGTGGGGGATGTGGGGGATGTGGGGGATGTGGGGGATGTGGGGGATGTGGGGGATGTGGGGGATGTGGGGGATGTGGGGGATGTGGGGGATGTGGGGGATGTGGGGGATGTGGGGGATGTGGGGGATGTGGGGGATGTGGGGGATGTGGGGGATGTGGGGGATGTGGGGGATGTGGGGGATGTGGGGGATGTGGGGGATGTGGGGGATGTGGGGGATGTGGGGAGAAAGAATTTTTCCAATGACAACTGACAACTGACAACTGACAACTAACAACTAACAACTGACAACTGACAAATGACTAATAAACAAACTCATCGGATAGCTTCAGTTCACCGCACTACTGGTGAAACAGATGTTCACGTTACTATCAATCTGGATGGTACAGGGATATGTAAAGTTTCTACAGGTATTCCTTTTTTAGATCATATGCTCCATCAAATCGCTTCTCATGGGCTTTTTGATTTGGACATTCAAGCTAAAGGTGATTTGGAAATTGATGATCACCACACTAACGAAGATGTGGGGATTACCTTGGGACAAGCTTTATTCCAAGCTTTGGGTAATAAAAAGGGAATTGTCCGGTTTGGGAATTTTCTTGCGCCCTTAGATGAAGCTTTGGTACAAGTTGCTTTAGACTTTTCTGGTAGACCTCATCTCAGTTATGGTTTAGAAATTCCTACTCAACGGGTGGGGACTTATGATACTCAGTTAGTGCGGGAGTTTTTCGTAGCCTTGGTGAATCATAGCCAAATGACGTTACATATTCGCCAATTGGATGGAATTAATTCCCATCATATTATTGAAGCCACATTTAAGGCTTTTGCTAGAGCCATGCGAATAGCAGTGGAAATTGATCCTCGGCGGACAGAAACAATTCCTAGTTCTAAAGGTGTGTTATAAAAATCCTCAGCATCGGTTAATCTGTAGTTAGCTCTAAATAGTCAGTAGTTGGTAGTTTCATCGCTATGAATTCTGTTGTAGACAACCCCGATTCTCAGCAAAATCCCTTAGATAAACAACCCGTAGTCCTGACTTCTGAATTGCGAAAGGTCTATCGCACGGGGTTTTGGCTCAATCAAAAGGTTGTATCGCTCAAAAACTGTTCTTTACAAGTGTACCCAGGAGAAACCTTTGGTTTGTTGGGTCCTAATGGTGCGGGTAAAACCACGTTGTTAAAATTATTGTTGGGAATTATCCGCCCTACATCTGGAAGGGGATTATTGTTAGGTAAACCCATAGGCAACGCTAAAGTCAAGCAGCATATTGGCTACCTCCCAGAAAATTCCTATTTATACGAATATCTGAGCGGTTGGGAATTTTTGCAATTAACAGCGGGTTTATTTCAAATTCCCCAAAAGTTACAACGTCAACGCATTCCCCAATTGTTGGAATTAGTGGGATTATCCCAAGCCGATGCTCGTAAAAAGCAAATGCGGCGCTATTCTAAGGGAATGCTTCAGCGCGTGTGTATGGCTCAGGCATTAATCAATGATCCAGATTTAGTTTTTTTGGATGAACCTATGTCTGGACTTGATCCTCTGGGGCGTTACCAAATGCGAGAAATTATTCTTGCTTTGAAAGCATCTGGTAAAACCATATTTTTTAATAGTCATGTATTGAGTGAAGTGGAACAAATTTGCGATCGCGTGGCTATTCTTGATCAAGGAGAATTAATCTGTTGCGGTTCTCTCAATGAACTTTTAGGTAATCAAAACACCTATCATGTTAAAGGTCAAGGCGGAGACGGGGAAATCTTGAGAAAATGGATAGGTAATTTAGAATTTCGGTCTGATGGTTCTTGGCAGGGTATACTC
The DNA here is from genome assembly GCF_001277295.1 of Anabaena sp. WA102. NCBI lineage: Bacteria > Bacillati > Cyanobacteriota > Cyanophyceae > Nostocales > Nostocaceae > Anabaena > Anabaena sp. WA102. The sequence continues at coordinate 1,934,167 of NZ_CP011456.1, read as the reverse complement.
CAAGAAGATTATTATGATTTTCTGTCTAGTTTGAGGTTAATGGGGGGAAAAGTTATCACTATGAATCTGTCACGTCAATCTCTAGAAGAGTTTTTTATCCATCAAATTCAAATCCGAAATCATCCGCTTAATTAGTACAAACAGGTAGAAAATAAGAGAGATAAATCACCCATAAGTAGTAATTTTTGCGAATTATTTGATGATTCTAAAAGTCAGTTACTTATGTGTTAATAATTCCTGATAAATTTAGTGTTATGACTGTACCATCAGCGGATGAATTAGTTGTTGACATAGGACGAAAATTGTTATCAGCGAGGAACCGTAACTTGCAAAAAGCACTGAAAATATTTCCTAACATTCAGAGAAGATTTAAAATCAAATTCCTTACGCAACAAATTATTTATGTCCGGAAAACTAAAGATTTATTAGAAAATAAAATTGTTGAGTCACTAGGATTCTTCAGTATACTCGATGTTAAAATGTTTCCGAATAACTCTAAATATCGTCATTTTCAATTCTCAGGTAAATATGCTTAATAAAGATTTGTGTAAATTTCTCACCCACTCAACTATGGGTTTAGCATTGTTAACAACAGTGAATATCGCTTTGCCATCGGTGAGTTTAGCGCAAAAACAGCCAGTAAAATCAACACCCAGTATCGCTACAGATTATTTATTAGGCGGCGGCGATCGCATCCGTGTCAATGTATTTGAAGTACCAGAATATACGGGTGAATATCAAGTTCCTCCTGGTGGTTCAATTAATATGCCTTTAATTGGCAGTATCCCCGTTTCGGGCTTAACCACAGAACAAGCTGCTGATACAATCGCCAGAAGATATGCTCGCTTTCTCAAACGTCCGCTCATTTCCGTCAACTTATTATCACCCCGTCCCATTAATGTGTTTGTTGCTGGGGAAGTAACAAGACCGGGTGCTTATACCCTCAGCTTGGAAGGGGGAGCAGGAAATAACCCCGGTGTCCAATATCCAACAGTATTAGCTGCCCTGACCAGCGCTCAAGGTGTGACACTAGCAGCAGATGTAACTCAAGTACAATTACGCCGCAAGGTAGGACGTTCTGGAGAGCAGACAGTTTCCCTAAATTTAAAGGAATTGACGCAAACAGGTAGAATATCTCAGGAGATTACCTTACGAGATGGAGACACCATAATTGTCCCCACTGCTGCCAGTTTGAATGTGGCTGAAGCCCGGAATTTATTTGCAGCTAACTTTGCCGCTAGTCAAAGTTCACCCCGCACAGTGGTGGTAATTGGTCAAGTTTACCGTCCTGGTTCTTATCTTGTTACTGCTGGAAATGCCGGTGGGGCAGAGGGTGGTGGTGCTGGTGGTGGTTTACCCACTGTCATGCGGAGCTTACAACTAGCAGGGGGAATTACGTCCATTGCGGATGTTCGGAAGATTAAATTACGCCGTCCTACCCGAACTGGTACGGAACAAACTATAGATATTAACCTATGGGAATTACTACAAAGCGGTGATATCAATCAAGACATAGTGGTGCAAGATGGCGATACTATCATCATTCCTACAGCTACGGATATTAGTGCCGCTGAATCTACCCAATTAGCAACAACAACTTTGTCCCCAAATACTATTGAAGTGGGTGTAGTGGGTGAAGTCAAAAGAGCAGGGGCGGTAAGATTACAACCAAATAGCTCTTTAAATCAGGCATTATTAGCCGCTGGTGGTTTTAATGATAGTAGAGCCAGTAAAGGAACTGTAGAATTAATTCGCCTCAATACCAATGGTACAGTTACTAAACGTCCAGTTAAAGTGGATTTAGCTAAAGGAATTAATGAGGAAACCAATCCGATCCTTCGCAACAATGATGTTGTCGTAGTTGATCGCAACGGGTTAGCTAAAACTGGTGATAGAGTTAATACTGTAGCCGGTCCTTTAGGTACTATCTTGGGGATTATCAGACTATTTACTACTGGATTTTAGTTTAAGTCGAAAGGTTGGTTTTCTAGGTTTCCACTCAAAAAATCTAGACCCAAAACATAATTATTATACATCTTAGGTTATTTTTTTCGGCAACTCATGATTAGAGGTGTAGCGATCGCCTATAATGCGATCGCAGGTTTATCATTTTTATAGTTAACAATCGGGAAATTACGCAATTAACCCATTTTAATTTACAGTTAATGCCAGCCATCACCCTAACAATCAATTCTGCCCGAAGCCGAAAGAGGAGAATAACTGAATGGACCCAATAATTTTTATCATATTTTTAGCTCTAGTAGGTTATGCCTTCGCATCTGCAAAGATGGTAAATCAAGGAGATGTCGCCTTAGTTGAACGCTTGGGGCGGTATCATCGCAAACTAAATCCTGGACTAAGTTTCATAGTTCCCATTCTCGATCAAGTTGTGATGGAGAATACAACCAGAGAGCAGTTATTAGATATAAAACCGCAAAATGTAATTACTAAAGACGGAGTTTACTTAGAAGTTGATGCAATTCTTTACTGGCGGATCAAAGACATTGAAAAAAGCTTTTATGCTATTGATGACTTAGAAACAGCTTTAGCTAACTTAGCCACAACCACCCTTCGGGAAAATATCGCTCAAAATTCCTTAGAGGATACTAATATGTCCAGAGCCGAGATGGACGGAAGCATATTAGGTGTATTAAATCCAATTACATCCGCATGGGGAATTGAAATTATCCGTTTAGATATTCAAAGTATCACCCCACCAGAAGCTGTACGCAAGTCAATGCAAGAACAACAAACAGCACAAATTAAAAAAAAGGCAGCAATAGAAGCAGCAGAAGGAGAACGACAAGCAGCAGTTAAACGAGCGGAAGGAACTAGAACATCAATAGAAATAATTGCTGAAGCCTTGCGTTCTCACCCCGAAAGTAAAGATATTTTAAGGTATCTTGTTGCCCAAGATTATGTAGATGCTAGTCAAAAACTGGGTGAAAGCAATAATGCCAAAATTGTCTTTGTAGATCCTGCTAACTCAACAGAAATGTTTCAGGAATTGATTTCTGATTCAGTACAAGAAAATCATGGTAAAAATCCCACTAATGGAAAGGGTAATGGCAATGGTAAAGGTAATGGGAATGGATCTAATTAGAGCTTGACACCATTAACTGGGCGCGAGCCCCGCGCCCCTACCTCCTAACCTATGGCTAACGCCACGCTGCGCTATCACGAAAAATAGCATCTGCTACCAGAGTAACTTCTTGCATTTCTCGAACATCGTGGACTCGGAGAATATCTGCACCATTAAAAATAGCCGCACAACAAGCTGCGGCTGTTCCCCAAACCCGTAATGTTGGATCTGGTTGATTAAGAATATTACCAATAAAACTTTTACGAGATGCTCCCACCAAAATTGGAGAATTAAGTGTTTTTAGTGATTCTAAACAGCGAAAAATTTCTAAATTCTGGTCATGGTTTTTAGCGAAACCAATACCAGGATCAATAATTATTTTATTTTTGTCAATTCCCAAAAGTGTAGCCTTTGTAATTTGCTCAGATAAAAATTGATAAATATCAGGAATTAAATCTTCATAATCAGTACATTTTTGCATAGTTTGGGGTTTTCCTCGGATGTGCATTAACACAATCGGCACATTTAAACTAGCAACAGTTGGCAACATTTGGGGGTCAAATGTACCAGCAGAAATATCATTAACTATATCTGCTCCAGCGGTAATTGCGGCTTTGGCTACTTCTGCTCTAGTTGTATCTATAGAAATAGGAATATCAATAACTGGACGTAGCAACTCCAAGACAGATAGCACCCGCTCAAGTTCTGCTTCTAGGGATATTTGTTCTGCCCCTGGACGGGTTGATTGTCCACCAATATCAATAATATCAGCACCAGCCGAAACCATTGCTTGTGCCTGGGTTAAAGCCGCTGAGGTGGTGTTAAATTTACCACCATCACTAAAACTATCCGGGGTGACATTCAAAATTCCCATGAGATAAGTCCGCTTTCCCCAGGTAAAACAGTGATCTCGGATAGTTAAGTTGTTAGACATGAAATTTTTTAACTTTTAATTGATGTATCCCCAATCCCCAATCCCCATTATTGATAGTTGACAATTCTGGCAAAACTATCAGCTTTTAGACTAGCGCCACCAACGAGAGCGCCGTCAATTTCTGGTTGTTCCATAATTTCATCAATATTATTCGGGTTGACTGAACCGCCATATTGGATAGGAACTAGGGGATTAGTTAATTGACTGCGAATTAAGCCAATTACCCGATTTGCTTCCTTCGATTCACAGGTATCACCAGTACCAATAGCCCAGATTGGCTCATAGGCAATGATCAAGTTAGTTTGATCAATATCTACTAAGTCTTTTTTTAACTGGGTGCTAATTATTGATTCTGTTTCCCCCGTATCTCGCTGTTGTTTAGTTTCCCCAACACAGAGAATGGGTGTGAGTCCATGCTTTTGAGCAGCTTTAAGACGGAGATTGACAGTTACATCTGTTTCCCCGAAGAATTGCCGTCTTTCACTGTGTCCCACAATGACAAAACGCACACCGATTTCTGTTAGCATAGAGGCGGCGATTTCGCCTGTATATGCTCCACTTTCTTCCCAATGGACGTTTTGTGCGCCCAAATTTACACGGCTACCATGCAAAGATTTAGACACCAGGCTTAGGTCTGTGAAGGGAGGAAATAATACCACTTCTCGTTCTGAGGGGGTTTCCTCCAGGTGAGGCAAAAATCCGCTTAAAAATTCTGCGGATTCTGCCTGGGTTTTGAACATTTTCCAGTTACCAGCAATAACGATTTTCCGCACAGGTGATTTAATCAAAATTTTAATGTTACTAGATGCACTTTTTAATGTACTACTTTTTCAGGACTATTCACGAAGCAGAATTTATCGGGCTACAGAAACGGTAGTCAGTAGGAATATAGGCAAAAGTGTTGGTCTTTATAATAAATGAGATGCTTTATAAGTTATTTGTTTATATGCTATCAATCAAGAGGAGGATGCCAACCACTAATTACCCAACGCTTTCGAGCAATCAGAATTACTGGATTATTGATTCGTAGCTTAACTATTGTAGTCCGACCAATAGCATTTATACCTTCTAATCTTGTACCATCAGCGCTCCATCCAAAATGGTCAGTCCATTTCTGTTGACGAGGGTTAAAAAGTTGTATAGTTTCACCACTCAAAGGATCTATAGATTCAACTGCATCACTTTTGAATTCGTTGCATGAACGACAAGCTAAACAAAGATTTTCAAAAGTTGTTTCTCCACCCTTAGAAACTGGGTGAATATGATCATAAGTCATAGGAATACCGCTATTTGCTTCAGATGTCAAGCAATAACAGCAACGTGATTTATCCCTTTCTATGATTTTTTGTCTTAAACTTTCAGAAATATATGTAGACACAACAATTTAAGAATTTGATAAACGATACCCTCGCCAACTGAGTAATACTGCTGCTTGGGCTTTACATAACATAAATAAATCAGCCTCATGTCGAAGTGACATCAACTCTAATTGTTCTACTTCTGTAAGTATACCCCTAGAGTTATGATCAAGCAGGATGTTATATCTGTCCATATCATCTGCTGTTTTTCGACTATTGGCAATTTGCCAAAGAGTATTGTCATCTAGCTTATCTAATGCGGCAATTTCAGATTGAAATTCTTCCGGGACATCATCCCAAGCTGGTGGACTACCAACTTGCAAAGCATGAAGCATTACTTCTTCTAAGGGACGTTGAATAGCATTAGCAGTATTAACTAATCGCTGATAGATAATTTCTGGGATTTGGAGAGTTACTGTTTCAGTGGGCATAGGGTGAACGTTAGAGTTTATTTTATATTGATTATATTACCTATTATCAATCATCAATCCACTTAAATCTGAATCGTGCATCCCTGTACCATTCTTTACCACCCTCTTGAGTTCTAAATTGTTGATAATATCGTTTGTACAACTTTTCAATATCTGTATAACCTATTATATATCCTAGAAGTTTTAAATCACTAGGATTTCCTGTTTGTAACTGTTTTATTCTCCGAGGCAAGTTCTGAGTTTTGCCAATTTTGACACAGTTACGATCTGCTACTGAATAAATAAAATAAACTACCCCAGGTTCACCTATAGGAGCTTGTTTACAATCTTCACACCAAATTATTCTTGGTAATGGAACAAGAGTTTCAAAAAATTGAAGTTCTTCTTCTAGTCTTTGTCTAAGATTTCTTTCTATTGTAAGGTCTTGCTCTGCTCTTTTTCTCAAATCTCTTTCTCTTTCTAATTCTGCTTCTAAGTCTTGGCTCTTATTACGGAAAATATTTAAGTATCTTTTTCTTAATTCTTCTGTCATTTTTTTTGCTTGCCTATTTACTAAATTATTTTTACTGTAATTACATCTTACACAAATGTATGAAAATAGGCAATGTTTTTATACAAGCATTTTCAATCATAACCAACGTACTGTATAAAATACTTACATATAAGGCAGGCAGATCAGGATAAACCTGCCCTAAATACCCAGTTATAGCTATCCTATGCCAAATACAGAACCAACTGTAGACTTAATCGAGTTTCCAGCATCTTTTAAAGCTTGAGTAAAAGGTTGCTTATTCTGCAAAAATACCCTCGCACAATTGCGTCCTGGCATACCGGAAATTGAGCCACCTGGATGTGTTCCTGCACCTGTTAAAAAGAGATTATCAATGGGGGTTTTATAATTAGCTAATTCGGGTAAAGGTCGGAAAAAGATCATTTGATCCATTGTCATATCAATATGATAATAATTCCCTTTGTATGCCCCTAATCTTTCTCCTAATTCTGCCGGACTTTCTACTCTTCTAGCGATAGTTGCTTTCTTCACATTGGGGGCGTAAGTTGCTAATTTGTCAATTACTCTATCTGCAACTTTGTTTTTCAATTCATCAGTCCAACCTGTCCCTTTTAAACCTGTACCTTTTGCATTAGCAATTTGATAAGGAGCAAAAAATTCAATCCATAAAGTATGTTTACCAGGTGGTGCTAAACTAGGGTCAAGAGCGCTAGGCATGACGAGATACATGGAGGGGTCAGAATCGGGAATTTCGCCTAATGTACATTTACTATGAGCCTGTTCTACATGATTCATAGAATCAGCAATGAGAATTGAACCAATGAGATATTCATCTTTATGATCATGATGAGAAAAATGCAAGGGTTCATCTAATGCTAAATCTATTTTCAGAATGGTTTCATTGTTATTGATAATCCGTCGTTCTAACCTTTCCCACAAATCAGGATCAACGGCATCAATATCACTTTTTTCTGTCATTTGTAAGAACAATCTTTGAGCATCAATATTAGAAATTACTCCCTGTTTAGCTCGATATTCTTTACCACCTGCCACCCGCACACCCTCGGCTTTAGCATCATTAATTAAAATCTTTTCTACGTGCTGGTCTGTGAGAATTACCCCACCTTTACTATTAACTAATTTCACCAATGCTTGGACTAATGCACCTGTACCGCCGCGAGGTCTAGCCATTCCAGGATTATGACGCATAGCCATCATCATCACCCCAATTGCCAGATTTTTTTGAGAAGGTGGCGCACCTAATTCTGATGCTAATCTAGATAGGGGAGCTTTGAGAAATTCTTCATCAAACCATTCATTAAGAATATCTTCGGCGCTGTTTAACATTGTTCGCACAAAATCAAAACTTTTGGCGGGAGAACCAACTACAGAAAATAAATCTTTAACTTGTTGCAGATTGTAGTTACCGAAAATATCTATAATTGATTTGGGTGGGGCATTAAACATGGGAATCATGGCGTTAATTGCCCGTTGCCAATAATTTGTAAACTCGGCATATTTTTTAGCATCTCTTTCATTGTAACGAGCGATTTCTGCACAGGTTTTTTCTAATGATTTATGTGCTAAGAAATATTTACCGTCGGGGTGAGGACAAAATACAACTGGGTCACATTCTAGATATTCTAAGCCATATTTTGTCAGTTCTAATTCTTCTACTACTGGACCCAAATGAATAAATTCATGGTCAATGGCACACAAGTTAAATTTAAAACCTGGTGCTTTGTCTGGGATACATTCTTCTGTTGTGGCTGCACCACCGGGAACAGGACGTTTTTCTAGTAGTAAGACGCTATAACCTGCTTTGAGTAAATAAGCCGCACAAACTAAGCCGTTGTGTCCAGCACCGATGATGATAACGTCGTATTCTTGCATATCTCTTATGACATAGAAACCTGGCTTTTTTATATTATTAATATTTACGGCAAATTGCAAGTAAATTAGGTAAAATTTTAGTGGAGATTAGTTACAATAATATAGCAATCCTATTTGAGTTGTTGCCGGAGAACGAACCACAGAGGCACAGAGAGCGCAGAGGTAGAGAAGGAAGAGATGTATGTTTACGGCAGGTTATACAAATACGTCTTATTTAGGATTACTATAGATCCCCAATTTATTCAATAAATCAGGGATCTTGTTTGAGAAATTATTGCTGTTAAACTGTGACTGTTTCTAAGTTTACATATTTTGGTTGACGAAGATTCTGAATTTCTAAATTTATGGGACCATTTGGACCTGTAACTAAACCCCGTCTTTGTGGTTTAATTTCATCGGTATTCACTAATTTCATTGACCATGTTTTCAGAACTTTAGCTAATATTAATTTCATTTCCATTTGGGCAAATGCTAAACCGATACAACGTCTTGCACCACCACCAAAAGGTAGAAATTCATAGGGAGAAAATTGTTTTTCTAAAAAGCGTTCTGGGTTGAATTTTTCGGGTTGAGGATAAATATCTTCCCGTTGATGAGTTAAATAAATTGAACCCATAATAATTGTGCCTGCTTCAAGTTGATAACCACAAAGAGAAATAGGTGTTTTTACTTTTCTGGGAAAAGTTAGCATTGCTATGGGATAAATCCTTAATGTTTCATTACAGACAGCAGTTAAATATGGCAATTTAAAGATAGTATTAGAATCAGGATTTTCTCCTAAACTATCCAATTCGACTAATAGCTTTTCTCGAACTTCTGGGAGTTTATGAATCCAGTAAAAAGCCCAAGAAATTGCTGTAGCTGTAGTTTCATGACCTGCGAATAATAAAGTCATTAATTCATCTCTTAATTCTTCATCCGTCATAGGTTCACCATTTTCATCCCTAGAGGACATTAGTAAAGTGAGGATATCTGTCCGCTGAGGATCAAAATTTTCTCTTCTTTGTTGAATTTCCTGATAAATGAGTTGGTCAGCTTTTTCCTGTTTCTTTATTTGTTGTTTCCAAAGTTCCGAAATACCAATTACCTCTTTCAATTTGGGAAAATAGAGAAAAGCAACTCTCCAAGGAACACTACTTTGTTCAATAATTTCACAAAGTAAATGTCTCAGGTTTTCAGCTTGTTCTCCTTCATAAATCCCAAAAACAGCTTCCATCATAATCTGAAGAGTAATTTCTTGGAAAACATTTCTAATATTAAAAGGTTGATTTTTTGGTTGTTTATTGATAGTCTTTGTGGTAATATTTTCAATTAATTCAGCATAACTTCGCATTCTTTCCCCATGAAAAGGTGGCATAATTAATTGCCGTTGACGTTGATGCTCTTTACCACTCAGGCTAATGACAGATTTTTTACCGAGTAAATATTCAAAAATACTATTTAATTCTCCTGGTGCTTCCAAGTCCTTGTGATCATTACTTAATATTTGCTGGATAGCTTCAGGAGAATGAACAAATAAAATTGGTGGTAAATTACTTTCCAATTTTAGAGTAAACAAATCACCATAAGTCTTGGCACATTCTGTCAAATAACTCATGGGTCTGAATATCCAGTTTAAAACTTGAATAGTAGCTGATACTTTTGGTCCTGGTAGTAGTTGCATAATTTTCTCCTGTTTTGATTACACAATTAATTACAGAATAACTCAACTTCAACTATAAACCCTTGAGATTTGAATTTTCACAAGATTATAAAAAAAACTAGATGTGTAGGGGTTTAGCAGTGCTAAACCCCTACGTATACTGATGTAATGACATGAAAGGAAAAACAAGTAATCATGTGAGATGAGTATTTAACCTACTTATGGTGATATTGCGAAAAAGCAATTAACTATTAGATCCTCAAAGATGTAAAATCTTGGTTACATTAAACCAGAAACTCAAGTTTTTCCGATTTTATTCAGGTACTCAACATGACAGTAATTACGACAAAGGCAGCTTCCGCAGTTCCAAATTTTTGTGAAGGGATACAATATTTTGGGGAAGCATTGCCAGATTTTGAAATTTATGGGGCAACTCCCGTGATAGAATCGGGCAAGAGGGCGATCGCATCCCCAACAGATCTAAATGCAGTATATCAAACCTTACTGGCCGCTGATGCCCTGCGCTACTTAACTCTACAAATCAGTGCTAGTAAGGCTTCTGGCCATCCCGGCGGTTTTGCCAGCCAAGCGGAGGCTTATGCAGCTTTGGTCATGCTGGGACATAAAAACATTATCACCGAAGTAGGACATCACGCCCCCGGTTTTTATAGTGCCATGTTCTTAGACCGTTCCTTAGAAGACATGGGCATTTCTACAGTACAACAATTGGGCGATCGCTTTCGAGAAAAGCATGGATTATTAGGACACCTATCCGGCTACATTCCCGGTATTCTCGCACCGGCTGGACCCCTGGGACAAGGACAACATTTCGCCATGGCCGCAGCCCTCTTACACCGTGATAAACTCTTCCCCTTCACCCTGGGAGACGGGGGACTGGGTGAACCCTATATCATGAGTTCAATGGCACATTTCAACACCGCTTACCCCACTGTTACCAACTTCTTACCCGTATTGGTGTGGAACGGTTACAGCCAAGAACACCACAGCATGGTATCTTTGAAAACCAACGCAGAGATGATCGCCTATTGGCAAGGTAACGGTTTTGCCGAAGTTGTATTAGTCAATGCTAAAGATTTTGACGACCAAAATCAAGCCGGTGAATACGTTGATAGTACCGCATTTTCTTTTGAGAAACGCCTAGAATTTACCAAAGCGGTATTAGTAGGTATGGATAAAGCTGCCCGTTCTGCACTTAGCGGTAAATTGACGGTATTTATTATCAAACAACTCAAAGGGGCAGGGGTTCACGCCTTGGGGGCAAAATCACACAACCTCTATCCTAAAGATACATTAGACGCGCCCCATATTGTCAGCGCCTTACAAAAACGGGCATTATCAGCCCCAGCATGGCAAATTGTGCGGACAAATGCCGAACGGGCTGGAGGTGGTCCGGCTGCGAAAACTGTAGTCACAGAATTTGAATTACCCTTAGCAGAAATTGGCGAATTACCATTAGTAGAATATCAAGTTGGCGCAGTTCCCCAAGTTTCTACAACTGTCATGGGTAAGCTGGTGGGAGTAGTAGGAAATAAAGATAAAAACTTCCTTGTGACTAACGCTGATGGTAACGCCGCTTCAGGAATTGGTAATATTAATGAGGCATTAAAAATCATTCACCCCACCACCGATGACACCTATCATCAAGCCCCAGGAGGTCAAGTTTACGAACCTTTGAGCGAAGATGCTTGTGCTGGTTTAGCGGCTGGATTATCCTTAATGGGGGCGAGAACTTTGTGGTGTTCCTATGAATCTTTTGCCATCAATGGTTTACCAATTTGGCAAACAGTAACCCAAGCAATGGCAGAATTACGCCGTCAAACTCCCTCGACAATTACATTATTTACAGCCGGGGCTTTAGAACAAGGACGCAACGGTTGGACTCACCAAAGACCAGAAATTGAAGCTTATTTTGCATCTTTGATGAGAACGGGAAATGTCTTCCCATTATTTCCCCCAGATGCTAACAGTATTCAAGTCTGTTATGACTGGGCTTTGCAAACAAAAAATAAAGGCATTGTCATTACTGCTAGTAAGTCTCCATTGCCAATTCGTAGCACCTTTGCCCAAACTGAAAAAGGCTTAATTGATGGTGCGGTGTTATTACATGAAGTGGCTGGTGGGAAGACTGTTGTATTTGCTGTAATTGGCGATTTGACTTTAATTCCTGTGTTTGAAGCGGCGGCTTTTTTAGAAACTGAAGGTATTGGTGTGAAGATTGTTTCTATTATCAATCCTCGTCGTTTATATCGTCCTCATGATACTGCTTGGGATACTTGTTCTGAACCTGATAACGGTTTTCTAAGTGATGCCGATTTTGAGCAATTGTTTGGTGGAGATGCCTTAATTGGTGTGACAGGTGGCGCTGCGGCGATGTTAGAACCAATCATGTTACGCAGTAATTCTCAGCGTGATTCTTTTGCCTGGAAGCGTGGGGAAACTACGGCTAGTGCGGGTGAGTTGATGGCTTTTAATGGGTTGACTGCGGAAGCTTTGACTAAGCGGGCTATTGAGTTGGTGCATTAATATCATAAGTACCTGGACAGAATTAATTACATATTATTTATTTATCAATTCTTTGTCAGTCAAGGATTTCAGTCCAGATGTTTGTGTAATTAATTTTGTCTCATTACTTATTTCATTTAGGGTGCGTTACACTGTTGCTAACGCACCCTACAATACTACAGTTTTTTGATATTTCTAAAGAGATTTATGTTCGTTTTGTCCTCTAAAAAAGTTAGTCTCAAGAGGTGTTTTTATTAACCACTCAATAAACTCTCCTTTGTATTCTTCAGTTTTTTTAATCATAAAGAAAATTGAAAATGCGAGAGAAGGTAATATAGTAGATAAGGGTCTAGCCATGATTTTAGGAAAAGGATAGAATTGAGAGCCAGAGAATTTCTCAATAGATGTAAATCTTCCAGCAATATTACTGTAAAAATTGATTGTATCATTTTTAGAAAAGACTCTTACATGAGCAGAAATCAATTTTGTAGAAGTCGGATGAACTCCAAAAATTCCTAGAATACGATTATGCAAAGAAAGTACATTTGGCACACCCAAATATAAATAACCACCAATTCTTAGGCTTCTAAAAATTTCGTGATTAATCCAAAATATTTCCTTGGTGTGTTCTAAAATCTGGTTAGCTATAATAAAATCAATAGATTCATTTTCAAAAGGAAACTGCTGATTCTCTATATTAAGTGAAATAGGCTCAATACCCATTTGTATTAATTTTTCCAAATTCCAACTACCATAATCTATACCTATACATTTTGCTTTCGGATAATGGTGTTTGACTATTAACAAATCTTCTCCACTACCACATCCTAAATCTACACATCTTGAGATATCTATATTTTTAAGACCTTCTTGTAAAATATGCCTTCCATAGGTTTCACTATGGTCAACAATAGTCAATCTGCTTGTAGTACCGGGTATCACATTTTTCAAAATTCAATCCTCCTATTGATATTCTAGAAAATAACATTCAGAAAATAACCCGCATGAGAAGTATCAATATTCCCTTACCTGACACCATGCGAGCTTATATATAAAATTAGCACAAGTAAGTAGGTTAGGTTGAAACAAGGAAACCCAACAATACCCACCATTAATAACCCTAAATTACAGTCCAAAAACCCTGTATCTGTTCACATTATCTCACTCAACCATTACTAGGGATTAATAGAGCGATCGCACCTGAAAAGCTTACTCTGTATCTGTTTACGTTATCTCACTCAAGTATTACTAGGGATGTTTATGGCGATCGCACCTGAAAACCTTACCCTGTATATGTTTACATTATCTCACTCAACCATTACTAGGGATTAGTGGAGCGATAGCGAAGCGCTGCTGCAAGCAGTTCGCACCTGAAAACCTTACTCTGTATCTGTTTACGTTATATCATTCAAGCATTACTAGGGATTAGTAGAGCGATCGTGTCCCGAAAACCTTACCCTGTATCTGTTTACATTATCTCACTCAAGCATTACTAGGGATTAGTGGGCGATCGCACCTGAAAAGCTTACCCTGTATCTGTTTACGTTATCTCACTCAACCATTACTAGGGATTAATGGGCGATCGCATCTGAAAACCTTACTCTGCATCTGTTTACATTATCTCACTCAAGCATTACTAGGATGTTTAGAGCGATCGCTGTGATCGTGTTGGTGCATTAAGATTTTAACCGCAGATGTACGCAATATCTTATATTTTTCTTAACGGGTGACAAGGCGGTTGAAGATGAGATGTGGCAATAATTTGAGAAAATAAGGGAGTAAAAAAATAGGGACAAAGAAGCCCCCGAAGCAAAAAATGTTACCACAATCATATCAAACAATTTTCCGAAAGCATTTGAGTGAACAGCAGTATTTGACACTAGAGATATTGTTGTTATTAATACAGGCTCATCGCCAAGTAAAACTGTCAAAATTGGCCAGCTTGTTTCCCCAACCAATTAAATATGAAAGCAGGAAACGTAATCTACAAAGATTTTTAGGAATAGGTAAACTCTGCGTAAAATTATTATGGTTTCCATTGATAAAATATTGGATTAGACAATCGTTAACACCAAAACAACTGAATCGAGAACAGCGCCGTTATTTTCATAAAAAACAGTATCAAAAATATGGTTATTGGATGGTAGCACTGGATAGAACACAGTGGAAGGGGCGAAATATATTTATGGTGACATTGGTATGGGGTACTCATGCCCTACCACTATATTGGGAAACATTAAATCATGTCGGAAATAGTAATTTACAAACACAGAAAAGATTAATAAAAACAGCAATAAAGTTGTTAAAAAAATGTCGAATTGTGGTGTTAGCAGACAGAGAATTTCATAGTCCAAAACTGGCTAAATGGCTTGATGAGCAAGGAGTTTACTTCGCTTTACGCCAGAAGAAAAACCTTTATTTTCAAGAAAAACCTGAACAAGAATATCAAGTTCTTAAAAATCAAGGATTTAAGCCAGGAATGTCGAGATTTTATGAAAAAGTTAAATGTGGTAAAGGGGATGAATTAGGCTTATTTAATATCGCTGTTTATTGGAAGAGAAAATATCGGAACTCTGGACCAAAAGAACCTTGGTATATCTTGACGAATCTACCAACTCTCCAACAAACTTTATGCCTCTATAGATGTCGATGGGGAATTGAGCAATTCTTTAAGGATTGTAAAACTGGTGGTTATAATTTAGAGGATACTAAAGTAAATGAAACTCGCTTTTTAGCTTTAGTATTATTGATTGTCATTGCTTATAGTTTAGCCACTATGCACGGTCAACGGATGAAAAAATTAGGTATAGAGACTTATGCCGGACGTATTCAACAACATCAGGACAAGTACCCACGTCAAAGTGATTTTAGCTTTGCTCTCTACGGACAACTATGGATTTATGGTATGGAATTATGGGCTGATTTAGCTCTGAATTTAATCAATCTCAAGCCTCATAAACGCCTCTTTTTTCAACGGGGCTTTCAGGCTCTATCCCTTATGAAACAAGCTCTTTAGCCGCCTTGTCACCCGTTAAGTATATTTTTAGAGTGTACATTTGCGGTTGAGCGTATGGTAAAGAATTTTACTTTATTTTTCTTTACATTTAGTTTTGTCTTGATCCATTAATTTAAGACTATTATAAGACTATAAAATTTATTGCTGTTAATTTTCATGAAAATACTTTCTCAAATCTTCGATAACAGAATAAAAGCATACAATATTCTGACAGAAATTTCTATTTCTGAATATTTAGAAATAGCTAAAATTATTCTTCAAAATAATCCTTTTCAAAGAAAAAGATTAAGATCATATTCGTCAATATATAACCTACTCAAGAAAGATTTAAAAGTAGGATGTACTATACCTCCCCTAGTTTTAGCACTCGGTAATGAAAATATAGAAATTAATTATGAAGATGATAATGAATCTCTCAATTATATAAATAACCATAAAAATAAATTAATCATTCTTGATGGATTACAAAGAACATACACTTTACTCGATGTAGAAAAAGAGTTAGATTTTGAAAATGATGAAAATAAAAGAAATTTTTATGATCATAAGTTAAGATTTGAAATTTATTTAGGTCTTAACAAAATAGGTATATTGTACAGAATGCTGACACTTAATACGGGTCAATCACCTATGTCGGTGAGGCATCAAATAGAAATACTTTATTCAAATTATCTCGATGAAAATATTCCTGGAGGAATAAGATTACTTAGAGAAGTTGAGGAAGAAACTCCGCATCAAATTGGCGAATACAGATTTAATGATGTAATAGATGGTTTCACTTCTTATATTCTTAGGGATGAGTCTAGTTTGGATAGAAGAGACTTGCTTGAAAGTATAAAAAGTTTAGAAAAGCTTGCTCTAGAAAATCAAGATAATGATCTATTTCAAAATTACCTCATAACATATAATAATTTGGTTAAAAAAATACATGAATTAGCAGGTGATTGGAATTGTAATAATGAAGAAATCATATTATCGGGTAAGCCGTTTGGTTCTAGCGTAGATAAAATATTTTCTAAATCACAAGTAATGACAGGTTTTGGTGCTGCCGTAGGTTTTTTGAAAGATAAAAATCTCATTAATTCATTTGATGATATAAATAGAGGTATTGCAGATATTAAACCTAGCAAAGATGACTACAACTTTCTTGACGAGTTAATTAGAAAATTAGATGAAATCAGTAAAACTGCCAAAAAAATAGGCAACTCTCAAAGAATGTATTTTTATTACTTGTTTAGAGAATTATTTAGCTCTGCAAGTGACTCATTTTTATTAATAGATGAATCAATAGAATCTAGTTATAAAAGATACAAATTAAATGAGTAAAGTTTTTATATGTCTCTCAAAATTATAGATGAAGTTTCAAATACAACATATTTGTTAACAGAAGTTACATCAACTTTTAATGATGATGAATATCATTTTGAGCTTTCTGATTCAAGTGGCACTAAGGTCTATATTGATTATGTTTTAACTCCCTACAATGATTATAAACCTGAAGATTACTCATTGTTCATATTTAAGTCATGGATTTTAAATAGTGAAAATAACATTTTTCAGGCTTATGAAAAAGACATTAATGAGAGAATTGGTTGGATGTTTCCTATTCAATCTCTTGTATCTAATGAACATAAATATGTAGGTAATTCTCATTTTTTAAAATATGCCTATGTTGCATTTCTCAAATTACTAATAAATCGAGAACAGTATGAAACTTTTACTCCATATCTCCAGACTACAGACAGTTATAGATTAACAGAATTTTACGGAGATGATATAATAATATTAGTTTTATCTAATACTCAAATTCAAAAACTTGATAATTTTCATATTGATAATTACCTTACTTCTTTATATTCATATAGTTATTACTACTGTCAACCTATTGATAATTTTAAAGAAATTAATAGTAGAGCTAATTTTCAATCTCCTGGTGATACTAGATTAATACTTCAGAGAAATTCATCCTATTTACAAGGAGAAGTTTATCTACATAGACTTTTCAAAAGTTTGTTAAAAACAGAGGAACATCCTTTGGTTCGGTTTTATCTTCTTTACCAAGTAATTGAACTAATTATAGAGATAATTTTTGAAAAAAGTTTTTCAGATACAATCACTAATTTCCATAACAATACAGATAAAAATATATATGAACTTAAGGAATCAATAGCATCTATTTCTAGTGAAAAAGAAAGAATATCTAAATTAATAGCTACTTTAGAAAAACATTTTGATGGAAATACTAAAACCAATCTACTTCTTTATTGTAATGACTTACTTGTAGCATTTAATAGTGAGAAAAAAGATAGCTTGGCTTTAGCTTTGTACGCTGTTAGAAGTTTAATAGTTCATAAGTTTAGAAAATTGCCAGAGAAGGATTTACCAAAAATCGCAGAAATTAATAAAGAATTTGAAAATATTGTCATTAAAATAATTTTAAATTACGAAGAAATAAGTATTTAGATTTTGTAGGTTTAAATTAGTAAGTACAGTATCTGTTCACATTATCTCACTCAACCATCACCAGGGATTAGTAGAGCGATAGCGAAGCGCTGCTGCAAGCAGTTCGCACCTGAAAACCTTACCCTGTATCTGTTTACGTTATCTCACTCAACCATTACTGGGGATTAGTGGAGCGATCGCAGAAGCATGACAGATACACCTGGAAAGATTCACCTCACCTGAGAATTATCACCCGACCATGAGTTATAATCAAGATTAAAGTCATAACCATAAAATTACTATGACTCTCCAAATCCTAGACAAAACTACCACAATTTCCGAACAGCGATTTCTTCTACCTGGTTATTACACTTGGGAGGAATTTGAAACAATAGAAACCTTAACCGCAGATGCAGCAGGTTTGCGGATAACTTATCTTGATGGGTGCATTGAATTTATGACACTTGGTGAACAACACGAAACTATTAAAAGTGTAATTGCTATATTCTTAGCATTATACTTTTTTGAAAAAGGTATAAACTTTATTCCAGTAGGCAGTGCTACTCGTCGCGCAAAAGAAAAAAGTGCTTCATTTGAACCTGATGAATCTTATTATATCGGAGAAAAAAAAGCAAATCCAGATTTAGCAATTGAGGTTAATATTACCAGTGGCAGTATTGACAAACTAGAAAAATATAAAAGGTTTAATATTACCGAAGTCTGGTTTTGGGAAAATAATCAATTCTCTCTATATCATCTCAAAAATGATAACTATGAGCAAATTAACCAAAGTGAATTATTGCCAGATTTAGATATAGATTTATTGGCAAGTTGTGTTTTAATGCCTTACATTATTGATGCAAGAACAGCATTTATTAAAGGTATTAAGAAGTAGTAGTTTTTAGTTTGGGTTGACACAAGGAAACCCAACAATACCCACCATTAATAACCCTAAATTACAACCCAAAAACCTCACATCATCTCACCGAACTATCACCAGCGATTATTGGGGCGATCCGCAGTTGAAAAACCCTGTATCTGTTCACATTATCTCACTTAACCATTACTAGGGATTAATGGGGCGATAGCGAAGCGCTGCTGCAAGCAGATCATGTAAATAAGAGAAGACAATAGAACCATGACAGATACACCTGGAAATATTCATTTATATTAAATTCACTAAACCCAAACTAATCTGAATTGCTCTATCTACCTGTTCCATTGTGACTGATTCTAGAATACCCAACCGTTTAATTAATCGTTGTTTATCAATAGAACGAATTTGATTAAGAAGTGCAACAGAATCAACCTGTAAACCTCCTTCTGGTACTTTAATTAGCACTTCAGTAGGATACAAAGGTTCTGTAAACTGAGAAGTAATAGCAGCTACAATAGTTATAGGACTATATTGATTAGAAACGTCATTCTGCAAAATTAAAGCTGGGCGTGTTTTTTTGATTTCTGAACCTATAGTTGGATCAAAATTAACCAAGTAGATTTCACCACGCTGGGGATAGATTATTTTTCCCTTACTTAACACGCTTCCTCTTCCAAATTAAACCACTCTTCAACTAATCCTAAATCACGTTCTGCTCTTTTAATAGCTCCTTGTTTTAACTGTTCTTTGATATTAAATTTACTATAACTACCATTCGCATATTCATCACGGACTAATTGAATTTCTTTTTTAGTTTCTTCATCTTCTTGCCAATTTTCCTCCTCATTATCAGCGATCGCTTCATTAAGAAGTTGTGAAATCTTTCGTTTTTCTGATAAACTTAGCGCATTTAAGGAATCAATCAGTAACTCTATCGGAATGAATAGATTTAATCCAGTTTGTGACATGGCTTTTATCATGATGTGATTGTCGTTCTACATTATATCAAACGATGGCGAATTAGTCTATAAAAACCCTGTATCTGTTTACATTATCTCACTCAAGTATTACTAGGGATTAGTAGAGCGATAGCGAACGCGAGTGCGTCCCGGAGGGAACTAGTGCTGCTGCAAGCAGTTCGCACCTGAAAACCTTACCCTGTAATGTTTACGTTATCTCACTCAAGCATTACTAGGGATTAGTGGAGCGATAGCGTTCGCGAGTGCGTCCCGGAGGGAACTAGCGCTGCTGCAAGCAGTTCGCAGTCCGAAAACCTTACCCTGTATCTGTTTACGTTATCTCACTCAAGCGTTACTAGGGATTACTGGGGCGATAGCGTTCGCGAGTGCGTCCCGGAGGGAACTAGCGCTGCTGCAAGCAGTTCGCAGCCCAAAAAGCCTGTATCTGTTCACATTATCTCATCTAATCATCACTAGGGATTACTGGGGCGATTGTGTAAATATTCACCTCATCTGAGAATTATCACCCAAACTAAATCAAATCCTATATTTACAAACTACTAGACTAAAAATATCAAATTAAGCTATACTACTTATAGTATGACTGTGGGTAGGATATGGCTAAAATCTCAATTTCATTGCCAGAGGAACTACTAAATTACATTGACCAAAAAGTTGAAAACCGTAGTGCGTTGATTGAAAATCTCTTGAAACAATGGCAAGAAAAACAACAAGATGAAGCACTAGCCGCAGCTTGTGCTTTGGTTGATGAATTAGAATTAGGTTGGGAAAGTGAATGGCAAAACATAGCGATTACCGAATGGGAAGCATCTGGATAGTAACATTTGATCCATCTGTAGGTACAGAAATTCAAAAAACTCGTCCAGCACTGATAATTTCTGGGACTTTGTTTAACAACCAACGCAGCAAAGTCACTAGAATATTTGGTTTTACGTGCATTTGAACTTGATGGTGCTGATATAGCTTGGCCTTATACTGTGACAATTCAAGGTAAAATAGTAGAACAAATTGATGGAGTAGTATATACAAACAGCCTAGCCTGCCTGATAGAATGTAAAGATACAACTGAAGAGGTTAATATTGGACCCATAGCTAAATTACGAAATCAATTACTACGAAGACCGGCAACAGCGATTGGTAGCGTATTTAGTCGAACTGGATTTACAGAAGCCACAGTAACTTTAACTGGGTTTGTCGCTCCTCAAACTATTCTATTATGGGGAGGAGAAGAAATTGAATATTCACTAGAAAATAAATGTGTATGTGAATTTCTAGTCAAAAAATATCGTGTTTGTGTTCAAAAATGTATCCCCAATTACGACGTTACAACGGAGAGTTTCTAATGACACTAGCATACATTCTTACAGAAAGAGATAGAGATATAGTAATTTTACAGAAATTACTACCAAAAAATTTGATTCAAGACATCAAATTTATAGCTGGTGCAAGTTCTTATAGAGCGCGTTCTTTAGCTAGTTCACTGCTTGCTACTCGAAAAACACCAGTTGCTCTTGTCATAGATGCAGATACAAATAACGAATCTCAAGTATTTGAAAAGCAAGATTTAATTAATTATGTATTAAATCAAGCATCATCTGGTATTCCTTTTCAAGTTTCTCTAGCAGTTCCAGAAATAGAATCCATATTTTTACAGGATAAATCATTAATTGAAAAAATAGCAAAAAGAAAAGATCCATTTAATGATTTAGAATGGCAATTTGCTCAAAGTAACCCTAAAGAATTTTTAGAGGCAATCTTAGGTAAAAAACACTCACTCAATGACACAATACTTAGAAATCTAAATGATGATGAAATTAAGATATTGCAACAACATCCATTAATACAAAAAATCAAGGGTTTCTTGTCATCAGTTATTGAGCCTTCTGTTGCTATTAATTAATCTAACTGGATCTAGAATTTCTATTCATCTAATAACGCACTTATTACAACCCGAAAACTCTGTATCTGTTCACACACATCATCTCACCCAACCATCACCAGCGATCGCAGTCCGAAAACCTTACCCTGTATATGTTTACGTTATCTCACTCAAGCATTACTAGGGATTAGTAGAGCGATAGCGAAGCGCTGCTGCAAGCAGTTCGCACCTGAAAACCTTACTCTGTATCTGTTTACATTATTTCACCCAACTATTACTAGGGATTAGCGAAGCGCTGCTGCAAGCAGTTCGCACCTGAAAACCTTACCCTGTATCTGTTTACATTATCTCACTCAAGCATCACCAAATATCATGTAAATAAGAGAAGACAATAGAACCATCACAGATACACCTGGAAATATTCACCTCACCTGATTTAGATCCCCGACTTCTAAGATTAATTATGGATATGATAGAAAAATCTTGAAAAGAAGTCGGGGATCTTTGGCTACTATAACTACTAAATATAAATACTTATCTTGATTATAATGGCAGAAAATGACAAAAACTGCCATGATATAAAAAAGTAGATTTAGGAAGTCAGATTATGAAAAGTATGAATATTTCCTTACCTGACACTATGCGCGATTATATAGAAGAACAGGTAGCGCAAGGAGGTTACAGCAGCGTTAGTGAATATTTTCGGGAATTAGTGCGACAAGACCAAAAACTCAGAGCCAACGAACGATTACAAACCATGCTTTTAGAAGGATTAAACTCAGGAAATGCAACAGAAATGACTGCACAAGATTGGGAAGATATTCGTCAAGCAGTTCGTGAAAAAACTAACAAACGTCAAAGTGCAATTTAGCCATGATGTATGATGTATTAAATTAAAAAAACACCTCCCAAAAAAATGCTATGAAATTTCAAGTAATATTCACTTATGATTCAGAATATCTAGGTTACGTTGCTGAAGTACCAGAACTTCCTGGTTGTGTCAGTCAAGGTAAAAGCTTAGATGAAGCAATTGAAAATATCAAAGATGCTATCAAAGGCTATCTTCACGTATTAGAAAAACATGGGAAACCCTATGTAACCAAAGAATCTCAATCTTTTGTAGGGGAAGTAGTAGTATAAATGGGACGCTTATCAAATATTTCCGGTAAACAAACAGTCAAAATCTTTGAAAAATTTGGCTATGCTGTAGATCATCAAACCGGAAGTCATATCATACTGTGGCACGAATCAAAACCTATTTTATCAGTTCCCAATCATAAAGAACTAGCACCAGGGTTACTCAGAAGTTTAATTAGACAAGCAGGAATTACCGTAGATGAATTTTTAGGAAATAAGTAATATTTTCAGTGGGTTAACAACAAAATAACCCACTATTAATAACGCACTTATTACAGCCCAAAAACCCTACCCTGTATCTGTTTACATTATCTTACTCAACCATTACTAGGGATTACTGGGGCGATAGCGAACGCGAGTGCGTCCCGGAGGGAACTAGCACTGCTGCAAGCAGATCGTGTAAATATTCACCTCACCTGATAATTATCACCCGAACTAAATCAAATCCTATTTTGTGCTTCTTCTAGTTTAAAATGTAAAGAATAGCTTAATACTCCCTTAACTATCAATCAATAGTAATCAGGGTAGAAATATTAAAATTTGACAACGGGAGTGATTTTGAATAAAGAGGATATCATCTATCAACAAATTATAGCAATTGCCAGTAGTTACGGAATATTTGATTGTATACCCTGTGCTAGAGCAATCAAAGAATTTTTAATCAGACAAAGTATTCATGGTAAGCATATTAAAATAAATACAAATTCTCAAGATCCAATTTATGGCAGAATTTATGATGATAGTATTGGAGAATTGATTGCTACCACTGGTCATCATGAAGGTGTTATAATAGAGATAAATGACGGAGAACTTGTTTTTGACAATATTCACCATCAAGGCATTACCCGATTAAACTGGATACAGAATCTCTATTCACCTATATTAGATGCAGGATTAGAGTTTCAAATCACAGAAACTTACTTTTAACCTAGAAATTTAGTGAGTTAAATATGGATAATCTTTACAAATTGCTGCAAAAGATCAAAAAAAGACCTGCAATGTATTTAGGTAAAAACTCTATTTTTAGCCTCCAAGCATTTTTAGATGGATACTATTTTGCCCGTCGAGAAATTGGTATTCCCTTAACAGCAGAAGAAACAGAATTTCAAACTTTTTTACAATGGATAAGACACAAATTCAATGTAGAAACAGGTCAATTATGGTCAAGTATTCTTCTTTTCCATTCAGCCGATGAAAAAAGCGCAGTAGATAGATTTTTTACTTTGTTTGAAGAATTTTATCAAAATCAGAAAAATCACGAAACAGCAAAAATTGATGAACTAGTTTCATGAAAATAAAAATTAATGCGTAGGTTGGGTTGACACAAGGAAACCCAGCAATACCCACTATTAATAACCCTAAATTACAACCTAAAAACCCTGTATCTGTTCACATTATCTCACCCAACCATTGCCAACTATCATGTAAATAAGAAAAGACAATAGAACCATCACAGATACACCACCGAAACATTTACCTCACCTGATTTACATCTTTACATCCCCGACTTCTAAGATTGATTATTGATATGATAGAAAAATCTTGAAAAGAAGATTCAGCGAAATCACATTATGAAAGTTATCGGACTATATTGATTAGAAACGTCATTCTGCAAAATTAAAGCTGGTCGTGTTTTTTTTGATTTGGGGAACCTATAGTTGGATCAAAATTAACCAAGTAGATTTCACCACGCTGAGGATAGATAATTTTTCCCTTACTTAATACGCTTCTTCTTCCAAATTAAACCACTCTTTAACTAATCCTAAATCACGTTCTGCTCTTTTAATAGCTCCTTGTTTCAACTGTTCTTTGATATTAGCCTGGAACTGAATTTCCAGGCGGGTCTGTCAGCCAAACAAATAAGCTATCTGTAGCTTAAGTTCACACCAATCAGCATTGCTAAATCCTAAATTAATCAAGTCTTTGAATTTGTTTTAAGACTGAATTGGATTATCTCTAGGATTTACCAATTTCAATAGTTTCTGTTTAATTTGTGCGTCGAAAACTTCCCATTTGATTTTGGCATAAGCTGAATTTTCATTACCACCAGATAAGAAACCCATCGGAATTTCAAAGCCTCCAGCACCCGTCCTCCCACCACCAAAAAATCGCCCAGCACTATCTTGTCCAAAGGCTTCTTTAATAAATTCATCAGGATCTAACGTCAGTTTGGTGGTTCTCAGAGAACCTATCACTACTTCTAATTCGTCATCTTCATCATGAACAATTCCATAAACTACTGCTGTATGCACATTTTCCTCAGTAACGAGAAAATCAGCCGCTTGGGGAATTGCATCCCGGTCATCATAGCGCAAATAACCAACACCAGCTATAGAAAAGTTATTTTGAACGATGCGGTTTTTAAGCGATCGCTCGATCACATCCATTACCCGCTTAGAACGATTTGCTTGCAAAATAGCATTTAGTAACTGAGCATCATAAAACCTGCTCAAATACCCAGCAGCCATAAAATCTTCTTCCTGTGCCTGCATCAACCGATTTGTATCTGAGCGTAACCCGTGCATTAAAGCTGTAGCACATTTAACGTGCTGGCTAATGCTATTATCTAAAGTTAATAATCCTGCTTGTAAGTATTGAGTAAAAATTGTCGCTGTAGCTCGCACATAAGGACGAACATCAACAAATTCTGACTTGAGTTCTCCTTGTAAACTATGATGATCCACCAGCACTATCAGGGGAATTCCAGCTTGTTGGATGGCTGGTAATAATTGAGACGTAGTTCCCTGGTTGTCAATTAACACAAACCCTTGATAGCATGACAAATTTTTATTTTTTAAAGTTTGTATTGTCCAACGTTGAGCAGGTAAATTAGTGAGCTTAACTAAAGCAATATTTTCCTGATGACTTAAAGTTCCCGCGTAAACAATATCACACTTGATATCATACTGTTGGGCAATTAATTGGTAAGACCAAGCACAAGAAAGAGCATCAGGATCAGGAAAATCCTGTAAAATCACCAACTGACGTTCATGACGATGTGCAAGCAGCGTCTTCTGTAACTCCTCTGATTTTTGAGATGCTAGAGAATTGCCACGCTGGACTAAATAGATACCTCCATCACCATTAGAGGATGGTAAGGAAGTCCGGTTTAACGGTGGAAGTTCAATTACCTCTTTCTCTATTTCTAATTCCTCTGGATGGGGATCTGTGGTCAATGATAAACTTTCAAATTGAGAAGGTGGATAATTCACGTACATAAGTAACTAACTGTATTTCTAAGCGGGGAAGATAGGGTTATCCATTCAGATACAATCCAAGTAGTAGTGCGCTGATAAAGCTACATGAAACTTGGCAAAATCTAAGATTAATTCCTTTGGCACTGTGTAAAGCGGTTTATTTCTGTCAATAGCATGAGATGAGGATCTATTGCATCCAACTAAGTAGGTGAACATAATAAAACCAATCTGTGTAAAGAAAAGTAAAATCGCCCAAACCCTCTTCACTCTTGCCTCTTGCATGAGTGCCTCTTGCCTTGCCATAACGACGATTTTCAATGCTAACCTACTTAAAGTGCTACAAAAATGTTGAAAGTCAAGTATGCTGTACCTCTTGTGTTATATACAATTTCATAATTTGTGACTTTGTCTAAACAAATATGCAGATTTTTATGAAAAAATTTGATAATTATCTTGAATATTTATTTGACTTGTGCTACTATTGATGTCCTGTGTCTAAATTGATATCTCAATTTCCTGGTGGCAAATCATCTACTCATAATTGTAACAAATTATCAGTTAAGAACAAAATCTATCTATATATCGTTTTTTTAGAAGATAACGCGCCACCTCTGGAAATTAAGGTAATCGGATACTGCGGTCATGAAAATATCAGCTTAGTGGAAACTTGCCACAAGCTGTAGTAAGTGCTGGACAAAACCAAGTGAAACACCTGCTTGTAGTCACTATCATTGACCCAGTTTGGTCAATCAGATATATCTACAGGTGAATTTTGTCCTGAGTTTTTGTAGTTAATTATGTGGGATGTCAAAGACCTATGACATACTTTTGCCACTCCTGGTGCATTCCACTTTTAAGATGCTTTGTCACCTCAAAGTAGAGACTACTGTAAGGTTGACGGGGTAAATGACGCAAGGGCATTCGCGCCTCTTGCGGTGTACGACAGCCTTTTTTGATATTGCAGCGGACACAAGCCGTGACAATATTTTCCCAAGTGTCTTCACCCCCTCGTGATCTTGGCATGACATGATCGAGAGTTAAGCCGTCTCCTGTGTGACCACAGTATTGACAAGTATGGCTATCACGATGCAAGATATTTCTCCGAGTCAGCGGAATTTCCATATAAGGAACACGGACATAATGACGCAACCGAATTACGGTTGGCATCGGAAAATCCGAGTAAAGGAATTTACCGTTGTATTCTAAGCGTTCAGCCTTGCCTTTAATCAACAACACGGTGGCACGTCGCCAACTGGTGATGTTGAGCGGTTCGTAAGAGGCGTTCAGGACTAAAACCTTCCTCATGAATCTGCGCTCAAGGTATTAGTTTTACATATATTAACACAAATACACCCCGCTGGGGATATGAGAATAATTTATACTTTTGTCCTGAACTAAGAAAGATCCCCGACTTCTTGAAGAAGTCGGGGATCTGAATTTGCCAAAAAAATCGCCATAAAGGAGTATTTAGGGGTTGACATTTGATTTTATATCTGTTATCGTAGAATTGATAAGGAAGAACTATTTTCTAATAATCAAAAGATTTTTGAGTGTGCGGATACACTAATTATTGCTCATACTACTATCTTGTATAAATCGCCGGATCAAAGTTAAACTTCCTGATTAAAGTGATATGGCTTCTAGTACACTGCGGCGTAAATAACCCAACCATTCTAAATCGTTCAAAAGCCTATACTGTCTTCGTTTTGACTTTTAACTTTTGGCTCTTGACGAACGCCCTACGGTACTAGGGGATGTGAGCAGCTTTTCGGTGGTGTGATAGGAGTAAAGTGTAATGTTAAGTCGCAAGCAAACCCCGATTTTTGCCAACAATCAGGAATGTGATGCTTATGCTTGGTTTTCTCAGCGGGCTTGGGTAGAAATTGATTTAGGGGCTTTGTCTCATAACGTCAAGCAGTTGGTCAAGTTTTTATCACCATGTACCAAATTAATGGCAGTTGTCAAAGCTGATGCCTATGGACATGGGGCGGTGACAGTTGCGAGGACTGCTTTGGAGGCGGGTGCTAGTTGGTTAGGTGTGGCAACAGTTCCCGAAGGTATTCAATTACGAGAAGATGGTATTAAAGCCCCAATTCTGATTTTAGGGGCAACCAACACACCAGAACAAATTCAGGCGATCGCCCATTGGCAACTTCAGCCCACACTATGTAGCCCTAAACAAGCTTTAGAATTTTCTAACACCTTAGAAACTATTAACCATAATTCCTCTTTATCCGTACATATTAAGTTGGATACAGGAATGTCTAGATTAGGTACTAATTGGCAACAAGCCGCAGATTTTGTCCAGTTAGTACAGGGATTACCCCATTTAAATATTGCCAGTATCTATTCTCATTTAGCAACTGCCGATAGTCTTGATACCACGGTGATGAAAGAACAGCATAGAAGATTTGCAGAAGCAACTGCACACATCAAAGCTAAAGGGATCAAAATTCCCAGTTTGCATTTAGCAAATTCCGCCGCTACCTTGACAAATCCAGAACTGCACTATGACATGGTGCGGGTGGGTTTAGCTATTTATGGTCTTTATCCTGCCACTCATTTACAAAATCAAATCAAACTGCAACCGGTTTTACAACTCAAAGCCAGAGTTACCCAAGTTAAAACCATAGCCGCAGGAACTGGAGTTAGTTATGGACATCATTTTATTGCTTCTAAAGAAATGCGTCTGGCTGTAGTTGGTATTGGTTATGCCGACGGAGTTCCCCGTAGTCTTTCTAACCAAATGCAGGTGTTAATTCGTGGGCAGCGCATACCGCAAGTTGGCGCAATTACAATGGACCAAATTATGTTAGATGTGAGTTCCATTCCCGATTTGCAAGAGGGGGAAATAGTCACTTTGCTAGGAGAACAGGGAAAAGAGCAAATATCCGCTGATGATTGGGCAAACTGCCTCAATACCATTTCTTGGGAAATTCTCTGTGGTTTCAAACATCGTCTACCTCGTGTGGCTGTGATGTAGATAATTAGGGACATGGGAAAATATCACCAATACCCCATACCCTAATTTAAAATTGGGACTGAAATTTTGACTCTTTTGCCTATTGCCATAAATAATTTGTTGTGCTAACATAAGTTATCAATGCGGATATGGCGAAATTGGCAGACGCGCTAGATTTAGGTTCTAGTTCCGAAAGGAGTGAAGGTTCAAGTCCTTTTATCCGCACTTTTAAACAGATAGTTCAGTTAATAGTGATTTTGTGCAGCGATTAATTATATGTCGTCCATGACAAACTGTTATTCCTCTTTGGGGCGATAGCGAAGCGCTGCTGCAAGCAGTTCGCATTCATCAACAATTGAGGGATAATCTCAGTAATATCCTCAGCCTAGTAGTCTGTCAAGCTTGAAATTGTGAGTTATTAAATTTTATAACCGTTTGTTAGCAATACTTTCAAACACCCTCTAACACACAAAATTAATGTTGACAGACCACTAGCGAGAAACGGAAGTTCATGGTTAAAGCATTACAGCAGTTGCCGATTAAATGCAATACAATTAAGGGCGCAGACCCTGCGCCCCTACAGGATTGGCGATGAAACTTTGTACCTCATAACATCAGGAAGTGCTGTATCATCTCACCCTCATAATTTGGCTAAGGTATTATTAATGATATATTTTGGGTTAGGTTTTGAAAACTTGTGATTATTATGTTATACAGCAATTTGTAGTAAACAATGCAAGATTCATTTTCTAATTCAGCAGGTAGGCATCTACAGGATGCCCAAATTCTTTTGGGAGAGCAACGATGGGACAATGCCGTTTACCTAGCAGGTTATGTTGTGGAATGTTGTTTCAAGGTACTTGTTGAGCAAAACTTTAAGCATGATCAAGATGCGGCAAAAAAATATAACCATAACCTCGCTGAACTTGATGGAAGGTTAATGGAACGCTTACGGGTTATCTACCCCGTTTTGGATAAACAACTACCGACTTCACGAATAGTTGATACTGTTCTGGCTGAAAAACATCCAGATAGGAGATATTTCAAATCTGGACATTGGACTGAAGCTCAAGCAACAACTGCTGTTCAACGTGCGGAAGAAATTTACCGAGAAATAATCTCCAAATTAGTGTTAGACGGCTCAATTCTCAGCAAAGATATTTAAGAAATGATGATCAGTTTTAGTGAAACCTTTGATAAAGTACGCGAATGCTTTGAGGAACAAAGCATTGTAGATGCACTTATACCTAAACTTGAGTCCGTAACTATTATTCGTGACGTTAATGGAAAGATTAGAATTTTTCTTGAATCATTAGACAATAATCCCATTGAAGAATCAGAAACCACTGAACTTAATACGCTTTTATCTACACAACTGGGAAAGTATTATGGGAATGATATTTGGCTACCACGAAGAAATAACGATGCTTACCAATCTTTAATTAAAACTATCAAGGATGAAAGAGTTTTTGCATCTTGGGATAATGGATCAAGTCCTCGCTGGTATATTCTTGAACGCCACATTGCTAAACAGGCATGGATAGATAATAACGTAGGTGAACAACCTTGGACAGAGGCCGTAGTCTATCAAAAATACAAACCCGCGATCATATCTTTTTTCTCCTTTAAAGGAGGTGTGGGACGAACTAGTAGTCTAGTTGCAACTGCCTTGACTTTAGCCCGTAATGGTCATAGAGTTGCTATTGTTGATCTCGATTTAGAAGCACCAGGATTGGCTACAATTTTTTCACCAGATAATCCAGATAATCCAAATAATCCAAATAATCCAGGTGTAATTGATTATTTATTGGAAAAGAAAATTCAAGAACAAGATTGGAAACTGCGTACTCATTTGATCAGCATTAATGAACGGATTTTGCTAGATGATAATGGTGAGAGTATACAATTACTTCCGGCTGGAACAGTAGATAAAAATTATTTGGAAAAATTAGCTAGATTAGATTTTCAGAACCTTGTAAATGGTGAACTGGAAAGTACAATGGTAAGTATGTTAAAAGAATTGGAAAGTGCAGTCAGACCTTTAGATTTTATTCTAATGGATGCGCGGGCTGGGTTTCATGATATTGGTGGATTAGCGATCGCTAAACTCTCCCATGCGGCAGTGATCTTTGGCACTCAATCACGTCAAAGTTGGGCTGGACTAACTCATGTTATTCGACATTTAGCAAGTCCTGGAGTTGATGAGCGTTTACCGTTGATTCTTGTACATTCGATGGCTCCTGCAACAGGAATCCCAGGACGAGAAACAGAATTAACAGAATTTCGGGAACAAGCCTACGACCTTTTTCGAGAAAACTATTACTCCGAAGATGAAGATGTCCCTGATGCTAACAATAGAGAAGAACCATTTTTTCCGCTAGTTGTACCTTATCAGGAGAGTCTACGGGGGGACATAGCTCTATTTTCTCGCAACTCAACTCCAGAAGAATCCACTCGACTATCAAAGCTTGCAGAAATCATGACCAATTCTCCTTATAAGGAGATTGCAGAAAAGTTGTGTAATCTTTTTGGGCGTGAATTTCAAAAAAATAATTAGATTAAAACCTATGTCTGAAATTAATAAACACAAATTACTAGAATTAATAGCGAATATCGCCCCTGGTAAAGGAATTGCTGAACATGAAAGTAATGATCATGAAACATTCTTAAAAAACTTTTTACCCATAGCAGATTATCGTCATGCTTTAGAACCAAATATATTATTAATATTAGGAGGAAGAGGAGTAGGAAAAACTGAATTATTCCGTTTAC
The DNA here is from genome assembly GCF_001277295.1 of Anabaena sp. WA102. Taxonomy (NCBI): domain Bacteria; kingdom Bacillati; phylum Cyanobacteriota; class Cyanophyceae; order Nostocales; family Nostocaceae; genus Anabaena; species Anabaena sp. WA102. The sequence continues at coordinate 1,902,531 of NZ_CP011456.1, read as the reverse complement.
TAGCAATTCCTTCAGGACGAGCAGCTTTAGTTGAAAGCTTGGGAATTAGATCCTTACCCACCTTGAGTAAAACAACATGGGTAGCTGGCTTTTGCAAGGACAAAAAGCAATTTCCAGCACCAGAAAGTGTGGAAAGCCAAATGGATAAGGCTACAAATATTGAATGGCGCGGCTTCTGGATTGGTTTAATTTTAGGTGTGCTATTACAGCAAGAAGATTTTAAATTCAAAGATTTTCTGCTTGAACAACTAGAGACAGCAATAGTCAATATTCTGAGAGATGATTTATCTCTTTTATCAATTTGGCAACCTATTGTCAATCAGAATCTTGAAAAATTAAATTCTGTCTTAGATAAATTAGATCAAAAACTTATTGAAACAGATGATTGGTTATTTGTTACTTATGATGAATTAGATCGATTAGTGGTTTCCTATACTGCCTTAGCAAGTCCAATACGTCAACTTTTAGCTTTGTGGCTTGATCGATGGCGACGTTGGGATAGAATACGACCTAAAATCTTTTTGCGTACTGATCTATTTCGAGAGGATTTTTTGAATTTTCCTGATGCCTCTAAACTGCAAGGCCATCAAGTTCGATTGGAATGGAAAACTTCATGGCTTTACCAACTTTTGGTCAAACGACTTGCAAACGCTGGATCTGAAATGACAGAATATTTGCAAAATATCCCAGAGTTAATTACTGAAAATAAAACTGGTTTGGGCTGGAGTGTAACATCAAATGAAAAATTATTTGAAGAACTAATCGAAAGAATGATTGGTAAGTATATGGGTGTTAATGCTAAAAAAGGAATTACCTATTGCTGGATTCCCAATCACCTTCAGGATGCTGATGGTCGAATTGCACCGCGTTCTTTTCTCAAGTTATTTGTTTTAGCCGCAGAACTGAGAATACAACAGCACTCGACTGTTGAACAAAATATGGTACTTTTGCAACCCTCTGATTTACAGGGGGCTTTAATAGATACTTCAAAAGCGCGAATTGAAGAATTAGCTCAAGAGGAGTATCCTTGGTTAGAATCTCTTAAAACAAGTTTAGCTGAACTTGTAGTCCCAATAGAGAAAGACAAGTTTTTAGAAGCAGTAGAATCTACTAACTGGAGCGAAAAACCCGAAAAGCAACCACCTGTAATTAACCCTGAAGAAATTTTGAAATATTTACTTCAACTGGGAATTGTAGAAAGTCGTTCTGATGGAAGAATTAATATGCCTGAAATATATATGTATGGATTTAAAGTTAAACGGAAAGGTGGGGTTAAACGTCCCAAGTAGAAACTCAGGTAGAGAGCAACTGCCAAAAAATAACCCCCCCTTAATCCCCCCTTACAAAGCTACGGTGTACACACTGGAAATTGCCTGTTGGTTACCATAAAACCCCACCCCTAGCCCCTCCCCGCTCTTCGAGAGGGGAACTGGATTTTCAATAAATTCTTTCTCGTTGTGGAAAACTGGCTTTGGGTAAGGATGTGTGTACACGGTAGCGGATGCTTTGGGGGGAAACCGGAAAAATTACAGCAAATTGTCATCAAACCTGGAACAAGAACCCCACCCGCCACCCCCTCCCCGCAAGCGATGAGGGGGCTAGGATGTACCTTATATGATTGGAAATCGCTGTAGTTCCCTCCCCAAAGCATCGGGGAGGGTTAGGGTGGGGTAATTTGAGGAATAATGGTGATTCGATAACTTGTGTGTACACCGTAGCTACTTATAGTAGAGGGGGTTTACAAAACTTAATATCCGCCTTCTTCTTCGTATTCCACTTGTCGTTCCTTAACCTTTTTGGGAATGTTTACAGGCTTTGGTGCATCATCCCAGGCATCACCGTCTAGATCATCATCATAGTCATCATACTGGTCAGCGTAGGTCTTTTTGGCAGGTTTGGCTTCGGCTCTGGGGGCTTCCTGATAACTATCTCTTACCGTTGCATCACTCCAGTTATCTTCTTCGTCTTCTTCATACTGAATTGACTCGTAGGAACGGGCTTTCATCACCTGACGCTGGGGTCTTTCTTCTTCTACATAGTCTTCCGTCCATTCCTCTTCTTGGGCTATGGGTTCAGGAATGCGGACTTTAGGACGAGGTGGTTGGAGAGGAACACCACTAGGTAATTGATTACTGGGTGCAACTGTCCGAGGGGCGCTATAGCCAAATTCTTCTTCTGCATCTCTTTCCCAAGGGGCTTTACCGATTCCCAGCCGTTCTAAAACGCCCACGGTTAACTGGTTTACTCTTTCTTCAGCACCTTCAAACACAATTAACCGACTAGGTCCGGTGCTGACTACTTCATCAATGGATAGTTCATAGGTACTCAAAAATTGGTCGGGAATTTGCGGTAATCCCAAGGAGGCAATGACGATAGAGTATATTTTACCCGTTTCGCCATTAAATTTAAAGCCTCTTACTTTGCCTAAAACTTCACCTGTTTCGGTGATTACTTCCCAGTTCATCAGGTTACTGAGAATCTCCACTTCTACATCTTCGATGACATCCTCGTTATCAACTAAGATGACATCACCGATTTGGTTGATGCTGTTGAGATACATATTGCGGGGCAAACTAGAAATAGATATCAGGCTGTCTCGCAAACTTATTGCCACAACCTCTCTTTGATCAACATCAACCCAAATCTGACTCACGATACCTAACCGCTTACCGTTGTCGCGGGTGATTACCTGAGTGTTTAATATATCTGAACGTCTAACTATTTGTTCTGAAGTCATTCTATAGGTCGTCCTGTTCGCGTAGCGTGCCGTAGGCAATCTCGAATCTGGTTTATGTATATGTCTATTTTTAACAGAAATTTGTCAGTTGTCAGTTGTCAGTTGTCATTGGTAAACTTTTTTCCTGTTCCCTGTTCCCTGTTACCTAACTTAATACTCAAAACTTGAGTATCCGCGCCTCTGGCTTGAGTTACGCCAATTGTGCGTTGGGCTGATTGATTCTATCATCGGACGGCGCAAACTCACAATTATAAAGCTTGTTCCGCCTGTTGTCTGATCATTCTAGCTAATCATTCCCTGTTTGGCCCATTTAAAAACATATCAACTTCGTAATTGTAGCTGGATATCCTGATAATACATTTCCACCAGAACAGCAAGATTTATTGATATTAATATCCTTCTTTAGAAAGAAGAAGTAAAAAATTTTATTTTTAAAATTATAAGTATAGCTGTTTGGAGCTAAATGAATATGGCTTTATACAAAATTGAAGACTTTACTGCTGACTCTAACTATGATAGTCCAGGGTTGGATGGCAGTGAAGTTGAAAAGATTAAGCATTTTGATGTCTATTCAGACATAGATGATGATAAAGTTGGCACTATTAAATACATATTGGTAGATGATTCAGGGCGTTTGCGTTATTTAGTTGTGGACACAGGGTTTTGGTTTTTTGGTAGACAAGTATTGTTACCAATTGGACGTTCCCGAATTGACTATGATAAACGTCGGGTATACGCGAATAAGCTGACAAAGCAGCAGGTAGAAAATTTACCAGATTTTAAAGATTTGCAAGAAATTGATTACGACTATGAGGAACGGGTGCGGGGAGTTTATCGTAGACCAAGAGGACAAGCGCCTTTAGAGTCATCAACACCGCTAGAGTCGCCGATAGCTGTAGATTCTCCACTAGTTTCTCATGAGCGCACAATAGTTACTCCTGCTGTTCCTGTTGAACGGAATACATATAGGTATGAGGAAGAACCAAATCTTTACAATGTGAATGAGCAGGATCACCAAAACCTGAAACTATATGAAGAACGTTTAGTAGCTAATAAATCTCGTGTGAAGACAGGAGAAGTAACTGTTAGTAAGCAATCATATACTGAAATGGTAACAGTTTCTGTACCTGTGCAAAGAGAACGTATAGTCATTGAACACACTGATGCAGAAACGGGTGTTAAAACTGTATCACTAACTGAAGCTGATTTAGGTGAAGGAGGAGTAAAAATCAAGAAAATAGTTGAACAGGATACAGTTGAAGCGGAAGATACTATTCGTCGTGAAGAATTAGACGTGACTCGGAATGATCAACGAGTAACTGAGAGAAGAAACTAAGAAACCTCGAAACAGCACTTCCACAATCTCATCATGAAACATAATCAACCTCCTAGAAATTCATAGGGTGTACAAAGAATCGGCAATTCGTATCCAAAATCAATGCTGATCTGCTTGGGATGAGTACAGTTGAAAGTCACTGCGCCGTGTATTCCACCACTCCCTCGTTATCTCAATATTAGCCGCCACAATAATGTCTCTGCTTGGTCGAGCAGTAAGGTAGCCTAAAATACTGGTTTCAATATAGACAGATTCACTCATACACGGTAGATTGTAAGCTACTTCATTTTAGCTTATATTTTAGGTGTGTTACACTGCATTAACGCACCCTACAAGATTGGCGATTCCTAGGTCGCGCTTCGCTATCGCATTGATAGCTGTAATGCTTATAGTTAAAAGATTACAAAATATCTATTTCCCAGTCTTCCAATTGTAGTTGGGGAATGCGTGAAAATTCTTTAGTATTATGGGTAACTAATATCAAATTATTCGCTAAAGCAATAGCCGCAATTTGTAAATCGTAAGCTCCAATAGGTGTTCCGTTAGCAGCAAGTTGGGCGCGAATCTCTCCGAAAATTAGAGCAGACTGGTCATCAAATGGCAAAGACACAAATTGACTCAAAAATCCTTGCTGTAACGTCAGATTACGCTCTGGGTTAGCACTACGAATTGATCCGTAAAATAATTCACCCTTCACAACTGAACAAACAGCAATTTCTGAAAGTGGGATATTATCCAGCTTTTGTTTTAAATGAAAGTTTTTGCCCTTGAGATAAATAATACAGGCATTAGTGTCTAGCAGATAAATCATCAAAATAGCTCTCTTTCTGCTTGTTCTGGCTGTGGATGTCTGATAAATGTTTCATCTTGAATACAACCATAAAAATCACTCAATTTTGTTGTTGTTTTTGTTGGTGATGCTGATTCATAAACAAGAATAATATCTAATTCCGTTCCTTCTGTTGTTTCGGGTAATTGAATTTGTAAAAGTCCATTTTTACCAATTAGCGATCGCACTCTCATACTTTGCATAACTATTTACCTCTTTTGAATATCTGTTCTTTAAGTTCTTGTAACAACATAGATAGCTCCTATGCTGGAATGGTTGTCTAATGTTGTCTATTCAGTATATTATAAACGATCTTGCTTTATAAGTCTAATTTGAGCGATTCCTAGGTCGCGCTTCGCTATCGCACCTTATCAATCCACCTACAAGCGATTCCTAGGTCGCGCTTCGCTATCGCACTTGGTCAATCCAATCTACAAGCGATTCCTGCGGAGCGCTTCGCTATCACACCTTATCAATCTAACCTACGAGCGATCGCTGATTACGCTTCCCCAACAGGCGAACTCGCACTAATGAATAATCAAACTATCTCTAGTCATTTCTAAAAAATCATAGGTCAAAAACAATTCGATTATTGGAGTAATATTTTGTAGAAAAAGTTGTTCAATTTGTTTGTTACTAATATTACCTGTGGTTATTAGTAGTAGTTTGTAAGGCTCTTGTTTGATTAAAAAAGAATCTAAAAAATCTTTATCTTTGGTAATAACAATTCTCTGTTCCAGGATTGATAGTTTGTTGATTTCCGAATCTGGAGTTGCATTTTTTAAAGGAAGATTTTTGGTATGTATAACATCATAACCTAAGTTATCTAATAAATTGGCAATTCGCATTGGTAATTGAGCATCAATCAAGAATTTCATGAAACTAATTGGAGAATACTTTTAACTTGAGTAAGTCGAGTAGCAAAGCTGAGAACTGCTAAAATGTCTTCGTATTCTAAATCATCATAATCTTCTAAAATATCATCAATATTCATGCCTGAACTCAAAAGTTCTAAAATCATTTCCACCGGATAGCGCAATCCACGAATACAGGGTTTACCATGACAAATATCATGGTTAATTGTTATTCTATTTAATAGAAGGTTATTCATGATATTAGATGTTATGTTGGCACTAAATTAATTGTACTTGATTTTTCGAGTTCTATGACAATAGAAAAAAGCGAACTGAAAGTCACCGTTGCGCGACTCTTACAGAGCGCTTCGCTATCGCACTTTATCAATTTAATCTACGAGCGATTCCTAGGTCGCGCTTCGCTATCGCACTTCCTAACACCACCCAACAAGCAATCGCACTTTATCAATCTAACCTATGAGCGATTCCTAGGTCGCGCTTCGCTATCGCACAAGAGGAGCAATTACTAGGTTATGATTCATCCTGTAAATATCCAATTCTTGATTTTAGAGTATTAAATAAGCGATCACAATAAGGAGAAGCTTGACGAACCTGAGTTACATCTAATGATTCTAATAGTTCAGAGGCGTGTTTTATTTTGTGATATTCTCCCTTAGTAGTTCTACCAGTCGCAGTTTTGAGAGTAGGTTCTAAATTATCTTTTGCAATAGTTTCCACATTAGCATTTTTGGGAATAGCATTTTCTTTAAAACCTTGGCCATAAAATTTTTTCAGCGTTGCAAAATCAGCAATAAACCAAGCTTCCATTGTTTGTACCATTAAATGACAATTATCATCATCAACTTCTGTTGGTTTATCCCAATTATCTCTAAATTTTAAATGTTCCCAAGGAGATTTTTTATTTACAGGTGCTTCAGCATCAACTAATAATACATTAAAAGCATCAGGATGAGATTTTAAAGCATTTTTGAAATCACGGAAAGCATTATTCCGAGTACCACACATAATGATATTCCATTTAATGTTTTTGGTTGTTGCTTCCTTTACTAATTTTAAAAAAAACTTACTAAATCCTTTTCTAAGTGAAGATCTCTGATTTTTGGAATCTCCACCACCTTCTATATAAATTCTAATCTCTTTTACCATCTGTTTCCACCTATTTCACCCATCCGCCACAAATCACCTAAAGTATAATTTTCTAACCAGTCTTTGAGTTTATCTGGTTTAAGTCTCCTTAAATGAGTTCCTGTATTATCTCTTTCACAAACTACGACAGATTCAGGATATTCACTCAACGCAGAAACCAAAGCATCAGAATGAGTTGTGACAATTAATTGAGTTCTCTGAGATGCTTCTATTAATAATTCTGCAATAGTCGGTAAAATATCTGGATGTAAACCTAACTCCGGTTCTTCAATACAAATTAGTGGTGGTGGAGTAGGATCTAAAAGTAACGCCATTAAAAACAAATATCGCAATGTTCCATCAGATAAACGAGTTGCAGAAATTGGTTGAATTACATCTTCTTCCCGAATAAATAGTTGTACTGTACCACCATATATTCTTACATCTAAGTCTTCTGCTGTTTCATAAAATTTTTTGAGATATTCAATAAGTTTTCTACTTAATCCTTTGTATTGTAAATCTTTTATAAATAAACCAAAATTACTGCCATCTTCTAATAAAGGATGTTGGGGTAAATCAGCTTTTTGAGCTTTTCTTAGTTCTGAATCTCGTCCCATTTGCCAGGAACGATATAAACTAATTTTAGAAAACTCCGTACTTAGATAGGAAATTTCTGGATATCTACTTGGATCTTTTATTTCAGATAAAACTGATTGATCTGATTTAATTGAATGTAGTTCCAAAAGTTGTTCACTTCGTCTTTCCTGTCCTGACAATGGATCTTTATCTCTTACTGTAAAAGAACGAAATCCATTATAATTGTTAAGATAATAAAATTGAAAACCTTCTTTTGCCGTTTCTGGTTCGATAAATTCATCTACTAAATCAAATTTTTGATCATATGTGGTAAAACTAAGCGTATAATCAAGTAAAAGTGACTCTGATTTTTGAGGATAATCAACAGTAATTTTAATTTCTGCTATCGGAGTATCTTTGTTACCTTTCCATAAAAACTCATTAATACCTCCACTTTTACGAAAAGGCACAGGTAAATCTGTCGGTGTTGCTTTTAAAATTCCAATAGCTTCAATTAAATTAGATTTCCCAGATGTATTAGCACCAATTAACACATTTAGCGGTTGTAATTCAATTTCTTCACCTTCACTTCCATAAGAAAGAAAGTTTTGTAATTTGATTTTATGAATAAATCTTTTACCTTCCATTTACTTCTCCTAATATTAAATAAAACTATATTGTTGCTAATATTTTGGGTAAGGAATACACAATTATTTATGTTTTGCGATCGCGCAATCGCTGACTTGTCAGTTCGCTGATTAAACTTAAAATCAATTGGCGATCGCACTTTATCAATCTAACCTACAAACGATCGCACTAACACCACCCAACAAGCGATTCCTACGGAGCGCTTCGCTATCGCACTTTATCAATTTAACCTGTGAGCGATTCCTACGGAGCGCTTCGCTATCACACTTAGTCAAGGTGTAAATGGCAAACTGACAAAAGCCTTTTGGGAATCTAAGAAACAGTCTTTGCGGTTCGTACCAAAACAGTGTTAGCCATTACCATCTATTTAGATTAGACGCGGAGATTAAAATTAAGTATTCATAGTTCCGTCACTGTCCACTTTAACCCTTGCATCTGGTTAGACTCAACGACTTTTGGATGCGGATCAATTGGTTTGATTAGACTTCTCAATTTAAGCTGTACCTTTGAAGGGTCAATAGCACGTGGAAATAACTTTGAAGTTTTTACTGGTTGCTCAAGATGCAAAACAACACGCAACTGTTGCCCTTTCAAAATTTCCCCAGCAAAATTACTTTCGGATATGTCTGATGCGTGAATCTTGGCAGGTAACATAGCCGCAAGGGTATACAAGACTTTTTGCACTACTTCATCTGCTAAATCTATGGTTTTAGTCCGAGGATGCTGTCTATAGTCCTTGGCTTCAATTAACCATATCACCTGACTCTCAATTGCGAGAAGATCAACTGCTTTAATTCCAGGCGACATCTTAGAGAACTGGTGACGATAAAAAGCCCATTCATCGTACTTGCAAACTTTCCATGAATCGGGAAAGGTAAATATCAAGCTATCAACCTGGATGTTTATCACACTCAAACCCCACTACTGATAAAGCGATCAGATTGAGCAAGCTCTTCGTCCAGTGTTGTAATATCGCCAATTTCGTCAATCGTATCTCCTTGGTTGACTACAACACCGTCATCTGAAAAGTGCAAACCAAAGAATCGTGAGTTGAGTTCAATATTTTGCTGATCAGTCATTAATATTTCAAGCTCACGCAACAGGAATAAACTATGAGTGGCAATAAATACTTGAATCCCTATTTTACTTAGGCTCACAATGCTTTGAGCTACTTGTTTTATCAGAAGTGGATTGAGATTTGCTTCAGGCTCATCCCAAAATAGAAAACCTTTGTCCATTAATACCCCAGTTGCAATTAAACGCGCCAGCATTGCTAATTTACGCTGGCCTTCTGCAATAAGTGGCATCTCAAAGCGACCGCGCTCATTCTTCAAATAAAAGCGTCCATTCTTATCTAGCTCGATTGAGCCACCCATTGATGTTTCAAGCGGAGCTAACAATTCTTGAATTCTTTTCTCCTTAGTCCCTCTCTGCAAAGGATAGCCTAGAAGTATACAAGTGTCTCGCCAAGTCTCTTCAAATTCAAGGTAATGGCCTTCGTAAACGGAAATAAAGTTTGGAAAAATACTCAGCAATTCACGAGTTGGGATATAAGCTGGTGAAGTGTCAAGCCAACCCTTTGGAACTTGCTCTATAAGCACTTCTGTTTTACTATTCGTAGAAAAGCTAAATTCAAAATTGAACTTTTTATCTTCAAACAAGAGTTTAATGTCACATCTCTCACGTCCTTGCTTTCTTCTAGCGAGTCGCCCAAGAGATTCTGGACGAAAAACATTGATAAGCTTGTCTGCTAGACGAGTTTGCATTAAAGCTTTTGTTGGTGTACTACTTGTTGGTTTGCGGCTTTCTTCCCAACTGGTTGCAAGCGCTGAATAAGCAACTTTAAGAAGATGTGTCTTACCCGATCCGTTTTCTCCAACTATTACATTCAGATGTTTAGAGAATTGGAGATTTGCACTAGGAAAAACTGTGAAGTTTTTAATATTTAGATTATTTAGCATAGATTATTTTAAATGTTTACACTAATATTCTGTACTAATCGCACAGATTATATCAACCAACAAGCAATCGCACTTGGTCAACCTAACCTACAAGCGATTCCTAGGTCGCGCTTCGCTATCGCACTTGGTCAATCTAACCTACAAGCGATTCCTAGGTCGCGCTTCGCTATCGCACTTTATCAATCTAACCTACAAGCGATTCCTAGGTCGCGCTAGTTCCCTCCGGGACGCAATGCGTTCGCTATCGCACTTTATCAGTTTAAACTGTGAGCGATTCCTAGGTCGCGCTTCGCTATCGCTTGACATTCAAAACAGTCGCTACAAACTTTTGGGGACTCATTGGTGATTTAAAAGTGTTAGTATAAATAATTCCCAAAAGTTCACAAACTTGATATAATGGACATAAAGACTATTTAGTGAGGTAATAATTATGTTATCAACTGATATGAAACAAGAATCAATAATTAAGAGAATTGAGAATGTTGTTGCTATTTTAATGGAAGAACGTCCTTTATTTAAAGAGGATCTAAATTATACGAAAATGGTTCAAGATTTAGTAAAAGTATTTAAAGAAAACTTTTCTTTAGAAGAATTTAGTCAGATATCAGAAGAAAGTCTTAAAAAGCGTTGTAGTGGTATCATGGCTCTACACCTTTTGGCTAAAATAGGAGAGGATTTTACTCCTGAACAAATGGCAATTTTTGATGATGCAGTTAAAAGAAAATAGAAAATTTATGAATTATTTATTAGATACTAATATTGTTTCTTTAGCACTCAAACAAAATTCCCAAATTCTTCACAAGATTACAATTAGTGAGTCTAAGGAAGAAAAGATTTTTATTAGTTGTATCACCTATTTTGAAATTAGGCGAGGTTTTTTAGCGGTTGATGCACCAAAACAAAGAGCAAGATTTGAGGAATTTTGTCAAGAATATCCGATTATTTTCTTAGATGATTTAGCAATTTTAGAAAAAGCTGCTCAAATTCATGCTAATTTGAGATTAAGGGGTGTACCAATTCAAACTGAAGATGTTTTAATCGCTGCTACTGCTATTCTTAAAGATTTAATTGTGGTTTCTAATGATAGTGATTTGGCCAGAGTTGAGGGTTTAAGTTTAGAGAATTGGGTAGAATTATGATGATTAAATTATTTTTTGGCTGATGTATTTAAAACTGTAGGTTTGGTTAAGCTGTTATTGGGTTTTTCGCATTTGGTCAGGGTGTAAGAGACTTCCAAATAAAAAAATGTCCCAAAACTGATGCAGAAATTCTCTCTCTGTGTACTCTGTGCCTCTGTGGTTCGTTTCTTAGGATAATTTATTTCTTGGAAGTCTCTAAGTGGCGAACTCGCACTTTATCAATCTAACCTGTGAGCGATTCCTACGGAGCGCTTCGCTATCGCACTTTATCAATCCAAACTAAAAGCGATCGCACTTTATCAATTCAACCTACGAGCGATTCCTACGGAGCGCTTCGCTATCGCACTTTATCAATCTAACCTACAAGCGATTCCTGCGGAGCGCTTCGCTATCGCACTTTATCAATCCAATCTACAAACGATTCCTACGGAGCGCCTCGCTATCGCACTTTATCAATCTAACCTACGAGCGATTCCTGCGGAGCGCTTCGCCATCGCACTTTATCAATCCAATCTACAAGCGATTCCTACGGAGCGCAACGCTTACGCACTTTATTAATCCAACCTACGAGCGATTCCTGCGGAGCGCTTCGCTATCGCACTTGCTCAATCCAAACTACAAGCGATCGCTGATTACGCTTCCCCAACAGGCGAACTCGCACTAATGAATAATCAAACTATCTCTAGTCATTTCTAAAAAATCATAGGTCAAAAACAATTCGATTATTTGAGTAATATTTTGTAGAAAAAGTTGTTCAATTTGTTTGTTACTAATATTACCTGTGGTTATTAGTAGTAGTTTGTAAGGCTCTTGTTTGATTAAAAAAGAATCTAAAAAATCTTTATCTTTGGTAATAACAATTCTCTGTTCCAGGATTGATAGTTTGTTGATTTCCGAATCTGGAGTTGCATTTTTTAAAGGAAGATTTTTGGTATGTATAACATCATAACCTAAGTTATCTAATAAATTGGCAATTCGCATTGGTAATTGAGCATCAATCAAGAATTTCATGAAACTAATTGGAGAATACTTTTAACTTGAGTAAGTCGAGTAGCAAAGCTGAGAACTGCTAAAATGTCTTCGTATTCTAAATCATCATAATCTTCTAAAATATCATCAATATTCATGCCTGAACTCAAAAGTTCTAAGATCATTTCCACCGGATAGCGCAATCCGCGAATACACGGTTTACCATGACAAATATCATGGTTAATTGTTATTCTATTTAATAGAAGGTTATTCATGATATTTAGATTTTATGTTGGCACTAAATTAATTGTACTTGATTTTTCGAGTTCTATGACAATAGAAAAAAGCGAACTGAAAGTCACCGTTGCGCGACTCTTACAGAGCGCTTCGCTATCGCACTTTATCAATCTAACCTGTGAGCTATCGCACTTAAACCCAATAGGTGATTCCTACGGAGCGCTTCGCTATCGCACTTTATCAATTTCTCACGCTGCTTTCGCTAGTGGCATGAATATTTCAACGGATTCAAACGGTACAGATATTTTGTCTTCTTCTGTCCGTTCAATTAATCCGAGTTCTTCCAGGCGATTTACGTCTGTGTGTACGTTTGAATAGTTTCTTTCGGCTGTTTTTGCCAGCGCGTAAATACTGCATGGACCTGTTTTGCTTAAAGTATCAAGTAAATCAAGTCTAGCAGGTGTTAGCTCGCTAAAAAGTGATTTTGCAGATTCAAATGAAAGTCTAAAATTTACTGGCTTTCCAATTTCGGAGTCTTTAATTTGTTGACGAGCGGCTCGGATTGCAGAACCACCCTTGGCTACTTCAATAATTGCTTTCATAATTCACTCCAGGTTTCAATGTCTTTTTCAAAATCGTCAAGCAATTTATCAATGCTTGTGAATTTGTAATCTATTTCGTGTGAATTTATATGTTTATGATCTCCTTTTTGTGCGTTCGTTGTCATATCGAATTCTACATTTTCCATATCAATCTAACCTACGGCTAAACTAACAAGTCAAGGTTCTTGAGAAAGAGATAAGATACGCTGATATAGCTGGGGACTGATGCGAAAACCAGCCCGGTTGATCAAAGCATCCATAACAGGTTGAACTTGAGGGATAAGACTTCTTTGTTTAGCAACAAGTAGAATACCCAGAATACCAATAATAGGTATCCCAAGCCGGAGAGCTTCTTGCCGTCCCAAGCGTTCATCAATGAGCAAATCATCGGCTTGTAGCTCAAGTGCCAAGGCTATAGCATTTGCTTCTCCAGCATCAAGTCCGCGTTCCTGTTGAAGCTGGTTAGCAAGTTGGAAGTTGTTGAGGAATTGGCTTTGAATCCAGTCCAGTTGGAGAATAGCTGAAATAGTAGGATTGCTGGCGGCTACCAATTCGCTGGCAACCACGTCAGGAATGATAACCTGATGGTAAATAGCTTTTAGCAACCCAAGATGATCAACAAGGGCAAGATTCGACAGAGCAGAAGTATCACTGACAACAATCATAGCCAGCCCCGACTCCGCAGGTGTTGAACATCTTCCTCAAAGTCTTCCACATCGTAATGGACACAAATATTCCGATCTGCCAGCAGCTTTTGAAAGTTCATTATGTCTATTCCCGCAATTTTGCTGGCGCGGCTGAGGGAAATCCGCTGCTGCTGGAATAGGGCAATGGCTATTTCCTGAAGCCATTCACTCTGGTTAAAAGTTTCAGTTTTACTGAGGCTATCAGGTAGGTTCAGGGTAATTTGCATCAAGTTGTCCTCACGCAGTCACTTCTAATTTTAATTTTACTCTATTTCCCAGTCTTCCAATTGTAGTTGTGGGATGCGTGAAAATTCTTTAGTATTTGTGTAACTAAGATCAAATTATTCGCTAAAGCAATAGCAGCAATTTGTAAATCGTAAGCCCCAATAGGTGTTCCATTAGTAGCAAGTTGAGCGCGAATTTCTCCGAAAATTCTAGCAGACTGGTCATCAAAAGGCAAAGACACAAATTGACTCAAAAATCCTTGCTGTAAGATCAGATTAGGCTCTGGGTTAGCACTACGAATTGATCTGTAAAATAATTCACCCTTCACAACTGAACAAACAGCGACTTCTGAAAGTGGGATATTCTCCAGCTTTTATTTTAAATGAAAGTTTTTGCCCTTGAGATAAATAATACAGGCATTAGTGTCTAGCAGATAAATCATCAAAATAGCTCTCTTTCTGCTTGTTCTGGCTGTGGATGTCTGATAAATGTTTCATCTTGAATACAACCATAAAAATCACTCAATTTTGTTGTTGTTTTTGTTGGTGATGCTGATTCATAAACAAGAATAATATCTAATTCCGTTCCTTCTGTTGTTTCGGGTAATTGAATTTGTAAAAGTCCATTTTTACCAATTAGCGATAGCGAAGCGCTCCGTAGGAATCGCACTCTCATACTGTGCATAACTATTTACCTCTTTTGAATATCTGTTCTTTAAGTTCTTGTAACAACATAGATAGCTCCTATGCTGGAATTGTTGTCTAATATATGTTGTCTATTCAGTATATTATAAACGATCTCGCTTTATAAGTCTAATTTGAGCGATCGCACTGGGGGGAAGTCTGTTTATATAATCATTTTCCCGGAATAAGGAAAAATAGTCTATCAAATAACCTTCAAAATCTCGATCTTTTGTGTAGTCCTTTTCAAGGGGTCTCCAAAATCTGTCGTTCATTTCTTGGGTGTTTTCATATGAAATATTTTCACGATCACGCCTGATATAACGCAATAACTTATCCCACAAAATTTCCAGCGTAACCAAATTTCTTTCTATTACATCTATTTGTGTAGATGGAGAACTTTTATAAAAGGTTTCAACGTAAGCGTAGGTTTTCCAGTGCGTTATTCTATCATTCTTTGATTTATAATATGTGTACTCGCTCAGATAGTTAAATACATGAATCGCAATGTTTAGCCTGTCAAACTTTTCTGTCTCTGTTAATTTTATATCAAGGAAATTGTTTTTTTGGAACAATTTTTTTTGGTATCCCTTCTTTATATCGCCATTTGCGGTATAAAAGAGGCGCCATAAAAAATTTCGCTCAACAATTTTTGCTCCAGTTATGTATCCATCGTGAATTCCATCTGCGAATTCTCCGCGTTTTCGTTCGTATAAAAGACCATAATTTTCAAAGAGAAAGGTTTGAACTGAAGTATGAAATAATTCATTTGAAAATTTGTCTGCATTTATAACTGGAGTTTGCTTGTTGGTTGCATTAGAAATATCGTCAATGAGTTGCATTTTTTCGTCGATGTTTATGGTATCGACGAGTGTAATAACTTTTAGTAAAACCTCTTTTCCTAAGAATTTTTTTTCTGATCCATCTATATCTTCGGCATATATACGGCTTAGACTAAAAGATGTTTGGCCTCCATTAATAATTTGCGGGTTTTTAACGTAGAGTTGGGCTTTGTTTTTTTGTCCGATTTTTTCATTTATATTCGTTTCATCTGAGAACATTGTGATTCCGTTATTAAAAAGGGCAAATTCATTGCTGTCTGTATTAAGTATCGTTTCACGAATGGCTGTATTAACCGACTTTCCTTCTAAGTCAAGATAGCTTCGAGGGTTATATGTTAAAATAGAGTTCTTATATTTATGCATTAGTTTAGCTATCTCAATGGCTGGAACAAAAAGAACAGTTATCTCACAGTTTCCATGTCTTGTGGATACGTTATAACTAATCTTACTGCCAGAATTTTTTTGCGACAAATCAATTGGAATGGATATATCGCTTGCTGTGAAATAAGTTCCTCGCACAATAGGAAACACCAATTCGCGATAAGTTCGTTCAAAATTAAATATTTTTGCTGCATAGCCTCCTGTTAGTTGTTTGGCTTTGGCAGGTGATATTCTTGAATTTGCGAGAATAGCAACGCTGTAAGAATATCTGGCAATGTCTGATATTTCAGATATCTCGCGTTGTAGTTGTTTTATTTTCCCATTATAGGGGTTGTCGTGATCATCTTTTTCTTCTCCCTCTAATATTCTGCTAATGTCCATAGCAAGAATTTCCTCAAGCATTATTTCTTTCTCTTCAAAATTTTTTTCTGTCGTTCTAAACTTTGATTGTATCAGGTATATTATTTTTGATTCTTCGCTAATAAAGTACCCGTCAATTCCGCCATCGTAAGAGCCATCTGTAATAGTTTTTTCGCGCATCTTAAAGTCAGTAATGCCGAACATTACTTTCAAATAAAGATGAATGAAAGCCCTCGATCTAGCTTGATTAACCTTTTCTGTATCCTCTTCATTAGGTAAATACTTTGTATGTAATTGTTGTGGGGCTTCTTTTCTAATTTGATCAATAACGCGAAGGAATATTTCGTAACGCATATAGATTTATTGCTAATTTAAGAAGATTCTGAGGCGTTGCTGAATCATGGGATGATTTTCTTTAATACAGAACGAAGTTTCAATGTTTCCAGCCTCTAATTCATCCCGCATTTATGCAACGCCCACAATTATCTATCTTACGCGATCCTGCGGACTTCTTCAATGATCTGATGATTGCAATTTAATCCCCAAAACCTGAGTATAAGCACCTCTAGCTTGAGTTACACCAATTGTGCGCTGTGCTGATTCTATCATCGGACGGCGCAAGCTCACTACAATAAACTGTGCCTGTTCTGCCTGTTGTTTAATCATTCTCGCTAATCGTTCCACATTTGACCCATCTAAAAACATATCAACTTCATCAAAGGCGTAAAATGGAGATGGACGATAACGTTGCAGGGAAAAGATAAAACTTAATGCAGTTAAGGATTTCTCTCCCCCAGACATGGAAGCAAGACGTTGGACAGGTTTACCTTTGGGGTGTGCGACTAGGTTTAAACCACTGTTAAAAGGATCTTCGGGATTATCTAGTTGTAAATAACCGTCACCATCGGAAAGGATAGCAAAAATAGATTGGAAATTCTCATTTACTGCGTCGAAAGCTTCTTTAAATGCTTTTTGACGGAGGGTGGTAAAGTTTTCAATTCTTAATAATAATTCTGTCCGTTCACCTTCCAAAGTCTCTAATTTTTCGGTAAGTTCTTGGAGACGACTTTGGACTTTATCGAATTCTTCCAAAGCTAACATATTTACAGGTTCCATTGCCTGTAAACGTTTACCTAAACTCCGCAATTCTTTTTGTAAGTCTTCTAAATCAACTTTATTGGGAACTTCTGGTAAAGGACTTGGTAATTCTGCACCTAAATCTCGCAATTGGTTTTGCAGTGCTGTTAAATCTTCCCGGCGTTTTTGTTGAGTTTCTTGGAGTTTCTCAATTTCCCATTGTAATTGTTGTTGACGCAATAAGAGCGATCGCAATTCTATTTCTACTGTATCTCGATTCTTTTTCTCTTCCCCTAAATTTTCCTCTAATTTCCGCAAATTAGTCTGAATTTCGGTAATTAAACCATTTAATTCTTCAAGTTGACCATTAACTGTTGTTTGTTGCTGTTTTCCTGTCGTCTCTTCTTGCTGATATTGAATAACTCTGATTTGGGATTCTTCTATTTTTTCTTGTAACCGCTGTTGTTGATTTTCAAGATTTTGTAATTGTTGTTTAACATCTGTTAACGCAGTTTCCCGTTGTTGTAATTCCTGTTCCTGGTTTTTAATAATAGCTTGGATTTGTTGCCATTCGCTGGGGGTTTGAGAAGATTCTAACTCAGCTAAAGTATGTCTCAATTGTTGTAATTGAGTTTCCTGTTCTGGCAATTCCCGATTTAAAATTTCTAAACGGGATTGTGCCGATGTAAATTTTGCCGTATTTTGCGAAAGTTGAGTGCGATTATGTTCCAACTGCGTTGTTAAACTCTTAATCTCTTTTTGTAACTGTTCTAAATATAATTGTTGTTCCCTGCGTCCTTGACGTGCTTCCGTTAACTCCAGGGAGAGGGTTTTAGTACGAATTGCTAAAGTAGAAATTGCTTCTCCACAACGCTCTAAAATACGATCAATATCTATTAAGCGAGATTTCAAATTAGCGACCTCTTGAGATTCCCCCGTTTCTCCTTTATCAAAACGTAAAGATGAGCGTTGACTACCACTACCTCCAGTCATTGCTCCGCTAGTTTCCAATAATTCCCCTTGTAAAGTGACTATACGATATAGTCCCATATTTTTTCGTGCTTGAGCAAGAGTAGCAAAGACCACCGTTGCGCCGAAAACATAGGCAAAAACATCACGATAACGGCGATCGCACTCTACCAAATTTACCGCATAATTAACAAAACCATCAGCTAAACGCAGAGTTGCATCTTGGGTAAATCTAGGGACTTTAACCTTATTTAAAGGTAAAAAAGTTGCCCTTCCTGCCCGTTTTTGTTTCAACAGTTCAATGCCCGCAGATGCCACACTATCATCTTCAACCACAATATGCCCTAAACGTCCACCCGCAGCCATTTCCAACGCTGTTTGATATTTGGGATCTACCTTACCCAACTGCACCACCAAACCACATAAACCGGGCATTTCTGACTGTAAAATTACTTTACTAGCTTGTGTTCCTTGTATTTCCTGTTGTGCCTGGGTTTGTGCCTCTAATTTATCTAATTGACGTTGTTTGTCCCGTTGTTCTTGTAAAAGTCGCTTTTGGGTATCTTGTTGAATTTGTAACTCTTGTTCAGTAGCGGCGAGGTTTTCGGCTAAATTTTGAATAGGTTGAGTAGAAGCATTAAATTCTGTTTCCAAACGCCCATATTCAACTTGTTTTGCGGTTAATTCCGGTTCTAAAGTCGCAATTAATTGAGACTGTTCAGAAATGAGTTGTTGTAATTGAGTATTCCGTTCTTGTAATTGTGCTTGTTCTGTGCGTTGTGGTTCAAGGGTATGCAATAAAGATTCAATTTGCCGATTTAAAGCCGTTTGTTGTTGTACCCAGGCTTCCGAAGCTGAAGCAATTTCCGCAGCAGCTTGACGAGAAGATTCTAAATTTTGTTTAGCGGTGTCACGTTCTGATTGTAGAGATGTGACATTCAACATTTCTACATTATGACTTTTTTTAGCTTCCTCTAAAGCAAGTTGATATTGTTGAATTTCTTGATAAGTTTGATTTAACCGCTTTGTAGATTCTTGAATAGATGTCTCTAACTCCCGTTGTTGTCGCTGGAGTTGTTTCCGTTCCGCTTCTTGGGTAGCGAGATTAGACTGAACAGAGAGAAGTTCCTCCTCACCCAAAGCCTTCACACGCAGATTTAGCTGCTCTAATTCAGTAGTTTTCTGATCAATTTGGGAATTAGTTGTTAATAGTTCATTAGTAAAATTACCAAAATTGCGATCGCCCTCTTGAACTTGTGCAACCAGTTTTTCCTGCTGTGCTTGGAGAGAACGCCAAGATAACACCGCTTCCCAGGATTGTTTTTGGATAAATTCAATTCGCAATAATTGATACTTTTCCGCCTTAGCCTTATCTTGAGATAGGCGATCGCATTGTACACTTAACTCAGTTTGAATAATCCGACAACTATCCTCCTTATCCTTCACCTCATCTAAAGTAGACTTAGCTTGGACAATTTTCCGATCATAAGTCGCCACCCCAGCCAACTCATCAATAATTTCCCGACGTTCCCGCGCATTCATCGAGATAATACTCGTCACATCCCCCTGCAATACTACATTATACCCTTCAGGATAAATCCGCAGTTCCTCCAAATCCTCATGTAACTCAGACAGAGTACAAGCCACACCATTAATATAATAATTCGACGTATACCCCCCTGCTGAGACACCCGCAACCGCCGAGTCACACTCCACTCAGAGGATTTTGGATTTTGGATTTTAGACTTTGGATTTTCCCCCACTTCCCCCACTTCCCCCACTTCCCCAACCTCCCCCACTTCCCCCACTTCCCCCACTTCCCCCACCTCCTCCCTCTGCGCCTCTGCGCCTCTGCGTAAGATATCTGAAATATCAAAAGTCACAGTTACACTAGCTTCCAGCGCCGAACGCCCCTTATGTTTTTGAGCATTATTGACCAAATCTGGTAAACGTTCCGCCCGCATACCCTTAGAACTAGCTAAACCCAAACAAAACAACAAAGCATCCAGAATATTTGACTTCCCAGAACCATTAGGACCAGATATGACAGTACACCCCGGTAGCAAAGGGACAGCAGTAGTCCCACCGAAGGATTTAAAATTGGTAAGTTCAACGCGCTTGACATATACCATGAGGCACTAATTAACTGTAAACTGGGTCAAGTAAATAAGTGTACCAATTATTTATCATTTCGTGGTTATAAAAAAGGGTAATAAATAAATTTATGCAGATTAACACGCCAGATTGGGTGAAACACGCAGTTTTCTATCAAATATTCCCCGACAGATTTGCTAGAAGTCAGCGTTCCCGTCAAAGCTTCTTAAATAATACCAATTTAGAAGCCTAGGATGCACCACCCACATATCAAGGCTATAAAGGTGGTGATTTGTGGGGTGTGATAGAAGAATTAGATTATATCGAAAGTTTAGGAATTACAGCGATTTACTTTACACCCATTTTTCAATCTGCTAGTAATCATCGTTATCATACCCATGATTATTACCAAGTTGATCCGATGTTGGGGGGAAAT
Organism: Anabaena sp. WA102; assembly: GCF_001277295.1. Taxonomy (NCBI): domain Bacteria; kingdom Bacillati; phylum Cyanobacteriota; class Cyanophyceae; order Nostocales; family Nostocaceae; genus Anabaena; species Anabaena sp. WA102. The sequence continues at coordinate 1,881,747 of NZ_CP011456.1, read as the reverse complement.
CAAGCTTTACGAGAATTAATAGATGCAGCCCACTCCCGCAATATAAAAATAGTTCTTGACGGCGTATTTAATCATTCTAGTCGCGGCTTTTTCTTTTTCCATGATGTCTTAGAAAATGGTTCTAATTCTCCTTGGATAGATTGGTTTAAAATTCAAGGCTGGCCGCTTGCACCTTATGATGGTAATTTACCTGCTAATTATGATGCTTGGGCAGGAATTCGCTCTTTACCAACTTTTAATCATGATCATCCTGATGTTAAAGAGTATATCATGAAAATTGCCGAATATTGGCTGGAATTTGGCATTGATGGTTGGCGGTTAGATGTACCTTATGAAATTAAAACTTCGGGTTTTTGGCAGGAATTTCGCCAACGAGTCAAAGGTATTAATCCTCATGCTTATATTGTCGGTGAGGTCTGGTCAGATGCCCGTGAATGGCTTGATGGGACGCAATTTGATGGGGTATTGAATTATTTATTTAATGAGGCAGTGCTGGCGTTTGCAGTAGGCGATCGCATTGTATTAGAATTAGTAGAATCTCAGAGTTATTATCCCTATCCTGCCCTAGATGCGGCTGGTTATGCAGCCAAAATTCACAGCCTTTTAGAATTATATCCTTGGGAAATTCAACTAACTCAATTAAACGTCCTCAGTAGCCATGATACAGCCAGGTTAATTAGTATTGCTGATGGTGATCAAGCAAGTGTAGAATTATGTAATCTGTTGTTATTTACCTTTCCCGGTGCGCCTAGTATTTATTATGGTGATGAAGTTGGTTTACCTGGAGGCATAGATCCAGATTGTCGCCGTGTTTTCCCCCTAGAATCTGATTGGAATCAAGACATTTTAAATACTCACAAACAATTAATTTCTATTCGTCAAAATCACCCGGCTTTGCGAATTGGTAGTTATCAAGTTCTTTATGCAGTAGGAACAGTTTATGTATTTGCCCGAACTCTAGAAAGTGAAGAATTAATTATTGCTGTGAATGTGGGAACTGAATCTATCACAGTGAATATAGATTGTCGTAATTTGCCAAAAAAACCACACCAAGTTTTATTTGGCAATGGGGAAATTACATGGAAGGATAACAATGTTTCTTTAACTATTCCTCCCCGTAGCGGCTTGATTTGCGTTAATCTCAAATCCCCACCACATCTCGTTCCTAGTCTCTGACTAGGAATGCAGTTGATGAGGCTCTGCCTCTAATATCATTGAAGGCAGAGCCTTCTAGAGTTCATTCCCAGTCAGAGACTGGGAACGAGATGATGAGTGATATTTTTTTGCTACTTATGGGTAATCTAATCATAGTAGGGGTAATGCTGCTATTAAGACAACAGCAATTTTTGACACATGACTAACTCTAGTGATGATTACTTGGTTCGGCGCGGTAAGCAGATTGAGCGAAAGAAAAGAATTGTTACATATATCGGACTTATTTCATTTGGCGGTTCAATACTGTTCGGCGGGGTTAATGCCATCAAACAGTCTTGGGAAAAACCTAAGCAAGCAGTAGTTAAAACCGTTGGGAATGATTTACAGACACAGATTAAGGGGTATGAGTTGGTTTTACAACGTGAACCGAATAATCAAATGGCGCTTGAGAGATTGTCCATTATGCGGTTAAGGTCTGGGGATAATCAGGGGGGGATTGCCTTAATTGAGAAGTTAATAAAATTACATCCAGATAGAGAGGATTATCAAACTGTGCTGGCAGATATAAAGAAGAAAATGAGGGAAAAGTAAGAGCGATATCAGAATTGTTTAAGTAGGTTGGCGTTGAAAATTGTCGTTATGGCAAGGCAAAAGGCAAGATTTATTAGTCCGTTTTAACGGACTTGAGCTATGAGACAGGGAATTTATTCCCTGGCAGGTGTGGAAAGCAACTTTACCCAGAGGGAAAATTATGTCTTTTAATAAATACAAAAGCATTGCTGATGTTTTACAGGAATTTCCACTCACTTACAAAGAAAAAAATTTCATTGAACAAGTACCTATGGAAACTGATCCGTATTTTAAGAGTAGATTAGATTTTATCCTAGAAGAAGGAGTTGTTTTTAATTCAGAATATGCTATTTGTGAAAGCATTATTTACCCAGTTCTTGTAGAAGTATGGCGACAATATGCTAGTAAATTATTACTTTGGAGTCATCAACCTTTAAATTATGATGAGAATTTATCAGGGATTCCTGACTATATGGTTGCTCAACGTTCTTCTAGGGGTAAAATTATTTTAGAGAAGCCCTATCTAATTATAGTGGAAGCTAAAAAAGATAACTTTGAGGAAGGTTGGGGACAATGTTTAGCGGAACTGATTGCTGCACAAAAAATGAATGGTAATCAAAATAGTCGGTTATTTGGTATAGTTTCTAATGGTAAGTTATGGGAATTTGCAGTTTTGCAAGAAATGGAGTTTGTTAAGAATGTTAAATATTATGTATTAGAGGATTTACAAGCACTGATGGAGGCGTTAAACTTTATATTTAGTAATAGTTTTGAACAGGTTATTTATTGAGTTTTTAAGTAGTTAATAAATTCTGTGACTCCATCATATTGATCATGGTAATCAACATACTGATTTAACACTTGTATATCTAAATCTGGTAATAATTGACTTTGATTAACCTGATTATATTCACCATTTTCTAAAGCATAGATTTTTAATAATCCATCTTCCCAAATCCAAACTTCAGGAATACCAATTCGTTTATATATTTCTAATATTTTTATATTTCCACTGGTAAAAATTACCTCAATAATTAAATCGGGAATGTCTTTTTTACTATGAAAAATATAGGATTCATCAGGTTCTTTACGTCCAGTTATATTTTTATTTCCTAACGTGGCACTACCTCCAGCATAAAATCTAACCCTTTTTTCTCTACAGTATGCTTCTAACAATAAACTAATTGTTCTTTTGTAATATTCATGTTCTTGTCCTAAATTCATAATAATTTCTAATTCTCCATCTAAATAAATAAATCTTATCCCCTCAATATCTTGAAAGGTGGTTTCTATTTGCTCAAATTTTTCCCAAGTAATTCCTGTAAGAACTAGATGATTATTTGGTACAATAGCTTTTTGTAATGTAGTTGTCATAGTTTTTATTCCTCAAATACAAGGTATGGAAGCGGTTACAGTTAAATTGTACTAAATAAGTGATATCTACCAAGATAAAGCAGCAGAAGCAGAAATTGATTTATAATCCTATTTCAAAAGTCGGTAAGGTGTCTGCTTGGAATTTAGCGATCGCCTCTTGGTTTTCTAATTCTAATACAACTCTACTCTGTAAATGTGGTAGTAGTGTTTGCCACTGTTTTTCACTGATTTCTTCTATCAAAGAAATTTGTATGCTTTCGGTAATATCTATCTCATCTTCCATTATTAAGTTCATAGCGATACTAGATAATATTCCGTCCGCAGTTTCAGGATCACTGTTACTAACATAGATGAGTAATGTCGTTTCATCAGCATGAGAATCAGTAGCTAGTGCTTTAATTACCTCTCCTAATTGCACATATAAATCATCTTCTGACTGATTCCAATCAGGAAACATGATTAGATTAATTTCTCCAAGGTTGAAAGGTAAAGATTCAAGAGTTTGATTAACTAAAACATTGCTGACAATATCAGCCATTTTGTCCCAAGAAAACTTCTGAGATTGTTGTAATCCTGCCTGAATTAAATTACGTCTTAAGCTGGGTTTTTGAACATCACATAAAGCATTAGTCATACCCTCAATATCATCATCTTTAACATAGATGACTGCTTCTCCTCCAACTTCGGGTAAAGAGGCATTAGGAGTAGTAATTACAGGGCATCCACAAGCCATTGCTTCCGCTACTGGCATTCCAAAACCTTCATATTGAGAGGGATAAACTAGTGCCACTGCTCCAGCATAAGCTAATCTTAATTCTGCATCACTTAATTGTAATCCGTGAAAGGTACATCCAGCAGTATATTGTCGCCATTCAGGAGGTAATTGACTACCTGCACCAGTCGCTACTATATCAAAACTGTGTTTATTAATCAGTTGGGAAAATGCCTGCAAGAAGAGAATTGAGTTTTTATATCCGCCTAGTCCACCTAATAGGAAATAGGGTTTATTGATGCCATATTTATATTTAAAGGCATTAATTTCATTTTCAGAGACAGGGGAGAAAAGAGGATCAACTCCACAATGGGCAACAGTAATTGATTCTAATGATATATCTGGGAAAAATTTACTTAAATCTTTCGCTGTATTTTCTGATATTGAAAGAAAAGCAGATGCGTGTTTGATTGCATTATGCTTTTCTCTCCACATAGGTTCATTTAAGTTGAGTCCTAATACTTCTGCTATCATGTCATAAGCCATAAATACTGAAGGTGTATGAATGGGTGTCGTGTAATAAGTAGAAATAAATAACTCTGCTCCTTCTTCATCACAAATTTGCTGGAGAATTTGGCGATCGCTGTCTGTATTATTGTAATCATAAGGGTGAATGGTACGATACCATACTCCCGCTATATTTGGAGCAGTACCCGCTCTATCTAATAAAACAATATGTTTAGCAAAACCACTGTTAACCCACTCCTGTAATAAAGATTGCCAAACTCTAGCAATTCCTGTTTTATAGAGTTGGAAAAATACAGCATCAACAACAATAATGGGATCAGAATAGGTTTTTGTTTTTGTTAGTAAAGAATAGGAATTTTGCTGATTTAGATTGTCTTGCTGTTGTAGTTCTGGTATGAGTTGATATTCTATTTTTTCACCTGTATTTACAAATTTAATAATTTGATTAATACGAGCCTCTATGGTATGTTTGGCTATAACTTCTTGTCGAGCTTGTTCAGAAATATATTCTAAATCTGGTAAATGTTTTAAATAATATTTAAAATTCTCTAGTAATTCAGGTATATTATCAATTTCATAAGGAATATAATGCTCATATTCTTTAAATAATAAACTATGGTAAGGATCATTTTTTAAACGATATTGAAAAAGAATTGTACCACAAGACATAGCCTCATAAACCCTTTGAGTATAACCACCATGATTTGTGGGTAAATTTATCGTTAAAGTATATTCATTATATAGATTTACTAATTTTTCTGCACTCTCTCCAGTATAAATATATTCACTAATATAATCTATTGCTTGATTAGTTAAGAGTTCGCTCAATAATCTTCTTCTTTCTGAATAAACTTTTTCGATGCCAAAATTATTTATTTTTCCGAAGAAAAAAACCTGATTATTCCTCTCATTTAATGGTTTGCTTTTCTTAAATTCTTGACCATCAACGCAAAGTGGTGAAAAACAATAATTAACTGATTTTCCTTCAAAAAAAACTTTATCTCGCTCATCTCCATAAATAAAATAGTCAAAACAATGTAAAGAATTAGAACTTCTTTTAAAAAATCCTGGAAACAAAGAATTAACAATAGATTCCCAACAAATACAAATTTTGGGTATTTTTACTTGATCCCAAATATCTTTTTTAGCATGATTGTCATACATAAAATAAAGAAAATGATCACCCCCTAAAATTATTATAAGATCGCTATTAGGAGCTTTTAAATATTCCAAAAGAGTATGACAATTTTCCGGATCTAATGCAAAAAAATTATTAAGTAATTTCATCCTTTTTAATGTTTCTACCCAACCTTTTCCAGTATTCCAAGTGTCATGGAATATTTTTCGAGAAGGATAAACTAAATCAATTTTCATGTTATTTAAGCATCTAAAGTATTATATAAGATATCAACAATTTTAACTTGTTCAAAAATTTCTAATTGAACAAATAATGGTATTATTAATCCTTGGTTTTGATTTTTCTCACTCTGTAACAATTTTGGACAAGTATTTAACTGACAAGCACAATCTTTTTTATCAATGCCACAACTCCAGTGTTCCTTTTGATAAGCTTCTTCCCTATGGGCGCACATTATCCCCCTTCGAGTAGCAATTCCTTGATCTAATAATTTTTGCATTACCTCCACTTGATTAATATGGTCAGCTAATTTAATACAATAGCTTTGCCAATTACTTTTTGCCCAGGCTGGTTCTGTTGGAATTTCTATTCCAGAAACATTAGCTAATAATTCCTGATATTTTTCTGCTAATTGTCGTCTTTTCGAGATTATTTGAGGTAATTTCTTCAATTGTTCCCGTCCGACTGCCGCCTGAATATCAGTCATTCTGTAGTTATAGCCTAAAACGGGATAGGTTTCAAAAATGACTTGTTTTGATCCATGACGCACGGTATCTGGTACACTCATGCCATGTTGTCGCCATAGCCTGAATTTTTCATCCCATTCTGGATTAGAAGTGGTTAGCATTCCTCCATCACCAGTGGTAATTACTTTTCTGGGATGAAAGGAAAAACAGGCAATATCTCCATGAGGTTTACCAATTTTTTCCCATTCTTCCTCCCATAATATCTCACTACCGATCGCACAGGCAGCATCTTCAATAACTGGTAAGGAATGTTTTTTTGCAATCTCTAAAATTTTTTTTAAATTGCAAGGCATTCCCATTTGATGCACTACTAAAATTGCCTTAGTGCGATCGCTGATGACAGACTCAATTAAATCAGGATTAATATTATAGGTTTCGGTTTCAATATCTACAAATACCGGAATAGCACTACAGTAGCGAATACTATTAGCTGTTGCAATATAAGAATGGGATACGGTAATTACTTCATCATCAGGTTGAACACCTACGGCTAATAAAGCCAAATGTAAAGCGGTGGTACAACTAGAGACGGCACAAGCATATTTTGCTCCCACATAGTCAGCAAATTCTTCTTCAAAAGCTTTGACTTGGGGACCCTGTGTCACCCAGCCTGATAAAATGGCTTGACTTGCAGCTTGGGCTTCTTCCTCACCCAGAAAAGGTTTAGCAATGGGGATGAAAGATAAGGGTTCATTCATACTCAATTATTGTGTCCATAAGAATAAGGTAAGTTAAATTATCCTTGATTGAAAAAGCTGAGTTTAAACACCAACTACTATTAAGATAGGTTATACAATATTCTTGGTTGTTTTCCACCAATCAACTAAACGGCTTAAACCCTCTTCTAAGGAAACCTCTGCTTTAAACCCTAGTAACTTTTCAGCTTTGCTGGTATCAGCTAATCTTTTTTGTACAGGATTAACTTTTCTCTCGGCTGTATATTCAGGTTTTAGATCAGATTTCATTACTTTTAAAAGGCTAAAAGCTAAATCGTTCAAGCTAGTTTCTACCCCACTAGCAATATTAAAAACTTCATCAGTAACATTACTTTGAGCAGCTAAAATATTGGCTTTGGCAATATCTTCCACAGAAACAAAATCCATAGTTTGTAAACCATCACCAAAAATCAGCGGTGGTTTTCCCTCGATAATACGATCCATCCACCTAACTAAAACTTCCGTATAAACCCCATAAATATCCATTCTCACACCATAAACGTTAAAATAGCGCAACGCGATATAATCTAAGCTATACATTTCATTAAAAGTGCGTAACATTCCCTCATTGAAGGTTTTAGCTGCACCATAAAAGGTACGGTTATTATAGGGGTGATGGGATTCAGTGGTAGGAAATTCTTCGGCCATACCCAAAACAGAAGCGGAAGAAGCCGCTATCACTTTTTTTACTTTTGCTTTTACTGCCGCTTCTAAAACGTTATAAGTACCATCAACTAATACCTCTAATGCTAATCTTGGTTCTTCAGCACATTGGGTAATACGAATCGCTGCTTGGTGAAATAAAACATCTACACCTGACATGATTTCGTTGAGTAGTGTTTGATCTCTAATATCTCCTTTGATGATTTTGACATTCCCATTAGCGAGCGCCCATTGTAAATTAGCTTTAGTACCCCTAACAAAGTTATCGAGAATAACTATTTCCAAAACTCCTTGTTTAACTAATTGATCGGCAATATGAGAACCAACTAATCCTGCACCACCAGTTATTAAAACTTTTTTCATAATTCGTTTCTCCAACGTAAAAATCTAGCAGGTACACCAGCTACAATCGCCATAGCAGGAACATCTTTTGTTACTACTGCTCCTGCACCTACTATACTACCTTGACCAATATTTACTCCTGGAAGAATAACTGCATTCATTCCTATATCAGCACCCATAGCAATTTTTACTGGTTTTATTTCTAAATCTGTTTGAATGATTGGGATATCAGTAGGTATGCCCGTATGGGTTGAACCTAATACTTTTGCTCCCGGTCCCCAACCAACATAGTCTTCTATAATTAAATTGCGAGCATCAAAGTAACTACCTGGACCTATCCAAACGTGATTGCCAATTAAGCATCTACCATCAAATCTACCTTGTATATAGGTTTGAGTGCCAATAAAAACACCATCACCTATTTCAAATGTCTCTGGATGTTTAAAGCGAACTTCACTACTAATAACGACATTATTACCTATCTTTTTTGTTAAAGCTTTCCATAATACTCTTCTCATTAGAGTATCAAATTGACCATCTTGAATAATGAATCGGTCATATAAATTAATTAATTGCTCTTGCTGGAAAGCAGTCAGTAAATGTTGCGCTAATTCTTTTTCAAAATTAGGATCTTCTTGAACTTGCTTCAATCCATGCTGTGCTTTAACAATTTTAGTTTTTAAATTATCACTCATAAAAAAATTAAAATGCTCCTGCAATATATGTAATAGCTGAATCAGTTAATTCTGCATACATAGGTAGAGATAATTCTTCATTGGCCGCTAATTCACTACAAGGAAAATCACCTAGTTTATAACCTAAATCTGCATAACCTTTCTGTAAATGAACAGGAATAGGATAATGAATCCCTGTTTGAATCCCCTTTTCCATTAATTGTTGTTGTAGAATATCCCTATTAGCTGATAGCACCCCATATATATGATAAACATGACGACTATAAGGCATTTCTACAGGAGTTTCTAACCCAGAATTTGCTAATAATTGATTATAAACTTGAGCGTGACTTCTCCTAGCTTCAGTCCAAGTTTCTAGGTGACGTAACTTCACCCGTAACACTGCCCCCTGTATTCCTTCCATACGGTAATTATAACCATTGAAATCATGATGATATTTCTTTTCTTGTCCCCAATCCCTTAACTTTCTAATAGTATGGGCATACTCAGGGTTATTAGTGGTTACAATTCCTGCTTCGCCATAAGCTCCTAAATTTTTGCCGGGATAGAAACTAAAACAACCTAAATCACCAATACTACCAACCCTTTTGCCTTTATATTCAGCACCATGAGCTTGAGCAGCATCTTCAATTACTTTCAGATTATACTTTTTAGCTATAGATAGAATAGAGTCCATATCCGCAGGTTGCCCATATAGATGAACAGGAAGTATGGCTTTAGTATTTTCAGTAATAGCAGATTCAATTTGGTTAACGTCTATAGTGTAGGAAATAGGATCAATATCCACAAAAACTGGTTTAGCTCCTGTATAACAGATAGCTGCCACCGTTGCCACAAAGGTAAAAGGCACAGTTATGACTTCATCACCAGCACCAATGCCTAATGCTAACAAGGCTAAGTGTAAAGCACTTGTCCCAGAATTTACACCAATACCATAATTAGCATCACAGTAAGTTGCAAACTCAGTTTCAAAAGCTTCTACTTCTTCCCCTAATATAAATTGGGTAGTTTCCAGCACTCCAGAAATAGCTTGGTTAATTTCATCTTTGATAGTAGCATACTGAGTTTTTAAATCTATAAATGGAATCATTGTGTTACCTCTGCTTCTGTCCAGTTCAATTCCACTAATTTACCCTGGTGTTTCATAGACTCAGTAGCAGCTTCAAGAATTTTCACCACTCGTAACCCAGCTTTACCATCAGTTAAAGGGCGATCGCCTGTTTTAATACAATTAATAAAGTGTGATACCACTCTATTAAGAGCTTCTGTCAGATCCAATTTTGGACACCACATATCGCCAGTCCGATAACCAATCAGCATTTTATACATATTCTCTTGATTGTTATTGACTGTAATTCCTCTGTCATATAACTTTACCTTTTCGCTAGGTTCTACATCATCATAGACGATCATTTTTTGACTACCACCAATGAGTGTACGCCGCACTTTGACTGGAGCAAGCCAGTTAACTTGTAAGTGGGCAATTAATTGCTCATTAAAAAATAATGTCATATAGGCTATATTTTCAGGTTCTCCACTGACATGACTTATACCTGTAGCAGATACAGCACAAGGTTTGGAAGGCAAGACATAATCCATAATGGATAAGTCATGTACTGCTAAATCCCAGATTACATTTACATCATGTTGAAATAATCCCAAGTTTACACGCGCCGCGTCATAATAATAAATATTACCTAATGTATTATTCTCTATGATCTCGTGTATTTTGCGAATTGCTCCCGTATAAACAAAAGTATGATCCACCATCAGAACTAGATTACGTTTATCAGCTTCAGCAATTAATCGTAATGCCTGTTCGGAGTTTGCGGTTATGGGTTTTTCTATTAAAACGTGCTTTCCAGCCTGTAAAGCCTGAATAGCTATATCAAAATGGGCTGAAACTGGAGTAGCAATAGCGATCGCCTCTATACGATCATCATTGATTAAGTCTTGATAGTTTAACGTCACATCAATAGTGGGGTAACGAGATTGGACTTTTACCAATCTATCTGAACTGAAATCACTAACAGCAATTACTTGGGATTCTGGTATTTCATAAAAGTTACGTACCAGATTCGGACCCCAATAGCCATAACCAACTACACCAATTCCTATCATGACTCACGCTTCCGCACATCACCTGTTACTTTAGCGGGTACACCTAGAGCAATTGCGTATTCAGGGATATTATTAGTAACTACTGCTCCAGCAGCAATCATTGCCCCTTCACCTATTGTTACTCCGCACATAATCACTGCTCCACTACCTATAGATGCTCCCCGTTTAATTTTCACTGGAGTTACATTCCAATCAGCTTCCGTCTTCAAATTACCGTTGCTGGTGGCTCTAGGATAACGATCATTAATGAACATAACACCATGACCAATCAGAACCTCATCCTCAATTTCCACTCCTTCACAAATAAAACTGTGGGAAGAAATTTTACAGCGATTACCCACAATCACACCTTTTTGTATTTCTACGAAAGCACCTATTTTAGTATCATCGCCAATCTTACATCCATACAGATTAACCAATTCAGGATGATGAATCACGACATTATTACCTAACTTTACATCTTGTGAAATTGCCATAAAATTTATATTGATCAGGACGCGGTTCAATTGCTAATTCTTGAATTCTTAAACCAATTCTTTCTCTAATATCAGTTGGTAATTTTTTGAGTTGTTTTACAGCACCCTTGGTAAATTCAATTTGATACTTCACGATTTTAATTCCTGTTGGTACTGTTCCCAAGATATTGTACCGTTCACTTCTGCATCTTTTAATTCAGCAATCGCATCCGCAATATCCTCTGTATCTTCACCTTCACAAATATCTAACAGTTCTAATATTTCCTCTAAAGTGCCTTCATAAACTTGTTCTAGCCGTTCATAGATTGCTTTTAATAATGCTTGTTTTTTAGTTGTAGTTTCCATTTTTACACCTCCTGCAAAATTATCTAAAAAATATTTGTCAACTTCAGTTACTTTTGAGGATACCAATTATCATCAAATAATTGTTCCAAAGAATAGGGACAATTATCAGGGAATAGATTTGATGCTAATCCTGTTTTTTGAACAACAACTTTCACAGCAACATTGTAAATATGAGCTAATTCTTGAACTAACTTATTTTTTAATGTATTAGTTAAGCTATTGTTTAAATCATCTCTAAAAGCGATTAGTTCTCCCTGCCAATGCCGATAATTTCGATCATGTTCTTCCTGCCAATATTCTAACAGTAAAATATGAATTATAATTTGTCTTAATAAACTTCTAACTTTGTTTAAATCATTTCTTCCCAAACTTTCTAACTCCTCAATTAAATTATCTAAATCTAAATTATCTAAATCTTTTGTTTTTAGAAGCTTAATAGTTTCTTCCAACCACAGATAATCATCAATTTCATACAGTTTTTTTAGTTGATTTTGTGTTACAGTTATCATAATCACAGTCCTTTTTTGTTAGAGGGTGTTTGAAAAGTTATGGTTGATGTATCAAATATTTTTTACCCCTCCCTAACCCTCCCCTTGTAAAGGGGAGGGAACTGGATTTTTATTTTTTCCCCCCTTTACAAGGGGAAAGGGGGGTAGCAATGTGACAAAAATTACGGAATACCACTTTTAAAACATCCTCTTAGTAGTAATCATTTCTCATGGTACATATAGAGTTCTCCTACAGTGGTAAACTACGCCCTTTATTTAAAGATTAACATAATCTAAGTCTGTTGAACTAAATATTGATTAGTAAAATTTAACATTTCTTCTGCTTGGACAATCAGTTTATCAGCATCTTCCCTGGTTAAATCTGGATTAACATCATAATCACCTCTATTTCTTTGATCCTGAGCATCAATGAGATAACGATGATATTTAATCGGAATTTTATTAGTTTTTACCAAATATTTACCTAAAGCAGAAATAACCGCAGCATGACTAGAATAAGATAAATTTTCATTTAATAACAAAGCTTCTGCTACATAAAACATACTATAGTAGCATCGAGAAGTCGCAAACTCAGGATAATTTTTATTATTTAATTCTTTAGCTGCATTTAAGCTCCTTTCTGCCTTAATTAATAAATATTTTTGTTCATTATTCATAAAGTAATCCCCTCTTTTCTAACATTCATAAAAAAAGGAGTATTTTTAGAGTTAAAATCTTTAGTTTCAGCAAAAACACGAGAAATAACTAAGTCAAATTCTAAAGATAATTCTGAAAGAAAAATGCTAGTTTTTTCGATTTCTTGAGAATAGTTAAAGGGTTCTTTTAACACAATTAAAATATCTACATCAGAATCAGAATGATGATCACCTCTAGCACGAGAACCAAACAAGATAACTTTATCCAAATTCTCCTGATAGGTTTTTTGTAGAAAACCTTTAACTCTTTCTAAAATTTTATTTATTATTAGCGATTCCATAGATGATGACCTCTTTTGATGAACATTATTTGGTGATCGTAGCACATTTTTTTATAGCTGAAGTCCTGACTATATACTTATTTGCTATCAAGATACTTCTGCCACATTTGCTCATAAGCCGTTTCCATATCACGGGTAAACTGCTTTGCATTCCATAGCGGTGCTGTGTGTCTTGACTGACGCAATTTCCAAGAAATCTGCTGTCGGAGTTTTTCATCCTTACCCAAACGCACACCCCACTCTACATACTCCTCCTCAGTCCAAGCAATACCTTCTGTAATACCAGCATTAACCATCATGCCGTAACTATTGCGGGCAGAGAATTGTTCACCCACTCTAGTAACTAAAGGAATACCCATCCATAGAGTCTCTAAAGTTGTGGTTGCACCATTATAAGGATAGGTATCTAAAACCACATCAGCAACTTGTAAATTAGCCCGATGGACGGCTTCACTACGGGCATAGGGTAAAAATTTGATGCGAGAAAAATCTACACCTGCTTCCGCTGCAATCTCTTCAAAAAATACCCTAGTTGTTTCTGGATCTGCATCCCCTTTAACCAAAAGATAGCTATTAGGTACTTCTTTGATAATTTTCATCTGTAGATATAAATGGGGTTGATGCCGTTTATATCCTTTTTGAGTCATGAAATAAACTATAGCATCACTAGGAATATCTAAATCTTCCCTTTGTAAATCAGGTACATCTACTTCAAAACCATCCACAGCAATATAAGTTTGAGGTAATCGCCAAATTGTCTCGCTATAATAATCCTGTGCTGCTTCTGGTAACACATAGGGATCAGCAATAAAATAGTCAATTGATGGTAATCCTGAGCTATCCCACCCTAACCATGTTACCTGTATCGGGGCAGATTTGACAGATAATAAATCACAAGCTTGATCTAAAGTTAAACTATCTAAATCTACCAAAATATCAATTTCATCAGATCGAATTTGATTCCATACTTGATGATGTTGAGAAGTACCAAATTGGTAAAAATTAGCAGACTTACTAACAAAGTGATTTTTGGTAAAATTTTCTATCTGCTCAGAGTCATTGAAAAAATAACAATGTATTTTAAATTTTTCTGGATCATGATAGTTGAAAATCCAGCGACATAACCAAGAAACAGAATGTTTCTTAAAACAATGGGAGATATAACCAATATTCAGTATCTTCTTATTTTTGCTTAGATTATGTTTACGTGAATCTAAATATTGTTGTTGTTGTTCTGCAATTTCTCCATGAAATTTGATTATCTGTGATTGGCAAAAACTAGAAATTTGGTGTTGAAGTTTGTGATTTCTATCAGGTTTATCTTCAAAATATGGTAAAAAGAATAGAGAAATAAACAGTCTAGAAATATTGACTATATTAATATCTTCAGGCTTAGTTTCTACCAAATTTTGAGCTAACAGAATGTGATTTTGTAAACGATCATGAGCTTCTTGCCAATAACTACCGGAAGTCATTAATCCCCTAATTACCACGTAATTAGCGCAAATTTTTTCAGCTAAAGTCTTACTCAATTCATAAGCAAGTTTAGCAGTTTCTATACCTTGCTCAAATTGATGATTATTTTGATAAAAATGTGATAGTAAGGTGAGAATTTCCCGGTATTCTATCTGGTGAATATCAGTAACCAATTCTAAACAAAGTTCTGAAAATTTTGATGCTAAACCAGGTCTTTTATAAAAAGCAGAAAATCTGACACATTGGATCATTATAGCTTCAATAATAACGATCCTGTCACTATCAGAATAATTCTGTAAACAGATTTTCACAAAGTTAAATACTGAATCAAATGCTTCTGCTTCCCTAGTTATATAAACTAAAAGTTTTTTAATGCTATCTATTAGTAGATTGATATCACAATTATCTGTTTTGGGAGATAAATAATTAATAGCTGACTCTAATAGATAAGCATAATCATCTTTAAATGTTTCTAGTTGGATGACAAGCTGAATAAGATGTAATAAATTATTGATATCTTCAGGAAAAATTTCTTTTATATGTTGACGAATTGCCCAAGCAACATGATAGTCTTCAATCGTCACCCGACGTTTAGCTTCTATTTCTAAAACTTCTAATAAATCTTTAGTGTCAATATCTACTTCTTCTGATAAAGCTGAAAACCAAGTAAATTGAGCTTCTGTTTCTTGACCTTGTAATAATAAGAGTAACCCTAAATGCCAATAATAACTTTTAATATCTTCTTCTTGTTCAATTGCTTCTTCATAAAGTTTAGCAGCAGCACTATAGTTCTCTTCAATTAGATATTGTTCTGCCCGTTTCTCCCAATCACTTATTTTACTAATAGTGTTTAATTCATTCATAACTTTTTTCAGTATGTTTATCGTTATGTAATATAAAGTATTCACCTCCCAAGTTCAATATGGAAGGTGAATGATTATTTCTTACCATTGATTAGCAAGAACAATAACTTAATTATTACTTAATTACGATACCATTGGTACTATCACAAATAGATGTAGATACGGATACTGAGGCACTACCATTAGTGTTTACATTCTTAGTTTCACAAAGGAAAGCTACACTTGTAAGTTCACTGTTAGCATTAATGGCTTTCAAATAAACCATACCACCGTAGTTTTTCAAACCAGAGGTAGTTACAATTTGAGCAGAAGTATTTAGAGCATAAGCACCAGCACCAGCACCAGAAGATGAAGTTCCGTATGTGTAATTTGCGGTAGTGGTATTAATACCAACACCTAATAAGTTAATATCTGTTCCAAATACATCATTCTCTGTCATAAATGCTTGTTGACCTCTGTTCAAAGAACCAACATAAGTCTTAGCTTCAGACTGTTTAGCTTTCTTAGCTTGGTTCAAGAAGGAGGGAAGCGCAATAGCGGACAGAATACCGATGATGATGATAACAACTAACAATTCAATCAGGGTGAAACCTTGATTATCTTTCTTTTTACCAAGAAGGTGTTGCAAGAATTTGGCTTTCAGTTCAGTTTTCATAGTAGTTTTCCCTGGTCGGAGTGTTGTTTGTTTCTTTATGCAAATAACTTACCCAGTTCTGATCAATTTCATATCACCCCACCAAAAAATATTTTTTCCTAGATATAAAAATGGATTAGAAAGCTTACATACAGATGATTTCATCTGATTATGTTTATTCAATCAATCCAACCGTTGGCATTTATAAAGGTATCCAACCAGTGGGACAAGAAGCTAAATTCATTGTTTGCTCAGTCCCTTCACCAGCAGCAGGACTTTCACATAAAATAGTGATGGTAACTGATCCAATAGTACCATCTGTGCTTAGAATCGTATTTAAATAGGGGACTCCTGCATAGGATTTCAACGCTGGTTTCCTGGATATACCGTTATTTGTCACCACTGTATTACTAGGAGCAATATTGATTTTATATAAATAGTTCTCTGTTTGCTGTCGAATACCAACGCCTAATTCATCAACAGATTCAGTAAAGACTGTATTTTCTAGATAATAAGCTTGTTGACCGCGGTTCATTGCACCAACATATAGTTTAGATTCTACCTGTTTAGCTTTATTAGCCCGACTCAGTAAAGTGGGTAGGGCGATCGCAGACAAAATACCAATCATGAGTATAACTACAAGTAGTTCAATTAGGGTAAATCCCGTATTGCCTAGCTTTGGTGATAAAAAATAGCCTAATATTAAGCCACACCAACTTAAAAACAGGATCTTATGCCAGCATTTTTATTAGAGGTCGGTACAGAAGAATTACCCGCAGGTTTTTTGAGTGATGCTATTGGGCAATGGCGATCGCGCATTCCCGAAAGTCTCAAAACCCACAGTCTCCCCGAATCGGTTGTCGAAGTCTATGGAACACCCCGCCGGTTAGCAGTTCTCATTACAGGTTTACCTTCCCAGCAAGCAGACAGAGAAGAAGAAATCAAAGGACCACCCGCACAAGCAGCTTTTAAAGATGGACAACCCACTAAAGCCGCCATTGGTTTTGCGAGTAAGCAAGGTGTAGATATTTCTGCTTTAGAAATTCGTCCCACGGAAAAAGGCGATTTCGTCTTTGTCAACAAACAAATTCCCGGTCGTCCCATCGCCGATATTCTAACCGAACTTGTCCCCCAATGGGTCTGGAACTTAGAAGGCAAGCGGTTAATGCGGTGGGGACATGGTGACGGACGATTTTCGCGCCCAATTCGCACTTTAGTCACATTGTTAGATGGGGAAATTTTACCATTACAATTAGAAAATGGGGCAAAAGTTGTTAAAAGCGATAGCCTTTCTCGCACCCATAGAGTCTTACACCCCCAACCCGTCAGCATTGACCATGCTACAGAATATGTTAAAACCTTGGCTTCTGGCTATGTAAATGTACTCCCAGAAGACCGAGCCGAAATCATCACAAATCAAGTGAAAGCAGCAGCCGAAAAATTAGGCGGATATACCCCAATTTACCCCGACTTACTAGCAGAAGTTGTCAATTTAGTTGAATATCCCACAGCAGTTATCGGCCAATTTGAAGAGGAATTTCTCAATTTACCAAAAGAAGTAATTACCGAAGTCATGGTAAGTCATCAGCGTTATTTTCCCGTCTTCAAAAATGCTGATTGCCAGGAATTATTACCCAACTTTATCACCATTAGTAACGGAGATCCTGCCAAATCTGATATTATTGCTGTCGGTAATGCCAGAGTAATTCGAGCGCGGTTAGCAGACGGCAGATTTTTCTATGAAGCTGATTTAGCCAAACCCTTAGAAAGCTACTTACCCCAATTAGAAAAAGTCACCTTTCAAGAAGATTTAGGTTCAGTTCGTGCCAAAATCGCCAGAATAGTTAAAAATGCCGAAAGAATTACCACTCAATTACAATTAAATCCAGACCAAACCCAGAATATACAAAGAGCCGCGTTACTTTGTAAAGCCGATTTAGTCACACAAATGGTCTATGAATTTCCAGAATTACAGGGAATTATGGGCGAAAAATACGCCTTAGCTAATGGCGAAAATCCAGAAGTTGCAAAAGCCATCTTTGAGCATTATTTACCCAGAAATGCTGATGATATTTTTCCCCAAACTCTCACAGGGCAAATAGTTGGTTTAGGAGATAGATTAGATACCTTAGTTAGTATCTTTGGTTTAGGTTTAATTCCCACAGGTTCATCAGATCCTTTCGCCTTACGTCGCGCGGCAAATGCGATTGTTAATATTACCTGGTTGGCGAATTTACAAATTAATTTATCAACCCTTTTAGAAGAAATCGCCACAGATTTCGCTACAACTTTTAACAAAGATGCCAAATCCTTAATTAAAACCTTGCAAGAATTTTTCCTGCAACGGATTCGCACCTTATTACAAGATGAAAAACAGATAGATTACGATTTGGTAAATGCAGTTTTGGGAGAAAATGATCCTGAATACACAGAACGAGCATTAACGGATTTATTAGATGTCCGCGATCGCGCTCTCTATTTACAACAAATCCGCAAAGATGGTACATTAGATAAAATCTACGAAACCGTCAACCGTTCCACCCGGTTAGCAGCCCAGGGAAATCTAGACTTTCAAACCCTAGAACCACAGTCTTTAATTAATCCCCAACTGTTCCAGAAAAAATCCGAATCTGCATTTTATAACGCCTTACTTGAATTAGTTCCTCAAACCCAAGCAGCACAACAAAACCGGGATTACCAACTATTAGTAACCGCACTAGCAAAAATTGCCCCCACCGTCAGTACATTTTTTGATGGTGAAGACAGCGTTTTAGTTATGGACGCAAATCCCGATATTAAGCAAAATCGCTTAAATTTACTGGGATTACTGCGAAATCACGCCCGTGTATTGGCGGACTTTGGCGCGATAGTCAAAAATTTGTAGCATAACGCAACAAAAATTGGTGTAATTTTTGCCAATTAACGCTACTATAGTGAAGCTTAACCAGGGATGCTACATAGTCTATGCCAGAAGCGTTAATTATTGGATTCGGAAAATCCGGTGTTGCTGCGGCAAGATTGTTGAAACAGGAAGGCTGGGAGGTTGAACTTTGCGATAGTAGCACCTCCCCAACCCTCCTCGAACAACAACAACAACTCGCCAGCGAACACATCACCGTCAAATTAGGACACAAACCAGAATTCACCAACTCTGATATATCCAAATTAATAGTTTTCAGTCCCGGAGTTCCTTGGGATATTCCTATTTTAGCCAAAGCGCGAGAATTAGGCATAGAAACTATTGGCGAAATGGAACTAGCTTGGCGATATTTGCAAGATATTCCTTGGGTAGCAATCACCGGGACAAATGGTAAAACTACCACCACCGCTTTAACTGCTGCCATTTTCCAAACAGCGGGATTGAACGCCCCCGCCTGTGGTAACATTGGTCATGCTGCTTGTGAGGTAGCAATACAGGCAAGAGGCAAGGGGCAAGAGGCAAGAGGGAATACAGACAAAAGTTCCGTTAATTGGATAATTGCTGAACTTAGTAGTTATCAAATCGAATCTTCCGTAACTTTAGCGCCCCGCATTGGGATTTGGACAACCTTCACCCCAGATCATTTAGCCCGACACAAAACATTAGAAAATTACTATAATATCAAAGCCAAATTATTACATAATTCCCAAATTCAAATATTTAATGGTGATGATACTTATTTGAGCAAATTAGGATTAACTCATTGGCCAAATGCCTATTGGACAACCGTTAAAGGTGAAAAATTCTTAATCGGCGAAAAAGGCTTTTATATAGAAAATGGCTGGGTAATGGAAAAAATTACCCCCACACCACAACCCATTGTAGAGGTATCTGCATTGCGAATGGTAGGGGAACATAACCAGCAAAATCTGCTCATGTCCGTCGCCGCTGCTAGATTAGCAGGTATAGATATTACCGCTATTTCTCAAGCTGTGCGTGAATTCTCTGGCGTTCCCCACCGTTTAGAACATATTTGCAATTGGCAAGGAATTGATTTTATTAACGATAGCAAAGCCACCAACTACGACGCAGCCGAAGTAGGATTAGCATCTGTCCATAGTCCCGCCATTTTAATTGCTGGTGGCGAAGCCAAAGCCGGGGATGATACCACTTGGTTAGCCCAAATTCAAGCCAAAGCCGCCGCCGTTTTACTCATAGGTAACGCAGCACCAGCATTTTCTAAACGGCTGCAAGAGATGGGATATAGCAATTATCACATAGTTGAAACAATGGCAAACGCCGTATCCTTATCTGCGGAATTAGCCAAAAAATATCAAGCCTCTGTAGTATTATTATCTCCAGCTTGCGCTAGTTTTGACCAATATCCCAACTTTGAAATGCGGGGTGAAGACTTTCGGCAATTGTGCCAAAAATATCTAGTACCGTAGGTTGGGTTAAGCAAAGCGCAACCCAACATCAATCAAATTGATGTATACTAAACACGGGTGAGATTTAAACTTTTGCCAAATGACAAAAAGCCCAGATGTGTAGGGGTAAAGCAAGAGCTTCATTGGTGTCAACTTAAGGTAAAACCTGTAGCCCGCCTGGGAATGAATTCCCAGTCTAATAGCAGAAGTCATCTGAAGATGACTAAATAACCCGGAAATTTTTGAGTAAACTTTAAGTAGGTTGGCGTTGAAAATTGTCGTTATGGCAAGGCAAAAGGCAAGAGGCAAGAGGCAAGAGTGAAGAGGGTTTGGGCGATTTTACATTTCTTTACACAGTTTGGTTTTATTGTGTTCACCTACTTAATTCATGTTGATTTAATATCAGGACTTACGCAAAATATTCCTCAAACCCTCATTTCTCTGTGTTCTCTGTGTTCTCTGTGGTTCATTATTCCGTAACTCGTGCGTAAGTCCTAAATATCACTAAAATTAATAACATTGACAGGTTACATATCACTTTTTTGTCAATTTGTCAATAGGAAATTTTTGCGATCGCTCAAATTAGATCATTTCTGAGCAAATTCATGGCTAAAATTGTTGAGGGAATAGCTATTAATTTTGTAAAGTTTTGTATTAGCCTGGGAAATTAATTTCTGAAACTACTGTCAATCAAGGGTTTGAGACTAACCTCTTCTGAAAGATCTAAAATTGATAATAGTAACCCAATTATGAAATTCTCTGAAATTATAGCAGATCGCTGAAAGTATAGCAACCTCGTTGATAAATAGAAAAGATTCTCAATTAATTATTAAGAAAATATAAAGGGAATTGCTAAAAGTTATAAATATCAAAAGTATTATTGATTTTCTATAATTTAAACTTATCATACAGCCATTATGAATAATATATCTGATAAACAGCATCTAGGATAAAACTAAGAGCATATTATAATTGTGCGATAGCGAAGCGCTGCTGCAAGCAGTTCGCTTTTTCGACTTAAGCTCAAATCCCTACCACATCTCGTTCCTAGTCTCTGACTAGGAATGCAGTTGATGAGGCTCTGCCTCTCATATCATTGAAGGCAGAGCCTTCTAGAATTCATTCCCAGTCAGAGACTGGGAATGAGATGATCTGGGTTCTTTGCGGGGTAGATATTTTACGTTAAGTTGACACCAATGAAGCTCTTGCTTTACCCCTACACATCTGGGTTCTTTGTCATTTGGCAAAAGTTTAAATCTCACAAGTACATAGTATAACTCTTAACTGGGAACAGTTTCAACTGTCTGGACATCCTCAATTTTCCAAATCTGACAAAGAAAAATGCACCTATTTTGAGACACCATCAGCCAAAACCTGGCACTTCTTTGTGATGAAAATCCGCGAAACTCTTATTAATAAATGGTTTTAGCTTTATTTAGCAAGTCTTAATTAAGTAGGTGAACAGAAAAATTTAAAGGTATGTGAAGAAAAGTAAAATCACTCAAAACTCTCTTCCTGTTCCCTGTTCCCTGTTCCCTGTTCCCTGTTCCCTGTTCCCTTGCCCCAACGACAATTTTTAACGCCCACCTACTTAACAATTGTCCAGAAACTATCCTAGCTAGTCCACGTCACCATACATATCACATATTATTGGCAATCTTATCATGAGTCGTTCTATCCATTGGCAATCTAGCACCGCTGCACTCATGGCTATAGCCATTACAACAGGTACAGCCATCCCCGTGCTATCATTTAACCCTGTTTTTGCCCAAGGATTTAATCTCAATCAATCGCGGACAATTAGTATCCCCGCTAATGTCACTTTACCTGTTACCTACGAAAAAGAGAAGGTTATTGTCAAACCGGGTGAAACATTGGCTCTAACTCTGAAAATAGCTGACAATGTTACTGATAAAAACAGAAATATTTTAATTCCTGCTAATACTGAAGTTATTGGAGAATTACAACCAGTAAGATTAAATGGGGCATCTACTAATAATAACCGGCAAGGTGTCCGCTTTGTAGCCAGGGAATTAGTATTTCCCTCTGGACAACGACAACAGATTTATGCTAACTCTAAAACCATCACCCAAACAGAAACAATTACCAAAGGATCAAGCACTGGACAAATATTAACAGATGCGGCTATTGGTGCGGGTGCTGCTACTCTGATTTCTTTGGTGACTGGTAACAAGAAAATTGAAGTTTTAGAACCCGTAGGTGGTGCAGCAGCGGGGGCTTTAGCTAGTATACTATTGCGAAAACCAAAAGCTGATGTTTTTGTGTTAAGACCAGAACAAGATTTAGATATTACCCTGACTTCAAATTTAGTCATAACTCGTCAATAAACTTATAGCGGTATGCACTGGAATGAAATACATCATAGTCCCCTCCTCGCTTGCGGGGAGGGTTTGGGGGTGGGGTTCTTGTACTTCATAACACCACAAAGTGCTGTAATAGTTTTGAAGTTGTGAATTTCATAATATAAATAAATTTTAGTCTCACGCAAAGGCGCGAAGACGCACTGAGGTTTGAGTTTTAAAGGTTCAATTTGGGAATTTCATACCTCACATTGGTGTCAACTTAACGTAAAACCTCTATCCCGCAAAGAACTCAAGTCATCTCATTCCCAGTCTCTGACTGGGAATGAATTCTAGAAGGCTCTGCCTTCAATAATATTAGAGGCAGAGCCTCATCAACTGCATTCCTAGTCAGAGACTAGGAACGAGATGTGGTAGGGATTTGAGCTTAAGTTGACACCAATGCATACCTCAATATGGCTACGCTACGCAGGCTATCAGCAACGCCTGAAATTTTTAAGTCTATTTATTTATTCCCTATTTTAGCCAACAGATTGCAACCAAATTATAAATGTAGTTCCTGGGGTATTTGGTAATGTGATAATTGAGTTAATGGCTGGACTAAAAACCTCGATGTTTCCCTGCATTTCTACTATTAACTGTTTAGCAATGGCAATTCCTAAGCCAGTTCCCGGAATTTCTGTTTTTGCCTGTACACCCCGGTAATGTCTTTCTCCTAGATGTTCTAAGTCCTCTGGAGGAATACCTGGACCTGTATCACTAATAGCAATACCTTGTAAATTTCCTTTTTGTTGCCCACATTGTACTAAGATTTTACCTCCAGGTGGTGTATATTTTAAAGCGTTATCAAGGATATTACTCAAAACTTCTCCTAAGGCTTTTTCATTCACCCTCGCTAGGGGTAGGTGAGGAGAAATTTCTGTGATTAATTGTAGATTTCGTTCTTGAGCGATCGCTTGGGCAGATATTAATAAAGGTGCTAATAAATCTACTAAGAAACGATTAGTTAATTGTTCCCCTGTTCCGGGCAATAATAACGCAGGTTTAGCTGCTTTTTGGACATTTGCGTTAATAACTACTTTTGATTCTGGTAGAGGTAAAGGTTCTGAATCTGCCGTATTTAAATCAATTACTTGATCAAATTGTTTTAATAGTTCTTGTAAGCGATCGCTCTCCCGGACTATACTGGTGGCTACTTCCCGATTAGGATCAACCGGTAGCATCCGCTTAAATAGTAATTTCCCAAAGGTGCGGATAGCAGTTAAGGGGTTACGAAATTGATGTAAAAGATTATCTAATAAATCCCGTTGTCTCTCTTGGAGAATTTGTTCCTGCTGGAGTTGATGTTGTAACCATGACTGGCGCTGGTCTAAAATGCAAGCGATCGCTAAAGTCTTAGCAATGCGTTCAATTTCCCGTTCCTCTCGTTCATTCCATTCCCTATCTTCTCTCGCCGTCACCAATAACCCCATCATCACGCCTTCATGAATCAAAGGTAAAACAATTTGGTTATGACTCAGCCAGTATTCATCTTGTGCATCGTGTAAATTTTGTTTTCCTGTTGCTGCCGATTCCGCTGATTCATGGGAGGATATTGGAGTCGGTTTTAACAATCTCATTTGCTGATTGGGTAATGCTAAAACATTAGCTAACCTTACAGGATAACCTTCCCCCACATCACTATATTCATCACTAGGATTTAATGCTATAGTCTCTGGATACACCATTACTGGAATTAGTCGTGCCTCTGCTGTAGATTTTTCTACTAGTTCTTGTGTCAAATAAACAACGCTAAAGCCCGCTCCCATCCCTTGGGTTAGCAGAGCCATTTGCTCTCGACATAGAGCAAGAAAATCAGAACTGGCAGACATTAGCATGAGTTCAGGAATCTAGGAGGAAGAATAAGTCACCAAGTCAGAAGAAGAAGGAAAGAAGGAATTGGTAGGGGTTTAGCTTATGCCTTACCCCTATAGCTTTCGACCTAATTTTCGCATTTTATTCAAGTACATAACGTTACTAAGGCTTCTAGCTATCTAGTTTAGTCTGGTAATGGATGATTGGTAGGGAAACAATAGCTGAAAAGTCAGCAATTTTTTTAATTTTTAAGTCTTCATTTTTGACAGTTTTACCCTAGTTGTATCAAAACATTAAAAACTATTGATCTTTTAAGATAGAACTTATATAATGACGACGGATTTTGTAGCCATAACTACAGTCTATAGCTTGAAACAGGAGGACAATAGGTTGGCAAGGAGACGCAAGCGGAAGAGTCGTCGTAGGCAGGAAGGACGGCGCATACTTGAGCATATCCCTCAGTACAGCATTGAAAGTGGCGAAGATAAACCTGTGACAGCAGCAAGAAAGTTCATTCAAGCTGAAGGTATCACGCCACCTGCGCTGCTACTAGTAAAACGCAATGAACATACAACAGACCGATATTTCTGGGCGGAAAAAGGTCTGTTTGGCGCTCAATACGTAGAAGAGAATCATTTCTTGTTCCCTAGTCTCAGGATTTTAGAATCACCAACAGCACCACAAACTGTGTCTGTTGCTGTGGCTAGTAACTAAACAACAAATGACTATCATATCTTGTAAATGTGACTTCTGACTCTGTGAATAATTAACTGGCAATTATGACTGGTTTGTTCAAAAATTCCATTTCTTTTAATTTTTTGGTTGAATTTGCCAGTAGAGTTTAAATACATTCTCTCAAGTCATGGGATAATTAATTCCTCATTAATCTGTAATAGATTAGATGAATCAGTTTGTTATCAGCTTATACAAAAGAGAATAGCGACAGAGCCAAGGTCATCCAAAAAATGAAGTATGAATTATTTATTTATGCTCTCACTAATTTGGACTACTATCAAGCTCTGTCCGCCAATTTAAATTTTTCCTCATGACATACCAAGCATCAGGAAGATTTCCCTACTGCTGATTTACTCAAAACTTGAGTCAGAAGCCTACATAATGCTAGTTTTCACCCCCAACAATTAATCAAGTGTCAAGTGTCTTTAGCTGTAATGCCCTTTGTAACTCAGCCAGTTCATCTCTATGGGCAGTTACAGTGATTGTACTTGAGAAGTTTTGCCCACTTGGGATATTTTCCATCTTGAGTGACACCTTCTCAAGTCTTCCAGATTTTTTCCAGTACAATAATCCACTTAAAGGCGAAAACAGGATTATTAATAGAAAAAATTGGCCAAAATCGGGCAAAAGCATTGATAGAACCAACGCCAAACAACCCAAACCTACGGCTGCTAATATAGTCAAAAATATAGCTAGAAACCAGCTAGGGCTAACCAATCCTTCAAAAGTGACTTGATTTTTAGCAGTATCTACCGCTGAAACTCGATAAGCACGAGAGCGAAAATACTCCTTTAATGCAGCCATTAATGTATTTTCATCCTGTTCTGAAGTCAATTGCATCATTTCTGTACGATCCTTGGTCGAAGCGCGTATAAAGAAAAATAATCCAACTGATAACAGAAAAGTTAAGAGGAACGTAGATTGAGAAACAGTAGAATTCATAACTAATTTTACGTCTGAAATTTTCAGTAGACTTAACCCATTATCAATTATTCTGGAAATAGGTAACAGCTAACAAACAACAAACGGAAGTTGTTCTTAATTTTTAAGTTTTAATTTTTATATGACGCAAAACTCCGAAACACCATCATCTAACCTCCGGGCTATAGCCCAACAATTTCGCCTAGCAGGTTGGATTAGTTTATGGATTCAGTTGGTATTAGGTGTAATTTCTGGAATAATTGTCTTGTTATTTGGCATTTTTAGTCAAAAAGCAGGTAGCCCCAGTAACAATCCAGGAACGGGCTTTGGCGTGTTTTTAGCAATTTGTGGCATACTTCTGTTGGGTGCTGGTATTTACTTAGCTTATCGCTACACTAGAATTGGCAAGAAATTAGAATCCCCTAATCCCACTAATCGCCCTCGTAAGGTGGAAACTGTGCAGGTATTACGTTTAGGTCTATGGATAAATTTAGGGGGAATATTAGTCACTTTATTGGGAGCGCAAGCGATCGTTGGTACACTAGTAGCTAGGTCTATATCTCCTCAAGCAGTAACTACTCAATTATTTGACCCAACTCGGATTATTAGCGGTTTAGATATGCTCATAGTCCAGGCAAATACAAATACTGTATCAGCGCATTTTGCAGGTTTATTAGCATCTTTGTGGTTAATGAATCGGATTAATAAACCATAATTGACAGTGGTTGTGGTATCCTAATCTTTGAAAACAGGTAATTCTAAAATAAATCCTGGTAAAACATTTTCTCCCGATAAACTTGTCGGTAATGATACTATTTCTACAGACTGATTTTGACGGTAAATTTCTACTTGTTGATTTTGAGGATCAATTAACCAACCTAAACGTAAACCACTATTAAAATACTCCTGCATTTTCTCCTGTAATTGACTCAAAGAATCTGTACGAGAACGCAATTCTATGACAAAATCAGGACAAATTTTAGCAAATTTCTCTTTTTCTTGAATGCTTAAAGAATCCCAACGTTCATTAGCAATCCAAGCCACATCAGGAGAACGTTTACCACCATTAGGTAGAGTAAAAACAGTGGAAGAACTAAATACTTTTCCGAGTTTAGTTTGACGATTCCAAATCACAACATCTGCATTAAACTCTGATTCTCTATTACCACTAATTGCACCAACTGGAGGCATAATTATTAATTCTCCTTTAGCTGTTTGTTCAAGTTTCCAATCTTCATTGATTTGACATAGTTGATAAAATTGATCATCACTTAACTCTACATTTTTGATATTTAAAATAACTGATTGAGTTGTCATCATTGCTGAAAACTCCTTAACGCTTAGGTAATGGAGAAGAGTATCTGAACTAATTATCAACTATATTTGGTAAATTTACCACTGATCATAATTAAACGCAGATAAACGCAGATAAACGCAGATGAGAAAGGTGGCATTAGTATATAGGGTTTAGCATTGTTAAGCCCTTACGATTAATTATCTCAATCAAGTATAATTGACAAAACTTAACGAAATTCACCAATGCTGGATATTAAACAAATTAGAGAAAATCCCCAATTAGTACAAGAAAAGTTGAATACTCGTAGTGGTAAATACGAGATTCAGCCTATCTTAGATTTGAGTCAACAACAACGGGAATTGGAAGTAAAACGCAATGAACTCCAAGCCCGGAGTAATGAAATTGGTAAACTGGTGGGACACAAGGTAAAATCTGGTGTTAATCCTCAAGATGCAGAAATTCTGGCTTTAAAGGATGAAGGAAACAGCCTCAAAATCACATTAAGCGGATTAGAACCCCAGGAAAAAGAGTTAAAAGCGCAAATTCATCAATTACTCTTAGCACTTCCTAACCTTCCCAGTGATTCTACCCCCATTGGTACAAGTGAAGATGATAACCAAGAAGTGAAAACATGGGGAGATGAATATAAACCCGAAAATCCCAACATTGTCCCCCATTGGGAAATCGGCGAAAAGTTGGGAATTTTGAACTTTGAAAGAGCGGTAAAAATTGCCCAAACTCGGTTTGTGAGTTTGATAGGTGCGGGTGCAGGTTTAGAAAGAGCATTAATTCAGTTTATGCTTTCTAAACATATTGAAAATGGCTATATAGAAGTTAGTCCACCGTTATTAGTAAATACAGATTCTTTAACGGGAACTGGACAATTACCCAAGTTTGCAGAGGATAGTTTTAAATGTGCAGAAGATGATTTATGGTTAATTCCCACCGCAGAAGTTCCGGTAACTAATTTGTATCGAGGGGACATTATCAACGGGGAAGAATTACCAATTTATCATACTGCATATACGCCATGTTTTCGGCGGGAAGCGGGAAGTTATGGACGGGATATGCGGGGTTTAATTCGGTTACATCAATTCAATAAAGTTGAGTTGGTGAAGTTAGTAAAACCGGAAAATTCTTTTGATGAATTGGAGACGTTGCTAGTCAGTGCAGAGAGTATTTTACAGGCTTTGAAATTGCCTTATCGGGTGATTAATTTATGTACTGCTGATTTAGGTTTTTCTGCAACAAAAACTTATGATTTAGAGGTGTGGTTGCCTTCTGCTGGGAAGTATCGAGAGATTTCTAGTTGTTCTAATTGTGTTGATTTTCAAGCGAGAAGGGCGGATATTCGGTTTAAGGAAACTGGTAAGAAAGGAACGCAGTTTGTACATACTTTAAATGGTTCTGGTTTGGCTGTGGGTAGGACTATGGCGGCGATTTTGGAGAATTATCAGCAAGCTGACGGGACGATTAAAGTACCGGACGTTTTGCAGGTTTATTTGGGTAGGGAGGTTTTGTGATTTAGGGGTTTTGTAGAGGCGTTTGGGGTGCGTCTCTACATGGGTTTTGATAAAGCATATTTTTAGAATATATTATAAGTTGATACCCTAGCAGTATACTAACTTTAGTAAAGTAACTGTAAATTTTATTCTGAGCATAAGCTTATGCAAAAACAGTATATCTACTCAATACTCGGTCTTTTCGTTGGTGCTTTTATTAATGTCATTTTTAACCTAATTGCCGCTGCTATTCAGCAACGCACTATTGGTGAAAAGTTTAATAATCAGACGATTTGGTGGATGGCTATATTTGCAACTTTAGGCTTGTTAGTTGGATATTGGTTAAGCCTCAAATCAGAAAGTTCTAATAAAGCGAAGCATCAAGGTGGAATTAGAGGCAGACGCATGAAAAGTAAGAAAGGTCGTTTTCGTGCAGAGGAAAGCACTGGTCAAGGTATTGATCTAGAGGATGTTGAAGCTGAAGGTGATGTTGATCTTATAGGCACTCACTTACAAAACGATAAATATCGTAATTCTATTCATTCTATTTTACCAAATGTCCCTGGATCTATTGATGCGAACTCCTTAAATGCTGGTGGAAATATAGCTATCTTCAATGGTTCATTACCTCTAGCAGAGCAACTTAACTATTTCCAAGACCAGTTAAATATTTCTTCTTCTCATCCAGATAGCTATCCTTCAGCTAGACTCCAATCGTATTGGAATATATGGAGAAAACTCCAATTACTCCGGTTAGCGGGAGAGGAATTGTGGAAAGGAGCAAGCGAAAATAATATTATGAATTTCTCTCAACTGTTGAACGAAATACTCTTAAAATTAGATGAAAGTGCGATATTCTTTGAAGAAGAAGAATATATGAGGCTTCGGGAAATATTAAATGTATTTGGTAACTTCAGACTTGGAAAGATTCGTCTTATAGACATACGCAATGAAGAAGATTTATATCGAATCTCTTCGAGTCAAGCAAGGCGGCAAATCGAACGTAATCTTAGATACAAATGTGAGTATGAAGAACTTTTGGATAAAATTCGTGTTTCTTTTAGAGATAGGCTTAGATGCTAGATTATCTAATCTTGATCGCTCATCTGGTAGGGTGCGTTAATGAAATGTAATGCACCGTTTTTTATTAAAATTTAACTGTCTGAATCAGGATATCCAGGATTAAAGGATTAACAGGATTATATTTGATATTGATATTGTGGAATATTTGAATTAGTGCAATTTCTGAAAATGTAGATGAATATTAAAAAACATCCTGTACATCCTCAAATCCTGAGCATCCTGATTCAGACAAGAAAATTAACTGTCTGAATCAGGATAACCAGGATTAAAGGATTAACAGGATTATATTTGATATTGATATTGTGGAATATTTGAATTAGCGCAATTTCAGAAAATGCAGATTAATTTTAAAAAACATCCTGTAAATCCTCAAATCCTGGACATCCTGATTCAGACAAAATGCAATTTCAGAAAATGTAGATGAATATTAAAAAAACATCCTGTAAATCCTCAAATCCTGGACATCCTGATTCAGACAAAATGCAACTTCTGAAAATATAGATGAATATTAAAAAAACATCCTGTACATCCTCAAATCCTGGACATCCTGATTCAGACAAAATGCAACTTCTGAAAATGTAGATGAATATTAAAAAAATATCCTGTACATCCTCAAATCCTGGACATCCTGATTCAGACAAAAAAGATTAACAGGATACTGTATAGTAAATTTAGCAAAGTAATCATACTTTAATAATATGACCAAAACAATATACATAGAAACAAGTATTATTGGTTATTTAACAGCAAGACCTAGTAAAAATTTGATAGTTGCTGCTAATGCAGAATTAACAAGAGACTGGTGGGACACTCAGCGAAACTCCTTTACTATTTACATTTCTCCACTGGTATTGCAAGAAGTAGCAAAAGGTGATGCAGAAATGGTGAATAAAAGACTAGAAGTTTTAAATAACTTTCCTTTACTTGATATCACAGAATCAGTACAAAATTTAGCACAGGAATTCCAAAAACAAAGTAATTTACCACCCAGTGCTGCTTATGATACTGTTCACATTGCTACAGCTACCGTCTATGGATTGGATTATCTGTTAACATGAAATTGTAAGCACATTGCTAACCCCTATATTCAGAAAAAACTCTCACAGATTGCTGATAGTTTAGGGTATGAATTGCCAACAATATGTACACCTTATGAAATGTTAGGAGAATAATTTATGTGGAATGATGAAGTTTTGGCAGAAATTCGTAAAATAAGAGATGAACAAGCTAAGTCATTTAATTATGATTTGGCTGCTATTTGTGCTGATTTAAGAAAACAACAAGCAACAAGTGGAAGAAAGATTATTTCTCTTCCATTGAAGAAAGTAGTTCTCTCACGCTAATTTTGTAGGGTGTATTAATACAATATGATGCACCTTTTTCTATTAACATTTAACTGTCTGATAGCGTAGCGTGGCGCAAGCCATATCAGGATATCCACCGATTAAAAGATTAACAGGATTGTATTTGATATTGATATTCTGGGATATTTAAATTAGCGCAATTTCTAAGTAATTCCAGTTCATAATAATCGGGTAAAATCAGTTTATGTTAAACGAGTATTAGAATTAATAGAAGGAGAGTAATCATGAATTATCCCATAGTTGTTTATCCTTGTGAAGAAGGCGGTTTTGTAGCAGAAATTCCAGCATTAAAAGGATGTTTAGCACAGGGTGAAACTTTAGAATAAACCTTACAAGAATTGATAATTGTGCGAAACTTATGGTTAGAAACAGCCGAAAAACATGGTCAAAAATTGCCAGATATTGAAGGTGCTATTGCAAAGGTGAAAGCCCTAAGTAGCGTATAAATTTTAGAATCAGGATTTCCACCGATTAAAGGATTAACAGGATTATATTTGAGTTTGATATTCTGGAATATTTGAATTAGCGCAATTGCTGAAAATATAGATAAATATTAAAAAACATCCTGTACATCCTCAAATCCTGAGCATCCTGATTCTGACAAAATGCAACTTCTGAAAATGTAGATAAATATTAAAAAAACATCCTGTACATCCTGATTAAGCCAATTTTTAGCTACAATTAAAGCATAAGCAACTAACATGAATTAGAGGAAATAATCATGAATACAGCTAAACTTTGCAGTGACGGTACTCATCAAATGGTGATATTACCAACAGATTTTAAAATGACAGGTACTGAAGTCTATGTTAAAAAAATTGGTAATGCCATTATTCTTATTAGTAAAGATAATTCTTGGCAAACTCTAATTGATAGTTTAGACCAATTTTCTGATGATTTTATGATGACTAGAGATCAACTTCCTATTGATAAAAGAGAGGAGTTTTAAATGCAATATCTTCTCGATACTAATATCTGTATTTATCTGATTAGGCAAAAACCAGAAAAAGTTATAGCACGATTTCAAACCTTGTCAATTTCTGATATTGGCATTTCTTCCATTACCGTTGCTGAATTAGAATATGGAGTTTATAAAAGTCAGCAACAAGAGAAAAATAAAAATGCCCTCATGCAGTTTTTACTTCCTTTAGAAATTATTGAATTTAGTCAAAATGCAGCAGTAATTTATGGATGTATTAGAAGTGATTTAGAAAGAAAAGGGCTTGTAATTGGATTAATGGATATGTTAATTGCTGCTCATGCAATGAGCTTAGGTGTTACTCTCGTTACTAACAATATCCGCGAATTTTCTCGCATTCCTAAACTCTCGTTAGAAAATTGGGCAGAGTAAGTTAATGAAATGTAACGCACCGTTTTCTATTAATATTTAACTGTCAGAATCAGGATAACCAGGATTAAAGGATTAACAGGATTATATTTGATATTGATATTGTGGAATATTGGAATTAGTGCAATTTCTGAAGATGTAGATTAATATTAGAAAATTATCCTGTACATCCTCAAACCCTGGACATCCTGATTCAGACAAAATGCAATTTCTGAAAATGTAGACCAATATTAAAAAAACATCCTGTACATCCTCAAATCCTGGACATCCTGATTCTGACAAAATGCGATTGTTTAAACTATAATAAAATATAACCATCATTCATCATCAAATTATTATGCTAAAAAGTTACGAAGCAATTTATGAAAATGGCCAATTAACATGGTTGTCAGAACAACCTCAAGTTAATTCTGCTCGTGTGATTATCACTATACTACAAGAAAACTTACCATCAAAAAAACGCCGTACTCCTCCTGCTTCTATTGCTGGTAAAGGTAAAACATTGGGTGATATTGTTAGTCCTATTGTGAATGAAGAAGAGTGGGAATGTCTCAAATAATAATTCTTGATACTCATATTTGGTTCTGGTTTATTAATCAACAATTTGATAAATTTCCTACCCACTGGAGAGAAGTTATTGAAACGGCTGACGAGGTAGGTATTTGTGTTATCTCCTGTTATGAAATAGCACTTGCACAACAACGAAGAAGACTAGAATTACCTTGTGCTACTAATCAATGGTTTCAGGAAGCATTAGCACCAGCAGGTATTACATTATTTCCCTTGACTCCGGAAATTGCTTGTCGTGCTGTGAATTTATCTCCTGTTCACAAAGATCCATTTGACCGTTTAATTATTGCTACTACATTAGAATATCAAGCAAAATTAGCCAGTATTGATGGTTTCTTTTCTCAATATCCTGAACTCAATAATTATTTGATGAAATAGTTCGCTCATCTTATAGTGTGCGTTAATGAAATATAACGCACCGTTTTTTATTGAAATTTAACTGTCAGAATCAGGATAACCAGGATTAAAGGATTAACAGGATTATATTTGAGTTTGATATTGTGGGATATTTGAATTAGTGCAATTGCTGAAGATGTAGATTAATATTAAAAAATCATCCTGTACATCCTCAAATCGTGGACATCCTGATATGGGTTGCCCCACTCTACGCTATCAGACAAATTTGGTATAATTAACATGATCATTTACTAATTAAGTGAACTATGAAAACACTAAGTAGGTTGGCGTTGAAAATTGTCGTTATGGCAAGGCAAAAGGCAAGAGGCAATAGGCAAGAGTGAAGAGGGTTTGGGCGATTTTACGTTTCTTTACACAGTTTGGTTTTATTGTGTTCACCTACTTAGACATAAAAGTAACTATAACAAATGATGGCAAATTATTAGTCAATTCTCCTGTAGATATACCAATGGGAGAATATAACGCTGTTATTGTATTAGAAGATCGCCCAATTGAACATCATCTGCACCAATTGCAGAATGTGATGGGGAATTAGAGTGGTAAATTGGAAATTAGTTTATACTAAACAATCTCAGAAAGATGCTAAAAAATTAGCTGCAAGTAATTTAAAATGAATTTCGCTCAAACCCTCACATTTAAGGGTAAAAACCCGGTTGTCACGTTGTTAGAAAAAGTCTATTCCACAGGTGTTAAACTCACAACTTCAGCTATGGAAGAACTGGAAACACAGATTCACCACCTTCCTGATCTCAAAAAATGGTTTGTGGAAATTTTTGCTAAACCAGCATAGTTATTGGATCATCTTTTTTGTGGAGTTCTCTTATGTCTGATTTCAACTGGAAATTTTTAAGTGTAGTTTTATCTTGGCAAGGTTTATTTACTGTAATTATTACTAATTGCTTATTGATTCTCAATCTAGCTACAAAACCAGCCATTGCTCAGAACAGACAGGATTGTTGGGTATCATCAAAAGCAACTCAAGAAAAAGAAAACTTACGTTTATTGGCTTTTAAAGGCAATAAAGAGGCGGCAAGTCGCTATCAGAAATTACTCAAACAGCATACACAAGAATTAAAAACCTGTCGTAGTCAGACTTGGCCGCAAACTCAGGCTATTTGGTTGCGCCTGTATCCCTGTGATATCCAGCCGGGAGCAGTTGATCAAATTATGGATCGAATTGTCAACCAAGGCTATAACCAAGTTTATTTAGAAGTATTTTATGATGGACAAGTGTTATTACCCGCCGCAACTAATTCTACAGTTTGGCCTGCTGTAGTTCGCCTTCCTGGTGCAGAAAAATTTGATTTATTAGCATTAGCAATTAAAAAAGGGCAACAACGGGGTTTAAAGGTTTATACTTGGATGTTTACGACTAACTTCGGTTACACCTATGCTCAACGTGCAGATAGACAAAATGCGATCGCTCGTAATGGCAAAAATCAAACCAGCTTATCCGTAGTAGAAGATAGTTCCCAAGTCTTCATTGATCCCTACAACACCCAAGCAAAAACCGATTACTACCGTATGGTACAACAGGTTATCCGCCGTCGTCCAGATGGTATTCTCTTCGATTATGTTCGTTATCCTCGTCAGACCGGCATTGACTCCATTGCTACCAAAGTTCATGACCTCTGGCTATTTACTCCAGCCACCCAAGAAGTCCTATTTAGTCGCGCCAAAAATGCCAAAGGATTAGAATTAATTCGTCGTTTTTTAACCAAAGGATATGTCAGCGCTGGCGACATAGCAGAAATTGATAAACGCTATCCTCAAGAAGATGAACCCATGTGGGAAGGGCGTATTCCCCCCAAAAAGCAGAAATCCTTACCTTCTCCAGCAGAAAAACAGCGGGTTTTGCAATTGGATTTGTGGTTACTCTCCGTTGCTCATGCTATGCAAGGTATCTTAGATTTTGTAACTTTAGCAAGTTACCCAGCCAAACAAAAAGGTATTCCCGCGGGAGCGGTATTTTTTCCCGAAGGTAATCAAGCTTTAGGACAGGGGTATGATTCCCGCTTGCAACCTTGGGATAAGTTCCCCAGTACCCTAGAATGGCATCCCATGTCCTATGCAAATTGCGGGAATGCTAGTTGCATTGTGGCGCAAGTTCAACAAGTTTTAAAAATGGCGCAACCAGGTACAAAAGTGATTCCGGCTTTAGCTGGGAAATGGGGAGAATCAATTAGCAATCGTCCTCCTTTAGAAGTACAAATGCAAGCCCTCCGCCAATTATCTCCTCAAATTAAGGGTGTCAGCCATTTTGCTTATTCTTGGCAACATCCTGAACATGACGGTGAACGGAAAGCTTGCAATATTCGGTGAAAAATGCTGTAGCTAGGAATCAACATACCTATCTAATGTAGTAGCTAATGTAGTTTTAGGAACAGCACCAACAACTGTTTTAATTTGTCGTCCCCCCTTAAATATCATCAAAGTGGGAATACTGCGAATCCCGTAATGACTAGCAACAGTAGGATTTTGATCAGCATTTAACTTTACCACTTTTAGCTGTCCCTCATATTCCGCAGCCACTTCTTCCACTACAGGAGACAGCATCTTACAAGGACCGCACCAAGGGGCCCAAAAATCAACTAAAACAGGAGTTTGACTTTCTAGCACCTCTTGTTTAAATGTAGCTTCAGTGACATTGGTAATAGATGACATAAATTATTTGCCTAGATTTCAATCAATAACTTAATAATATCGAATAAAAGAGGAGAGCAGGAAAACCAAATTATCTGCGTTTATCTGCGTCTATCTTCTGCCATCTGCGGTTAATTATTGCCCATTATACCTCACTTGCATCGAAATTTCTCTACTTTCTTAAAGTGTTAATTTACCTCTAAATTAGGGGAATTTTGATCAGCACCGCAATGATGACAATAAGGTAATTCCTTATAAGTTAAATTATGACAATTATGGCATTCGACATATTGATAGTAACCACAGTGGGGACAGTGGCTATCTTGAGGGCGAATTTTTTTAGCACACCGAATACAGCGTGATTTTTGAATTCTGTTAGCTGCTTGAATTTTATGATTAAAAACAACCGTTTGAAAGAATTTAATCATGCCAAAACCAACTAAGGGAATTAGCAAAATATAAACATAACTAATTAGGAAAACTAGCCCACCAAACAGAAAACTAATAATATCAAACAAGAATTTAAATATTACACCAATTTGCAGAAATTCAAATATTTTCAAAATTAGCGGAATGAGAAATATCACTAGCAAATGCCAGCTAATTAATCCTATTAATCCATATCCTTTCCGTTGACTGAAATTATTAACTAATAATGCCATCAGAATAAGTGGAATTAAAAAGATAGCCTGAAAAACTAATTGAATGCTAGGATACCAAAAGGAAGCATCTTTATAGCCTTGTTCAACTTGATTAAATTTAGTTTCATCTTTGACAAAAGACAAGAAATTAACACTTTCAGGTTTTGTCAGCAGTTGATTTTGCAGATTAGCAATTTCCTGTTTTAAGTTGGCAATTTTCTGATTATTTTGTGTTAATTCCTGTTTAGCTTTTTCAGCGCGAACCTGATTAATAGAATTACCTGAAGACTGACCGGCAATTTTTTCTAATAAGGTTGAATCATATTGCTGACGAATGGTAGCATTTGCTTGTTCAAGACGACTAATTTTATCTTGAGTCTGATTTATCGTGGTGATAATTTTCTGATTTTGCGGATTATTCAGTTTATCTTTAGATTCACCATAGTTCAAACAGATTTCGGAAACTTTACCCAAATGTCCAATTTCTGCATCTTGATATCTTTGCTGAATTTTTTGCTCATTGCTACCGTAAGGTAATGAACTTCTCAAAAATTCATAATCTTTATTTTTGGTAGTTTGGGTTTTGTAAATATTCCATTCAGAATAACATGGATAAGCTTGGGTTGGACTGAGATGCCATTCACTAATATTATTTAAACCCGTAAAAACATTAATTAAAATAAAAATATCAACTAAAATAATGACAATCAAACTCACTTTATTCAGTGGTTCGTTGTTTACTGTCCGAGAGTTATTAAAAAACCGATTTGAAAGCCGGCGGATTCTGGTAAACATATAACTATCCTGTATGTACTTAAGTTGATGTACTATCAAGAAACACAACCTGATTACGGGTGTTACTGAAATTAATTTACCATTGTCCTATGACTTTAGTGGTTTTTTTGTTAATTTTTATATACTTATTAAGTAGTTAGTTCTATTTTTTGTGAATAAGTTAAATATTTTTTCTCACGCAGAGGCGCAGAGACGCAAAGGAAGAGAGAAGAAGATCAGAAAATGAAACCGACGGATTTAGATCCCCGACTTCTTTGAATTATCTTCATTATTTACAAAAAATTTAATTAAGAAATCGGGGATCTTTCGTACCTGGCTTAGAGGGTGTTTGAAAATCTTTAATTGCACTTTGCTTATCTCCTAATTTATAATGGGAAATTCCCCGGTTGATGTAGGCATTGGCATAATTTTATTATTCCCCATCAAGAGGCAAAAATTCCATCTCTTAAACTCTTCCTTTGCGCCTTTGCGCCTTTGCGTGAGACAAATTCCTACTTTGATTCCTGCGCTTCCGTAGGTTGAGTAATAGCTTGACAATATCTAATTAAAGTATCAATGCGTTCTTCAATAGTTTTCAACCTAGCTTGCAATGTCGTTAATTGCTTTGCTCCTTGGAGAAACATCATATCTACTTCCAATAGTCGCAACTGCTTACTTATTTCGGTTTTATAGGATTGTTCTCGTGAATTAGCATCAACCAAAGGAACAATTTGCTGGCTAAAAAACGCCTGTAACTTGGCTAATTGCGGACGTAACTCCCCAGCATTGAGTTTACCTGCTGTTACATTAGTCCGAAACTCATCTAGAAATGTTGCCAATTCCTGATATTTATCACAATTAAAAGACATCTGTTGCTAGTTAAGATAGTATTAATGTCAAGAAAATTTTCTTATATCCCCAAGCTTTCCATTGTTCCTGCTCAAAATCACAAGTCTCAAATTTTATTTGGAGGCTTGATTTACCGTCAATAGGTTTTTTATTATGTTTGGATGAAACCTACAATGGATGATGACCATAGGCAATTAGGACATCATCTCTCCAACCTTGTCTTTAAACCTTCAGTCAACAGCATCTATTTATAGAAATGCTGTTATTTTTGCTTATCTCTTAACCTATCCACAAATTACCTTTTTTATTTTATGAGTAGTGTAGCCGTCAAACCTCCTGTTGATGTTGTTCTCCCAGACTGGCTTAACAAATGTTTAATCGCACCTCCAGCGCCAATACTTACAGAGGAGGAAGACCGAACGTATAACGGTAATGCCTTAATTTGTCGGGCTTTTCAGTTTGCATACCAACTACATGGGGGACAAATTCGCAAGTCGGGAGAACCTTATATTGCCCATCCTGTTGCTGTAGCGGAAATACTCCGTGAATTAGGTGGTAG
Organism: Anabaena sp. WA102; assembly: GCF_001277295.1. Taxonomy (NCBI): domain Bacteria; kingdom Bacillati; phylum Cyanobacteriota; class Cyanophyceae; order Nostocales; family Nostocaceae; genus Anabaena; species Anabaena sp. WA102. The sequence goes on along the minus strand of NZ_CP011456.1, from coordinate 1,842,483 downwards.
TCCTGCTATGATAGCAGCCGGATTACTTCATGATGTAGTTGAAGATACAGAAGTTACAAGTGAAGATATAGAAGCACGGTTTGGTCCAGAAGTCAGGTTATTGGTAGAAGGTGTTACCAAGCTGTCGAAAATTAATTTTACTAGCAAAACCGAAAGTCAGGCGGAAAATTTCCGGCGAATGTTTTTGGCTATGGCGCAAGATATTCGTGTCATTGTGGTGAAACTGGCAGACCGTTTGCATAATATGCGGACTCTCCAATATATGTCAGAAGCTAGTCGTCAACGTAGCGCCCAGGAAACGCGAGATATTTTTGCACCTTTGGCGAATCGCTTAGGGATTTGGCAAATTAAGTGGGAATTAGAGGATTTAGCATTTAAATATTTAGAACCAGAGGCTTATCGAGAAACTCAGAAATGTGTCGCGGAAAAACGCACGGCACGGGAAGAAAAGTTACTCAAAGCTACGGATACTTTACGCCGTCGGTTACTCAAGGCGGGGATTAATTGTTTGGAAATTAGCGGTCGTCCTAAACACCTTTATAGCATTTATCAAAAAATGCAGCGGCAGCAAAAGGAATTTCATGAAATTTACGACTTGGCGGCGCTGCGAATTATTGTCCAAAGTAATGAAGAATGCTATCGCGCTTTAGCTGTTGTTCATGATTCTTTTCGTCCTATCCCTGGTAGGTTCAAGGACTACATTGGATTGCCAAAGCCAAACCATTATCAGTCTTTGCATACGGGGGTAATTGGCTTGACTGGTCGCCCGCTGGAGGTGCAAATTCGGACTTTGGAAATGCACCATATCGCGGAGTACGGAATTGCTGCCCATTGGAAGTATAAAGAAACTGGGGGTTCTGAGAATACTTCCGTCACAGGCTCTGATGAAAAGTTTACTTGGTTGCGCCAGTTGCTAGATTGGCAAAGTGATTTAAAAGATGCTCAGGAATACTTAGATAGTGTTAAGGATAATCTATTTGAAGATGATGTTTATGTCTTCACCCCAAAGGGGGATGTTGTTCCTTTAAGTCCTGGTTCTACAAGTATTGATTTTGCTTATCGGATTCATACGGAAGTGGGAAACCACTGTGCGGGAGCGCGGGTTAATGGTCGCATTGTGCCTTTGTCAACGCGCTTGCATAATGGCGATATTGTGGACATTATTACTCAAAAGAATAGTCATCCTAGTTTGGATTGGTTAAATTTTGTTAGCACTTCAGCGGCGAAGTATCGAATTAAACAGTGGTACAAGCGATCGCGCCGGGAAGAAAATATCGCCAGAGGACGGGATTTATTAGAGAAGGAATTGGGGAAAACTGGTTTTGAGAATTTGCTCAAATCAGATGCTATGCACACTGTCGCAGAAAAATGTAATTATCACAGTGTGGAAGACTTACTTGCCGGTTTGGGTTATGGGGAAATTACCTCGAATTTAGCGCTGAACCGTTGGCGAGAAGTTGTGAAAGCTAGACAACCAGTGAGTGATGTTGTCCCATTTATCCCCAAAGAACCAACGCCAAAATCCTCACGGGATACCCCACTAATTACTTCCCGTGCTAGTGATTCCCCGATTATTGGTATGGAGGGTTTGGTTCATCATATCGCTGGCTGTTGTAACCCCATTCCTGGTGAAGCAATTGTGGGTGTAGTCACACGAGGAAGAGGAATTTCTATCCACCGCCAAGGCTGTCATAATGTAGATCCTATTGAGTGTGAGCGGTTAGTACCAGTGCGCTGGAATTTGGCTATGGAAAACCGCAGCCGTCCCCATACTTATCCGGTTAATGTGCAAATTGAGGCTATGGACAGGGTGGGAGTATTGAAAGATGTATTGTCACGCTTGAGTGATCAGGGTATTAATGTTCGTCATGCTCAAGTGAAAACTTGTTTGGGACAACCTGCGTTGATGGATTTGGGAATTGATGTCCGCGATTGTTCTCAGTTGGAACATTTATTTGTGCAACTCAAGAAAATGAGTGATATTCTCAATATTCGCCGTGTTTGTGAGACTGAGGACTGCGGTTAGTGGGGTGTTACAGCTATTTTCATTATCTCACGCAAAGGCGCAAAGGCGCAAAGGAAGAAAATATATGAAAATGGCTGTGATTTAAGGTTGTTACGCGATTTCATTGAGGGTTTGTAGAAGTTGATCTATTTCTGCGGCTGTGTTGTAATGGGCTAGTCCTATTCGTAATAAGCCGCCTGATGTTTCTACGTCTAATTTTTCGGTGAGGTTGGTTGCATAGAAGTTTCCGTACCAAGCGAATATTCCCTGTTCTCCTAATATTTTGGCTATGGTTGCTGGTGTTTTTTCTGTCATGCGAATGGATACTGTTGGTGTGCGCCATGTAAATTGGCTGGGTTCGGTAATTCCATAGAGGGTTAAACCAGGGATTTTTAATAATCCTGAAATCAATTTTTTACTTAATTCTCTTTCGTATTGTTGAATGGCTGACATGGCTGATAATAATGCGGCTCGACGACTATGATAGGCTGATGCTAATTTGTGGTTTGGTTGGGCTATTTCGGTTAGGAATCGAGGACAATGGAAGGTGGTTAAGCCTTCTCTATCGGCTTCTATTAAGGAGGAAAGTAATTCGTTATCTAAGGTTGGGGAAACATGACAACCTAATTTTGCTAAATAATTAATTGCTGCTACTAATCCTGCTAAACCTTCATGATTTAATGTTCCTGTTTCCCATCTGGAAGGGACTTCTTCTGATGCGGGTTTAACTTTATAAGGGGAAAATCTGGTTAAATGTTCTCTTTTTCCGTAAAGAATTCCTAGATGGGGAGCGAAGAATTTGTAGGCGGAACAGGCGAGAAAATCACAGTCTAAATGATGAACATTTATTGGTGCATGGGGGGCGTAATGGACGGCATCAACATATACTAAAGCTCCGAAACTATGGGCAATTTTAACTATTTTAGCAATATCATTAATTGTGCCGACGGCGTTGGAAGCGTAAGTTACTGCTACTAGTTTGGTGCGGGAATTTATCTTTTTTTCTAAATCGGTTAAATCTAATGTACAGTCGGCAATATTAATATTAACTGTCCGAATAATCACACCTTTTTCTTCTAAAGCATACCAGGGAGAAATGTTGGCTGCATGGTCTAAGTCTGTAACAATTATTTCATCACCGGGTTGGAGTTCTCTACCGATAGCGCGACTCACGGAGAAGGTGAGGGTGGTCATATTTGCGCCAAATACTACTTCATCATGATCGCATCCCAGAAAGTCGGCGATCGCCGACCTGGCAGAAATAATCAAGGCATCGGTTCGCATACTGGTAGTAAAAGCACCGTGAGCATTAGCATTTGACCTGACTAAATAATCACTAATTGCGTCTAGTACACCACCGGGTACTTGTGTGCCACCGGGTCCATCAAAGAAAATTGCTGGTTTTCCGTTGATTGTTTGTGTGAGTGCGGGAAACTGGGAACGAATCCATTTTATATCCAGAGATTCCATGATTTTTCCTCTTTTTGATGATTTTTGTTTCGCGCAAAGGGAGAAATATATTAATTTATATTGTAGTCTAAGATTCAATGTTGTTGTAGAGGAAAAGCAACATGATTTAAAAGGTTAATAGGGCTAATATTTTTTAATAGTTGCATTTGTTGTTGATTTTTGACTAACAATGCCCCTGCAAACCCCAATGAGTTCACAGAAATTGATTCAAATTCTTCAAATTTTCTGGGAACAATTAACATCCATTCTCGTGTCATTAAAAGATTATATGCTCCTGATTGGATATTATTTTCTAGGGGGTTAATTCCCAAGGTTTGTAGTAATGTATGATATTTTTTGAAAGTTATTTCGGCACTTTCTCCCAAGTTAATTTCAGTGGAAGCGTGTACAAAGGGAAATTCTGGGATAGTTCCCAGGGAATTATCTAATTTTGCGGCTTTTACAAGTGGTGAAATGGGAATATCTGTTTCTGCAAAAGGGACAATTTGTAAATGTTTATGTGGTTGACTCGCACCAGCAAGTTTACCACCGTTATAAAATACTAACCCATCAAATTCTGCTAAACAAGCCCACATAGCTGTAAAATCTTCTAGGGTAAGTAGGCTTTCCTGTGGTTCAAAAGCGCGGGTAATTATCAAAAAGTGATAATCAACAACATTGAATTTATTTAAAATACAAACGTGAGTAGGGGAGATATCCGCCACAAATAAAGCTTCTTCATAAGGTAAAAAAGGATTAAATTCTTTACCAGTTTTAGCAGTTTTTTGATTTTGTTTTTCTTGATCAGCTTTTTTGCGATTGATATTTTCTAAAATTCTGACAACAAACTTGATTCCATCTTGTTCAAAAATTTCCACCTCTGTGGGAATAGATTTTAAAGCTCCAGATTTTAAAGCCAGTTCGGTGGTTTTTTTGAGACTTGTCCATAATGTACCGGGTTTAAGTCGGATTTCTTGCTGGTGCATATTTTATAGGAGATAACTAACAATTTTATATCATAAATTGGTTACATAAAATCAATAATTTCGGCTCTACATTTCGCTTTATGTAAACATTTATTGTAGGTTGGGTTGACGCAAGGAAACCCAACAACTCTTACTATCTTAACGCCAATGTTGGGTTGAGGTACGTTCATGAAGTGTGGCGATAGCTTGCGTGGCGACGTAGGAGCCATAGCCATAACCCAACAAATGCATCGGGTTGCGCTGTCGCTTAACCCGACCTACAAAAAATGGACAAGATATTGTATAGTATAATTAAAATCAGCAAATTATCACCATTCAAGAGGTGAATCATGGTTCAAACCTTAACCAAATCAGTCAGCTTTGAGGAGTTTATCCAATCCTATCCAGAAACAGGATCACGTTATGAATTGCACAATGGAAAAATTGTAGAAATGAACCCACCAGTAGGAGATCATGAATTCGTAATTGGTTTTTTAGCCCGTAAGATATCAGGAGAATTAGATAGACTTAATCTTTCTTACCTCATACCTAAAACAACATTAATCAAAACACCAAAATCTGAATCTGCCTATTCACCTGATATTTTATTACTCAATCCTGCCAACTTACCTAATGAACCTTTATGGAAAAAAGAATCAACTATTACTCAAGCCGATTCAGTTCCTTTAGTAATAGAAATTGTTAGTAGTAATTGGCAAACAGATTATACTCATAAAACCAACGATTATGAATCAATGGGTATTCCTGAATATTGGATAGTTGATTATGGTGCTTTCGGTGGTAAAAGATTTATTGGTAATCCTAAACAACCAACTATTTCTATTTATTCTTTAGTTGATGATGAATACATAGTTAATCAATTTAGAGGTGATGATTTAATTATATCGCCATTATTTCCAGAACTCAAATTAACACTTTCACAAATTTTACAAAATATCTAAATACTGTAAGCGTCAGATCCCCGAATTCTCAAAGAAGTCGGGGATCTGATCTGAATCTAAGAACAATATAAGGTATCTCTTGTTTCCCTTCCTGTCACGGGATTAGTACCTTTTGCCAACTTACATAGTTTCTTTTGTTCATCTTGACGCAGTAGTACATCAGTAAAATCTGCACCCTCGATTATAGCACCATCAAATTTGGCACCAGCTGCAAATGCTCCTTCTAAAACGGCGTTGGTTAAATCGGCTCTAATTAACCGCGCTGAATCAAGTGTAGCATTAGTTAGGTCTGCTCCCTGTAAATTTGCTGATTCTAGATTGGCGGCGAAAAAACTAACACCTCTTAAATTAGAGTGACTAAAATTACTGTAGCGAAGATTTGCTTTAGTAAAACTAGAATCTGTTAAATCACGTCCAGAAAAATCAGCACTGATAAGAATTTCTTTGTTATATTCCAGTGCTACAGCAGAAGGGACAAAAGCTGCTAAGACTGTGGTGGAAATCATCACCCAAAGTAATAAACTGAGTATACTTATCCAATTGGGATGCTTAGTATTCATGGTATTGTTAATTAATGGCTAATCCTTCTCCATTTAATTATGCAGATATTGGTAACATAGGTGAAGACCTAGTAGCCAAATGGTTACAATCTACAGGTTGGGAAGTTTTGCAGCGGCGCTTTTGTTGTCGTTGGGGAGAAATTGATATTATTGCCCAATATCAAGACACAATGCTGGCGTTTGTTGAAGTGAAAACCCGGAGTTCTGGTAATTGGGATGAAGGGGGAAAAAATGCCATTACTCCCCAAAAACAAGCAAAAATCTGGCGGACTGCGGAAATATTTTTAGCTGAATATCCACAAAAAGCTGATTATGCTTGTCGCTTCGATGTGGCACTTGTTCATTATCAATTACAAAGTAAAAAGACTATTGGCGAAGAATTTTTAGAGCGTTTATCTATAGCTGGATATGAATTTAAGCTGCTTCAATATATTGAGGCAGCCTTTGAACAGTAATAATCATGATTGCAAAATTATTTTTACGTTGTGACACTTAATTTAGCATTGTTTAAGCGAGTGTTTCTGGACAATACCCTAAACCTCGAACAAACTGTTGTCTAAATGCTTCAATTTCTTCTCTTTCCGGGCTACCATGAGAAACAACTGCTACTTGGTAACGACGCATTACGTCTATGGGTGTTTGTCCAGATTCCAAACTCCAAAATGCCATTTGGACTCTCATTGGTGGCTGATAGCTAATTCCCAATTCACTCAAGAAAGCTCGAAAATCACCATCTTGTTGATCTGAGACTGTTTCTTTGAGTTTAATTCTGACTACCCAACCATTAATTTGATGAATCACGCTCACAAAGGAAACGGGAAGTTGTGGTCTACCATGTAAGTATTGAACGATTCTCAGGGTGAGTGTGGCATTGCCTAGATAGTACAAGTATTCCATCATAGTGTTATGGGATTCAATTTAGTTCTACCTATCTATCTTCGTTAATGGGGTGGAGTTCCCGGTAGGGTAAAAGCACCCGTTATTCTATGGGGAGATTTACCCAATAATTCAGGAGTCAGGAGGTAGGGGCGCAGGGCCTGCGCCCAGTCAGGAGTCAGAATGAAGAAGATGGAAAGAAAAGGCAGTAAAAGTGATGTATAGCGGTTACAGTAAGTTTTGTAGCTCATTTAAGTGCATACTATTATAACAATTTAACAATTACTTGATTAATATGAAGCGACAAATAATACAAGATAAAGCGAAAACACAAAATGTTAATTTAGATTGTTCGTTGTCTAGTTATGACTACGAACTTCCACCAGGACTAATCGCCCAAAACCCTGCTGTTCCTAGAGATAGTTCTAAGTTATTGGTGGTAAATTCTCCCGAAACTGCTAAAACTATACCACCTCTACATCACATTTTCCGTGATTTGTCGGAATTGCTGAAACCGGGTGATTTATTGATTATGAATAATACAAAGGTAATTCCCGCTCGGCTATATGGCTGTAAGGATACAGGTGCGGGGGTGGAGGTGTTGCTATTGGAGGAACGAGGGCATAATTGCTGGTTGGCTTTGGTGAAGCCTGGAAAGCGCTTTAAGGTGGGTAGTGAGATTATTTTTACAGCGGGAGGAGATGGGAATAAACAGGAATTGAGGGCGACAGTTGTTGAGTCAGATCCAGAAACTGGGGGGCGATTATTACAGTTTGATTTGCCCCCAGCAGTTCCTTTAGTGCAGGTGTTAGGGAAGTTTGGACAGATTCCCCTACCTCCTTATATTACGGCTTCTACTGCGGCTGATGAACAGTATCAGACGGTGTATGCAGCTCAACAGGGAGCGATCGCCGCCCCAACAGCAGGATTACATTTTACACCGGAATTACTAGAAAAGCTGCGTAATTGTGGGATTAATCAAGCCTTTATTACCCTTCATGTTGGTATCGGTACTTTCCGCCCAGTGGAAGTAGAAGATGTCACTACCCACGCCATGCACGAAGAATGGATTGAAGTTCCTGCTGATACCGTTGAGCAAATTCGGGCTACTCAGGCTGCTGGGGGACGAATTATTGCGGTAGGGACAACAGCGGTAAGAGCTTTGGAAGGTGCGGCGCAATCTGGGGATTTACAGCCCTTTGTCGGGAAGACAAATTTGTTTATTTATCCGGGCTATAAATGGCAGGTTGTGGAGGGGTTAATCACCAATTTTCATTTACCCCGTTCTAGTTTATTGATGCTGGTTAGTGCTTTAATTGGTAGAAAAAGATTATTGGATCTTTACCAGCAAGCAATTAGTTCTGAATACCGCTTCTACTCTTTCGGTGATGCTATGTTGATCTTACCAGAAGGGAAAAGTATTCAATTATGAATTTTTGATGAAGTGATGGATAATCTAATTTAGATAAGTAGGTAGGCGTTAAAAAATATAAGATAGACCTAACCTCCCAGCCCCCTTCCCTACCAGGGAATGGGGAGTCAAAGCCTCTCCCCTGCAAGGGAAGAGGTTTGGAGAGAGGTCTTATATTTAATTATGCCCAGTTACTTAGATTAGATTCAGTATAACTAAAGGGTAGTGAGTCATGTATCAAAAATGCCATAAATATCCGTCTTTTAACATAGCTAGGGCTACATACAAGCAAGTGTTAATGAGTATCCTTTCTACTTCTTCTGCATTTTTAATCTTGACTTTACCTGCAATTATTAATTCTCCCAACAGTCAGGTATCAGCAGCAGAAGTTGTTTCCCAGGATTTAGAAGCAGCTATATCTTTTCAACAGGGAGTGACATTTTATAATCGTCAAGACTATCAAGGTTCGGAAATGGCTTTTCGTAAAGCCTTAGAGCGAGATCCTAATATTGGTGCAGCCCGAAATTATTTAGGTAATATTCTTTTACAACAAAATCGCTTAGATCTAGCTATCCAAGAATTTGGAGAAGCCATTAGATTAAATCCCAATTTGGGATCAGCTTATTATAATTTGGGTGTAGCTTTACAAAAACAGGGACAAAAAGAAGCCGCTATTACAGCTTATCGTCAAGCCTTAGTGGTAACTCCCACATTGGCTGATGCTCATTATAATTTGGGGGTTTTATTCTATGAACAAGATCAGCGTCAAGATGCTATTTCTGCTTATGAACAAGCAATTAATTTAGATAGAAATCATGAAAATGCTTATTTCAACTTAGCAATTGTTCAACAACAAGAAGGTCAAGTAGAATCGGCGATTTCCGCCTATCGGGAAGTTTTAAAAATAGATCCTGAAAATTCTGTAGCTTACAATAATTTAGGTAGTCTTTTAGTAAATCAAGGTAAAATTGCCGAAGCAATTAATATTTATAAAGCAGCAATTCTGCAAAATCCTAAAAACACCTCTGCTCACTATAACTTAGGAGTAGCTTTATATAATCAAGGTGTCTTTAAGGAATCCGCTCAAGCATTAAGACGCGCTCGTCAACAGTACGTAACAGCAGGAAATACTGAGCAAGTTGCCAAAACTGAACAAATCATCCAACAAATTGCCCAAATTTTAGCACCCAAAAAATCGCCTGTAAATCAACCCGGTAGCGCAACGGCAGTTACTACTCCACCAGTTGAACAAGCACCTGCAAATCTTCCCCCTGTTGAAGACTTACCTGCAAATACTTCGACAACTGAGAAAACTACTTTACCGAATTTGACACCAGATAAACAAATCACAAATCCAAAATAATTTGTCATTTATCATTTATCATTTGTCATTTGTCATTTGTCATTTGTCATTGAAAAATTATTATTCCCTGTTCCCTATTCCCTATTCCCTATTCCCTATTCCCTGTTCCCTGTTCCCTATATTGGTAAACGATTAATATCTTTATTACAACCAATTACTACCATTGCAGAACCTTTTTCTAAACGTTTAGTTGGTTCGGGATTAATGATAAATTTACCATCATGACTTACAGCCAACATATTTAAACCGTAGCGGTTACGCAGTTGCAGTTCAGCAATAGTTTTCCCATGAAATTCATCAGGGACAATTAACTCCACAATACTGTTATCTGGGTCAAGATCAAATCTTTCTAAAATTCCCGGTTTAGTGAGTGTTCTTGCTAAAGCACAACCAGCTTCATATTCAGGAAATACTACATGATCTGCGCCCACTCGTTGTAATAATTTGCGGTGAACTTCACTAGAGGCTTTTGCAACTACGTGAGGTACACCACCTTCTTTCACATTTAAGGTAGTAATAATACTTTCCTGAACGTAGTTACCAATGGCGACAATAACGGTATCAAATTCAAAAATTCCGGCTTCTTTCAGGGCTGCTGATTCAGTTGAATCGAGTTGCAAAGCATGACCAACTATTTCTTCATTCAATGCTTCGGAAACCCGTTTTTCATCAACATCTGTAGCTAATACTTGATAACCTAAATTATGCAATGTTGAACAAACAGAACGACCAAAACGACCTAATCCAATTACAGCAAATTGGTGGTTATCTTTACGTAAACTGCGAAGAAATTTTAAGGATGAAAGGTTCATGATTTGTCAGTTGTCAGTTGTTAGTTGTTCGCTAAATCCTACAGCACTTCCCGATGTTATGAGGTACAAGAACCCCACCCCTAACCCCCTCCAGTATCAAAAGCTTATCCTTTTCTTCCCCCCGCTGCGGGGGGATTTAGGGGGGTGCGATGAGGGGGCTAAGATGCACCTCATAAGAGCGGAAACCGCTGTAATTATCCAACAAGGAGATTTTCTTCGGGATAGTGAATTCTGCTAGGACGAGGATCACCTAGTATAGATGACATCAATAATAAAATACCAACGCGACCAATATACATGGTGAGAATTAAAATTAATTTTGCTGCGGTAGAAAGAGTAGCTGTAATCCCTGTGGAAAGTCCTACTGTACCAAAGGCTGATACTACTTCAAAAAGAATTTGAATAAAAGCCAATTTGGGGTCGGTAATACTAATTAAAATGGTGGCAAAAATCACTGTTGCTAATGAACCGAACACCACCCCCACAGCTTTTAAAATTAAAGAAATGGCAATTTTACGATTATATAATAATACCTCTTCTTTGCCTTGGATAATTGCCTTTGTACAACTGGTCAGAACTCGTAAAGTAGTGGTTTTGATTCCTCCTCCTGTACCTCCTGGACTTGCACCAATAAACATCAGTGCAATCATAATGAATAATCCCGCATTAGTCATTTTCCCAATGTCAATGCTGTTAAAACCAGCGGTTCTGGTACTGACTGACTGAAACCAAGCAGCTAATATTTTATCAGATAAACTTAATTGCCCAAAGACGCTATCGTTTCTGATTTCTATAAAGAAAATTGCAATTGTTCCTAGCACTAATAATATTAAAGTTGTGCTAGTAGCAACCTTAAAATCTAGAGAGAATATTAAACAACTTGTCTTTCTAACGAGGCGATTACCTTGATAGGTAAAGCTGTCTCGCAACCACAAATACATATCCAAAATTACTTGATAACCAATACCTCCAAAGATAATTAAACAGCCAATTGTGATAATCACTAAAGGAGAAGATTGATAGCCAATTAAATTATCTTTAAATAAACTAAATCCAGCATTGTTCCAAGCACTGACACTGTGAAAAATAGCTAACCAAGTTCCTTCTTGCCAACCTTTTTCGGGAACAAAAGCTATCATTAATAAAAATACTCCCGTGAGTTCAAACAACAAGGTAGTCACAATAATAGAACGGATAATTTGAGAGCTACCACTCATGCCTGGACGGTCTAAAGCTTGCTGAATTGCTACTTTTTGTCTCAAGTCAAATTTTCTGCCAATTAATAACATTAAAAATGTGGTAGTTGTCATATAACCTAAACCACCAATTTGGGCTAATAGAGCAATAAATAACTGACCTAGAAAGGAAAATTCAGTCCCAGTATCTACCACTGCTAATCCTGTGACACAAACCGCTGAAGTTGAAGTAAATAGGGCAACAATTGGGTCATTCCAATTACCGTTACCAGTTGAAAAAGGCATTGTTAAGAGAATTGCTCCCAAAAGAATGACAGCAATAAATCCCAAACAAATTGTCCGCGCAACAGTCATAAGTGATTAAAAATGAAGAAATTTCATGCAGTTAGGTTATTTTTATATATTCCCAAGGTAGAATTAATGAGTTATTCCCTGGCGTAAAAATATCCCTATAGCGGTTATTGGTTGAGTGAAATACAAGAACCCCACCCCCAACCCCCTCCCCGCAAGCGAGGAGGGGGCTTATGACTGTATTTCATTCAAGTGCATACCGTTATATCTAATTAAAAGCATAGATGGTAGCCTAAGAATAAGTTTTTTTTGCAGTTTCTTCTCATCTTTATTATTATTAAATTCATGAGTCAAATACTTTACAAACAAATTCAGGAATTTTACGACGCTTCTTCCAGTCTGTGGGAACAGATTTGGGGGGAACATATGCACCACGGTTATTATGGCGTAGATGGTCAACAGGTGAAAGAACGCCGTCAGGCACAAATTGATTTAATTGAAGAATTGTTAAAATGGGCTGATGTTAAGGGTGCAAAAAATATTCTTGATGTCGGCTGTGGGATTGGTGGTAGTTCTTTATACTTAGCTGAGAAGTTTGGGGCAAATGCCACGGGAATTACACTGAGTCCTGTACAAGCTGCTAGGGCTACTGAAAGGTCTTTGGCAATGAATTTGAGTCAAAAAACTAGATTCATGGTTGCTAATGCTCAGGAAATGCCTTTTGAGGATAATTCTTTTGATTTGGTCTGGTCACTGGAAAGCGGTGAACATATGCCGGATAAAACTAAGTTTTTGCAAGAGTGCTATCGCGTATTAAAGCCCGGTGGGACTTTGATTATGGTGACATGGTGTCATCGAAATACGGATAAGTCATCACTGACAGCAGATGAACAAAAGCACTTGCAGGATATTTATCAGGTCTATTGTTTACCGTATGTAATTTCTTTAGCGGAGTATGAAGCGATCGCTTGGCAATTACCATTAAATAATATTCGCACGGCTGATTGGTCAACCGCAGTTGCTCCTTTTTGGAATGTTGTCATTGATTCGGCATTTACACCCCAAGCATTTATCGGTTTATTAATGGCTGGTTGGACTACAATTCAGGGGGCATTATCTTTAGGTTTAATGCGTCGAGGTTATGAAACTGGATTGGTTCGGTTTGGATTATTACGCGGGACAAAATAAGTCCAATTCTGTTTAAAGATGTACTCAATTTAAGGATAAACGAACCACAGAGGCACAGAGGACACAGAGAAGAAAAAGATAAGGTTAGGAAATTCGGCGCAGTTTCATAAAGAAATGGTATAAGTTCAATTCCTTTAGGTGCTTACGAACAAAAAAGAGCAAAAAATGAATCAATTTTATAAACAAAGTTCTGCTATTTTTCCAGGAAGTTGGTTTTATTCTTTTTGGAAGTTTTCCCGTCCCCATACAATTATGGGAACAATTTTGAGTGTCTTGGGTTTATATTTAATTACCCTGGGTGTCACTTCAACAAATTTTTCTAGTTTGCATATTAGTCAGATTTTAGCAACATGGGTTGCTTGCATAAGTGGCAATATTTATATTGTTGGTTTGAATCAATTAGAAGATATTGACATTGATAAAATCAATAAACCTGATTTACCTCTAGCATCGGGGGAATTTACGAGAGGACAAGGACAATTAATTGTTATTATTGCTGGTATTGTTGCCTTAGCTTTAGCATGGCTAACTGGACCGTTTTTAATGGGCATGGTGACAATAAGTTTAGCAATTGGTACGGCTTATTCTTTACCGCCAATTCGGTTAAAACAGTTTCCTTTTTGGGCTGCTTTGTGTATTTTTTCGGTGCGGGGAACAATTGTTAATTTAGGTTTGTTTCTGCATTTTAGTTGGGTATTGCAAAGAAGCCAAGGGATTCCGGGTGCAGTTTGGGCTTTAACTGTGTTTATCTTGGTATTTACATTTGCGATCGCTATCTTCAAAGATATTCCTGATATGGAAGGAGATAGATTTTACAATATCACAACTTTCACCCTCCAACTCGGACAACAAAAAGTATTTAATCTTGCACTTTGGGTATTAACAATCTGTTATCTCGGCATGATTTTAGTAGCGTTATTCCATCTTGCGGAAGTCAACACTATCTTCATCTTAATCACCCATACCGTAGCTTTAATTGTCATGTGGTGGCAAGGTGCAGGAGTTGATTTACAAGATAAACAAGCCATTACTAATTTCTATCAATTTATCTGGAAATTGTTTTTCATTGAATACCTAATTTTTCCCGTCTCCTGTTTATTAGCTTAAACTCATGTTAGAAACATTTCCTACTTCCGATCTGATAGCCATTTCTGTAGTTATTTTTGGTCTTGCCATTCTTGGTTATTTGAGTATCAAAACATTGATTACCTCTAACTTATTTCAGAAAGGCATCAATTTTTATCAAGCCAAAGATTTTGAAAATGCCGAAATAGTTTTGAGAAAGGTTATTGCCATCAACTCTACAAATGATATGGTACGTTTGTTATTAGGGGATATTTTAAATCAGAAAGGACAAATTGCCGAAGCAAAAGCATTATTCTGTGAAGTAATTGATAGCAGTCCTAAAAATCCCGATGCTTATTTACGTTTAGCAAATATTCTCATGCAGGAACAACAGGAAGTAGAAGCTAAAGCTAATTTACTTCAAGCGAAAGAATTATTGCAGAAACAGCGTCAACCAGAAAGGGCGAAAAAGGTCAGCCTTTTGTTAGATAAAATGTCTAACCTGTGATTTTTTAACAACAAGATCCCCGACTTCTTAAAGAAGTCGGGGATCTGACTTATCTCCCCGTGTTTGCCCTGATACTTGTATTTGAAGAAATAGGCAGTAGGAAGAAATCCGGGTGTTCTGGTAAGATGAGTGAACCGTTTAATTGATTTTTCAGGAGTTAAAGAATGTCCATACCAGCAGATCCAGTTAAATTGATGAAGCAAGAAGTTGGCAAAGCCGCCGCCAATTTGGTAAAATCAGGTTCCATAGTTGGTTTGGGGACAGGTTCAACCACAGCTTACACCATTCAATATTTAGGAGAACGCCTCAAATCAGGTGAACTCAAAGATATTGTCGGTATCCCCACCTCATTTCAATCAGAAGTATTAGCAAAAGAGTATGGCGTTCCTCTCACCACTTTAGACGCTGTAGACCATATTGATATCGCTATAGACGGGGCAGATGAAGTAGATCCCCATAAAAACTTGATTAAGGGTGGTGGTGCTGCACATACCCGCGAAAAAGTTGTAGATTACCTAGCAAAGCAATTTATTGTTGTCGTTGATGGTGGTAAATTAGTAGCCCGCTTAGGTTCTAGTTTCGCTGTACCAGTTGAAGTTATCCCTATGGCTATTACCCCCGTTACAAATGCCATTAAAGCACTTGGTGGTAAGCCAGAACTACGCATGGGTGTGAGAAAAGCAGGACCTGTAATCACTGACCAAGGTAACATGGTTTTAGATGTCACCTTCGATAGCATTGATGACCCTGTAAACTTGGAAAAAACACTGAATAATATCCCCGGTGTTCTGGAAAATGGCATTTTCGTCAATTGTGCAGATATCGTTCTTGTAGGTGAAGTTATTGATGGTAAACCTGTAGTTAGACAACTTTAGCTTAAACAGTAGAAGCCTCTCACCTCCCTATCGGGTAGGTGATGAGAAATAAATTATCCTGATTAACGAACCACGGAGGCGCAGAGGACACAGAGGAATAAGGGTTTGAGAGATTTTTGCGTTAGGTGGTTTATCGGTTGTCAAGAAATTGCTTCCTTTCACTCGCAATGACAACTCATGCAGCACAGGTTTATTAGAGATTTCCAATCAAAAAAATATCCCAAAATTTCTTGTGGTGCGGGACGAATTGCCCGCTAATCATCAAGGACGGGCAAGGATGCCCATCCCACAAAATTGGATCATTTTTTTGTGGAGTTCTCTTAGCCCTCTCATCGCTTGCGGGGAGGGGGTTGGGTGTGGGGTTCTTGTTCCGGGTTTGATGACAATTTGCTGTAAATTACGAGTTAGGAAAAAGGAGGAAGAAAAGGAACTCTTTTCTCATTACCTTTTTCCCAACTTGAGATCAGTATAAATTTACACATATAATTATAAAAAACTAGAGGAAGAGCGATCGCAATTTTTTGTCTGATAGCGTAGCGTAAGCCATAGTTCTGGGCGGATTATGTTTAGAATGAAATAGCCCTGATCACTCTGGCTATTCCCAAATCGTGATTAAGGACTTTCTAAATGCGTAAGTCCTAGTAGCAATCATTCTGTGCAGTTCTCTAATTGAAAGTTCCCGTCAATCGGAACGTAGGGATTTGAACCCTAGACCTCCACTACCCCAAAGTGGCGCGCTACCAAGCTGCGCTACGTCCCGTAAATGTGAACTTGAGATTTTAGACTTTTGGCGTGGGGATGATTCCAAATGTATGAATCTAAAATTAATTAAGTCACTCTCCTAAATATATCACAAGATCAAGAAAAATAGCAAGGGGTGATTCAAAAAACTTTTAACATTCCGACGGCTGGCAACAATTCAGCTACGGCTGAAGCCTCCCATTTACCTTCTGTCCCCCGTCCTGTATTGAGGATGAAGCGCAGATTGTAGGCATGAGCATAACCTTCCACCTCCATCCATAATAAATCACTTTCGGCTTCACAGGCAATTTTTTCCTCATCCATTAATTCTGTAGTTAGATGCTTCATGGTATCTGCAAGCTGATTAAATAGACGACAAAATTCGTTTAATTCTGCTTCGGTTAATTCTATTGCCCAATCTTCTGTGCCGACTAAGCCTTTAAATTCTGGTGCATCTGGATTCCAGCCTATGCGCCAACCAGCGCCGCTTTTGATGACTCGTTCCATACTGATTTATGCTCAGACTGCTGCTATCAATTGTGGAAATTATACCAGTTGGCTTTACCGATGGAGTTAGTCTTTCACAATCTTAAATCTAAAATGCTATAATTTTTCAGCGATCGCCTTAGGATCTTGGCAAACATAATTTTGTAAACATTCCTAATTGGCACACTTTCCGGTTAGGATAGTATATCCGTTCTATTAAAACTCCTGTCCAGTAATTTTGGAAAATCCTATACTTAGAGGCAAAAATGGCAGCTAATACTGAGACTTCTGGCAAGCAAAAAGCGTTAAATATCGTCCTGGGACAAATTGAGCGCAGTTTCGGAAAGGGAGCAATTATGCGCTTAGGTGATGCCACCCGGATGAAGGTAGAAACAATATCCACCGGGGCGCTCACTCTAGATTTAGCCTTGGGTGGTGGTTTACCCAAAGGACGGGTAATCGAAATCTACGGACCAGAAAGTTCTGGTAAAACTACTATTGCCCTCCATGCCCTCGCAGAAGTGCAAAGAAATGGTGGTATAGCGGCATTTGTAGACGCTGAACACGCATTAGACCCTACCTACGCCGCTGCATTGGGTGTAGATATTGATAACTTACTTGTTTCTCAACCAGACAATGGTGAATCAGCATTAGAAATAGTTGACCAACTTGTGCGTTCTGCGGCTGTTGATATTGTTGTTATTGACTCCGTTGCCGCTTTAGTTCCCCGCGCTGAAATTGAAGGGGATATGGGGGATATTCACGTAGGTTTACAAGCTCGGTTAATGAGTCAAGCCCTACGGAAAATTACTGGTAATATTGGTAAATCTGGATGCACAGTTATTTTTATTAACCAGTTGCGGCAAAAAATCGGTGTCACCTATGGTAGTCCAGAAACTACAACGGGTGGTAATGCGCTGAAATTTTACGCTTCCGTGCGCTTGGATATTCGCAGAATTCAAACTTTAAAAAAAGGAACTGATGAATTTGGCAACCGGGTCAAAGTCAAAGTAGCGAAAAATAAAGTTGCACCACCTTTTAGAATTGCCGAATTTGACATTATCTTTGGCAAAGGAGTTTCTACCATTGGTTGTTTAGTGGATATAGCCGAAGAAACTGGTGTTCTTCTTCGTAAAGGTGCTTGGTATAGCTACAGTGGTGAAAATATTTCCCAAGGTAGAGATAACGCGATTAAGTATTTAGAAGAAAAACCAGAATTTGCTGCCAAAATTAAAGAACAGGTTCTGGAAAAACTCGATAAAGGGGCTGTAGTTTCTGCTAATTCTGTAGTTCAACCCCATGATGTTGAGGAGGAAGAAGAGATTGAGTTAGAAGAGGAATAAACAACATTAGGGACAATTCAATAAATTGTCTCTACGCCTTTTTTAAGTTTATTCAAGTTTGAAAATATATTCAGAGGCTTCAATTAAGTAGGTAAACAAAATAAAAATGAGGGGTATTGCGTTTTGTAAAATGGCTGAAACCCAATCAGAATCTCGCATTGAGACAACTTTACATACCGTTATATACCTTTAAATTTTTCTGTTCACCTACTTAGTCTAGTACAGCATGGTGCAAATAAAGCAACCATTCTTAATAGCCATTATGGGTTGGGGTAAATAAATTTCATGGTCTTATTGATGAATCGTTTTTTGGCGCAGACCCTGCGCCCCTACTTTCTGAATTTTTCATGGTCAGAATCTACTAGTACAGGTTGGCGTAAATAATATGACTATTAAAAGCTCCGAAAATTTGATTGATTACAAGGCTTGAAAATGGTTCATTCACTTAAACTGCACGGTACTAGAGAGTTTCTTAGTATACAAGGTCTTATGATTTATTTTTTGGAGTTCCCTTAACAGCTTTTAATTACAGCCAATAATTCACTGGGATGATGAATTAAAAAATCTGGGTTTTGTTTGCTGAGGGCTTCGGAAGAATTAAAACCCCAACTGACAGCAATAACTTTGATATTGGCTTTTTTAGCAGATTCTATGTCTCTAGTTTCATCACCGACATAAATTACTGCTTCAGGGTTGAAATGTTTTTGTCGCAACACATTATTAATAATTGTGGTTTTACCAAAAATAGTTACTCCTGAATAAATAAAGTCAAACAAATAATCTAAGTTATGACATTTAAGAAATTGATTGACGTTTTCTTGAGAGTTAGAGGTAATAATTCCCAGTTGATAACCTTGATTGTGGAGTTCTATTAATGCGGTATTAATTCCCTCAATAGGTTTTAATTCTGGGATTTTATGTTTTAATTCTCCTTTTACTTTTTTAACCATAAAAGGAATTTTGAATAGGGAAACACCAGAATATTTAATAATTTCTTTGGCTGTTAAATTTCTCAATAGGACTAGTTCTTGCGAATTAATCGGCACATATCCAAATTCCAAGGCTAAACGATTGGCAATAGTTACAAGAGCATCCACTGTATCAGCAATCGTCCCATCGAAATCAAAAATTATTACTTTCTGGGTCATTATTATGCCTGGATTTATCAAGATTAGCGCGAGCATTACGTCGTAACATTTCTGGTTTAATGCGTCGCAAGGCTGATGCTGTGAATCTTTTATCCCACTCCTCATTGGATATTTGGGCTAATTCTACCAGCTTGGGAGCTAAGTTTCCAGGATAGGGTTGAAAATCCTTGACATTAGTTGCTTGAGCAAATCGCTGATTCCAAGGACAAATATCTTGACAAATATCGCAACCTGCGATCCATCCTTGTAAATTGGGTGTGATGTCTGCTGGTAGTTCTTCGGCGCGGTTTTCAATGGTATGATAGGCAATGCAGCGATTAGCATCCACGATAAAGGGTTCGGTAATTGCACCTGTCGGACAGGCTTGCAAACAACGAGTACAGGTGCCACAATGTTGGGTGGATGGGCGATCGCTTTCTAGTTGCAGATTGGTTAATATTTCTGCCAAGAACACCCAAGAACCGTATTTTCTGGTAATCACATTCCCGTTTTTAGCAATCCAACCAATGCCGGCTTTTTGCGCCCAAACTTTATCTTGGACTGGCCCTGTATCTGCATAATAACGGGCTTTGACATTTTCGCCCAGGGATTCTAGCCAATTGGCTAGTTCTTTGAGCTTTTTGTGGATGACTTTATGATAATCTCGACCCCAAGCATAACGGGAAATTTTGCCATATTCATCCCCCTGGGGACGTTGATGGGGGGTATAATAATTTAAGGCTACAGATATGAGCGATCGCACTTCTGGCATCACTAAATTAATATCCTCACGCTTGGGATTTTTCATCCATTCCATGTCGGCGTGATAACCCATTTTTAACCAAGCTTGCAATTTTTCTGTCTCTGTCGTCTCTAAATCACCGACAGCAGCAATCCCTACTTCGTGAAATCCCAATTCTTTGGCTTTTGCTTTGACTGCTGCGCTGTCTATTGAGATATATTCATTCATTTTTAACTATTATTGATTTTATGACGATGGTAAAGTAGGTGAACACAATAAAACCAAAGTGTGTAAAGAAAAGTAAAATCGCCCAAAGCTTCTTCACTCTTGCCTCTTGCCTCTTGCCTTCCCAAAACAACAATTTTCAATGCTAACCTACTAATATTTTGAGTGGGTTATCTGTTGTTAACCCACTATTTTAACTCATTTCAATAACTTCTTACTCAAAATTCCCTTTAAGAATCTTCTGGAAACACCCATTTTGGGGGTTCTGTCATTTTTTTCCGCAATCTTTCTTCAGCTATTTCTAGCATTTTGTCTAAAGAAGTTTCTTCGATGAATTTTGAAGCTGATTCTCGATACTCAATATTGGGACATTGATCACCTAAAACACACCCGTTGACACAGGCTTCAGCACAGTTAATTTTTTGTTCCACCATCAATTCCTCTCTAATGTGGGTGTTTTTATTTTGTAAATAAATTTTACAACAACACTTGGTAAGTGTAATTCGGGTGCGTCTTTCCAGTAACTCTTTCATCACGCTTTTAAAGTTGGGGGATAAGTGCTGCACCACTATCAGCATAGCACGCATATAATCAATACTTTTAAGGTTCAGAGTTACATATCTTGATAACGTATCCCATGTTGGGGGATATTAGTAGCTAACCTATATAATTAGGTTGGTTTGTAATTTTAAATTGTGATGACTCTACCTAACTGGATTACTTTTTCTCGACTGCTGGGAATACCTTTTTTACTTTATGGTTTATATAATCCCACAAATGAAGCCAAATGGATATGTTTAACTATATTTTTAATTGCGGCTTTAACTGATTGGTTAGATGGATATTTAGCCAGAAAACTCAACCAAATTAGCGAATTAGGTAAATTTCTTGATCCTTTAGTAGATAAATTATTGGTACTTGCACCATTATTAGTATTAGTAGAATTAGGAAAAATCCCAGCTTGGGCAGTGTTCATAATTTTAGCACGGGAATTAGCGATCGCCGGTTGGCGAGTTAATCAAACCACCATCACCGGGGCAAATATTTGGGGTAAACTGAAAACAGTGAGTCAAATCATTGCCATATCTTTACTAATTGCCCCCTTATCACCAACTTGGCAAACTCCGGTTTTAATTACCTTTTGGATATCTGTAATATTGACAATTGTTTCAGGAGTTATTTATCTAATTCCTCAAAAAATTAGCGAGTAAAATCAAAGTAGAGCAAATTAAATGTCGAAGATAGAAGGCTTTAGAGTTAGAAATTACAGAGTTATTCGTGATATCACTTTGGGGAAATTATGGAACACACAAACTGCCAAGCCATTAACACCAATGACAGCCGTTATTGGTAAGAATGGTGTGGGAAAAAGTACCATTTTCGACACTTTTGGTTTTCTTGCCGATTGCTTAAAAAATGGAGTAGAAGAAGCTTGTTATGCTCATGGTCGTGGTGGCTTTGAGAAAATTCTCTCTCAAGGACAACAGGGAAGTATTGAGTTTGAAATCTATTATAAAGAAGATGGTAATGCCCGACCAATTACTTATGAATTAGCAATAGATATTGACTCATCTCGAAGACCTTATGTAAAAAAAGAGAGACTCAGACAACGCAGAAAAGGACAAGGTAAGGGACAACCTTTTTCTTTTTTAATTCTCAATGAAGGCAGAGGAATCGCATGGAAAGGTGAACAAGAAGGCAAACAAGATGATTTTGATGTGTCAGATTTAATGGATAAAATCCAAAGGGGTGAAGCAGAAAAAGAAAGCAAAGAAACCGAAGTAGTTGAACTTGACGATAAGCGAAAACTGGGAATTGCTACTTTAGGTTCACTTAAACAACATCCCCGAATTTCTATGTTTAGAAGATTTATTGAAGGATGGTATTTAAGCTATTTTACACCAGATGCTGCCCGCAGTTTACCTCTAGCTGGACCACAAAAGCATTTAAATACTCATGGAGATAATTTAGGTAATGTAGTTCAGTTTATGGAAAGAGAACATCCAAAAAAGTTTCAATCCATACTGGAAAAAATAGCCAACAAAATTCCCGGTGTCAACAAGATTAGCACTTCCCCAAGTCCAGATGGAAGACTGCTTTTATGTTTCAATGACAAAGGGTTTCAAGACCCATTTTACTCTCAACAAATGTCAGATGGTACACTCAAAGTATTTGCGTATCTTCTGATGTTGGAAGATCCATCACCACCACCATTTTTGTGTATCGAAGAACCAGAAAATGGACTTTATCATAAACTTTTAGAAACTCTAGCTAGAGAATTTCGAGAACACACTACAGGTCAAAAAGGTGGATCACAAATATTTGTGACAACACATCAACCATATTTTGTAGATGCCCTTGAACCTGAAGAAGTTTGGATATTAGAAAAGGGCGAAGATGGATTTGCTAAAATTAAGCGGGCTAGTGAAGATCCTCTGATTAATAATCTTGTTTCTGAAGGGTTGCCCCTGGGTGGACTTTGGTACAGTGACTACTTGGACGCAAGGTGAATATATGTACTTTGAGATATTAGTTGAGGATGTTTCCGGCAAAACTACTCCTTTTATGGACATTGATAATAATCAATCATTAAGCTTCTGTTATTTTCGAGATCAGCTTCGACGTTTAAGTGGGCAGTAAAGCAAGAAATGGCATTGACACTCCCCGGTCCAAAGACGCGGGGATTCTATAGAGAGTTTCAGTCTATATCTCTCAGTTATCCCAGCTTCAGGCAGGGTTCCTTAAATAAATATTTGGGTTCTTGCCCTGATCCTGTTTGCCATTACTGGCAGAATCATCTCTGACAAGCGTAACTTTCCGAGAGTCCCCCGGTAGGTTTTTAATGTCTTTGCTGACAATCTGATTGTATCACGAATATGGATTAAAATACAATACAAAAAACCCTGGCGAAACTGACCAGGGTTGATTAGGAGAAAATTTGAATGACGATTAGATACAAATACCGAAGCGGGAAATTTTAGCTAACCCCCAAGGTAATTAGAACTATAGAAGTTAAAAGTAATATTGCTACTGCGCCTTGAAAAGCATACTTATTTTGTTGTGCCTTACTAGGAAATTCTGCGTGGTAAAGTTTCGGTTCTTTGGCGTAGTTGTTAAGAATGCCTTTTTCATCCGTTGTGGTATACATAATTTTTTTCTCTGGTTTGTTACTTTATGTAAACTAATATAACAAGATTGTTACA
The DNA here is from genome assembly GCF_001277295.1 of Anabaena sp. WA102. Lineage (NCBI taxonomy): Bacteria > Bacillati > Cyanobacteriota > Cyanophyceae > Nostocales > Nostocaceae > Anabaena > Anabaena sp. WA102. The sequence continues at coordinate 1,819,090 of NZ_CP011456.1, read as the reverse complement.
AAGTGTCAATAGAACTTGACAAAAAAATAATAGATGCTACTGACAAGACCCACTTACAGCAAATTGTCATCAAACCCGGAAGAAGAACCCCACCCCCAACCCCCTCCCCGCAAGCGATGAGGGGGCTAAGATGTACCTTATATGATTGGAAATCGCTGTATCTGGAATCAGAGAAGATATCCTTATTTAGCGGGTCAAGCTTTTCATATAGGTCAAAATTTTTATCAATTAACCTAAGCAAATTTTTATTAAAGTTAATCCGATTCGCTCCCTGATTGCTGATAATTTAGTGAAAGGAATCCCTTGGTGGTCTGATTTTTGGGAAAAATTGGTAATAGAGGATTTACAAGGATATTTATTTAACCAGTTGTTTTTCAATCGAGAAGGATTCATCATAATGGCAGAGAATAGTGAAGAAGATAAGCAGCATCTTATTTTTATTAAGGTATTTCAGCAAGCAATGAAAGGAACCTTTGCTAAAATGTATGCCAAAGTAGAGGCAGGAAAAGACCCTCCAATTAAGAAGAAGGTTGAACGATTAAGGGCAGAACTAAATTATTGTTATGATGACTTGTCATTTAAGGAATATTTGTCTGATTTTTTAGTAAGAGGGGGATTAAATAAGTATTTTAATCAGCATCAAGAAGAAATTTCACTACTCATTAAAAAAACACCTTGGCAAGAATTAATAATTTGGTCATTGTTAGCGATCGCTAGTTATAAACCCAAGGATAAACCCACCATTATTGATGATAGTTCATTACTAAACAATCAACAACTAGAAGAAATGTATCCTTTCTGTCCCGATAGTTTGGTATTTCAACGGACAACTCATTTTGCTTCATATATTTCCTATTGTTTTGAATATTGCGATCCTCAAAGTAAGGCAGCAAAATTTACACAAGAGTTTATAGATGAAGTGGAATGCGGACAGATTGACCCCAGTACATTATGGATTGGGGGAGCAATTGTTAAGGATTTACAGCAATTGGATAATTTTGATAATTCCCCTTTTAAGAAGGCGCATATTTATCGTAATCGAAATGAACTGATTGAAGCCTTGAAAACAGTCATTAAAAGAGACTTGGGGTTAGAAAAATCAAAATGATTGCGCCATTAATTCTCTATTTGGATGTTCCATTTGCGACTTTTAGGGAATCCCATGCAAGGGAAATGGGAAAAACCTATCCTGTGCCTCCTCCAGCAACAGTGTATGGGATGTTGTTATCTTTGGTAGGGGAAACGGATGTCTATCGCCACTGTGGGGTAGAATTGGCGATCGCTATGTTATCTAGTCCCAAAAAGTCACAAATTTTGCGTCAAATGAGAGGGTTTAAGAATACTGATTTTAGCCATCCAGAGAATGTTATTCCCTGTTATCAAGAAATTTCGTCTAATCTCAAGTGTTTAATTTGGGTTCGTTCTGATGAGGAGAAGATACAACCAAGTTTAAGGGAGAGGATACAGTTAGCGTTTGACCATCCTGACAGAGTAAAACGGTTTGGTTGTTTATTTTTCGGAGAAAGTGACCAGTTGATTAAAACGCTCAAAATTGTTTCGGAAGATTATCTAAAAGGGGTGAGACAATAGATAATTAGGGATAATAGAGGTAGGTTAACCTTACCCTATTGGGTTGATCATATGGGGTCAAGAAATACCCGATTTTTGAGGTATCGGATTGAGGAAATACCAAGTTTACCACCTCCTGATTTGGCGTGGACGATGATTCAATCTCCAAGTTGAAACCTCAGTTATTAGTGATTCGTGGCTTGATGCTGTTAGGCGTTGCTCAAATATCGAGATAAAATTACTGACTGCGATCGCATAAATTCTTGCTGTAGTATAACTTTTCCATGCCTAGTCCCTTGCTATGTCCTAAGTAGGTGAACAGAAAAATTTAAAGGTATATAACGGTATGTAAAGTTGTCTCAATGCGAGATTCTGATTGAGTTTCAGCCATTTTACAAAACGCAATACCCCTCATTTTTATGGCTCTTCGGTACTTGTTATGCTAAATTATTTTTTTAAATCCCAAGATCCCTGTTATATAAGGATTTTACATTAATTTATTGGTTATTTTGACAAATTTGGTATCAAAAACAATAAAATCCTTTATTTATATGGGTTGTGGGGTAAATAAACTCATATTTGGCATAACAGGTACGGAAGAACCACTTAAATTAGAGCAAATAGACAAGCTAAAAGTTTGGCTAGATGACTTTAGACCCTTTGACACAACAATGATCGCGGAACTCAAAAAGCTGTATGATGTCCGCTTTACTTATAACTCTAATGCCATTGAAGGGAATACTTTAACTCAAAGTGAAACCGAGTTAGTGTTAACTAAAGGAATTACAATTGGGGGCAAGACTCTCGATGAACATTTAGAGGTGATTGGACATAAAGAGGCGATTGACTATATTGAGAGTTTCGCCCAAAAAGATACAGAAATTAATGAATGGGAAATTAAACAAATTCACAATCTAATTCAGCTTTTTGGTTTGGTTTGTGATTCTGCTATCAGTTCGTTGGTGGAAACTTTAAGGTTATTGGTGACTGCTAGGAGTAGCAGGGAAAAGGGGCAGGTTTTTTATCAGGAAATTACTGATTTTATTGATAATATAGGAATCCGGTTTGATTCCTGATAGCGAAGCGTGGCGTTAGCCATATTTACTTGTGTGGTCAGGGAACAGGGAACAGGGAACAGGGAACAGGGAACAGGATAAAATAAAAGTATTAGCCATTACCAATTATAAAGAAAATGATTGCCGCTAAAGACAACAACCCCCACCTAACCCCCGAAGAATACTTTGCATGGGAAGAACAGCAACTAGAAAAACATGAATATATCAACGGTCAAGTTTACGCCATGAGCGGCGGTAGCATCAATCATGGTCGTATCGCCATCCGCTTTACTGCCATGTTTGACAGCCACCTAGAAAATACAGGCTGTATCACTGGAAATTCTGATATCAAAGTTAAGATTGTTGGCACTAATAACTACACCTACCCAGATGTTAGCGTCACCTGCGACGAACGGGACAAAACCAGCACCCAATATATTACCTACCCCTGCTTAATTGTTGAAGTTCTTTCCAAAAGTACCGAAGCCTATGACAGAGGTGGTAAATTTAGAATGTATCAAAATAACTCAGCTTTAATAGATTATCTGCTAGTCAGTTCCACCAGTATGGAAATTGACCTTTATCACAAAAATGATGCAGGAGACTGGTTAATTATCAACTACAAACCAGGTGACACCATCCAACTTAAAAGCATTAATCTTAACTTTCCCCTTGAACAAATCTATCGCGGTTTAAATCTTGAACCAGAGAATGGGGAATAATAAAAGCATTACCTAACTAATTACCTATTATCTATTAAGGAATGTGGATTAAATAACTTACAATTCTAAATGTTGTTGTGGTTTAGCATTAGCAACAGTGTTAACACTGTCGAAAATAACACCTTTACAAGCCCGACTTAGATGTGGAAACAGCCGATGCTCAATCGGATTGTACTTAGAAGTAATATCAAGTCTGGAAAATTGAACGATTTTTGATGCTAAGTAATTGGACAAAAATATTTACAGTCATTGAGAGCGAAGGGAAGCAATGACAACCCTTGCGATTGCTTCATTTCACTTCGTTCCATATGGCTAACGCCACGCAACGCTTACGCAATGACATTGTGGAATTAATTCTGTCTCACTACTTATTATCACACTTTCCTTGCACCTCATTTATCTTTCATACAGATAAAACTCTTCATGCGTCTGGGTTGTAGGTTTATTCAGCAAGCCCTACCTATTAGCTTCAAAAACTAAACCCATAACTCTGCCGGATTGTGTTGGAAGCATAAGCTTGCCGTCGCGGTAAAATTATGGGTAAGGTCACAAACTCCTATACAAGAGTAGATTTTTTAAAATGGGCAGTACCAGACTCGAACTGATGACATCCTGCTTGTAAGGCAGGCGCTCTACCAACTGAGCTAACCGCCCGTTTCTTTCACTCAATTAATATAGCATAGCTTTTCTAAATTTTGCAAGTCTTTTGAGAAAAATTTTTTTGCTCGATGGAAAAGGCTGATGGGAATGGAATTGAGCTATACTGACTCAGGATTTCACTGTTAATTTTATATTTTTAATTTTCCTAAGATGCCCTCTGGTCAAACGCACGATCGCATTACTATTTGGTCTATGCCTGTGGTGGCGGGTGTAACGCTGGGTTCCACTCACAGCAGTAATATGACTTTGTTGGTGGCGGGTGGGTTTATGTTTGGGGGGCTGATGTTTGGTCCTGATTTAGATATTTACTCCCGTCAATTTCAGCGGTGGGGTTTTCTGCGGTGGATTTGGCTACCTTATCAAAAAAGTCTGCGACATCGCTCTTTTTTATCTCACGGTCCGATTATTGGCACAACTTTACGGGTGGTGTATCTGACGACTTTTTTGGCGTTGGTGGCGATTGTGGTTGTGATGATTTTCACCAAGTTGGGAAATGTGGCTTGGAATTGGGGAGAACTGTGGGGAACTGTGGGGAAGACCATCTATATGTATTATGGAGAATTTTTTGCCCTCTTTGTCGGCTGTGAACTCGGTGCAATGAGCCATTCTTGCAGTGATTGGACTGTTTCTGGTTATAAGCGCTTTCAAAAACAGGGTATTCAAGGTTTACTCCCTCGTGGCAAAATTAAGAAACGTAAAGTTAGCCCCGGTCGTCGCAGTGTCAAAAAGCGGTAAAAAGATGGAAATTAATCAGACTTTAGAGGCGTTACAAGAGTTAATAAATGTGGTGGCGAAATTGCGATCGCCTGATGGTTGTCCTTGGGATTTAGCACAAACCCCATCAAGTCTAACTCCCTATGTGATTGAAGAAGCCTATGAGGTGGTAGACGCAATTCAAACCGGGGATAAAAAGGCTATTTCTGAAGAATTAGGTGATTTATTATTACAGGTAGTATTACAGGCGCAAATTGCCAGTGAAGCGGGTGATTTTTCTCTCCAACAAGTAGCTGAGGGCATTTCTCAAAAGTTAATCCGTCGTCATCCTCATGTATTTGGTGATGTGACTGTAGCAAGTATGGAAGAGGTACACAAAAATTGGGAAACCATCAAAGCTGCGGAAAAAGGCGAAACTATAGAAACCCAAAAACTCAGTGATCAATTGAATCGTTATCGCCGTAGTCTTCCGCCATTAAATGCAGCTATGAAGATATCTGAAAAGGCGGCTAAGGTTGGTTTTGAGTGGAACAATGTAGATGAAGTTTGGGGTAAATTTCATGAAGAGTTAGGGGAATTTCAACAGGCTTTAGCTGAAGAAACCAAAGAAAGACAAGAATCCGAATTAGGTGATTTACTATTTGCCATTATTCAAGTTGCCAGATGGCACAAACTTGATCCTAGTGCGGGTTTACAAGGGACAAGTCAGCGATTTATTCAACGATTGCAAAAAATGGAAGATGTAATTGAACGTCCGTTGACAGATTATAGTTTAGAAGAATTAGATGCCCTGTGGCAACAGGCTAAAGCTCAACTTGGTCATTAGACATCAGGTGAATTTAAATATTCTTTATGACTTTTCAAGAGGTCTATGAATGGTTAAATAAAAATGGAGTTTTGAAAAAGTTTGTCTACTTAGATGAAGAAATTTTAATCGCTTTAGATGGGACAGAATATTTCTCATCTAAGAAAATTAGTTGCCCTCATTGTAATTTTCGTAATCATCGAAATGGAACTACAACTTATTTTCATGGCTGTGTCACACCCATTGTAGTTTCTCCTAATCAAAAACAAGTAAAGTAATTAATTTAGAACCAGAATTTATTAAAAAACAAGATGGACATCAAAAACAAGATTGTGAAAATGCGGCTGTTAAAAGATGGTTAAATAAGAATCATCAAAATAAGTATGGTTATGCTGCAACCCTTTTAGGAGATGACTAAAATGCTAAAATAAAGCCAGATATAACAAAAGTAAAATTGTAATTTTTTATGAAAACACATTCAAATGGATAAAATTTTTATTCTTGTTGACATGAATCATCAATAGGTAAATAGGTTCGTGTGATAAAATCCAAATATATTGGGTTTTGTAAAATTGCTAAAACTCAACAACAATAACGGATTGAATCAACCTTACATACCGTTACATGATTTGAATTTTTCCAGCTAACCTACTGCTAACCAAAGTTGACGAGAATTGAGAATAAATCCATTATCTATGATTTTTGAAAAAGCCCAGTCATCAAGCATTCTTTATGAGTAACACAGAAGTAGTCGTAATTGGTAGCGGTATTGGCGGATTGAGTTGTGCTGCACTCTTGGCACGCTATGGAATTGATGTCACAGTAGTAGAAAGCCACTCCATTGCCGGTGGTGCGGCTCATGCTTTTGAACGCAATGGCTACAAGTTTGAGTCTGGACCCTCTTTATATTCTGGTTTATCCTATAGCCCTTCACCTAATCCCTTACGTCAAGTTTTAGATGCCATTGGCGAAGATTTACCCTGCGTCAATTACAATACCTGGGGTTGTTATTTACCAGAAGGCTACTTTGATGCTCAAGTTGGTGCTGACCAATTCTGTGAAATATTGCAACAACTGCGGGGAGATAAAGCTGTAGCACAATGGCGCAAACTCCAGGAAATTATGACACCTTTAGGTAAGAGTGCCACTGCTCTCCCACCCTCTGCCTTGCGCTATGATTTAGGTGCGGTGTTAACTATGGGTAAATTTGCCCCAGCTTTACTGCAACAGGCCGCTAACGTCATCAAATTAACAGGGTCTTTTTCTAATATTATTGATGGTGTAATCACAGACCCTTTTATTCGCAACTGGTTAGATTTACTTTGCTTTTTGTTATCTGGATTACCCGCAGATGGGACAATAGCCGCAGAAGTGGCTTTCATGTTTGCAGATTGGTATCGTCCTCATGTGCAGTTAGATTATCCGATTGGGGGAAGTGGTGCATTAGTTGATGCACTGGTACGGGGGTTGAATAAACATGGTGGTAAGTTAGTTTTGAATGCTCATGTGGAGCAAGTTTTAGTAGAAAATAACCGTGCTGTCGGGGTACGTCTGCGGAGTGGTCAAGAAATCCGAGCCAGTAAAGCTGTTGTTTCTAATGCTTCTGTTTGGGATACCCTCAAACTCATTCCTGAAGGTGCTTTACCTAAACGGTATGTAGAAAAGCAACAAGCAACTCCTGAATGTGATAGTTTTATGCACCTGCATTTAGGTATTGATGCAGCAGGATTACCTGAGAATCTAGGTATTCACTACATTGTCGTTAACGATTGGGACAAAGGCGTAACTGCACCGCAAAATGTGGTAGTTGTATCTATTCCTTCAGTTCTTGATTCGTCTTTAGCACCAGTGGGTAAGCACGTAATTCACGTTTATACTCCTGGTAATGAACCTTATGCTATTTGGCAAGGAAAGGAACGCAATAGCGAAGAATATGCGTTGTTAAAACAAGAACGTGCGGAGGTGATGTGGCAAGCTTTGGAAAGAATTATTCCTGATATTCGTTCCCGTTGCGAAGTTAGTTTGGTAGGTACTCCCCTTACTCATGGGCGATTTTTGCGTCGTCATCATGGTAGTTATGGACCTGCTATAGCGGCAGGGAAGGGTTTATTTCCTGGTGGGAATACACCTTTGTCGGGGTTGTTATGTTGTGGAGATTCGACTTTTCCGGGGATTGGGTTGCCGGCTGTGGCTGCTAGTGGGATGATTGTTGCTAATGCGATCGCTCCGGTACAGAAACATTTACAATATATTTCAGAGACTTTTGGTTAAAATATCTTTACGCATGATTTGTATATCAGAAAATATAAACCTCCAATATCTGGGAGTTTAATTAAGTTAATACCAAAATACTTTCCGTGTCACTACTATCAAATTGGGTAATTGTGGACAAATTATCTCTCAAAATCTGCACAATCTTTGATGTGGGACTATTACCAATACGCAGATAAATAAATTTAGGTGGATGACCATAAAGTAAACTACGTTGATGAAAGTCAGAATCTTTGGAAATAATCACAAAACTATTCATTTTGGCGAATTCCCAAATAATAGCATCATCAGTATTTATAAGTCCTAAAGTCTTAACGTGCTGAGAATCAGGATACAGATCAATAATTTTATCAACAATCCGATCTGATAAATTCTCGTCTAATAGCAGTTTCATAAAGATGCAACAAATAACTTTTTCTCTCGGTCAGCAGCAAAAGAAAGACAAGCTTTAATATCTTCAGATGTCAGTTCTGAAAAATCTTCCAGAATTTCGGCTTCTGTCATCCCACCTGCTAAATATTCTAAAATGTCGTACACAGTGATCCGCATTCCTCGAATGCAAGGTTTTCCACTGCGTTTTCCAGGTTCAATGGTAATAATGTCTTGATAATTCATGATTTTTCCTGATGTTTAATCTTTGGTCTATATAATTTTAGGGTAAATCATGGCAAATTAGTCTTAAGGTAGCGATCGCTTATTGAGAGAGAAAGGAAAAGGTGAGCGATGATCGCTTTGCTAACACCCTTTGGGTGACACTCACAGCAATTTTTCACTCAAGCGTATCTGCAAAAATAGCAACCATACTATGAATTTTTTCCTTCTCGCTTACGTTCACTGACTATTTCTCTTTCTAGGAAATAATACATATCTTTTGACCAAACGGACATTTCAGGTACTGGATGATTAAACCATGTTTCCAAAGGTGTTAAATAAATTCCAAGGTATGGGATTCTAGACCCTGACCATATATTAGGAAAGAGACGAGGTGCTAAAGCTTGGCGAAATTCCTTAGAAGCACCAAATTCATGAGTCAATTTTTCTAAAGCTGGATGCCATCTATGATTACCTTGATCGTCTATTTCAAGCATAGGATAGAAAATACATAGGAAGGATGCACGAATTTCCGGATTAACTTTAGCCCATTCTCTAAATATAGAATCAGAAATACCGAATAGTATGCCTTCTTTATAATTAAATCCTACATTACGAGAATTTACATCAAAAGCATCTTGTTGTGGCCTAATAATAGCTTCTAAGCGATAAATCTCTGATGGAGTTGCAATTTCAAAGAAATGTGATAAATTATTCCACAGTAAGATCGGTTTCTCTTTCACTAATAATTCAATGATATTTCTACAATATTTTTCTAGCGCAGAGAAAATTTGATACTCTTCAACTTTGCATAACCTTACTACTTGATTACTAAGTCCAATGGCGAATTCGTCATCTATACCATAATGTTTTTGCATCAATAAAACAAGCTCTTCAAATAAATATCCATCTGTAGTAGCTGACCTTATTTTTTCAAAAAGTTCCTTTGAAGTAATAATTTCTTTAATCCGTTTGGCGAGTTGCCTGTCAAGAATATCTTTATTATGTTGGTACATAGAAATAATTTCAAGAGATACCCACACACCTTCCGAACCGTGATTAGAAGATAATTCATCAATTAAACTAAAAATATCTTCAGAATTAAGTTGGCTTAGTGCTTGTCCATAAGAAAAATAGACACATTCTGTTACGGGAATACTCCCATCTCTTATTCTTTGAATAATTTCATTTAGTCTACCAACAGAGATATCAACAGACCTATAAATATTACTTATTTCATGCTTTAGGGCATCACAATTACGAGCAATATGAATGCACTTATTTGCAAATTCAGTATCTCTTTTATCAATCCCAGAAAGTAATGCTCTTAAAAAATTTATTCCTTTCCCATCAGAAGATATTTCAAATTCATTGATTGCTAACTGAAAAGATTGTACTGGATCTTCCAATTTCATGGCCAACTCATGAGCAAATGGAAACACATTGTTCAGTTCTTCCCTAATCATTATTCGGATGGCACGATCTGTAAGTTCTTTGTCTACTGCAATTTCAGCAGCAACTTCTTTTGCTTTTCTGTCAGCATATTCAAAATCATTAGTAGACCTATTTTCCTGATCGTATTTTATATCAGGATTGCGAAGATGTGAGTGCCAAAATTTTGTATAGAGAAGTGCTTTCTGAATTGGATCAGTTGGTATTAGCTTATCATAAAGCTTCCTAACTTTTTGTAAAAATTCTTCTGGTGCTTTCGTGCTGTCAAAATATAACCAATCGCTAATTCCCTTAATAGCATCAAGCCAAATTTGTTTTTCTTTAGTAATTTTGGCTAAAATTTGTTCAATATCATCTAAGAGATTTTCACAAATAAGTGACCGAATGGCTTTGGCAATAATGTTTTCACACTGAATCGAGAATTTTGTATACTGTGAGCGTATATAATCTAGCTTTTGAAGACCATTTCTGTGAAAATAAAAAATTTCACCCCATACTTTTGGTTTCCATTCTTCAGGAACAGGTTTGCTTCCCATTTGATAAGAGATCCCTGACCCAGAAAAATAATTTCGTTTAAGGGTATTTTCCAGTGCGTCAATACAAACTGATATGATTCTTTCGTCACCTGATGATAGTCCTTGATCTATAATTGCAAACCTTTCATCAGGTTCAGCTTCAGTTTCACTGAGATGTAATTGAAAAAGTTGTTTAAACCGTTTACCTGCATCATTTGAATAAGTATTATCTTCAATCACAGCTAACCGCATGAGTAGTGGTGCTGCTATGTAAAAATATCTTTTTCGCAAAACAAGTTTTGCTAAAATTTGGAAAAAATCATGCTTTCTCGTTATGGCTTCCTTCAAATCATCTATAGATAAATCTTTATATAGATAATGAATAACATTAGCTACACCATCAGGATCGATGTGTACTATGGCATTTAGGCATTGTGAACCAAGCTCAGTTTTCAAATGTTCTCGTGAACCACACCACCCATCTCTTGCTAAAAGCCTTTGAGCAACTGTAGCGGCTGTTTTTGAATCATCGAAATAACGCCATTGACTTAAAAAAGATGCACGTAATGTTGGAGATGCAATTTCTATAAATTTAAGGATTGTGTTTACACGCAGTAAATCTAACCTTCTTGTTCCAAGGAAAACTGCTATGGGAAGAGGTTTAGCTATAAAATAACAACCAAAATGATCTACAAGATTTTGTTTTGCTGCATAAGCTAAATGTTCATACATCTCATCACCAGTTTGTCTGGCTAAATTTTCACCAACAAAGTCAATCTCATCACTGATATTTTCATCCGCACCTAATTGCTTGAATAGCGCAAGACACTCAATTGCTCTAACTTGTTCGGCTCGATTTATGCCACAACTTGTAAGAATGCGCTCTACAACATCTTCTACAGATTTTAGAATTGGCGATCCCTCTGAATAGTTATCTGTAGCTAATACTGCAATTCGTGGATATCCACCACTTAAATCTTTAATAAAGTTAATATCTGAGTCATCAGCTTTTGGATATCGCTGCTGAATAATGCCTTTAATAAGAGTTTCATCAGCAGGAGTAACGGAAATATTGAGGCAACTATCTTTTTCTATAGGTTGATTATCATTACCAATTGTTATGATTTTAAGGTTACTACCTTCAGTTGTTATAATTTCACCAAGCTTAATAGCAATATCACGCGGACATTCATCCACAATCATGAGAGCAGAATTTTCACCATCTAAAAGACTCCGGGCTATTTCAAGAATCTGATTGCCAATGCCACTAAAATCACAATAAATTGCAGATATTGCTAATGAGTTTTTCGCTGTAGTAGTTTCATCTCTAAACACCTCATACACAAACCGAGTTTTTCCTACACCCGATGATCCAATAATTCTGATTGATTTTCTAGAATCAGCTAAGTAATCTATAATTCGTTCTTTTACTTTCTCGAAAGTAAGTGAGTTATCGCTATTCTTCGTTCCAATTATAAAACGGTTGGCTTTGTCTTCAATCTTTGGAATTGAGGCTATATCAACTTTTTTTCCTAATCTTTTAATTGTTTGAAAATTTTTTAAAGTAAGTCCAGATTGTTTTTCGTTAAGCCAAACTGCGATTGCTGGATATTGTGATACCCAGTCTTTAATCTTATTTGCATCATAAACATCAATAGTCTTTAACTGAGCAGGATCAGCCCCAGCCTCTTGAATACCCTCCTTAATAGCTGTAATTAGATCATCTTTTTTAGTTCCAATAAAAATTTCAGAGGTAAATCCGATGTAAGAGCCATTTTCATTAATGGTTGTTTTTAAAGCATTATTAAGTTCTCGTTTGGCATCCTTTTTTTGACTGGGCTTTGTCCAAACCTCTTTTTTCCAGCCTGTTTTTCCCAATTTAGTAGCTTTTGATTGAAATATGCAAAATCTAGATGTTAGATAATTTGTTTTTTCACACCCTCCTGTCCATGAAATTCGTGCATCTTCTCCTCCATCAGGAACAGTAATCTGAAGGGGTACTGAAACTCCTCGTAAACAAATACCAGAACTTTGTGCTTCGGCGTGTAGCAATTTTTTCAGCAGTTCTACAAGCTCTTTGCTATCCAAGCTTTCAATCTGAGATGGAGAGATATTGAAAATCATACTATTTTAGGCTGTGTGTAAGTTTGTGAAAAGTATAAATTTACGTATTGTAGATTTTGCATTAGTTAATTATACCCAATCAAAAGTCCTACTAACAGCTTTCTTCCACAACCGATAACAACCTTCCCTCTCCACAGCATCCATCTTCGCTTCCCAAGTCTGATCTAAAAGCCAATTCTCAGACAACTCCTCCAGACTACTCCAGAAACCAGTCGCCAACCCAGCAGCATAAGCTGCCCCTAAAGCTGTAGTTTCTGCTACCTGGGGACGAATCACAGGCACACCCAACACATCACTTTGAAACTGCATCAACAGGTTGTTGTACACCATCCCACCATCTACCTTCAAATCGGTTAAATTTACCTGCGCGTCTTCTCTCATCGCATCCAAAACTTCACGAGTCTGCCATGCTGTAGCTTCTAACACCGCACGGGCAATATGACCTTTATTTGTGTAGCTAGTCATACCTACAATTACACCCCTAGCATCATTGCGCCAATAGGGTGCAAATAACCCAGAAAAAGCAGGGACAAAATAAACACCACCGTTATCTGTAACCGACATTCCGCACCCCCCAGTTTCACAATCGGTAATTTCGGATTTTTGAATACCTTTGATGATAATTTTGATACAAAATTGTTGGAATCTTAGGTGGCGATAGCGAAGCGCTGCTGCAAGCAGTTCGCCAATCTCAAATCCCCAAACGACCATTTTTCCTTGTGTGACAGTTTAGGGTGCGGAAGGTGGGTTGGTAACATCAGTGATATGCAAACCGCCTTCTGTACCACCTGTTAAATGCCAAATCAAAAAGGTGTCTTTACCCCATAATATCGGAAACTGCTGTAAAGCGATCGCTAAATCAATTCATAACGATTCTATCCAGTTGTAGCAACGCTGAAAACAAGTACCAGTAGTATTGCCATTGCACTTACTTTTTTATGTTTTCCGACCCCCGGACAAATTCCTTGCAGCCGAGGGTAACAGAGAGAATCTAATTAAGCATGACGTTGACTGACTAAAACTTGATAAGAATATTCAAAATCATTATTAGTAATCCTGATATCAGCCGGATTTGTCTGTCCTTGCGATCGAAAACGGCGAATAGCTTCTACAGCAGCTTGATTGGATAGTAATACTAAATCTGCACCATTCCAGCCTTCCGTGACTTCAGACCAATAGGTTAAATTTACATCTAACAATGGTCGTCCCTGAGTATACACTTGCAAAATATCTAAACGACTAGCTAAATCAGGTAAATCTACCTTAAGTTGTAAATCCAACCTTCCTGCCCGTAATAAAGCAGAATCAAGAGCATCAGGACGGTTTGTAGCCCCAATGACCAGAATACTTGCACCAGCCTCTACACCATCCAACTCAGTAAGTAATTGCCCCACTACCCGGTTACTCACACCAGAATCACCGCTGTAAGTTCCCCGTGCTGGAGCTAAGGTATCAATTTCATCAATGAATATGACACAGGGTTCTGCTTGTCGCGCCTTAGCAAATAATTCCCGTACCGCTTGCTCACTAGCACCTACCCAACGGGTAAGCAACTCTGGTCCATTGACACCAATAAAATTAGCCCTGGCCTGGGAAGCCACAGCCTTTGCTAATAGAGTTTTGCCAGTTCCCGGTGGTCCCCATAGCAAAATCCCCTTGGGAGCTACGGCTTTGGTTTGGAGGTAAAGTTCTGGATAAAGCAACGCCCCTTCTACTGATTCTCGCAAGGTTTGTTTAATCGTTTCTAAACCACCAATATCGTCCCACGCCACTTGAGGAACTTCAACTTCAACGCTGCGAAGTACAGCCGGCTTGATTTCCTTTAGCCCTTGTAAAAAATCAGTTTGATTAACCGTCATGTTTTCTGGAGCTTCCACTTCTATGGAAGGAACTTGACGACGGAGGGCGGTATAAGCGGCTTTTTGACAAACGGCCTTCAAATCAGCCCCCACAAATCCCACCGCCCGCTCGGCGATAAAATCCAGGTCAACCGTATTATCCAAGGGCATGGGGCGGGTGAGAATTTGCAGAATTTCTTTGCGGCCGTTGATGTCAGGAATGCGAAACTGCACTTCTCGGTCAAATCTTCCCGGTCGTCGCAGGGCTGGGTCAAGGTGGTCAGGGCGGTTTGTAGCCGCGAGAACAATCACCCCTGGGCTATGGGAAAAACCATCCATCAAGCCTAATAATTGGGCAACCAGACGCTTTTCAACTTCCCCTTCTACGGCACTACGGTCTGGGGCGAGGCTATCAATTTCATCAATAAAAATAATACAGGGAGCATTTTTGGCGGCTTTTTCAAAGATACCGCGCAGTCTTTGTTCCGCTTCACCGTAATATTTACTGATGACTTCTGGACCAACAATGGCAATGTAGTTAACGCCCAGTTCTTCAGCTAAAGCCCGGGCGGTGAGGGTTTTGCCCGTTCCTGGCGGACCAACTAATAATACGCCATGGGTGGGTTCTAGTCCTAATTTAGCCAGTAGGTCAGGGCGTTTTAAAGGAATAGCAATCAGTTCCTTGAGTTCTTTAAGAATTTCGCTCAGTCCACCGATATCTTTAAGAGCAATACCTGAAGTAGGATCGGGGTGGACGACTGGATCTGATGGACCTGCACCAGAAGCTGGGGGGGATTGAGTGTTCATCCGACTTGTACCCACGTCATTACCCATGTTACCCATATTAACCCCCATATTACTGGTACGTGGGATATTTCCTGTTCTGGGAATACTGCTTAGGGGTCGGGAGTTAAACTGGACATTGGTCTTGATTTCTCCGTTTTCTGCTTTTTCTTCCAGAGTTTTTACTAGTTCTAGTAACTGCTCAAATCCCTTGAATAAATCACTCATCAGATTCCTCCAAAAATTGACTCTAAAAAAACCATTTTTTCTTGGCTACATTATCCACTTAAAATAAAAGATTGGCGGCACCTTGAATTCTGGCAATAGGTTCGACAGATCTGGGTAACTTAGGTAAGCGAACAATTGTTTGTTGTGAAAACAAGCTGCTCTCAATCTCTACATCTTGAGTGTAGCGATTTTGTACCACATAACGCTGTTGAATTCCTATGGTTTTTAGAGATTCTGTTAAGCGAATATGTTCAGCTATAATTGCCGCTTCTCCCTGAATTACACCCACAAATTGGGTATGCTTTGGGTTTTTTAATTTCTTCTGAGCTTTAACCACTTGTTGGCGCAGACTTCGCAACCGCCCAATGAAATCAACTCGACCCAAGACATTCTGATATTTCATCCATAACTTAAATATCCAAGATAACCAATCTCCTAATGCAGTTGGCATTTCCAAAAATTGCAGAAGATGACCTGTGGGTGCTGTATCTAGAATAATCAAATCTTGCTGGTTGCTGTCTAATAAATCCATGATGGTGATTAGAGATAGCATCTCATCAATACCTGGTAAAGCTTGAGACATAATCTGCCGCCAAGCCTCTGGAAGATAGGCAATATTTATTGTTGCGTCTGCTTCTGTTCCTTCACCACTAATCATATCCGCCAATTCCCAAAGATAATCGGCACGAAATTGATCTAATATTTTCTCAGCATTGATTTCCTGTCCACTTAAATTGGGAGCTAATAATTTTGGTTCATGTCCTAATTTTTCACCAAAAGCATCTCCCAAGGAATGAGCAGGATCTATGGAAATTACGCGAATGTTTTTATCAGGATAACGATTAGCAAAAGCCCAGGCCATGGCTGCTGACACTGTGGTTTTACCAACTCCTCCTTTGCCACCGACAACAATCAATTGACAGCCTTCAGCTACAAAATCAGTAAAGCTAGGTAGAATTTTAGTCGGCCATTGAATTGGTGGTGGAGAAGCGAGTTCCACTTGATCAATATTTTGAATTTGTCCTGCTAGATTATCTAATGCTAACCCACCTAAAGGTGGGAATTGCTGTTGTGGTACTATGAAAACGGGTTTATTTGGGGAAATTTTGAGGAATTTATTGATGAAGTTTTGCTGTTCTGCATAGCGGTCTAGCTCTGTATCTGAATTTGCCAAGATTCGATTGATTATTATTCCCGCATAGGGAACATCTAGGTTTTTTAAACTTTCTATGAATCGCTCGGTTTCGGCAAAACACATAGGTTCGGAAATGGCGACAACTATACAACCTGTAAATTGATTATCCTGTAGCAGTCGTCTCCCTTCTGCTAATTGAAATTTTAGATCAGCCAAAAAGTCATCAACTTCATCAAGAGTATAGTTTTTTCTGGTCAAAGTTTCTGTGATCACCTGATGCTTTTTTTGGAATAACTCTAATGAATTTAAAATCACATCTAAGAAATCTTTCAATCGCAATAGGTTTAAGGTATGACCAGAAGGAGCCATATCAACTACTATGCGATCTACTTTTTTTTCAGACAGTAGACGTTGGATTTCTAGTAACCCCATTAATTCATTTAAACCAGGCCAGTTCAAATCCCAAACTGGGGCTAAATCTTGTCCGTCTGCTAGACTTCCCCGCTCAACCAGTAGTTCTAAAAATTCGCTATATTTGGCCTTAAATTCTAAGAGCAGTTTTTCAGCATCTAAAGCCTGAACACTCAAATTAGGCAAATCTGTTAATGGTGAAGCATAATCTTTCACTTCTGTCAGTAATACATCTCCTAAAGAATGTGCCGGATCTGTAGAAAGTAACAAAATTGTTTCTTCTGGGAACTGTTTTGCCCAATAACGAGCAAAACTGCAAGAAGTGGTAGTTTTGCCAACTCCACCTTTGCCGCTAAACATGACCAAATTAAGTGAGTCGTACTGGTTCATAATAAAGTTAAAAAATTAACGAAAAGACTAAGTAGGTCGGCGGAAAAGTTTATAACTATGTAAGGAAAAGTTAAGAAGGAGTATGTTTGTTGAATTTAATACGTTTTGTACTGTATTGTGCTTTTTCTCCCCTGGCTTTAACCCCATTCATTACGGCATAAGCAATCGTATTACTCGTCCTCAAACATTTGTCCCGATAGTTCATCTTTTTTGAGATGCTGCCATTCCAATTCCATTGGATTCATTTCAGAGCAATATTTGGGCAGAAAGAAGATATAAATGAGCAGCTATTTTTTCTACATACCAACTATCTGAATTTAACCTAATTACCTCGGCTGTATCTTTGACTTTTTGCGGCAAATCCCTTGTTCTTAGGTTCAAACAGGGTTTTATCTTGCTCACGAGTTAAAAATACCCTTAAACGAGCGCCCATATTTTAATCACCTCAGTAGATTTATTTTCCGTATTTACTTATCTTTACATAGTTTGGTTTCTTTGCGCCGACTTACTTAATAAATAATCACTAAATAAAGTGGTAAGGAGGAAGACAATCTCCTAAAAGTAGATCCCACTTTGGACAAGCTTTCTGCCAGGTTAAAAACTGTTCTAAAAGTAAGGTCTTATCTTGACAACTAACTAAGAGGTAAATCTGTATTTGTTCCTCTTGTTCTTGAACAACAACGGGTAATTGATTAACTTTGGTGATTAAATCAATAAGATTTTGTTTTTCTGCTGCTTGAGCAATACTAAAGTTGTTTTGGTTTTGATAGCGTTGCTTTTTAGCTAAGAAATAATCCTTACCTCCCCCTTCAGATGGTACTATTTCTTCTATCATTCGTGGGATCAATTTTAAAGTAAATTCGTTTTTACCATTGATCTTTTCTAGCTTATTCTGATATTCTTTTTCATGGGATTTTAAATGGGTTAGCAGATTATTTGTAGAAGTAAAATAAGTTCCAAACCGCAAGGGTAAAACTGTAATCTGTTGAAAAAGTTCACAAATTACTCGATCATGATGTAAAGCCATTTGGATAATTTTTTCATCATTATTTTGGAATGATTCTAAAAATATCCCCGGCTCGACAATAGCCGCAAGTTCAGTACCATTAATTAGCACTACTTGATTAGCAGCACCCTGTGGCAAAATCAAGGGAGAGCTAGGTATTTCCAAAAAAGCATAAGTGTAGAGATTTTCTAATTCCATATATTTCACCTAGATAAAAATATTTGCTGTTACGAAGTACCTAAAGTTCATATTCATGGAAGTAAGAGATAAATTTTTTCCAGATAATTTGGGGATTTACAATTACAAAAACTTGGTTATAATGATAAAAAATATTCAGGTATTTTTCATGAAAACAATTAGTAATCGCAGTATTAGCAGAGCTAAAATTAGCACAATGCCTCGGCCTAAGTCTGATGCATCAAGTCAATTGGATCTTTATAAAATGGTGACGGAGAAACAACGTATTCAGCGAGATATGTATTCTATTAAAGAACGAATGGGTTTACTTCAACAACGCTTAGATATCCTCAATGAACAGATAGAAGCGACAGAAAAAACGATTCATAAATTGCGTCAACCTCACTCAAATACTGCTCAAAATATAGTGCGTTCAAATATTTTTGTTGAGTCGAATAATTACCAAACTTTTGAGGTTGAATATTAATATCTCAAATCTTGATAAATTTGGCAAAATATGAACACATTTTCCACATTTGACCCGCGAAAGCGGGTTTTTTATGATAAACTTAAACTTCATCTAAACATTGTACTATTACAGCACGGCGTAAATAAACCAACCATTCTTAATCGCTAAAAAGCCTACTGTATATTAGTTTTGACTTTTGACTTTTGACTTTTGACTTCCGCCCTGCGGTACTAGTTATATAGCCATCCTATTTGAATTTTACTCAATATACTTAGATTGTAACACCGATCAGGAAAGGCTTGGACTTTCTCAATTTTTCAACAATCAAATAGGATTCCTATAGGATAATTCCCAATTACCGTTTTCTAAGGGTTTTGAAGATAAAAAGAGGTGGCTTACTTGCGCCCATCAATCCTAAGGTAACAAGACGAGATGTTGATCCTTATTAACTTCTGCTGTGAATTCAGGTGGATATTCAAAGTCTTCCTGTTCAGCTTCTAATTCTAAGCGTGCTTCCTCTTGTTCAGCTTCTAGTTCCAAGCGTGCTTCCTCTTCTAATGCTTGAATTTTTAAAAGAATCTCTTCTTCTTGAATCTCGAATTCTTCCTCACCAATTTCGCCAATATCAAAGGAAAGTTGCAAGCTTAATAATTGTTTATGCAAATTTTCTTGGGCATCAAATTCAGTGTTAGTCCGCTCTTGGATTTGCTCTGCAATCCAGACAACTCCATTCAGAGGACCCATGATGGGCAGTAGTAACAGTTTCGTCAGCATCGTAATAACTCCTATGAATCAAGCTGGGCAAATGTGTAGGGAGCAGTAAAATTGTTGTAGCGAATACGTAAGCGATCGCCAAATTTCTGATCAATCACTTCAA
This sequence comes from Anabaena sp. WA102, assembly GCF_001277295.1. Taxonomy (NCBI): domain Bacteria; kingdom Bacillati; phylum Cyanobacteriota; class Cyanophyceae; order Nostocales; family Nostocaceae; genus Anabaena; species Anabaena sp. WA102. Next base: position 1,799,298 of record NZ_CP011456.1, on the reverse strand, counting down.
CACGTTCGCTAAATTCAGATTCACTTTCCCAAGGAATCAAAAAGGCTGCATTGTAAATCATTTCTTCCGTCATAGGCTCACTGACTACAATCTCCTGAGCGAAAGGATTTAGCTCCTGAGAGAAAACTTCAATTACAGCTTGTTTGCGGGCTAGGAGATTAATTTCAATTAATTGTCCAATTTGGATGACTTCCTCCATACTCAACTTTTTGCCTTCCATGTTGTCGCGCTGCTGCTTCAAATCCTGATGAGACTCCATCATGGTTTGTAATTCCGCTTTAGCATCCCAGAAAATTTTAATGCTTACCTCTCTTTTGCCTGCCAATTTTTGAAACAACTGATTCAATTGATCTTTATGGGGATTAATCAATTGACTCATGATGGTTTCCCAATCTTTAACCACTAATCCAAACCGCAGGGGGAGAAGAACACGAAAACCCGCATGCATTGTTTGTTCTAAAACTTTTTCATGAGTTAACAAATTACGGCGAGAAGCCAAATATTTTTCTTGACGAGCCTCTGAATATAAGAAACAAAACTCATCAACTACTTGACTATGAACAGGTTGCTTATCCAATCCTTCAAGCTCAAGAGTTTCAGGAATTGTATTTGGAAAAATGCCGTACAAATAAAGAGGAATACTCATAAGCCGTGAATAAATTAAACCTAAATTTATGATTGATAAATTGGGATTACATTGGTTTTGATGTCAAAACTAAACGTAATTTAGCGTGAATAAGATCGATTTGAGCGATACCTAAATCTATCTCACCATCTACAACAATTCCAGTATTTAAAAGTCGATCTAATAGCTCTAATACAGAAGGACGACTACTGGGTTGACCTGGATAATAAGAACCGGAAGATGGTAAAAGAGTCCCAATCTCTCCCAAATTTATATTCAAATCTGCCGGGTCAACCTCAAACATCTCACACAAATGTAAGATTTGTTCTTCTAACTTTTGCAGACTGTCTGCTGCCCGTTCTAAGTCAGGTTCACTCAGTAAATCCTCTTCCATGCGCCGAATTACTTGAGCTTCCATCAACTGACGCACCAATTCCAATACAGTCAAAAGTAAAGGAGCTAAACCCGCTTCATTCTTGGGTTTAGAAGCAATGGTCAGTGAATTATTGAAGTTTTCAGCGGGAGTGCAAACCATTTTTATGATGCAACCTAAAGTTTTAAATGTCTTTGATGCAATTTGACTATTAAAGTTTCAAGAGTTTCAGATAGTTCAAGCCTGGATAGTTTAGGTTAGACATCAATCGCTGGATCTACGGATGATGAACTTTCTTCACTGGTTTGAGCTTGAAAATCGAGAATTTCCACGGTTGAACCCAAAGGTGATGAACTTTCTTCACTGGTTTGAGCCTGAAAATCGAGAATTTCCACGGTCGAACCTACAGGTGATGAACTTTCTTCACTGGTTTGAGCCTGGAAATCGAGAATTTCCATTGATGTATTTAAATATGGTGGAGTTCCCCCACTGGATTGAGCCTGAAAATCTAGAACTTCAATTGGTGTATCTACAGGTGATGGAATTTTTGCACTGGTTTGATACAAATCATCTTTAACATCTGCTGCTAAGGGGATTTCCTCTTTCACACTAGAAGATGTCAGTGAATTTAGCTTTGCCTCTAGACTCTCTAGACGATGCTGAAGTTGTTGATTTTCTTCAACCAAACGTTGAGCCTTAGTGCTGAGATAAGGATCGCTTTCCCACCAATTGATGCCCATTTCCTTGGCTTTATCCACAGAGGAAATTAACAAGCGAATCCGAATATGTACAAGTTCGGTGGATGCGATAGATATAGAAATATCGCCAGCAATCACAATACCCTTATCTAAAACCCTTTCGAGAATGTCCGCTAAAGTCGAACCTTGGGTAGATGTGTTAATAGTTCGACTTGAGTTAGTCTGAGGACGTGTTGGCAGCATTGGGGTAGAAGTCACAAATAATTCAACTCTTGAATGGTATAGGACTCATATCTATCTGACTTTACAGACTAAAAATTCCTGCTCTAAAGAAAATAAAGCATTGATTATTAGTTGGCAAAAATTAACTTTTTTTTGCATTTGCGCTAGTGGTCTGTCAGGCTAAAAATTGTGATTTTGAGGGAAAATAGAGAGCCTATAAACTATAAACCTCATCAACAAATAGAAATTTGACAGACCAATAGTCTTGGATTTTTGGAAATAATTTTTAACCCTTAGGCTTTGCCCAGGTTTAAAGCCGAGCAGAGTTGAGGCTTTAACTTTTTCGATAGGTTGCTTCTCAACATTTATTGAGTTACACCTATTTCCTTAATATTATATCAAATATTCGGCAGAAAAACTGACCAAGAAAGTGTTCATTCCGCAGCTCAATCGCTGGATCTACAGGTGATGAACTTTCTGCACTGGTTTGAGCCTGGAAATCGAGAATTTCCACGGTTGAACCCACAGGTGATGAACTTTCTGCACTGGTTTGAGCCTGAAAATCGAGAATTTCCACGGTTGAACCTACAGGTGATGAACTTTCTGCACTGGTTTGAGCCTGAAAATCGAGAATTTCCACGGTTGAACCTACAGGTGATGAACTTTCTGCACTGGTTTGAGCCTGGAAATCGAGAATTTCCACGGTTGAACCTACAGGTGATGAACTTTCTGCACTGGTTTGAGCCTGGAAATCGAGAATTTCCACGGTTGAACCTACAGGTGATGAACTTTCTGCACTGGTTTGAGCCTGGAAATCGAGAATTTCAATTGGTGTATTTAAATATGGTGGAGTTCCCCCACTGGATTGAGCCTGAAAATCTAGAACTTCAATTGGTGTATTTAAATATGGTGGAGTTCCCCCACTGGATTGAGCCTGAAAATCTAGAACTTCAATTGGTGTATCTACAGGTGATGGAATTTTTGTACTGGTTTGATACAAATCATCTTTAACATCTGCTGCTAAGGGGATTTCCTCTTTCACACTAGAAGATGTCAGTGAATTTAGCTTTGCCTCTAGACTCTCTAGACGATGCTGAAGTTGTTGATTTTCTTCAACCAAACGTTGAGCCTTAGTGCTGAGATAAGGATCGCTTTCCCACCAATTGATGCCCATTTCCTTGGCTTTATCCACAGAGGAAATTAACAAGCGAATCCGAATATGTACAAGTTCGGTGGATGCGATAGATACAGAAATATCGCCAGCAATCACAATGCCCTTATCTAAAACCCTTTCGAGAATGTCCGCTAAAATTGATCGCATCACCTCCCGGTCGGGTAGGTGAGAGGCTTCTACTTTCTAAGCTAATTTGGTTGACCAGCTAATTGTTGGGATAAAAATTGGGAATTGTCAATCAGAAAATCATTGTCTCCTGTGACTCTATTATTTAATATTTCCAGTTCTTCGGCTGAGAATTTCTCTAGTAACTCCAAGAAAATGTTTGTGGATTCGCTCATAGATAAATGAGAGCGGTTGAACAGAATATCTATAGCAATATCTGGAAAATCTAAACTTTCTGTTGTCACCGGAATATTATGATCAGCACAGACCTTAGCAATCATTAAACAAGACCGTAAGCCGGAAGTTTTCTCCGCGCCGGTAGCTACACGAAATGACTTAACTAACCGCACGATGAAGTTAGCAGATTCTCGATCTATATTTGTTTTCTGAATTAATATCTCTGTTTGAGTGATTTCATCTGGTTCTGGCATACTAATAGTTACCAATCTATCCATCAAAGCATCTTGGGTTGAGTGAACTCCCGCATACTCTTCTGGATTCGATGTAAAAATCACCCGAAATTGAGGATTAACACTCAAGTATTCTGGCTGATTGCTGCTAGGAGGAAGACTAAGAATTTTTTCTTCTAATGCTGACAGCAGGACGTTATTAACTTCAGGTCGTGAACGGTTAAATTCATCATAAACTAAGGTGAAACCTTCACGACAAGCTAAGGTTAATCGGGAATCAACCCAATTTTGCTTAAATTCGTCCTCGAGTTTAACAACACTATGGATATAGTTGTCTAGTACCTTTTTGTGAGTGTAACCAGATTCACTACCAATCAGGTCCGAACTCTTAAACTGGTCATCTCCAAACAGTAACATGACTGGTCTGTCCAGACAGTTAGCCAAGTGCATGGCTAGGGTTGTTTTCCCTGTGCCGGCTGGTCCGCGTAAGTGAACAGGAAACCCCGATTTGAGATAACGTAGCGCCCGAATTGCGACTCGCTCGATAGCAGGTGTGACGACAAACTGCCCTGGACGAAGACGAAGAACGGCTCTTTTATGATTAACCTGGGTAGTAGTCATAATTTAAAGATGGTAAAAAAGTTTATGTTTGTGCGGATATTATTGCCAAACTTGGGTTTGTATATGAAGCACGAAGCCTAGTTTAATAAGAGTATCAACGTTAATGCTAGACAGATTTTCTATGTTAACGAATACGGAGTATAAATATAGACAACCGAAGCTTCACGCCAAGATTCATTGTTGTTGAATTTTATTAATCGCCCCCTTGTCTTACCAGTCTTGCAACTGGAATATCAGGGGGTTTTATTATGTAGCCCCATTGTCCAACAAATGGACTACAGGTAATGAGAGTATTTATTAACCAAAGATACTCACAAACAAATCCTGACGGAATTTCAGGAGAGATTCCTTCTGTTCCTTAGCTTGAGCAGTTCTTGCGTCGGCTGTTGCTGATAAAAACTGCTGACTTGTTTCTTGAAGTTCTTTGTGGAATGCTAACAGTTCTTGAGCTTGTTTTTCAGCTTGAGCAATTCTGGCTTGGGCTGTTGCTGATAAAAACTGCTGACTTGTTTCCCGAACTTCTTGATAAAATGCTAACAGTTCTTGAGCTTGTTTTTCAGCTTGAGCAATTCTGGCTTGGGCTGTTTCTGATAAAAACTGCTGACTTGTTTCTTGAAGTTCTTTGTGGAATGCTAACAGTTCTTGAGCTTGTTTTTCAGCTTGAGCAATTCTGGCTTGGGCTGTTTCTGATAAAAACTGCTGACTTGTTTCCTGAAGATCCTTGTAGAATGCTTGCAGTTCTTGAGCTTGTTTTTCAGCTTGCTCTTGTCTTTTCGCTGTCGTGACGGACAAGAATTCTCTGGTCTCAAGAGATAGTTCAGCCACTTTCTCTGCTATTGACTGATGTTCTTGCCGGATTTTTGCCATTAAAGAAATCATGAAGTTCTCCAAAAAATAGTAAATTAGCCCAGACCTAACAGAAATTGCTTATCCAGGTACTACATTATAAGGATTCGTACTTTTTTGTAATATCCTTTGAGAAGCGTTGATTTCCAAATATCTAGATAATTAAAAAAAGCAGAACCAATATCAGGATTAATTAATCCTGATATTATGGAGCTTGCTTAATTAAGCAGGTACTGCTGCTGATTGGGTTAAACCAACTGCTTCAGCATACTTCAAGTAGGTTTCAACGGAAGCGATAACGATCCGAGCTTCAATTGCTAGTAATTCGATACCAACTAAGGAAACGCGAACCCAAGCGTCAATTACGATACCTTTGTCAAGGATTCTATCAATAACTTCTGCCAAGCTGGAGGAAGAATTGGTTTTTTCAACTGCCATTTTTTTTAATTCCTTGTTATTTGTTGTCGGAAACTTGGGAAATGAGGAGAATAACTATAAATATGAGTCATGGTTATTCTCCTACTTGGTAACTTGCTTAGATTAAGCAGGTACTGCTGCTGATTGGGTCAAACCAACTGCTTCAGCATACTTCAAGTAGGTTTCAACGGAAGCGATAACGATCCGAGCTTCAATTGCTAGTAATTCGATACCAACTAAGGAAACGCGAACCCAAGCGTCAATTACGATACCTTTGTCAAGGATTCTATCAATAACTTCTGCCAAGCTGGAGGAAGAATTGGTTTTTTCAACTGCCATTTTTTTTAATTCCTTGTTATTTGTTGTCGGAAACTTGGGAAATGAGGAGAATAACTATAAATATGAGTCATGGTTATTCTCCTACTTGGTAACTTGCTTAATTAAATTAAGCAGGTACTGCTGCTGATTGGGTTAAACCAACTGCTTCAGCATACTTCAAGTAGGTTTCAACGGAAGCGATAACGATCCGAGCTTCAATTGCTAGTAATTCGATACCAACTAAGGAAACGCGAACCCAAGCGTCAATTACGATACCTTTGTCAAGGATTCTATCAATAACTTCTGCCAAGCTGGAGGAAGAATTGGTCTTTTCAACTGCCATTTTTTTAATTCCTTGTTATTTGTTGTCGGAAACTTGGGAAATGAGGAGAATAACTATAAATATGAGTCATGGTTATTCTCCTACTTGGTAACTTGCTTAATTAAATTAAGCAGGTACTGCTGCTGATTGGGTTAAACCAACTGCTTCAGCATACTTCAAGTAGGTTTCAACGGAAGCGATAACGATCCGAGCTTCAATTGCTAGTAATTCGATACCAACTAAGGAAACACGAACCCAAGCGTCAATTACGATACCTTTGTCAAGGATTCTATCAATAACTTCTGCCAAGCTGGAGGAAGAATTGGTCTTTTCAACTGCCATTTTTTTAATTCCTTGTTATTTGTTGTCGGAAACTTGGGAAATGAGGAGAATAACTATAAATATGAGTCATGGTTATTCTCCTACTTGGTAACTTGCTTAATTAAATTAAGCAGGTACTGCTGCTGATTGGGTTAAACCAACTGCTTCAGCATACTTCAAGTAGGTTTCAACGGAAGCGATAACGATCCGAGCTTCAATTGCTAGTAATTCGATACCAACTAAGGAAACACGAACCCAAGCGTCAATTACGATACCTTTGTCAAGGATTCTATCAATAACTTCTGCCAAGCTGGAGGAAGAATTGGTCTTTTCAACTGCCATTTTTTTAATTCCTTGTTATTTGTTGTCGGAAACTTGGGAAATGAGGAGAATAACTATAAATATGAGTCATGGTTATTCTCCTACTTGGTAACTTGCTTAATTAAATTAAGCAGGTACTGCTGCTGATTGGGTTAAACCAACTGCTTCAGCATACTTCAAGTAGGTTTCAACGGAAGCGATAACGATCCGAGCTTCAATTGCTAGTAATTCGATACCAACTAAGGAAACACGAACCCAAGCGTCAATTACGATACCTTTGTCAAGGATTCTATCAATAACTTCTGCCAAGCTGGAGGAAGAATTGGTCTTTTCAACTGCCATTTTTTTAATTCCTTGTTATTTGTTGTCGGAAACTTGGGAAATGAGGAGAATAACTATAAATATGAGTCATGGTTATTCTCCTACTTGGTAACTTGCTTAATTAAATTAAGCAGGTACTGCTGCTGATTGGGTTAAACCAACTGCTTCAGCATACTTCAAGTAGGTTTCAACGGAAGCGATAACGATCCGAGCTTCAATTGCTAGTAGTTCGATACCAACTAAGGAAACACGAACCCAAGCGTCAATTACGATACCTTTGTCAAGGATTCTATCAATAACTTCTGCCAAGCTGGAGGAAGAATTGGTTTTTTCAACTGCCATTTTTTTAATTCCTTGTTGTTAATTTTATGACTATCGGTTAAGTAATTGCTTAACCCTTAAACAAACTATCATCTAATTTTTATGATGTAAAGTAAAATTCTGTCAAGAAATGTAAAGTTTATGAGTCACAGAAAATGAGAGAAAAATGAAATTAAGTGAAAATATACATTATGCTAAATCATCAATACGTACAAAATCTGGATAGCATAATATTTTTTCAAACTTAGAGACTAATAAGAAAGTTACACAGTAATGAATTTATAGGATAACGCTTGTTTATTGAATATGATTATTATTATTATTATTTAATATCCGTAAAATTATTACTGTGTAAGGGTTTCATGTATAACATTTAACGCCACTCTAGGATCTATTAGCAAATCCTAAGTGGTAAAATTATCCATTAAAAATTACCTTGAAATATCTAAAAAGCACATTATATATTTTGTCTATATGACTACTATTGTATTTTTTCTATGATTATCATTATATTTTCCATAGGATTACTATTGTATTTTCTATATGATTACTATTGTATTTTTCATAGCATACGTGGCTATACAAAACTAAGTATTTTAGCGTGATCAGATGGAATCTTGAATGCATAAAATCTTTGATAATGGTGCTTTGGAATGTCGCTAACACACCCTACATATCCTTTCCTTTTAAAGATCAAACTGGATCTTTATATATACAGCCTAAATTACGTGAACTTTTACAAATTGTTTTAATGAAAAAAAGCTACACAAATAAGTATTAATACTTAATAGTAGATGGGCAGGAAAAAACGCAGTATCTTATGTAACGAAAAGTAAACTAGTTCGTGATGGCTACTCCAATCAAATTCCTATAGATATAAGTAATGAGACAAAATTAATTACACAAATATTTGGACTGAAATCCTTAATGGACAAAGGATTGGTAAATAAATAATAGTAATTAATTCTATCTAGGTACTTACCTCATCCATCTTGAAACCTAAAGTGAAGTTTTTGTCAGTTTAAAACCCCTCCCCTTGGTAAGGCTACGGTGTACACAGAAGTCTGATCAAGTTGCCTAACAGGGTTTTGATCCCCCCTAGCCCCCCTTAAAAAGGGGGGAAATTTTCTTGAAGTCCCCCTTGGAAAGGGGGATTTAGGGGGATCTGATGATTTGTGTGTACACGGTAGTTGGTAAGGGGAGGGTAGGTTTTGCTTTAGCAAAACCGGGGTGGGGTAATTCGATAAACTACAGGTTTCATCTTGAACGTGGTTTAAATTAAAATGGCCTGTGAATTTTATTTTTTTCAGAAATTATGTCTACAGAAGGGACTCCTGTTAATATTCCACAGACAGCTTTAGCCGCTTTGGTGGATGTTTTTGTGCAGCAAGGTCATCCACGTCAATATGCTGAAGCGATGGCGACTTCAATCATTTTTCAGACTGATTTAGATTTACGGAATGCTCAGATTGCCAATCTCTTAGGCTGGCTGAAACAGGAGCATAATGATATCTATCCCTCAGCCTTAGATGTAATTGGCAAAACTTCCGAAGAATTTGAACGTCGAGTTCAAGAAGGTTAAGTGTCTAGACTCGATTTGGTGAATTTCAAAAAATAGGGTCAAAAATTAGCTGTTTCAGCTAATTTTTTCCTCAAAGGTTTCCCACTTACCAGGTATTCTTATGACTAATTTCAAAATTATTTCTCCTCTATCTGCGATGCCTACTACCAGCGAAGCTATCGCTCAACAAACCCGTCAAGCTGCTAGTAAGCTGGCAGTTCTCTCCTCTGAGGCCAAAAATCAAACTATTGAAGCGATCGCTCAAGCTTTAGAATTGGCAAAGGATGATATTCTGCAAGCAAACCTAGCTGATTGTCACGCAGCAACAGCGGCAGGAATCGCTAAACCCCTTTATAAACGGTTGCAGTTAGATGAACATAAATTAAGGGATGCGATCGCTGGTGTGCGAGATGTTGGTAAACTAGAAGATCCTATTGGTAAAGTCCAAATTCATCGAGAAATTGACACTGGTTTAATTCTCAAACGCATTACCTGTCCTTTAGGCGTTTTAGGCATCATTTTTGAAGCCCGTCCCGAAGCCGCAATTCAAATAGTTTCCTTAGCAATTAAATCCGGTAATGGTGTCATTCTCAAAGGTGGTAAAGAAGCTTTACATTCTTGTACAGCCATAGTTAAAGCCATTAAACAAGGATTATCTCATACAGCAGTTAATCCTGATGCTGTACAATTATTAACCACCAGAGAAGAAATATTAGAACTTTTGCAATTAGATAAATATGTAGATTTAATTATTCCTAGAGGTTCTAATGCTTTTGTGAAATTTGTCCAAGATAATACCCGCATTCCCGTATTAGGTCATGCTGATGGCATTTGTCATCTTTATGTAGATCAAGCCGCTGATATTGCCAAAGCTATTAGTATTACTGTAGATTCTAAAATTCAATATCCTGCTGCTTGTAATGCCATTGAAACTTTGCTAGTTCATAGTAGCATTGCTGCCGAATTTCTCCCCCAAGTTGCCACAGCTTTACAAGCACAAAATGTAGAATTAAAAGGTGATGAACGTACTTTAGAAATTTTACCAGATATTGCCCCAGCCACAGAAATAGACTGGCAAACAGAATACAGTGATTTGATTTTAGCCATTAAAATAGTTGATTCTTTAAATGAAGCCATATCCCACATTGAAAATTATGGTTCTCGCCACACAGAAGCAATTATTACTGAAGATATCACAGCCGCAGAAACATTTCAAGGCTTAGTCAATGCAGCAGGAGTTTATCATAATTGTTCTACTCGTTTTGCTGATGGTTTCCGTTATGGATTTGGTGCTGAAGTGGGAATTAGTACCCAACAAATGCCACCTCGTGGACCAGTTGGGTTAGAAGGTTTAATCACATATAAATATCAAATGTCTGGGAATGGACATATTGTGAAAACCTACACAGGTGCAAATGCAAAATCATTTAGTCATCAGGATTTAGAATAGTATTATTAAAAGAATGCAGAATTTAGAATTTAGAATTTAGAATTACGTTTTGCAACGGGGATTTTACCCCGACGCAAAACCCGCTGCTTGTAGAAGCAGGGGACTTTAACCCCCAAAGGTAAGTTAAACTAAGGCTTTTAATAAAGCTTGTAGTTTAAGTTGCACTTCGGCAAATTCCTTTTGAGGATCTGAACCAGCAACAATACCCGCACCTGCATACAGTCTGGCATAATTACCATCAATTAAAGCCGAACGAATCCCCACAATAAATTCACAATTTCCTTCTCCGTCTACCCAACCTAAAGGGGCTGCATATAAACCCCTTTCAAAACTTTCATAACGGCGAATTTCTGCACAAGCAATATCTCGTGCTGCCCCGGCAACTGCTGGAGTAGGATGCAGTTTAGCAACGATTTGTAAAGGGTGAATATTATTGGGAACTACTGCACTAATTGGTGTCCATAAATGTTGGATATTAGATAATTGTCGCAGTCTGGGGGCTAAAACTTGGGGGAATAAACCCAGTTGAGATAAATGTTGAGTAATAAAATCTAGAACCAGTTTATGTTCGTGTTTTTCTTTGGTACTATTAACTAAATTGTTAGCATTTGTAGCATCTTCTGTGGGTGTTTTTCCCCTTGGTGCAGAACCTGCCAAAGCATCAGTAATTAACTGCCGTTTGTGAATACTAATTAATCGTTCTGGACTAGCACCAATAAAGTTTTGTCCTTGACCATTACTGGTGGAAAATACATTGCAATTAGGATGTATTTGGCGGAGATTATTTAAAGATTGTAATAAGTTAAAATCATGATTAGCACTGACATCTAAGATATCAGCTAAAACAATTTTTCTTAACTGGTTAGCATGAATTATTTCTAAAACTGAGGAAACAGAAGTTTTAAATTTTTCACCGTTATTAGTGATTTTTTTATATAAGTTTAAGGGAAATTTATCAATATTTAGAGAATGGGTATTCAAAGATTTAATAATTTCTAAATGGCATTGTAAATTATCCAATATTTTGGTAATATTAATCCTAGAATTAATAATTGTATTCATTATTAATGTGCAGCGACTATTTTTTAAAGTTATTTGCCAACAAGGTAAGAAAACCGTAGCCGCAGGAAATGGATAATCTGCTTTTTTATGCTGATCAAAAAAACTGAAAGTACAAAAAAATTGAGGTAGGGAAAAAGTCTGATTTTGATGAGATATAGGAATTATGTTTTTTAGACAATTTTTGATAAATTCTTCCGATTTTGTAAACCTATCTTTACCAGAAATTTCTATTTTATCTAAAGTGCCAATTGCCGCCATTGCTTCACCATTACTTCTATTTTCAAAATAAAAGTTTATGGTATTTTTATGATTAAATTTATCGAAAACTAGCAAAGGATCAACTAAGCCAATTTCTAGGGGAATACTCACAATTTTACTATAATTATGGCGACGGCAATTTTCCTGAATCTCTAATAGTAATTGATTAAGGTATTTGTAGTCTACAAAGGTGTGGCTGCGACATGGTGAAATTGTCATGGATGTATAAGTTAATTTTTATTAAGTTATCTTCCTAAAATGTAATAAATCATGGTGGTATTTTTATAGGTAACATAATTCAGTCACCATTAACCAGCATAAACTTAGCTTGATTATGGGGTTTATCCTGTTTTGGCGGCAAGATAGCGGGTTTTATGCCAGGATATTCGCCTATAATCATAAAACTAGCATTTTTTGGTAATTTATTGATTGTACCGATAAGTGATCAACAATCCTAAATCTAAAATAGCTAGTCAAGTATCATGCAAAATTATAAAATTTAACTGATAACTAAAGTTCTGGTAATTTAATTAATCACAACTGATGACTTCAACTCAGATTTCACCACCTCAAGCTAAACTATGGATGGCGGCTATTAAACCGCCAATGTACAGTGTTGCTATTATGCCGATTTGGGTAGGTTCGGCGGTAGCATTTAGGGAAATAAAGATTTTTAATCCCATAATATTCTCCTTGTTTATTGCTGCGGCAATTTTGATTTTAGCTTGGGAAAATATTAGTAATGATGTCTTTGATGCCGAAACAGGAATTGATCAGAATAAACATCATTCATTGGTGAATTTAACTGGTAATAAAACCTTAATGTTTTGGATAGGAAACCTGTGTTTAGGTTTGGGTTTGTTGGGAATAATAGCGATCGCTATTTTGCAAAAAGACCCCACAGTTATTGCCATAATCCTCTTATGCTGCGGTTTGGGCTATATGTACCAAGGTCCCCCTTTCCGTCTAGGATACCAAGGTTTAGGGGAAATTCTCTGCTTTTTTGCCTTTGGTCCTTTGGGTATGAGTGCGGCTTATTATAGTCAAACTCAAACCTGGTCTATGACCAATTTAGCAGCTTCGGTAATTTTGGGCATTGTTACCAGTTTAGTGTTATTTTGTTCCCATTTTCATCAAGTTGTAGATGACATAGCCGCAGGAAAGAAATCTCCTATTGTGCGTCTAGGAACTCACACTGGTGCAAAGGTTTTAGTGGGTTTTACTGCGAGTATTTATCCTCTAATTTTGTTATTTGTGATTTTGAATATTTTCCCAATTTGGACATTACTTAGTTTTCTGAGTTTACCTTTTGCGGTGAAATTATGTCGTCATGTTTTAGAAAATCACAACCAACCAGATAAAGTCAGCAATTCTAAATTCATCGCTATCAGAGTTCAGTTTGTGAGTTGCTTATTTTTGGGTTTAGGATTTATTCTTGGTTAAGGCACATTAAGAATAAACGAACCACAGAGGCACAGAGGACACAGAGGAATGAGAGTTTGAATGTTTTTTATTTGGAAGTCCTTCATGGTTTATCAATTTTCCTTCCGTTACTTTAGTCAAAAATTCACAAATCCCATTATTACTAATCATGGGGTTTGGGAAACCCGCGAATGTATCATTATTCGCTTGATTGATGCAAAAAATAATGTTAGTTGGGGGGAGATTTCTCCCATTTCTTGGTTTGGTTCAGAAACTATCAAACAAGCTTTAGATTTTTGTTATCAACTTCCAAAAGCAATTACTCAAGAGATAATTTTAGCGATTCCAGATAATTTACCAGCCTGTCAATTTGCTTTTGAATCTGCTTTGGTTATGGAAAAAGCTACTAATTTTAATCTCACCTACAGCGGCTTATTATCAGCGGGAAAATTAGCTTTAAATCAATGGGGTAATTTATGGGAACAAGGATATAAAACCTTTAAATGGAAAATTGGTGTTGATGAGATAAATCAAGAATTAGAAATATTTGATTTACTAATTTCCAGTTTACCAACTTCAGCAAAATTGCGTTTAGATGCTAATGGGGGACTTACTTATCAAGAAGCTGAATTATGGTTAAAGAAGTGTGATCAATTCTCATCCAAAATTGAATTTATCGAACAACCTTTATCTGTAGATAAATTTACAGAAATGCAAGAATTAAGTAATTCCTATTCTACACCAATAGCTTTAGATGAATCTATCGCCAATCTTCACCAATTAGAATTATGTTTTCAACAAGGTTGGCGGGGAATTTTCGTGATTAAACCGGGGATATTCGGTTCACCATTTCGGTTAAAAGAGTTTTGTAAAAAACATCAAATTGATGTTGTATTTTCATCGGTATTTGAAACCGAAATTGGGAGACAAGCTGCATTACAATTAGCAGCAGAATTATCTGGTAATAACCGCGCTGTTGGTTTTGGAATTAACCACTTTTTTCAACTACAAGAATCAAACTGGCTAGAAAGTCTATGGAAAACCTTTTAGATAATATACAAAATCATGATTGGCTAATTTGTGATCATAGTCAAGAATTACCACAAATAGCCACAGAATTATATTTAAAATTAACTCAGTTATCAACCCCAAAAATTATTATTGCGGAAAGATCACCAGTGAGATTTTTAGCCAGTTTTATTGCAGCTTGTGCGGCTAAATGTCCGGTTTTTCTCTGTAACCCAGATTGGAGTCAAGCTGAATGGGAACAAGTCTTTAATTTAGTACAACCAGATATAGTTTTAGGAATAGATCATAATTTTTCAAAATCACCAATTATCAATTATGAATTACCAATTACTAATACTATCATGATTCCTACAGGTGGTTCATCAGGAAAGATTAAATTTGCTATTCATACATGGGAAACATTAACTGGATCTGTACAAGGATTTACAGAATATTTTTCCATAAATGTAGTTAATTCATTTTGTATATTACCATTGTATCATGTGAGTGGATTAATGCAATTTATGCGTTCCTTCACAACAGGAGGTAAATTAGTAATTACCTCATCTAAAAAATTAGAAACTTCTCAACTACCAAATATTAACCCAGCCGATTTTTTTATATCTTTAGTTCCCACCCAATTACAAAAACTTCTCCAAAATCCCGAATTAACCCAATGGCTATCCAAATTTTCTACAGTTCTGTTAGGAGGTGCGCCACCTTGGGATGAATTATTAGAAAAAGCAAGATATCATCAGATTAGATTAGCACCTACCTATGGCATGACAGAAACCGCTTCTCAAATAGCAACTCTTAAACCTGATGAATTTTTACAAGGTAAATTTAATAGTGGGAAAATTCTCCCCCATGCTAAAATCATCATTGATAATCAACCAGGAAATATAAATATTCAAAGTCAATCTTTAGCATTAGGTTATTATCCCCAAATGTGGGAAAATAGAGATAACTTTGTAGTTGATGATATTGGTTTTTTAGACAATCAAGGCTACTTACATATTATTGGACGGAATAGCGACAAAATCATTACAGGTGGAGAAAATGTTTACCCCACAGAAATTGAATCAGCGATTAGAAAAACAAACATGGTAATAGATGTCTGTGTAATTGGTATAACTGATAAACATTGGGGACAAGCATTAACAGCCATTTATATTCCCAAAGATAGAAATATCTCCCCCAGAGAAATTCAAACCCAAATAAAAAATCAACTGAGTAAATTCAAAATTCCCAAACATTGGATTTCCCTACCAAACCTACCCCGTAACACCCAAGGTAAAATCAACCGTCAACAACTCCAACAAATCGCCGCAGAATTTATAAAAACTAACTAATGGAAAATTACATAACCTCCTCCCTCGACCTTCTTCTCTCTGCGCCCTCTGCGTCTCTGTGGTTCGTTTCTAACCAATGATTCATATAATCTGGTAATTCCTGCTTAATTTTACTGCTAGCATCAATACAAACGTGCCTAGTAATTGCCTTAGCAACCATTGCTTCATCTCCTGTCATTTCATAGGTAATTTCAAACTTATCCGAACCTATTTTTTCCGGTAACAAACTAATTACTAAATTGTCACCACAATACATAGGACGAAAAAAATCTACATTTGCATGAACAATAGGAAAAGCTACAGATGGATTAGTAAAAAATGATTTAAGATTAATACCAGAAGCTGCTAATGAAACCTCATAAGCTTCATGACAAATTCTCAAAATGTTAGCAAAATAAACGACTCCAGCCGCATCAGTATCTTGAAATCTTACAGTGTAGTAATACGTAAAAGCCATTACAAAGATGTCCTGAATTAAAATCTGCTATTACATATCATTTTACTTCATATTAACTTTTAATAAAAATCCCATGATCTCAGAACCGATAGATAATGTTTTTTGTCAATGCGTAAGTCCTAGTACAGCATGGCGCAAATAAAGTAACCATTCTTAATAGCTATTACGGGTTGAGGTAAATAAATTTCATGCTGTTATTGATGAATCGTTTCTGGGCGCAGACCCTGCGCCCCTACTTTCTGAATTTTTCATGGTCAGAATCTACTAGTACAGCCTGGTGTAAATAATATGACTATTAAAAGCTCCGAAAATTTGATTGATTACAAGGCTTGAAAATGGTTTATTCACTTAGGGAACACCAAAAAATAAATTACCCAATTTTGTGGGATGGGCATCCTGCCTGTCCTTGATGATTAGCAGGCAAGATGCCCGCACCACAAGAAATTTTTGGGTATTTTTTTAATTGGAAGTCCCTTAAGACGCAGTGTAGTAGTATCATAGGAATGTTATTACCAAGTATAACTACGCATAAGTCGGGATGACAGGATTCGAACCTGCGGCATCCTGCTCCCAAAGCAGGCGCGCTACCAAGCTGCGCTACATCCCGTAAAGCCATCAAAACCAAACTCCACACGAACCGAATCATGTATTTTTGGTTCATCTCGACTATCATATCACAAAAAATAATAAATGCAAACCCAAATGATCCAGAAAAATCAGATTTAGGGAAATATCCTCAATTCCCTAATCCCCACACCCCAGCCACCTTGATCACTGAGGATACCAAAACATTCCTTTTATACCTTCAGGATCTGACATAAAGCCCATCGTCTTATAGAAATCTACAACATGAGGGTCGGCAAAAAGAGTGACATTACTAATTTCTTCACTCCTGAGTTTTTTGAGGACATATTTCATTAATGCCTTACCTAGTCCTCTACTTTGAAAATCAGGATGAACGACTACATCCCAAATAGTGGCATTAAAAGCATGATCTGATGTAGCACGGGCAAAACCAATCAAACGCTTTTTGTTTCCTCGCACTTGCCACATAGAGGCTACGAGAAAACTATGCTCAATAGCTTTTTTTACTTTTCTAAGAGGGCGACGTGACCAGCCAACTGCATCACAGAGTTCTTCAAGTTCATAAAGGTCAATATCTCTTTCCGTACTGAAAACGATTTGATCCTTACCTACACTAGAATTACCATCAACTTCCGCTGTATGCTCATTAACAGCAGTGTTTTTATTTGTCGCTAAAGATTCAGGAGTGCTAAACCAAGTTTTCCAAAAACCCATGCCAATGCAGTTCGGGTAGTATGACTAAAATTGGTTTCCACTTTTAAAAAGTGTTGATTCACATTTAACATCACTATGATTATTGCCGGCTAATTCACTAGAAACATTCTACGCGGTTTAGCGATTTGCAATACTCACAGCTAGTTATCAAGTGTTTCTTCCCAATCACTCTCAACTCTAGCATTTTGTTTTGACACTACTCCATAAAACTGAACCAAAGGCAAAAATTTTCCGAAATTCAAGTATCTTTCTCATTTTCGTGACTAGTGGTCTGTCAAATTTATTTTGACGGGTAATGATCGGGAAAAACTTCTGTTCTTCCCTCCCCTGCCCCCCTGCCTCTCTTCTCCCCTGTCCCAGTTTGTACAAAACAAGCAAGTCCTACCCGCAAAAATGGCTTCTGGTTTAAAATCTTCAACTCTAGAACTCCTGAAACGCTTTAATCGGGCGTTTCCCCAATTCTATGAGCAATTTGTTAGCAGTGAGATTCAACTTCAAAATTTACGCCTAGCATACCGTCTTTATAAAACTAAACGGGCTGTTATTGAGATGAAGCCAGAAGGGAGCAAAAGCGCCCTTCATTTTGCCTACCGCAATCAATCTTTCCTCTTGAGCGATATTTTTGGTGTCCTAGCAGCTTATGGTTTAACTATTCACGGTCTAAGTTTATATGGTCAAATTCGACCACCAATGCTGGTTTTTATTAAATTACTGGTATCTCGTGGCAATAAAGCACTGACTGAAAAAACTGCTGAAAATGTTTGTCGTGCCATTCGTGAGGCGTTAGCAGGCACATTTGAGGTAGAAGAAATGCTGGCTGTAGAATTTAATCTTGATGCTGGTTTGGAACAGGTACAAACTGATTTCTATGTTGATCCTGTTTTTCATCTTCCGGCTTTAGTAATTGAAGCTGATAATCAACCTGGATTATTCTATAAAGTGATGTACGCTATCTGGCAAGAAGACCTGCTGGTGGTTAACGCCAATTTACTAGTTTGGCGCGGACGGACTCGACTAATTCTTTATTTGTTAGGTCCGAATGAAAGTCTCATTCCTGAATATTTAGGTCACAAAATCGCGGAAGGAGTGAAACATAGATTACTTAATCAATAAAATTAGCTCAGTAGGTTGGCGTTAAAAATTGTTGTTATGACAAGGCAAGAGGTTTTAGGTAATTGTACTTTTATTTACACATTTTGTTTATTTAACGTCTATCTGCTTAATTCAAAATTTTAATTTTTGAATTTTTGGTTCTCTGTTCGTGTTGAGTTGTATTGAGTCGCACCCACCCTTGAGGGTACGATATTTAATTATGGCAACAATAGAAATCTTAGGCGTTCCACATACTTATGAGCTAACTGCTCCCACATCATGCCCCCATACTTTAGTATTTATCCACGGTTGGCTAAATAGTAGCGTATATTGGCAACCTGTGATTTCTCGTTTATCGGTAGATTTGCAGTGTTTATCTTATGATTTACGAGGTTTTGGCGAATCGCAGTCTCAGGTGACATCAGATATAGAACTGGCTGCTACAGACTCTAGTATGGTTAGTTTGTCTTTGGATTCTATGCACTCTCCATATGCTTATGCTCAGGATTTGGCTGTGCTTCTCCAACACCTGAATATTTCTAGTGCTTGGTTAGTTGGTCATTCCTTAGGTGGTACTATTGCTCTATGGACGGCGGCTCAACTACCTGATTGTGTTCAAGGTGTGATTTGTATTAATGCCGGTGGTGGGATTTATCTGAAGGAAGCTTTTGAGCAATTTCGCGCCACTGGGCAAAAATTTTTACAGGTTCGTCCCCGTTGGCTTTCACAAATGCCTTGGATTGATTTGTTGTTTACTAAAGCTAGTGTGTTGCGTCCTCTAGACCGATATTGGGCGCGTCAACGACTGATTGATTTTATTATTGCTGACCCTGAAGCTGCTTTGGGAACTCTTCTCGACTCTACTACGGAAGAAGAAATTAACTGTCTACCCCAATTAGTATCCAAATTAAAACAGCCAGTCTATTTTTTAGCTGGTGCTGACGATAAGGTGATGGAACCTAAGTATGTCCGCCATTTAGCAAGTTTTCATTGGCTTTTTCAATACGTGGGCGATAATGTGATTGAAATTCCCGATTGTGGTCATCTGGCTATGTTGGAGCAACCAGAAGCCGTAGCTGAACATATTCGGTCATTGGTCATTGGTCATTAAGAAAATTCTTCTTTCTCCTGAACTCCTGAATGGGCGCAGGCCCTGCGCCCCTACCTCCTGAACTAATTTTCGTATAATTGCATGACTTGGTTCAGTGAGAGCCGGGAATGCACTCCTAATGTGAGGGGTGATGTTCTCCCAAGCGATAGATGTTCGGCGGCGGCACAGCCAATCATGGCGGCGTTGTCGGTACAAAATTTTAAGGGGGGGAATAAAACCCGGATGTTATGTTTGTTGGCTGCTGCTTGTAAATGCTTTCTCAGTCCACTATTAGCAGCTACACCACCACCTACGGTAATGGTATCTAGTCTATAGTTACGAGCGCAGGCGATCGCCCTTTTGGTGAGCGATCGCGCTACAGTATCCTGAAAACTAGCCACTACATCCGCTATTGGTACTTCTTTGCCCTCTTTCTCTAACTGCTGCACTAAACGTAATACTGCTGTCTTCAATCCGCTAAAACTACAATCATAAGGATGATAACCCCCACCAGGTAAAGAAATTTTTCCTTCCGGTAATGTAAAAGCTTGGGGATTGCCAGTTTGTGCCAGTTTATCAATTATTGGTCCACCGGGATAACCCAGTTTTAACAACCGCGCCACTTTATCAAAAGCCTCACCCGCCGCATCATCACGGGTTTCTCCCAAGGTTTCGTAGATACCATAATCTTTCACATAAATCAAGCTTGTATGACCTCCAGAAACAAGTAAGCTAAGAAAGGGAGGATTTAAACTTGGCTCACTCAAGTAAGTCGCGTAAATATGACCTTCCAGGTGATGCACCCCTAAAAAAGGCAAATCATGGACAATTGCCAGAGTTTTAGCAGCCGTTAATCCTACCAGCAACGCTCCTACCAGTCCAGGCGCACAGGTGGCAGCTATTCCATCAATCTGACTCCAATCTAAGTGACTAGATGCGATCGCTTGCTCTATTTCATAATTCAGCGTTTCTAAATGCTGACGTGAAGCCACCTCTGGCACTACCCCACCATATTGTTGATGAACAGGAATTTGTGAAGCAACAATACTGCTACATACTTCACGATTCTTAATAATTGCCACAGCAGTTTCATCACAACTGGTTTCAATAGCCAAAACGGTTGTCATAGTAGATTAATAGGGAATAGGGAACAGGGAACAGGCAAGGGGGGCAAGAGGCAAGAGGCAAGAGGCAAGAGGCAAGAGGCAAGAGGCAAGAGGCAAGAGGCAAGAGGCAAGGGGCAAGAGGCAAGAGGCAAGAGGCAAGGGGCAAGAGGCAAGAGGCAAAAGGCAAAAGGCAAGGGAATATATACATTCTCTCATATCTCCCCTACTCCCCTACTCCCCTACTCCCCTACTCCCTACTCCCTGCCCCCTGCCCCCTGCCCCCTGCCCTTTTCCCTATCTTTTGATTGAGAAGCTTTAACTTTTATTGACTTCAACTTTACTCAGTCCCCAGCCAAGAGTATGATGACTTCCTAGTTATCTAAAATAAAGACTGTACAAGCCGCTTCGTTTTGTACAAGAAACTTCTCGTTTTGTAATAAAAGGAAACAACTCCATGAGACGATTGTTTGCTTTGCTTTTGGTGATGACTCTTTGGTTCAATTTTGCTCCTGAAGCTAAAGCACTAGGCGCAAATCTTGTTCCTTGTAAAGACTCTCCCGCCTTTCAAGAGCTAGCACTAAATGCCCGTAACACCACCCCTGACCCCGAATCAGGTAAAAAGCGGTTTGAACGTTATTCTCAGGCACTCTGTGGACCAGAAGGTTATCCCCACTTGATTGTAGATGGCCGTCTTGATCATGCTGGTGATTTTTTAATCCCTAGTATTCTCTTCCTCTACATTGCTGGTTGGATTGGTTGGGTAGGCCGTGCTTATCTCCAAGCAATCCAAAAAGAATCAAATGCGGAGCAAAAAGAAATCCAAATTGATTTGGGTCTTGCCCTACCTATCATCACCTCCGGTTTTGCTTGGCCAGCAGCAGCAATCAAAGAATTGCTCTCCGGCGAATTAACAGCGAAGGATTCAGAAATTACCGTTTCGCCACGTTAATTCATTTGTTTTCACTTATTCATTCTGGAGACTAAATTCATGGCTGAAAAAGGCGACGAAACCAACTACTTGCTGACATTCATCTCTACTGCCCCCGTTGCGGCTACAATCTGGCTAACAATCACAGCCGGGATTTTGATTGAATTTAACCGCTTCTTCCCCGACCTACTTTTCCACCCCCTATAGGTTGAAAACACGGTTAGGAAAAGCTAAGTAAATTAGCTTTCTCTTCTGGATTGTTTAGCAATAAACAATCTTAAATAATGTATGAAACTCGTAATCTTAACTATAATTTACGGGTTTCATGCCTTAAAAAACTAACAACAGTGATTCAAGGAATCGAACAATAGTTATGGCAATAGCAGCAGGACGTGACCCACAAAAAGGCGACCTAGAAACCCCCATCAATTCCGCCCCTTTGGTGAAGTGGTTTATTAGCAATTTACCAGCTTATCGCCCCGGTCTAAATCCTTTTAGACGTGGTTTAGAAGTTGGTATGGCTCATGGTTATTTGTTATTTGGACCTTTCGATAAGTTAGGTCCCTTACGCAATGCCCCTAATGCTAACTTAGCTGGTTTACTGGGCAGTATTGGCTTGGTTGTAATTTTAACTGCTTGTCTATCTTTATACGCTAATAGCAATCCTGATAAAGCTCTTGCTAGTGTTGCTGTACCCAATCCTCCTGTTGATGCTTTCAACTCTAAGGAAAGCTGGAATAATTTTGCCAGCGCTTTCTTAATTGGTGGTATCGGTGGCGCAGTAGTTGCGTTCTTCTTGACAGGTAATTCTGGATTAATCCAAGGTTTATTGGGTTAATTTGATGACTGGTAATGGGTAATAGTTGCTAATTTGGGCTATTACCCATTTAGGGAAGAGGCAAGAGGCAAGAGGCAAGAGGGAACAGGCAAGAGGGAGAATTTGTTTACCAATCACCCATTACCCATTACCCATTACCAGATATTTATTCAAAAATCGCCTTCTCTATTTCCTTTACAGCTTGCTCAAAATCATCATTGATAATTTTTATATCAAATTCGTTAGCAGCGACAATTTCCTCTTCAGCACGTTGCAAACGAAGAGAAATAGCCTCTTCCGCATCTTGTCCGCGCCCGCGTATCCGCTTTTCTAATTCTGCAAATGAAGGTGGTAAAATAAAGATACTGAGAGCGCTAGGAAAGGTATGACGAATTTGTCTTGCTCCTGCTAACTCAATTTCTAGCACCACCAACTTACCAGCTTGAACGTGATTCAGCACAGCCTCACGGGGTGTACCATAACAGTTACCAGCAAATTCTGCCCATTCTAAAAATTCGCCTTGAGTAACTAACTGTTCAAACTGACTCCGACTAATAAAGTGATAGTTTTTACCATTGATTTCTCCCGGACGGGGAGAACGAGTCGTTGCAGATACTGAATAATGCAATTCTGGATAACGCCGGAGAATTTCATTCATTAATGTACCTTTGCCGACTCCACTCGGACCGGTTAAAACAATTAGTTTGCCCAGAGGCAGACATTCTTTCGTATTTGCACCATTATGGGTAGGTAAGACTTGCATTATCCGTGAAAAGAGTGAATTAATAAATACAAATGATTCCTTAGTCTTGTGTTAGCGACTAAAATAACTAATACCATTTTGAACTTGGGACTTGAGATGGTTAAATACCTGTGGTATAAGCTTTTGCGCCAGTATTTCTCATCCTCACTCTTCAAAATAGCATCAAGACTAAAGAATTTGTAGCACTGGTGACAGAAATCCAGTCTATTCATATCCTACAGCCGATATGGTACAAATAGAATTGGGTTGATAATTATGCCGATGATTAATTATCTACAACATGATGATCACGAGAAATGACAAACCGATTGGCTACTGTTTCTGGCTGAATCGCGGAGAGAATAACATGACTAGAATCAGTAATAATCACTGCCCTAGTCCGTCTTCCATAGGTAGCATCAACTAATTGACCTCTATCCCTAGCATCGGTAATAATCCGTTTAATGGGAGCAGATTCTGGACTAACGATGGCAACGACTCTGTTGGCAGAGACGATATTACCAAAACCGATATTGATTAATTGAATTTCCATAAAAAAGATTTCAGCTAAACGAAAAATGAAAAGCTCGTAGTAAACTTATTCCCATGTTATCGCTAAAGAATGGTAGTTACAACGATTTAAACCACGTTAGCCAGAGTTTTTTCATAATTAATGCTTTTTTTAGCTGTATTATCCGCTAAATCTCCTAAAAATATTCCCTATGATATATGCAGAATTGTAGGGACAGAACCTATGCACTCCTCATTCAGCAGGTATTTTAAGATAAAAAATCAGGCGTTGCTGATTAAGAGTATGATTTTATTATGCCTACGGCACGCTGCGCGAACACGCAGAGGCGCTCCAGTCGCAGAGAGTAAGAGTTTCATTTTTTTTGATTTTTCAATTTCATACCTCAATTCAGCAACGCCAAAAATCATATCGGAGACAAAATAACCTGCCCTTAAAAATACTTTGAGTATATTTACTTATACTAAATGTGGGTAAAAACCCTGAAATAACATATTTATAGGGTATTTGTTGAATTTACATTTCGTTACATATATTCATTGTTTAACGCCAACTTATTTATTTTTTTATTTGGAAGTCTTTAATGCTTGCCATTTTTGTTGTAATTGCTGGTAGTTGGGAGTATGTCCACCATAACGCCAACTCACATAAGCATGACAGATTTCATCTATCACCTCAGCTATTTCTGGAGAATGGTGTTGGTATGCAAGCTGGGCATATTCTAGGGGTGTTTGACTAGGATGCTTACCTAAACCCTTGTTGGCAGTCCATTGTAGCATTTGTTGGTACAGTCTTTCCATAGGCGGTAATTTCTTTAACCAACGCAAGTTAAGCCACTTCCGCCATTGTCCCCAACCCAGCCAAGCGAAGAAAGCGGCGATTGTCCCCACGATTAAGCCGGTTAATATTCCTAACCAACCTTTAGTAAATAAACTTAAGAACCAAGCTACCCCTTGGAATAACCAGCTAAATATCGTCCCAAACACAGTATTTAAAATAGCTGTAATTGGTGAAGGTAACCAACCAGCTATCCAATTCCAAAATTGACGCAGCACACTAAAAGTTTGATCTTCTTCGATAGAAGGGGGAATCAAAGGATGTCCAGGAATTGGATCAAAGGTAAACCAGCCATACTTGGGGAAATAAACTTCTGTCATCGCATAGGCATCTGTATTGCGGACAACATACATCCCCGTAAACGGATTAAATTCTCCTGGGGCAAATCCCGCCACTAGCCGTGATGGAATACCTACAGAACGTAGCATAATCGTTAATACAGTGGAAAAATGGTCGGGATAACCACCTTTATTTTTGAATAAAAAGCTTTCTACTAAATCATCCTTTTCATCCAAATAAGGCAAGTCCAAGGGATTGGTGGGTAGGGTGTAATTTTGTTTGACATACTGGGCTAAATAAAGAGCTTTTTCGTAAGCCGAATCTAGGCTTTTAGTCCCTGGAGAACGGGAAACCCTTTGTTGATCATAACTAGCCAGTGCTTCTTCGGTTCGTTTTCGGACTTTATCGGCAATTTTTGGTGGGATTTGCAGATAATACTGTTTAATATTAGTTGGGTATTTAGTTGAGGCTTTAACCAATAAAGAGCGATCGCGGTAAGGGACATCTGAAACAACTGTATATGTTAGCCCTTCTGACAACTGCACTGGCGCACGTAAACCATCTTCCTGATCAATGGCTATGGCTGGAGTGGGAAAATACAAACCTTTGGGATAGGACATCGCTGGAATCAGGTTAGGCAATTCCGACACCAAATTGTAAGTTTGCACCACCTCTTTGGTGAGAGTCGTGAATGGTGGAGGATCAATAGAAATGCGTGCAGTCCAAGGTGATTGTCTGAGAGTGGTAACTTGATCATTACGGGAAATATTCCAACCTTTGCCTGTGTAATTGTCAAAGGCTAGAACGCGCCAAAAACCTTCAGCTTGCGATCGCACCCGCATCACCACCTTGGGTTTCATCTCTCCCCGCAGATTTTGGTTCATCTCGCTATTAAAACCGTAATAAAAATTATTATCTAATTTTCCTGGTTCACCAGCCATTCCTGAGCCTCTACCACTATCATTACCACTACCTTGACCATTACCCTTACCTTCACGGACATAACCGGGATTAATAATACTCCTGCCTGTAAAATTATCTGGGACTTTCAGCGGCGCACTTACAGGAAAAGACCTCAGTTGATAACCAGGAAACCGAGGCAAAATAGCAAAAATCCCCAGTCCCAAAGCCACAATCACCAAAAAATTTAAAATTAGAACCTTAAAATTGAAATTAGGATTATTCTTTTTGGCAGATTTTTCCGAAGTTGATGGCTTGAACCCTAGACGAGATCGGTAATCCAGCACTAAAGTGGGGAGAGCGATCGCTAAAAACAACAGCAACACAGGCGCAAAAGCCATAGTTTGGCTCAAAGTCGCCGCCACACCCACCAAAATCAACCCAATTACAATCGAATAGCCCAAATCCTTCCGCCGAGGCGTATCAAAGCTATGTAATACTTGCAATTGAATCAATAACTCCGCCAAACTTAGCCGAGTATCATTCCAATTACCAATAAACCGCCCAAAAAAAGCCCCCAAAGCCAACAACATTCCAATCGCAATACAAAACTGGATCGGAATATTAGAATCACGACGACGGTAATAACTCCACCACGTTCCCACCACAGTCAGTGGAACAGTCCACAGACTAAATTGAGTCTCACCAGCAATATCCGTAGCCACAATCCCCAAAATTACCAGTACCATCACTAGCGCTCGCAAAGGAATCGAATCTTCCACTTCTTTGACTGGCGATTTTCCTCTAGTTGGTTGCCACTGCTTACCTAACGGTAAACGCCAAAACCGATTAATCCTAGACAAATTAAACATTTTCAAATAAGCAAAGCTATGATGTAGACGCTGCGGATACTATACTAGGTAGAAAACTATCATCTCGTTTTCAACTTCCCCCCTATCCTAGCTTCAGACTCCCTGAGAGTACAAGTATCCCGCTCATAGCTAAATATTGAATTGATCTTGTTGATTGCAAAGAGAACTAAGTTTTAAAACCAGGAAATTCAGCAAGATTATGATCCATTAGTTGCCATTAGACATCTCCAGAAATTAAAGATGCTTGACCTGAAACCCTTGTAGAGACGTTCCATAGAATGTCTCTAGCATCTTTTTTAGAGATGTCTATTGCTCCCATCTAACTCCTAGATAGGCAATATTACCTTAGATTTTCACCTGAATAGCCAACAACAAAGGCTGTTGATCTAATTCAGGGAACTCCACTGCCAAAGTATAAATTGGCTGATTTCTATCAATTTGTAACTCTACAACTGGTATTTCTGAAGTCTCAGATTTCACAAATTCTTGAGTATCATTACCCTGGAGTTGTAAAATCCCCGGCGTAGGTAATTCACCCTGAACCGTCAACTTGATGAATTTACCTAAATTCCGTAATTCTACTCGAATACTCAAAGTCCCCACCGTAGTGAGCCATTGTTTCTCTACCAGTGGCTGAGTCAATGAAATTGGCAAAGTTAAATTTTCCAACAACTGCTTGGCTGCCATTAAAGACAAAGCCATTTGTTGACGTGGCAATAAATCAAAATAATCACTCTCAACATCAGCCGTAGCTGTCAAAGTATCAGCAGAACGATAAGAGCTTCTCAGGACTAACCCAGCCAAATCATTAATAGCTTGAGCATCTGTAGGGAACATACTTTCTACCACCTGAACTAACTTAGCTCCCAGAGGTAAAGAAGATGTCAATAACACCTGACATTTTTCTAGCAATTGCCAAAAAACTTTTTCAGGCAAAGGAATAGGCAAATTTAGCTTAGATTGGTGGACAGTCCACCCCCAAACAGGAACTAAACCCAGAGATTGTTCTTCTACACAGTCGGGATACTCCATTGATTGTGTTTCCCAAGGGAACAACGGCGGATTTTTTTCTACTTGGTCTTGTAAACGACGTTTAAGAATAGCTTGAAAACGTTCTTGCACAGTAGGAATTTCTCCCAATTGAAAGGTTTGGGGCTTTTCTTATCAATCTGAGTTCACCAATAATTTGGCTACCATCTTGAAATGAATATCTACCCCGTCAATTTCCTCACATTATAACAAGCTATACCCGTAAGTGTTGAAGTTATGATTTTTCAATACCCAAGCAAGTTGATCATTTTGTGAAGATTCACAAGTCACCATTCATGGGTAGATGCACTAGATCCGGACACTAAAGAATTCCGAATTTCCCAAGCTTGTTCTAAAATCTTCAACCAACGTTTCTGTAATTGTGCCATTGACAGGCCTAATATCTTAGATATTTGCTCGTCAGGTTTTCCTTGCTGCTTCAAATCTAAGATAGACTTTTGTTTATCATCTAGTTGTGCCAGATAAGTTTTCCATTGAATCGGAGTTAAACCCAAATTAGTGGGTAAAGAAACTTCCAACCACTCATGAACCAATTCCCAACGATGTAAAAGAGCAAACCGAATTAAATGATATTTAAACCGTTGCTGTAAGTAATCACGCTGCCGAGATGTTAAACCTAAAATTGACTCAATCTCTGGTGCTGATAAATCTTGAAGACGCAAAGCAAAGTAATCAGCACAGTCAGATTGTTCTTTTTCTTCTAAATAATCTATTAATTCAGTAATCACAACCGAGCGCAGGGTATCTTCTTCTGGTTCGGGCTGCATAGCCATAGCCGAGCGCAATTGATGGATAGCTGGTTCTTCCCAAGAACCGTCAAACTCACCACTACCACCCTCTGATGCCTGTTCTATATCTACACTTGTTTCTAAAGGCTGTTGCTTGGAAAAAGTTTGCGCCCGCAAAATAATTAGCTGTTGCTGCCTTCCGGGGAGTGGAATCCGACGTTTACCATATCGTTCGGTAAATGCCATGTATTCTCCCAATTCTAAAAGAGTCTGGGGGCGATAGGTCGGAGCTAATTGGTTTTCCCTTCTAAAAGCATTTAAAGCCTCCAAATAAAAACTCTGGAGAAAATCTTCAATGATAGTCAACCGCCCTTGATAGCTTAATTGCTTGTGAGGGGGATTAATATAACGATAAACAATAGCACTCAGTGTGCTGTGTAATTCTATCCTTCCACGACTTGAACCTAACTGATAGTATCGAATACACTGTTGTAACCGATGTTTAGCTAGGCTCATGGCTGAACTTTCTACAGACCCGGAAGTTTGAATGCGTTTACTTTCATTGCAAATTCGCAGAACTTCGTTAGTAATTCTCACCGACACATCGTGACAATTTTGCTCCGAAGCCTTAGTTGACTGTTGAAGTTCCCTAAATAGGAATTGAAAGATGACCTCCACGCTGATAGAAATTTTCCCCTGATTAGTTGCGATTGCTGTTGAATTCATAGTCCCAGTTCTCAAAAAGACCCTAACATACTTTGGACACGACTTGTTAGACTTTGGATAATAGTTTCATGGTTGTTGTGTACAAGTCAAACGCAAACCAATTTACAGTGAGGATATGTGGCATAAGCAGATTGAACTTGACAAATCCCAATTTAGTGGGATATTTTCTTGCTCATGTTTTAGCCATTATCCAAAAGTCATTTACAAATCATGATGGATTTAGAAGCACAAATTCAATTGCTGATAGACAATGCACCCCAGGATGGCGTGACACCAAAGATTATGGTATCAATCGCCCCTGTATTAGTCGCCATTGCCCAAAAGTTAAACCACTACCAATACTTTATTCTCCAAAATTCTGAGCAAGATTGGGTTTTAACTACATTGAGCAATCGCGCAAATCCAGGAATAGAAAAGCAAGTTATTTACGCTTTCCCTACCATACAAGATGTTTCCCTAATCTCAGATGCTGGGCGTGACCCTCACTTGCTGCCAACCCTCATGGATGTTACTCAAATTTTATTCCAATTGGTAGCTTTGAAACCAGTACACAGCATAGTTTTTATAGAAACACCAGGAAATTTAACCAATACTGTAGAAGTGCGGCGTTCTGAGCTAGAAAAGCTGATCCAGCAACAATTACAGCAATTTAAAGCCCAAAAAACAGTTCCTCCCAATATTGCCTAACTAAATTTGGGATTTAGGAAATTTAATATCCACAATCCCAAATCTTAAATCGCCCTCAATTTTGCTTAGTAGTTGTAGGGTGCGTCAGACTGTATAAATCCTGCAAATAAACAGATTGTTGATATCTGACGCACCCTACCAATGTTCCAGTTGCGTAAGTCCTGCTTAAATCGCCTTAACTTTTTTTTAGTAGAGCCGACTTAGTACATAGTCGGTCAAATTCATCAGTGCTTCACGTGATGCTGATGGTTCTAAAACACCAATAGACTCGGTGGCTAACCTAGCATGGTGAGCAGCTAATTCTCTCGCCCTTTGGATACCTCTACTATCATGGACTAGTGCCAGTGCTTGCTCTAAATCCCCTGCCTGGGCAAACTCTCGTTCAATCAGGACTTCTAAGTAGGGTTTTTCTTCTAAAGCAAATAAAACTGGTGCTGTCAGGTTGCCACTTTTGAGGTCAGAACCCGCTGGTTTACCCAGGGTGTCTGTTGAACTGGTGAAATCAAGAATATCATCTACTATTTGAAAGGAAAGACCTAGATGGCGACCATAACTGTACAAGTGTTCGGCAGTTTCTAGGGATGTTTCACTAATTAATCCAGCAGCCTTAGAACTGTTGGCAATTAATGAGGCTGTTTTGTAATAGCTTTTTTGCAGGTACGTTTCTGTAGAAAGACTAGCATCAAAACGATTTAACCCTTGTTGGATTTCTCCAGCGGCTAAGTCCATAATTACTTCAGAAAGCAGTTTAACAACATCCAAATTATTTAGATTTGCTAAATACCAAGACGATTGTGCAAAGAGAAAATCCCCTGCAAGCACAGCAATGCGATTACCAAACAAACTATGTACAGTCGGTACACCGCGACGAACATTTGATTCATCTACTACATCATCATGGACTAGACTGGCTGTGTGAATCATTTCTGTAATTTCTGCCAGTCGTCGGTGACGCGGGGTAATATCTTCTTCGAGCATGGTTGCCCGCGATATAAGTAGCACTATTGCAGGTCTGATTCGCTTCCCCCCAGCACCGAATAAATGTTCGGCTGCGGCATAGAGAATGGGGTGGCGATTTCCAACTAGCTGTTTAAGGTTATCTGCTAGTATTTGCAGGTCTGCTTCCACAGGGGTAAACAGGGAGGTGGCTGGGGTCATGGATGGGCGGACTCTGACTTAGGTTACGAAAGTTTACATATTCTTTAATTTTAAGATAACCCAGTGTCAGCGCAAAGTTTTCCTTCAGCAAGATGATTTTTAATATCTATTGCGTTATTCACACATTAGATTATGAATGTGTTATAATCGGAGGCTATCTTAAGGTTAAATAGTTCTTGCTAAATTTGTTAATTAATAAATTGCGTAGTAACGAAAACTTTGATGTCAATAAAATAACACACATTGACGGTAACTTCAAGTTGACGGTTAGCAATGAAAAATTTTTAAATTTAGTCCAGAAATTAGCTTCAAATTCAGGTTGGCTGTGTTAGGCTAATACCTAGAGATATTAAGTTTTTCAGATTATTCACTTCCAGCGTAAAACCATCATTCAGTGATTTTACGTGATAGCGTTGTGAGTATAAAATAACTCGTCGCCAAAGAGAAAATAGGAATAATCCCTAAATTCTAGGCAATAACCATGCCTTTTGAGTTGAATTGTGCTTTTCCAGTTATGGAACTAACTCAACGTATTCAACGCACGTTGAGTCTTAGCGTACATTTATTTAAATTGGTGTGAGGTCAATAACACAGGCTGGGTAGACTGCTGATAAGCGCGGTTAGAGTTTGCTGCCGAGCAAAATTGCTGCTGTCGGATGTATAGCCTGGGAAAGTTGATATTAAAGAAAATAAATTGATTGACCAGAGAAAATTAGTTTTCGCCTGGAATGTTTTGTATAGCTAACTACATTTATCAAGGTGTGCTTGATTAATTGAGTTCTGCTGGTTCTGTATGCAATTTTATATTCCCTAGTAATTAAAGATGGTGGAACAATGATTTACAGAAATATGCCTATGATGATATTTACTTTAGCTGCTGGCTATTTGTTTAGTGTATATTTGTTATTGGCTTTAGCAAAGCGAGCAAGCAAAAGAAATGTTTCTCAAAGCGGATCTGATTCTGGACAGGATAAATATAAGCAGCAACGGGAATTAACTACAAATGTAACTCAAGCTGTCAATAGTCAATGAAAGCAACTTGTAGGGAGCAGTACCGCAAGGCGGAAGTCAAAAGTCAAAAGTCAAAAGTCAAAACGAAGACAGCATAGGCTTTTTGATGATTTAGAATGGTTTGTTTACGCCGTGTTGTAGTAGGGTAAAGAGGAGATAAATATCTTTGTTTGCTTCTGACTAGTGGTCTGTCAAATTTATTTTGACGGGTAATGATCGGAAAAAACTTCTGTTCTTCCCTCCCCTACCTCCCCTACCTCCCCTACCTCCCCTACCCCCCCTACCTCCCCTACCTCTCTTCTCCCCCTGCTTGCCTTCACCCGTCATTTTCGGGTTGACAGACTAATAGTTTTTGGGCGCAGGCCCTACTTCTGGGCTTTAAGAGAGGACGGTATCAGCAAAACATACTTGTTCTACCATTGGAGTATAGCCTAACCATTGTAAGCTAGATTGGGTAAATTGCTGGGAACAACCGCTGACAGCGAAGCGGGTAGGCATTGGTGGATGAGTATTCTTGATCCCTAGTATATCTAATTCTTGAGAGCAAGCGGCGGCGACATGAACTGCTGGGTCAATTAGCTTGACTTGCTGGGGAAGGAGCGATCGCAAGATGGGCGACAAATGGGGATAATGGGTACAACCATAAACTAAAGTATCTATTTCTTTCTGAATCAAAGGTTCTAGATAAGTTTTGGCTATTTCAATGGTATAGGGGTCGTGAATACGATTTTGTTCAATGAGTGGGACAAATTCTGGGCAACTGACTTGCCAGACTTGGACATTAGATTGAATTTCTAAAATGGCTTGACGATAGGCGTTGCTTTGAGCCGTAGCTGGAGTAGCAATGACACCAATCCGTTGTCCTTGTTGGACTGCTGCCTTTGCACCTGGTAGAATCACCCCTAAAATCGGGAAATTAAACTCTTGACGGACTATATCTAATGCCAGAGCCGAACTGGTGTTACAAGCCATAATTGCCATTTTCACCCGTTGCTGCTGCATCCAATGGAGGATTTCTCGGACAAATTGTAGTATTTCTGCTTGGGAACGAATACCATAAGGAAGACGGGCTGTGTCCCCTACATAAATAATTGATTCATTGGGAAGTTGTTGATAAATTTGTCGCAATACGGTTAGTCCACCAACTCCACTGTCAAATACCCCAATCGGAGCGCGTTGAGGTTCTTGGGGGGAAAAAGTATCAAAAATAGAAGATGAATACACAGCAAATATTAATTTTGATTTTGACACTCTCCGGTCTAAAGACGCGGAGATTCTATAGAGAGTTTCAGTCTATATCCCTCAGTTATCCCAGTTTCAGGCAGGGTTCCTTAAATATTTGGGTTCTTGCCCTGATTTCGTTTGCCCTGGCGGGCGAAATCATATCTGACAAGCGTAACTTTCCGAGAGTCCCGCGGTAGCTTTTTATGTCTTTAGTGACAATTTAATTGTATCACGAATATTGAAGGCAATCAATTCGCCCGTGTGCGTTTTCCCCTTCGGACTGAAGACCCGAAGCTCCCAACGCTACCGCGTTCCTCTTGTGGTTAGTAGTCAGTGGTCAGTGGTCAGTAGTCAAGAAAAAACAAAGAACAACTGACAAAGAACAACTGACGATAATTATCTTTGTTTTAAATAATTCAGAATACCACTAGCTATGCCCTCAGCCATACGACTTTGGTATTCTGGTGATCCTAAACGGGGATTATCTTCCCGACCAGTCATATAGCCTGTTTCTACTAAAATAGCAGGCATAGTATTTTTTCTCAGCACATAAAATCTAGCTTTACGAGTGCCTCGATTCTTGAGGGTACTAATATTTTGGAGAATGGCTTGTCGCACAGTATCAGCTAAAGCATAACCACTGTCGTAATAATAGACTTCTAAACCATTGACATCAGACCGATTATCCACAGAATTAGCATGAATACTGACAAATAAAGTTGCATTAACACGCTTGGCTATATCCACCCTTCCTTGCAGTTCCACAAAAAAGTCAGCATCTCGCGTGAGGACAACTTGGATACCATTTTGTTCTAAAATTGTTGCCAGTTTGGTACTAATGGGTAGAACAACATCCTTTTCTAGTAAACCACCCAGTCCAGGAGCGCCAGAATCTTTACCACCATGTCCAGGATCAATAACTACTAAAACTTTGCCATTAGGAACTGGTAGACGGGGCTGAGGTCTTGTTTGCGGAGGTGGTGTACTAGAACCTGGAGGATCTTGTGATCCAGGAAATCCAGGTGGTATAATTGGAGGACGTTGAGCGCGGAGATTAGTTTGTAATTGTAGCGCCAATAATTGAGACGTAACTTGACTTAGTGCGCCAAAGCTAACGCCAGATGCAGGTTGAACAAGAACAATTACGGTATTGTCAGACTGGGGTTGGAGACGGACTTTAAGAATCGGGCTATTGTTAGTAAAATCCGGACCTTGGACCTGATTAGCTAATTTAGCATTGGTAATGGTAATGCGAAATAGACCTGAGCTTCTATCCCAGCCGGTGGTGGCAGATATGGCTTGGTCTGCTCTAATTAATAATTGTGTGCCATTGCCACCGAGTTCTACAGATTGAATAATTGCGGGGGAATCACTCGGTGATGGTGCGGATGATTGGTTATTCTCAGGTAATTTAGCTAAACGATCTGGGATGACGACAAAACCACTGTCACCACTAGCTAATGCTTGCCAATTGGGACTGGCACTATCTAACTGTAAGGTCATGCGAACAGCAGATGGACTGCTGGACAGTTGGCTAAATTGGACACGACGGACTCCATAGTGATTAATCACTAGATTCCGTTGTCCCATATTTGGTGATAGGGCTGCGCCAATGATATCAATATTAACAGAGCGATTATCTTGACTGCGATTGATTTGCAGTTGAGGATTTCCACCACTGGTACTAATAAAAAACCCATCTCTTGTAACTCGCAATTTATCAATTTGCACTACCCCTGGGATGGTTTCTCGATTAGATGGAGTAATTCGGTTGGTAGTGACTACGTTGTAAATACTTCTGGGGTCTATTGTTGGTTCAGATGATTTATCGGATGTTGGGGGTAATGATGGTTCTCCAGTTTGCCCAGAAGCAATTTCTGGTTGTGGTAATTCTACTATCCAACGTTTGCCATTGGTGGGAACAAATTTAACTTGCTTGGGGTTGAAGGTGTAACCAGGGGCTAGTTCGATCACTAAGCGTGTTGTTTGGTCATCAAATTGACCGACGCGAATAGTGCGGATTTTGCTGCCAATTTGTTGGGTTACGGACGGACGACCAAGTTCTGTTCCTGGTAAGTCAATTACTAAGCGTGTGGGGTTAAAAATGAGTTGGGCTTGGGGTTGGACTGGGCTAGATGTGTTGATTTCTAAGTGGTTTTGATTAGTATCAAACCGCCAAGATTCTAATTTCGCGGCAAAAGCGGGCGAAGATAGGATGAAGACCGTTCCAAAAGTGCTAGGTATTAACCAATGTAGTTTCACAATCCTTTCTCCTGATTCCTATTGATGGGATTTGTCAATATCTCGACTTATGGGGTAATCTTCAGACCATCACCGCTGCAAATTTAACTTTGTGCAAGTAAAAGATTTTGGTGTTGGTAGTAAGACACGGCTAATGGCGTAGGATTGTAGCATACAATCGGTTTAGTATTACCATTTAGTCAACAAGTTCATTTCTCTAGCATTGGTAATAAATCAGATAACAGGTGATAAGAGTGACTATTTATCTTGATTTTAAATACTGAAGTATGCCTTGGGCGATCGCATCGGCCATTTGATTTTGATAAGCTGAAGTTCTCAGTTTGGCAGCATCGTCTCTACCAGTTAAGAAACCGGTTTCTACTAAAATTGAGGGCATAGAAGTTTTGCGAAGAACATAAAATCTAGCTTTCCGCACTTTCCTATCTCTGACATTAAGACTTTGCAGAATTTTACTGTGGACAATTTGAGCGAGTGTTAAACCACTATCGTAATGATAAGTCTCTAAGCCACTAACTTCTGGACGACTCTCACCGGCTGAATTAGCGTGGATACTGACAAATACATCAGCATTAGCCTGTTGTGCCATTGTCACTCGTCCTGGTAGAGTTACAAAATAGTCAGAGTCTCGCGTCATAATTACTTGGATACCGTTTCGTTCCAAAACTTCTGCAATCCTTTTCCCAATTGGTAAAATAACATTTTTTTCCTGGACTCCACCGATACCAATTGCCCCTGAGTCTTTACCACCATGTCCGGGGTCAATTATAACTACTATTTTGCCTTTACGAAGGTCGCGCCTTTGGGTAATTCGTGGTTGTCTGGGTTTGAGGTCAGGTAGTTGTTGTCTGGGTGGTAATAAAGGGGGCAAATTCATGGGTGGTCTAATCTGACGATATCGTTGCAGTTTTAGAACCAGAAGTTTATCTCCCACTTGATTGGGTACACCTAGTGTAACACCTGATGCAGGTTGAATCAAGATAACTACAGTATTTGGCGGTTGTGGTTGCAGACGGAGCTTGATAATAGGACTATTAGCATCAAAAGTAGGGCCTTTGACTTCGGTGGCTAATTTGGCATTGGGAATGGTGATACGGAACAAACCAGAACTTTTATCCCAACCTGTGGTAGCGGATATAACTTGGTCGGCTTTAATTAATAATTGTGTGCCATTGTCAGTAAGTTCTATAGATTCAATTGTCGAAATTGAGCCGTTATTGTTTCTGGTAGGGGGAAAATTCTCATTTTCAGGTGCATTTATCATTCCCCTGGAGGGAAGGATGATTAAACCGCTGCTACTGGAGGTTACTTGCCAGTCAGGACTATTTACATCTACTTTTAACGTCATGCGGACAGATGTTGGTGTTGTTTGCAATTGGGTAAATCCAATATTGTCCACACCGTGTTTATTAACTGCCAAATTTCCTTGTGTTAAATTGGGTGATAAAGTTGCACTAAGAATGTCAATAAATACTGTGTTTTTATCACGGCTTCTCATGATTTTAGTTTGAGGATTACCGCCATTAGTGCGGATAAAAAAGCCATCACCAGTAATTTGCAAATTTTCGAGTTGAATTGTACCTTTATTACTGCTGGCAGTTCTAGTAATTGGTGAAAATTCAGGTTTCGTCTGGGAGTCTATGCCGACTAGATTGTAATTATTATTAGTATTATTATTAGCTGTTGAGTTGGCATCAAGTTCTAATTTTGGTAATTTCACTGTCCAGCGATTAGCACTTTTACCGACAAATTTTACTTGTTGAGGATCTAGAGTATAACCAGGATTTATTTCTAAAACTATTCTTGTTGTTTTTTCATCAAATTGACCAATGCGAATTTCCCGAATTCCTCCGCCTATTTGTTGAGTTAATTGGGAACGTCCAAATTTAACACCTGGTAAATCAATGACTAAGCGAGTGGGATTAAAAACTAATTGTGCTTGTGGTTTGACAGCACCATTTGTATTAATTTCTAATAGATTTTGATGACGATCAAATCGCCAAGATTCTAATTTTGCGGCTAAAGTTGGCGATGATAGCATCAGTACAGTACCAAAGGTAGTAGGTATTAACCATTGTATTTTCACGGTTTTTTCTCCTTAGCTGAATTAATAATTAATAATGAATATAGACACATACAAAAAACACCCACCACTGTCAATTAATGACATAGTTTGGCGGGGTATTCTCTATAATTACTACAAAAATCTTCAATCTGTAAAAACTGGTCTGAAAAAAAATAGGAATACAGAACATTATCAAGGCTAATAGAATGGGAAACAAGGAAAGTTTTATAAAACCAAAAGTAAACCAAAAGTAAATTTAATTAAAGGTAGAAATAATAACCATTTTAAAATTAGAGTGTTTCAAAATTACAGAAGACGGAGATTGGATGAGAGAAGTTTCTTCCAACCTCCTTATATAGTAAATGTGGAAACCACAGCAGAGAAAATTTTCAACTATCTTCTGTGGGATTTACAGCAGAATTTGAGGTGAAATTCAAATTACTAATCATCTTTTGTGGTGATGAGAGATGGTGGTATTTCTACTGCTAATGTTTTGCCAGAATTGCTGTCTAAATTTGTGGCGGCGTTTGATTCTGGAAATACAAATCTCAACAGGGGAGGAGCGATGAATGTGGTAATAATAACCATCATAATAATTGCTGCTCCTAATGGTTTTGAGAGGACACCACTAGCTGCACCGACACCAGCAAATACTAAGCCGACTTCACCTCTGGGAATCATCCCCACACCAATAGCCAAGCGGTTAATCCCCGGTTGACCAAATACTGTTAAGCCTGTCACTACTTTACCGATGATGGCGACTGTAATCAGGAAAGTTGCCATGATTAAGGCTTCTTGATTGGTGGGAATGGCTGGATTTAAGACTCCTAAATCAGTTTTTGCACCGACTGTGACGAAGAAGACGGGAACTAACATATCAGCAATGGGGATAACTTGCTTTTGGAGTTCTTTGCGTTTGTCGGTTTCTTCGAGAACTAACCCGGCGGCAAAAGCCCCAAGAATGGCTTCTAAATGGATGACAGAGGCGAAGTAAGCCATGATTATGGCAAAAATGAAGGCGGGGATGACTAATTCGCCTCTGGTTTTGAGTTGATCGGCGATCGCTACAAATGATTTATTAAAGACATTACCAAAAACTATTGCCCCAATTAAAAAAGCGCTCGCACTAATAATCAAATAAACGACGTTACCGACATCAACTACACCATCTTTGGCTAAACTGGCAACTACCGCCAGGACGATAATTCCCAAGACATCATCAATAACGGCTGCACCAAGAATAATTTGCCCTTCTTTGGAGTTCAACCGTCCTAATTCGGAAAGCACTTTGGACGTAATTCCAATACTAGTTGCTGTCAAAGCTGCACCGGCGAAAATTGCGGGAATAGCGGTGATACCAAATATGGTCATTAATCCCACTGTACCCGCCGCAAAGGGGACTATTACCCCAACTGTAGCCACTACGAAGGCTTGAACACCAACAGCCATGAGGTCTTTGAGGTTGGATTCTAAGCCAATTTCAAACAGAAGGATAATTACACCCAATTCTGATAAAACCGAAACCACCTCGGATTGCGCTGCAAACACCTGGGGTGTGGCTTCTGGGGTTAACCCAGCGGTGAGTTGCAAGAAGGTCATGATTAAGGAATTAGAAGCGTCTGTACCACCTTCTGGGAATACTAACAGATGAAGTACGGAGACACCGATAATTACACCCCCGACAAGTTCACCTAAAACTGCGGGTAAACCGACTTTGTTGGCTAATTCTCCCCCAACTTTGCTGGCAAAGTAAATTACGACTAAGCTTAATAGCACAGCGGCTAATACCATAGAACTGTCTGCGGTTTCTGTGGCTGTGGCTAATATGGGAACAGTTGCACTGATAAGCTGCATTGGTTATGTGAATAACAATTTCTTTATTTTTACCCTTTTTCTGGCAGGAATTTCTAATTAACTAATGTAGGGGTTTTTCTTTTAGATGGTCTTAAGTTTAGAATTTAGAGGGTACTAGCGAAGAAGATCAGCTAAAACAGAAATAAATGATTCATATACAGCGAAAAATCTAATATGGAAGAACTCTTAGAAATTAGACAACTCCTAGAACAAGGAAAAATCAATGAAGCTTTACTATTAGTGGATGAATTAGAAGAAATGAGCCTCAGTGATAAAATCAATAAAATTGATAGTTATGGCGTAATTCTACTGATTCATCTAATCAAACAAAAAGCCGAAAAACGTTCTACCCGTTCTTGGGAACTTTCCATAGAAAATGCAGTGCGGGAAATCAATAAAATTAACAAGCGCCGCAAATCTGGTGGTGTTTACTTGAATCAAAGAGAATTAATGGAAATTCTCCAACAAGGATATCAAGTAGCACTAAAAAGAGCGGCGCTAGAAGCTTATGAGGGACGTTATGAAACAGAAGAATTAGCAGCTATGGTCAATGAACAAGAAGTTTTATCTCAGTCGCTGGAATTAATTCAAAAGTAGTCAAGATTCACAGATCCGTTCTATAAAACTTACCCAAAATTACCAAAGTCTAGACACATCTGGACAGCGATAATCTTAGTGTTTATTTCCTGCTTCATCGCGGTCTTAGAATGACTTCCAATCTTGTTTGCCCGCTCCACAGGCAATCTCGGTAGAACTTACCGTTTCTGACCGTAGTTCCTAAAAAGAACCCCGACTTCTCAAAGAAGTCGGGGATCTAGATATATATGTGCCTATGCTGTGACTTCTTCCTTCACTTCCTGTTGTAATGCTGAAAACAATCTATTTAGTGCATTTACGTAAGCTTGAGCCGATGCTACAATAATATCTGTGTTGGCTGCATGACCAGAAAATACACGGGATTCATGGCGGAGGCGAATTGTTACTTCTCCTAAAGCGTCAATTCCTCCGGTGACAGATTGTACGGAAAACTCAATCAATTCATTCGGTACATTCACTACCCGATTGATGGCTTTGTACACCGCATCTACAGGACCAGTACCAATGGCTGCATCAGTTAATTCTTCTCCGTCGGGAGTGCGGAGTGTTACTGTAGCAGTGGGTTGAGTATTACTACCACAGGAAACCTGTACCAACTCTACCCGGAATAACTCTGGTGCTTGTTGGATTTCGTCGTTGACAATCGCTTCCAAATCCCAATCAGAGATTTCTTTCTTTTTGTCTGCTACTTCTTTGAATTTGACGAAGGCTTTATTCAGTTCTGTTTCTGATGGTTCAAAGCCCAATTCTTTCAAGCGGGTACGAAAAGCATTTCTACCAGAATGTTTACCCAATACTATTTGGTTGTCTGATAAACCAATTAATTGAGCATCCATGATCTCATAAGTGAGTTTGTTTTTCAATACCCCATCTTGATGAATTCCAGATTCATGGGCAAAAGCGTTTGCACCGACAATGGCTTTATTTGGTTGCACCAACATTCCCGTTAAATTGGAAACCAAACGCGAGGTTTTATAGATTTGTTTGGTGTCAATATTGGTGAGTGATGCTTCGGAATTTTCAGCCCGTCCCAAAAAGGGATTAAAATATTGTCTCCGGACGTGCAAAGCCATTACCAACTCTTCTAAAGCTGCATTGCCGGCTCTTTCACCAATGCCATTGATGGTACATTCTAGTTGACGAGCGCCATTTTTGACAGCTTCTAAAAAGTTAGCAACAGCTAAACCTAAATCATTGTGTCCGTGAACGGAAATAATGGCTTTGTCAATGTTGGGGACATTTTCAGTAATGCCTTTAATGATTGCCCCAAATTCGCTGGGGGTGGTGTATCCTACGGTATCAGGAATATTAACAGTTGTGGCTCCAGCAGCGATCGCTCTTTCCAAAACTTCATACAAAAATTCTGGATCAGAGCGTCCCGCATCTTCAGGAGAGAATTCGATATCATCGGTGAAGCTTTTGGCATAGGCTACCATTTCTTCAGCGATCGCCACCACTTCTGGTCTAGTCTTCTTTAACTTATATTGCAGGTGGATATCAGAAGTAGCAATAAAAGTGTGAATTCTCCCTTTAGCAGCAGGTTTGATAGCCTCCGCAGCCGCTTTGATATCATCATGTTTGGCTCTAGCCAAACTACAAATTACCGGACCATTTTCTGTCCCCACAGTTTGGGCAATTTTGCTCACTGCTTCAAAATCTCCAGGACTAGCAAAAGCAAAGCCAGCCTCAATAATATCTACTCCTAAGCGTGCTAATTGTTTAGCAATAACTAGCTTTTCGTCTATGTTGAGAGTTGCTCCAGGACACTGTTCTCCATCACGCAATGTGGTGTCAAAAATGATAATTCTATCGGTTTGCTTGCTCATTAGCTTAACCTCTGTGAGTTTTGAGAGTGGGCTGAATAAAAGAACATTAGGGAATTAGAATTAATCAAATGTGGTTTGATTTGTCAGTCCTAGAGAATTTATAATCATCACCGACTTCTAATTCCTAAATTCTTGCTTGATAAAATAACTGGAACTCTGAAATCAGAGTTTTTAACTTTGAGACTTGTGAATAAATACTAAGCTAAGTTAAGTTAACCGTCAGTTTTTTCTATTCTATCTCTAATATCATTCAAGTCTATATATCTATCAGTAGCATTACGTAATTCTCTGGCAATCATGCCCTCAGTTGATACTACTGTAATATGAGTATTCTTGGAGCGTAATAATTCGATAGCCCTTTCAAAATCACCATCTCCGCTAAATAATACAACTCTGTCATATTGATCTACCGTATTAAACATATCAACGACAATTTCAATATCTAAATTCGCTTTTTGAGAGTAACGACCCGAAGCGTCATCATAATACTCTTTGAGAATTTTCGTGCGGACTGTATATCCCAAGCTGATAAGGGCATCTCGAAAACCTCGTTGGTCTTGAGGGTCTTTTAATCCAGTGTACCAGAAGGCATTGATTAATGTAGTGTCTGACTGTTCGTATTTGAAATATTCTAAAACGCGCCGGGGGTCAAAAAACCAACCATTTTTTTGTTGAGCATAGAACATATTGTTTCCGTCTACAAAAATAGACAGACGATTCATTGGAGAACCCATAAAAATTTACACCTAATAATAGATAAGAATGTTAGAGGGAAGAATAGATTATAGCAATTATCAACTGGTAATTTCGCTAACATCTTTGAGGTACATAATTATGTATAGCCATTATCTTACCTCTTTTAAAGCCAAAATTTGGACAAAATATCCAAGTAGAGAACCGAATTATTTAACTGGTTTCACCTCTGAGAGTTGTAAATATGTTATCTGATCAAAATTTAGCAATAAAATTGACCTAGTAACAGGATTCTGAACTAGATAATATCCAATTTTACTCCTAAAGAGGTACAGTATAGGATTTTGGGTAGTTAAATCTTCATCAATAGATTCTTCCCTCAACTGTAGGAATAATTTAAGAGAATTATCAATACTTCAAGAGAAGACCATTGAGGATACGCCTCTAGGATACCCTAAATAGGGTAGGGGGGGTAGGGGAGGGAAGAACAGTTAAGTAGTGGGACAGAATTAATTACACAATGTCATTGCGTAAACGTTGCGTGGCGTTAGCCATATGGAACGAAGTGAAATGAAGCAATTCCAAGGGTTGTGATTGCTTCCCTTCGCTCGCAATGACTGTAAATATTTTTGTCCAATTAGTTAAGTTTTTCCGCCACGCTCCAAAACTTGCCCCCAAGGGTTTTTAGCCTATTTTCTTATAAATTTTTATGACAACGTTATGACAGAGGTAGGTTGCATATTCATCATTTAAGTAGGTGAACAGAAAAATTTAAAGGTATGTGAAGAAAAGTAAAATCACTCAAAACTCTCTTCCTGTTCCCAGTTAAGAGTTCCCTGTTCCCTTGCCCCAACGACAATTTTTAACGCCCACCTACTTAGTCACATTCGGAGTTTCTAAATATTGTTTGTCTGACTGAGGATAAACAGTTACCCAATCTAAGTACCTAATTGACGGAAATAACTCTACTTTAGCGATTGAGGCTGGAAGTTTCTTTAGATCTAAGGATTTAATTTTCCCTATGGCTAAACCAGCCGGGAACTTCTGACTATAAGTAGAGGTAGATACTAAGTCTCCTATTTTAACATTAGGGACTTTTTCATAGAACTCTAACACACCTTCAGTGGAAGCATCACCTTGTAAAACTCCTTTAGCTGATGTGCGGTTGATAGTTACGCCTACTTGACTTTTTAAATCACTTATTAACAATACACTGCTAGTATTAGTTGTCACACTATCTACTAAACCTACCAATCCACCATCGGCTTTGACAATAGAACCTTCTTGAATGCCTGATGCAGTCCCCCGATTCAAAATCACCTGTTGCCACCAATGATCTGCACTGCGTCCTACCACCCGTGCTATAGTTGGTTTCTGAGGCAAGGTTT
This sequence comes from Anabaena sp. WA102, assembly GCF_001277295.1. NCBI lineage: Bacteria > Bacillati > Cyanobacteriota > Cyanophyceae > Nostocales > Nostocaceae > Anabaena > Anabaena sp. WA102. The sequence goes on along the minus strand of NZ_CP011456.1, from coordinate 1,755,496 downwards.
GTTTCTCTACATAGCCCAGTAAATTTTTTAATTTCTGATTTTGGCTTTCTAAATCAACGATGCGAGTTTGTAATTCTAAAAATCTTGCATCTTTAATATTTTGTTCAGGAATTGCTCCTGACTGTAGCATCTGTAATGGGCTGGTGATTCCTTGGTAAATCTCCCGTAACAATGCTCCTTTTGTCTCTCTGAGTGTCCAGGAACTACCTACAACTAAGGCTAATAATCCTATTTGTAATCCTTTGTATTCCCACCAGCGTTTTAAAGTAAACATAATAACCTATATGTATTTTATAAATTATTTAGGAGTTGTAGGGACATGGTTTGGTAACTTTTTAGTGATGCCTATAGCGATCGCCATCCGCAAATCTGGAAATCAACTCCTGTGTACTTGTGTTGAAAATAATGGGTTCTATAGTTACATCAGACGGCGTAGTTAGGAGGTACAAAATCTCAATTAAGGCCTATGCACAAAGCCAGTTTTAATCCTGACTTATGACTTCTGCTGTATGAATAAATACAGAACCCATATATTCCTAACTTACTATACCCAAGACGGCTTAATTATTTGATTCTCCGGGAGGGGTAAAGCAAGAGCTTAATAGTGTCAACTTAACGTAAAACCCGTAGCCTGCCGGGGAATGATAGACGCTATCATTTCAGGGTGGGTCTGTCAGCCAAACAAATAAGCCATCTGTAGCTTAAGTTGACACCAATGAGCATTACTAAACCTCTACAAATATAGGGTTTTTCGTGATTTTACAAAAGTCCATGTCCCAAAGGTTTTGAGTATAACTACTACTAATATAAGTTGCCAGTTAGGTAAATTGTCAGAATCAGGATATCCAGGATTAAAGGATGAAACCAGAGCTTTTATTACCAATTACCTATTACCAATTACCAGCCTCAACAAAATAACTAGCAACTTAAGTTACTACATATTGCGAGAACGCCCGCTAAAGACTCTTTCCAATTGCTTGAAGTTTTCTAATACGCGACCAGTTCCCAGCACTACACAGCTTAAAGGGTCGGCGGCTATATGGGTAACAAGACCTGTCTCATGACTAATCAATGTATCCAGACCTTTGAGCAACGCACCACCCCCTGCCAACATGATACCACGATCAATAATGTCTGCTGCCAGTTCTGGCGGTGTCCGTTCTAGTGTTCGCCTAACTGCTTCGATAATTACCGCTAGAGGCTCTACCATACTTTCCCGGATTTCTGGTCCTTTGATGGTTACAGTTCTGGGTAAACCAGACAGTAAATGTAAGCCTCGAACTTCCATTACACTATCACTATCGTCTGCGGTCGGATAAGCAGAACCTATTTTAATCTTAATATCTTCTGCCGTGCGTTCACCAATTACCAGATTATGAACCTTCTTCATATACTGGGCAATGGCTTCAGTTAACTCATCTCCAGCAATGCGGACTGATTCGCTGATTACTGTTCCTTGAAGACTTAATACCGCTACTTCTGTTGTCCCCCCACCGATGTCAATAATCATGTTACCAGTAGGTTCTGCCACTGGCAGTCCTGCACCAATTGCTGCTGCAACTGGCTCATCAATCAAATATACTTCTCTAGCGCCGGCTTGGGTAGCTGCATCCATGACAGCCCGTCTTTCTACTCCAGTGACACCACTGGGGATACCAATGACAATGCGGGGCAACATCAGGGATCTCCCTTCATTTACCCGCTGAATAAAGCTTTTTAACATCAACTCAGCCGTATCAAAGTCAGCGATCACACCGTCGCGCAGGGGACGCAGAGCAACGACGTTCCCCGGTGTGCGTCCGAGCATTTTTTTAGCCTCTTCCCCCACTGCCAGTGCCACTTTCAGATTTTGATCAATGGCAACGACGGAAGGTTCTTGCAGGACAATCCCTTTACCAGATACATAAACTAGGGTATTGGCTGTACCGAGGTCGATACCCATATCCCAGGATGGACGAAAATTTAAATTGAAAAGACCCACGCTTCTCTATGCCCCCTATTTACACTACTTCTGACTACAAACATAAGAGTTAATATAGCGGTTCTCGATTGGGTGATATACAAGAACCCCGACCCACTCCTCGCAAGCGAGCAATAAGCTATGATGTATTTCATTCAAGTGCATACTGCTATAATGATGCCATGATATTCGGTTCCCTGACTCCAGTAGACTAGACTATTTTTTTATTTAGTTTTTGTCAATCTTGAGTTTAGTTTCATGAATCTTAACTTCTATCTTCTCAAGGTTACTCAGTATAACCGTATAATTTTTTTTAGCTATAAGGTATTTTTTGAATTTTTTTGGGGTTGACTGTGGCGATTCTAACATATTTTTAATCATTTCACAATTAGTTATTATAGAATCCGGAGTAATAGAATACAAAAATACTAGGAAATAAAAACCATGAGCATTAATGTTGTCACTCTTGTTGGTCGTGTCGGTGGTGATCCAGATATGAAATATTTTGAGTCAGGTACAGTTAAATGTAGATTGACTCTAGCTGTAAATAGAAGATCACGCAACAATGATAAACCAGACTGGTTTAATCTAGAACTTTGGGGAAAAACTGCAGAAGTTGCGGGTAATTACGTCCGTAAAGGTGGTTTAATTGGGGTTAAAGGTTCTTTGCGATTTGATACTTGGAGCGATCGCCAAAGTGGAGTTGCGCGTTCTAGTCCAGTTATTAATGTTGAACAACTAGAATTATTAGGTTCTAAGCGTGATGGTGAAGGTGGGATGTCTGATATGTCCCCAGATAATTTCTAATTTAATTAAACGGGCGGTTAGAAACCGCGTCTACACAGGCAAAACCCAGATGGTGCGTGGGTTTCAAATCCTTGATTTTTCCTTAGTCCGCGCAGGCGGACTTTGTTTGTGTAGCCGTGACTTCTAGTCGCCGGGGCTTAAATTGACTAATAGCTAATTTGCAATGTTACTGATGCTTGTACTTCTTGTTCCCCCGCAACTATGGGAGTAGAAGCATCTGCGAAATTGGCTTTAGCAGCTTCAGCCCGATATAGCATCGGTGGCGGTGGTGGGGTTGCACCATTAATTTGAATACTGATAATGTCTTTTTGCTCTAATTTTAAGGTGCTAAGAACCGTTTCCGCTTGTTCTTGTGCATCCTGGGTAGCTTTTTTTAAGGCTTGTTTTTGGGCGCTGGCGATCGCCTCATCACTAGCAATAAAACTTATACCATTAATTTGTGTCGCTCCAACTTTCACCGCATCATCCAATAAAGTTCCGGCTTTATCTGTAGGAATGCGGAAGCTGACTGTATTACTAGCAGCATAACCAGTAATGCGTTGAACATTATTACTGTAGCTATATACTGGGTTGAGGCGAATTCCTGTAGTTGTCAATTTTTCAACATTGCGTTTTTTTAATAAAGCCACCACAGCCGATGATCTGCGTGCCGCTTCTTTTTGGGCATCTTCCGCCGTTTTTCCTTGAACTTCTACACCCAAACTAACTTGAGATAAAGTTGTCGAAATTGTTTCTACTCCCCTTCCACTCACGGTTAAAGTTCGCCATAATTTTTCTTGTGCTGATGCAGGTAACATAAAAATCGCACTGAGAAATATACTCAAAGATAATATTTTCCCAAAATTCCGGGTTGGAAACCGATAATTAGATAAAACAGTGATAGACATCTTCCTTAACACTCCTCTAAAAACCTATTAATTCTGGGGTAACTGTTATTAACAGCCACCAAAATATTTTCACACCGAAGGTGTAATTTCCATACTTATAGTTTCACACTGCTTAAACTTATATCGAACCTGGTTACATTTTTTGTAACGGTAAAAATTATGTGTTGGGTTTCCTTCCAACCGCAATTATTTTATGATAGTTCTTCCTTATCAAATTTATGATAACAAATTTAAAATCAATTGTCAACCCCCACATCTTCTTTTTTGCGCGACTCAATTGAGTGATATTTTTGTAAATATCGAGAAGTTGAGATCCCCGACTTCTTAAAGAAGTCGGGGATCTTATGGATCTTATTATTTATTATTGTTCAGAAACAACCATGACATCATCAACACCAGAAACCCTATCTAAATTCGTGCAATTTTGTCACCAACATATCACCGGACAAGAACGCAAAGAAGCACAAACATTTCTCGACCGCTTTTTTCGAGCCTTTGGACATGAAGGTGCATTAGAAGCGGGTGCGACTTACGAAGAAGCAATTAAAAAAAGTAGTAAAACCGGAAAAACTGGCTTTGCTGATTTAGTTTGGAAACCTCGCGTTTTAATAGAAATGAAAAAACGGGGAGAAGATTTAAATAAACATTATTCCCAAGCTTTTGATTATTGGACTAGGTTAGTCCCAAATCGTCCTAAATATGTGATTTTATGTAATTTTGATGAATTTTGGATCTTTGATTTTGATATTCAATTAGATACACCTGTAGATAAAATTACCCTCGAACAACTGCCAGAACGGTCAGGAGCATTGACATTTATGGAATTAGGGCAAAAAACCCCTGTATTCCAAAATAACCAAGTAGAAGTTACTGTTAAAGCTGCCCGTCGCATGGGTGAATTATTATTAGAATTAGAAAATAGGGGAATTGAAAAGTTAACAGCACAGCGGTTTATTTTGCAATGTGTTTTAGCGATGTTTGCGGAAGATAGACAACTGTTACCCCGTGATATGTTTGTTTCTTGTGTCCAAGATTGTATGAATGGGGGAAGTTCCTATGATGTTTTGGGTGGTTTATTTCGGGAAATGAATCAACCCGGAAAAACACCAGCGGGACGTTATCAAGGAGTAGATTATTTTAACGGGGGTTTATTTTCTCGAATTGATGCAATTGAATTAACGAGGGAAGAATTAAATTTTTTAGATGTGTCTGCGCGTGAGAATTGGAGTAAAGTCCGTCCGGCTATTTTTGGGAATTTATTTGAAGGGAGTATATATAAGGAAGAACGTCACGCGAGGGGAATCCATTATACTTCTGAAGTGGATATTATGAAAATTGTCCGTCCCACAATTAGCCGTTATTGGGAAGAGAGAATTGAGGAAGGAACGACAATTAAGGAACTTTCCAAACTACAAATAGAATTACAAAGTTATCGAGTTTTAGATCCTGCTTGTGGTTCGGGTAATTTTCTTTATATCGCATATCAGGAATTGAAGAGAATTGAAATCTTGCTATTAGAGAAAATTCAATCTTTGCGTAAATCTCCAGATAAACAATTGCAAATGGGTTTGGTGACACCTTTACAATTTTATGGAATGGATACAAATCCCTTTGCGGTGGAATTAGCGCGGGTGACTTTGATGATTGCGCGGAAGATTGCGATTGATAATTTACAATTAACTGAACCTGCTTTACCTTTGGATACTTTGGATAATAATATTGTTTGTCAAGATGCTTTGTTTAGTGAATGGGTAAAAGCTGATGCTATTATTGGAAATCCGCCATTTTTAGGTGGTAATCGAATTCGTTTAGATTTAGGAGATGAATATGCGGAACGTATTTTTAGCAAGTTTTCAGAAGTTAAATCACAGGTAGATTTTTGTGGTTATTGGTTTCGTTTAGCTCATGAATTTCTTAATGGAAAAGGTAGAGCAGGTTTAGTTGGTACTAATTCTATTAGTCAGGGAAATAGTAGATATGCTTCTTTAGACTATATCACTAGAAACGGTGGTTATATTCATGAAGCAATTCCAACTCAAAATTGGTCTGGAGAAGCACAAGTTTATGTTAGTATTGTGAATTGGTGTTATGAAAAACCATCTAAATTTCATTTAAATAATCAGGTAGTTAAACAAATTAGTTCCTCTCTAAGCTCAACCGTTGATGTTTCAATAGCTGTTAAATTAAAATCAAACCTTGATCGATGTTTTGAAGGAGTTAAGCCGAATGCAAAGGGATTTATAATCACAGAAAATCAAGCTCAATGCTGGATAAAATCTAATTCTAAAAACGAATTAGTAATTAAGCTATTTTTAGATGCAGGAGACTTAACTAAAGCTCCAAATGGAAAACCCAGTAGGTGGGTTATTGACTTTGAAAATATGAGTTTAGAGGAAGCTAGTGATTATATTCTACCTTTTGAACACGTTAGAGTTACTGTAAAACCAGAAAGAGAAAATAACCGTGAAGCTGTTTTAAGAGAAAAGTGGTGGAGGTTTAAACGTACTCATGCAGCAATGAGACAAGCATTGATTTCTCTAAAAATTTATTTCGCTGTTCCTGCTCACTCAAAATGGTTTATTTTTGTACCTTCATTGTCAAACTGGCTACCTAATAACTCTACCAAAGTTGTAGCATCAGATGACTTTTATATATTAGGAATTCTCACATCTAACGTACATCGTCTTTGGGTAAAAGCGCAAAGTTCAACTCTTGGAGAGACAACACGTTATACTCACAACACTTGTTTTGAAACCTTCCCATTTCCGCAAACAGCAGATATAAAAATAGTCCAACAAATCCGCACCAAAACAGAAGAACTACATCAATATCGCACTCAACAAATGGAAACAAAACAATGGGGAATCACCACATTATATAATAAATTCTTCCACGAACCCAGCAGCCAACTTTATAAACTGCATCAACAATTAGATAAACTGGTAATGTCAGCTTATAACTTTCAAGCCAATGATGATATTTTAGAAAAACTGCTGATATTAAATTTAGAATTAGCCGAAAAAGAAAAACAGGGAATCAAAATTATTGGACCGGGTTCACCAAATTAGAATACAAAGCACATTTTAGGTAAATGAAGGGCAAATAAGTAGTGAGACAGAATTAATTACACAATGTCATTGCGTTAGCGAAGCGTGGCGTTAGCCATATCGAACGAAGTGAAATGAAGCGATAGCGAAGCGCTGCTGCAAGCAGTTCGCAAGGGTTGTGATTGCTTCCCTTCCCTCGCAATGACTGTAAATATTGGCGTTGCTGAATTGGCGTATGATTTTTGGAGGTAGAGACGTTCCATGGAACGTCTCTACAAGAGTCTTGAACGTATGCAAAATTATTTTTATCCCTAAAATCAGCAACGCCTAAATATTTTTGTCCAATTAAGTAGTGGGACAAAGCGTGGCGTTAGCCATATCGAACGAAGTGAAATGAAGCGATAGCGAAGCGCTGCTGCAAGCAGTTCGTAAGGGTTGTGATTGCTTCCCTTCCCTCGCAATGACTGTAAATATTGGCGTTGCTGAATTGGCGTATGATTTTTGGAGGTAGAGACGTTCCATGGAACGTCTCTACAAGAGTCTTGAACGTATGCAAAATTATTTTTATCCCTAAAATCAGCAACGCCTAAATATTTTTGTCCAATTAAGTAGTGAGACTTTTTGTGGAGTTCTCTAAAAGGAAATCCTGTCAGGATTTCCCAGTTTCAGCCAATATGACTAAAAATTTAGCGCTTGAAGCGAGAACGTTGTTGGCGACGTTGCTTGTGTCTGGCTATGGCTTTGCGCTTTTCTTTTTCTAAAGGTGTCTCAAAGTGACGCTTTTTCCGCATATCTTGGAAAATTCCTGCTTTGGAAACTTCCCGCTTGAATCTTCGTAGTGCTGATTCAATCCCTTCATTTTCACCTAAGACCACTTGTGTCATTCCTGTTCCTCCGTAGTTTAATTCAATATTTGAGAACTAAAGTCAAAATAAAATACTCCAGCAGCGCTTAGCGGGAGACTGTATCTGCTGGATACTCTAGATTTTAATTTTTTTTTACTGGACTTAGTAGCGATCGCCGCTACTACTACTCCCAAACCAGAGAGTGTAGAGAGTTAGATTCGGAGAGACGTATTTAAAAAAATCTTCAAACGACTTACTCAACCGAAAATAATCTTTGATATCCCCAAGTATAGCACTACATGAGAATATTAACCCATAACGAACAAATTTTCCCAACAAAACCACCAGCATTGTCAGGAAATTCTCCACGACAAATACTGTTTCGTTGACACTCTCCTAAGAGGAGAGGGAAAAGGAATAATATTTAATACTGGAGAGGCTTTGAACTTGTTCTTTGTATGATAAAAAAGTCCGGCTTCTAGCCGTTTTGAGTATATCACTAATATTGAAGGCAATCAATTAGCCCCTGTGCGTTTTCCCCTTCGGTCTGAAGACGCGAAGCTCCCAACGCTACCGCGTTCATTTTGTAAACCGTGTGAGAATGCTTTGCGCTTCTTGACACAGTACCTCATGATTTTGATAATTACTCGCTAGTAATTCCCCCCATTGATGAATGTCGCCAGTGTTATATTCTAATGGCGTGCAGTCAAAGTGGGTAAAATTACCACCTGCTTCTGTCAAGATTAGTTCAGGAGCAGCCATATCCCAGTCTTTAGGTGCGGATTTACCGGAAAGGGAAATGTAAACATCTGCTTGCTGTTCAAGTATCGCGGCAATTTTGCAACCGACGCTACCAATTGCTTTTTGATTTTGATAGGGCAGGTGCTGTAATAGATATTCTAACCTATCGTTGCGGTGTGAGCGACTAACCACCAAAATTAGATCCTGGATATTTTTACGGGAGTTCAGTCGCACAGGCAAAGAACCTGTTGCAGTTTCGATAAAAGTTCCACTACCTCTAGTAGCATAATATAACTTTTGTGCCTCTGGAACTGCCACGACGGCTAACATTGTCTGTGTTCCTTGAATTAAGGCAATATGAATTGCATATTCTCCGGTTTTGTTGATAAAATCTCTTGTTCCATCTAATGGATCAATAATCCATACCCACTCAGCAGGATTTTTTCCCTGTTGTGATTTATGAGTTTCTTCGCTGATATATCCAAAGTCTTCATTACCTAAAGCAGCTTGTAACTGTGACAAGATATATTCACTAACGGCTAAGTCTGCCACTGTAACGGGTTCGCTGTCTTTATACTGGATATCTAAATTTGGTGCGTCAGCAGTACCGTGATAATAAGAACTCAGGAGACTGGCCGCACCCCAACCTACCTTCCGTGCAATTGTTAATATTTCAGATAAGTCTTTCATTTGGGGACAAATTTGGTTAACACTCTCCGGGTCTTTAGACGCGGAGATTCTATAGAGAGTTTCAGTCTATATCCATCAGTTATACCAGTTATAAGGCTACGGTGTACACACAAGTTATCGAATCACCATTAGACTTCTCCGGTAAAGATTGTAGAGACGTTCCATGGAACGTCTCTACAAGGGTTTCAAACGACGCACATTTAATTTTCGGAGATGTCTATTATTCCTCAAATTACCCCACCCTAACCCTCCCCGATGCTTTGGGGAGGGGACAAGATTCCGGTTTCCCCCCTTGATAAGGGGCTTGATAAGGGGGGATTAAGGGGGGTAATTTAACTTGTGTGTACACGATAGCCTTTATAAGAGGAGGGTTAGGGAGGGGTAAAACATTTGATACAGCAATCATGACTTTTCAAACACCCTCTAAGAGGTTGTTTGAAAAGTATTAGATGAAACCGATAATCTCCAGAAACCTAACCCCCCTTCTCTAGGGGACTTCCAAGAAATAAATTATCCTGATTAACGAACCACAGAGGCGCAGAGGACACAGAGGAATAAGGGTTTGAGAGATTTTTGCGTTAGGTGGTTGAGTATTTTTTTATTTGGAAGTCCCTAGGAGGGAATGGGGGTTTCAAAGCCTCTCCCCGCATCGGGGAGAGGTTTACCAGAGGGGTTTATTTATACATTAAAGACTTTTCAAACATCCTCTAAGCATTAGACTTAGACGTTTAAATTTCACCAAGTTCGCGTACCAAAATGTTTACACGCCTCCGCAGCAGTATTTCCAGCTAGTGCTAATGCTTCTATAAAATTCGTTTCCAGGATGTAGTGACAGAAAGCACCGTGAAAAATGTCTCCTGCGCCCAGTGTATCAACGGACTGTATTTTTGGCACATTAACTACACCAGACTGATCACGAGTTAAGTATTGAATGGGGTTTTCCCCTTGAGTAATGGCAATATAAGGAATGTTAAAATTTTGCAAATAGGCAAAAACGTCTTCCTGATTTTTGCAGTTAGGTGGATAGAAATTAGCAGAACAAATAGCATAATTGACAAAGGGTAATATTTCTGCAAATCCTGGTTTCCAGCTACCACCATCAATAACAACTGGAATATTCTGAATATTAGCAGTTTGGGCAATAATTTTGCTGACCTCCATTTGATGTCCGTCAATTAATACAATATCAATATCTTGTAAAATATTGGCAGGGATAGAAGTAATATTTGCCTGAGTTTTAACGGCATTAATAGAAATTACCGCTCTTTCACCTGTACCTTGGGTAACAATAATTGAAGAGACAGGTGGCGGTGTTTTCCTGTAGGGGTCTAAGTCAATAATTGCAATTTGGTAATTCTCTAAATCGCTACAAATTAGCTGTGTGATATGGTGCGAACCCAATACACCTAAAACTGTAGATTGGTTGTTTAAATGACTGAAGGTGACGGCGGCGTTTGTTGCGGGTCCCCCTGCTGCTATAGTATAGTCAGTGGCAACTAATTTTTGATTATTTTGGGGGGGAGAATCCGCGAGATAAATGAAATCTAAGGTAATTAAACCGACAAATAAGCCAGATTTGCTCATTGCTAATTTGCATTTGAATTTTCACTAGATGATATCATGTATAATTAAAGATGTATATAATGTTAATTTTCCTGATATTGATCCTTGACCAGAAAGTTTAGAGATTTTGTTAAATAATACTTTTGGAAAAGTGAAGAAAATTCACCAACAAGTTAAATTATATGCAAGATTATCTAATCTGTGAAATCCCTTAATCCGTTGAATCCGTGTTCAAAATTAATATGCAAACTGAACCTTGACCAGAAAATTTAGAGATCTTGTTAAATAATACTTTTGGAAAAGTGAAGAAAATTCACCAACAAGTTAAATTATATGCAAGATTATCTAATCTGTGAAATCCCTTAATCCGTTGAATCCGTGTTCAAAATTAATATGCAAACTGAACCAAAACCAGGAACACTTTATATTGTCGCTACACCCATTGGTAATCTAGAAGATATGACTTTTAGAGCGGTGAGAATTTTACAAGCAGTGGATATAATTGCGGCGGAAGATACACGCCACACAGGCAGATTATTACAACATTTTCAAGTGAAAACTCCCCAAGTTAGTTACCATGAACATAATAGTAATACTCGTATTCCCGAATTATTAGAACAGTTACAATTTGGAAAAGCGATCGCTTTGGTAAGTGATGCGGGAATGCCAGGAATTTCTGACCCAGGATATGAGTTAATTAAGGCTTGTATTGATGAGGGGATTACTGTTGTTCCTATCCCCGGTGCAAGTGCTGTAATTACGGCTTTGAGTGCGGCTGGATTACCCACAGATAGGTTTATTTTTGATGGTTTTTTACCAGCTAAAAGTCAACAACGCCAGAAATATTTGGAATCTTTGCAAGGTGAATCTCGAACTTTGGTTTTTTATGAATCACCTCACCGGTTGCGGGATACTTTAGTAGATTTGGGGGCAATCTTGGGAAGCGATCGCTCTCTAGTTATAGCACGAGAACTGACGAAATTATACGAAGAATTTTGGCGGGGAACAATTGCCGAGGGGATTACCCATTACCAAGACAAAGAACCCCAGGGAGAATATACTCTTTTAGTAGCTGGAAATCCACCTAGTAAGCCTCAACTCACAGAAACCGAATTAAAAAACGAACTATTATCAATGATTAAACAGGGTATTTCTCGTTCTCAAGCTAGTCGTGAGATAGCAAAGGATACGGGTTTATCTCGTCGCTATCTCTATCAACTAGCTTTGACAATTGAACTTAGCAGCTAAGTACAGAGACGATGATCAGGATCTAGAATAGGACAAACTGAATCAGGATATCCAGGATGAAAGGATGTACAGGATAATGATTTAAAATGGTGCGTTACTATATTATATAGCGATCGCTATACTACACCCAAAGTCTTTACCAATGGTGCGTTACTAGTCGCTAACACACCCTAATATTTGGCTGTCACCTTTTTACTGGCTTTTTGTAATAAAAGCTACACTAACCTCCCAGGGAACTATTTTATTCCGTTAAGGTTTTCAGATTTTACCAGTGGGGAAGAAACCGAATAGTTTGACTACTCCACTGATTAAGGCTATAATCACTGCTACTAGAACTCCACGATTAATAAATTCTTGGTTATCTAGTCTTTTATCAATACCAATAACTTTTTCTTCTAGGGTTTTAATTTCCCCTGATAGTTTTCCATCTAGGGTTTTAATTTCCCCTGATAATTCTGCCTGTCCAATTTCCAGTTTATTTAGTCTACCATCAATAATTTCTAGTTTTTGATTGACTTCAGCAAATTGCTTCTCCATTTTTTGATTGACTTCAGCAAATTGCCGATCCATTTTTTGGTTAACTTCGGTAAATTGCTTCTCTATCTTTTGATCCAAACGAGATAATATTTCTTCCAGAGTATAAGTGAGAATTGGTGGGTTGGTTGTCATATATTTTGGTGATAGTTGTTTTATGGACAATAACAGCAACACCTGTCATTTTACTATTTTACCCCCTCTCCACCTATCCATTACCCACATCTTTACTTAACATGGCTGAAAAACAGACAAGATAAAGGTTGTAGAAAATGGTATTGTTGTGCTGCTTGACAAAAGACAATAATTGTGAATATGCGAATAATTAGGTGAACACAATAAAACCAAACTGCGTAAAGAAACGTAAAATCGCCCAAACCCTCTTCACTCTTGCCTCTTGCCCATCCTTGATGATTAGCGGGCAAGACTCGTACTGAGCTTGTCGAAGTATGCCCGCACCACAAGAAATTTTGGGATATTTTTTTAATTGGAAGTCTCTTACCCCTACCCGGAGAATCAAATAGTGCTTACGCTATCGCTCCAAAGGAGAAAACCGCATCATTAAAATCGTAGTCACTTACCCCCACACCCGCAGGTAAATCTTCAAAACCAAAGGTATTATTCCCAAAACTTCTTAAATGAGCCGCACCGTCCGGGTTAGCTACCCCAAAGCTAAAATAGGCTACAGGTAAAGTCGTGTAATTTTGGGCATTAGCTGGGCTATTATTAGGGTTCGCAGCAAAGAAAGCATTAATTGCTGCTTGGAGATTACCGGAGAAGTTACCACCATTGGCAATTACAAAGGGAGAATAGATTTTACCACCATTGACAATGACATCACTCGCAGCACCACTACTTGAACCCCCTACCCGCACAATAAAGTTATCTACTACCTTACTCAAAGCGGCTTTCGCATAACCGATTTCCCCGGGTTTAATGCCATTTACAGACCCCGTTACATCATCCACCTCATAGAGACCGAACAGATTATTAAAAGCTGCGGTGGTCTGATTTAGGGCATTTTGCAGGGAGTTTTTGACAAGGGATGGGTTGTAGTTATTAGGAAATTCGTAGCCCAATTTATCAACAATACCAGTTAATGTACCTGCTTCCTTGGGAATCAGTTTATCAACAGGAGCAATTGAGATTAGCTGAGTTGGTGCTACTGTGGCAGTTGTAGCTTTACCCGTAACCGTCACCCTAACATCAGCACTTGCGGAAAGACTACCATCAGAGACAGTGTAACTAAAGACATCATTGCCCAAATAATTGCCATCTAACAGCGTATAGGTCAAATTATTGCCATTGATATCTACTTTGCCATATTTACCGTCGGTTTTGCCGGTGAGCTTTAAACTATCTCCTTCAGGGTCACTATCATTGTTTAAAGGGTTGATAGTTCCCGCACTTCCTTGACTGACAGATAATTGATCATTTTTTGCAACGGGAGGATCATTTACCGGAGTCAGATTGATTGTGATGGTAGCAGGATCAGATTCTACTTTTGGAGTACCATTATCAATCGCTGCTACTGTCAATGTGGCAACATTACCATTAGCATTAACAACGGGATTATATCGCAGATTAGCTAGGTCATTAACTAATATCTCTTGATTTTTAGTCACTTGTTGACCGTTCACAAAGGTTAGGCTTCCAGCGGTTGGTAAACTTACTACCTTAATTGCCATTAAATCATTATTGTCTTCGTCTTGGTATTTACCCTTGTCTTTGAAGTCTCCAATACCAAAACTTATTATTTGATCTTCTTGTCCATTTTGGGTGAAGCTTTGCAGATTTGGTTTTTTGTTATCATCCGTTGGGTCATTGGGTGCAGCGTCATCATTAGTAATAGTTCCCTGGGCTGTGGCGTTTGTAGAACTAATGATTGATACATTTGTAGGATTGCTTAAACTGACAGTAAATGTCTCATTTCCTTCAAACAGGACATCTGGAGTTGTTTGGACAGCAAAGGTTGTAGTAGTCTCTCCCGGTGCAAAAGTCAAAGTTGCTGTTTTTGCAGTCAAGTCAGTATCACTGGCTGTATCACCTGTAGCAATAGAGGTAGTTACAGTTACACTTTGTGAAGATGAATTATTTCCTGTCCGAGTGACAGTGAAAATTATGATATTTCCTTCTGTTGCTGAAGCTGAGGTGATAGCAAACTGTGGTAATTCATAATTCTTCAGAATAGCTAAGGGATTACTATTCGCACTAATTAAGGTGTAATCTCCCTGGGGTGAAAGTGTAAGTTGATTTATGTCCTTAAACCCATCAACATTAACGTTTAATAAATCTTGTGCTGGATTAAAATCGGTAATTATGTTGGGACTTTGCAGATATGCAGCATTAGCTAACCAAAAGGTATCTTGACCATCACCACCTGTTAAGGTGTTACCACCAAGACCGGAGTAAATTATATCATTACCAGCATCACTAAATACTTTGTCATTCTGATCAGGGAATATTTGATCATTGCCTTCACCACCTGATAAAATATTATTACCTTGACCATCGGAGAATATTTGATCATTGCCTGAACCACCTAAAGCCGTATCATTTTCCTTAGCAAAGATTTCATCATCACCTTCACCACCATCTAGGATATTGTCACCTGTTCCTGTGACACCATCAATGGAGTCATTACCTGCTAAACCCAGGAGAGTATAACCGCCGGCAGATGCTAATAATACATCGTTTCCAGAAGTACCACTAATAGTAACAGGTAGATTATTTGCTAGTTCAATAATGCCTAATTTTTCAGGAATTGTTGTGCCAGCAACATTAAAATCATTATCATTAATCACAGCGAGAATATTGGGGGCAACTAATGCCAAACCTTCTAATTTTTCAACCCCGGTGTAACCTATTTGGGCTGCATTAACAATTAAAGTTTTGTTAGCAGCAATAATTCCAGCGGTAGTTAATTCAGCCGGGCTTAATTGTTCAATAGTCTTAGCACTTGGCAAAGTAAAGTTAGCAGGATTATTGATATTAGTCGCTGCTGCTAAATCTATTTGATAGATAAGTTTATTGGAAGTATTATCACTTCTATCATCTCGTTCTACAACGGCAAATTTACCATTACCCAAGGCAACAGCATCACCGATTTTATCAGTTTTGGCATTACCACTGCCTGTAATATCATCCAAGAGATAGAGATATTCACCAGTTACCTGTTTAGAAACTATGTCAAATTCCAAAATTCGCAAATTACGGGAATTTCTGGAGGTTGTATCAGTGCCATTATCGGGATTATCAATTGGACTTTGAATAAAAGCATATAACTTGTTACCTTCTAGTGCTATTGCTTCAAAGCCGCGATTTGCCCGTCTTTGGGCGTAAACTGCGGGTAATACCTCAGTTCCAAAAGTCCCTGCGGGTTGATCTGGTTCTGTGGCTGCTGCTGTTCCTTGGGGAACAAAACGATCAAGTAACTTCCCATTGACATCAAAATGGTAAATTCCGGGACGATATTCATCCACCAGCCAATAGTTGCCATTTGGTGCAATCACGATACCTTCGACATCAGCCCCTAAAGTATCATTAGGTAAGATTTGACCATTTAAATCAACGCCAATTTCATCAGTGTAAGCTGTTCCACCAGCCCCAGCTTGGACATTGGGAAGTCCAGTTAATGGAGTTGTACCATCTTCACGAAATAACCCAGTTCTTTTGGTAATTGTGATTTGATTAGTCGTTTGATTGAGTTCAAAACTGACTATTTCTGGTTGAAAATTGGGTAATAAAAACGGTCTATTTTGACCAGTGGGTTCACCATTGGGACCACGATCTGTATTAGTAACAAATTTGAGATTGCCATTATCTGCTACACCTTGGAAATACAATCCAGAAAAACCGCCCAAAAGTATATCTTGTCCGGTGGAAGTTGTGCCTAATTTGGGTAGATTTTGAAATTCATAAGTCGTTAACTTTGGTTGGGAAGCTATTTCATAAAAGCTAACGGTATTACTAACTTCATTAGAAACTGCCAGCATGGGACGAAAATTGGGACTATTTTCGGCAGAGATAAATTTTAAGCCTTCAGGAGAGACATCACCTTCGGTTCTAATATACTGAACAAATTGAGGTGCAGTGGGGTTGCTAAGATTATATACCATCACCCCACCGCCAGCCCGTTCTAAGCCAACGAATCCATAAAGAATACCATTAATTACGCCAACAATTGCACTTTCTGGTTCAGGTCCTTTATTATCGGAACGAGTATCAAATTCAGTGGCTGAACCATTATTAGCATTAAAGAATGTAGGCGTTTGTTGTTTGAGAATTTGTTCAATTTGGTCGCCACTGTCATATACTAATTTACCTTGATCATCCCAAATTGAGAAGGAACGAGTGCCGTAAGCATAGAGTTTATCAAAGTCTCCGTCTCCGTCGGTATCTCCTAGTTTATTGGTAACGGTTAAACGTCCTAAATTTTCCGGTTTTTTCAACTCAGTAGCATTAGGAAAAGCTGTAGGATCAAGATTTAAACTAGAAACTCTTGCTTCTTCGTTAAATAGTGATCCTTCATTACCAAAAGTACCATTTGCTGTAGGACGAATCCGCGCATCTCCTTCATTGGCTGTGATATAATAGGTCTTATCAGCAATTTGAAAAGAGCTAATTGCATCGGGTTGATACATCCCGAAAATTGGCCAATTTTGAATATTAATTTTACCTCCACCACTAGAAGTACCATTAACATCTCTATCACTAGCATCAAGACCATTTCCTGGTAAATTATGATCTTTAAAACCTAATGGAACAATTTTAGTAATACTAGCAGTAGCAATGTCTAGAACTGCAAAGGCATTATTTTCTTGTAGGGTAACAAATGCAGTTTTGCCATCGGGAGAAACTGCAATATACTCTGGTTCTAAATCTTGAGCAACGGTGGCATTAAGCCCAAAAAGTCTGACTCCGGCGGCTGTTAAAGTTTCTTTTTGCCCATTAAATGCCGTGAAATTTGCAGTTGTAACTTTACTGTTATCTAAACTGGCAATGTTTCCAGAAACATCAATAATACTAATTGAACCTTCTGGATCAATGGCATAATTTTCACTGGGTTCTCCTTCGTTGGTGACAAGTAATTTGCTACCATCCGCAGTGAAAGTGATCATGTCAGGTAAAGCACCTACTGTTACTTCGGAAATTTTAGTGAGAGTTACAGCGTCATAAAAAGCAATTTTACCAGGGTCGGTACTTATATTTGCAGAAATAGCGATCGCCACAATGCTATTTCCAGTTCCTATGCCTTTTCTGACGGCTACACTTTGAATTCCTGCACCTAAGCTAGAAAGATCAATGTTAGTAACTTGAGTGGGGTTATTTGCATCAGAAACATCCACTACTTGGAGAACAGGTTTATTCGCAGATTCTCCAGTCACAAACAGGCGTTGAGATATGGGGTCAAAATCAGAAATTTCTGCGCCGCTTAATTTAATAGTACCGATATGGTTAAGTTGAATTGAATTCATAATTTTTGTATTGACAATTAGAGGTTTGTTGTTACTTAGTCTGCAACGGAGATTTTAGTCTTTTTGATCTCTAAAAAAATGGGTAAGTTTTTGACTATAAAGAGAATCTATCCCAATTTATTTAAGGAATAAATAATTAAAGGTTAAGGAAAATTTAAAAAACTAGAATAACAGCTTATGTGTTAACCCTGTGTTTTCTAACTTTCAGTAATTTTTGTTCTATCAATTTGGTCTTATTCCCTAATACCTTGTCCAAATTAGAAAAAGCCTTGATTTGTAGGTTGGGTTGTGGAACGTAAACGTTCGCGGAGCAATTAGCATAAAACCCAACAAATGCGTTGGGTTGCGCTGTCGCTTAACCCAACAAAGCAGGAAATGGACAAGGTATTGATTCCCACAATAGATCATATCTGAAGGTGGAACGATAGCTTACCTTTACGTAACTTGTTTGCGTAGCATTCTGTAGAAAGCGCTAAAAAATAAGTATTAATACTGGAGCAAGCAACCAATTAGTTATGACCTTCTCAAGTATATATTGTAGGTATTAAGGAAAGTTTTCCCATGCTTGAGTAACCAACTGACTTAACCAGCGTCTTTGTTGTCTATCTAACATTTGATCATCCGCTAATACTTGGGTCGTTAATTGATCTAAGGACTGACCCTGGGCGCGAACAACTCTAACTACACCAGCAATTACCGCAGCAACTAGTTCTTCATCAACTGGCTGTTTTCTGAGTGCAGATATTTCTTGGGGACTGTCTGGGATAGGATAATTCATGGCGTGGGTTTAGGAAATTTACAATATGAACAATAAACATAAGAATTCAGGGGTCAGGAGTCAGGATGTAGGGGCGCAGGGCTTGCGCCCAGTCAGGAGTCAGGAGTATGGCTAACGCCACGCCACGCTATCAGGAGTTTAGGAGAAAGAAATTGAAGAATAGAGAATGGAATTTCTCCCCTGTTCCCTGTTCCCTGTTTCCTTCCATCTCAAACCTTATGTATCCTGAGTCCTTATACTTGATAAATTATAAGATCTCGCGGTAAGTGGGAAACTCAGTCCTTTTAGGGCTGAGAGGGAAGCGACACGAGCGATTTTAACCGCTGTGGATATTAAAATTGAAACCAGATTTTTGATTGGAATCTGGAAACCAACTCCCATTTCTGGGGTAATGTTAGCTAGATGCCTCCGGCACGCTGGCGCGAACGACCTGTTATAAGAGCTTTTTAGACTTGCAACACTGTTTCAGTGACCTTAAAACTGTTTAATTGCAAATGACAGAGCAGGGAACTAGTGAAGCAGCGCGGTCTTGGGGGTTTCCCCCATGAGCGACTGCTGAACCCCGAAGGGGCAACGCATTCGGTGGGTGTCGTGACTCAAATAACGGCTACCATGAGAGTAAACTCAGGGTGGTCTGGTCAGTACGGCTTGCTTGATTTCTCTTACAAGCCCAGTCCCTTTAGGGCTGGGTTACTGACTAAAATTCTTTATGGGATCTTTATGAAGTTAATCAGCGCAGATTCTAACCTAGTTTCTGCCTTTTTTTAATCTGTCTAACTGAGTAGATTGATAGGAGATATCAGAAAAATATGCAAGAACTTCTTTATTTAGAAATTCCTACGCCCGATACAGTATCCGTTAGCAAATGGCTACAAACAGATTTTGTTGTTGAAAATGGGCAAAAATTAATTACCCCAGATGGTTTGCGGTTGAGAGGCGCGGTTCAAAGTACCACTTCTGGTGATGTAGAACTGTCTATATTTGTGTGGTCGGTGCAGCGAACAACTTATCTCAAGGTATTCCGTTGGGGAGATGAACCTTTTCCAGGGGAGAGAGGTATTCTCCAATCTCTGACACAGGAAATTAGAGGTCGCTTTCCTAATTGCTACCCGGAACTACCTGTCATTGATGCCCAAAATTCAATTTTCGCAGAGCTAGAACCTTATTATCCCTTAACTGTTAAGTATTTTCAGAAAATGTCTAATGGGGAATATCACCTCAACCGGGCTTACTGGTGGGAACAACGGTGGCGCGAAGGGGTAAGAAATCCGCAAAAGCCCCGTCAAGTGGTATTTTATCAAGGGAATAGCCAGGAAACATCACCTGTTCTTTCTCCTGCTGCTAGTCCTGAGTATGACCTAATTTATATTGGTGGTGCTTTGGGGTCAATTCATGCCGCAGTCATGGCTAAATTGGGCTATAAGGTGCTATTGGTGGAAAGATTACCTTTTGGTAAAATGAACAGAGAATGGAATATTTCTCGTGATGAGATCCAAAGTTTAATCAATTTGGGTTTGTTAACAAATGCTGAATTAGCAGAAATTATTTCTAGGGAGTATAAGGACGGTTTTAATAAGTTTTTTGATGGGAATAATCCTGCTAAGTTAAAATCCCCTGTTCTCCACACTCCTACTGTTCTGAATATAGCTTTAGATTCAGAAAGGTTACTGGCATTATGTGGAGAAAAACTTCAAGCTGCTGGTGGTGATATTTGGGACGAAACGGAGTTTTCCCAGGTGAATATTAGTTCTACACAAGTTGCTATTAATGTCAAACATTTGCCTACTGGAAATGAACGGCAAGTGAGTGGAAGGTTGTTGATAGATGCAATGGGAACGGCTTCACCGATTGCTTGGCAATTAAATGGTGGTCGGGCTTTTGATAGTGTGTGTCCAACGGTGGGAGCGGTGATTGAAAAGGGCTTTGAACCTGGGGTTTGGGATTCTGAATATGGGGATGTTCTCTATAGTCATGGGGATATTTCTAGGGGACGACAATTGATTTGGGAGTTGTTTCCTGGGGTTGGGGAAGAGTTGACGATTTATCTGTTTCACTATCATGAGGTGAATGAGCAAAATCCCGGTTCTCTGTTGGAAATGTATGAGGATTTTTTCACAATTTTGCCAGAGTATCGGCGTTGTGATTTGGATAAATTAGTGTGGAGGAAACCCACTTTTGGCTATATACCGGGACATTTTAGTGTAGATAGTAGCGATCGCACTATTGCAGTTGATAGATTAATTTCCATTGGTGATGCTGCTTCTTTGCAGTCTCCTCTAGTTTTTACTGGTTTTGGTTCTTTAGTCCGCAATTTAGACCGATTAACTACTCTGTTAAATATCGCGCTCAAACATGATTTATTAAGTCAGCAACACTTAAATAAAATTCGGGCTTACCAAAGTAATGTGGCGGTAATGTGGTTGTTTTCTAAGGGAATGATGGTTCCCACGGGCAAATTTATCGCCCCCCAAATGATAAATGCGATGCTGAATACTTTCTTTGGGTTATTAACAGATGAAACCCCGGAAGTTACAGATAATTTCATTAAAGATCGTTGTGATTGGTTCACTTTTAACCGTCTAGCTTTGAAAGCAGCCCTGAAAAATCCGGCTTTATTATTGTGGATTTGGCAATTAGCTGGTTGGCGAGATTTATTACGTTGGCTGGGTAATTATGTTAGCTTTGCTCGTCATGCTTTAGTCAGTCTGATTTTGGGGACATGGTTTCCAAAATTCTTAAAATGGAATCAATCTTGGTTAGAAAATCGCTTTCCAGGATTATGGTTACAATTGTTAGTAATTAACTATGCAATTTCTACTGGTAGACCACGATTACCGCCAGTGTTGCGTTAGTTTTAGGGACTTCCAAGAAATAAATTATCCTGATTAACGAACCACGGAGGCGCAGAGGACACAGAGGAATAAGGGTTTGAGAGATTTTTGCGTTAGGTGGTTTATCGGTTGTCAAGAGATTGCTTCCTTTCACTCGCAATGACAACTCATGCAGCACAGGTTTATTAGAGACTTCCAATCAAAAAAATATCCCAAAATTTCTTGTGGTGCGGGACGAATTGCCCGCTAATCATCAAGGACGGGCAAGGATGCCCATCCCACAAAATTGGATCATTTTTTTGTGGAGTTCTCTTAGGAACGCAAATTTAATAACCTGCAATTCTGATGTAATCTGGAATGGTGCGTTACGCTGTCGCTAACACACCCTACTTTTGCACCTTATTTAATTCACATTCCTTATTTAATTATATTCATCATCAACATAGGATTCATATATCTCCGGTGTTTCTGCGGAACTAACAGAGTCCGATAGTTGGAAACTGTCATCTGTCATCCGAATAATTTCTCCCGAAAAGAATTTGGCTAAACTTTCCGCAGCTTTAACGACTCCATCATGATCCCAATTTGATGGAGATGGTGACACCGGTGGCGGAGAAAGAGTTTGTACTGGTGCTGTATTGGTAACAACAGGCTCAATTTGGACTGGTGTAGGTGATGGCGTGGATACTGTAGCTACTGGTTGTGGTGTGGGTTGTGGTTCTGGTGTTTGTTGATATGTTTGTTGGGGTGGTTGTTGAACTGGAGGAGAAGTTTGTGGTGGTGGATTTCTTCTGGTAGATGTGGCGTTTGCAGTGGTAGCTTTTTCTAAAGTAACTTGAATTTCTTGCTGGAAAGTTTGTCTAAAGGCTGTGGTGATAATAGGTAAATAAGATTTCACTTTGTCATACCAAACCGCTTTTACACCTACACGGGCAGTATGACCATTAAATTCCATTAAATGGCACATTTGACCCAGTAATGCTTGTGTGGGTAACTGTTGAATATGTCCACGAACTTGTTGCCAAAGTTGAGTTAAATCGTATTGTGAACCTTCTCCTGGTGGTTGTACTGCTGCTGTTTGATAGTTGGTAGGTGGTGGTGGAGGTAGAGGTTCTGATGTTGGTGGTGCGAAATTAACAGATGGATTATGATTTGTGGGTGGATATGCTGGTGGTGCAGCAACGGGTGGATAGGTTGGGGTTGCGGTTGTATTGATTCTTGGCGGGATATTTGCAGTTGGGATTTGAATATTGGCACTGGGTAATAATCCCAGTAATGTTACTTCTAACCATAACCGGGGTTGAGTGGTGTTTTTTAGTTGGACTTCGGCTGTTCTCAGGTGTTGTTGTCCTAGCAAGATGGTACTGATGTCAAATTTTTGGGCAAATTCAACTAATGATGTCCAAGTTGACTGAGTACAAGCCACTAAATCTTGACGATTGGGGGCAGTTTTAGCGATGAGAAAATCTCGATAAAAAGCGGCGAGATTTTGGAGAATAATTAGGGGTTCTCGTCCTCTATCGAGGATTTTCCGGGTAGTGTCTAGGACTATTTCTGCTTGATCTTGAGCGATCGCTTCTAACAATCCAAATAGGTCTTTTTCGCTGACTGAACCCACCAAATCCCAAACTTTATCCGGTGTCACTTCCCCAGCGACTAAAGCTAATTGATCTAATAAACTTTCTGCATCTCTTAATCCCCCTTGGGCAATTTGTCCCACTAAAGTCAGGGAATCATGGGAAATATTAATACTTTCTTTATCGGCAATATGTGTTAAATGTTTTACCATTGCCTCTAACTGAATCCGTCGAAAATCAAACCTTTGACAACGAGAAATAATTGTTGGTAATACCCTTTGTGGGTCTGTTGTCGCCAGAACAAAAACAACGTACTTAGGTGGTTCTTCTAGGGTTTTAAGTAACGCATTAAACGCTGCGGTACTTAGCATATGACAGTTATGTACTAGTAATCCATTAGCTACAAAGTTATGATTATCCTCAACTTCCAGATCATAAACTCGCTCAACTCCAGCGAGGTGAACAGATTCTACCTTTTCCAAATTTGTAAATGAGCGTGCCGCATCCACATTCACAGGGGATAGTATCTTCATTCCTTCTTTTACGTCTTTGGCTGCTATCCATCCCTGATCAGTCCTGATTAAATGATTACTTGTACACTTAATTTCTCTGTGAGTTGTTTTGATAACTAAAGTTTGCTTTTCCCCTTGATCTAACCAACGGACAACTTTTTTAAATTCCCATTTTTTAGAGGATTCATTGTAACTAAGAACTTTTTGTCCTTTAATATTCGGGTTGTCAATGCGAACAAGTCCGGTATTAGTGAGAATTAAAGAATCTCCTGTTAGACATTCATCAATCACATATACTTTATAACGGCACTGCATCGGGGCAAACTGCGCCCGTTCAATCAGTTCCCGGATATTATCAACACCAGTATTACTAGCAGCGTCAATTTCAATAACATCAGTAGAATAGCCTTTAGTAATACCCTGACAGATTTCACAAACGCCGCAGGGTTGGGGGGTTGGCTGGTTGCCTTGGAGACAATTGAGAGATTTGGCGAGAATTCTCGCACTGGAAGTTTTTCCTGTACCTCTGGGGCCAGTGAACAAATAGGCAGGGGCGATTTTCGCTGAGAGGATGGCATTTGTTAGGGTAGTAGCGATCGCCTCTTGACCCACTAGTTCAGCGAAGCTCTTTGGCCGATACTTATGGTGCAGTGGTTCGTAAGACATGGAGACAGGTTTAAATCCGTATATCCCAGGTAAATTTTAGGGTTTTACCATTCTAACAACTCATGGCATTCGATTTTGGATTGACAATTTTGGATTTTGGATTAACTTCACCCTAAGAGAACTCCACAAAAAGAAATGCCCAATGTCATTCTGTTCGCGCAGCGTGCCAGAGGCGTTACGAAACGAAGTGTAGTGAAGAATCTCAAGAGATGCTTCGTTTCGCTATGGCTAACGCCACGCTCCGCGAACGCTACACTCAGCATGACAAAACAGGATCATTTATTTTGTGGCTTACTCTAAAGGACGGGTCTTGTAGCAAGTTTTTTAATCTAAAATCTAAAATTTTTTATTTACAGTCTCTTACGCTGTTGTGTACTATACTACAAACGGTTCATAGTTTAAAGAAAGATGGAACCCCCCTCCAAACCTCTCCAGTATTAAATGTTATTCCTTTTCCCTCTCCTCTTAGGAGAGGGTTAGGGAGAGGCTTTAAACTTGTTCTTTGTGTTATAAAAAAGTCCAAGTTTTAACCGTTTTGAGTATAAGTAGGTTGGCGTTAAAAATTGTCGTTATGACAAGGGAAGAGGTTTTGGGTAACTTTACTTTTCGTTACATATTACTCTTCAAGAAGCCGCTCCGCGTCTACGGTTTTTTTCCGTTCACCTACTTAGTCACTCCCACAGCTAAAATTTTAATAGGCAACATCAATGGTGCATCAAATGTTCAAGCGGCTAATTCAATGGCTCAAAAAAATTTTTCGGCACTTGTTTGGTGGTAAACAAAATCTCACCCTCAGTCGAGAGGAAGTCCCCACACAAGTAGCTCCACCCCTAAGTGATACAGATTTAGAATTTCTATTTACAGAACTACTAGAAGGGGTTCATCAGGTCAAGGGACAAGCTTGGGCGCAAAAATGGTTACATAGTCTTGAACATCGTGTTAGTACGGAACAGTGGTTAGAATGGTTAATCCGTTTTGGAGACAGATTATTAGCATCTGCTAAACCTCATAATGAATTAGCAGCCAGATTAGTCCAACTTGGTGAGCTAGGAGTTGGGGAAATCAGTAATCTGTCCTACGATATAGGCATGAAAGTCTTAACACTTAATCCAGGAGAACCAATTTGGGAATATGACGGTCCTGATGTAATGGAGAGTAATCCCTTAGTATCTGCCAACACAGAGGAAAATTTATCCGAAGGGGAATACAAAACTGTTACCCTAGATGAACTGTTGATGATGTTACAACAGGATGAGAACCTATGTGAGCAAATCTCCCAACAACTAGGAGTGGAAACACAAAATCCCGAAGAGATTATTCAGGTATTGGTTAATCAGTATAATGAAGCGAAGGAACCTTCTGTATAATAAAAATTGGCAGATGTTCAGGTGGCTCTTGCAGTGGCTTAACAGATTTTTACAGTACCCCTTTGGCAGTCTTGGGATAAGTGATCCCAAGTCTAGTCAAGGCAATCTGGTGGCAGATCAACCACCAGAACTTACGAATGCGGATCTAGAGTCCTTATTTAACGAACTCCTAGAAGGAGTACATCAAGCGCGAGGACAACAATGGGCATTCAAGTATTTACAGCGGATGGAACCGCGTATTACTGTTGACCGTTGGATAGATTGGCTGTTGATATTTGGAGACAAATTATTAGCTTCTCCCGCACCGAATCTTCAGTTAGCGGAGCGGATGGTGAAACTGGGTGAGTTGAGTATGGGAGAGGTTAGTAACTTGTCCTATGACATTGGGATGCAGCTATTGCGGCGCAATCTTAATCAGGAGTATGAAAGTACGCAAGAGTCACAGGAGTGGGAAATTTCCATCCCTACACAGGAGGAGTTAGATACTCCTGGTCAAGAATTGCTGCGCCAATTTGGGGAGCAAATCTGGCAATATCAGGAAATGGAACCTCTGAGTCATCCACAATCCCCAATGGTTGAGGATCTATTCACTGGTGAGTCTCTAGAGTTAAGTCATGAGTCTTTGGCTGAAGATATTTTTGACAATACTGCCAAGACGGAAAATGACTATCAGAGTTATGAGCATAAAATTCAGGAATTTTCCCAGAATGTTGAGGATGTAATTGCCGATCCAGAATCTCGAATGGAGAAAAGCTGGCACGAGCCTTGGGTAAATTTAGAACCGCAGTTAGCATCCACTTTCGATGAGTTGGTGGTGCGGTTAGAGCAAAGTAACGATCTTGTTCAGCGGTTAGCGTCGGAATTGGCAATTCGTGATGGTCAGATTGTGCAGCAATCTAGATCACAAGTGGTTGTTACTAATCCGGCAGAAAGTTTATTTTATGAAGGGTTACAGCAAGCTAAGGCTGGAAAGTTATTAGCGGCTTTGTATTTGTATGAACGAGCTAGTCAAATCCAACCTCAAGCTTATGAATATTGGTTTAATCAGGGGCTGACACTGTTTTATTTGCAACGGTTTACAGAGGCGATCGCTGCTTATAACCAAACACTGGCTCTCAAACCCGATTTCTATAAGGTTTGGTATAACCGAGGCGGTATTCTCGGTGAGTTGGGAGACTTTGATGCGGCTATTGCTTCTTTTGATCAAGCGATCGCTATTCAACCAAATTACCAACCAGCTTGGTCTAGCAGAGGCTTGGCATTACTCAAGTTAGGTTTGATCGGGGAAGCCATTGATAGTTATGATCAAGCCTTGAATTTAGAACCCCAAGATGCGGAAACTTGGTATTACCGAGGTATAGCTTTAGCTGTGGTTGAGCAATATGCAGAGGCGATCGCTAGTTACGACCAAGCTCTCCATCTCGAACCCAACTATCATGAAGTATGGATAGACCGGGGGGTAGTGCTATTTAGTTTAAAACAATGGTCAGAAGCGATTGAGTCTTGGGATCAAGCTCTGGCTGTGCAACCAGAATTTTATTTAGCTTGGTATAACCGGGGTGTGTCCTTTGAAAACTTAGGTTGTCGGGAAGATGCGATCGCCTCCTATCAACAAGCGATCGCCATCAAACCCGATTTCCATCCGGCATGGTATAACCAAGCTGTAGCCCTATTTTACCTAGATCGTTTCCCTCAAGCCATTTCCTGCTATGACAGTGCCTTGGAAATGAAACTAGACTATTGGGAAGCTTGGCTAGGAAGAGGGGCGGCTGCTGGTCATCTCACCCCCCAACAATCATCACTAATTATCGTTAGTAGCATTTCTGCCGCCAATCCCAACCTGAACTTAGGCGGTTATGAAGGCAAATTAGCCAGTTATCAAGAAGGTTTAAAATATCTTCGCCCCGATACTCATCCAGAAGGTTGGGGAAGATTACATATAGCTGTTGGTAATACTTATTACGAGCAAGGCAAAAAAGAAACTGCACATCGGGATTATTGGCATCATGCCATGTCTGAATACCAATTGGCACTATCCACCCTAACACCAGAAGATTTTCCCGAATTCCATTTAGAAATTTTGCAACTTCTCGCCAAAGTCCTTGTCTGCTTAGGAGAAACAACAACCGCACAAGAACTACAAAAATGGGGAATTGAACTATTACAACAATTACTCACTCAGCCCACCCGTTCTGATGAAAATAAAAAACAACTGTTACTAAAATTCATAGGTTTAGGACAACTAGCAGTTGATTTGGCTGTAAATACAGGAGACCTAGTAGAAGCTTGGGAAATCGCTGAACAGGGTAAAAATAATTGTTTACAGTGGTTAATACCTGATTTAAATTATCAACTTCAGTCGGGGAATTATCACGGTATTCAAAAATTACTGAATCCCTCCACAGCTATAATTTATTGGCATATTAGTCCAGCCGCTTTGCACACATTCATTATCAAAGATCAAGCCCCATCTCCCATTTTACTTTTTACACCTATCCAAGATATAGAAGCAATTCCAGAGGGAGTAAGACGCTTAATTGAGTTTGAACAATGGTTAGCAGATTGGCAACAGTCAGCAACACTATCCAAACTGTTAGAGTTGCAAAATATCTTGAATATTTCCACAATTATTCAAGAATTGGAAGGGGTAGAGACAATCATTTTAATTCCTCACCGTGACCTATACAAGTTACCTTTGCACAGTTTATTTAAGCTGTCTTTTGTTTCGGTAGCCTCTGCAAAGGTGGCAAATTATAATATTAGCTATCTACCCAGTGTAGCTATGGGAATTTATTTACAATCTCAATCATCTTCTAATGGTCATCAGGACTATCCTCTACTTAAATCTGATAGCGAAGCGCGATATAGGAATCAATTAGCATCAGAAATCATTAGCGAAACCTTTGCTATTTCTCAGGATTTTCTGAGTTATTAAGAGATGATTGTTAACAGTTGACTGTTAAGGTAATACTGCTCGGTTAAGCCTAAAAAGTAATTATACGGTAGGTTGGGTTGAGGAACGAAACCCAACATTATCAAGGATTTTGTTAGGTTTCGCTGTTAAGGGACTGCCAAGAAATAAAGTTCCCAATTAATGATAATGATCATCATTGGTAATGTCTTTTAATTATCCCTCTTATATATTTAACCGACCTTCCGCACCCTAAACTGTCACACAACGAAAAATGGTCGTTTGGGGATTTGAGATTGGCGATAGCGAAGCGCTGCTGCAAGCAGTTCGCCACCTAAGATTTCGACGATTTTGTATCAAAATTATCATCAAAGGTATTCAAAAATCCGAAATTACCGATTGTGACACTGGGGGGTGCGGAATGTGGGATTTAAACTTTAAGAGGGATAGGCTATTATCTTACACCTCTATATCTAATTTACTCATCAGAAATCATACTTAATATCCATGCTATCCATCGTCTAACTGTGCTAGAAGTTTTATAAAAAACCTGATATTGTAAAATTTTTCTAATAAAATATAATATTTTTATTTTATGCCTTTTTTTTAAATAATCTGTGCTTTCATCACTTAACTTAAAGTTGATTTCTTTAGTATTTATGTCTTTATATTTTTCAACAAATCCAAGATATCTAGCAGCATCAGTATAATAAGTAGTCTGTCGTTGATTAAATTGATAATTTGCTGTAATCTCTTCCTTTGTAAGCTCTTTATTTAACAAAATTGTTAGTAAATCTATAATTCTTGCAAATGTATTTGCTTGTGGAAATGGAATATCTGTTGGTTCAGGGGCTATCGTAATAGATTTAAATACTTCAGATACATCATCATGAGTTATTATTTCGGGTGCTATAACATAATTTTTTTGCTCTACTAACTTT
The DNA here is from genome assembly GCF_001277295.1 of Anabaena sp. WA102. Lineage (NCBI taxonomy): Bacteria > Bacillati > Cyanobacteriota > Cyanophyceae > Nostocales > Nostocaceae > Anabaena > Anabaena sp. WA102. Next base: position 1,726,114 of record NZ_CP011456.1, on the reverse strand, counting down.
ATAGAATTGTAATCTAATAAATTCTCAAATTTGTATATAAAGAAGCTAAATATATTACTAGAATTAGAGTAAGTCATTAAAACTGGAATTACCTCTTTTGTTCTAATTTTATTAGACCATAGTTGATATGGATAATAAAGCTGCCTAATTAAAAAATTATCCACATCATATAATTTAGCTTCCACTAATACAAAATAATTTTCACTCTCAAACCCTGCATCTATTTCACACTGAGAGTTATCAACTTCAATTTGATACTGTTTATTATCTACTTTATCTTTTATAAAAAAATTAAACTTACCTGTAGACATTCGACCATAAACAGTTTGTTTAAAAACTTCTCCATTACTATTAATTAAATCATCTATAATATCTATATTGAAAGCACAACTTAAAGCTGCACTTTCTGAAAAGAGATTACAATAATCTATACTTTCTATACTGGAAGGAAAATCAACAGGAGTAGGTTCTAAACAAGCGTCATAATCAACATTTAAATAAGTATCAAATCTGCCTATTATATATTTATTTCTGGAAATAGGTAATATAGACAGCTTATGTTGTTTAAAGATTTTAGGCAAAGTATGATAATGATCAAACTTTGCCATTAACCTACTTTCTCTGAATTCATTAATACTATTGGACTCTATCTCAAAGTATCCTATTTCATTTATTTTTTCCAAAATAGAGTATTTTTCAAATAGTGCTTCCCAAGCAATATCATTTTTAGTATTTTTATCACTCATAGTTTTTTACTAAAATCTCATCCACTTTACCTCTTTTTTTACCATTACAATTTATCGCTCTTATAGCTGAGATTTTTGTGTGCAGATAATCTTTATAGAGGTCTTCGATAAATTCTGTACAAGCATTACTTAGTAAAATATGACAACCCCTACTGTTTAGATCATCAAATACCTCTTTTAATCTTCTCTGTTCCTGTTTATTGAAACCGTTAACATCGTAGCCAGTAAAAGAAGCAGTTTCGGAAACTGGATCATAAGGAGGATCGAGATATATAAAATCTCCTCGTTTGGCATCTTTAACAGCTTCTTGAAAATCAGAGTTTAATATTCTAACTTGATTTTCATTTAAATATTTATTAACTGCTTTTAAAACAGCTATATCTAAAATATTTGGATTTTTATATTTGCCAAAAGGTACATTAAATTGACCTTGAGAATTAACTCTAAATAACCCATTATAACAAGTTTTATTTAAGAAAATAATCCTGGATGCTCGTTGAACTTCTGTTTTAGACTTGAAATTCTTTTCTCGATCCCAGTCTCTAATATCATAATAATAATATTCATTATTTTTGTGATTTTTTAAATCCTCAATTAGTTCATCTAAAGAATTTTTAATTATTTTGTAACAATTTATCAATTCAGCATTACTGTCATTAATGACAGCTTTTTTAGGTTGCAAACTAAACAAAAGCGCACCACCACCAATAAAAGGCTCGTAGTAGGTTTGAAGATTATAATTTTTAGGCAGGTGATTGGCTAGAATTGTCGGCACAAGCTGTCTTTTTCCTCCTGCCCACTTTACAAAGGGTTTGACTAACGGATTAACTGATACCATTTTATGACCTGTAAATTATTAAGTGACAATAGCTTATTGATACTATTGTACTATATAATTGATATTTTCGTCTAGAATCCAGATTATACTATATTTTTTGGAAAAATCTGGATTTTTGAGAATTATTGGATTATTCCCAGTTTAATTGACATTCATGTTGATCAAATTCCCAATCAATACATACATCAGATATGGAGTCCATCGAATTTATTATATTAAAAACTTGAAGTTTATCTTCTTGTTGATATAAGCTAACAGCATATAAAATAATAGCAGCTAACCAAGCATCAAGTCGTCTAGCAAATTCAAGTGTCCAATCATATCTTTCTTCAACAGTAGGTTGATAATTAATCACAGGAGTAGCTGTTTAGTGTGTTAATTTTGACAGACAAACCAGAAATTTCCTTCATGCAGAAAGTGTGATAGAAAAAAGAATCCCTGAAAGCCTGAAACCTTAAATCCGCAAATATTTCTGACACGGAACTTGCATGAAGTCTTACGGGTAAAGGATTCACAGAATTAACACACTAGTAGCTGTTGATTTATGTGATGGAGGGTAAGGTAGTTGAATCAATCCAGGTAAAACACCTAAAATATGAAATTCAGTTTCATTGTCACTCACATCAATTAATTGCCATTCAGTATTATTTGAGTATAAAGGCATATTAAAAAATAAATAATTTCCTCGTTCGTAAGTGTTACTTGTATTCCATATATCCCAAGATCGTAAAGCTTTTACTAACACTTTCTGCCATCGAATATTATCGGTTGACGCTCACGGAAGCCTCATTAATTTACAATCTGCTATATTCCCAATCACCAATTATCTATTTTGTAAAAATTCCGCGTGTTCAGGTGAATTTAATCCGGCTTGTAAAACTGCTAAAACCTGAGTCATGTCACCTGACAATAATGCTGGCACTGCTAACCATAAACCTGGCATAACTTGACTTTTGATAACACCATTAGCATCGGGTTCAAGAGAGATATATTCACTTTCATGTAATTGAAACCAATTTAGTTTTTTTTCTAAACTTTGCCAAACAATATATTCTTGAATACCGTTGCGACGATAAGCCTTTTTTTTATCATGCAAATCATAAGCTGCACTACTAGCAGCAATTTCGGCAACTAATTCTGGTGAACCTTCAATATAGTCATCTGCTGTAATGCGGGACTTTCCTCCTAAACTTTGATCAATGAATAGAATTCCATCGGGTTGGGGTTCGTTATCTTGATCTAATCTAATTGTGGGTTCAATACCTAACTTGACACCGGGTGTAGCAATTTGATAATTCCCTAACCAAATTACCAGTTTTGCATGGGGTTCTGCATGACGTTGAAAGCGTAAGGGTGATGCCACGTAAACTACTCCTTCGATTAATTCGGCTTTTTTAACATGGAGACTTTCTGTATAACGACGTTCAAATTCGTGGCGTGATAGGCGATCGCCACTTTCTAAAGGTAAAATCAGATTTTGAGGAGTATTGTTAATATCTGGTTTCTTAATCACCATGTTGCGTCCCTCCATTAATTACCTTAATTTTATAAAATATCCAACTTGTCAAACAACCATTTACACGCACTATCCACGTCTGGAACTTGTTCTCCTGGGGGTACAGGTGGACGATTTACCATCACAACCTTAATTCCGAGTTTCCTAGCAGCGATAATTTTGGGATAGGTGGCACTACCACCGCTATTTTTACTAACAATGGTATCTATATTATATTTGAGTAAAATTTCCTGTTCGTTTTCTAAAGTAAAGGGACCGCGATCGCATAAAATTAATCCAGGTGGAATGATAACATCAGTATTTGGTGGATCAATCATCCGCATTAAAAACCAAATTCCCTGTGAATTTGCAAAAGTCGCAATTTCTTGTCTACCAATTGTTAAAAATACTCGTTTAGCTTGATTTGCTAACACAGCAGCAGCAGCGAGATTATTTTCTACTTCTAACCAGCAATCATCTCCTAATTTTTCCCAAGGTGGACGAATTACCATTAATCGCGGAATACCTATTTCCTGTGTCGCTGCGGCGGCATTTTCAGAAATCTGATTAGCGAAAGGATGAGTAGCATCAATTAATATATCAATTTGCATTTCTCGCAAATAACCAACCAATCCTGGGACACCACCAAAACCGCCAATCCGCACATTACCAACAAGATTAGCAGGTTTACGAGTTCGACCGGCTAAAGAAGCGATCGCCTCAATACCAGGAATATTTGCTACCTTAGCAGCCAATTCCACTGCATCACCAATTCCACCGAGAATTAAAACCCGCAACATATCAATTTTGGATTTTGGATTTTAGATTTCTACGAAGTTTGCACTTGAATGAAATACATCCTAGTACAAAACGGCGTAAATAAACCAACCATTCTAAATCCTCTAAAAGCCTATACTGTCTTCATTTTGACTTTTGACTTCCGCTTTGCGGTACTAGTCCCATCCTTGGTTGCGTGGCTATCGTGTACACACAAATTACAGCGATTTTTAATCATATAAGGTACATCTTAGCCCCCTCATCGCTTGCGGGGAGGGGGTTGGGGGTGGGGTTCTTGTACTTCATAACACTACAAAGTGCTGTATGTTTATTCATTTTTAATTAAGTAGGTGAACAGAAAAATTTAAAGGTATGTGAAGAAAAGTAAAATCACTCAAAACTCTCTTCCTGTTCCCTGTTCCCTGTTAAGAGTTCCCTGTTCCCTTGCCCCAACGACAATTTTTAACGCCCACCTACTTACTAATGTCTATTGACACCAGATTCTAGGATTTTAACTTGATTTTGGAGTTTTTCTACAGTTTGCAAATGCGATAACTTTAATGAATAATTCAACCAAATAAAACTACCGGAAAAGATAGTTAAAACTACAACTAAAATACCTGTTAACAATTTCACCTGGAAATGCAGATGTTTTACCTGATTAGCTTGATTTTCTTCTGGAAGTTGAGACATAGAAGCTAAACTGAGATTTTCATTATCTACCATCACCTCTATCTTCGTTTCTTCCACTCTGGCAAATGTCACCTTACTTTCCAGCCATTTAGTAATTAACTCAGGACAATTTTTATTAAACCATTGCCAAGCCAGGATTTTAAATACTGGCTTCGACATTTTAGTCATAAATTTTAGAGTCTTATTGAGAGTTCCAAAATGCAGCTTATGATTTATAAAATTAGTTGAACCAACATCATAAAGACAATCTATGATGGCTTTAATTGTAACTTCTTCCTGATAAATCAAGGTTTTTAATAAAAGTCTAAGTTCATTAATTAGTTGTTCCTCTTTCTCTTTCTCTTTTTCTCGAACCTTTTGTGTTAAATGATCAGATATTTTTACTGATTTAGACATATTAAGACTATGGGTTGCTGGAAAAGTTTTTTTATTATAGTTCCCAGTTTCCATTACCTAATCTTCCGAGAACCGGAAATTTTCGCCAAAGCATCTTGAAACGCGGGTGGTAACTGACGCATAATTTTACCTTTTTCTCGATCCAAAGCTACTAACGTTACCAGAGCAGTAATATATAAATCCTGACCATCAGGAGAAACAAGGGTGTAGTCCCAGTTCATTCGCACTCCCGTTACCTCAGCCATCCGTGTTCTTACTAGGACTGGCATTCCTAATTTCACCGACTGATGATAACGAATTGACAATTCTACAACAGGTAAATCACAACCTAAAGCTACTAAATCAGCAAATTCAATGCCTATAGAGCGTAAGCATTCTACCCGTGCTTCTTCCATCCATGTTAAATAAGTACCATGCCAAACTATACCTGCGTAATCAGTGTGGTGAGGTTGGGCCCGAACTGGATATTCAAACCAATTTTCAAATGCAACATTAGTCACACTGTCAATAGCGCTGGTGGGTGGTAATTGGGGCTGATTGATTTCTTTAGGCATAGGAATAATTTTTACAAGCAACGGATGGCTAAAAAACCGATAAAACTTTGTAAATTGGATATTTGTCAACTATTTTTCATCTTACCAGATTGTCAAGACGTTGCGTGAAACGCCCATGATTCGGAAAATTTGAGCAATACTGGTACATGAAGCAAGATAGACAGAAATTACAAAAATGACGATTCAACTTACAAATACAGGATTATTAGATTGGACTGGTGATACTTTAGCCTTTGGTCTATTTGAAGATGCAGTGGAGTTAACTGGTGATCTGGTCAACTTAAATGATAAATTTGCGGGAATTTTAAAGGAAGTAATTGCCGAGGAAGAGTTTACAGGTAAGGCAAATAGCACCGTTGTCATTCGTTTAGGTGGGACTGGTCCAGTGAAGAAGGTGATTGTGGTTGGTTTAGGGAAACCAGACGCACTAAAATTAGACAGTTTACGCCGTGTAGCCGCGACTATAGCCAAAACCGCCAAAAAGCAAAAAACCAAGACTTTGGGCATCAGTTTACCACTGTGGAATAATGACCCAGCCACCACAGCCCAAGCACTAACTGAGGGCATAGAATTGGCACTTTACCAAGATATTCGCTTTAAATCCGAGCCAGAAGATAAAAATCCCAATATCGAAACCATTGATTTACTTGGTTTAGCTGGACAAGAAGCGGCTATTACCTGCGCTAATCAAATTGTTTCTGGCGTGATTTTGGCGAGACAGTTGGTAGCAGCCCCAGCGAATGCGGTTACATCTATTACTATGGCAGAAACTGCTCAAGCGATCGCTCACGAACACGAGTTAGAACTGGAAATTCTCGAACAGGAAGAATGCGAAAAACTAGGCATGGGGGCATTTTTGGGAGTCGCCCAAGCTTCTGATTTACCACCAAAATTCATTCACCTCATCTATAAACCAGCCGGTACACCTAAGCGGAAACTGGCAATTATCGGAAAAGGTGTAACTTTTGATTCCGGTGGATTGAACATTAAAGGGGCTGGTAGCGGCATTGAAACCATGAAAATGGATATGGGTGGTGCAGCCGCAACTTTAGGTGCAGCCAAAGCCATTGGGCAGTTAAAACCAGATGTAGAAGTTCACTTTATCTCCGCCGTTACTGAAAACATGATTAGCGGTAAGGCTATGCACCCTGGAGACATCTTAACTGCATCAAATGGCAAAACAATCGAAGTTAATAACACCGATGCTGAAGGGCGGTTAACCTTGGCTGATGCCTTGGTTTATGCTGATAAATTGGGTGTAGATGCGATCGTTGATTTAGCTACCCTTACAGGTGCTTGTGTGGTGGCTTTGGGCGAAGATATCGCGGGTTTATTTACACCAGATGACGCGGTAGCTTCCCAACTACAAACCGCCGCTGACAATGCTGGTGAGAAAATTTGGCGGATGCCGATGGAAGATAAATATTTTGACGGGTTAAAATCGGGTATTGCTGACATGAAAAATACCGGACCCCGTTATGGCGGTTCTATTACTGCGGCTTTATTCCTGAAGCAGTTTGTTAAGGATACTCCTTGGGCGCATTTAGATATTGCTGGACCAGTTTGGGCTGATAAGGAACATGGCTACAATGGTGCTGGGGCAACTGGTTTTGGTGTGAGAACACTGGTTAGCTGGGTTTTGAGTTAATTTAATTTCCTCTAATCTGGACAAGACAAGATCCCCGACTTCTTCGAGAAGTCGGGGATCTGAAAAAACAAATGGGAGTCTTATCTGGAAATTAATGGCTGATTTTCTAAACTTTTATCTTTCAATGTTCCAGGTACAGAGATACCTAATAAAACCATATTACTTGTCATGTAAGACAGTAAAGAAGACCACAATAAATGATTATTGTGAAAATATCCAGCAGCAATTAGTAAGGGGATAAAACCCACTACAAAAGATAATAATACCGCATTACGTAAAGTTGCAACTTCCTTTAAACCAATAAAGTAACCTTCTAGCATAAAAGTAATGGCAGTCATTACTAAAATAGGCAGTAACCAAATGGTATATTGATTAATCTCTTGATTCACTTCTGTGTGATTAGTTAATAATCCAAATACCTGATCAGGGAAGAAAATAGATGTCCCGGCAAAACCTAATGCAATCACCACACTCGTAACTAGAGAAACTATTAATAAAGGGATGATCTGTTGAGTATTGCCTTTGCTTTTAAAATTCGCTGTCAGGGTTTGCATTGTTACTCCTACCCCTTGAATTGTAAACTGACTCAAAAGAGCAATTTGGAGTAATAAACCATTTTGCGCTAAAACAGTTGTTCCCATGGTTGCACTTAAATTAGTAAAAATAGAATAGACAGAAATTAATACTAAAAACCGAATCAAAATATTACCTTTTAACGCAAAAGTTTCCTTTAAAGCTACCCAATCAAATAATTCTTGAATGGCTGCTGGTACAGCTTGCCAAGGAATAGTAAAAAACATCCATATTAAACCCACGATTAAAGCTAAATACTGGCTTAATGCTGTTGCTAAACCTGCCCCTACACTTGCCCAACCCCATTTAGAAATCATCAAATAATCTAACAATACATTAGAACCATTACCGACAATTGACATTAATAGCATCACCCAATTCATTTCTCTACCTAAAAACCAACCAAATAAAACAAAATTGAGGAGGACAGCAGGTGCGCCCCAAATTCGCGCATAAAAATAATCAACTCCAGCAGATTCAATATCTGAAGAACCACTCAAAATGAAAAAACCAATTTTTTGTAAAGGATATTGCAATAAAACAATAATTAAACCCACTAGTAAAGCAATTAAACCACTCCGTAAACCAGCTAAAACTACTGCTTTATCATCATTTTTACCAACAGCTTGAGCCGTTATAGCATTGGTGCTAGAACGCATGAACTTTAATACTCGATAAAGATAATCAAAGAGAATAGTTGCTAAAATTACTCCTGCTAAATGTCGAATATCTGTTAAATGCCCTAAAAAAGCAATATCTACCAAACCAGCCAAAGGAACCATCATATTAGCAAGCACGCTGATGCTTGCCAGTCGGTAAAATCTGCCTAAAAAATTGTAGTTACTGGGGACTGTAAATGTAAATCTCATTTTTGTTGTTTGGTCTGCTATAATTTCAGTTTATTATCATCTAGAAAACGCCTTTATAGTAATTAGCAAGGGGTAGTTCATTCACATATTTTCCGGTGAACGGTAAAAGAGCATAAAAAAGCTTTAACCTGATCGTTCTCAGTCCTATTCAAAATACCTATATGCTTAATTAGGTATCGTTATATTTCAATTAATGCAAGCTCCTGAATTCTCTTAGTTGCAGAAAAAATAGATTTTCTTATGCTTTTTTGAGAATTCTGAATTTTTAAGTATTGCAATCTGATAAAATTTGTAAGGTTTCTATAAGCTCTGAGCAATGGGATCGACTGGTGTAAGGATCGCAATTGACGCAATGGGGGGAGATCATGCACCCACTGAGATCGTCGCCGGCGCACTGCGGGCGCGAGAAGAATTGGGTGTAAAAATATTACTGGTTGGAGATCCCCAACAAATCGAGGCTGTAATGCCGCCAAAGACAACTATGGCGGATTTGGAGATTGTTCCTGCCGAGGAAACGATCGCTATGGATGAAGATCCTCTCAACGCAGTTAGACGCAAGCGGAAATCTTCCATCAACATAGCGATGGATTTAGTCAAAAATCAACAGGCAGATGCTGTATTTTCTGCTGGACACTCTGGGGCAGCTATGGCATCAGCTTTGCTGCGATTAGGCAGATTACCGGGAATTGACCGCCCAGCAATTGGCACAGTATTCCCCACCATCAAAGCCGGCAAGCCAGTAATGATCCTGGATGTTGGTGCTAATGTAGACTGTCGCCCTAAATTTTTAGAGCAGTTTGCAGTTATGGGTTCAATTTACAGTCAGTATGTTTTGGGAACCGACAATCCCAAGATAGGTTTATTGAATATTGGCGAAGAAGATACTAAAGGTAACGAAGTAGTTCTTCGCGCCCACCAATTGTTACGGGAAAATACTCAAATTAATTTTACTGGTAATGCTGAAGGGCGTGATGTATTATCTGGTGAATTTGATGTGATTGTTTGCGACGGCTTTGTGGGTAATATTTTATTAAAATTTGCCGAAGCAGTTGGGGGCGTAATTCTACAAATTCTTCGAGAAGAACTACCCCAAGGGATACACGGTCAAATCGGTACAGCGATTTTAAAACCTAATCTGAAGCGCGTTAAACAACGCATGGATCATGCTGAACACGGAGGAGCTTTGCTTCTGGGTGTCAGCGGTATTTGTTTTATTGGTCATGGTAGTTCCCAAGCACCATCTATTTTTAGTGCCATTCGCATGGCTAAAGAAGCCGTAGATAATCAGGTGCTAGAAAGACTCCAATCCCAATATCAAATTCTCCAAAATGAAAGTAGTTAGCTATTATTTCTTCAACGTGGAGATACTACGTTAACAACTATTTGTCATTTGTCATCCAATTTTAGATTGGGGATTTTAGATTCATAAATACTTTTATAAATCTGAAATTCTTGATCTCAAATCTAAAATTGGGATTGTCATTGGTACTCATTATTAATGCTTACAAACAAGACAACTGACAATTTACAAATGACAATTGACAATTGAGGAAAAAAAGAAGTGCAAAATTTTTTTAACGGTGGTATAGCAATTACAGGCAGTGGTTCAGCAGTCCCAGCAACTTGTTTACACAACCAAGAATTAACTCAACTGGTAGAAACATCAGATGAGTGGATTGCCTCAAGAACAGGAATTCGTCAAAGACGGTTAGCATTGCCCCCTGACTCACTGACATCATTAGCCACTGCGGCTAGTCGGCAGGCTATTACTGCCGCCGGGATCACAGCAGCAGACATAGATTTAATTTTATTAGCCACATCCACTCCTGATGACCTGTTTGGAAGTGCTTGCCGTGTTCAAGGTGAATTAGGTGCTACCAAAGCAGTTGCCTTTGACTTAACTGCTGCCTGTTCTGGCTTTGTCTTTGGTTTAGTCACAGCCGCCCAATACCTCAGAACAGGTGTTTATCAAAATGTACTCTTAATTGGGGCTGATATCCTCTCTCGATGGGTAGATTGGCAAGATAGACGCAGTTGTGTGTTATTTGGTGATGGGGCTGGGGCGGTGGTATTACAGGCTAATAAAAGCGATCGCCTATTAGGATTTTGCCTCAAAAGCGACGGTTCTCAAAACAATTGTCTCAACCTAGCCTATAACGCCTCTAGCACAGAATTAGCGCCAGATATTCACGTATCTACAGGCAAATATCATCCTATTACCATGAACGGTAAAGAAGTCTACCGCTTCGCTGTGCAAAAAGTTCCAGAAGTGATAGACAAAGCCCTATTTGCAGCTAATCTCAAAGTTGAAAATATAGATTGGCTAGTATTACATCAAGCAAATCAAAGGATTATCAATTCCGTTGCTGAACGCTTAGAGATTCCCAAACATAAAATTATCAGCAATGTCGCCGACTATGGTAACACCTCCGCTGCATCTATCCCCCTGGCTTTAGATGAAGCAGTGCGAGCCGGGAAAATTAAACCTAATGATATCATTGCCACATCTGGTTTTGGTGCAGGTCTTTCCTGGGGGGCAGCCATTTTTCAATGGGGAAGATAGATAATTCAAAAGTCAAAAGTCAAAAGTCAAAAGTAGAAAATTAATACTAATAATCAATGACAACTGACAACTAACAACTAACAACTAATAACTAACAACTAACAACTAACAACTAACAACTGACCACCGACTAATAACAAATGACTAAAACTGCATGGGTGTTTCCCGGACAAGGTTCTCAAGCATTGGGAATGGGAATAGACTTGTTAACTCTACCATCTGCCAAAGAAAAATTTATTCAAGCTGAGGAAATTTTGGGTTGGTCTGTAATAGATATATGTCAAAGTGATATTGACACCTTATCAAGAACACTTTATACCCAGCCTAGTTTATATGTAATCGAAAGTATTATTGCTGATATTTTGCGGGAAAAAGGACAGCAACCAGACGTAGTTACAGGTCATAGTTTAGGCGAATATATAGCCCTTTATGTCGCTGGTGTCTTTGAATGGTCGGCTGGATTACACTTGGTAAAACGACGGGCAGAATTAATGGATAGTGCTGCTGGGGGAATGATGGCAGCATTAATGAACTTTGACCGAGAAGAATTAGAAAAAGTTATTAGCGCCACACCTGATGTAGTTTTAGCAAATGATAACAGTCCTCTCCAAGTTGTTATTTCTGGAACTCCAGACGCTGTACAGACTGTCATTTCACAAGTTAAAGCTAAACGGGCCATCCCCTTAAAGGTTTCGGGTGCATTTCATTCCCATTTAATGAAAGCAGCCGCAATGGAATTTCAAGAAGTTCTGGATTCAGTGATTTTTCAGTCAGCAAATGTTCCAGTTTCATCTAATGTAGATCCAATTCCAGCAGTGGCAGCGGAAACTTTAAAACAGCGTCTTTCCCAACAAATGACTGGTTCTGTCCGCTGGCGAGAAATTTGTTTGCAATTAGTAGAAGATGGCATTGAGAAAGTTGTAGAAATTGGTCCTGGAAACGTATTAACTGGGTTAGTTAAACGAACTGCACCTAGTTTAATTTTACAAAATATTCGTAATGCTGCTGAGTTACCTGAATAGGTGAAGAAAACACCAAATTGCTGCAAAAGTCTGGAATTGATGAATTTTTCTCTCCTCATTGGTTGCCCTTTGTAAATTTACAACCTTTAGACTTTACGTCGGATGAAATATTTTCGCAAAGTCTTAATCAACCTGCAAACAAAACTAAAAATATTCATGAATACACTTGAACAAAAAGCTTGGATGACGCAAGCAGAGTATGCTAAAAATTTGCGTCCTTTACTGCCGACAGAAGCATTTTTACCTGATATCAATAAACTCTGGATTCTCTTAATTAATCTAGCAATTATGATTTTAGGTTGGGGAATTGCCAATCATCTTGATGACTGGAATTGGTATTTTCTTTGGCTGTATTTACCATTAGCATTAGTGATGGCTAATAGTGTGATTGTTTTGCTTTTTAGTACCCACAATTTCCTTCACAGCCGCACAGTTACGAATCCTTGGTTGAGACAAATAATTAGCTTATTGGGATTCACAATGTTATGGATGCCGCCAACTTTATGGAAAGCAGTACACAATCGAGAACATCATAATAAAACAAATTCTTTGGAAGATCCAGATCGTAATTATTTAGATAATCAACCTAAAAATTGGGGTAAATGGATTCAGAATGCTTTTGTGCCGTCATCTGAGGTAAATCCTATTTTATTGTTTATAGGAATGAGTCATGCTTGGGGCGTCCACACATTTCGGAATTTGACCTCAGTTTTATTATTCAATAATGGTAAGTCTAAGTATCCTGTAGTGGCTTTTACAGTTAGTGGGAAAGAACAACGGGCGATCGCTGTAGAATTACTCATGATTATCGCCATCCATGCCACCATCTTAAGTTACCTGGAGTTCCACCCCATTAAACTACTTCTTAGCTACTTCTTGCCTATTTGGATAGGCTATGCGGGGCTGATATTTTATATCTATACCAATCATATGTTGTGCCGCATGACCAATGTAAATGATCCTCTCATTAATAGTCTCTCTATTCGAGTTCCGAAACTATTTGATGTCTTACATTTAAACTTTTCTTACCATACAGAACATCACATTTTCCCCGGCATAAATTCAGATTATGCGCCAATGGTGCAAGAACTATTACAAACATATTACCCTGAAAGATTTAACTTATTAAATGCGGGAAAAGCCTGGGAATTAATGATGGAAACACCCAGACATTACAAAAATGATCATACTTTCACAGATTGGTCTGGAAATAAATTTGTAAACTGTCCAATCTTAGGGATAAATCTCAGCGATCTATAGTCAAATTTAATCAGCACCTATGGAGAAGTAATGTAGAGACTTTCCCCGTCAACTCGATTACATCTCCATCCAAAGACGTTCTAATTGTCTTTGCCAAGCTGCTAAAACTTGTTCTCGTCCCTGGGCATTTTGGTCAATATCTCCTAATAATCCTTCGGCATAAAAACGGTCTAGATTTTGCATAGTGGCTTCTAAGGATTGTCCCTGTTGTTTGGCGGCTTTAATAATTTCGCGGATACGAGTTTCTACTAAATTATTGAAAACATCATGAACACCAGCTTGATATAATGAAATCAGACGAGCGATCGCATTAGCAAAATCTCCATTAGTCAAAGTGCCACTATTATGTTGAAATACTCCCCAAATTACATCATCATAAACAGCATATCGTGTTTCCTGAGTATCATCAAAATTAGCCTCTAGAAACTGTGTCATAAAGGCTGCGGCTTCTTGTAAAGGCATAATTGGCAATAATATCCGCAACCAGGTATTATCTTCTGAAAGCAGCACCAATAACCGAAAATCAGCAGTTTCTACTTGCCAAGAACCAGGAGCGATAGATTTTACAACTTCAGCACTAAATAACTCTGTTAACGTACCCGCTATGTCTTCCGGTGTCATAATTATTTTTGAACTTTATCATCTAGAGTAACGCTTTTTGGCATAGGACTTACCCAAGTTTCACACTAAAAATCTGTTGTCGGGTGCTAATCTTAGCACTATTGACTTTTAGACTCAGTTGGTGATGTAGTCGCAGGTTCTAGTGGTGCGGGAGATTCTGCTGGTGGTGAATCAGCAGACTTTTGACGACGACGGAGGACTTCTGTTAAGCGTCTCTGACTTTTTTGTATTCTTTCGGTTCTACCTTCGTCCGATTGACTACTCGTGTCAGATTTTACGGGCTGAACTGAACGGCGACGGGCTGGAGATTCTTCTGTTTGCTTGGGTTGTTCAGGTTCAATAGACTGACGGGGTAGTGAAACTGGTTTACTTTTGGAGGGTGCAGATTCTTGTCTCTGTCTAGTTATATTTTCGGATGGAATATCGGTAATAATAACATTCGTTTTTCTGCGATTGCGTTGACGTGATTCTATCGAAGTGGAAGCAGCAGCTTCTTGTTCCGGTTTTTTATTAATGGCTTCTCGCTGTTTTTCTATTTGGCGTTCTTGAAGTTTACGGTGACGCTGTGATCCTTTAATAGCAAAGTTAACCGAGGCTCTTACTCCTTCTCTTCCTGCTTCTGTGGGCGTTAATTTCCACTCTTGAGCAGCTTTTTGAGCAGCTTCATCTAGTTCACTATCACCACTGGAACGGATTAACCGCACTCTCGTAACATTACCTTTATTATCCGTGTCAATAGCAACTTCTGGATTTCCTTCTGCACCTCGCCGTCTGGCTCTCTCTGGATACTTAATTTGACACTGTAGACAATCCGCACGATTCAATTTAGAACTGTTTTCGGTGGGAGGATTGGGCGCGGTAGCTACTGGTGTATTCTCTGGCTTGGCTGTGTTTCCCACACCATTACCAGAACTGTTTCCCACACCATTACCAGAACTGTTTCCTACACCATTACCAGAACTGTTTCCCACCCCATTACCAGAATTGTTTCCCACACCATTACCGGAATCTTTACCTAAAATATTTCTCCAGCGATGATTACCTAAATTATTTAAAATATTTCTATTCTGCGAAACTGGTATAGAGGTTGTAGAGTTGCTGGGGATATTATTAGAACTAATATTAGGTTGAATTTCTGACTTTAATAATGGGATTTCCGTAGGTTTTGTTTCCGCTTGAGGTTCAGTAGACGCTAGGGTATTTGAAGTTTCATCTAATTTTTGGATTGGTTTGGTTTCTGTTGGGATTGTTGCTATTGTCGGTTCAGGAGTTGTATTTTCTATAGAGTTATTTTTTAGAGAATTTGGGATGATTGCACTTTTAGGAGGCGTGAGTATTGGGGATTGTTTACTAATCAGGTTATTAGTGGTTTTTGGTTGAGGCTGTGTGCTTACAGGGGCAACAGAAGACTTGATTTTACTAATGGTTGTTTTTGTTGGTATAGAAACTTCGCCGCCTTCATTTCCACCACCAGAATTTATTTTTGCTAGGGATTTGATCTCTACTGGTGGTTGGATTATTTTCTGAGGGAGAGTTTCCAAAATTGTTACTTCAATTGGTTCATTTGTAACTTCAGGTACTTTGAAGAAAAACTTATTAATAGCTAAAGCTAATAGTCCAGTATGTAATGCTAGTGAGCCAATAAAACTAAAGATCAGGAAAGTCTTTAAGGCTTCAGCCTCTTTTTCGCGCTGTTCTATAGTAATGCCTGATAAACTCATATTTTATGATTAGTTATGGATGATTAGTTATGAATAACATGACAGTTATTATGCTTAATGCAATACAATCTAGGGCGGGGTTTCCCCGCCCCTACAGGCTTTGCGGGTTGCTGACTGGATCTCACAAAGAGTGCATACTGCTATAACTATAGGAATAATAAGCGAAAAGCCCCGCACATTGTTAAACCATCAAGTTAGATGTAACTTTACTTTTTCCAGCCATTATCAGCTTGTTCTAGTACATAAGCAGCTACATTTTCTATTTGATCTACTTTTAATTTATTACCAAAGGCTGGCATTGCACCTTGACCTTTAGTAACTTGAGCAATAATTTTTTCAGCCGAGTACATACCGTACTTTTCTAAAGCCTCTTTCTTCAAGGTTTTAGCTCGATTAACTAAATTTCCGCCCCCAACGTGACACTGAGCGCAATTAGCCTTAAATAATGCAGCGCCACTAGCAGCGTCAGCAGCCAAAGCGGGGCTACTGAAGGCAAAGGTGAAGATGGCTATGCCTATTAATAATACTGAGACGATATTTTTCATGTGGTGTTCTCTCTACGACAATGGCTGAATCCGTGCAAATATCCTCTATAATTTTCATTTGATTTTGTGGGATTAGTCAAAAGACAAGCTGTCAAACTTGGTTCTCAATTATGGGAAATTGGCGATTAATTGATTGATAGCTTGAGGGTTTAGGCTGAAGGTAAATTTATGTGAATTTAAATTTACGATTAGCAAAAAGAAATTAATAATGAAAGATAAAAGGTAAACTGTTTGGATTTTTCCTTGATTTTTTAAACTTCATTTTTGATTTGCTAATTGGGGAATATCCTTTTCAGTTACACGACAAATCCGCCAATCATCTAAAATATCTGCGCCCATGTTCCGGTAAAATGCTTGGGCTGACACATTCCAATCTAAAACGCTCCACTCTAAGCGCCCACAATCCCTTTCTAGGGCTATTTGAGCTACCTTTGCCAAAAGTGCTTTACCAATACCTTGGCGGCGATATTCTGGCAAAACAAAGATATCTTCGAGGTAAAGTCCCGGCTTGGTGAGAAATGTTGAATAATTATGAAAAAATATAGCAAAACCTACAGCTTGACCTTGAGATTCAGCTAAGATTGCGTATACATATTTTGGCGAACCAAATAAATGATCTTTGAGGGCTTCAGCATTACCAATCACAGCATCGGATAGTTTTTCATATTTTGCAAGTCCTTGAATTAATGCAAATAGGGTATGAGAATCACTGGGTTGGGCAAAACGGATAATTAAATTAGTCATTAGTCATTAGTCATTAGTCATTGGTCATTAATTCACAGTTTATACTCAAGAGGTCTAATTTTTTCTAACCACAGGCAACTAACTAAGTAGGTGAACAGAAAAATTTAAAGGTATGTGAAGAAAAGTAAAATCACTCAAAACTCCCTTCCTGTTCCCTGTTGAGAGTTCCCTGTTCCCTTACCCCAACGACAATTTTTAACGCCCACCTACTTAATGACAACTGACTAATGACTAATAACTTAAACCAACCAGCCTTTTAACCGTTTGGCTATGTGGGGGCGACGTAACTTTCGCATGGCTTTACTTTGGATTTGGCGAACTCGTTCACGGGAAAGGTTAAACATATTACCTACCTCTTCTAGGGTGCAGGGTTCGCTGCTGGTGAGTCCATAGCGGAGGGAAATGACATCTTTTTCCCTGGGGGTAAGTACGTCTCCTAGAACTTCCCAAATTTCCTGACGCATCATGTTTTCGTTCATTTTTGCTTCGGGAGACTGGTTATCTTCATCTTCTAGCAAGTCCATTAATTCTGTGTCTTCTTCTTTACCGACACGGTGGTTAAGGGAAAGTGCTTGTCGTCGAAGTTGTTGAAGTTGACGCAGTTGGTGAACCGTAATTTCCAAAGATTCAGCCATTTCGGCTTCCGTTGGGTTACGAGAGAGTTTTTGTTTAAGTTCCCGTTGTGCTTTTTTTAGTTTATTAAGTTTCTCAACAATATGGATTGGTAAGCGAATAGTTCGGGCATCATTAGCGATCGCTCTGGTAATTGCTTGTCTAATCCACCAATAAGCATAAGTAGAAAACTTATATCCTTTATCGGGATCAAATTTTTCAGAAGCGCGGTTTAAACCCATTGCTCCTTCCTGAATCAAATCGAGAAAAGGGACACCACGATTTAAATATCGTTTAGCAATAGATACAACTAACCGGAGATTGGAGCGAATCATTTTTCGCTTGGCGACTCTACCTTGATACAAGCGGCTTTCCAGTTGTTTTTCTGTAATCTCCAACTGCGAAGCCACCTGAACCTTACTAGGGTGCGCTCCTAGTTCCAATTCCAATGCTGCTTGCAATTCTTTGACTTCTTCCAAAAATCTCACTCGTCTGGCTAATTCCACTTCTTCATCAGGTTTGAGTAGTGGATAACGTGCCATTTCCTTAAAAAATGCGCCTACAGCATCATCATTTTCGGTTTTATTATATCCCGAAGGACGGGCTGCGGCCATGTCATCGCCATTGCGTTCTTCTGATTCCAAGTTTTCGACAATTGCAGTATCTTCATATACTACTTGATCTAAACTCTCAATTGTTGGTTCTTCATGATCAGTAATATTCTCTAGTATTTCCATTGTTCCCAATTCAGCAAGATTCATAGTTTCCTTTAGGGATGGTTGCTTTGTTTGGTACATAATTTAATCACAACAGCCTGTTTCAGACTGGGTAGTTTTCCCTTCAGGACAAATACACCCTTTTTCTCTAGCAAAAGACTCCCTTTTTGATCATTCCTTATCTGGAAGGTAAATCAGTATTTGTCCATTATTTTTGGTTATGGCTAGATACAACCCATGATCATTACTGGTTTTAGCACCCACAAAAAACTATCTTTTTTGGAAGATATATCGGCATATTCTTCATTCTTTTCTTAATTAGCAAATATGTCAAACCCCCTGATACTCACTTTAACAAATATCCAAAATGTAGATAAACACTCCTATATATCCATCCTAAATGATCTGTGAAAAAATCTATTGCTTGTTGCCTGTTGTCTGTTTAGCACCTCCATGAATAAGCCAGGAAAGCTATATATTAAATTTTTGTGTATTTTTTGCAAAGTTTCTATGTTTGTCCGGGTTGGAAGATGAGAGTAATTGGATAAATCGCCATGTTGTTACTAGATTTATTTGTTCCTACGAAAATTTACTAAATAATCCAAAATACAAAAATAGAAACTTACAATCCGGATAATATTTATCGTTTAAAAGCATCGCATATTGAAAAAATATTTAATATCTATCAATGGGTGGAAAAGCTCTATGCCTGATTTCGTAGTTCAAAATGAGTTTTAATTAATAACACAATCACGTAAGAAGTTAGAAATAATAATTCAACACTTAATTCACTCATAGTATAGGTATAGTATGGGTATTTAAGAGTTAGAATACTTGTTAGACAAGAATTTGTCTAAAAGGTTTATCTCAGATTTATTCTATATTTTGAATCCTTACTTCATTGCCTATTACTCATAATTACTCATTCTCTGAATGTATTTCTCAAGATAGGGTTGGTAGATTGAGGACACAAGTATGTAAATCAATTTTCAACTATTTATTACTCCGATACTAGAAGATAATTTGTCTGGTAGATTACATAAATTCCAGATTATCAAGTATTATGTGTAATTGAAGTATTGTAAAATACTATTTACATCAGGTAAAACCAAAGGATATAGTTAAGTAAGATTGAATAGAATTAACCAAGTCTGTAAATAAAATATTTGTTTATAAATTGAGAAGTTATGTATAGTATTAGCGTAAATTCATCGGTTATAACCGTATCTGAACCAGGAGGATTATATCAATCTCAAACAAAGTTGTCTCAATGGGTTGAAGTGCTTGTAGATTGTCCAGGATGTTCAGATTTATTTACCTATAAAATACCGGAACAGTTAGAAATCAAACCAGGGGATATTTTAAGTGTTCCTTTTGGTGCAACACAGGTAGGTGCGATCGCTATTCGCTTATTAACTCAACCTAATCTAGATATTCCCTTAGAAAAAATTCGAGAAGTTGAAGATGTGGTTAGTGAAGGGTTTTTTCCTGCTGGCTATTGGATATTACTTAACCGAGTTGCAGCTTATTACTATACACCTCTAATTCAAGTTATTCGCGTCGCATTACCACCAGGATTATTAGGAAGATCACAACGTCGTCTGCGGTTAACTCCCTTGGGTAGAGAAAATCTTTCTATTTACATTAGCCCTACAGCCCAGCAAGTAATCACACTTTTACAAAAAACGCCGACAGCAGACTACAGTTATCACTACATTCAACAAAAAGTTAAAGCTGCATATCGAGGTATTCGGGAATTAATTCGTTTGGGATTAGCAGAAAACTATTTAGAACCGCCACGACTAACCCAACCTAAATTACAAAAAGCTGTCACACTTTTGGATAATCATGATGACGATTTAACAACCCGTCAAAAAGAAATTGTGGAAGTTTTACGCCGACAAGGCGGGGAAATGTGGCAAAGTGAATTATTGCAACTTTGCGCTACTAGCACGTCTACGCTGAAAGCCTTAGTAGATAAAGGCTATATAGTCATTGAAGACAGAGAAATATTACGCCAAGAACAAGGACCAACAGTAGCCGGAGATTGGGCTAAATCCTTAACACCAGCCCAAAATAACGCCCTAGAAACGATTAATTCTTTAACTGGATTTACTCAAGTATTGTTACATGGGGTGACAGGTTCAGGAAAAACAGAAGTATATTTACAAGCCATATCACCTTTACTCGCACAAGGAAAATCCGCCCTTGTTTTAGTTCCCGAAATCGGACTCACCCCCCAACTCACGGACAGATTCCGCGCCAGATTTGGAAACAAAGTCCACGTTTATCACAGCGCCCTTTCCGACGGTGAACGTTACGACACTTGGCGACAAATGCTCACAGGAGAGCCACAAATCATCATTGGGACTCGCAGTGCCATTTTCGCCCCTTTGCCCAATTTAGGCTTAATTATCCTGGACGAAGAACACGATAGCAGCTTTAAACAAGATTCCCCCATTCCTACTTACCACGCCCGCACTGTCGCTCAATGGCGAGCCGAATTAGAACATTGTCCCCTTATTTTAGGTTCAGCAACTCCTTCTTTAGAAAGTTGGGTGAGTAGAAATCATCAATATTTATCGTTACCAGAACGGATTAACTCCCGGCCATTACCACCTGTGGAAATTGTGGATATGCGTCAAGAGTTAAAAGAGGGAAATCGGTCTATTTTTAGTAGAAAGTTGCAAAATGCACTGCAACAATTGGAAGAAAGACAACAACAGGGAATATTATTTATTCACCGACGGGGACATAGTACCTTTGTCTCTTGTCGCAGTTGTGGTTATGTGTTGGAATGTCCCCATTGTGATGTTTCTCTAGCTTATCATCATGTGGAAGCGGGAGCGCCAGAATTATTGCGCTGTCATTATTGTAATTATGGGCGTTTACATCCTCCCCATTGTCCTGAATGTAGTTCCCCTTATTTGAAATTTTTCGGTAGCGGTACTCAACGGGTAGCACAGGAATTAACTAAACAATTTCCCAATTTGAAAATAATTCGCTTTGATAGCGATACAACTACAAAGAAAGGTTCGCACCGTGAACTCCTAACTAGATTTGCTAACGGTGAAGCGCATTTATTAGTGGGAACACAAATGCTAACTAAAGGGTTAGATTTACCCCAAGTTACCCTTGTGGGTGTCGTCGCTGCGGATGGATTATTGCATTTATCTGATTATCGCGCCAATGAACGCACATTTCAAACTCTGACTCAAGTTGCAGGAAGGGCGGGAAGAGGGGATGATCCAGGTAGGGTAATTGTCCAAACCTATACCCCAGAACATCCGATTATTGAAGCGGTACAAAAACATGATTATCAATCTTTTTGTGATGCAGAGTTAGCACAAAGACAAGCTCTGAATTATCCTCCCTATGGGAGATTAATTTTATTGCGGTTAAGTAGTTTAGATCCGATTCAAGTCCAAAATACAGCCCAAATCATTGCTACATTTTTAAACGATAAGGAAGGGTTTGAGATATTAGGACCCGCACCTGCTAGTATTTTACGAGTAGCTAACCGTTATCGCTGGCAAATATTACTCAAGTTTGCTCCTGATGCTTTACCTAATTTACCAGATTGGCCAGAAGTGCGATCGCTCATCCACTCTTCTGTTAGTCTAACAATTGATGTAGATCCCATTAATATCATGTAATCGGGGAAAATATTATCCAAATATTATGGCAGATTTGGGTTATCTAGCGATCGCTCTTTAAATTAGTGGATACTACTGGAGCGATCGCTGCTATTATGGCTACTTATTGGTAATTTTTCAGCCAAGTTTCTAAATCTGTAACTGAAGTAAAGTCTAATAAAGCCTCTCCTAATTCTTCAAGTTTCTCCACAGATAATTGCTGGACTTTTTGAATTAATAATGAATCAATTTCCCCAACTCGGCGATTTAAGAGACGGATAATTAGACGTTGTTCTCCCTCTTGTTTAGCAAGTTCTCTGTCTTGTTGGTAAAGTGGTGCTAATCGCATAATCAACTCCTGATCTTCTGTTTGTGAACTTTGATTGATTTTTAAGTTTTTCTGGAGGTTGTAGAGTAGTTCTAAGGTGATTTTGACGTAAGGTTGATTTAATGGTAACGCAGCTAATTCATCAATTGCTCGTTTTTGGACTGTACCTCTACCTAAAAGTCTTAACCACAGTGTTTCTTGAGTTTGTGGTAATTGATGAATGACGACAATTGCGGCGTGTAATGATTTTGCTAAATAGTATATTCCGGGTAAGGAATCTGGTTTTGTTGTCTCGCTAAATCCTGATATGATGTTTCTTGAGGCTGTGGGGGTGAGAATCCACAATTTAGGAATTTGGATTTTTGTTTTGTTGGTTTGTTCGCGTTTGGCTGCTCTTCTTAATGCACCTCTGACTTCTAATGATTTTAACAGACAATCACAGATTTCTTCTGTTCCTGCTGGATTGCGAAATGGCTCAAAAATAGCTGGTGTTGTGGCTAATTTTCCTAATAATCCTAATAGTTCTACGTTGGTTGTTTGGTTGGGAAATGGTGTAAATAATACGTCTATTTCTCGGATTTCTCCAGCTACTTGACTGGCTGCTTGCACTTCTCCGAATGGTTTGAGTAGTTCTTCTAAGTAGTCCTTGGCGAATTGATCGTGTATAAAGCGGGTCATTTTCGTGTTTACTTTAAAGATATCTTAGATGCTGCCAGATCCCCGACTTCTTTAAGAAGTCGGGGATCTATTCTATGCTATTATCTACTTGACTAAATCTAAAGTTTTCTGTATTATGGACGAAGCACTCATCAAGCATCCGAAAATCTAAAAAAATATTTTTTATCGCTCCACTCCGTTACGCTAGGGAAGGGAAAAATAAAGAGCGCAAAGCGCAAAAGAGCAAGAGTGCAAAGGGCTACTAAGTCCTCGCCGCACCACTACACACAACCCGAAAACCAATATGGTCGTGGTTGTGGTCGAGATTGCCGTTGCCGCGATAAGCAGAACGGCAATTTTCAGGATAGTTGTCCCACGAACCACCGCGCAGCAGTCTAGACTCACTGTTTTTATCTAGCCAGGCGCTACCATCAGCGGGAGCATTTATATAATTTTTGTGCCACTCATCTTCGCACCATTCCCATACATTACCACACATATCGTATAAACCGCAAGGGTTAGCAGGAAATTTTCCTACTTCTGTGGTTTTTCCTCGATATTCTCCTTTTGCACCACCACCATAGGTGTAGTTACCATCATAATTTGCTAACTCTGTGGAAATTATTTCCCCAAAATAAAATGGTGTAGTAGTTCCCCCACGACAAGCATATTCCCATTCGGCTTCACTAGGTAAGCGATAGGTTTGATTTATCTTTTGGGAAAGTCTAGCGCAAAATTCTTGAGCATGATTCCACGATACAAACTCAACTGGCAGATTATCACCTTTAAAGTTCGATGGATCAGATTCTAAATCAATCTTAACTTTAGGTAAAGCAGCTACAAGTCGCCATTGTTTTTGAGTAACTGGATATTTACCCATGAAAAATGAGGGAACAGTAACTTGATGTTGTGGACTTTCATCAGAATCTCGTCCTTCCTCACTTTCTGGAGAACCCATGATAAAAGTTCCTCCAGGAATATGTACCATTTCCAGTAATACACCATTTCCCAAATCTTGGGTAAAATACTCGGCACTTTTGGCAATGCGTTTAATTCCTGTACCATTCTTATTTATCTGAGCAGTTTCAAACTGGAAAGTCTTTAACTGATAACCAGATTTATTTTTTTCTGCTTCTGCTTCTCGCTGACGTTGCAATCTTTCTGCTTCTTGCTGCAATCTTAGTTGTTCGGCTGCTTCTGCCTCTCGTTGGCGTTGCAATCTGTCTGCTTCTTGCTGGAATCGTAATTGTGATAATTCTTTTGCTCGTTGCTGAAGTTGCAATGCTTCCGCTTCTCGCTGCTTTTGTATCTGAAGCTGTTTTTGATATTCTGCTTCTTTAACAGATGTAATTTCTAACTCAATTGATACTACATCCTCATCTCTCAAACCTAAAACATCTTGCTGATAATCTTTAAGTATATTTAAAATATGTTCATCCAGAGGATATTTTTGCTCAACAGCTTTAGCAAAAGCTTGTTTGTAACTTTGCAAATTTGCTAACCGTCTACAAAAAGGTTCGAGAAATTCTGTTTCTATTTCTTCGGCTTTTGTATCTGTGATTCCCAGAATTTTCCGTTTTGGCTTTAAGACTAAAAAAGCCAATTCATTTAGTTCACCATTTGGAGCATATTGTTCAACCAATTTGCGATACTCTGCTTCTGGATTTTTGGGAGCATAGGCCAATAAAATATTGTATCCTTCCTTGTCCAGAATGATATCTGGTGTCATGTTAGGCTTTACCGCTTGGACTTTTAATTTAGCGTAAGTGTGTAGTTTCTGAACATGAATATTGCCATCGTTATCTGTATCTGCTGCACCTGTCTCGATTCCCTCAACTAAATATTGAGTATAGAGGGAAAGTGTTGCCCCTTCTTGTGCAAAGGAAGTTTGAGTTGCACCAGAAGATGTAAGCACAACTCGTCCTTCTGCACCTAATTGCTTTTTGATATCTACTCCAATACTTTTTGTGTGCCAACCATTAGCAAAAGCACCACTATAACAAGCATCTAAAATTAAAACTTGTCGTTTGGAATAACAACTTTTTGATTGTGTTTGAATAAAACTTGCATCTACAGCAGTGGCTTCAAAGTCATCTTTTGCTGTGTTGCGAGTTGCTAAATAGAGATGATTATCATCATTAGTAATTCCATGTCCAGAAAAATAGAATAATAATAAATCTTCTTTACCTGCATTCTTAAACAGCTTTTGAATTGCTATTCTCATAGCTACTGAATCAGGATTCAGCAGCCGTTCTACCTGTGCAAAATTTCCCAAGTTGGGATTTTGCAAAACTCGTTCCATAGCCTGGACATCATTGAGTGCAGATAATAGGGGTGGGATACCTGCACCATATTCACTGACTCCAATCAGTAGAGCCATTTTTTTAGCCATTGTCACCACCCATTGCGGCTAATAGGTCTTTTGCTATTTTTTCGCTTTCTAGCAGTTCTTGGCGGCTTTTGGCTTTGATACTGACTTCTTTATCACCGACTTTGACAGTGATTTCCAGGGATTGATCTTTCAGGCGATCGCCTAAAAAGCTCAAAAATGTTTTAATATTTTTCATACTGACTTGTGCTGTCAGCACTCCGATCAAAGTTGCAAAACCTGGCTTACTTCCTGCTTCTGGGTTAAAATCTTCAGCACGGTCTACTTTTTCTACTTCATCCGAATCCCGCAATTCCCGCAGTAGCTTACTTGCTATTTTTAGCCGTCTCTCATCATCTAATTCTGGGTCATCAATAGCAAAAGTAAATTGAATTGTGCGATTATCCGTCATATTCACCCCCAGAGTCTTAATTATATTTTTAATACTAAACTATACAGTGCAATTCTCCACTTTACTGTGAAAAAAGGTGGTAATTTTTAGATTTAAAAGTAGTGCGTTTCCCATAACCTTTGTAGAGACGTTCCATGGAACGTCTCTACGGAGATTTCAAATCACTCTCAACTCCCCGCTTTCAGCTTCCCATAGGCATAACGAGTTAAACTGCCTTCATTAAGATTATTCCACGCATACATCCGATCTCTAAAGGGTTTCCATTGTTCATAAACAGCTTTAAAATCAGCATCTTTAGCCGCAAATTCATCATATAAAGCAAAAGAGGCTTTTTCCGCTGCTTCCAAAATTTCTTGACTATAAGCACGCACTTGAGTACCTGTTTTTAATAGTCTTTCCAATGCTTCACCATTACGAGCATCATAACGAGCTAACATTGTTGTATTCGACTGATATGCAGCAGTTTCTAAAGCTGCTTGGTATTGAGCTGGTAACTTTTTCCATTCGTCTAAATTAACTTGTACTTCTAAAGTTGGACCTGGTTCCCACCAACCTGGATAATAATAAAATTTAGCGACTTTATTTAAACCCAATTTTTCATCATCATAGGGTCCCACCCACTCAGCCGCGTCAATAGCACCTGTTTGTAAGGCTTGGAAAATTTCCCCACCAGGAAGAGTCTGTACCGTTACTCCCAATTTAGCCATAACTTGCCCCCCTAAACCGGGAATCCGCATTTTTAAGCCCTTGAGATCATTAAGTGTTTTGACTTCGTTGCGAAACCATCCCCCCATTTGTGTCCCCGTATTTCCCGCAGGAAATTGAATCACATTGAATTTGCTGGCGTAAATTTCCCGCAGTTTGGTTAAACCTCCGCCTTCATATAACCAAGCGTTTTGTTGTTGGGCATTAAGTCCAAATGGTACTGATGTACCAAATCCTAGAGCGGGACTTTTACCAATGTAGTAATAAGCAGCAGTATGTCCGGCTTGGACTGCACCTTGGGAAACCACATTGAGAACTTCTAAACCGGGGGCTATCTCTCCAGCCGCACGGGGTTCGATGATAAATTTCCCGTTAGTGAGAAATTTGACGCGCTCTGCTAAAACCTGCGCTCCGCCAAAAATAGTTTCTAAAGACAATGGCCAACTTGTAGCCATTTGCCATTTAACGGTCGGTAGGTTACTTGTATCAGTTTGACCTGTAGCGGCTTGATTTTGTGCCTTTTGACAACCACCAACAATTGCTACTCCGGTGGCAGCGATCGCACTTTGAGATAATCTGTTAACAATAGCTCGACGTTTCATAAAAATGAATATTAGTAAGATTTACCTACAATATCATAATCCTGTAAAATTTTAGCCACTACAGGGTAGGTTGATGTTAAAATTTTTCGTGGAGATTAGGCACGGGGAAAAAAGGTTTTAGACTTGTTTACTTTTCCTTGTACAGTTTGATTCTATGGTGCTGATACACTTAAAACTTATTATTTCTTATAATTTTGCCAATTGCTGATCATTTCAGATTAGTATAAAAATATTAAGTAATTTCTAACTAAATTTAACGGCTATGTTAGAAACTGTTTTGGCTGAACCTAGCATTAAACTGCCACCCACCCAGGCAGAACTTCCTTGTGATGATGGTATCCCCATGGAGACACAAAGACATAAATTACAAATGGATATTTTAATTGATACCATTCAGCCTTGGTTAGATCAAAGGACTGATGGATATGTAGGTGGCAATATGTTTGTTTACTACAGTTTAGCACAATTAAAAAATCAAGATTTTCGCGGTCCAGATTTTTTTGCTGTTTTAGGTGTGCCGAAAACAGAAAGACTTTCTTGGGTAGTTTGGGAAGAAGGAAAACCCCCAGACGTGGTAATTGAATTACTTTCAGAAACCACAGCTAACAATGATAAAAATCAGAAAAAACTGATTTATCAAAATCAAATGCGGGTTTCTGAATATTTTTGGTATGACCCGTTTAACCCCAATGATTTTGCAGGTTTTGATCTGAATAGTGGTGCATATCAACAGATTGCTCTAAATGAGAAAAATCAATTGGTAAGCAAAGTTTTAAATTTAGCTTTAGTGCGTTGGGA
This sequence comes from Anabaena sp. WA102, assembly GCF_001277295.1. Lineage (NCBI taxonomy): Bacteria > Bacillati > Cyanobacteriota > Cyanophyceae > Nostocales > Nostocaceae > Anabaena > Anabaena sp. WA102. The sequence continues at coordinate 1,698,216 of NZ_CP011456.1, read as the reverse complement.
AGGTAATTATAGAGGCGTTGATGCCACTTGGTTACGCTGGGCAACTTTGGATGGTGAATTATTTCCCACTTCTCAGGAAATGGTAATAATTACACAACAAAGAGCAGATGAAATAGAACAAATTGCAGAACAAGAAAAACAACGTGCAGAACAAGCTGAATTGCAATTAAGACAAGTTGCTATTAAGTTGTTACAGAATGGAATGTCCATAGAACAAGTGGCACAATTGACAAATTTGGATATTTTGGAGGTGGAACAATTGATGAATTAATAGTAAAAATTCACTAAAGTTTTTCTCGTTCCCATACTCTGTATGGGAATGAATTCCAGAAGGCTCTGCCTTCAATAACAGCAGAGGCAGAGCCTCCGTCAGGGCATTCCCAGTCAGAGACTGGGAACGAGATAACGAGATAAAAACACTGGGGAAATTTCTGAGTCTGTTTTAACAGACTTGAGCTATTAGACAGGGAATTTATTCCCTGGCTGAATGGCTGACTGTATTCTCAAGTCTTGCCTTTAATTTATTATGTTCTATGCGTCACTCAAAAAGATTTGCTTTCATCAGTAAGCTATTAAAATTTTCGCAGTTTATTGACAATGGTGCTGATAAATTGGGATGGTTATCGAATTGGCTGGTTTTGCTGACAATTGGAGTCGGTTTTTTCAATGTTGTCGCCCGTTATATGGGTCGCTTTATTGGCGTACAATTGTCTTCTAATGCCTTATTAGAACTGCAATGGTATTTATTTTCTCTCACATTCTTATTCGGCTTCGTTTATATTTTACGTCATGGAGAAAATGTCCGGGTTGATTTTCTCTATACTAATATGAGTGAAAAAAAACGCGCCTTAGTTGACTTTGTGGGAACAGTTTTATTTTTAATTCCCTTTTGTCTACTTGGCATTTGGGTGACAATCAATCCAGTTTTACAATCTTGGGGGAGATTAAGTGATGGTAGTTGGGGAACTTGGGAAATATCTTCTGATGCTAATGGTTTACCCCGCGCCCCAATTAAAACAATGGTTCCTATAGCCTTATTATTGCTGCTTTTACAAAGTATTTCTCAAGCAATTAAATATTTAGCAGTATTACTAGGCTATCAACAAGTAGCGGAACAAATTCGTTTAGAAACTTCAGAAAATATCAATATTGAATAGGGGAAAATATGGGTTTTGAATGGTTAGCAGTTTTAATGTTTGTCGGCTTTTTCTTTATTCTCATGAGTGGCTTCCCTGTCGCTTTTTCTTTCGCCGGCACAGCCATTGTTTTTGGACTTATTGGTACAGCAGTTGGGGCTTTTAATCCGGCGCGTCTTCTCCTATTACCTAATAGTTGGTTTGGCACAATGTCGAATTTTACCTTACTTGCTATTCCCTTCTTTGTGTTTTTGGGCGCAGTTCTAGAAAAGTCAGGATTAGCTGAAGAATTATTAGAAACTATCGGCATTATTTTAAGTCGTGTTCGGGGAGGATTAGCTTTAGCAGTTGTCTTAGTAGGAACTGTTTTAGCAGCCACAACTGGAGTTGTAGCCGCCACAGTAATTGTGATGGGAATGTTATCATTACCGCTAATGTTACGCTATGGCTATGATAAAAAATTAGCTTCAGGAGTAATTATTGCTTCTGGTACTTTAGCCCAGTTAATTCCTCCCAGTTTAGTTTTAGTTATTCTCAGTGATCAAATTGGTGTTTCTGTGGGAGATTTATTTTTAGGGGCATTAATTCCCGGATTAATGTTATCTACTTCCTATATTCTCTATATTTTAGGACTAGCTTTTTTTCAACCGGAAAAAGTGCCACTTATCCCTGATGATGTGGTAATTCCTCAAGGTACTCAATTAATTAAACAAATTTTCAAAGCTGTTGTTCCGCCAATTATTTTAATTTTTGCAGTGTTAGGTAGCATTTTCTTTGGTGTAGCTACTCCCACCGAAGCGGGGGCTGTAGGTGCTGTTGGGGCTTCTATTCTGGCTGCTTTTAATAAACGTCTGACACCACAATTAATTCGTGATGCTGCCCATTCTACCGCAGTAATTACAGCTTTGGTGGTGATGATTTTATTCTGTTCTTCGATGTTTAGTTTGGTGTTTGATGCTTTGGGTGGCAAAACTCTGATTACTAATTTATTAGTAGGTTTACCTGGAGGATATTGGGGTTTTTTAATTGTTAGTAATATCGTGATTTTTATTTTAGGAGCTTTTTTAGAATTTATTGAAATTTGCTTTATTGCTATGCCTTTATTTGTGCCAGCAGCCCAAGCTTTACATATTGATATGGTGTGGTTTGGTGTGGTTATGGCAGTGAATTTACAAACCGCATTTATTTCTCCACCTGTGGGATTTTCTTTGTTTTATTTACAAAGTGTTGCTCCTAAAGAAGTGAGTACATTAGATATTCATAAAAGTGCGATTCCTTTTATAGTTTTACAGTTTATTGTGTTATTAATTGTGATTGCTTTCCCGCAAACTGTTCGCTGGTTAATTGATATTTCAGCAACAACTGGTGTATAAAAAATAAGATGTGTTATCTTTCATTCTTTCGCCCAAAAAGAGCAGCAGTTATAGTTGTTCTAAAATTTTGATTAACTAAGGATATAAATAAAATGTCACAAGAAGAGTTTCAACAAAAAATCTTAATGATGAGTTTTGCCTGTGTAGTAACTGGAACTTGAAATATAGACTTAAAGAAAAATTGGCTGTAAATCTAAAATAAAACCTGGTAATACATCTTCTCCAGATAAACTTATAGGAGATTGTAAAACTTCTATTTCTTGATTTTGACGATAAATTTCTACTTGTTTGGTTTTAGGATTAATTAACCACCCTAAACGTAAACCATTGGCTATAAATTCCTGCATTTTTGCTTGAGTATCTGCTAAATCATCACTTTCAGAAACTAACTCAATCACAAAATCGGGACATAAAGGCAAAAACTTTTTTCTTTGTTCTGGTGTGAGTACATTCCATCTTTCTATTTTAATCCAAGACACATCTGGGGAACGGGTAGCACCATTAGGTAATTTAAAACCTGTGGAAGAATCGAAAGCTTTTCCTAAATTATTTTGGCGATTCCAATACCCTAAATCAAAACACATTTCAAAATTACGATTTCCTGTTTCTCCTCCAGTTGGTGACATAATAGTTAATTCCCCTTGATGTGATAATTCTAAACGCAAATCTTTATTAGCAGCGACTATTTCCACAAATTCATCATCTGTGAATTTTAATGATTGTGGTATTTGTAAAGTTACAGCAGTCATGATTCATACCTCTTGACTAATCTTGAATAATACTTTCCATTATATCTGTTAAAATGGCGGTTAGAAACCGCAGCTACACAGACGAAACCCACCTTCGTGGGTTAAATTCCGTGAGTCCGCGTAGGCGCGATTTATAAAATTAATGTTTCAAGTTTCGCTTGTACTTCTTCTATTAAATCTTGGGTAACACTTTCAACAAATTTTACCTTTCTAGCTCTCCAATCTAGTGTTTTAATTTGGTCAGCTAACACAACTCCTTTTGTTTTCATTCCCTCAACAAGTGGAACTTCAAAACTCAGCCCTTTTGGATTGCTATTTATAGGACACACTAGAACTAAAGAAGCCATTCGATTATATTTAATTGGAGATATAACAAGAACAGGACGATAGCCGATTTGTTCACGCCCAAGTTGTTGCAATTCGTTATTTAATGTCTTAGCAATATCATCAAAAGACATTCCTGACGCTTGCAGGGAAAATGCACGCTTAATCGAATCAGCAGTAAATCTTTGTGTGTTCCCAAATTCTAATTTAACAATATCTCCTCGATTGGGAAAATAAGAATTAACTACCAATCTTCATTCCCCACAGCGTTTCCAGTTTCAAATTCAGGATGAAATTTATCAGGAGTCATACCTTCAAGCAACTCATCCAGGGTATATTTTTTTCTTTTTTGTGGTGTAATCACAATCCTGTTACCTTCCACACTAAAATTTATCGCTATCCCTTCCGTTACTTGCGCTTGTTCAGCTACGGATCTGGGAATCCGAATCGCTAAACTGTTTCCCCATTTTGCCACAACTGTTGTCATAGTTATCTCCCAATATTTTGTTAGAAATCTACAGGACTAAACTTGAGGTTTTCTCCAGTCAAACACTCTTCACAACTTAGGTCAATGTATATACTTTGAGTATACATATTTAATTAGCGGGTGTCAATAAATTTTTTAACCTGTAGAAAGGAAATCGCCCTGATCACTTCCCCCGTCTCTGATCTACGGTTACACACAAGTTCCGAAATAAATACGTTGTAGCAATCACCGGTAGAGTAACCCAACGTCCTGAAGCCAAAGCTAAAATAACTGATTTTTCCAGAACTAAAACTACTACAATGACAATTGATGCTAGATAATGGGAAAGCCTTGACATTTACCCAACCTAGCCCGGAACCAAAGAACTAACAATTATGCGAACTCACTATTGCGGCGAACTCCGAAAAGAACATATTGGTGAAACTGTTACCTTTTACGGATGGGTAGACCGTCGCCGCGATCACGGTGGTGTGATATTCTTAGATTTGCGCGATCGCTCTGGTATTGTCCAAATCGTCAGCGACCCCCAGCGCACCCCAGACTCCTACGAACAAGCTAACACACTCCGCAATGAATACGTTGTGGCAATCACCGGTAGAGTTACCCAACGTCCCCCAGAATCTCTAAATCCCCGGCTACCCACAGGCGAAGTCGAAATCTATGCTGATAAAATAGAACTCCTCAACGCCGTCCGTAAACAGTTACCTTTCCAAGTTTCCACCGCAGACACGGAAACAGTCAGGGAAGATTTGCGGTTAAAATATCGTTATTTGGACTTACGACGGGAACGCATGGCGCAAAATATGCAATTGCGTCACCAAGTCATCAAAGCCATGCGGCGCTACCTGGAAGACTTAGAAGGGTTTATCGAAATTGAAACCCCCATTCTTACCCGTTCTACTCCCGAAGGGGCGCGAGATTACATTCTTCCCAGTCGCGTCAATGAAGGTGAATGGTTTGCTTTACCGCAATCACCGCAACTATTCAAACAATTATTGATGGTATCGGGAATGGATAGATACTATCAAATTGCGCGATGTTTCCGCGATGAAGATCTACGGGCTGACAGACAACCGGAATTTACCCAATTAGACATGGAAATGAGTTTCATGTCTGAAGATGAAATTATCGAACTTAACGAAAAGTTAGTTTGTCATATTTTCAAAACCGTTAAAGGAATTGATTTACCTCGTCCTTTTCCTCGTCTTCCTTACGCGGAAGCTATGAACCGTTACGGAAGTGATAAACCAGATACCCGCTACGGTTTAGAATTAGTTGATGTTTCTGACATTTTAAAAGATTCCGGTTTCAAAGTTTTTCGAGAAGCTATTTCTAACGGTGGTATCGTTAAAATTCTCCCCATTCCTAACGGTAACGATGCAATTTCTAATGTTCGCATTAAACCAGGTGGCGATATTTTCCGGGAAGCCGCAGAAGCTGGAGCGAAAGGTTTAGCTTATATTCGTGTCCGAGAAAATGGTGAAATTGATACTATTGGCGCAATTAAAGATAATTTGACACCGGAACAAAAGCAGGAAATCTTAACCAGAACAGGTGCAAAAGCTGGACATTTGTTATTATTTGCGGCTGCTGATAGGTCCACTGTGAATAAAACTTTGGACAGAATTCGTCAATTTGTGGCTAAGGAATTTAAGTTAATTGAAAAAGATAAGATTAACTTCCTGTGGGTGACAGAATTTCCCATGTTTGAATGGAATGCAGGTGAAAACCGGCTAGAAGCATTACATCACCCATTTACAGCACCTCATCCTGATGATATCAATGATTTAAAGACCGCCCGCGCTCAAGCTTATGATTTGGTTTTAAATGGGTTTGAAGTTGGTGGGGGAAGTTTGCGAATTTATCAGCGAGAAGTTCAAGAACAGGTGTTTGCAGCTATTGGTTTATCAACGGAAGAAGCACAAAGTAAATTTGGCTTTTTGTTGGAAGCTTTTGAATATGGAACTCCTCCTCATGGTGGTATTGCTTACGGTGTAGATCGTTTGGTAATGTTGTTATCTGGAGAGGAATCTATTCGTGATGTGATTGCTTTTCCTAAGACTCAACAAGCTCGTTGTTTGTTAACAGATGCTCCTGCAAATGTGGACGCAAAACAGTTGAAGGAGTTGCACGTTGCTTCAACTTTTAAACCGCCGCTTAAATACCAAGACATTATGGATAAGTTATAAACACTGAAGGAGTTGCACGTTACTTCGACTTTTCAACCACAGGTGTAAGGTTTGATTATTCCCTCTGCTATATTTTAGTAGGGGGTTTAATTAAATTCTCACGCAAAGGAAGAAGTTAGAAAGTTACATTTATTAATTTTGGGTAAGAGTTCCTACTAAAATTTGCATTAATATTTCTAAATCAGTTGGAACTCGATATAACATTAAGTCCTGAGTTATGAGTTTATTTTCTCGTTGAAAACTTCCAAATTGCCAAATCTCTCCAGTTGTTACAGCACCATATAATATTGGTTCATCTCCTTCAATCCATTGATCTAAAGCAATTAATTCAACTGCAAGTTGAGTAAATCCTCGTGTTAAATCTGCGTGTTTTGCCTCTACAACTAAAACCTGATGTTGAGATTGCAAGTAATAATCTAAATCACCTCGCAAAAATTGATTTATTTCAATGGGATATTCAATATTAATTTTAGATTCAGTAATATGTGCAACTTCTAAGAGAATTGGCGCAATTAAAACTTCTCTTCTTGCAGCTTCACTTGTTAAACTAACTCTTTGAATTGCTTCTTCTAATCGTTCTTTGAGATTAACTAATCGAGTGAATTTATCATTGTTTATTGGAAAATTAATTGTTCCTCTGGTTAAATTAACGCCTAATTCTTGTAAAATATCCGCAGGTGCAAACCTTAACTCAAAATACTTACGAAATGTGTATGTTTCATTAGGTTTAAGAATTGGGGGACGATGTGATTTATTCATAAAGTTATAAATTATGTTGTCAGTTTTTTATCTTTTATATTTATTATAATATATTTCTTTGGTGCGGTGATATAAAAATACTGCAAAAAAATACAAGAGTATGGTATAAAAAAGTAATACATTAAGTTGTGGAAAATGACTATTCCTGATTTTCAAACTATTATGCTCCCTTTATTGCAATATGCAAGTGATGGTAAGGAACATTCTTTAAGAGAGGCTATTACATATTTAGCTGATGTTTTTAATTTAAGTGATGAAGAAAGAAAAGAATTATTATCTAGTGGACAACAAGCGGTTTTTGATAATAGAGTAGGTTGGGCGAGAACTTATTTGAAAAAGGCAGGTTTATTTATTTCTCCAAAGAGAGGGTTTTTTCAAATTACTGACAGAGGTAGGGATATATTAATTCAAAATCCATCAGAAATTAATCTCAAGTTTCTTAATCAATTCCCAGAGTTTATAGAATTTAAAACTACTAAAAAAGATAATGATAAATCAGAACCGGAAATTATAGAAATATCGGAAACTACACCCCAAGAATCTATAGAATTTGGATATCAAAAAATTAGAAAGGAATTAGAGTTAGAGTTACTTAATCGGGTGAAAAGTTGTTCACCTGATTTTTTTGAAAGATTAGTGGTAGATTTACTTGTAAAAATGGGTTATGGTGGTTCAAGACGTGATGCTGGGAGAGCAATTGGTAAAAGTGGTGATGGGGGAATTGATGGGATAATTAAAGAAGATAAATTAGGTTTAGATATTGTTTATATTCAAGCGAAAAGATGGGATAATACTGTTGTTGGTAGACCAGAAATTCAAAAGTTTGTCGGGGCTTTACATGGACAAAGAGCAAGAAAAGGTGTTTTTATCACTACTTCTAGATTTTCCCAAGAAGCTAGAGAATATGTATCTATTATAGATAGTAAAATAGTGTTAATAGATGGACAAGAATTAGCCCAATTAATGATTGATAATCATGTGGGTGTTTCCACAGTTTCTATTTATGAGATTAAAAAAATAGATTCCGATTATTTTACAGATGAGTAATTATTAAACCAGGGTTATTTCATTCTAAACATAATTCGCCCTGAACTGAAGTAGCCTACGGAAACGCTACGCGAACAGGGCTAATAAATAAATTCCGTCAAAACGGACTATAAACTGCTAAATAAGAATGAAATAGCCCTGATTGCTTGGATCTATTGCTGAATCTGGCCGGCAATTTTTTTTACCAATCACTAATACTATTCTCATCCCAAACCTGCAATTTCAATTCTTGCAAATAATTTAACCCATTTTGAATTTGTGTTTCTGTTCCTTGTAAATCTAAGTCAAACCAACCATCACCTACAGCATTTTGTCCGAGAATTGCAGCTTTGATATTTACTGTTAAGCCGTATTCGGAAACTAGGCGAGAAATAACAGGTTCTTGATGATGATCTTGAGTGATTCTGATGCGAATTCGCTTGTTTATCAGGGTATTTTCACTGCTCATAACAACTCCTAAGATGTAATTTTATATCTGTCTAAAAATTACCCATTACCTATTACCCATTATTCAACTTCTTTAATCTGGGTTTTGCGTTCTAGAATTTCCTTGAGTATCAAGGTGATTACGGCTAGAAATGCTAACAATACAGCCGCAGAAAAAGCAGCTTCAGTTTCATATTGTTTGTAAGCATCTTCCACGAATAAGGGTAAACTCTGGGTTGTATTAGCAATGTTACCAGATACGACAGAAACTGCGCCAAATTCACCCATTGCTCTGGCATTTGTTAAGATTAAACCGTAGAGTAACCCCCAGCGAATACTCGGTAAAGTTACTCGCCAGAAAGTTTGCCAATCGTTTGCACCTAATGTTCTGGCGGCTTCTTCTTGATCTTTGCCAAATTCTTCTAAGATAGGAATTACTTCTCTGGCGACAAAAGGCATACTCACAAAGGCGGTAGCCATTACCATTCCTGGAAAAGCAAAGATAATTTGGATATTATGTGCTTGTAGCCAAGGACCAAACCAGCCCTGTCTGCCGTATAGTAGGACTATCATTAACCCGGCGACGACTGGGGAGATGGAAAAGGGTAAATCAATGATACTGAGAACTATAGCGCGTCCAGGGAATTTATGTCGAGCGATCGCCCAAGCCGCGCATAATCCAAATACTGCATTTACAGGGATGGAAATCGCAGCCAGTAATAGAGTTAACCAAGCTGCATGGAGAAATTCCGGTTTTGCCAGGTTGGATAAAAATGGTCCAGTTCCCTTTTTGAAAGCTTCAAAAAAAACATTAATAGCTGGAATATATTGAACCAGAAATAGGTAGGCGATCGCAATCCCAATTAAAACCGCCGGCACCCAACTTTGTTTTTTTTGTCTTTTAACTTTATCTATTGTCATATCTTCTCGCCCAAGCTTGTAAGAAATTAATTGCTAACAACATCACCAAAGAAATTCCTAATAAAACCACACCAATTACAGTTGCACCGGAATAGTCATATTGTTCCAACCGTTGGAAAATTAACACAGGTGCAATCAAATCTTTATATGGTGTATTAGAAGAAATAATTACTGTTGAACCATACTCTCCCACAGCGCGGGAAAAACCCAAAGCCACACCAGTTAAAATTGTCGGAAATAAAGGCGGTAAAATCACTTTCCAAAAAGTTTGCCATTCGGAAGCACCCAAACTCCAAGCAGCCTCTTCAATTTCCGATTCCATTTCTTGCAGTACCGGTTGGACAGTTCTCACCACAAAAGGTAAAGATATAAATATCATTGCTACCCCAACTCCCAACCGAGTAAAGGATACCTTAATCCCCATTGGTGCTAACAATGAACCCAGCCAACCATTATCACTATAAACTGTTGCCAGTGTTAAACCTGCTACTGATGTTGGCAAAGCAAATGGTAAATCTACAGTCGCATCAATAATCCGTTTCAAAGGAAAATCGTAACGCACCAATACCCAAGCAATCAAAGTTCCAAACACACCATTCAGCAAAGCTGCAAATAAAGACGTAACAAAGGTAACGTTATAAGTCGCCAATGCTAAATCATTAGTCGCAATTTCCCAAAACTTCTCTGGAGATTCCGTACTAGCCTTGAGAAACATGGCCATAATCGGAATAAATAACATCACAGTTAGATATCCCAAAGTAATTCGCCAAGTCCAAGGAAGATGAAGCAAATTATCTAGAAACACCTTCCAAATCGAAGGTTTAATATTAGTTTGTACAGGAGAAGATACAGCCATAATTTAATCAGTTGTTAGTTGTTTTTTAGAAAATTCAGGGGCTTGTCAATTACCGCTTATTTTTAGCTTGAATTTGGTCAAAAATTGCCCCTTCAGCAAAGAACTTTTTCTGAACAGCATCCCAACCGCCTAATTCTTTAACTGTACCTAAAGTTTTGATTTGGGGATATTTGTCAGCAAACTCTTTACTCTTAGCTACTGTTTCATCAACAGGGCGAAATCCTACTTTTGCAAATTCCTGTTGTGCTTCTGGAGTGAATAAGTATTTAACAAAAGCTTCCGCCACCTCCCGATTACCATGTTTATCAACATTTTTATCAACAACAGCAATAGGATTATCAATTGAGATATTCACATCAGGAAGAATATAATTGGTTTTTTCACCCTTGTCTTTGGCCAAAACAATTTCATTTTCATAATTGATCAAAGCATCACCTTGTCCTTGTTTAAAAAATGCGTCTGTAGCTTCACGAGCATCTTTAGTTAATACAGGGACATTTTTATAAACCTTAGTCACAAACTCAATGGCTTTTGTTTCATCTCCACCAGTTTTAATGACCGAATTCCAAAGTGCGAGAAAATTCCACCGCGCTACCCCAGAAGTTTTAGGATCTGCGGTAATTAGCTTAACATTATCTTTCGCTAAATCAGCCCAATTCTTAATACCTTTAGGGTTGCCTTCACGAGTTACTAAAGCAGCGACAGATTTAGAAACAATAGCATTATTAGGAAATTTTTTCTCCCACCCAGCTTGAATTAATCCCGCCTTCTCAATTTTTTGCGTATCTAAAGCTAGTGCTAGGTGAACAACATCCGCTTCTAAACCATCAACTACAGCACGAGTTTGTGAACCAGACCCGCCATAGCTTTGTTTGAAAACTACAGTTTGGTTATGTTCCTTTTGCCATTTTTCCACAAATTTGGGAATAATGGCAGCGTGAGCAGCTTTAGTGACAGCAAAAGATACAAGGGTTAGTTCTACATTCTGGCTTTTACCCGTATCATTACTGGTGTTTGTCCCAGAACAAGCAGCAAGAGATACACTCAATACCGTTCCTACTAAAACAAGTGAGACAAAGCCTTTGAGAGAATTGGGGCTAAACCTCAGTTGTAATATTTTCCGTAATTGTTGCCACAAATTCATTATTTTTCCTCCTGTAAAACTACGGATAATTAATTTCTTAGCTTGCAATTATGCTTCAGCGCACAAGTACATAATTGTCAATGCCATTTCAATACCTTGTCCATTTTTTGTAGGTCGGGTTAAGCGACAGCGCAACCCGACACATTTGTTGGGTTATGGCTATGGCTCCTACGTCGCCACGCAAGCTATCGCCACACTATGGCTAACGCCTCCCGTCAGGGATACGTGAACGTACCTCAATCCAACCTACAAATCAAGACTTTTTTCGATTTGGACAAGGTATTGCCATTTAAAACAGCATATTGACGATAGGGAATATGGTGATTTTACCAGTTTCAGGACAAATTACAACGCCTCTAATAAAGAAGTATCAATTTTCAATTGTATTTATAGAGGTTGCAAAATATAAATACTTACTTAAATAGTTATTTATAATATATAAATTAAATCAAATACTTGCAGCAAAAATAGATTTAGTTTATCAAAAGACTTAATATATAAGCTTTACAAGTAATAAATTACCAAAAAAATAACTGCAATATTAAATACATACAATATCCGATAGGAAAATAGTTGTTTTTAAGTACAAAAACTATTGATTTTATTTATTACATCTGGTAAGCTCTTTTCGATAGGTTAAATACTGTATCCTGACAAAGATGCCGTAGATTATTTTTAAGCCAATTTAAGGACATCCCATGACAGATAATTCTTCCAATACTAAAAAATTAGTACCAACAACAAAGCCATTCTTTCCTACGCTGTTCTTAGCCACAAGTTTAAGTATAAGCACTATTCTACCTGTATTTGCAGGTACAGCCCAGAAAACACAACTCATTAGTCAAAGTGGTAAAAAAGTTGAACTTACCTTAGTTACTTACGCAGTCACCAAGGCAGCTTACGCTAGAATCATTCCCGATTTTGTGGCAAAATGGAAAAGAGAAAAAGGTCAAGATGTTCTAATTCGGGAAAGCTATGGTGGTTCTGGCTCTCAAACCCGCGCTGTTATTGATGGTTTAGCCGCAGATGTGGTAGCCTTAGCATTGGCTGGAGACATTAAAAAAATTGAACAAGCCGGCTTGATTCAACCAGGTTGGGAAAAAGAATCTCCGAATAACGCAATTGTTACCCGTTCAGTAGTTGCGCTGGAAACTCGGGCTGGTAATCCCAAAAATATCAAGAATTGGAGTGATTTAACGAAACCTGACGTTAAGATTGTTACCGCAAACCCCAAGACATCTGGTGGAGCTAAATGGAATTTTCTAGCTTTGTGGGGTGCTATAGTTAAAAATGGTGGAAATGATACCCAGGCTTTGAAATTCGTTACTAATGTGTTTAAGAATGTGGTTGTATTACCCAAAGATGCACGGGAGTCTAGTGATGCTTTTTACAAAAAAGGTCAGGGTGATGTATTACTAAACTATGAAAACGAAGTCATTTTAGCTGCACAACAGGGAAAAACAGATATTTCTTACATAGTTCCTCCAGTTAATATTTCTATAGAAGGACCTGTCGCAGTTGTGGATAAAAATGTTGATAAGCATGGAAATCGTGAAGTATCTGAAGCTTTTGTCAAGTTCCTTTTCACTCCAGCAGCACAACGTGAGTTTGCTAAAGTCGGTTTTCGTCCAGTTGATCCTACTGTGTCCAAAGAAGTAAAAAATAAATTCCCTTATATTGCCCGACTCTATACTGTAGCTGATATTGGAGGCTGGGGTACTGTACAGAAGAAGTTCTTTGCTGATGGTGCGATTTTTGACAAAATTCAAGGTGGAAGACGCTAAATATAGCAATTCTTGATTAAGTCTAATTATTCTGACAGCAGTTTTCCCCTCTTATGAGGTACATATTAGCCCCCTCATCGCACCCCCTAAATCCCCCCGCAGCGGGGGGAAGAAAAGGATAAGCTTTTGATACGGGAGGGGGTTGGGGGTGGGGTTTTTGTGCCTCATAACATCGGGAAGTGCTGTAAGTCGCGGTGAAGATAAAATTTTTTAGGGATGCAGGATTTTATAGACCGTGACTTTAATGTATCATAAGTCAATGCCTTCGCTGAATTAAAACCAGCTTTGATTTTTTTTGGATTTAATGATGAATTTTGCTCTTTCTTATTAATAAAATAGTTGTCAAAAATCAGGCAAATTTTAGGGGTAATCCATCCTGAAATATTAATAACTCTCCCGGTGGGATTTGTGTCCAAACTTCGTTATCGGTTAGGGGTGTGGTAACAATGACAGCAACGCGATCGCTTGGTGTGGTCAATTCGCTAAAATCTACAGTCATTTCTTCATCAATTAAATGCGCCGCAGCAAAGGGTGCTTGTCTAATAATGTAGCAAAGTTTGGTTGAGCAATAGGTGAAAAAATGCTGACCATTTGATAACATATAGTTGAAAGATCCAAGAATTGCTATCTCTTTGGTGATTTTATGTAATGTCTGGTAGAGTTCCTTTAATGATGGTTGTCCTTGGGGAAAATGCGATCGCAAAGTATTAAGAATTAGGCAAAATGCTTTTTCGCTGTCGGTAGCGCCCACAGGTTGAAAAGCCCCATGATTTTCTGGGTTAAAATCTGGTAAATTACCATTATGAGCAAATACCCAATATCTACCCCAAAGTTCCCGACGGAAAGGATGACAGTTTTCTAAGGCTATTTTACCTTGAGTGGCTTTGCGGATATGAGCTATCACATGAGTAGAATGAATGGGATACTGACGGATAAAATCGGCAATTGGTGACGCTATAGAAGCTTCAGCGTCTAAAAAAATCCGACATCCTTTACCTTCAAAAAAGGCAATTCCCCAACCATCACTATGTTCATCTGTTTTTCCTCCTCTGGCAGAAAAACCTTCAAAGGAAAAGCAAATGTCTGTGGGTACGTTGCAGTTCATTCCTAACAGTTGGCACATTAGTTTTGTCGTTGTAAAGATCAACTCCAGGGTAACTGATTAATTGTGATGGGATAGGTGCAATTTGTACATTTAATTAGCAAATATATGAGGCGTTGGTGAATTGGGGTATGAAAGTCGAAAATTCCATCTCTCAAACTCTTACTCTCTGCGCCTGGAGCGTCTCTGCGTGTTCGCGCAGCGTGCCGTAGGCATAATAAAATCATACTTTTACTCAGCAACACCATATATGAATATACCTCCTGCATAAACGCCGATAATCCGATAGAGATACCGTATATTTAAATTTATTTTAGAATTATCACATATTCTTTTCAAGGGAGCAAGATGTTTTGAGGTGATTTTCATCAATTTCTCGTCAGAGAATTTATCAATCTTGTGGAGTTGTTTGGCTAAGGAAGAGAAAAATAGCAAATAATAGATTATGGACAAACGCAATTTTTTACAAATCAGTACCCTATTAGTCGGTACAGCCTTTTTTTCCCATTATATCAATTGGAGTTCAGAATCTATGGCACTTTCTAACACAGAGTTTGCAGTGACAAAAACAGAGGAAGAGTGGAAGAGTATCCTCACACCAGAACAGTTTCGGGTGTTGCGGAAACATGGTACAGAACCCTCCCATACCAGTCCCCTCGATAAGCAATATGAACCTGGTACTTATGTCTGCGCTGGGTGTGGACAGGCTTTGTTTACTGCTGATACTAAGTTTAATAGTGGTACTGGCTGGCCAAGCTTTTTTAAACCCATAGAGGGGGCGATCGCTACTACTACAGATAGAACATTTTTCATGACCCGAACTGAAGTCCATTGTAGTAATTGTGGTGGACATTTAGGCCATGTTTTTAATGATGGACCCAAACCAACTGGTCTCCGTTACTGTATGAACGGTGTATCTTTACAGTTTACACCTGCGTAGATCACTAATACGGTTCACTTTTTAAACTCTCTCAAGGGGTGCAAACCCCTTGTTTTATTCTGTCAAAAGCAGGAAATTGGAATATAGCAGGTAGAGTTTAGATAAAATTGTCGAAAACAAGGATAAGGATTAGATAATGCAAGTTCTCAAAAGATCCATCAAACCAGAAAGTTATATATCGTTTCTCCACATTTACCAAACTACTTGGGGAACTGCTGGTGATATTTGTTTAGTTCGGGAATCTGTAGCTGAATCTAGTGCATCTAAGTTTGTGGGTCGCAGAATTAAATTAGCTCTCCCTAAAGGTATGGAACGTGATTACTTAGTGAATATTCCCATCATTAAAATTGCAGGTTACGTAGGTGAAGGGCATCCTAAAGATCCACAGTCTGAATGGGAAGCCTATGATGGTATAGATCCAGAAATAGCGATCGCAGTTTTGAAAATTTGGGGCTTTAAGTTAATTGAGTTATAGAAGATTTCACTTAAGGTACATCTTCATAGAATAGGCAAAAAACTCCTATTTACAAAAACCATGAGCAACAGCACAAAAAATTAAGAGTGCGTCAAGAATTATCTTCCTAACGCACCCTATAAATTAAAAATTTTTGGGTAAACTTAGTACACAACAGCGGAAGTTAACTTTTAATTTTTAATTATTAATTTTTAATTCCGCCTAGCGGTACTAGCGTTTGCCACGGTAAGGAACAGCATTCAGGTAATCAATATCAAAAGAAGATAGCTTTTGAGCATAGTTACCTTTACCAGATACAGAAGCCGCCATAGCTTCAAAGTTGCCGGGATCACCTGCTTTCAGACGCTTGGCTTTAGCTTTAGCAGTATAGAAATTCTCCAAAGTAAAGCGCCAGTCGGTTTTGACTGTACCGGCTGTTTCTTGGAAGTCAGCACCGTAACGAGGAGTTACCAAGTTAAAAGGACGATCTACAAACCGCTTGCGTTGGTAAGGTACGGTATTATCACCAAAGTTTTGGGTATACTCTTCGCTATCTAATAAAGCATCAACGAAACCGCCAAAGCCCTTGTTACAAATAACAATTGACCAAGCAATTTCTTCCTTTTTATTGTAAGCACAACGACCCAATAAGCGTTTGAGGGTGATGTCTACTAAACGGTAGTTGTTGTTAACAGAAACAACCAAACGATAGAAAGCTTCAGATTTAGCTAAACCGCGAATAAAATCACGAACTGACAAAGAACCGTTTTTGAGTTGAGATTCTAAGGTCCCTTGACGGTTAAACTTGAGAATTTCATGTTCACTGAAAACTTGGCGATAAGCAGCCCAAATGATGTTTGTCATGTCAGTGTAAGAACTAACATCTTCAATGCGATAGATATAAGGTGTATCTTCATTTTGGTCAGCAACACCAAAGCTGGCCACTCGGTGATTTTGACTACTTGGATTGTATTGAAGTAATGGCAATGCCATATTAATTTTCTCCTTTTATGATCAAATTAAACAAAGAAAGATTTCGTTCTAGAAATACCCCGCCCAGAACTGAAGTTTAGGGCTAATAACTAAAGTCCGTTAAAACGGACTATAAACTTTTTTTTCAGTCGTCTTGAGACGACTTTTGCTATTAGACTCAGAATTCATTCTGAGGCGGGATTACTTACTTATTTTCCCCTCAAAAGGTTAGTAGATATCACTAATTCCTAACCAATTGAGAATCAACAAGAAAGTGATGCCTGCGGTTATTACCAGTAATACAGCAGACAATGCCCCCAAATCAACATTTTGCCCAGAGCCTGGGTAGAAACCTCCACGCCATTGACGAATATACGGCCATTTTTGGACAATACCTGCCCGGTCACGATAATCAGCACCATAGCGGGGAGTAAAGCTGATTGGTCGGTCTGTGGTCATTCGTTTGCGTTGATAGGGTACGGTATACTCACCAAAGGCTTGTTCATACTCGCTACTATCAATCAGAATATCTACAAATTTTCCCCAACCTAAAGTAGCAATTTGAATTGACCAAGCAATTTTTTCTTGCTCATTATAGGGAGAACGACCCAAAATTCTTTTTAGAACCATTTCTACCAACCGATAGTTGTTATTAGGTGTTACAACTAGCTGATAAAATCGCTCTGATTTCACCAAACCACGAATGAAGTCTTTAACCGTAATTGACCTATTTTTGAGTTGGGTTTCTAGGGTAATTTGACGGTTAAATTTGAGAATCTCCTGTTCGTTGAAGATTTGGCGATAAGCAGCCCAAATTAGTTGTTCAAGTTCGCCGGAAGAATTAGCATTTTCAATTCGGTAGATATAAGGATTGTCTTCGTTAATATCTGCCGTACCGAAGCTGTTCACTCTTTGGTTTTGAGTTGTAGGTTTGTATTTAAGTAAAGGAATTGCCATTTTAAAGAACCTGCCTTTTGGTAAAGTTGGCATCTTAAAATGTCGTAATACTTAGCGAAATAACTAAAATTAAAATCCTGAAAAAAATGCAAACTTTGTCACTTTTATCACCGAAATTTCCCAGCTAGTTAAAAAACTATTTAGGAACGCAAATTTAATAACCTGCAATTCTGATGTAACCTGGAATGGTGCGTTACGCTGTCGCTAACACACCCTACTTTTGCACCTTATTTAATTCACATTCCTTAGCGCAGGGGAAAACTAGCACTAGGACTAATAGAAACAGGAATACCTGTTGATTTGGTGTCTCTGGTAGTGTTAGGAATTTGGATGTTGGCAGTGCTAACTGGTGTGTGAGGCACTGTTTTAATCTTAATGGAATTTGCCATATCCAAAAAGTTTTTGATGTCGCCCCATTTGTAACGAGCATCCTCGATTTGGTCGCGCCAGTAGTCGCTGTATCGTGGTGTTACTAAATTAAAGGGTCTATCTTTATAACGTCGTCTTTGGTAGGGAACGATATTTTCCCCAAAGTTGTTTTGATATTCTTCAGAATCTAGTAAAGCATCCACAAAACCGCCCCAACCTTTGGTAGCAATCACAATTGACCAAGCGATTTCTTCTTCTTTGTTATAAGGTGCGCGACCCAATAACCGTTTTAGTCCAATTTCTACTAATCTGTAGTTGGAGTTACTCTGAATTACCAAATTTTGGAAAGCTTCAGATTTTGCTAAACCCCGGATAAAATTGCGGACGGTAATGGCTTTGTTTTTGACTTGGGATTCTAAGTGAACTTGGCGGTAAAATTTGAGAATTACGTGTTCGCTAAAAAGTTGCCGATAAGCCGCCCAAATTAGTTCTTCTACTTCTCCACCAAAGCCGTAGTCTTCGATGCGGTAAATTTTGGGTGTATCTTCGTTGGGAACTTCATAACCAGAAACACGCTGGTTTTGAGAACTGGGTTTGTATTCTAGTAAAGGTATTGTCATGTTTGTCAGTTGTTAGGGAACAGGGAACAGGGAACAGGGAACAGGGAACAGGGAACAGGGAATAAGTATTTTCGGCGTTGCTGAATTGAGGTATGAAATTGAAAAATCAAAAAAATGAAACTCTTACTCTCTGCGACTGGAGCGCCTCTGCGTGTTCGCGCAGCGTGCCGTAGGCATAATAAAATCATACTCTTAATCAGCAACGCCGTATTTTCCAATTACCAATTACCAATTACCAATTACCAATGACTAATTTTTAGCATTAGCAGGGATGTAACGATAGGGTAAGGAAACTGCCACAGGTTTAATGCTGGGTTGTTCTTGGTTATCTCTGCTAGTGTCAGGTATTGCGGTGTTACTAACGAAAGATTGGGCTGTCGCCAAACTGCGTTGGTAGTTGCATTCGTTGGTAATAATTGTTCCCGCCATAATGAAGAAGTTGGCGGGAATCGCCCGACGGATATCTGCTGTGGTCAGTTGTCCTGATGTGCGGATACTGTAGTAGGAACGACCAGCCAAACCACGCAGGTTTTGAGTATCGCGCCAGTCAGCACCATAACGGGGGTTAGCTAGGTTAAAGGGGCGTGAGCCAAAGCGACGACGTTGGTAGGGGACAACATCATCACCAAAGTTGTCTAAATACTCGTCTGATTCTAATAGAGCATCTATAAAACCGTGTAAACCTTTGGTAGCAATCACAATTGACCAAGCAATTTCTTCGTCTTTGTTGTAAGCAGCCCGACCTAAGAAACGTTTTAAGGTGATGTCAACTAAGCGATAGTTAGAATTTGTATCCGCTACTTGGGTATGGTAAACGTCTGATTTACCTAAACCTCGAATAAAATCACGGAGGGTAATCGCCCGATTTCGCAGTTGTGATTCTAAAGCGGTTTGCTTGTAGCTGGCTAAAATCAAATGTTCGCTGAAAATTTGGCGATATGCAGCCCAGATGATGCTATCAATATCTTGGTCTGAGGTAGCTCTATCTAAGCGATAAGTAGTTGGGGTGTCTTCGTTGGCAACTTCATAACCTTCTACTCGCTGGTTTTGCGACTTGGGCGCATATTCTAGTAGTGGTATTGACATCTTTACTTTTACCTTGTTATATGGTATATAAATCAGTTTACTGAGCCAAGGCTAACTGAACGCGAGCGCGAACGGCTTTTTCAGTATCGTTAGTCAGCATTAATTGAAATTTAGCCGAAATAGGTAATTGCACTATAGCTACTTTTGCTAAAGCTTGTAACCCAACAATAGCAGCATAACGAATTGACCAATCTGGATCTTCGCAAATCAACAGAAGTGTCTCTAGGGCGCGGTTAATGGCTATTTCAGCTTCAGTAGGTGCTAATTTCTGCCAATGTATGTTTCCTAATCCCTTCGCAGCAGCACGGCGGACACTAGGGGCAAAGTCAGTCAATGCAGTGGAGATGAGAATATCCAAAGCACGGGGATCTGCGATCGCAGCTATTGTACGAATCGAATAAGCCCGTGCGCCATAGTTATAATCATCAATTTGGTCTAGCAATTGTGGCACTGCTATTTCTCCCAACTCCGTCAACCCGGCTGCCGCCACTATGGCCGCTGCTGGATTGTTATAACCAAAGACGGCAATTAAGGTAGGAATTGCCAATGGATCTTTGGCTGCTGCCAAATTTTTAACTGCTGTCACCATTTGCTCAGGTGTTTCTGCTACGGTGACAGCCCGAATTAGTTCATCCATTTGATTAGTCGTCAGTGGTCAGTGGTCAGTGGTCAGTGGCTTCGCCGTGAGCGTCAGCCGAACGGTCAGTAGTTTTGCAACTGACAATTAACAACTGACTACTGACTATAAGAGTGAATCTATGAGATTCATGATTCGGATAGCTGGTTCGGATATATCAAAAGTATCAGACTGTTCTGGCAGTTGATACTCTAATAGTCCTTTTAAAGCAATAAGTTTAAAGCTACTTTCCACTTGCGCTTGGGCGATCGCCTCTGCTGCTGCCAAATACCCAATCGCCCCTAAATCCCCCAACACAACGCGACGCATTTTCAAATCACCTGTTGCCAAAGTTTTCACTAATAACTCACCATAAATAGAGTCTTGTGTCAGTTGGTACATGGCTCTCGCGGCGGAGCATTGTAATCGAGGAACAGAATGCTTGAGAAAAGGCTGCACAAGGGAAATAGCCTCAGTTGCACCCATAGCTCCTAAGGCTTCTAATACTGCTGTATAGGGTTGGGCAAGGTGGGGAAAACCAGGTACTTGTACAGCTTGGTCAACTCCCCCATCGAGCAGTTTGATCAGTGCTGGTAATGCGGTTTTATCCTGAAGCATAGCTAAAGATTGGGCTGCTGCTTCGCGGACATAAAAATCACTACATTCTAAACACTTAATCAAACCTGGTACGGCTTTTAGGTTGCCCAATTTACCAAGCGCCCTCGCGGCATTACGCCGTAAGGGATAACCACCCAGTTCGGTTCTGTCAGATTCATCCTCTAACGCCTTGATCAGTGCGTCTATGGCTTCTGGCTGACTGACCCGGAACTTACCCAACCACCAAGCAGCATAATAGCGGAGACTTAAATCTGATGATTGCAGGTTAGCGATCGCTATCTCTGGTGTGAGATTTGGGGCATTCTCTACAGAATATGCTTCTCCACTGGTTTCTATCATTGCCAGGGCGTTATGTTTATTCTGCTACTGTCAAAGTTTCAATTTTGACTATTCTGCCACCTAAACGGCTAATTCGTTGCATTTCCTCATTCATCCGGCTGTAGGGTACGGTAATAAACACGCTACCACTGCGGCGAATGTCAAATTTATTTTTGTCGCTTTCTTCGTTTTGCTTTAAGCCGACAACTTCGTAACGAAATACGCGGCTTGCAGATGAGGAAACGCTACTAGCGCCAAGTGTGGTTTGACCGAACATTACTTCTATATCTCCTATGATGAGTTTTGTCGGTGAACAGCACCGGATCTTAGGTTGAAATTACGCTGACAATTTTGCCGCCAACTCGATGAATTTGCTGCATTTTGTCTAAAAGGCGCTCGTAAGGTACAATAAATACTGTGCTGCTGCGGCGCACGCTGGGGTATCCTGGATTGCGGATGCCTGTAACTTCAACTCGGTAGGTACGATTTGATTCTCCTACAGCATTACCCAAGTTTTGCTTAGGAGCGTTACCCGCAGATACACGGAAACCCCAGTTTTCATTACTGCCAGATGGTCCAACAACTGATGAGGTCTGATTACTAGCTAATTCCCGCGCTAAACGAGATTTAGAACCTTCGACTTGAGCAGTATCGCTGTTTGCATAACCCCGGTATAAACGGAACATCCGAGTAAATCCGGCTGCACTTTGTCCTATTTGAAAATCAAAACCGCGATAGTAGGGAACAACACTTTCCCCAAAGCTATTTTGATATTCTTCAGAATCAATGTAGGAGTCAATTTCTGCGTCGTAACCTTGGTTAATATATAAGTCTAAGTGGTAAGTTACTTCGGACTCATTGTATGGTGCGCGACCCAACAAATGTTTATAGTTGAGTTCAATTAACCGGGTTTGAAAACTGTTGTAGAAGAATTTAGCTTTGTAGAGTTCTGATTTAGCGATGCTGCGAACAAACTCACGGACGCTCAAGTTGCCATCGCGTAGCAGTGATTCTGCGCTGATTAAGCGATCTGATGCCAATATATAGTCATTTCCTAAGACTTGCCGATAAACGGCACGAATTACTAATTCGACTTCTTCACGGCTGGCGTTGGGGCGCAGTTCAACTCTGCGTGCGTCGCTAAAAGGCTCTGTCCCCAGTCTGGATGCTGCTGTTGTAATTGCCATATTTTTCCCCTTTATTGTGCCGAATTTTGGCTGAATAAAGCTTGGTCAGTTGTCAGTTGTCAGTGGTCAGTGGTCAGTAGGATTTACCTCTTACCTCTTGCCTCTTGCCTCTTGCCTCTTGCCTCTTGCCTTTTGCCTCTTGCCTTTTGCCTCTTGCCTCTTGCCTCTTGCCTCTTGCCTCTTGACCTGTTTTATCTGTACATAAAACTATGCCCGGAGCTAGATCCAATTGCTAGGTGAACCAGAGTGATCATGTATGGTCTTAACGCCACTCAATTCCCAGTCAGAATGTTTTCTAACTTACGCAGTGACTCCCCATGAACGACTGGTGAACCCCTTTAGGGGTAAATCCATCTAACAATTGTATCCCTCTCCGGGCATGACGCTATCTAGCTAAGAGCGTTGATTGCGTAGTCAATGTAGGTATTAGCTTCGTTAGCAGCTTGACCACTTAGACCATGACTAGCTTTGATGGATTTCAATGCTTCTACGTACCAGCTAGGAGATAAGTCAAATGCGGCGTTAACTTCAGCTAAACCGGCAATTAAGAACTCATCCAAAGGACCTGTACCACCAGCAACTAAGCTATAGGTGATGATGCGGAGGTAGTGACCAACGTCACGGGCGCACTTAGCTTTACCACGAGGATCAGCTGCGAATTGATTGCCTTGTGTGGAGGTGGTGTAAGGGAATTTGCTGTATACGGCGCTAGTAGCACCGTCAATCAATTTTTGAGCGTTAGCTGTTAAACCACGAGCAGCTTCCATGCTGGCAGCGGCACGAACTAGACGACCGTTAACTGCTTGTAATTCGGTATTGCTTAAAAAGCGTCCTTGGGTATCAGCAGATGCGATTGCTTCGGTAATTGGTGTTTTCATTGGTGAAAATCTCCTAGATAGTTTCTTGCTTTTTTTGTATGGCTACGCCATGCAGACTATGGGAAAAGCTCAATTCAGGTTTGAGCCAATTTGTCATGAATTATTAAACAACAGCAGCCGCAGCGCGGTCGAAGTAGCTTGCCAATTCAGAAACCAAAGAACTGCAATCACCTTTGGTGATACCGTTAGGATCGTTAACGATAGCGATCGCTGCTTCTTTCATTTTACCAACACCAACTGCTACAGAGCTACCAGGAGTACCCAAAGCTTGGTATGTTTCGCGCAAGCCGTTCAAGCAACGGTCATCAAGAACACTAGCGTCACCAGCGATAGCGGCGTAGGTAACATAGCGTAAAATGATTTCCATGTCGCGTAGACAAGCAGCGTTCCGACGGTTGGTGTAAGCATTACCACCGGGAGCGATCAATTGAGGCTGTTCTTCAAATAAAGAACGAGCTGCGTTGGTAACGATAGCGGAAGCGTTGCTTGTAATGCGGTTAACAGCGTCTAAACGCTTGTTGCCGGAAGCTACAACTGCACTTAAAGCATCTAGTTGTTCGGTGCTGAGGAATTCGCCTCTAGCGTCGGCTTGGGAAACAACCTTGGAAAATACATCTAATGTCATGGACTCTAATCTCCTAAATTACTTAGTTGAGAGATGTCTAAATTAAAACTAATTTGGATTTGTTCGCAACGGAGTCAAATCAAAGCGTTTCTCAATTCGCTCTCTCATTTACTAGTTTACAGTTTACAAACCAAAAATTATGAGAGTCAAGGAAAATTTTATGAGAAAGTGGCAAACTTGATGAATTGCCTGCTTTTTTCAACTTTCCTCTGTTGTTTAACCCCTACAGTTTATGTTTATACAATGCTATAGAGTCTTTATTCGTTACAAATTATGAATAAATGAGATCATAGCCTAAGATAAGGCTCAAATCCTTCCTATATAAGGGGTATAGCTGAGAAAATTCTTATATTTACGTTACATAACTTTATATTTTTTGCAAAAAATCGCAATACTCGGCGGTTAAAGACTGTTTTAATTTTGCTGTAAACTCTTGATATAACTACACCAAAGCTTTTTTTAGCTTCTATGTGAGTTTTATAATTTTTGTTAAGGAATGTTAAATTTACATTTCTAAATATTTGGGAAATTTTCTTTTTTTTCCCCCCTGGGGGGATATAAATTTTTCCAAAGGTAAAACTCACAAAATGAGACTAAATGGCTATTTTTTCAGGAATTCTTAATAAATACCACTACGACGGCGCAGGACTTCCAGTAAAGTTGTCAAGCTGCGGGGAAGGGGTGCTGTGACTGCGACTAACTCCCCAGAAACGGGATGTTGTAGCTGGAGTTTCCAAGCGTGTAATGCTTGTCCCGGCAAATTTACACCCAGGGAATGACCTGAACTATAAATGGGGTCGCCGACGATGGGATGACCCATTTTGGCGCTGTGAACGCGAATTTGATGGGTGCGTCCTGTTTCTAGTTGGAAGTGAATTAAGGTGTAGTTGCCAAACCGTTCTTTTACACGCCAATGAGTAATGGCGTTGCGTCCACCATCTTCTATAGAAACAATAGCCATTTTTTTACGGTCTTGGGGATTGCGTCCAATAGGTAAATCTATAATTCCGGTTTCTGTTTTGGGAACACCGTAAATTAGTCCTAAATATTCTCTTCTGGCGGTTTTTGCTTGTAGTTGCGCTTGTAGGTGTTGGTAAGCTAGGTCTGTTTTGGCGATCGCAATTGCTCCTGTTGTATCTTTATCTAAACGATGGACAATTCCCGGACGTTGCACGCCACCGATTCCTGGTAAGTTGGGACAGTGTGCCAATATGGCATTAACTAGAGTCCCGTCAGGATGTCCGGGTGCGGGGTGGACTACTAAACCTGCGGGTTTATTGAGAATGATGAGTTCGTCGTCTTCGTAGAGGATGTCTAGGGGAATATCTTCTGCGATTACTTCTAAAGGTTGAATGGTGGGAAGTTCCAGGGTAATGCGATCGCCTGTTTTCAGGTTAATCTTTTTAGATGTGCAAATCTTGTCATTAATTTGAACATGACCCTGTTCTATTAACTGCTGGATGCGAGAACGGGATAAATCTGATAACTCTTGAGATAAGTAGCGATCTAGGCGATCGCTATTTTCGGTAACTTGGATGCTATTAATTGCAGACACGATTAGGTATGGGGTGTTTTAAGAAACATTGAGGTTCAAAATGTTCTGGGAGAACCGCTGTACTTCATTTTTTCATCTTATGTTTAAGATAGTTTTTTATTTCTCTAAAAAATCTATAGTAACCTAAAAGTAATACTTGAATACTTATAATTCAAAACCCTTGTAAAATTCACTAATTAAATGATCATGAGAGAAAATTTTAATGATCAATCCCAGCATATTAACACAATTCCGATTAGTAGATATAGATTTTTTCAAAATATCCAACCAATTAGCTTATTAAAAAAGATTACTAATAATTCTTTTACTGGTTGTTTGCAGGTATTTAGTGAGTCGGGTGCTTGGTCAATATATATGGATCAGGGTAAACTAATTTACGCTGGTTATTCTGAGGAAATGTTTGAACCTCTTTATCGTAATTTACAGAGATTGAGTCAGCAAATTTCGACTCTTCCTATGGGTATTAATGAACAGGTACGGATGATTTTTGAAAAGGATCTTGAAAATCAGTCAATACCAAATCCAGATTATTTAGCAATTTGTTGGTTAGTTAATCAAAAATATATTAGTCACTTTCAGACTGCTTTGTTGATTGAACAATTAGCATTGGAGGTTTTAGAATCATTACTAGATTTAGAATATGGCAGTTATGAATTTGTTCGACATACTTTTTTAGATAATCTTCCTAAATTTTGTCATTTAAATTTAAGAACTTTAGTAGAACAATGTCAATCAGGGGTTAAGGTTGATGTTCAGGAAAATTTGAATTTTGAAAATCATCATCAATCCCCGTCACATACTACATATCACGAACAGTTACCTAAAAGCAATTCTGAGCAAGTTGATTCTCAACTACATATACATCAGCCGATAAACTCCCCAGTTAGGGAGAGGAAGAAATATAGTATTTTGGGTGTGGACAATGATTATAGCATATTAAATACTGTGGAAAATTTTTTAGATGAGCAAATATTTTCTGTGCTGAAATTCATGGATTCTTCCCAAGCTTTAATGGAAATTTTGCGAGTACAGCCCGATATGATTTTATTAAATGTAGAAATGCCTAATTTAGATGGCTATGAAATCTGTTCTTTATTGCGGAAACACTCGCATTATAAAAATACTCCTGTGATTTTGATGACCGAAAGAATCGGATTAAGAGATAAAGCTAAAGCCAAATTTGTGAGGGCTAATGGCTATTTAGAAAAGCCTTTTTCTCAAGGGGATTTACTGAAAATTATTTTTCATCATATTGTGTGAAAATTTGACCCCTACAAAATTGATTAGTTTAGGGATTTTTATAATGTTCAATTTATTTTGCACTCATACCCAGATCCCCGACTTCTCTAAGAAGTCGGGGATCTGACTCTTGGAGTTAATGTAGCACCACGTCTTCGTGTCTACTGCGATATTTGGGGCAATCATATAAGGTTTGCTTTTGGTGTAGAGTTTATATAAATAGGGATGTCTAAAAAATCAGTATTTACAAAATTTAACAACATGAGTGGTAAGTTCATTGTATTTGAAGGTGTGGAGGGTTGTGGTAAAACTACTCAGATGCAACGGTGTTTTCAGTGGTTAGAAAGCTTAAATATATCAGTAATACTGACTCGTGAACCAGGGGGAACGGAGTTAGGAAAGGATTTACGGGCGTTATTATTGGAAAAGTCACCAAGTAAGCCGGTGGGGGAAGTCACGGAACTATTATTATATGCAGCGGACAGGTCACAACATATTGAAGAAGAGTTAAAACCTAATTTAGCCATAGGGAAATTTATTCTGTGCGATCGCTATACTGATTCTACTATCGCCTATCAAGGTTATGGTAGAGGTTTAAATATGAATCTCATTCATCAACTTAATCAGATTGCTACTGGTGGCTTAGAAAGTGATTTAACTATTTGGTTAGATGTAGATGTAGAGGTAGGACTATCCCGCAAACGGGGACAAGCTAAACTAGATAGAATTGAACAGGAAACTATTACTTTTCATCGTCGGGTACAGCAAGGATATACAGAATTAGCTGCATCCAATCCATCCCGAATTGTGCGAATAGATGGCAATGACAGTCAAGATATCGTTCAAAAAAGTATCCAGGAAATTTTACAGCAACGCCTGTTTTCATAACTATGTTCTCGTCATTAATCGGACAACAGCAAGCGGTAGAATTATTAACTCAATCCGTTAAACAACATCGAGTTGCACCAGCTTATATGTTTGTGGGTGCTGATGGTGTAGGCAGAAGTTTAGCAGCAAAATGTTTTATTGAATTACTTTTTTCTAGTTCTATAAAACCCGATCAAATTCCCATTTTACACAATCGCATTCAGCAAAGAAATCATCCAGCTTTATTGTGGGTAGAACCAACTTATCAATATCAAGGACAAAGACTCACCCCAGCAGAAGCAGCCGAAAAGGGAGTTAAACGCAAAGCACCACCGGTTATTCGTTTAGAACAAATTCGAGAAATTACGCAATTTCTTTCTCGTCCACCATTGGAAGCAGCGCGGAATATCATAGTATTAGAACAAGCAGAAACAATGGCGGAATCTGCGGCAAATGCGTTGTTAAAAACTTTAGAAGAACCGGGAAAAGCGACATTAATTTTAATTGCTCCCTCCCCCGAATCTGTGCTACCAACTTTAGTATCCCGTTGTCAAAAAGTTCCCTTTTATCGGTTAAATACTGCGGCTATGACTGAGGTATTGACACAAACAGGAAATGCCGAAATTTTGCAACATCCAGAAGTTTTAAATATAGCCGCAGGTAGTCCAGGAAATGCCATTTCCTCCTACCAACAATTACAAACCATTCCTAGCGAATTTATCGCCCAGGTGAAAAAAACGCCAACATCTTACCGTCATGCTTTAGAATTAGGTAAAAAAATTGATAAAGAATTAGATACAGAAGCCCAATTATGGTTAATTGACTATTTACAACAATACTATTGGCAACAAATACATGAACCTAAAATTATTCAACAATTAGAAAAAACTCGGAAACATTTACTTTGTTACGCCCAACCTCGTTTGGTTTGGGAATGTACATTTCTAGCCTTATTTCAAATATCCCAAAATCCGTAGGGTTTCCCCACCCTCAATTACAGTAGGTTAGCATTGAAAATTGTCTTTATGGGAGGGCAAGAGGCAAGAGGCAAGAGGCAAAAGGCAAGAGTGAAGAAGCTTTGGACGATTTTACTTTTCTTTTTTCTTTACACACCTTGGTTTTATAGACTTCCAATTAAAAAAATATCCCAAAATTTCTTGTGGTGCGGGCATCTTGCCCGCTAATAATAAAAGGACGGGCAAGATGCCCATCCCACAAGATTGGATCATCTTTTTTGTGGAGTTCTCTTATTCTCTTATTGTGTTCACCTACTTACAGTAGTTTCCAATGATATGAGTTACATCTTAGCCCCCTCATCGCTTGCGGGGAGGGGGTTGGGGAGGGGGTTGGGGGTGGGGTTCTTGTACCTCATAACACCGGGAAGTGCTGTATATTGCTTTTATATTGCCTTTAATTATCGAAATTTTCCCACTGTCTCATTTAATCAGGATCACAACGAATTTCAATCATAAACCCATCGGGATCATAAAAATACACTCCTCTACCAGTAGGACGGGAAACTGGTCCATAAGCAATGACCAAATTATTTTCTTGAATTACTGCTAATGCTTGGTCAAATAGTTCTGGATCAATATCAAAGGCTAAATGATACGCTCTAGTGAAAGACTTACTGGGATCTGGATCTGGTGGTAATAATTCTGGTTCTCCAAATAAGTCAATAATTGTACCGTCAGGAGTGGCAAAGTTGGCGACTTTTCCGGTGTTGACAAGTTCTATTAATGTTTCTGGTATTTCATCCCCTGTAAGTTCGTGTAAGCCTAAAATATGACCATAAAAATGGCGAGATGCTGCCATATTTTGGACGTTAAAAGCGATATGATGAACCTTGCGGAGGTAGCCAGTGGGAATATTTTTTTGAGAAATCATCATCCCGAAATTTAGAATCTATGGATTTAAAATTATCTGCAAATCGAGAATAAAGCCCGGTAAAATATCTTCACCAGAAAGTTTTGGTGGGTTGTCAACATCAAAGTTTAAAACTTCTACATCTTTTCCGTAACGATAAATTTCTACTAAGGGTGTTTGTGGATCAATTAACCAACCTAAAAGCGCCCCATTATTTTGATATTCTCGCATTTTAGCGCGTAATTTTTCTAAACTATCCGTTTCTGATCGCAATTCAATCACAAAATCAGGACAAAGGGGGGGAAACCGTTTTTTTTCTTCTTTACTTAAAGCCTCCCAACGTGCTAGTTTTACCCAAGCTGCATCAGGACAGCGATAAGCACCACTGGGTAATTTAAACTCTGTAGAAGAATCAAATACTTTACCTAATTTAGTTTGACGATTCCAAATACTTAAATCTGTAGTTATATCTGAGTTTCTAATTCCGCTTTCTCCACCTGTGGGAGGCATAATAATTAATTCTCCCGTTTGGGTAAGTTCTAATTGCCAAGGTTCGTTGGCAATGCAAAGTTGATAAAACTGCTCATCTGTTAAATTTACTGCGGGAGGTATGTTTAAGGTGAGGGTTTCCATAGGTTTTGCTTAAAGAGGCTAGTTTTATTATCAGATAAAATTCATGAAAATTCAGAAAAATTTAGGCTAGGCTAGGAAAATTCAGGCTAGGCGATCGCTAAAATTGACCCCAATGATCTAATACAATGCTGGTCGGTCAAGGAAAATGGGGAGTAAAATGTTCAATTAACGTCTATATTCATCTCCACAATCACCAATTAACTTATATAAATCTTTTGACTGTTCAGAAACTGCATCTATTTTCCCGATATCCTCAGCATCTAAATTGAAACTAAACACCCTAGCATTATCTGACAAATGTTCTGCAATTCCTAACCTTGCACCCACAATTACACCCCCAACTGCTGGCTGATTTAAAACGTAATTTACAGCCACATTAGCAATACTTACTTGATGTTTATTAGCAATGGTTTTTAAGGTATTTAGTAACTGTTGAAATAGTCCCCAACCACCCCAATTATCAATCATTTGTTTGTATTTTCTCAAACTGGTGGTATTTATTTCTAAGCCTTTAAGTTCTGGTTTATTCAAATACTTTTCTGATAACAAACCACCGCAAATACTACCATAGGTAAACAACTTAATATCATGTTCTTGACAAAATTTAACCATGTTTACCTGTGGTCTTCTGTCAACTAAAGAAAACTGCACTTGATTAGAAACAATCTTGATTCCTGCTTCGGTGATAATTTGCAAATGTTCGGTATCAAAATTAGTTAAAGCTAAATGTTTGATTTTACCTTCTGTTTGCAATTCTACCATATATTTGAGAGCATCTAAATAATTAGCATCTCGATATTCCCACCAGTGAAACTGCATTAAATCCAATGATTTAACGTCCATTCTTCTCAAAGAAATATCAATATTTTCCTCAACCAGTTTTTTTGTCATCTTCCCCGCACGAGGAACCCACTTGGTAAAAGCTTGAATATTATTTACAGCTTCTTCTCCACGAGTCGCTATCAGTTGACGACGAAACTCACCAATAAAATCTTCTGCTGGTCCATAATGGTCTGCTAAATCCCAGGTTGTAAAACCAGCATCAACATATTGAAACATAGACTCAATGGCAGTTTTGGGGTTAATGCGTCCATGTCCACCGGAAACTTGCCACATTCCATTTAAAATTCGGCAAATTTTCAAGTCGGGAGTAAATTGTAAATAGCTTTCTTGAGGTAACATCATATTTTTTATCTTGTTATTTCCAGTCTTTTTCTGCTTGTTCCAAAACATAAGCTGCAACTTGCTGAATTTCCTCAGTTGTCAATCTTTTTTTATAAGCTGACATATTATTCTTACCATTAGTGACAATGGCTGTAATCGCTTCTAAAGAATCCATGCCATATTTTTTAAGTGCATTCTTTTTTAAGTTTTTACCGCGTCTAATGATATTTTCCCCATTAATATGACAACCAGCACAATGAAAACTAAAAATTTCTGCCCCTTTGGCTGTATCTAAAGCGTTAGCGGGTGAGGTGAAATTGATAGTCCACAAGCAAAATGTGCATAATATCAATACTATTAGTTTTTTCATAAGGCTTCAAAATCAGATATGAAGCCGATAAAGTTTGTACATTGTTCCTGAAAAGCTTCTGCTTCGCTGACATCTTCAATTTTATAGGACATGATCCGTTTTCCATCTGGCATTTTTTTAGAACCAATCAATTCAGCTTGGTAATTTTCTACCATTTTCTTAAATTCAGCACCGTACACTTTCCACGCTTCACCATCGCAAGTGATATTTACCTGCCACATAATTTAAAATTTAGTTATTGACCAATATTGATTATTTCATAAATTGGCAACATTTAACTAAAAAATTCCTGGCGACTAGAAGTCGCGGCTATACAGACAAAACCCACTTGCGTGGGTTAAAAACTTCTAATTGCTGAATCTACGAAGGTAGACTTTGCTTGTGTAGCGTGGTGGAAGCATCTTTCTAATCGCCAAATACTTTGAAGTACCTAAAGATAGATATGATTTTATCTCTTTAGAGGGTGTTCATAGCTAAAAGATTTCGCCATAATGAGTGTAAGTGTTGTAATGAGATTTGTATTTAGTATGACCACAAATAAGAACATTAAAGAACAAATTCAAATAGATTTACACCAAGCTAAAGAAACAGGACAATTAAAAGCTGAACGCATTCGGGAAATTGTCAAATCTGCTGTTTCTCAAGTAGGTTCTGAGTTTCAAGAAGGTTCTCATGAACTGCGTAATTTAGTTAATGATGCTGTGTCTACCGTCATTGATAATTTACAAGAAAAAGGTAGTGAAGTTAAAGAAGGAGTGGTAGCTTCAATTGAAGGAGCGATGGAAGCAATAAATCTGAAAAAACACTCAGATATTGTCAAAACTCAAGCCGAAATTAAGCAATTACAAGCTCAATTAGATAGAGAAGAAGAAGAACTACAAGCAGAAATTGAAGGAATTTTAACGAAGATAATCGAAACAAGTCAAGATAAATCAGCAGACACAAAAATTGCGATTGATTCAGCCATTGATTCTATAAAAGATAGTGAAGAAATTGGATTATTAAAGAAACGCTATGCACAATTACAAGCACAGTCAGCAATTATTCGAGCCAATTTATCGGCACGTTATAGCGGAAGTGATCAAGAAGTACAGGATTATTTAAATGAAGCAAAACAATGGTGTGATAAATCCCATCCCAAAGCCGAATCTATCACAGCACAAGTAAAAGAAAGTTACTCAGTTCTAGAAAAAAAATTGACAGATGCAGGTGCAGTTATAGCAAAGAAAGAACGTCAATTAAAACAAACTTTACGCGAGTTACTTTTAGCAACGGCTGATTTATTCAAAGATAAAGATATTCGTGCTTAAAGACTAACTATCCTTTAGATCCCCGACTTCTCTAAGAAGTCGGGGATCTAAATTCTTGTTGCTTGTTATACTTAATAAGTACCTTCCTCTCTATTAATATTTTCTTCATGCTTGACAATTACCCAAACTGCATGAATGCTACCAGGAAGCCAACCAAGCAGAGTCAGCAAAATGTTAATTAACAAAGTTGGACCAAATCCAACGGTGAGAAAAACCCCCAAGGGAGGTAGAAATAAACCGATAAGTATACGCAGTAAGTTCATGGATATTTATTTCCTAGTTTTAAAGTTGGGTTTACCTATTGACTATCTTGTAATTCAAAACCTTTTTCTGCGAAGTATTTACTGAGAAAGGTATTAGCTAAAGAAAGAACTACAGGACCGATAATAAAAGCAATTAATCCTTGAACTTGAAAACCTGGAACTAAAACTGATGCTAACCAAAAGCAGAGTCCGTTAACAATTAGGGAAAATCCACCTAATGTGAGATATGTCAAAGGTAAAGACAAGATATTAATGGTTGGTTTAACTCCACTATTAATTAAACCAATCACAACAGCGGCAATTAAAGCTGCCGGAAAATTAGCAATATCTACACCGGGAACAACTAAATCAACAATCAGCAAACTTAAAGCTGTAGCGAGTGCGATGAAAAAATATGACAACATTTTTACCTCAGTAACAGCAATATCAGTGCTAATTACTATTTTCAAAGATAGACTAATATTTCACATCTTTTCTTAGATATAATCTTGATCTATCTTAGGTTAGATTAAATAATAAATTTTCAGTAAGATACCCGACTTCTCTAAGAGGGTGTTTGAAAAGTTATGGTTGATGTATCAAATATTTTTTACCCCTCCCTAACCCTCCCCTTGTAAAGGGGAGGGAACTGGATTTTTATTGTTTCCCCCCTTTACAAGGGGAAAGGGGGTTAGATTTCTGGAGATTATCGGTTTCATCTAATAGTTTTCAAACACCCTCTAAGAAATTATTGTATAACCAAAAAACCTAAAATTACAGTATTAAGTAATTGTACAGTATTAAGTAAGTAGGTGAACAGAAAAATTTAAAGGTATCTAACGATATGTAAAGTTGTCTCAATGCGATGACTGTGTTTCTACATGATCTCGCATTGACTAAATTGCATCGTGTATTTCTCTAGTGCAGTCATTTTATTTACACCAACTGTATATTTATTCTTATCAGTAGTCAATTATTGCTGTATTGAGTATAATTTATTTTATTAAACGCTTCTGTCAAATATAAAAAGGTAATTATCCATGTCTGACGATTCCCAGCGTAATTCTGCTGTCAATGCGGCTGCGACAACCAACATTCACCACGTCAATTTACAGGATCTATCTAAAAGCATGGTAGATAGATTAAGTAAAGGCGGTGTTCGTTCTGGCGAACCTATCCGAACGACAATAAAAGCCCAAGAAATGCTAGATAAGATTCCCCCATCTCAACGTGCGAGTATAGATAGTCAAACTGCGGCCAAGAATGTAGAACAGTACCTATCTGATAAGCACGCTAGTCACGTTAAACCCCACAGTAAGGGAGGTTCTAATGATCCGAGTAATATCAGATGGGAGAATGGTAAGGATAATATGGCTCGTGGTGATAAAACCATGACTAGTCGGGAGCAAATGAGATTAAATGCTAAATACCACTTTGATAACTTAACTGGTGCTGTAAAAGCAGGTTTGCAAGCTGCACCAATAGGGGCGGCTGTGGGTGCAGTTACAACTGTACCTTTTTCACTTCTAACTCATGGGCTGCGTGTAGTTCGAGGTGAAATTTCTGCACAGGAAGCGGCTACAGAAACATTAAAAGATACTGCTATGGGTGGTGCAGTTGGGGGTGTAACAGCATTTACAACAGCAACATTAGCAGCAGCTTGTCCACCAATAGCGATCGCATTAACTACAGTAGCACCTTTATTAGCTGTTGTTGGTACTGGAGGTATGGCTGTTGAGTTTTTCAGAATCTTAGATGATCATAAACAGGCTGTAAAAACCTATTATGAATCTTTAACTCAGCAAGAATTAAGAAGATTACAAGAAATTGAAAATGATCTGATTTATGAACATCAGAAAAATCTAGAATTTTTGGCAGAAGCAAAAGCAATTAATCAAGAAATTACAAATCGTCCAATTGCACCAGGAATAGAAGGGGCTATGCAACGGTTACGTGAATCAGTGGCTATTGCTCAATCTTTAGGACTTACATCAGCAGATAGTAAATTATTGCCTAATTCTCAACCTGTTTACCTTCCTTCTAGTCATTAAATAATAAATCAAGAATTCTATGATTTTCATACTACCTTTTGTATTTGGTGCTGTAGGTCTAGCTGTTGGTGCTGTTGCAGGTGCTTTTACTTCTCATGCTGCTGGAGAAAATGATAGACAAGCTGCAAAATATCACAGGAAAGTTGCAAATGAATTAGTTGAGAAATACACGAATCTACAAAAACAATACTATGAACTTGCTGATGAAAGTCAGAAACAAATTCACGATTTAACTCGACAGATTGCATTAGGTGAAATAGAAAAAGACTGTTTGCGTTTAGCACTGAGATTGCAACAGAGTTTGATTTATTTGATGTGGGAAATTGATAAAGAACCAACAGCAGAAATTTTAAATCAGTTTAAACTAGCAGTAGAACAAACTAATTATATTCTCTATCAATTAAATGAGGAATTAATTATTGTTCCTAGTGATTACTATCAACGTAGTATTTCGTCAGTTGTTCAAAAACCAGAACGAAGATTACCACAAAGATTTAGTTTTATTAATAATCCAGAATTGGAGGATCTATATAATAGAATTTACAATAGTGGTAATAGACTCTTACAGTATCTAAATGAGATTCGTAATAGACGTATTAAAGAAGGTGATATTATTAAAAAGCTTCAATTTTTTGAGGATAATATCACAAAAGCTTTGTATGACTTATCGCAATGCAAAAATCAGGCGGGCTTAATTTCGAGATTAACAGATATTTTGGATAAAATTAACAAATCTGCTCAAGATACAGCTTATTTATGTAATGTAGACCTTAGAGGATGGGATCTAGAATTTGAACAATTGAAAGCTAAAATATTTCAATATCAAAAAAATCATTATCCAGCTAAAACTAAGACTAAAATTAACTCAAGTAATTAATTTTTGCAGGTATTAACAACACTAATCAATAGAGGATTGATAAAAAATTATATGATTTTTATATTGCCTTTTGTAATCGGTGCTGTAGGCTTGGCCGTTGGTGCTGTTGCAGGTGCTTTTACTTCTCATGCTGCTGGAGAAAATGATAGACAAGCCGCTAAACATCACAGGAAAGTTGCCAATGAATTAGTTGAGAAATATACGAATCTACAAAAACAATACTATGAACTTGCTGATGAAAGTAAAAAGCAAATTGACGACTTAACTCGACAGATTGCATTAAGTGAAATAGAGAAAGATTGTTTGCGTTTAGCTGTGAGATTGCAACAGAGTTTGATTTCTATAATGTGGTCTATTGATAAAGAACCGACAATAGATGTCTTAAAGCAATTTGTAAAAGCAGTGGATCTTACAAATAATGTTCTCTGCCGAATTAATGAAGAGTTAGTTAATGTTCCTAGTGATTACTATGAACGTAATTTCACTCAAGCTGTGAAAAATAATCTTTTAACACAAACAGAAGAATTTACAGCTTTTCATAGTGGAGATACCACTGCCAATATAGTTTCAGAACCACCTACAAATA
Source organism: Anabaena sp. WA102 (assembly GCF_001277295.1). NCBI lineage: Bacteria > Bacillati > Cyanobacteriota > Cyanophyceae > Nostocales > Nostocaceae > Anabaena > Anabaena sp. WA102. The sequence goes on along the minus strand of NZ_CP011456.1, from coordinate 1,661,519 downwards.
ACACAACTACCCCAGGAATAAAAATAATGAAATCCTATTCACAAGAATTTCAAGATACCTATAACAGAGTTAATGATATAGGAAATAGACTCTTAACTTATCTAAAAGAACTTCGCGCAGGACGACTCCAAGAAGGAGATAATACCCAAGGATTAGAAAATGTTGAAAATAGTATTGTACAAGCTTTACAAGCCTTAGTTAAACAAAAATATCAAGTAGCTGTAATTGCAGCTATGAATGCAGGTAAAAGTACATTCCTCAATGCTTTGATTGGTGCAGATGTTTTAGCTACTAATGTAGAGGCTTGTACAGTTTTTCGTACAGATATTCGTCCAATTAACGCAGAACAAACACCCAGACTTTTAGAACATCGAGAAAATCAAGAATTTCCTGAAATTATAGCAACTGGTGATGCAGAAGAAATTAAGCGGAAGTTTTCAGAACGGACATATCAAATAAGAGATAATAAAAATTTAGATCATACTATAAGTTTTGAATTAGAACATCCTATTGAAGCTATTAGTAAATTGCCTTCTCTAGCTGGATTTACCTTAGTTGATACTCCTGGACCAAATGAGTGGAACTCAGAGAGTTTTAATACAGTAGCTTTAAAACAGACGAGTCTACAAGCACTTCGCACTTGTGATGCTATCTTATTTATTCTGGATTACCTATCTTTTAAAGACAATATTAATTTAGAATTGCTGCAAGATTTAATTGAAAACCGCCAGGACTTTTTGGCACAAAATACAGGAAAAATGTACTTTGTACTTAACAAGGTAGACATGAAAGGAGAAAGTGATAGAAAGATTGAAGATGTGATAGAATCTTTAAGAATGAGTTTGGTTAGCTTTGGTATTCCTGAACCAAATATTTCTCCAGTCATTGCTAGACAGGCTTTATTGTCTAAGCTGATTCAAGAAGGAAAAGCAACTGATAGTCATATTAAGGATTTTGAAAAGTTTTATATCATTAAATATGCAGAAAGAGATGAAAAAGGTAGGATGCTTATTCCCTTACCAGAAGAAATTGCATCTCAATCTTTAGAAGATAGCGGTATTCTCAAAATTGAAGAGACAGTAATTAAAAATATTGTGCAAACTTCAGGATGGAATTTATTGAGTGATGTCTTGGCTGTTTTGAATAAAGCTGCTCAATCTGTAGCTGATACACTTACTACGGAAATTCGCGGTTGGGAGTTAGAATTTGAGGAACTACAACAAAAAATAGAGGAATATAAACAACGTTTTGAGTTGATTGAAAATAAGTTAGCAAGTGTAAAAAAGTCTGTACAGTCACAAAAGAAAAGATTATTCAAAACTTTTAGGCAAGAAATTTATAAGTTTGCTGAAACTGCTAAAAATCGTATAGATTTGGAAATTGATAAAGTAGTAGAAGAACAAGCTAAAAATTCGGGTTCTGTATCTAGTAAAGAAAACCAAAATCTTGTCTCGTTTATTTGGAATAAAGTTACTTCATTGTTAAAAGAGGATTCAACTTCAGAACCATATAAAATCAAGGTAAAAGACAAAAAAGATGCTAAAGAAATAGGTAAAATTATTAATGATTACTGCGCTCCTATAGTTCATAACTTTTGGCTGGATACACAAGACAGACTTGTGAGAGAAGGTGCAAAGATTCACGAGGACTTAGTTAAGCAAATTCAACAAGAAATACAAGCTATTTCTGATGAATTATCTCAGTATATTGGTGAGACTTTGCAAATAGAGATTGGTACTAATGCAATTCAGTTTCCTAAGTTTGAATTTTCTGGCATTGATACTAAAATTCAAGAACAACGAGAAGTTTTTGAAAGAACTAAGAAAATAACTATGCAAGAGGAACGTTGTTGTGCAAGTCCTCATGTCTATGAACAAGATGTTGTTATGAAAACAGAAGTATCCTACTATGAAATTGATTTACGGCTGACTGCTCAAGGAATTAAAGACAAGATAGATGAGCAAGTAAAGAGAAACATAGGTTTACTCAAGGGTATTATTGACGAACAAGTAGAAGAGAATTTTCAGAAAGGTGAACAGCAAATCAATGATTATATCAATAGATTTCTGGATATTTTCGATAATTTGCTGACACAAAGGGTAAAGAGAGAATCAGAAGTGAATGAGATTGTTTCTACTCTTAAAAGCCAAAAATCAGAAGTAAGTGAATATCTCAATGAATTGATATTGATTCAAGAAGTGCTTGATAATTGGAAACCATCACCTATTAACCGATAATTCTCGCTACAAACAAAACCCACACAAGTGGGTTTAAAATCCTTTGAACAACTTTTTAAAATGAAAACAGACAGCATATTTTACCGATTGTTTCAAGAAATACCCAGCATATTTTTTGAACTTATTGGTAACTCTCCCCAATTAGCAGAACTTTATCAATTTTCATCAGTTGAAGTCAAACAAACAGCCTTGAGAATAGATGGAGTTTTCTTACCTAACCAAAATACAGCCAATCCTGTAGGGTGCGTTACATTTCATTAACGCACCTTATTACTGGTTTGAATGCAGTTCTAAATTTTCAGTGCGATTATGATAGAGCAAGCAATGATGAATTTTCATCTTCATAAAATAATTTGATTGTGCTGAACTCCCGACGCAGTAAATTTTCAACTTGTAAGGTAGAACAGTTTCCCAGTCTAAGCCAGATGACTTTTGGAGGATTCCCCAACACTAAACTCAGATCGTGCATATCAGCATCTTTCGAGACAATCATCAAATCATTATCTTTTGCATAATTCCAAACTATCGGGTCTATTGTTGCTTTCATCCCTACATCCCGATAGCGAAGCGTGGCGTAAGCCATACATGAAGGGAGTCTGGAAAAATATCGCTTAAACGGGTGGATAATTTAGGCGATAAGTTTTCATCAAAGCAACAGCAACAAGTATTACAAATCATCGAGACAATTTTAATTTACAAGTTTCCAAGAATGAATAGGGAGGAAATAGAAGCTATGTTTGGATTAAGTGAGTTAAAACAAACCCGATTTTATCAAGAAGCAAAAGAAGAGGGAAAGGAAGAAGGAATAGAAGTAGGTGAACGCAAAGCCAAATTAGACGCAGTTCCTGGATTGATAGGATTGGGTTTAACTGGAGAACAAATCGCACAAGTTTTAAACTTAAGTTTGGCAGAAATTAGCGAGATTATTCAACAACAGAATACAAAGGACAGGTAAACATTTGGTGATTTGTGATCAAATCTCTGATTTTCATCCTTTAATCCTGCATATCCTGTATCCCTTAGAGGATGTTTTAAAAGTGGTATTCCGTAATTTTCATCATATTGCTACCCCCCTTTACAAGGGGAAAGGGGGGAAACAATAAAAATCCAGTTCCCTGCCCTTTACAAGGGGAGGGTTAGGGAGGGGTAAAAAATATTTGATACATCAACCATAACTTTTCAAACACCCTCTTACGGGAGGTGTTAGCCACTTCTGACAATTTACCTAACTATACTGCAAACGGTTCATAGTTTAACCAAATATGAAACCCCTCTGGTAAACCTCTCCAGTATTAAATGTTATTCCTTTTCCCTCTCCTATAGGGAGAGGTGCGGGGAGAGGCTTTAAACCTTGTTCTTTGTATGATAAAAAAGTCCAGCTTCTAGCCGTTTTGAGTATAACAAGTCAGGGAGAGGTAATTATTGTTTGATTCCTTTCATTGATAAACCTATGCGTTTGAGTTTTTCGTTGATTTCTAAAACTTGCACTTTAACGACTTGTCCAACTTTTACAATTTTTTTCGGATCATCTACAAATCTATCAGCAAGTTGGGAAATATGCACTAAACCATCTTGATGGACTCCAATATCAACGAAAGCACCGAAGTTAGCAACGTTGGTAATAATTCCTTCTAGTTGCATTCCTACGGTTAGATCTTTAATTTCTTTGATTCCTTCTTTAAAGGTAGCATATTTAAATTCCGCACGAGGATCTCTGCCTGGTTTTTCTAATTCGCTGAGAATGTCGCGCAGGGTTGGTTCTCCAATGGTTTCGGTAACGTATTTTTTGATGTTGGCTTTTTTGAGGTTTTCTGCAACTTGTGTCACTTGATTTAAGGATACTCCTAAATCAGCCGCGATAGATTGTACCAAAGAGTAACTTTCTGGATGAACTGCGGTATTATCTAAGGGGTTTTCACCACCACGAATTCTTAAAAACCCTGCTGCTTGTTCAAAGGCTTTAGGTCCTAATTTCGCTACTTTCAAAAGTTGACGACGGTTTTTAAATGCGCCATTTTGGTTACGATAGGCAATAATATTATTAGCTATGGTGGGGGTAATTCCCGAAACAAAGGTGAGAAGTTCTTTGGAAGCAGTATTTAAGTCTACACCCACATAGTTAACGCAACTTTCGACGGTTTCATCTAATTTCTTTTTCAGTAATTTTTGATCAACGTCATGTTGATATTGTCCGACACCAATTGATTTAGGATCTATTTTAACTAGTTCTGCTAAAGGATCTTGTAATCTTCTCCCAATACTGATTGCACCCCGCACGGTAATATCTAAATCGGGAAATTCTTCTCTAGCTACGTCGCTGGCAGAATATATAGATGCACCAGATTCATTTACCACAACTTTAACTGGTTTATGGGCTATATTTGGTAATATTTCGGCCACAAATTCTTCTGTTTCTCGTGACGCTGTACCGTTACCAATAGCGATTAATTGAATTTGGTATTTTTCAAGTAATTTTTTAATAGTTTGGGCGGCTTTTTGTCGTTGTTCTGCTGCTTGGTGGGGAAAGACAGCTTGATATTCTAAAAATTGCCCAGTTTCATCTAATATAGCGACTTTACACCCGGTTCTAAAACCTGGATCTATAGCCATTGTCGGTTTCATTCCTGCTGGTGCGGATAATAGCAATTCTCGTAAATTGGTTTCAAAAGTTTTGATTGATTCTATGTCAGCGTAGGTTTTTTTCTCGTTTGTTACTTCGCTAATTAAGGAAGTTTTCATCAAGCGGTTAAAACTATCTTTTAACATGACTTGATAAAAATCTCGAATATTGCGAACTTGAGTTTTTATTTCTTGAGATTCTAAATAACCCAGCACAAAATCTTCATCAAACGCAACTTCAAAACTGAGAATTTTTTCATCTTCTCCTCGACATAATGCCAACAGATTATGAGGGGCGATATTTTTGACTCTAATCTGATAATTGCGGTACATTTCAAATTTAGTTGTCCCTTCAGGATGTTCGTCTTTAATCCGAGAAATAAATACCCCATTTTCTAACAGATAATCGCGGATATAAGCGCGTGATTCTGATTTTTCTGCTACTTCTTCAGCTAAAATATCAGACGCACCTTTTAAAGCTTCATCTGCGCTTTTTACTCCCAAGGTTTCCGAAATATACTTTGCTGATTCTGCCTCTAAAGATGCGGAAATACCATTTTTAACATTTAGGGATTTAATAAATGTAGCCAGTGCTTCTAACCCTTTTTCCCTAGCAATGGTAGCACGAGTCCGACGTTTAGGACGATAGGGTAAATATAAATCTTCCAGTTCAGTTTTTTGTAAACAGGATGCTATTTTTGCTTGTAGTTCTGGGGTAAGTTTATCTTGTTGAGCGATCGCACTCACAATTACTTTTTTTCTTTCTTCTAACTCCGTTAAGTAATTATGCCTATCTTGTAAATCCCGTAATTGCACTTCATCCATTTCATCAGTGCGTTCTTTACGGTAACGCGCAATAAAGGGAATTGTTGCCCCTTCTGCTAAGAGTTCTAGCGCATTTTGTACTTGGTGGGGTTTAAGTTTTAGTTCAGTTGCGAGGAGTTGGGAAATGTTCAACATTGGATATTTAAATTGAAAGTGTTAAGTTGATTCCAGCACGAATAGATAGTGTTAACTTAATTTAGCAAATAATGGCATCATTTGAGAATAGCTAATTTCATCACTTGAGAATAAATTTGTTGCCATTTTGTCTTACTTAAGTATAATGTTAATAACGTTCTTGAAGAAGGTTAAAATCTACTGGTATTAAACAGTAGCTCGTAGTTTGGAGATTAGTGAAAATGCCTTTATTTTTCTTAATAACATTAGTTACAGGTGTAATGACTGGCTATCTCTTCCAAAGAAATGATGATGAAATCACCAATATTGCAGGTGTCTTCACAGCCGTCATTTTTATTGTAAGTTTAGTGTTATCACCTTGGCAAATTCAGTTTGGTATGTTGATGTTTGTGGTCATTGTCAGTAACAAACTGCTGAATAAAAATTGGTTTTAAATCAATTTTCGCAATATTTAGAAATAAAATACAGTCAAGTCGGCAATTATCCACCCTCGATAAAATAATCATTGAGGGGAAGGAGGGTGTTGATAGTTGGATAAAAGATAGAATAGCTGAAACTAGATAATTCAGTTAGAACTAAAAACATTTATTCTTTATCTAAATCCTACTAATTAATATCATCTAGAAATACTTGTTTATTTTCATCTACTAATTTTTGCAAACATTTCGCAAACTCTACCAATGAATTATTTTTTCTGAGAGTTTGGTTATTAATTTCAATATATGCTGCTATATTAGATGATTGACTTTCTTCATATTCCCGTTCTTTCAAATTTTTGGGTTTATCTTGGAGATTCGGATTATGCTTAATTAGGATTTCGCGTGATAACTTTACTAAACATTCCTTGACACCCCTTCCTCCTGACTCAGCTTCTGCTATTAAATCTGTTTGTCCACGTTGTTTACTATTGGCAAATTTGATCCATTCTGGATGATTTCGATGATCAGCATTTTTTGTAAAAAAGCAGCATATACCCAAATAATCAACTAATAACCAAGCCTCCAATTCTTGAATCATCGGAAAATATTTTACTCTTCCTTCACCTTCAAACAATTTAACAACTTCTTCAATTCGATTAACCAGAGAATTTTTTTCCCTCCGTCTTTGGTTTTGCGATTGTGTCCCATCAGAATCTAGCAGAAAGATAACTAAATCATCATTTTTTAAATAAGTATCAACTGCCTTCTTTAAACCATCTTGGATTTTTGGATGTATAGCTGTATTAAAACCCTGTTTAGTGGCAAGTTGGATAGTTATATTACCACCATAAAGCGCGACTATTTTGTTAGCAATACAGCCAACTGCTTTACTATCATGATCAGATTCCGGCACCCAAAGACGAACACTAGGCATATTAATCAGCAAAAATTCCTTCTAGTAAGTGACTATGATAAATCGCGCTACCTATTCCAAAATCATTCATCCAATCGGAAAAATCATCTCGGTTTTCTGCTAATTTATCAAGTAGACAAGCTTTAGTTCCTATTTCTCCTTTCTGATTTAAAAGGATTACCGAAATGTCAGATGATATTTCTTCAGTAGAAAAACAATCTAATAATTGAGAACTATGGGTTGTAAAAATCACCTGTGTTCTCTTGGATAACCTTTTGATCATATCAGCAATATCTTGTAAAATACCAGGATGAAAATTTCTCTCAGGTTCTTCAATACTAATGAGAGTTGGAACATCAGATTCATAAAGCATGATAAAATAAGCTATCAACCTCAGAGTCCCATCTGACATATTAGATAAAGCTATTTTTTTACCATCTTCTTCAATAACTTTAATAAGTGGTTCTGCAACATCATCTAACTGTAACTTAATTTTCAGACAGTCATACAGTTCTTGGCTCACTTCATCAAACTTATTTTTATCATGTCTACCCCAGTATTGTAAAACTTCTTCAACTTCACTAGCGTCAGTATCAAGGCTAGGTATTCTTTCATCATGTTGTAAAGATTTATAGATCATATTTAATTTAGTAATTCTAGAATGTATTCTGACGCTATCAGGATCTACATCATAGAATTTCCAATCTTTTATATAGCTTGCCAACTTTTTTGTAATTGGTTTATGACCATATTTACCTACATCCGCTAATGTGAGTCCATCACCCTCAGAAAATTCGTATGGTTGAGAATTTTCGCCATTTTCATCATTCACTGTTCCTTTACCATCAATAATATTAATTACTTCAATTTCATTAACTAAGAGATACTCTCTATCAATTAAAGTATTATTTTCACTGATACTAAGTACCAAACTATATTCTACTTTAGCTTTATTATCTTCATCATCTTCTATAATAATTTGATAAAATGTTTGTTTTTCCCCCACCCTTAAGATACTATCCATATATTTTAGAGAAGGAAGTTCCTGGTCTTTTAAAAGTTTACTGAGAAAGCGTAATGCTTCTAAAGAATTGGATTTACCACTAGCATTAGCTCCTACCAAAATTGTTAGATCCCTGAAATTTAAATCCACATCTCCTAAGCTTTTAAAATTTTTAATTTTTGCGGATATGAGTTTAAGAGTCATAAATATCTCCAGTATATTAGTCAGTCTAGTGACTACGCAATTATTTTAAATAAAAAGTCACAGAAAGTGAGAATTAACTATAGTTTTATAGTAATACTCCAACCCAACGTTAACATAAAATCGGAATTAGATCACATCATTATCTGGCTTAGAATGTCCACTGATCACATCTTAAAAGACAATATGGCGGAAAACCCTACAGCCTAACTGCCAACAACGACTTTCATAGATTTGTTAGACTGAACACACCAGGATTTTTTTTCAGTCACATCTGTAGATAACGCCAGCAGACGAGGCACTTCATGCTTACAAACACCCTACTTCTCTCAAATCAACTTCCCAGTTTACAATATTCATCCACCACAGAACGCTTCGATGACACTTGGGAAGCCCCCCTGGCAACCCTTTTGGGACTAGGACGCGCTGCCGGTGCTGATTTTGTGGAATACTTCTTAGAACGTCGCAACTACATCAGTTGTTTAGCCGAAGAAGATACCATTACCAGCATTTCCCCCAGTTTAGCTACCGGTGCAGGAGTGCGAGTATTTCGTGGCAAAGCTGACTGCTACGTTAGCACCAATAACCTCACATTTGCCGGTTTAAAAGCTGCTTTAGAAAAAGCTCTTTCCATCTTAGGCTTACAACTACCAGGACCGAGTGCCTTCATTCCCGAAATCAACCTAGAACTACTCAGAGACTACGCCAGCAAACGCGGTAAAGATGGTTGGCTACCCTTATGTAGTTCTATCAGCGAAATGGGAGAAGTCCTCCTTGATGGTACAGCCCAACTTAATAAAAAAGCTACCCACGTCCAATCCCGCCGCGCTTCCTACTTCCGTGATTGGCAAGAAGTATTAGTTGCTGGTAGTGACGGAACATTTGCCCGTGATATCCGCCTCACTCAGTCTGTCGGATTCAACCTGCTTTGTGCTGACGGTGCTAACCGCTCCTCCATTGGTGAACGGGCAGGTAACACCAGTGACGCTAACTTCCTGAGAACCTGGGATTATCAACAAGCCTCCGAACAAATCGCCGAATCTGCTGGTAAAATGCTTTACGCAGATTACGTAGAATCAGGAACTTACCCGATTATCATGGCCAATCACTTTGGCGGTGTAATTTTCCACGAAGCTTGCGGACACCTTTTAGAAACCACCCAAATTGAACGCAAAACCACACCATTTGCCGACAAAAAAGGGGAAAAAATTGCCCACGAAAGCTTAACAGCTTGGGACGAAGGCCGCGCCGATAATGCCTTCGGGACAATTGATATGGACGACGAAGGAATGCCCGCCCAAAGAACATTATTAATTGAAAAAGGTATCCTCAAAAACTTCCTAGCTGACAGAACCGGTTCAGTGCGGACAGGACACCCCAGAACAGGCAGTGGCCGCCGTCAAAATTACACTTTTGCAGCCGCTAGTCGGATGCGAAATACATACATTGATTGTGGAGAACACACAACAGAAGACCTATTTGCCTCCGTTGATAAAGGTATTTACTGTAAGAAAATGGGTGGCGGAAGTGTGGGCGCAACAGGTCAATTTAACTTTAGCGTTGATGAAGCTTACCTAATAGAAAATGGCAAAATTACCAAACCATTAAAAGGTGCTACGCTCATCGGTGAAGCCAAGGAAATCATGAATAAAATTTCCCTATGTTCCCAAGATTTAGAACTAGCTCCCGGCTTTTGTGGCTCAGTCAGCGGCAGCATTTACACAACAGTTGGACAACCCCACATTAAGGTTGACTCTATTACCGTTGGCGGCAGATAAAAACCAATACGGTTTAGTTAAATTTAGAACTCTTTGTGAAAGTCATTTTTTAAACGAACCACAGAGGCACAGAGGACACAGAGAGAAGAAAAAATTTTTAACTAAACTGTATTGAGCTAAAAACAGATAAACCATATTATCCGCGTTTATCTGCGTTCATCTGTGTTCAAAATTCAAAAATTAATTCAATCATGTCTAACATTCAAGAAATCGCAACCTACGCCCAAGAAAATGCCGCCAAACTTGGCATTAAAAAATTCGATATCTACGGTTCTACTGTAGATGATACCAGCGTTCAAGTTGACCAAGGTGAACCCAAACAAGTTAAGGCTTCCAATCGTTCTGGGGTAACAGTTCGGGTTTGGAATGAAGAAAATACAATGGGTGTTACCAGCACTACAGATGTAGATGCTAAAGGATTAGAATTAGCCCTGAAAACTGCTTATGAAGCCAGCTTTTTTGGAGTCAAAGAAAACGTTCCTGATTTTAGTCCAGAAGCCACTATTCCTATCCCTAATAAACATCAAGAAAAAGCCCTCCAATCACCTGTTTCTGAACTTATAGAAAAACTATTAGTAGCAGAAAAAGAATTGTTAGCAATTCATCCGGCTATTACAAGTGTCCCTTATAATGGTTTAGCACAAAGAGATATTGATAGATTTTATCTCAATAGTGAAGGGGCTTTAAGAACTGAATCTCATTCTTTGGCTTCTGTATATTTATACAGCAAAACAGAAGAAGAAGGTAAAAAACCTCGCAGTGCTGGTGCTTATCGAGTTAAGGAAAGTGTCGCTGATTTAGATATTGCTGGTTGTATCAAAGAAACTGCTGAGAAAACTATCAGTCATTTGCATTATGAAAAAATCAAAACTGGTAAATATCAAGTAGTTTTCTCTCCTGAAGCTTTTTTAAGTTTGTTGGGGGCTTTTTCTAATTTATTTAACGCCCAAAGTATTCTGGATAATCAAAGTTTATCGAAAACTGATGATATTGGTAAAGAACTAGCTTCACCTTTACTTTCAGTTTATGATGATGCTTTACACCCTGCTAATATTGGTGCAGAAAGTTTTGATGGTGAGGGTACTCCTACCCGGCAAATTAAGTTAATAGAAAAGGGCATTTTAACTAGCTTTTTGCATAGTGCGGGAACTGCTAAACGGTTAAATGCTCAACCTACAGGTAATGCTAGTATTGGCGCAAAAGTTAGCGTTAGTCCGAATTTTTATCACGTTTTTGCGGCGGGAACTCCTGAGAAAGAATTGAGTCTAGAAACTGCGGAAAATGTGATTTTAATTGATGATTTACAAGCTCTCCATGCGGGTGTTAAGGCTTTACAAGGTTCTTTTTCTTTGCCTTTTGATGGTTGGTTAGTTAACAAAGGTGAGAAAACCAGTATTGAGTCCGCAACGGTAGCTGGGGATTTCTTGGAACTTTTGAAATCAATTGTTTATGTCGAGAAAGAGGTGGAATTAACACCAGGAGGAGTTGCTCCTAGAGTTTGGGTGAGTGAACTTTCTATTACTGGGGATTAATATCTTTTTCACTCTGTGCGTCTGCGGTTTAAAGATATTTTATCGAACCACAGAGGCACAGAGGACACAGAGGACAAGGAGAAAGGTTGTTAAGAGACTTCCAATTAAAAAAATATCCCAAAATTTCTTGTGGTGCGGGACGAAAAGCCCACTAATAATACAAGGACGGGCAAGATGACCATCACACAAGATTGGATAGCGAGGCGCTGCTGCAAGCAGTTCATCTTTTTTGTGGAGTTCTCTTAATTCTTTGATGTAAGGAAGCTATGGCTGCTCCTGTGGTTTCTGCTAAGATACTAATGAGCCGATAAAGTGCGATCGCACTAATCACCAAAGCCGCCGGAAAATGATATTGTAACAGTAACATCGCTGTGGTTTCAAACACGCCCAAGCCACCAGGCGCACCAGGAACAACTAACCCCAATACCCAAGCACAACTAAAAGCTCCCACTAATAAGGGTATTTGCTCCCAATTTACCGAAGTTAACGCCATTATAGTTAATATAAATCCAGCAGCCCTCAACCCTAAAAAAACTAATTCTCCTAATAATGGTTTCACGGGATAGCGTTGAATTATAAAACTATTAATTAACTGATTTTCTTCATCAGGTTTTTTATTTTTCCAACGTTCTAAAAGTTGAATAACTGGATTTAAAAATCGGGGATCAAGTACACCTAAGACAATTATTAAAGCTAAAAATTGGAGAATAATTAAATTATAATTCAGATTATTAACAATAATTTGAGTACCAAATAAAACAATAATAATTAAAGCTGCTGCTAACATTAATAGTGGTTCTAACAAAACACTTAAAGTGGCAATATTCGTAGGGATATTAGCATTTTTAGCCGCCATGATTCGCCCATAATAATGCCAAACATTCCCAGGTAAATATTTAGCAATATTCGTTTTTAAATAAACTTGGATAAACTCAATAGCAGATACAGATTGATTTAACTCCCTGAGTACCCAAGTCCAAATCCAACCTGCCCAAATATGTGCCAATAAAGTTACACTTGTAGCAGTTGCTAATATTAACCATCCGGTAATATTAATCCGAATAGCACTAACTCCTAACCAATTATCTTTTAACGCTTTCAATAAAAAAAACAGCGTTCCACCTAAAATCAACCACCGGATAATTTTCTTCATTTTAAAAGGATTTAGATCCCCGACTTCTTAGAGAAGTCGGGGATCTTGTTTTTGTGTTTTTGTTAATTTTGATTTTGCAAATACCAACTTTCTAACGCCAAACGATGAATTTCTCGCCAAGGAATATTATTTTTTCGTGCTAATTCTGCACAATCTTCATATTCTGGCTGCACATTAGTAATTACCTTTTCTGTAGCTGTTCCTGTCCATGCCACTTTTACCGATATTGTTCCATAAATAGTGTCTACATTTTGCATTTTTCGTTGTAAAATTGCCCGTTTTTGAGTAGTGCGACGAATGCCTAAAGTGCTAGTTTCTCGAAATAAAACTGCTTCACAACTAGCTAAATTTTCAGGATGACAAATCACAGTTAATAAAATTCCAGTTCGTGACTTTTTCATCCCTATCGGTTGAGTAAACACATCCACCGCACCCGCAGCAAATAAAGCCTCAAATACATAACCAAATACTTGAGGATTTAAGTCATCTATTTGAGTGTCTAGGACAGTAATCGTTTCTAAATTTGGGGAATATTCCGCTAAATTAGAGTTATCAGTCTGTAAAGATTCATTTTCACCGTACCAAAGCCGTAGTATATTGGGAATGGGTAAATCTAGAGAACCCGCCCCTAATCCTACCTGTTTGATAGTCATTGGTGGTGGTGAACCAAAGTCTTGAACTAAGGTAGTAGCGATCGCCGCCCCCGTTGGTGTTACCAATTCTCTGTCAATGCCATTGCTATAAACTGGACAACTCCGCATTTCCCACAACTTTAACACCGCTGGTACTGGTACAGCCATTCTTCCATGTGCCGCATTAACAGTACCACCTCCCGTTGGAAATGCAGAACAGTATAGCAAAGGCAAACCCTGGCGATCGCTATCAATACCCAACCAATCCAACCCTAAACAAGTACCAACAATATCCACAATCGCATCCACCGCACCCACTTCATGAAAATGAACTTTTTCCGGTGCGATGCCATGAACAGCCCCCTCTGCAACTGCCAACTGTCGGAAAACAGCTAAACTCCAAGCTTCCGCCCGCACTGGCAAATTCCCCTTAACAATCATCTCCTCTATTTCTGGCAAATGACGGGTGTGGTTGTGATCATGTTCATTGTGAGAATGATGATGGTGATGATGAGAAACCAAATCTACATGAACCTTAATCGCTTGTTGACCTTGACGGTGAACCAATTCCGCGCACAATCGGTATTCTTGCTCAATTCCCAAGCCATTGAGTTGTTCTATCAAATACTCCACAGGCACACCCAGACTAACCAACGCCCCCAAACACATATCACCAGAAACCCCTGTTGGACATTGAAGATAAACAATTTTATTCATAAATTTATTTGTTAATTGTCAGTTGTCAGTCGTCAGTTGTCAGGAAGAAGAAAACTATCACCCATTACCAATCACCAATAATCATTATGGCCAAAATATTCACCATTCATCCTGATAATCCTCAAAGCCGCCGAATAGAGGAAATAAAGTTAGCGCTATTAGGTGGCGCTATCATGCTCTACCCTACAGATACAGTTTATGCAATTGGTTGTGACTTGAATGCCAAGTCGGCGGTGGAAAGAGTGCGGCAAATCAAACAGTTAGCAAATGATAAACCACTGACATTTTTATGTCCCTCACTCTCCAATGTGGCGACTTATGCCTTCGTAAGTGATACAGCCTACCGACTAATGAAGCGGTTAATACCAGGACCCTACACTTTTTTGCTCCCTGCGACCAAATTAGTACCGCGACTAGTACAAAATCCCAAACGCAAAACCACAGGAATTCGAGTGCCAAATCATAACGTTTGCTTGGCATTAATGGAAGCGTTAGGAAACCCAATTATTTCTACTTCGGCTCATGTTAGAGCAAATGACGAAGACCAGGAAATAGTTGAAAATGGAAAACAACCAATGTTGTCACGGGTAGATTTATACGACCATTTGGATAAATTGGTAGATATCATTATCGACACTGCCGAAGAACCTACATATCAAGTGTCTACCATTTTAGATTTGACCGATGAAGAACCAGTTATTATTCGGAGAGGTTTAGGTTGGGAAGCTGTAGCTACTTGGGTTTAAGAATAAAGCTTTATAAGTGCAACCCCTTGTTTTGGACTCCGTTGCGCTAATTATTATGATCACCTGACTCCAATTTTGAAATTGTCATCCTCCCAGGCACTCTTATCCCAGTCATGAAATTATGGCTACGCCACACAGGCTATCGGCCAATCTTAGCATGACTAAGGTTTTGGCAATTTGTCCTCAGAGTGAATATCTATTATGCCATCTTTGATTTAGTTGCTAAAAATAAAGCGACACAATTAACAAGCCCTTAACTTTGGAAATTTCCTACAGTGTTTACATATCAGGAGTCTAGTTGGTGAGTTTTGAGGCATAAATCCCCAAAGATTTTTACTCCTGAGACTGGCCTTAAATACTGTATATGCGTTTGAGTTAAGGTGCAATACCAATTTTATAGAAAAGTCATGAAAGCTAACATCGCCAATCTGCCTAATTCTACATCTGCTTTTGATAGCTATATTTCTCTTGAAGAATTGTCTGTTCCTACCAGCGATACATTAGTACAACTTTTATCCCATGAGATGCAATCTCAAGTTAAATCCGCCACTTCAGGTGTACAAGATGTTGTTGGACGCATAGCCAAAGAAGTAGAACGGATATGTGATAAAAGCTCCCGCATTCAAAACTCAGGACAAATTCAGTCTTGGCAAATTACATTAGGAAGACATCGCTTACAAAAGTGCCTCCGTTACTATCAACTTGGTTCTAAACAAGGACGAGTAGAATTACACAGCAGCTTAGGCGCAATTGTTTATCGTCACGTAACTGTTGCAGGCTCAGATTTAGGATTTGAGGCTCGTTACAATCTGATTGAAGATTTTTTACAAGCTTTTTATATCGAAGCAATTAAAGCTTTCCGTCGAGAAACCGAACTACCTGAAGATTACACCCCCCGTACTCAGTTACAAGTAGCTGAGTATATGGCATTTACAGAACAATATGCCAAACGCCGGATTAATTTACCTGGTGGTGCTAATCAACAACTAATTGTTTTACGCGCTCAAGGTTTTGCCCGTCGTCAACCCCAAGAAACTACTGTAGATATTGAAATGGCAGTGGATTCTGCGAAAACGGAAGAAGCAGAATCTTATCAACGCAATGTGGCAGTGCAGCAAATTCGCTCACAAATGATTGCTAAACCTGGTTTTGACCCTTCTGAAGAGTCGGAACGCAATCGCGTGATTACCGAATTGATGAAATATCTGGAATCTCAAGGACAATCTGATTGTATGAATTACTTGACTCTCAAACTCCAGGATCTTTCTGCACCGGAAATTGACCAAATTCTCGGTTTAACCAGTCGTCAACGGGATTATTTACAACAAAGATTTAAATATCATGTTGAGAAGTTTGCCAAACAGCACCAATGGCAATTAGTTCATCAATGGTTAGGTGCTGGTTTAGAACATAAGTTAGGTTTATCTTCCCAGCAATGGGATATTTTTTGGAATCAACTCACACCACAGCAGCAACAAATTTTTGAACTAAAAACCGCTTGTCAAAGTGATCAACTTATTTCTAAAGCCGTTCAATGTACTCCGAAACAACTGCAAAAACGCTGGACACAAATGTTGGAATTAGCATGGTCTATTCGTAACGGTCATGCTGAAACCAAAAATAATTAAATTCCATCTGGTCGGTTGGGTTGACGCAAGTAAACCCAACATTTTCATGGAAATGTTAAGTAGGTTGGCGTTAAAAATTGTTGTTATAAGTAATGGACAAAAATATTTACAGTCATTGCGAGCGAAGGGAAGCAATCACGACCCTTGCAATTGTTTCATTTCACTTCGTTCCATCTGGCTAACCCCACGCAACGCTTACGCAATGACATTGTGTAATTAATTCTGTCTCACTACTTAGTAAGGCAAGAGTAAAGAAGTTTTCAGCGATTTTACATCTCTTTACACAGTTTTGTTTTATTGTGTTAACTTACTTAGATGTTATAATGTTGGGTTTCACTTCGTTCTACCCAACCTACGATTTCTACAATTTTCTATAAGAAGTTACTAATACTTCAGTTATTTTCCCTCGCTTCTGGGCATTAGAATTAATTGACCTTGCTGCTGATATGGTGTGAACATTAAAATCACTATAAAGGTCACGAATCAATGGACAATCAGAATTAGATAACATAACTTTTACACCTTTATCAGCTAATTCAATAAAAATATCTCTGAGTTTTATTTGTTGATTCTCGTCGAAACAGAAATTACTATAAGCTGTAAAATTGCTAGTTTTATTTAGAGGATAATAGGGAGGATCAAAATAAACAAAGTCATTAGTACCAGTTGCATAATTCAACACTTCTGCAAAATTTGCTTGTTTGATTTCTACTTTCTGGAGTGCTAACGATGCGACTCGCAAAACTTCTTCTTGACAAATACCAGGATTTTTATATTTACCTACAGGGACATTAAATTTTCCTTGAGAATTAACCCGGTACAGCCCATTAAAACAAGTCTTATTCAGATAAATAAACCGAGCCGCTTTTGTTAAATCTGTCCCATTATGATAATTTCTGACATCATAGTAATACTCTGAATTATGTCTTTGCTGATGTGCTTGCAGTAAAGTTATTAATTCTTCAAGATTGTCTCTAACGCACCGATAAGTAATAACTAAATCTGCATTAATATCAGTTAAAACTGCATGAGATGGTTGCAAATGGAAAAAAACTGCTCCACCCCCTAAAAATGGTTCATAGTAGGTCTGGTAATGCTGGGGAAAATGGTCTTTATATTGCGAAATCAATCTAGTTTTACCCCCAGCCCACTTTAAAAATGGTCGTGGGTAAGTTTGTTTAGGGATTTGACTTACCATCTACTTACGATTAAACTAAAAACTAACTAATCAATAAAGTCTATAATAAGGCAGTCTAAATTCAAATGTTTGATGGATTTTGGGATAACGTCTTTCGCTACCCTCGGTATTTAGTTAGTATCGTCTTGGGTATTTTTCTAAACACCCTTGAGCCGCTGTTTCCATTATTAAAACGTCCTGTGACGCTGATGGCTATTTTAGGTTTGTTTACTGGTGGTCTTTTTTTCGTAACGCTTACCGTGCGGGCCATGCTGGGATTGAGTTCAATGTAAACCAAAAGCCAGGAAAGGGTTGAGTTTATTGGACTGTTGGTGTTGATTTTATCACGTCAAGCACCGTCCACTTTCATTTACGTTTAGAATCATGTTATTAAACCTCTGTGAGAAGGCGGAATTTATATGGCTACAAATCGCCGCGTTTCCCGCGTTGCTGAATTAATTAAACGGGAAGTTAGCCAAATGCTACTCAACGGTATTAAGGATGACCGTGTGGGTACGGGAATGGTCAGTGTTACCGATGTGGATGTTTCTGGGGATCTACAACACGCTACCATCTTTGTGAGTATTTATGGAACGGAGGAAGCGAAAACGGAAACAATGGCTGGTTTAAAGTCAGCTACGGGTTACGTTCGCAGTGAATTGGGGGCTAGAGTCAGATTAAGACGGACTCCAGAAGTGATCTTTGTGGAAGATCGTTCTATAGAACGAGGTACTAAGGTGCTGAGTTTATTAAACCAACTGGAGCAACAACGAGCATCAGCAAGTGTGGATGAGGTAGTAGAAGAGATGGCTGAATGATTTATTAATGCAAAGTTAACCAAAATATAAATAAATCTGGAACTTGTTGCTAGTTAAAGCACTCTAGGTGGGGATAATAGGCAATGCCTTGATTCCCTATTTTTAGAGAGTTATGGGTATTGCAAATCTTGTGTCTTAGGATAGAGGTCAAAAATCATAGACTTATATATGCTAATAAAGTTAACGCTAAAGCAAATCTAGTATGATTTTAATAATTTTAATACAAGTTAATGTTAAAAATGTAAATATCTAGGTTTGATTAGTAAACTTAACTGCTGTTATCTTAGGAATATCAAGTTGAAATACCATGAATGTCATCCTTTGTTGACAAACTTAACATTTCTTTAGATAATTTGGAGGTGTATAGCGTCAAAATGATAATAGTTCCGTATAGCAAACTACAAAACCCTGGACACAGGTTTAATTATTGCCATGTTTGTTCCTCGTGCATAACGGGAACGCTATCTAAATGTATTTTTGATGTAATTTTGTGAGAAAAAAACCATGACTGTGAATACGGTGCCTTCTATCAATTACAATTACTACTCTCTGAATGTTATTCAGGACGAAGCACGCCGACTGGTGGAAAGGGGAATGGTTGGTCGTCAACAGCCAATATATACACTTTGCCAGTTTATCCCGGCTAGAGAGTGGGTTTGTGTAGAATGTGAATTGGAGAAATGTGATTTTTTACTGCGCGATCGCATCGGTGATTTAATCGGACGTGAAGAGTGGGATAACGACTAATAATTTTGTTTTTTTAATAAACTACTGTTATTTTTGATTGTACTTGTTTGTAGTTTCTGGCTATAAACAGGTATATTTTTTTCTATATTTCTTGAATTTCATTTCACGCAGAGACGCAGAGACGCAAAGAAATAATGATATAAAGTTGGGTAAGATCTTCGGTAAAACTGCGATCACCTGAGTTCGACATAAGATAATTTTTGGAAAACTGCCCCAAATATGAGTCTCAAACCCTTATGATCTCGTTGAAAAAATCATAACTCTGTTCGCGTAGCGTCTCCGAAGGAGAAACTCCGAACTCCTAACACCGAACTCAGGTGCGATCGCTTATTTTGGTTGATCACGCCGAAACCCATTGTCTATCTACATTCTCATAGATAAATTCCCTTGTATATAAGTATAATTTATGTAGGGATAGAAATAGTTATTATCCCTACATAAACACTGTTTAACGCAAAATACAGCTATATATATGCTGCAATAGAATCATTTTCGCTTGCTAGTGCTACGTCGGGCTTCGCGGGTTTCGTCTTCGAGACGACGGCGATCGCGCCAATCTGATAATGTTAGATAAACAACACCACCAGTAACTCCTACTAGCAGCAGCACCCCAAATAAGGCTAAAATACCCAAAAATGGACTTTCCACGATGCCTCTATAGTCCGTTGCGTCCCCAAACTACCATAGAAATAGACCAAGTAAACACAACTAACAGCGATACCCAACCCAGTGTCAAAATCATAGTTCTACTTTTCAAATAATTACAAAACGGCTCTAATATCCATCATACTGGGAAAATGCAGTGGATTCATTAACTAGATTGATAGGAGAGTTAGAAAAATTATGGAATTAATGGCAGAACGGCTAGAATCCCTGAAAGCGGGAGTAATTGGTAGCATATCTTTAGGTTTAGCTTTTCTTAGTACCAGCTTTATTAATGTTTTGTGGCTAGATAAGTATTTTCCAATAGTTACTTATGATAAAATTGATATAGTAAATTTACAGATGTTATTAAATGGTGTCATAGCCGGGTTTTCTGGTTTTCTATTTGGTGTCACCTATCGTTATATTATCCGTGTAGATGCCAATCCTCACCTCAAAACTGGTGGAGTTTGGGCTTTTGGTTTAGTGCGGGGTTTAACTCAAATAGAAGTTGGTTGGGATATAAATAATCCGGTTTTGCCTTTTTTAATCTTAGCAGGAGAAAGTATATTGTGGTTTTCTCTGGCTGCTTTTGCTCTGGATACTGCTATTTTATGGAAATGGTTGAAACCTTTTTCATGAATTTTATTGTCAGAATCAGGATATCCAGGATAGCAGGATGAACAGGATGAAAATAGGTATTTTATCACCTATTACCAGCCTCAATTAGATGACTGATGTATCGTTCATGGACAGATCCCCGACTTCTTTTATTGATTGTGTATATAAATCATAAATTGATCACAGAAGTCGGGGATCTTTGTTGTCAGATTTTAGATATTGTCAAACTCACAATATTTTATTAAGACTTGGGAATAGTATTAATAGTTTTTTCCAATGACTTTAAGGATGCTAATAATTTGTCTTTTTGGGGTTTAGCAGCTTTGAGTTCTCCTGAAATTTCATCCATACTTTTTTCTACAGCGTCATAATTATTACGGGATTTAGCTTTGATGCCATCTTCTACTTCTTTCCAAGCATCTTCAAACTTGTCAAATTCTTTTTTAGCTTGGACAAAATTGCCAGATGTAACTGCGGTTTTTGTTTTGGAGACTACGGCGAATAAACCTGCATTACTTACTGTGGATTTTTGTCCTGGGACTTTTTTTGTAGAATTGGAAGTTGCTGCTGGGGTAGTTTCGGTAGCAGATTGTTCGGGCTTGTTACAACCTACTAAAGCCAGTAAGCTGATACTTGCAATAATTAACATTGGTTTGAAATTCTTCATGGTCAACTCCTAATGGATATTTTTATTTGTGCCGTTAATATTTCCTATGATAAAACAGCAAATGTCAAGAACTCGGAAAGTGCAACTTGACAATTTGCTGGGAAATACGTTGCAATATCCATCTAATGATGGTCTGGTCAGGATAAAAATCGTTAAATGGGATGATTTTGTAGTTATGGAAGTGGCGGATACTGGTATTGGTGTCGCCTCTAATAGCGCAGCTTGGTCATCAGCCTATGAGTGGGAACGCTCTGCTCAGAATAACAGTTTTAAGAGATTTTTAAGATAAATTTTGGGGATTTTTTGGCGATCGCTATATATATGTAGTTTACACGATATGTAACCACTCAAACAAAACTTTTATCATGACTCATAAAATCGAACTCCAATCTATTACGGGGCTATCTGTGTCAGTAGCAAGCGATCGCCTCCAACAAGAAGGATATAATGAGCTACCATCTACCCAACATCGTCAAATCTGGGAAATTGCCCTAGAAATCTTCCAAGAGCCGATTTTTCTTCTGTTATTAGGATGTGGTATCATTTACCTGTTTTTGGGTGATGCCCAGGAAGCTTTAATTTTACTAGGGTTCATCTTTTTCATTGTTGGCATCAACTTATACCAGGAACAAAAAACAGAAAAATCTCTTGAAGCATTACGGGATCTTTCTAGTCCACGCGCATTAGTTATTCGTGATGGCAAACGTCAACGAATTGCTGGACGGGAAGTAGTTCGAGAAGATGTGATTGTTTTGTCAGAGGGTGATAGAGTTCCTGCTGATGCTGTGGTGATGTGGTCTACCCATTTGAGTCTTGATGAGTCTTTGTTAACTGGGGAATCTTTACCCGTTCGCAAGCAGGATACTACCGATTTAGAAAACACAATGAGAACCGCCACACAGCATCGTCCTGGTGGTGAAGATCTACCTTTTGTCTATTCGGGAACGTTAGTAGTTCAAGGTCAGGGAATTGCCCAAGTCTATGCCACAGGTATGCAGACGGAAATGGGTAAAATTGGTAAAGCCTTGCAAACTGTCGAATCCGAAGACACGGTTTTGCAACGGGAAACTCGAAAAATTGTCAGTAAATTGACCTTTGTAGCGATCGCTATTTGTGTAGCTGTAATCGTTATTTACGGTGCAACAAGGAACGATTGGCTACAAGGAATTTTAGCAGGTTTGGCGCTGGCGATGGCAATTTTGCCCAATGAAATTCCTGTGGTCTTGGCAATTTTCCTGGCTTTGGGGGCTTGGAGATTTTCCCAGGCTAGGGTTTTAACTCGGCGTGTTCCTGTAGTAGAAACACTGGGTTCTGCGACTGTTCTTTGTGTAGATAAAACTGGAACACTGACTTTTAACCGGATGTCAGTTCAGCAATTATTTGTGTATCAGCCGACAACATTAACATCGCAATTTTACGATGTTGCCCTCCATGAACGGGAAGCCCTGCCGGAAACTTTTCATGAATTAATCGAATTTGGGATTTTAGCCAGTCGCAAAGACCCTTTCGACCCCATGGAAAAAGCCCTCAAACAAGTGGGTGATGATTATTTAGCTAGAACAGAACATTTACATCAAGATTGGGAAATCCTGCGAGAATATCCCCTTACAGGTGAATTATTAGCCATGTCTTGTGTGTGGCAATCTCCAGAAGATAAATTAGTAGTTGCTACCAAAGGAGCGCCGGAAGCGATCGCTGATCTTTGTCATTTTAACACCCAACAAAGGCAAGATTTGGAACAGCAGATTAATAAAATGGCGATCGCTGGTTTGCGTGTTTTGGGTGTAGCCAAAGTTATTGGGCAACATCAAAAAAACAAAACCCTCAAATCTCTTCCTGAAGCCCAGCATGACTTTGAATTTGCCTTTTTGGGACTGCTAGGTATGGCTGACCCCGTGCGTCCAACTGTCGCCCCAGCCATTGCCGAGTGTTACACCGCTGGTATCCGGGTAGTGATGATTACAGGGGATTATCCCGCCACAGCCCAAAATATTGCCCGCCAAATCGGTCTAAAACCTGCCACAGAAGTAATTACTGGTGCAGAACTGGAAACAATCCCAGAAGGGGAGTTACTATCTCGCATTCAAACTGTGAATATTTTTGCGCGGGTTGTTCCCGAACAAAAATTACTAATTGTGAATGCCCTCAAACGCTGCGGTGAAATCGTGGCTATGACTGGAGATGGTGTGAATGATGCCCCAGCTTTGAAAGCTGCAAATATCGGTATTGCTATGGGTGAAAGGGGAACAGATGTCGCCCGTGAATCTGCGGATTTAGTTTTGCTAGATGATGATTTTTCTGCCATTGTCCAATCTGTGAGGCTAGGACGGCGAGTATTTGATAACCTGAAAAAAGGTATGGCTTATACTTTGGCGGTGCATATCCCCATTGCGGGAATGTCCTTGATTCCGGTAATATTTCATTGGCCGCTGGTATTATTGCCTATCCACATTGCTTTTCTGCATTTAATTATTGACCCTGCCTGTACTGTAGTATTTGAGGCTGAACCAGAAGAAAGCAATATCATGAACCGTCCACCCCGTAATCCCAGAGAGTCCTTATTCAGTCGTCGAACTTTGAGGTTAGCACTGCTGCAAGGGATAAGTGTGCTAGTGGTGTTACTGCTTGTATTTGCTGTGGCTTTTTATTCTGGACATGGGGAATTTGATGCCCGTGCTTTGGCTTTTACTACCCTAATTGTCTCAAATTTGAGTATGATTTTGAGTAATCGTTCTTGGTCGCGGACTATTCCCGAAATGTTACGCACTCCTAATGCGGCACTTTGGTGGGTGTTGGCTGGTGCTGTGGTGTTTATGGGTTTGGTGCTTTATGTTCCTGTGTTACGTCATTTATTCCGGTTCTCTGTTCTTCATTTTGATGATTTATTAGTTAGTCTCACTTCTGGAGTATTGAGTATTTTGTGGTTTGAAGGATTGAAGGTTTGGGGACGCAGATAATAATATGTCTCACGCAAAGGCGCAAAGGCGCAAAGGTAACATCCGCGTTTATCTGCGTTCATCTGCGTTTAAAAATCTTTGGAGGGTTACTGTGAAAAAAGCATTTCGTAAATATCATCGTGTTATTGGCATTATTGTTTGTGTCCCACTTTTATTAACTGTTTTAACGGGAATGTTAGCAACTATTATTGGGGAATGGTCTGTGAATATTGGACTTTCTTCTAGATTAATGTTGAAAATTCATACTGGGGAAATTTTTCATTTACAGGGAATTTATCCGATTTTGAATGGTTTCGGATTAATCGGTTTATTGGTGACGGGTATGAGTATGTCGGGTTTGTTCAATCAGAAGAAAAAACCTAATCATAATTAAACGCAGATGAACGCGGATAAACGCAGATGAATGGATTTCAAGGATTCAGAATAGAAAATCTTTTCTTCTTTTTCTTCTTTTTCTTCTTTTTCTTCTTTTTCTCCTGACTCCTGACTCCTGACTCCCAAAAATTATTTGACTTCTGTGACTCGCCAGCTTAGTTTTAGGTTAACCCAGAAGTTCCAAATTGTGGCTACTGCGATCGCTATTAATTTAGCTATATACTGGTTCATACCTAAGCTATTGAATAGGAAATTGACTACTAATGTTTGGATGATTATCCCTGCTAAACAGACCATATTGAATTTCAGGAATCTTTTGAAACGCTGGCGCTTTCCTGTCTGTTTCCGGGAAATATCCCCAAATGTCCACAAATCATTCCAGAGGAAATTATTGAGAATTGCTACTTCGGCAGATAAGATTGTACTGCGAGTTAAACCCAAATTAATTACGGTACGCATAATGTGAAATATGGTTAAATCTACAAATACGCCACTAAATCCTACTGCACCAAATCTGAGAAATCGTCCCATAGGAAAGTTAACTTTTTGACGAATTTTTCCTATTTTTCCAGTAGATAACCGTAATCTGATTAAGTGTTGAATATAGTCTACGTATTGTTTCCACGTCACTTTGCTTTCTCCTTCTGTGCGTTCGCGGAATACATAACCGGCTTCAGCAATTTCTCCTACCTGTCCCCGACCAATGACTTCTAAAAGAATTTTATACCCTATAGGATTAAGTGTGGTATTAGCGATCGCACTTCGTCGTACTATGAAATAACCACTCATTGGGTCACTAACTCTACCTAAAACTCCCGGTAAAATCACCAATCCTAGCACTTGCGCTCCACGGGATAAAAAGCGTCTAATTACACTCCAACTACTCACACCACCACCGTCTATATGACGACTAGCTAATGCTAAATCAGCCCCCGCTTCTATTTTCTGCAACAGTTGTGTTAATACTTCTGGAGGATGCTGCAAATCGCCATCAATTACGCCCAATACACGCCCTCTAGCCGCTTGCCAGCCACGTATTACTGCTGAAGAAAGTCCTCTCTCTTCTTGACGACGCATGACCCGTAATTGGGGATAATCTGGAATCAGAGATTGTGCTATTTCCCAAGTTCGGTCAGGGCTATCATCATCTACTATAATGAGTTCATAATTACCAGGAATAGCTTTATCCAATAACCCACTTAATATATTGACTACATTTTCGATATTGTCACGCTCTTGATACGTGGGAATTACTAAAGATAGGAAAATGGCATTGTTTTCGGCTGTTTCTTTGGGTGTAAATTCAGCAATCATCAATGTACCAATAGGAACTGCTAATAAAGAATTAGATGAGTTGATGGTCATAAAATCAGTAGTAAATTTTAACTTTCTAAATCGCCTATAAAGGTTAACTCTTCATAGAGTACAATACTTTTGGCATATAGAAACAATGGATAAATTTTAATATTAAATATTATTCTTTTTCCCTCTCCTTATTACGATACAAGGGGTAAAGCAAAAGCTTAATGGTGTCAACTTAATCTCAAATCCCTACCACATCTTGTTCCTAGTCTCTGACTAGGAATACAGTTGATGAGGCTCTGCCTCTAATATTATTGAAGGCAGAGCCTTCTAGAATGCATTTCCAGTCAGAGACTGGAAGATGAATTGAGTTTTTTGCGGGATAGATGTTTTACGTTAAGTTGACACCAATGGGACTGCTCATTGGTGTCAACTTAAGCTCAAATCCCTACCACATCTCGTTCCTAGTCTCTGACTAGGAATGTAGTTGATGAGGCTCTGCCTCTAATATTATTGAAGGCAGAGCCTTCTAGAATTTATTCCCAGCCAGAGACTGGGAATGAGATGACTTGGGTTCTTTGTCATTTGGCAAAAGTCCATGTCCCAACCGTCTTGAGTATAAAAATAGTCATGGTTTGTGAAAGATAAAGTCATTCCAGATCAAAATGTGAAATAACTGTTCACACTCTCACACTCCCCCCCTATCCTTAACGAGAGGTCAAGGGTTTCGATAATTTTAGAGGGGGGAGTGAATAACTACAATGTGAAAACATTTATGTTGCATATAATCTTGATAAAGATATAATGGTATGTTATTGACGTTCACACAAAAACTAGTTCTCTGAAAAATTTATAATAATTTTATTTGAATATGAATTTATATTTAAAGAAAATTCTAGCTTCACAAATTAACTATTGGTTAAGTATTGGATTACTATCAATAATAACATTGTTATTGATTTTTTACCCTATTTACCGCATAAGTTTCTCAGGAATTTTTATAAATTATAATGAGGCTTGGAATGCATACCATCTGACTAGAGTAAATTCAGGAGAATTACTTTATAACTTGCAACAACAATGGACTCCAGTTAACTATCCTCCATTTTCTTTCTATATTGTCAGCGGTTTTAGTAAATTAATCCATAATCCTATTTTGGCAGGAAGATATTTATCGTTATTATCTTTGTTATTAATAATAACAATGGTAGTTTTTATAGTTAATATTTTAATTAAAAACCTTCATTATGCCGTTTTATCGGGAATATTTTGCCTAAGTTTATTCACGACAATGGCTCAAGTTTATATAGGCATGAATGACCCTCAACTATTAGGGCATTTACCAATTATATTAGCGTTATTAATTTATTTACGACCTATTAAAATAAAATATCATTTATTGATAGTGGCAGCACTAATGGCAGTGGGTATTTTTATAAAACACAATTTAATTGCCTTACCATTGGCTATAACTATCGAACTTTTTTTGATTTCACGTCCAGATTTTTTCAAATGGCTGATTTACTTAGGCTTGATTACAAGCGGTTTTATTTTAATTAGTATCAATATATCTGGTAGCAATTTTATTCATGAAGTAATGCTTACTGGTAGCCGTGTATATAGTATTCCACAGATTGTAAATAGTGTAGATTTGCTATTAACCAAGTTATTTATTCCGTTTATTCTAGCAATTATCGGTATAACTTATGCTGCCAGACATTTAAAACTAAGAATTACTGCTCTATATTTAGTTATATCTATTAGTACAGGCATATATTTTTCTGGAGGGTTAGGGACTAATATTAATATCTATTTCGATACATTTATTAGTCTTTCTATATTGCTAGGTGTAATTCTTTCTTATCTAGATTCCAAAAGTAAATTGGCAAAAATTTTCCCCCTAGTTATTAGCTTGAGTATCCTAATATCTACACGGATAATGATTATAGATAGTATTCACCAAATTATCCATTTACCTGATCTGGCAAAAGAAGAACAGATGAATCGTGTAGATGCCTCTTTTTTGGCACAGCAAGATGGTTCTGTATTGTGTATACATAATAGCATCTTCATCTGCTATCTTTCTGGCAAGTCCTTTGAATATGATTCATTTAATGGAGGACAAATGATAGCAACTGGAAAAAATAATAAAAATAGCTTTTTAGAAAAAATAAACACAGGATACTTTAGGACAATTCTTCTGGATAATGACTATTTGAATCTAGGGTTAAATGAGAATAATTTAAATATTGAAAAATCACCAATTCAGAAAATTCATATAATGTTTGTAAAATATATCACTGATGGGTTAGAAAAGAAATTCGGTAAACATTCATCTGTTCAATTCAAATCTTTGGATCTCTTGAGAATAAATATTCTACAAGCTATCAATGAACATTATACTATCAGCTATAAAAGTATAAATGGGACTTTTTATACATACAAAAAATAAGCAATATTACTTAACAACCCCGATTCTAGTTTACCAAAAATTGTGTTGTCAAAAAAGTATTTAAAAAACTTAATGGATTATAATTGTATAAGACTCCCATTTGATTTTTGTTGGCGCAGTCTGTGCTTTGTGCTTACAAAACTCAATACGCCTTAATATTAACCAGCGGAGAAAAATTTCGTCTGTGTAAGTAATTGGACAAAAATATTTACAGTCATTGCGAGCGAAGGGAAGCAATCGCCAGGGTTGTGATTGCTTAATTTCACTTCGTTCCATATGGCTAACGCCACGCAGTGCTTACGCAATAACATTGTGTAATTAATTCTGTCTCACTACTTAGTCTCGATTTATAATCTCTTAACAAAGATTCTCTAGAACAATGGTGTTTATCAGTTAAATAACATTTAAAAGTTACAAATTTCAATTTATTATGAAATTAAACGAGTTGTTTAAGTAGGTGAACACAATAAAACCAAACTGTGTCAAGAAACATAAAATCGCTGAAAACTTCTTTACTCTTGCCTCTTGCCTTGCCATAACAACAATTTTCAACGCCAACCTACTTATATTTAATCACCTGTGACTACTATAACTTTTGAGTCTATTCTGCAATCGGCTTTGGCAGAGGATAATATATCCCCTAATGATGGAGTATTTTTACTAAAACAAACTGACCCACAGGCGATCGCTCAAATTCAGTCTACAGCAAATCAACTTCGTCAGAAACAAGTTGGTAATACTGTTACTTACATAATTAATCGTAATATTAATTTTACTAACATTTGTGAGCAACATTGCAGTTTTTGTGCATTTCGCCGGGATGATGGTGATGCGGATGCTTATTGGTTAAGTTCGGCGCAGATTTTAGAAAAAGCTACAGATGCAGTGCGTCGAGGAGCAACGGAAATATGTATGCAAGGGGGATTACACCCACAAGCGCAAATTAATGGTAAGTCTTTACCCTATTATCTCAAACTGGTAAAAACCATTAAGGACGAATTTCCTCACTTACATTTACACGCTTTTTCGCCCCAAGAAGTCCAATTTATCGCCAGATTAGATGGAATTTCTTATACTGATGTGATTAAGGCTTTGCGAGATGCTGGTGTCGGTTCTATGCCCGGAACAGCCGCAGAAGTGCTAGATGATGAAGTCAGACGGGTACTGTGTCCAGAAAAAATTGATACAGCCACTTGGCTAGAAATTGTCAGTACAGCCCATCAATTAGGTGTACCCACTACGAGTACCATATTGTCTGGACATATTGAAACCCCAGAACAGCAAATTGTCCATTTAGAAAAATTGCGATCGCTCCAACAAACAGCCATAGAAAAAGGCTATCCTGCAAGAATTACCGAATTTATTGTCTTACCCTTCGTTGGTCAAGAAGCCCCCAAATCCCTACGCAAAAAGGTAGGAAGAGACCAACCAGTTCTCGCTGATTCCCTATTACTAACCGCTGTAGCCAGAATTTATCTGGGAAATTACATCCCCAATCACCAACCAAGCTGGGTAAAGCTGGGACTAGATGGTGCTACATCAGCCTTAAATTGGGGTTGTAATGATATAGGTGGCACATTAATGGAAGAACACATTACCACAATGGCTGGGGCTGTGGGTGGTACTTGCATGGAAGTAGAAACTTTACAAAATGCAATAACTTCTTTGAAAAGACCCTATCAACAACGGGATACTTTATATCGGCTAATGGGTAATGGGTAATTATCTCGTTCCCAGTCTCTGACTGGGAATGCAATCATAGAGGCTCTGCCTCATAGTATTATTGAAAAGGCAGAGCCTTATAGAATTTATTCCCATACAGAGTATGGGAACGAGACAACTGACCTATTCCCCATATACCGATTCAAGATAGGATGGATTTTGATTTACTTGTTCTTTTTTACTTAATGCTTATGAAAAGCTATTGGTCGCGTTTGCTTTCTCTAGTTTTAGTTTTAGTTATCGGTTTAGTTGGCTGTGCTGGTAGTCCAGATAGTTTAACCGGGGATTATCGTCAAGATACCTTAACTGTAGTCAATACGTTGAGACAAACCCTAGAATTACCTCAAGATTCCCCAAATAAAGCCGAACTTGAAGCAGAAGCCCGTCAAAAAATCAATGACTTTTCGGCTCGCTACCAACGGAATACTTCTGTTTTGGCTCTTAACTCTTTTACCACCATGCGAACAGCCCTCAATTCCCTTGCAGGACATTACAGTTCTTATCCTAATCGTCCCGTTCCTGAAAAACTGAAAAAACGTCTGGATGCTGAATTCAAGCAAGTAGAAGCATCCCTAAGACGTGGTGCTTAATGTATGTCTCAAGGATAGTTTCTTGATACAGCATCATTCAGGGCGGGGCTTCCCCGCCCAGGTTTCCCCAACCCGATTCTCACCTAAAAATCCCCAAATTTAGTTATCATAAAAGGCGGGAAGATTAATCCCTACAAACTAACTATGACTCAACTAAAAAATCAGCTTACTGTCGAAGAATTTCTCGCACTTCCCGAAAATGATACTACTTATGAGTTGGTTGACGGGGAAGCTGTACCTAAATATAAAAATGAGCAAATGTCTCCTAAATTCTTTCATGGCTCAACCACAGGAGCATTATTTATACTATTATCTACATGGGCGCAAGATCAAGGTCGTGTTGTTGTGGAATGGGGAATCAAATTAACCAAAAATCAAACAAGTTGGATACCCGTTCCTGATTTAACTTATGTTTCCTATCACCGTCTTGCTGCTGACTGGCTTGAAGATGAGGCTTGTCCTGTTATCCCAGAATTAGTCATCGAAATTATTTCTCCTGGTCAAACTTTTGGAGACATGATTGATAAAGCTACTTATTATCTACAAGCGGGGATTCTATTAGTTTGGATAGTAGATACAATCTCTCAAACTATTACTGTCTTTACAGTATCTTCTCTGCCTGTGACTTTTCGAGAAAATCAAATGATTAGTCATGAAATATTACCAGGATTAGAAATCACTCCTCATACTATCTTTCAACGGGCTGGTTTAATTCGTTAGTTGAAAGACATAGCAGAAGTCAGGAGTAAAACTGGCTTGCTATCTGGCTTTGAATTTACATCCTGTACCCTATGGCTAACGCCAAATAACTAATTATTTTTTACTGCTTTTACCCGCTTTGTGTCTTTTCTGCGCTTGTTCTAATCGTATTTTAATTTGTTCTAATTTATCACGGATTTTTAAAAAATCTTTATCAGTGTATTGGCTATAATACTCTCTAGCACTACATTCTAAAATGTCGTTTCTATTTACTAAATATCTAGCTAGTAAACTTTCATTAAAAAGAAAATCATAATTTGCTTGTAAATCCTTACAATTAATATAATTACTGATAGTTTTCACATATTCTCTTCTAAGAGAATGCTGTGATATTTTTGAATCCTCATCTACTTTTAGCCCACATTCCGCACCCCCCGGTGTCACAATCGGTAATTTCGGACTTTTTAATATATTAAAGGATGATTTTTATACAAAAAGGTCGAAATTTTATGTGGCGATAGCGAAGCGCTGCTGCAAGCAGTTCGCTAATCCCAAATCCCCCAACGACCATTTTTCGTTGTGTGACAGTTTAGGGTGCGGAAGATGGGTTTTAGTAGATCTATCTGATTTAGTTCAAGAGCATAATCATTTATTAGATGCAAAGCTGCATAAAAATACATAATAATAGCCCATTCAGGAAAATACTTTTGGGCTATCTTTGCGCTTTCTTCGTTAGCTTGAGATTGCAGGAGATAAATACTTGGTTCTGTCATTGTTGAAAATAATTATTTGATTTTTTTTATCCTCCCTAAACTTTCTAACTACTTGAACCTCAAGATGCCAATTTCTACTCTTAGTAAGGGCATCCATCTTCCATTCTGTTTCAACTGCAAAATCAGTAGCTTCCGTTAGAAGGTCTATTCTTTCACTAGGATTCACGGTAGCTAGTATTTCAAATATTATCTTACGTGAATCACCATTTTTGTTGCGTATTCCCCTAGCCGCTTGAACATTGGGTAAAGCTTCTAGTTTTTCAATTAATTTTCTAACTTCCGCTAATTCTGGGCGTATTTTTTCAACAATAAACCCAAAGAAATTTTTCAAAGCATTGGGTACAGCGAAGAGAGTATTGCTTTTTAATTTTTCTAGGTGTAAAGGAACCATTTTCGCCTCCTGAGATTTTAGAAGCCATAAAACTCCATAGATAAGTTAATTTGGCTCTTCGGCACTTGTTATGGCAAATATGAATTTATTTACTCCAAAACCTTTATAAATAAAGGATTTCATGGGTTTTGATGCCACACTTATGTTAAATCAACCGATGGATCAACCTAAAGTCCTTATATGGTAAGGATTTTACAATTTGATGGGCTAATCTAGCATAGTAAGTCCCGAAGAGCCTTTAATTTTATCTACATTAGTGGCTTTTGAGTTGGATTAAGTCGGTTTGGTGTTTAACCAGTTAATCAACTATATCACCCATTAAAACAAAAGTTAGTAATTTATCACTTTTAAACACGGGTTCAAAGGATGATTATATATA
This sequence comes from Anabaena sp. WA102, assembly GCF_001277295.1. Lineage (NCBI taxonomy): Bacteria > Bacillati > Cyanobacteriota > Cyanophyceae > Nostocales > Nostocaceae > Anabaena > Anabaena sp. WA102. Next base: position 1,628,669 of record NZ_CP011456.1, on the reverse strand, counting down.
CTCAAACAAGTCTAATCGTGTTTAGATTAATCTAGCAAGGGTTACAGCCTGAGCGTAAGTTTCTGTACGATTGCTCATTTACCCCAGGCTCTAAAATTTCAGTTTTCTTTGTAAATAAAGCCCTATATACTGGTTCACCTTTGTTTTGAGTGGCTATTTCCCGTTCTGTGGGGACAGGGAGAGGATTTTGGGCTAACCATGTTGTTGTTCCTAGCTTCTCAAATGCAGGATGTTCATCAAAGCGATCGCACATTTCCACTGCTACAAATTCTATATCAGATTGCAGAAAAACAACACCACCCACTGCTAAATATTTCGCTAATTCTGTGACTAATTCCGCTTGGACTACCCGACGTTTCGCATGGCGATTTTTAAACCAGGGATCAGGAAATTGAATTGTAACTTTTTGTAAGCTATCTTGAGGTAAAGTTGATAATAAGGAAATGAGGGAATTATTCACATTTGCAAACAAATAATGCAGATTGGTTAAACCCATTTCATCGCGGATTCTATTTGCTTCTACTACTAGGGGTTCTCGGATTTCTAACCCTAAAAAATTCCAATTTGGTTCTACTTGTGCCATTTTGAGGACAAATCTACCTCTAGCACAACCGATATCTAAATGTAGAGGTAGGTTTTGTTGGATATAAATCTTTTCCCATTCTGGAGAAGCGGTTGGGGTTTGGAATTTACTTGCCAGGGGGTTTACGTGCTGACGAACTCGAACAGGTGACAAAATTTACGCTCCTTTGAAAAAACACAATTTTAAACAAATGTATACAAATATTATTAAGTCTAAATATTCCTGCACAGGTATACACAGTGAGAGTTATACTTTGAGAAAAAGAATCTTTGCAACTTTATTTTTAACATTTTCTTAAAATCAATGAAACTCAATTTTCGTTTTGCTATCGTTAGCGACTTACACATTGCGCTTCCTGAAACAATCTGGGATCACCCTAGTCGGTTTCATTTGGTGGAAGTGAGTATTCCGGCTTTTGATAGTGTATTAGAACATTTAACCCAATTAGATTTAGATTTTTTGTTGATCCCTGGAGACTTAACCCAACATGGCGAATCAGCGAATCACAGTTGGTTACAAAACAGGTTATCACAGTTACCTTTTCCATCTTATGTTATTCCTGGTAATCATGATGTCCCTGTTTTAATCGCCAATCAACAATCAATTAGCTTTGCAGATTTTCCCTATTTCTACCAAAAATTTGGTTATGAAAATCCTCAACAACATTATTACAATCAGCAGATATTTCCAGGGGTGAGGTTAATTGGTCTTAATTCTAACTCATTTGATGATCAAGGTCAGCAAATAGGACGGTTGGATAGTCAGCAATTCCAATGGTTAGAACAGCAGTTAGCAGAGATTGATGATGAATTGGTTTTAGTTATGATTCATCACAACGTGGTTGAACATTTACCTAATCAATCAAATCATCCGATGGCAAATCGTTATATGCTGGAAAATGCTCCAGAACTGCGGACATTATTACAACGCTATGGAGTTAAGTTAGTATTTACAGGACATTTGCACGTTCAAGATGTGGCTTGTGCAGACGGAATTTATGATATTACGACTGGTTCCTTAGTCAGCTATCCTCATCCTTATCGGGTATTAGAATTTAACCGCGATGAATTGGGTAATGAATCGTTACAAGTTGTTTCTCATCGTGTGGAATCAGTGCCAGATTTTCCCAATTTACAAACATTATCACGGCAATGGATGGGCGATCGCTCTTATCCCTTTGTCCTCAAATTATTGACTTTACCACCTTTAAGTTTACCACTAGCACAGGCACAAACCCTAGCCCCCGGTTTACGGGACTTTTGGGCGACAATTGCCGATGGTGATGCTATGTTAGAATATCCCCACTTTCCGATTCATGTTCGTCGTTACATCGAAGAATATAGCGCAGTTAATGATGGGAATCCGGCTTTTATTGATAATCATAGTACGCTTTTAATTGGGAAGTAGGAAAAGGCAAGAGGCAAGAGGCAAGAGGCAAGAGGCAAGAAAATTTCTATTCCCTATTTCCTATTCCCTATTCCCTATTCCCTGTTCCCTGTTCCCTGTTCCCTGTTCCCTTAAAGAACGACAAATAGCAAATACAGAAGTATAACCATGGAGGAAAGTTCTGCCACTGACAGGACCGATTTCACCACCGCAGAAAAACCCACCCATTGGTATGTCCTGGACGTAACGGCTAAAGAGTTGAGAATCGAAATTAGGTTTGCCATAAAGACCTGTTCCTCGTCCTAAACAGGTAAACATCAAAGCGCCGACGGGAGAAGGTTGTCCGGCATTTTCACTTTGATATTCTTGGAGTAAAATTTCTAAATCTTGGGCTGATGCTTCGGCATCCCTCAGATGAAATTGTAACCTTTGTCCGGCACGAATGCGATCGCCAATTGCGATCGCCCCACCATTAGGATCTACTCCTAAAACATTGCGAATTAAAAAATCCCCCGAATGTAAATTTAGCCGAAATTCATCCATTGCTAAACCCACAAATAAAGAATGTTGCGCCAAAGTCCTTTCTTCTTCAGTCAAACTACTAATTAAATTTCGCAACACCATCAAAGGTACTTTTTCATCTAACTCTAAAATAATATTCCGTTCAGCTTTAGTGACTTGCAACGGTTCACCAATGGGACGACATCCCTGGGCTACAATAGTATCTAAGACGATATTGCCACTTAAAGCGATGCCTACCGTCCCTTCCCGATATAACTTATCATTACAAAATAAGCCCACACGACCATTCATAAAGCCGCTGCTGGCTTGTCCTCCCACCACCACCGAACCTGGATAAGCAAAATCTAACCCCTGCAACAAATCATTTGTTCCCGAAGCAAAGGGACTAGACAAGAGAATAAATTGAGGGACTACGGAAGGTGATACACCTACTAAATCAATCCAAGCAGTTGGGGAACTATCGGAATCTGGCAATTCTTCCGCCACAATATGAAAAGGTTGGATTTCGACACCGGGAAGATGGGCTAAAGTTAAACTCAGGGCTGGTTCTGCTTCTATTTCTTCCGTTTCTCCAGCCTGTTTTCTGCCAATGACACCCCCAGCACTACAACCAATTAATACAGGTACAGAAAGTTTTTCCGCCAATAAAGGCAAAAGTCGGGAATACTCACTCATAAAAGCAGAAGAAATGAATACCAGCCCTAAATCCGCTGGTGCTGTTAAAGATGCCACTGCTTGTTCTACAACATCGTTAATAGCCGCTTCTAAGGAAGGACGAGTTGATAGGGCATTTGTCCACTGCATTTGATCTGCCATGAGTTTTCGGCTGGTTTCTGTTTTGGGGTTAGTTGATTATTTTAACTAACTTTGTCGCTTGCTGAATAGAGTCAGATCCCCGACTTCTTAGAGAAGTCGGGGATCTCGTTGTTCAGTATAGGAAGTGGTATATTTATGATTTAATATCAAAAATTGAGGATATAAACACCTATTCAAACACAGGTGGCCATAATTCAGAAATGGCAATTTCCCAACCAGGAAATAATTCAGTTACGGTTAATTTATCATCTTCTGTTAATAATGTGATTTTACCATTAGGACGATAAACAGTAACAGTTAATTCATCAGGATTGATTAAAATTCCTACTTTTGCGCCTAATTCTAAAAATAATTTAAGTTTATCTTCTAATTTAGCAACTCTATCAGTTTTTGATTTAATTTCTACCACTAAATCAGGAACTAAATTTCCAAAATCTCTCACAGTCCGTTTTAATCTTGGGGCGGAAACAAAGGACACATCAGGAGCGCGTAAATCAGTATTTGGCATAATAAACCCACCACTGGAGTCAAATATTCTCCCTAATTTACGAGGATTAGTCCATAATTTTAACAAATATATGAACTCTGCACCAATTTCACTAGATTCTATATCCGATGGACCCATAATTAAAATATTCCCTTCTTGTAGTTCTATTTGATAGTCGTTATCATCATCTTTTAATATTTGTTCTATTTTTTCTAAGTTGTTAATTGTGAGAGTCATATAATTTTCATCTCCAGTAATATTTGTGATGATTTAATATTATAGCATATTTATTCAGATCCCCGACTTCTTTAAGAAGTCGGGGATCTAAAGGGGGTTTCCCCACCCTAAATTGTTCTTCCTCTGTTTTCCATAATATTACTTTTCAAGGTAATAGATAACTGTCGTAATCTTTCACTTACTTCTAAATTAGATTCCTGTGATTTTAAATGATTAGGTATTTCTGCTAATAAAAGTGGATTTCCTTGTAACCATTCATTCAAAGCTACCCCAGTCCAAGTACCTTCTTTTTCTCTGAAACCATCAACTAAACCTTTGAGTTCTTGAATACAAAATGATTCAAAACTCGCAGCATTAAAAATTGCAAATCGCAGGTATTCTTCAAAAGCATTAATATCATTTTCAACTTCAAAAAATACAGCTTCTTGTTCAACCGTAAACCCATTTTTGAGATTTGTTGAACTTGATTTTCCTACTTCTATCACTCCCAACACTTGTTCCCGAATTGCTGGGTTAAAAAGTAAATCAGCACCATATTTTACATATCTTTTGAGAACACTATAAGCAGGTTCTTCGCCAGTATAGTAGTTATCAACAATTTCAATATCTACCCCCAGGCTTTTGATGATTTTATTGCGAGTATCACTATTAACAGGTCCGCGAATCAAAACTTCTGCTACCGGACGTGCAAAGCGTAAAAATAACACAGTTAAACTAGTTTCTAATTTAGATAAAAAATAACTTTCTGAATTTTCAATTAGTCTAGCTTTGACTTGATTACTTCCCCATAATAAACTTGTCATATATTCAACTAAGTTTAAGGCTTCAGTTTGTAATTCTACAGCTAGTTGTCTAGCAATATTAGCTAAAAGTTTACTAATATCATTATACAAATCTTCGCGCCAAGCAAAGTTAGCTTTCATTCTGTCAAATTCAGGATTTGAGTTAGCCAAAAAGATAGTATTTTTCTTTGCAAATGTTTCTTTTCTGAGTTTTTGCATTTCTTGATCTACAATTTGTAGATATCTTTCTCGAAATTTCTCTATTTGAGTTAAAGAAGTAAGAGTTAAATTTTCTAAGTTTTTGTTAATAACAGAAGCATCATAGTATTTTTGTAAATCAGCTTTCATTATTAACCATTTTTGATTCCACCATTCTAAAAACAAAACTCGTTGATTGTTTTCTGCGAATAGCTTGGCTTGTTCAGGATTTTCTGGATGATTATACGTAGTTAGGTTTGGTTTTGTCTGTCAATGTCTCAAATCCTATTACATAGTATACACAGAATAGGGAATAACACAAGCCAAAGCAAAATAGAGGATAATAACCATACCTTCACCTCAGTTTTGTGACAAGTTGTATCTCATTATCTCGTTCCCAGTCTCTGACTGGGAATGCTATTCAGAGGCTCTGCCTCTGCTATTATTGAAGGCAGAGCCTTCTAGAATTCATTCCCATACAGAGTATGGGAACGAGAAAACGAGAAAAATGTCTGAAGTATGATTTTTAGGATTATTTTGATGAAGATGAGGGATTCATCATAAAAATCATCAAAATCACAAAAATCATAGTTTAGATGTTAATTTAAAACTGCTCTAAATACTGATTAAGATCCTCAATCACACGGGTAAGTTCCGCTTCTGTCGTTAACCGAATCCCTAGATTGCGAATTGTTAACAAAACTTTAGCTGCAAAGGGAGTAGGCCAGATATTAGGATTGCAGAATAGTTCTATGAATACATCCCCAGTGTAACGATACTCTAACGAGGGTTGGGGACTGACTTTACCTGTTCCTGGAGTTTTACTAGCAACAGCTTTGAGGCTTTTCATTAATTCATCTATTGCTGCTTTTAATTCTTGTGCTGCTTGGGGTGAAAAACTGACGGAAACAGAACCTTCTACTAGATTCAGTGTTAGAGGTACAGAAGACATAAGCTACTTATTAACAATAATTCGTAATTATCTATATTACCGGAATATGCTCTCTATTATATTTATAATATCCAGATCCCATATCCAGATCCCCGACTTCTTAAAGAAGTCGGGGATCTTTTTGTTCAATAAAGAGATAAATTCTTAATTAGCAAGTTTTGACCTATTTTCTATATATTTATTCTTAGCAACAAATACTTATTGGTGTACAGTAAGAGTTCAAGAAAACAAATTCTCTATTCCTTTTTTTCACAAATCACAATTATAAATATATGATTTACGATAACCGCACTGAAGTAAGAAGAGTTTTAATCATTACACTATTACTAAACATATTCGTGATGGGGTTAAAAGCCCTGGTGGGCTATTGGACAGGTTCTTTAAGCTTACTGGCTGATGCCTTACATAGTGTGACAGATAGTGCTAATAATGTCTTAGGATTAGTGGCTATTAAGTTTTCTTCACCGTTGCCAGATCGGGAGCATCCCTACGGACATAATAAGTTTGAAGCAGTGGGGGCTTTGGGTATTGCTGCATTTTTAGGAATAGCCTGTTTTGAAATTGTCCAAGGTGCAGTAGAAAGGATTCTCAAAGGTGGTGAACCTGTGAGAGTATCACCTCCAGAATTGTGGTTATTATTAATTGTTTTAGGAGTAAATATTTTTGTCGCTTTTTATGAACGGAATGTGGGAAAAAGGGTAGGTAGTTCGATTCTAATCGCTGATGCTACCCATACTATGAGCGATGTTTGGGTGACAATTTCGGTTATTGGTGGTTTAATTGGTGTGTGGCTGGGTTATCAATGGTTAGATGTGGTACTAGCTTTCCCGGTGGCTCTACTGGTATTTTGGAGTGGTTGGTCAGTCTTAACTGAAAATTTACCTTGGTTGGTGGATCAAATGGCGATCGCCCCAGAAACAATTCATGCGATCGCCGTTTCCGTCCCCGGTGTCCTCAACTGTCATGATATCGCTTCTCGTGGTGTCATTGGTCGTCAAGTTTTTATAGAAATGCACCTCATTGTAGATGCACCAGATGTAGAGACAGCCCACAACATCACGGAAGAAGTCGAAAAACAACTAGAACAACGTTTTCATCCTGTGAGGATTCTCATTCATGTTGAACCACCTGCATATCAGTCTGAGAGCATAACTTTTGAAACCGAACATAGATAAAGACAAGAATTCAGGAGTCAGAATATTTTTTAGATCAGGGATAGGGAGTAGGGATATAGCATTTCCTGATCATACTGAGTATATTATAGCATCGTCCTGGGAAGAATATTGTGGGTTTTATTTTTCCAACCTGACTGCATACCACTGTAAATATTTTCCTGGACCTAAATCTAAATTACAACTAGTATCTAGTAAATATTGTGCTTGTTGGCTGATTGAATTAAATTTTTGTAAATCTAGTGGTAAATCCTCCTGTGAGATTTGCAATAGGGTTGTTTCCAGCTTGAGTAGTAATTCAGCTACGGTGAGAAATTGTTCTGGTTGATTTGTCTCTAAAACAACAAAATCATCCTGTTGATACATTAATTGATTTGGCATTTTTGGTAATTGGTAATTGGTAATTGGTAATTGGTAATTGGTAATTGGTAATTGGTGATTGGTGATTGGTGATTGGTGATTGGTGATTGGTGATTGGTGATTGGTGATTGGTAATAATTTCTTATTCTGTTCCCTGTTCCCTGTTCCCTGTTCCCTGTTCCCTGTTCCCTGTTCCCTGTTCCCTGTTCCCTGTTCCCTGTTCCCTGTTCCCTGTTCCCTAATTCACGATGGATATACTGGCATTGTAAAATGAAACCATGCACCACCGTGGGGAGATGAATCTACCCAAATTTGACCGTAATGGGCGCGGATAATGCGTTGACATAAACAAAGACCAATTCCATATCCATCTGTGCCTCGATCGCGCTGGAGACGGAAAAGATTCTCAAAAATGCGATCGCGGTTTTCTTCGGGAATCCCTGGTCCTGTATCACCAACACTAAATTGAACTTTTTGGGTAGTCCGATGTAATCCGGCTACAGTGATAATACCACCAACAGGTGTATATTTGATGGCGTTATCTAAAAGATTAACTAGGACTTGCCGAATGCGTTCAGGATCAGCATATACATAGGGTAAATCTTGGGGAATATCTGTTTCTACCGTTTGGGATTTAGCTGTGTAGCGATCGCTCAATTCCTCTAATACTTGTAAACACAATTCCCCCAATTGTAACCTTTGTGGTACAATTGGCAATTCTATATCCTCACCCCGCCCGACCTGTAACAAATCAGCAATCATCCGATCAATAATCCGTGTTTGTGTCCGGGCCTGTTTTAATAAATGTATAGCCAGTCCTGGTTTCAGGCGGAGAAATTCCCCCGTATCTGGATTGTAATTAGATTGAAGAGTTTCAATAGCGATCGCCGCCGCCGTCAGAGGATTGCGAAGATCATGGGCTAAAATGGCAATCACTCGGTCTTTAAACAGTAGCTGTTCTTGCAGTCTCTCCTTTTCCTGCTTCAGACGAAAAATTTCATCCCCTAGTTGAATTGCCTCCGCCGAAGTAGCAACAGAATGAATGGTAGACTTAGGCGCAATCACCTGACTCTTCTCATCCAAACATTCTTGGGAATCTTCCTGTAACTTCAAAAAAGTGGTGACAGCGGTTTGCCAACGCGGCCAGCAGATTTTTAATTGCGGAATAATATTAGTACCAGCAATAGTTTGTTGAGGTTCGGGATGAATTTTAACCAAAGCAGGAGTTGCTACTAACTTAAAATGTTCCGCTAAATAGGGTTGTTCGCCAACATCAATAATTTGTAGTTCAAAACTATACCCAGCCTCTAATTCTTTTAAGTAAGCACGAATTCGCTGCACTTGTTGACGGGACTGAGGTCGCCCATCAATAAACAGCAGTAGTTGGAGTGGAGCCTCAGAATAAATAGGCTGATCCTGGGAAACTTGCATGACATCTTGTTTCAGCACTGGTAACAACCTGGGGACGCTTTACAGACGGTGAAATGAACTGACGTTGCTTAATGGCCGTTGTTTTTCTAATTTAATATCTATTTTAGATTCTTCCTACTGCAATCCGATCTATATTTTTGGGTGAAAGCGGATTTTTTCGGAATTTTGCTGCCATTTGCTCTTACTTTTACAGCTACTAGGCTTCTAGTCAGGAATTGTTGAACCTATCGTCACCTCCTTTAGCAATTATTTACAGAATCCAAAAAATAGCCCTAGTAGAAGTCAAGAGTCCCTTAATGTAGGCCTTTGCCATGTATTCTGTAACTCATTCAAGTGCATACCAACCTATAGCTAATTATGTAACACCGATGCAACTTGCGATCGCTTCCCCAATAGAAGCATTAAATCATCCCTAAGCCATCCATCAATTCTTACAAACAGCCGCAGAGTTGCCTTATTCCCAGCTTACCACTTCAAACCATTGGCGAAAACTTTCTATCAATTCCTCAAAACCTATAACCGCCACTATTGGCGTTGCAAAGCAATATTCCATTAACCAATAAATGTATAAATTTAGACTATAACATAACTTACGCAACTTACACATTGGTAGGGGCGCAGGGCCTGCGCCCTCGATTGTATTGCATCAAGCGCGACAACTGCTATATACGTTCTTGAAAATAAAAACGATATAAATTACAAAGACATTGCACATCATTTCCTTTAAATTCAATTAACCCCAAACTGCGTAATTTTAAAGCTTGAGTAGAATCTATTCTCATAGGAAGATCACTATTAATTATAGATGTGTAAAGGTTTAAGCTAAAAACGCATCTCTTCTTCCAGTGAGAGAAAAAATAAACCAAAAACAGTCGGTTAAAACCGACTTTAACTTTAAGACAGGGAATTTATTCCCTGGCTGACTACCCAACCTCAAAAATGCTACTGTAGAAGGTGAAAATCAATTTGTGATTTCTTTGTGTTTTCCCGTAACTACCCTGCTGTATTCCTGAGTTTTGCTGTTTTACTATCCTTAACAGCCTGTGCTAACAGTCAATCTGCTAAAAACCTAGAACAATCATTAGCGGCTGACCCTCAGTTGCAAAATAATCCTGTTCCCTTTGGCAAACCTCAGAGTCAGCAAACAACACCAAACCCCAACACATCAACAATTAAATTACCGGCTGATTTTCCCGCAGATATTCCCATTTACCCCAACGCCAAACTAGAGGAAGTTACACCAGCTAATTCCGAAAATAAAATATCAATTCGTTGGCAAAGTGCAGATCCCAGTAATATAATCACCAGCTTTTACCGCCAGCAATTTCAGGCTAAAAACTGGCAAATTGTCCAACAGCCTCAAGATGATGTAGATGGGACTTTTTCCGCCAAACGCAATGATTTACTCATCAATGTCACAATTAAACCACAAACTGTTACTAAAGCTGAACCCAATCAACCGCAAACAGCTACTAAATTATTAATTGAATATTCGTCCAATTCTCCAACTACGTCTACTAACCCAGTTACCCCTTCAGATAATCCAGAATTTATCGGTCCAGTATTACCTAAGACTGATAATACTAACGTAGTCACCCAGCCAACCCTACAGCCAACCACCCAACCGGAAACCTTAACAACTCAGGAATTTACTGATATTCAAAAAGCACCCCCAGAATGGCGCTCTCATATTCAAGATTTAGCTACATTAGGTGTTTTATCTATCGAACCAAAAACCAACGAATTTCTCCCTGATAAAATTATCACCCGTCGGGAATATGCCCGCTGGTTAGTTGCAGCTAATAATGCCATGTATGCGAATAATCCAGCCAAACAAATTCGGTTAGCATCCTCCAGCACTCAACCAGCTTTTAGGGATATCTTAACCAAAGATCCCGATTTTCCAGTCATTCAAGGATTAGCCGAAGCTGGTTTAATTCCCAGTGCTTTATCTGGAGATGCCACAGCGGTTTTATTCCGTCCTGATGCACCCTTGACACGAGAACAATTAATCCTCTGGAAAGTTCCTTTAGATACTCGCCAAGCCTTACCCGCTGCTAATTTAGAAGCCGTTAAACAAACTTGGGGTTTTCAAGATGCAGGTAGTATTGAACCGAAAGCATTAAAAGCAGTTTTGGCTGATTTCCAGAACGCTGAACAATCAAATATTCGCCGAGTTTTTGGCTATACAACCCTATTTCAACCCAAAAAACCTGTAACTCGTGCTGAAGCCAGTTCAGCTTTATGGTATTTCGGTACTCAAGGTGAGGGAATATCTGCAACGGAAGCTTTAAAGCTGAAAAGGTGAGTTTTATTTGATTTTGAGTAAACATCTGACAGGCTATTGTGCCTGTCATTTTTTACCGATTTCTAATTCTTGACTTTACTTTTACGGTGTAGGTGTAAGTGTAGGTGTAGCCGTTGGTGTAGGTGTAGGCGTAGCTGTAGCCGTTGGTTTAACTGTTGGTTTAACTGTTGGTTTAACTGTTGGTTTAGTCGTTGGTTTAGTCGTTGGTTTAACTGTTGGTTTAGCCGTTGGTTTAGCTGTTGGTGTAACTGTTGGTTTAGCTGTTGGTGTAACTGTTGGTTCGGGTTTAGTTACTGGTTTGGTAATGATAGTTTTAACTTCTTCATTTATTTTTTGACGAAGTTGTAAATCAGCAATCCCAGTTTCTGAGAGTTGATGTTTTTTCTGGTACTCCTTTACCAACTCTTCTAACTGGGGACTGTAGAATTGATCACGAGGAAGTAGAGTTTTTGGTTTAAGTACAGTATTCAAATTAGCTTGCAAAATTTGCACAATCATAGCAGCTTGATCTTGGGTTTGGGGACCTGCTTTCCCATCCACCTTTAACTTGTAGCCTGTTTGAAATTCAGTGATAGCCTTTTTAGTTTCCTCATCAGTCAGAGGATCTTTTTTAACCTTAACGTTATAACCCAATCCACGTAATACAGATCGGAATTCATCGGGCTTATAGTTGCGCTGACGAGCGGCAAAAGTCATATCTGAAGACACAACACTTGCTGCCACAATACAGGTTAAAGCTATAGTTACTCTAGACTTGTTTAAACCACACCACATCATAAAAACTCCTTGGGATTAAATCCTTGATACTAAGACACTAGCAGGTAATTCTGAAGTTTTTTTAACCTATGGCTTAACAATTAGTTATTAATTCTGATTAATTCGACTCTAATTGATTACTAATGAATATAACAAAAATTAGTTTTCGCCATCTGCCTAATATCTCCGAACTGATAAAAATACGCACTATCGCTGATCTATACAGATATACTAGGGTTTTAATGATATTAACTGCATCACTAAATAATTATGCACTGAAGCGTAATAATTTCCGGTGTTGCTGAGTAAAAGTATGATTTTATTATGCCTACGGCACGCTGCGCGAACACGCAGAGGCTCTCCAGGCGCAGAGAGTAAGAGTTTGAGAAATAGAATTTTCGACTTTCATACCCCAATTCACCAACGCCTAATAGTAGAAGACTCCTAACTTCTGACTCCTGATTTCTGCTATAACATTCATGACACTGGTTTTCAACCTGATGCTACTGTATTTCGTAAACCCTGCAATTTACTATAACTAGAAATCATGAGCAAATTAAAAATTTCCCAACACAAAAACCTATGGTTTGAAAGAGTAATGGCAATTACAGCTACTGTCAATTTAGGATTAGTTTTCTTGGATTTAAGTTATGTACCTTGGAGAGATTTTTACTTCCGTCAAATTCCTGTAATAACTCGATTATACGATCCAATCAAAGGTATTGAACCTCATCGTGAGACAAAACAATATCTAGAGGCAGTAGATGGATTAGAAAAACAGGTAATTCAAACAGGGTTAAACTCTCCTCAAGTCAAAACCAAGTTGGAGGAACTTCACTTTCTTAGCAAAGAGATGATTGATAGTAATCCTTTTGCGGGTGCAGGCAAGAGTGGAACGCTGGAAAAAATCAAAAACCGGATGCGGGAACACATCGGACAAAAATCTGCAAAAGGTGCATTTAATACTTTTTGGAGTCAGGAGTATTTATCTAAACATGGTTGGAATCAGGAAATAGCTTTTTTTAACCAAAAAATTCGCCCTGGAATTGCTAAAAACTATTATCGAAAAATTGGTGAGAATGGGGAATTTTTAGATAAATTCTGGATAATTGATTTACCATTTGTAGTTCTATTTGCCACAGAATTACTAGGACGTACTTTCTTAATAAAACGTAGATATAGCCATTTAAGTTGGTTGGAAGCAATTCTTTGGCGTTGGTATGATATATTCTTAATAATACCAATTTGGCGATATTTAAGAATTATCCCGGTTACAATCAGACTTGATCAAGCAAAGTTAATTGATTTTTATGTAATTAGACGGCAAATTCATCAAGGTATTCTTGCTAATTTTGCCGAAGAAATTACAGAAATTGTCGTAGTTCAAGTAATTAACCAGGTTCAAGGTTCAATTAAACGAGGTGAAATTACCCGTTGGCTACTAGAATCAGATCATCTGCGTTCTTATATAGATATTAATAATATCAACGAAGTCGAAGCAATTACTGGATTGTTAATTAAAACTCTGGTTAATCAGGTGTTACCTAAAATTCAACCAGAAGTAAATGCAATTTTGTGCCATAGCATCGCCATTGCTTGTCAACAATTACCAGGATATAGTAATATCCTCCTGTTACCAGGATTAGGTAAAGCTCAAACACAAATTAGTGAACAACTAGCCACGCAAATCACTAATAATATCTATGCTGCTTTATCTAGTACCATCAAAGATCCTGTCGCGGCAAAACTTTCTACTCAGCTAATAGAAAAATTCACAGCTTCATTTAGTTCAGAAATACAGCAAAAACAAGTTTTAGTGGAAATTCAAAGTTTACTAAATGACTTTTTAGAAGAAGTTAAAATTAACTATATTCAACGTCTATCTCAAGAAGATATAGATAAAATTTTGGAAGAAACTAGAAAAATGCGGACGGAATCATCCGGTAGTTTATCTATTCGCAAATAAAAAATGGCTCTACCGTTCCCTCCTTTATGTAAAACAATATTTATTGTAGGTTGGGTTGACGCAAGGAAACCCAACAACTCTTACTATCTTACCGCCAATGTTGGGTTTCGTGCCTCAACCCAACCTTGTATCTTAGAGGTATGTTAGAAGAAGTGGTAGACCGTCCCAACCTGGGTCAGAAAAGACCGCTTTGTAGCAAGGATCACCACAACAATCTCCATGACAGAACTCGAACAGTCGCCTGGGGTAAAAACTATGAACAAAGACATAGATAATATAGCCCGTATCGTGCAAGGATGAGTGAAATCAAGGGGATGAATAAAAACAAAACAAATTAAAAAGAAGTAATTGAAATTGGAGAGTTAAAAATGGATTATATCTCCCAATGGGTAGGCATTGACGTAAGTAAAGCAACACTTGATGTTTATATCCGTCCAATGGGTAAAGCATTTCAATTTGCTAATACTGAAACAGAAATAGCTAATCTAGTTAAGCAACTTCAATCTAACGATTTAAACCTAATCGTACTGGAAGCAACAGGAGGACTAGAAACAGAATTAATCATTCAATTGCAAGCGGCTCTTTTACCAGTAGCATTAATCAATCCTCGTCAGGGAAGAGACTTTGCTAAAGCTACAGGTAAGTTAGCCAAAACCGATGCCATTGATGCACAGATTTTGGCGCATTTCGGTGAAGCAATGAAACCGGAGGTGTTAGCAATCGAAAGTGAAATGTCACGTCAATTAGGCGAATTAATTAGTCGCCGAAGACAATTAGTAGAAATGTCTACAGCGGAAAAGAATCGCCGTGACCGCGCTCGTGGTAAAGCTTTGACAGATATTGAATCCCATATTGATTATCTTGAGCAACATCTTCAACAACTCAATCAAGAAATTGAGACGTTGACCCAAAATAATCAACAATGGATTGATAAAGTCAATCTACTCAAAACTACTCCTGGCATTGGTCAAGTAATTTCTACCACTTTAGTTTCTGACTTACCAGAATTAGGTCAATTAACTGCCAAACAAATCTCTCGCTTAGTTGGTGTTGCACCAATTAATCATGATAGTGGTCAGCACAAAGGTAAGCGCATGATTAATGGTGGTCGCGCCCATGTTCGTGCCATTCTTTATATGGGTGCTGTTGTTGCCATGCGTCATAATCCTGTTATCAAAACTTTTTATGAGCGCTTGGTTGAACGTGGTAAACCCAAAAAATTGGCCATTACTGCTTGCGTTCATAAAATGTTAGTTATTTTAAATGCGATGATTCGAGATCATCTTCCTTGGTCTATTTCTCAAGACTCACAACCAATTTCTGCATAAAGTTCTACTGTCGTTTTTATACCTCCAATCTAGTTTGGTAATTTATGGCAATCTATAATTTACCTGTTTTGTTCTGTTCTGTTTTTCTCCTCTATTTTCTGACTTTTTTCCTAGACTTTAAATTTTTCCTTAACAATCGCTTGACAATCAAGACAGTCGCTACAAAAATTAAATTAATATTCTTTTCCATAAGGGGAGCGGTAGAATCTAAAAAATTAGCCAATAGATAGATGAGAATTAGGAGGATTTTTGTCAGGATGGGATTTAGTTGTACTTGTGATTCATTAAAAACATGAATAAAATCATAAATACCGATATTAATCAGATTGATATCAGGTTACTTCTAGAAGAGATAAATCCCGGACAAGCAGAAACTTTATGCGGTGGTTATTGTCAATCATCACAGGATGATCAAGATGCGTACATGAGTGATATTGCTGAGATTATCAATAATGCCAAAAAACAAGCTGAAGGTGTAGATAATAAACGCAGTAATCAGAAGATTAATACCATAAGTAATTCCAAAAAAACCTACCTAAATGGGGTAGAAATACCCCGTAAGGGAAAAACCGCAGCTATATCCTTGTGAAATCCAAGTTAGCTAAATCATTAACTTTATGGAGAGTCAACCACCCATCACTTCCCTTCGGGTAAGTGAGGGCTTGTAAAAGCCTAGTTGGACTCAGTTCTTAACCGAACTACGTTAGAGGTAAGAGTTAAAGACCTACCAGGGGATGCGTAGCTAGTTCCCTGCTCTAGAACTTCAAAGTTAAACAGGCTTAAGGGTTAAACCAGTGCTTTTAAGATAGTTACCGACCTCTAACATTGTCAAAGCTAACATTACCCCAGAAATGGGAGGCTCTTCGGAGCAAAATATTATCGGCAATATTAATTACTTGATAAACTTTACCTATTTGTAATCCCAATGGTAGAGAGTCTAAAGAACGGATTTCTCTGGCTGTGGAATATTGTAATTGCCAAACACCTTCTAATAAAGCTGTAGCATGAATGAGAGGTTGAGGATTGAGACTTTCTAATTCGGCTGTTAATTGTTCAATTTCTGCGACTAAAGTTTGATCAAGCTTTAAATTAGTAATAGGAGAACCATCACTTTTAGCTTGATTTCTCTTGATTGTTGCTTGTAATTTCTCTTTCAAAATTTGATTATTCATAAGATTAATTTTTTTGATATGTAGTTATAAAGACCCCAGCCCCCTCCCCGCAAGCGAGGAGGGGACTATGATGTATTTTTTCAAGTAAATAACCTGGCAGTTGATGACAACTACCAGGCTTTTGATTAATCAAAAATTATGTTATGGAAAAATTAAAGAATACCCCAGAAGTGGAGAAAGCCTTTACCAGAAAATAGTTCAATCAAAGCTGCTGCTGAAAACCCAATCATTGCTAAACGGCCATTCCAGATTTCTGCTTCAGATGTAAAACCCCAGCGCCAACCGTTGCGATCTGTAGCTACAGGTGTGTTAGCTGCTTTTGTTGCGTTACCCATGATCAGCACTCCAATTAGGATTTACTAAGTTTTATTGACTTATGTAAATAAATATAACATTTTTTTGCAAAAAAAACAATATTTATTTATATTTTTTTTGCAACTATGTGTGCATCAGTTGCAAGCATCAGGATTTTTTAACATCGTGAAATCAGCAATGGTGGTCGATGAGGAATGAACACTTTCTTGGTGTTTTTTCAAATATTTTGATATAATCTTAACCAGTAGGTGTAACTCAATTAAATGCTGAAAAGCAGCCTATCGAAAAAGTTCAAAATTATCTCCAAAAGTCCCTAGGGCATAGGGCTTTAAAGCTCAGTTAATGTCTTCCTAGAGGAGTCACTGAGAAGCCCACACTCATCTGTTCGCGCAAGCGTGCCGCAAGGTATAAGGGAGTGTGTGGAGTATGTCACACAACGTGATCTGGTTCTAAGGCGCAGGGATAAGCTGAATCGCCTGTTTCTACCTGAATAGTAGAGTGTTTGATCCCAAAATGGTGTTCGAGTTCCTGGGAAACTTCCCATAAGAAAGCATCACCAGGATAACCTCCTGGCATGACTAAATGAACTGTGAGTGCGGTTTCGGTTGTACTCATAGCCCAGATATGAAGATCGTGGATTTTCGACACTCCAGGACATTCAATTAAGTAATTTTTCACGGCACGGGGTTCAATTCCTGCTGGTACGCCATCAAGTGCTAAATTTACAGAGTCTCTGAGTAAATGCCACGTGCCGACCACGACGACTCCCACAAGCACTAAGCTAACTAATGGGTCAAGCCATAGCCAATGGGTGAATAAAATCACAATTCCGGCTACCACAACTCCCAATGATACCAGGGCATCAGCAGCCATGTGTAAAAATGCGCCCCGAATGTTTAAGTCGCTTTTACGTCCTGACATAAACATAAGTGCAGTAGCAGTATTAATGATAATACCAACTAGGGCAACACCAATAATTGTTCCTCCTGATACTGGTGCGGAATCATGAAAACGACGAATGGCTTCCCAAGCGATCGCCCCCATAGATAAAAGTAAAACTACGGCATTGGCTAAAGCTGCTAGAATTGATGAGGCACGCAATCCATAGGTATAGCGGTGGCTGGGAGGACGACGGGCAAGGGAACTTGCACCCCACGCCAGGAGAAGTCCCAATACATCACTCAGGTTATGACCCGCATCAGCAAACAAAGCCAAGGAATGTGCTAGGTAGCCATAGGTGGCTTCAACGATGACAAATCCTATATTCAATGCAGTGCCAATAGCAAAAGCCCGACTAAATGTTGCTGGGGTGTGATTGTGATTATGGTGTCCATGTTCGTGATGATGATGGTGGTTGTGTGTCATGGTGATGTGGGTATAAGGGATGGATGGTTTTTCACGCAGAGACGCTCCAGGCGCAGAGAGTAAGAGTTTGAGAGATGGAATTTTTGACTTTCTTACCTCAATTCTCCAACGCCGAAAATTCTATGTTAATTCTGATTTTTGAGTTAATATTCAGGGATGTTCATCTTTGCAAATACCTTTTTCTTCGGCGTTGCTGATTAAGGGTATGAATTTTAGTCTCACGCAAAGGCGCAAAGACGCAAAGGTAAGAGTTTTAAAGGTTCAATTTAGGAATTTCATACCTCAATTCAGTAACGCCTTTTCTTCTTTCTTCTCTCTTCTGAACTCCTGACTCCTGATTCCTTCTTTCGGACTCCTATAACCAACCTCGCAGGCTATAAATAAAAGTGCCAATATATTCTTTTAATGCACTTGTGAATTGATCTAAATTATCGGTATCAGGTAATAAATTGAGAATTGCGGCTTTGGGAGTGTTGGTAAGTTCTTGAAGTTCCCCTTGACTAACTAGAAAATCGGTGGGTGCGGGAATGACATTAATACCTTGACGTTGAAAAATTTTCAAAGATCGGGGTGTATGTGTTGCTGAAGTGACTAATAATACTTTTTTAATTTGACGAGTTTCGAGGATTTTACGGACGTTGACAGCGTTCTCATAAGTATTGAGGGAATTGGGTTCTTGAATAATGGCTTCAGCCGGAACACCAATGGATGTGAGAATAGCTGCCATGTCTGCTGATTCTGGAGAACCACTACCGCGCCAATCAATGCGACCGCCACTCAGGATAATTATAGGGGCTTTTTTCTGAAAATAGAGTTGGGCTGCATAAATTACGCGATCGCCTGCTTCGTTTAAATCTGCCATTACCCTGGGCCAAGTTGGTGATCTGGTTGCACCTCCTAAGACGACAATGGCTTCAGCGTTGGGGATTTGTGGAGTGGGGATGTTTTGCCATTCTAAGCTGCGGACTAAGGATTTGGCGACCCAGGCATTGCTACAAACTAGCAACAAAGCTAAGGATAAGGAAATGGCGATAGTCGCAATGCGGGGATGTTTTCGTAAGGTGATTAAAGCTACTATTAAACTTACACTTGCCAATCCTAACGGGTAAAAAAATAGGGGGATGATTTTAGATAAGTATAAAAACATAATTGTTTAAGCTAAATAGATAATGTAACGGTATAGGTTTTGGAAATGTCAGGATTTCTTAAAATTTAGGGGCAACTTCCTTCTGGTTGCTTTCATCTACACAAAAACAATCACAAGGCTATCACCCCTAGATATTATGAGAAAAGTTAATATTTCTCAACTTACAGCAAATGGCAGATTAATGAGGTACAGAATATAGATTCAAAGTCAGACACCAAGCCAGTTTGACTCCTGACTCCTGCTGTATTATTCCGCAGTTACCAATTCAGTGCTACCTTTTGTCCGTTTTCGGGTCATGGCATTATAAACCATGATGCCGATCGCTTTAATTAGATTACCTTCCAACTCTTGGAACATTTTCATGTTCACACCAAAAGCGGCATTTGCTTCTTCGGTAATGCGATCGCCTGTAGTATCATCAATAGGCATAGCATCTAAATTGGCTCTATACTTAGCCTTAAATGCCTTCTCATCGGTAATATCTGCAAACTCATAAAAAGCAGTTCCTTCACCTTCACCCAGCTTCATTGCAGTTTGGGCAATACCTTTGAGGATTTGTCCCCCGGACAAATCACCTAGATAACGGGTATAGGAATGAGCAATTAATAATTCTGGTTCAGTGGCGGAAATTTCCCGAATCCGGTTTACATAAGCCGCACCCGCAGGAGATAATTTGATTTGCTCTCGCCAATTGTAACCATAGTAGTAATGAAGGTCTTGCTCTAAGGTATGCTTGCGGTTAAGTTCGGGAAAGTAAATTTTGCTTAAAATTGGGTGATGCTTGTGTTTTTCCATTTCCTCTTCCATAGCGGAGTAAATGAAGTAAAAGTTAGCAACCAACTTGCGGTAAGAGTTTTTCTCCACAACTCCCTTTAAAAAACACTTGACAAAACCCACATTTTCTGCCATGGTGTGTGCTTTTTTTGTACCTACACGTAATTTGCTTGCTAAATTGCTGTTCATATTATTAAAATTCTCAACTGTAAAAAAATTAACTGTGGAAGTTTTTTGTCCGTAATGGTGAAAAAACCCCATTAAAACGTAAGATTAAAACTATTTGATGAGAATTTATATTAAAAATAATTAAGCAATGAGTTTCTTTGGCGTTTTATTAACGTCAAGGATAATGGAAGAAAGTGCTATTCTCCTGTGTGATTGTGTGGAGTTTTTAAATTTATGGTTTCATCAATGGCTCGAAATCAAGGCTGTATTTCCGAAGTTGAGAAGAGTGGGGTGTTTAATTCCATACCACTGCCAACTAATGCTTTATTTGGTACGGATGGCATTCGTGGCAAGGTGGGAGACTTACTGAATGCGCCTTTGGCTTTACAAGTGGGTTTTTGGGCGGGGGTTGTCCTCCGTAATTATGCGACTGTTCCCGGTCCAATTATTCTGGGACAAGATTCCAGAAATTCCAGTGATATGTTAGCAATGGCTTTGAGCGCCGGGTTAACTGCTGCTGGTTTGGAAGTGTGGTATTTAGGATTATGTCCTACACCTTGTGTAGCCTATTTGTCCAGCATCACCGATGCCATTGGGGGAATCATGATTTCCGCCAGCCACAATCCTCCAGAAGACAATGGAATTAAAATCTTTGATGCCCAGGGTGGTAAGTTATCTAAAGCCCTACAAGGTGAAATTGAGGCGGGATTACGAGGTCAATTATCCCCCGATTTGAGCATAAATAATTGCGGTAGACATTATTCCCGAACAGAGTTAATTAAAACATATAGCCAGTCTATCCAAACACCTTTAGCATCTGGACTGACTCTCCAAGGCATGAAGATTGTTTTAGATTTAGCTTGGGGTGCAGCGGTGGGTTTAGCACCGGCGGTATTTACAGAAATGGGTGCGGAGGTCATTTGTTTACATAATGAAGCTGATGGCGATCGCATTAATGTTAATTGCGGTTCTACACATTTGGATATTCTCCAAGCCGCTGTAGTCGCCAATCAAGCCGATATGGGTTTTGCTTTTGACGGCGATGCAGATCGGGTTTTAGCTGTGGATAATACGGGCAGATCCGTTAATGGTGATTACATTCTTTACCTGTGGGGTCGCCATTTACAACAAAAACAACAACTCCCAGATAATCTGATAGTTTCCACTGTTATGGCTAATTTAGGCTTTGAAAGAGCTTGGCAACAAATAGGTGGTAGATTAATTCGTACCGCTGTTGGTGATCAATATGTGCAAGCGGAAATGCAGAAAACTGGGGGAATGTTGGGAGGAGAACAATCGGGACATATCCTGTGTAGTCATTATGCCATGACTGGAGATGGTTTATTAACAGCTTTGCATATTGCAGCGGTGGTGAAAGAGGCTAATCTTTCTTTGGGAGAAATGGTAGATCAAAGTTTCCAAACCTATCCCCAAATCTTACGGAATGTGCGAGTATTAGATCGGGAACGACGGTTAGGATGGGAAAGTTGTCAACCTGTGCAACAAGCGATCGCTAAAGCCGAAGTAGCAATGGGTGATAATGGCAGAGTCCTCGTCCGGGCTTCGGGAACAGAACCTGTAATTAGAGTCATGGTAGAAGCCGCTAACGCTGAACTTGTCCACCATTGGACAAATGAATTAGTCTCAAAAGTTGAGGAACACCTGGCTTAAACTTAAAATTTTGTTGCCAACCGCGACAGTCCGATAGGATAATCGGTCTTTTGTGTCATACTGTCACGGTAGAATATAGATGTTTTCTTAAAATACAGGGAATCTTACATGACTCTTCGTCTTGGTGATACAGTACCTAACTTTACTCAAGCCTCCACTCATGGGGAAATTGACTTTTACGCCTGGGCTGGTGATAGCTGGGTGGTACTATTTTCTCATCCTGCTGACTTTACACCAGTTTGCACCACCGAACTAGGAACTGTTGCCAAACTCAAACCAGAATTTGACAAACGCAATGTGAAGGCGATCGCTCTCAGCGTTGATGATGTAGAATCTCATAATGGCTGGGTTGGTGACATTGAAGAAACCCAAAGCACCACTCTCAATTACCCAATTTTGGCAGATCCAGATCGTAAGGTTTCTGAACTTTATGATATGATTCACCCCAACGCAGCGGCTACTGTAACAGTGCGTTCCGTGTTTGTCATTGACAACAACAAAAAACTGCGTCTGACTTTCACCTATCCTCCCAGCACTGGCCGCAACTTTGATGAAATCTTGCGCGTCATTGATTCTCTGCAATTAACTGATAATTACAGTGTTGCTACCCCCGCAGACTGGAAAGATGGTGAAGATGTGGTAATTGTCCCTTCTTTGAAAGATCCTGAAGTCCTCAAAGCCAAGTTTCCTAAAGGTTATGAAGAAATTAAACCTTATTTGCGGATGACTCCTCAACCTAACAAGTAGGTTTTCATAACAATGAATATGTCTCACGCAGAGGCGCAGAGGCGCAAAGAGTAAATATTACAAAGTAGGGGCGGGGTCTCCCCGCCCTCCATTGTATTGCTTTAATTTACAAGGTTGATGACATTAATATTTAAGCCTGTAACGCCACTCAAGATAGCTAGAGTTCTGTTACCAAAGATGATATCAGTATCGCCAGCCGTTTGATTCAATACTAAATTAGTGGCAGAAATACCAAGTGCTTTAGCACCAAAGATACTTATAGTATCAATACCTGTCTGAAAATCTAAAATCCTATTAGGAGTTTTAGGGAGTTCAAGAGTCACAATCTGGAAATTATCAGCGCCAGCACCACCACTGATTAAATTATTACCACCTGTTTGGATAAAGAAGGTGTCGTTACCATCACCACCCAAAGCGCGGTCATTACTACCCAAGAAAAAGGTATCATTACCAGCGCCACCGGACATCCGATTACCACCTTTACCATCAGTAGCATAAAAAGTATCATTACCTAAATCGCCAAAAGTGCGATCGCTTTTACTCACATCTATCACGTCATTACCACTACCTAAGAAGACGTTATTATCACTTGCATAGGTTTTGATAGCCAGATCAACTTTGTCATCACCAGCACCAGTAAATACAATATCTGCAACTGCTTCTAAATCTTTACCCGCAACCAAGTCATCGTTTCCAGTAGTTCCAGATACCAACTGATTTTCTGTAGGGAAAAAAGTTATCCCCACAGGACGTTCAAGAACCGGGTTTGTAGGAACTAAAACCTGAAATGGACTAACAACTGAACTACTCTCACTTTCATAGCTGAGAATAGCCCCCTGTGTAGTGCTAACATTAAAACCCACAGTGAGTAAATTACCATTAGGCGCAAAAGCAAGTCCGCCAATAAAATTATTACTGGGTGACTGACTAGTTGTATAATTTGTAGAAAGAGTATTGACTAAATTCCCAGTTTCCAAATCATAGCGTTGAATACCGTTAGCAAAATCACTCACATACAAATCATTATCTTCACCCACCGCTAAACCCAGCAAACTGACAAAGTTAAAACTATCAGGTGATGGTGTGGGAGTAGCAAAGACTGTGGGAGTTGTTCCCGCTGCTAGGGAGTCGTAACGTAAAACTTGACTAGACAAACCTGCACTAAAATCAGCCTTAACCTCTCCAGTTTGAGGATTAACAGTGGCTACACTTCCTTGGGTGGTAACATAAAGACTATTTTTGATAAAGAGTAGCCCATTTGGTCCATTTAAGCTATCTTTTTTACCATTTCCTTGGGCAAAAACATCAATAAATGCCCCCGTTGCGCCATTATAGCGTAATATTTGGTCGGTTAAGAAGCTGGAAACGTAAAAATTACCATCTGATCCATAAGCAAGACCATAGGGACGAATTAAACCACCACTTTCATCTAAACTTGTATTGGGATTATCTCCCACAAATACATCAATAAAACTACCAGTTTGTCCGTCAAACCTCAATATAGAGGAACTGCCTTTTTTTGTACCACTGGCTATGTAAAGGTCACTTTTACCATCACCATTTCCATCTGGTCCAAAGAGTAAGGTGTCAGGGTTATCAAGTCTACCCTTTTCGATAAATGTCCCCAGGGGACTGCCTGTATAGGCATCAAACATCAGAACGTTATTGCCTCTGGTGTTACCAACTAGAAACCGACTATTTTTGTTTTGCATATCTCTATAAAACTATCATGGGCTACCTCTGTAAGAATTTACCATGATATTACTGAAAAATAGGTAAATTAGTCGTTAGACTCTGATATTTTATGATTTGAAAATTTTATTGCTAATCTATTTATTAAATTTAGTAATACTAATTCATCTTTGATTTTTTCTTTGTCTTCAGATTCTTGCATATTAATTTCAGTAAATTTTGTATTCGATAATAAAGTTATATAATCGCTGTCATTTGGTAATAAATGGTTGATATAAATCCCTTCTCTATCATTACCAACTAGAAAATTGCTAGAATAGTAGTCATCAGGTATACGTTTGGGTAATGCTCTTTTTGTTAAAATCTCTTCAATCAACAAAGCTGTTGATTCAGTAATTTCTTGATGATTATATTTTTTACTTATTTCAGTTATTTCATTTTTCCTTGAAACATAAGGAAATAATTCTGCTTTATTATTATATTGAATTGGTAAAATAATAAAACCATTTGAAGCTATTTCTGCTATTTTCTTTAATGGAGGTTGTGAATTATATGGAGTTAATAAAATTCCTTGATATTTAATTTCTAGTTTACTAGGTAAATGATTAGATATCTCAGTTTGTAAAATTTCTTTCAATTTTAAAATTTGTTCAATTCCATTTTCTAAGGAGTTGTGATTCTTACCTTTCATTTCAATGATTGTGCAAATACAAGAATTAGAATCAAGATAAAGAGACATATAATCTGGACGCTTTAAGGCTTGATTTCTAATAAGAGGATCATTTCTTCTATCTATTTCAAACAAAATACATATAGCTTGATTTTCAGAATATAAAGTTATCCGAAAATGTACTCCACTTTCTTTAGGAACACTTCTTCCTGGTACTGTACAGAAAACTAGGAGATTCTCTAAAAAGTTAAAATTTTGCCAGTCAAGTTTATCTTTTTTATCCTTAAGATTAGAACTATTCTTCTGTTTCATCTGCTTTTTCTTGTCCTGCTTCATAAATTTCAAAAAACTTTTGTTGAATATCTACAGAAACATCACTTAAAGTATCCCATCTAATGCCATAATCTGGATCATTTAATGAAACTAATTTATTATCTTTCATTTCATACGCACTAACTTGATCTATAGGTAAAAATGCTCTTTCATCTTGAAGATATAAAGATGAAGATTGACGTTTTAAGATTTCAGGATTTTCATGATTACCATTAACTAAATTATTTAGATGTGCCATAACATAAGGACTATGGGTTGTAAGTAAGATTCTCACACCAAGATTAACAAGAATAGATAATGCTTCCAGCAGCTTTGCTTGTGATTCTGGATGTAAGTTCATCTCTGGTTCATCTATTACCAGAAAATCACCTTTACTTGCACGATATCTTAAATATAACAGTAATGGTGCAAGTTGTTTGATAGAAGATGAAGCATTATATATATCAATTTCTAAACCCTTTTTAACTAAAACTTTTATTTCTTTTCCACCAAGTTTAGTAGATTTTAAATTAGTTTTATTTTTGTTTTGTAGTTGTTTTTCAATCTCATCTGCTAATTTCTGAAATTCATTTTTATTGCTTGAATTAGTTTTCGGTATTTCTTGAAGTTCTATTTCCGATAAAAAATCTAAAAAATCTTCTACTGGTTGTGGATAACGAATATCACCTTGTTCTTTTAGTATATCAAGTTGTCTTTCTGAACTACTTATACTTAATAATTGTCTTTGAGTTTGTTTAAGAAGTTGATAACGCCTATTTGCCAGCATTTTATAGGTATTTATAAAAGCATTTCTTTCAGCAGGAAAAGCAAAAATTTTAGTAGAGAAAATTATTTGCTTAATAACATCAATAAAATATATTTCTGGTGTATTTGTTTTATAAAAATCCTCTATTAATATCTTGTTTTCGTTTATATTGTTTTCCTGATTTTGAGATTGAGTTTTGAAAAACAACGTATTATTTTGGCGACTAATTTTGAGTTTTATAGAAATTCCGTATGACAAATGAAAAATCTCCAAGAAAAAAGATTCTTGTTGAGTTAATATATTTATCGCATCTTCGACTTCTTGACGAGAAATTATGATTGAAAATAATGTTTTAGAGAAAAGTTTATGACTTGAATCCTGAAAGAATGATTCTAAAGAACTTCCTTGGAAACTTTTTGCCATTTCTTCAGCATCTCTAACAAAAAAATCAAGTAGGTTATTATCTATTTGCAGTGACCAACCACCTTGATTTTCTTGCTTGAAGTCTAATTGACCTTTATACATATTCAAAGTTCGTGTCACACGCTGCCACAAACCATAAATAGAATAGGCAATATAAGTTTTACCTGAGTTATTTGGTCCAATAATTACTGTCAGAGGACGCAAATCTAACTCTGTTTCTTGAATACTACCTAAGTTTGAGAATTTGATTTTCATTTTTCACCTATATATTCCAATAGAAAATATTATTTTAGCATCAAGTCCGTTAATACAGTATCTCCCGTATAATATGAGGTGCTATGTGTGTTATCTAAAAAATTTATCAGATTTTATTATTGATTCGATTACTGATTTTTTTAAATTTAACATTCTCACTACAAAATCATCATAATCTTCTTTTGGATATTTAGGATTAGCTACAAATTCCATAAAGGGATAATCATCATAATAATCTGGAGGAGGAACAGGAAACCCAAAATCCTCATACCACCAGCCTCTGTTTATCAATGAATAAATCTCTTTTAGCTCTTTAAAATGCTCTGTTAGTGATATTTCTCTGGCAGATGAAAAACTTGTTTCTAACCTACGATTAAAAATATCTTGCAAATCGTTATAGTCAGCCGTTTCTGAACTGGCATTTTTCCGAACATAGATCAAATTTTTCTTGATACCTTCCCCATCTTTTTTAGACAGAAAAGGAATATATTCCGGTGAATATTCAATAATAACTACTCGAAATGATTTACCTTTTATTTCTGTATACTCAATTTCATTAAAATTAAAATCAATTACCTCATAACTTAATTTATCAGGTACATAAGCATTAATATCTCTTAAAAAATGAGTTTTATCATTTAATCCAATTCCTACAGACTCAAATTTTCCATTCTCTGTTTCCTTAACTCCAAAGACAATTACACCACCAGCTTTATTTGCCATTGCGATAATATGCTTGGCTAAAATTGGCGGAGTAATTAATGCACTTTTAAAATCTAAATCATCATGTTCACCAGTATGATCAACTAATAATTTACGTAGTGAATCACGACTGGGATTTTCAAAAAACACTGCAAAAGCTTCTTTAAGTCCTTTTCTTTTTTCAGTATTCATAAATAGTTATTCAATATCTATGCTTTTTCTAAACGGTTATTAGCCATACTATAACATCTCTTCATAAACCTTTTTTATTTCATATCCTTATATTGTCCCTAGCAGTAATAGAATAATAACGATATCCTTGTAAAGCCTACCAGGAACAAAAGGTAGAGGTTAAGTAGCAGATTTGACAGAATTGGATCGCCAAAACTCTGTATCCAGAAGACATTAGTAGCATTTTAGAAGTTCGTAAAATTTTTATGGTTTCCCAAATTCGTTTTTTGATGTGCGCTCCTGACCATTATGATGTGGATTATGTGATTAATCCTTGGATGGAAGGGAATATTCATAAGTCCTCACGCGATCGCGCTGTGGAGCAATGGAATAAATTATACCATGTAATTAAAGATCATGCCATTGTTGATTTAGTTGCCCCCGAAAAAGGTTGGCCTGATATGGTATTCAGTGCTAACGCGGGTTTAGTCCTCGGTGAAAACGTTGTTCTCAGCCGCTTTTTACATAAAGAACGCCAAGGAGAAGAACCGTATTTTCAACAGTGGTTTGAACAAAATGGTTTTAATGTTTACACACTTCCCAAAGACCTCCCCTTTGAAGGTGCTGGTGATGCACTCCTAGACCGAGAAGGACGCTGGTTGTGGGCTGGATATGGTTTCCGGTCAGAATTAGATTCTCACCCCTACCTGGCTAAATGGCTGGACATTGAGGTGATTTCTCTGCGCTTAATGGATGAGCGTTTTTATCACCTGGATACCTGCTTTTGTCCTTTGGCAAATGGTTATTTGCTGTATTATCCTGGCGCGTTTGATTCCTACTCTAACCGCGTGATTGAAATGCGCGTCGCACCGGAAAAGCGGATT
This sequence comes from Anabaena sp. WA102, assembly GCF_001277295.1. NCBI lineage: Bacteria > Bacillati > Cyanobacteriota > Cyanophyceae > Nostocales > Nostocaceae > Anabaena > Anabaena sp. WA102. The sequence continues at coordinate 1,600,151 of NZ_CP011456.1, read as the reverse complement.
GCTATTGAAGAAGCTGATGCTGTTAACTTTGCTTGTAATGCGGTGAATGTTGATAGCATCGTGATTATGAACAAAGCTAGTGATAATTTAAAATCACGGTTAGCGGAAGTTGGTTTCCAAGTTATTGAAACCCCGTTAACAGAATTTCTCAAAGCTGGTGGTGCGGCTAAATGCTTGACTTTGCGGGTAACAGAACCCATAGGTGAGGAAATTCACGCTAATGTATCTGTAGAAAGTCGTGTCATTCGCATGGAAGGACACCTTCTCGATGCAGGTTTGATTAACCGCGCTTTAGATTTGATTGTAGAAATGGGGGGAAGTTTCCAAGTTCTCAAATTCAACTTGGGAGAACAACGTCAAAGTACATCTGCGGCGGAAGTCAGGGTATCTGCACCATCTCACGAAGTGATGGAAGAAATTATCTCCCAGTTAATTGATTTGGGTGCAGTTGATTTACCCCAAGACGAACGAGATTCTAAGTTAGAACCTGTGATCCAAGCGGGTGTTGCTCCTGATGATTTCTATGTCAGCACGATTTATCCCACTGAAGTCAGGGTAAATGGAGAATGGCTGAAGGTGCAAAATCAACGCATGGATGGGGCGATCGCTATTTCCACAACTGCTAATGGTATAGTAGCAAAATGCAAACTCCTCCGGGATTTAGAAATCGGCGACAAAGTAGTTGTGGATGTTTTAGGTATTCGCACCGTTCGCAAAGCTGAATCACGCGAACAACGCAATTCCCAAGAGTTCAGCTTTATGTCTTCTGGAGTTTCCAGCGAGAGACGAGTGGAATTAGTCGTGGAACAGGTGGCTTGGGAATTACGTAAAATTAAGGATAGCGGCGGTAAAGTAGTTGTTACGGCAGGTCCTGTGGTGATTCATACAGGTGGTGGTGAACATCTCTGTCGCTTAGTTCGAGAAGGCTATGTACAGGGACTTTTGGGCGGAAATGCGATCGCTGTTCATGATATGGAACAAAACCTGCTGGGAACATCCCTGGGTGTGGATATGAAGCGGGGCGTGGCTGTGCGTGGTGGACATAGACATCATTTAAAAGTCATTAATATCGTCCGCCGTTTTGGTAGCATTGCTAAAGCTGTAGAAGCGGGAGTGGTGAAAAGTGGGGTGATGTATGAATGTGTGAAAAATAACATTCCCTTTTCTCTCGCTGGTTCAATTCGGGATGATGGTCCGTTACCCGATACCCAAATGAACTTGATTTTAGCACAACAGGAGTATTCTAAAATCATTGAAGGTGCAGACATGATTTTGATGCTGTCTTCCATGCTGCATTCTATTGGGGTGGGAAATATGACTCCCGCAGGTGTGAAGATGGTTTGTGTGGACATTAACCCGGCTGTGGTGACAAAATTGAGCGATCGCGGTTCAATAGAATCTGTAGGTGTGGTGACTGATGTGGGTTTGTTCCTCAGTCTGTTAACTCAGCAATTGGATAAGTTAACAAGTCCTTATGTTGCTAATGTAGGTTAAGAAATATCTCACGCAAAGGCGCAAAGACGCAAAGGGTTTTTCTGGGCGTTTTTGTGTCTTTGGTTTGGAAGTTTTTTTCACGCTCCAGGCGCAGAGGACACAGAAAAATATAATATAAGCAGTACCATTTATTCCTGTACTCACTATCAAGGTTAACTAAATGCAAATGCTAATTCGACTAAAAATTGAAAAATTTATTGAAGATGAACAAGAATATTTTGTAGCTACAAGTGATGATTTACAAGGTTTATTGGCAGAAGGTAAAACAGTACAAGAAGCTATAGAAATTGCTGAAGATGTAGCTAAGGTATTATTGGAATTGGAGAAAGAAAAAAATCATAATTTTCATTTACAAGATTTACCTTCTCAATTTGAATATCCGTTAATTATGGAGGTATAATGGGGGATTAGCGGGTTTTTCCTATCGAGAAGAGTTAAAAATAGAATTATGGTAAAAATACAAATAATTGACTCTAATCAATCCTACACATTTGCTGATTATTTCAAATTGAATTATGAACCAGATGAAATTATAGGATATTTTGGCTATAAGTTTCAATCACAATCTCTAACTTTACCAACAACTCAACAAAATTTAGAAAGATTAACAGACCTAAAAAATCGTATTGAAGAAAGTTTACCCTATATTAGTTTAACCAGTGAAACCGCCAGAAGAGAATTTTTGATTGCTCCTGTAATTATGGAACTAATTCACTATACCCATGCTAAAGTTAGAGTAGAGTATGGGTTGAATATCAATAATCAATTAAAAGGAGTTGTTGATTATTATATTAAAGCTGATAACCAATTATTAGTTATTGAAGCTAAAAATGCCGATTTAGAAAGGGGAATTGTCCAATTAGCCGTAGAATTAATTGCCTTTGATAATTGGTCTCCTATTGATAATCCTATCCTGTATGGTGCAGTTTCTATTGGTAATATTTGGCAATTTGTAATTTTACATCGGGAATCAAAAGAAATTACTCAAGATTTAAACCTTTATCGTGTCCCCAATGATTTAGAAACTTTAATGAAAATTTTAGTAGCTTTAATGAAAAATTTGTAATTATCAAGTAGGTTGGGTTGCAAAACCCAACACCACAAATTATTATTTCTAATGATCTTGTTGATTTAACCAAGTTACTAAATCAGCAACTTCAGAAATATTAAACAATGCAGCACCTAAATTTTCTAACTGTTCAACAGGTAAACCTTTGACTTTTTCAACTATTAAAGAATCAATTTCCCCAAACCGTTGATTAAGTAAACGTAGACAAAATTTAACTTCTCCTCTTTGTTCTCCAATTCTTTCTCCCTTCTGCAAAATGTCCTGATAAATGACTGATTCTTGCATAATATCCTCACTTAACAATTGACGAATAAAGTCTTTCTCAAACTGCACCCCCAATTTTTTTACAAATTAGGTTGGGTTGCAAAACCCAACACCACAAATTATTAGTTCTGATGATCTTGTTGATTTAACCAAGTTACTAAATCAGCAACTTCAGAAATATTAAACAACGCAGCACCTAAATTTTCTAACTGTTCAACAGGTAAACCTTTGACTTTTTCAACTATTAAAGAGTCAATTTCTCCAAACCGTTGATTAAGTAAAAATAAGCAAAATTTCAGTTCTCCTTTCAGTTCTCCTCTTTGTTCTCCTCTTTGTTCTCCAATTCTTTCTCCCTTCTGCAAAATGTCCTGATAAATGACTGATTCTTGCATAATATCCTCACTTAACAATTGACGAATAAAGTCTTTCTCAAATCGCAAACCTGCTAAAATCTCTGTGTAAGCGGCAATATTCTGTTTAGTCTCCCTATCTGCAATTTTAGCAACATTATTGGCAATCTGGGATAATAGGCTTTGAGGTGAATTTGTCTGTGTTAATGGTGCTAATGGTAATAATGCCAGATTATTGAGAAATAAAGCTGAATCTTGTTCCCACATTCTGATTACACGATAACGGTGTCGTGTTGTTTCGTTAATATATTCTTCAGTAAAAACAATTGGATCATTTGTTTCTTGCAGGAAAATCACTACTTGGGTTACAGGAACTTGATATGTACGGATTAATCTCACTGAATAGTCTAACTCTCTAAAAGGAATTGGAGGTTTAGATTGTGGGTTGGTTTGAAATTCAATATGTAAAATCCGATTTTCTGTTTGTAAGAAGGTGACAAAATCAGCGCGAATTGGTTCTATACTCAATTCGGTTTTTAAGACTTTGATGGTTTTTGGTGCTTGGGGAAGTAACCATTTAGCAAAATCAAAGGGATATTTTTCTGCTAGTAGTTTACAAACGTTGTCAAAACTCATGAGGTTATAAAATTAAATTGTCAGAATCAGGATATCCAGGATTTAAGGATTTCCAGGATGTTTGTTTGAGTTGTGTTTTTAGGGTTTAAGAGTTTATGATTAATGTTAATATATACGATTTTCAACATAAAATTTTCAAAATAAAAATTATAAATACTCAATTCATTTAAAATAATTTAGGGATAGGGATATGGATATTACAAAAATCCTGATTCAGACAATATTCAGTTTCGCGCAAAGACGCAAAGGAAAACCAGCAATTTATCAATAACATCCTGTAAATCCTTAAATCCTGGATATCCTGATTCTGACAATATTGAATATTCATTTTCACGCAAAGACGCAAAGGAAAACCAGCAATTTATCAATAACATCCTGTAAATCCTCAAATCCTGGAAATCCTGATTCTGACAATATTGAATATTCATTTTCACGCAAAGACGCAAAGGAAAACCAGCAATTTATCAATAACATCCTGTAAATCCTTAAATCCTGTACTTCGACTTCGCTCAGTAACCGGATATCCTGATTCTGACAATTTAAAAAATGTGTGCTATCCTAAGCAAAGACACCACAATCTGCTTTACTGTCGAAAGAAAAAATTTTATTTTTCCGCCTAACGGCGGGGGTTAAGAAGGGAAAAGAGAAAGAAAAGAAAAGAGCAAAAGAGCAAGAGTGTAAAGGGCTACTAAGTCCTCGCCGCACCACTACACACAACCCGAAAACCAACAATGTCGTTGCCGAAGTCGAGAGTGTAGGGGTAGCGAAAAGCAGAACGGCAATTAGCAAGACCGTTGAACCACGAACCATCGCGCAGCAGTTTTACATCGCTTCGTCCTGTCAAAGCAATACCGTCTCTAGGCGCATCACTATAATTATCTATATAATCATCCAAACACCATTCCCACACATTACCGTGCATATCATACAAACCAGAAGCGTTAGGGGGAAAAGAACCTACATCTGTGGTTTGTTGACGGTTTTTGCCTTCTGGTGCAGAAACATAGGTGTAATTACCATCATAGTTTACCAAATCAGTGGTTATGCTTTCACCAAAATAAAACGGTGTAGTAGTTCCGGCTCTACAAGCATACTCCCATTCAGCTTCACTGGGTAATTTATAGTTTTTTCCTGTTTTTTGACTTAACTTTTCACAGAATTTAACTGCATCATTCCAACTGACTCGTTCAACTGGGCGATTATTGCCTTTGAATGCAGAAGGGTTACCACCCATGATAGCTTGATATTGTGCCTGTGTCAATTGATATTTTCCCATGAAGAAACTAGGAACAGTAACTTGATGTTGGGGACTTTCGGTTGAATTCCTTCTTGCTTCGTTTTCCGGTGAACCCATGATAAATGTTCCTCCTGGGATTTCCACCATTTCCAATGTCACACCATTTCCTAAGTCTTCTGTAAAGTATTTCGCGCTTTCCTTGCGTCGGTTGGTGATATTTCCCCGTGCGTTAGTGCTGACCACTTCAAAACTAAAGGTTTTCAGGTTATTTGAGGAAGTTGTATTCTCAGGTGTTGGTGTATTTTCAGGAGTTGCTGTATCTGAAATTGAGGTTTGATTTTTCTTCCCAGGAAATAAACTTTGTCCTACAAATGCGACAGTTATACCACCTAAAAATAATCCTCGATAGATAAAACCGCGACGATTGATTGTAGTTGGAGAATTTCCCGAAATTTGATGTTGAGAAATTTGATTTTGAGAACTTCCAGAATTTCCCAAAATTTGATTTCGAGGAATTTGATTTCCCCCTGGAGGTACATAAACTGTAGGAGGAATTTGTAAATCTTTGATGACCTCATCCGCAGATTGATACCGTTCTTGAATCTCAATTTTCAACAACTTATCTAAAATTTGCCCCAATTCCTGACTCACAGAAACAGATAAATGTTGTTGCCAATTATTCACCCAACTAAAACCATTTCTTGTCCATAAATTAAAAGGATGAACCCCTGTTAAAAGATGAAAACAAGTTGCACCTAAAGCAAATAAATCACTGGCTCGATAAGCTTCACCAAGCTGAATTTGTTCCAGTGGACTATAACCATGAGTACCTATTCGTGTTCCTATTTGGGTGTGAACTGTGGTAGTTAATTGTTTCGATGCCCCAAAATCAATTAATACCAACTTACGATCACTGGCTCGGCGCATGATATTCTGTGGTTTAATATCCCGATGAATAACCTGGCGCTCATGAATAAACTTTAAAGATGGTAATAAATCTAGTAATAATTCCCGAATTTGATTTTCGTTATATTTACCCTTTTGTTTTAATTCATCTAATAAATTATCCCCTTTAATAAACTGTTGTACTAAATAGAGAAAACCATTATCTTCAAAATAAGCAAACAGCATTGTTATTTGCGGGTGTTCTCCTAAATCTTGTAAGCGTTTAGCTTCTTCAATAAATAATTCTGTGGCTTTTTTTAAAGCGTAAGTTCCTGACTGTTTAGGTGCAAGTTGCTTGATTACACAAGTTTCATTGAGTTTCTGGCTATCTTCCGCTAAATAGGTTCTCCCAAAACCACCTTCAGCAGAAAGCACCCGCAATACTCGAAAGCGATTGATTAATAATGGTATTAACGGGGTTCTGCAACTTTGACAGAACTTGTTATGATCAGGGTTGATAGCTTGGGAACAATCCGGGTTTAAACAGCAGATCATAATCTGTGGCAGATGACTGTATAACCTTTATCATACAACATAAGTAATTTTCTGTCCCTTCCTGATATAGCGGTATGCACTTAAATGAAATACATCATCAACCCTTGCAGATACCACTTGTGGTACACCGTAGCCTTTAAGGAGAGGGCTAGGGAGAGGTAGGGAAGGGGGGAAGGGGGGTTAGGTTTCTGGAGATTATCGGTTTCATCTAATACTTTTCAAACAACCTCTTATACCAAATTTTTTTCATCTAAAATCTAAAATCTAAAATCTAAAATTCTTATAAGGGAAACTCTCTATAGAATCCCCGCGTCTTTGGACCGGGGAGTGTCAACCTATTTACACTATGCTGTAGTAGTAATCGAAGTTAACGCCCCAGCATCCCCAGCTTTTTTCCTGTCTGGAAACGAGCAAGAGAAGGAGGTCGCCCACTGCGATACAGGAGAAGTTACTCATTCGTAACCCTATGCCATATTGGGATCTGATTCTAGACCCCATTGGTGTTTGAGCATTTCTTGGTAAGTTGCTTCACGGACGACCATTTGCTCATAAAGTTTGACCAAAAAATCCTGAGCTTGTTCGTGGCTCATGTGTTGGACTTGTGTAGCAAAGGAGCGAATGCTAAATTGCTGTTCCAAAGATAGTTCAGTTCGTTGATTCATAATGAACTCCAAAACAAACAAGGTTTAAAGTCGAAATTGATAACAGAATTGAAAAGTTGGAAGTCAGTATTTAAAGGTAAAACAGGCTGTTGCTTGTTATTTAAATTCCTTAGTTCCTTTATTTGCAATCTGTTGAATTACATAAAAGTCCGAAGAGGTAATCCTTGGGCTAGATTTTGCTTAACATTTGTTTCTCTATATTAAGAAAGATAACAAGTCTTTGACAATTTGCCCATCTTTTTGAATTTATTTTTCCGAGGTATGTGCTGGTATTGAATCTATTGATACAAGAATCAACTCCGCAGAGAGCGGATTTGTGCAAGTTGGATGGTTTGATTTTGGTGGAGATTCTTTAAATTACAGTAGTTATGGGTTGGTTGCTATTTAGAGGTTATGGGTGAGAAATCAGGACACAGGCAAGTTTTATGCTTGGCACTGATTTTGATTATCTGATGTCTTAACCGCTTATTTGCTATTTATTTAAGACATACTACAAGGTGCAATATGTCAATTGTGGAAATTATAGAAATTTAAGCTCCTGTGGTAATTTTTGGAGATTAAAAATATTTTTATCAAATTGTTAATATAAAAAATGCTCAATTTGAACAAATTGTTAAGTATATTTACTTTTTTAGTTAGGCAAGGGGGAAGGGTTCATCTCGTTCCCAGTCTCTGACTGGGAATGCTATCACAGAGGCTCTGCCTAAATCTGTTGTTGAAGGCAGAGCCTTCTGGAGTTCATTCCCATACAGAGTATGGGAACGAGAGGAGACTGGAAAATTAGGCTTTTACGGACACAAGGACAACGGTAATATTATCGTGTCCACCTTGTTCTTTGGCAGCTTCAACTAGGGTGTGAGCAGCTTTTTCTAAATTGGGTGCGTCGTTGATGTAGTTAAAAATTTTCTGATCTATGAGTTCTTCTGTGAGTCCATCACTACAGAGGAGTAAGCGATCGCCATTTTCCAGAGTTAGTTGCTGAATATCAATCTGATTCAGGTCTTCCCTACCTAAACAACTGGATAAAACATGACGATAGGGATGAACCCTAGCTTCATCAAGAGTAATATCACCGATTTTCATGGCTTTGGCAATCCATGTATGGTCTTCTGTAATTTGTTCTAATTGTGATTCTCGCAGACGGTAGAGACGGGAATCACCAACATGACCGCATACAGGTAACTCAGATGGACGGATAACTACTACTACGGCTGTCGTTCCCATATCAGCACGTTCAGGATGATTTTGCTGATCTTGAACTATGGCTTTATTTGCAGTGGATAAAGCTTGTTCTAGGAGTTTTGAGGAAGATTCGGGGGATTGCCAATTTTGCTCTAGATATGCACAAATTTCGGCAGTAGCGATGCGACTAGCCTCTTCTCCTCCTGCATGACCACCCATCCCGTCAGCGACTATAAAGAATCGCCCTGCGGGATCAATATAGTAGGAATCTTGATTATAAGCACGAATACGCCCCCGATCTGTACAACCGGTAGATTCAAGTTTCATAGATTTTTCGTGAACAATTAATTAATACATCCGATCATAACGGTCGAGGCGTAAAAGCAACCGAATCAGCATGAATGAAACTGATGCGGCAATTAAACCAATAAAGCTTGCTAACCAGACATAATGGCTAACTAGGAGAATTGTACCAGCAATTGTAAAACCACTGATAATAAGAGCATAACTTATTGCCAGTTGTATATTACTCTGCCGCCGGATCAGGCGTTCAGTTTCGACGGAGCGAACTCGCAGCCGGATATCCCCACGTTCTATTTTATCTAGGGTATCTTCTAATCTCCGTGGTAATCCTAAAGCAGTGCTACTAACTTGGACTGCTTGACGACTTAATTCATTCAAGAAGCTATTCCCCTCAGAACTACTGTTATCTGTCATAAGCTGCATTGCATAAGGCTGGGCAACTTCCATAAAGTTAAATTCTGGATCTAGACCTTTACCGACTCCTTCCAGGGTAGAAAAGGCACGCATGACGAAGGTAAAAGTGGCTGGAAATCTAAATGGTTGATCATAAGCGAGTTCATACAAGTCTTCACTGATAGCTGCCACCGATTGGTTTTCAAAGGGCTTATCCATGAAGTGATCCAGCATAAACTGGACTGAACGACGGACAGGTCCCATGTCATCAACTGGGGCGATCGCTCCTAAATCAACTAGAGATTTTACCACACGATCGCCGTCTTTTTGAGCGATACCAAATAAGGTTTCCATTAATCCTTCGCGGACATTGGATTTAATTGTTCCCATCATCCCGAAGTCGTAGAAAATCAAAGCGCCGTCGGGACTAACTGCCAGATTACCAGGGTGGGGGTCAGCGTGGAAGAAACCATTATTGAGCAGTTGATGGAGATAGGCTTGTGCGCCATAGCGAGCGATCGCTTTTCTATCTACACCCGCAGCATCTAAAGCATCATACTGACTAACTTTAATCCCTGGCACATACTCCAAAGTAATTACTCTAGAAGTAGCATAACGCCAATAAACCCTCGGTACTTTCACCCAATCATAAGGGCGGAAATTCCGGCGAAAAGTATCGGCATTGCGTCCTTCATTCAGATAATCAATTTCTTCCCAGAGAATGCGACAACATTCTTCATATATACCCATCCAATCTCTGCCGCGTCCCCATTTAGGATGATTTTGAAAATAGCGGGCAATACCTTTAAGAATGCCTAAATCAATTTCAAACAGCTTTTTGAGTCCTGGACGTTGGACTTTGACAACTACGGACTCACCAGTATACAAGGTGGCCTTGTGGACTTGACCCAAACTAGCAGCAGCGAGGGGAACAGGTTCAAAATCTTGGAAAAGTGTGGGAACAGTCTTACCTAATTCCTGCTCAATAATTCCTTCTACCTGTTCATAACTAAATGCTGGGACTCTATCTTGTAACTTAGATAACTCCTCCACATATTCAGCAGAGAAAATATCCGCACGAGTTGAAAACAATTGTCCAATCTTAATAAAAGTCGGACCCAAATCTAAAAACGTGGTTCTAATCCAGATTGCTTGGGCTTTGCGTCTAGCTGCTTGCTTAGATTCTGTTACACCACCGGAGTAACTCCAATCTTTGTTATAGCGCCAAATTTTGAACATCAAGGTCAAGACAAAAGACCAAATATCCACAAAGCGGCGTTTGCTAGAGTATTCTTCCCGATTCCAACGGTATGCTTTGTCTGAGTAACCTTGTTCCATATTTTTCTTATACCGTCGGGTTGTTACGGAGGGAGGTAGGGGAGGTAGGGGAGGTAGGGGAGGTAGGGGAGGTAGGGGAGGTAGGGGAGGTAGGGGAGGTAGGGGAGGTAGGGGAGGTAGGGGAAGTAGGGGAGGTAGGGGAAGTAGGGGAGGTAGGGGAGGTAGGGGAGGTAGGGGAGGTAGGGGAAGTAGGGGAAGTAGGGGAGGTAGGGGAAGTAGGGGAAGTAGGGGAGGTAGGGGAGGTAGGGGAGAATATTTTTTCACATTACCAATTACCCATTACCTATTCCTATTACCCATTACCCATTACCCATTACCTATTTTGCAGCATTACGATGCTTCTGCAATTCACTTCTTAATAGAGCGATTTCTGCCCTTAATTCGTCAATTTCTGTCTGTAAGTCTACTGTATCTCCACCAGATGAAGTATTACCTGTGGTTGTACCAGTTGCAGACGATTCTGCTGCTCGATTAGCTCGTGCCATCACTTCTTCTGTAAACTGGCGTAGTTGCTCTTTAGTTTCAGCATCAAATTTGCCTAGTTCACTCAAAGCATCAGTCAAGGCGACTTCTACGCGCTCATTAATCACTTCAGCTACTGCTCTGCCTACGAAAAAGGCTTGCACAAGGGGATTACTCATAAATTTTTGTAAAGTTGCTCCGCAAAAAGAATTATAACCTGTATATAGCCCGTAATGCTTCTATCTGAAAGTTTTCTGAGTTGGTGAAATGCAACCACTGTAGATAGGTATCTCTCGTCAGAGTAAACCCAAAAGGGTCAAGGCACAAAGAAATGGACTTATTCAGAGTATCGTTTAAATAGATGAAAACTGCTGTAACATAAGAAATATTTACGTCTTAACAGGAAATAGTAAAAATGCTGGCAAGTTACATTGATAAAGCAATGGAATTAGCAGTTTATGAAATTATTGAAGATGATGGTACTTATTGGGGTGAAATTCCAGGTTTGCAGGGAGTATGGGCAAATTATAAAACATTAGAAGGTTGTCGGCGTGAATTGAGAGAAGCTCTAAGTGATTGGTTGGCTTTACGTTTACGTTTAGGGTTAAATATTCCTTTGATTGAGGATATTAACTTAAATCAAATTACAGAGCCAGTATAAGAGGTTGTTTGGAAAGTATTATATGAAACCGATAATCTCTAGAAACCTAACCCCCCTTCCCCCCTTCCCTACAAGGGAATGGGGGTTTCAAAGCCTCTCCCCGACGCGGGGAGAGGTTTGGAGAGGGTTTTATTTATACATTAAAAACTTTTCAAACATCCTCTAAGAACCTAAAAATACAAATATACTTAAATTTTGTGGTGCAGCTATGTCTAGACTCCTGGTAACTCAATATCAAGCCGAAGTCGAAAAAATCATTCAATATGGTGGTTCTCGCAAAGAAACTTCTATTCGTGTCGCTTTTCAAAATCTCCTCAATGAATATTGCAAACCGAGAGATTTTTTACTGATTCCTGAATTAGATTATAGATTACCAAATGGTAAACTTGTTTATCCCGATGGCACAATTAAAGATGCTTTGCGGTTAGATTGGGGTTATTGGGAAAGTAAGGATCAATATGATAAATTAGATGAAGAAATTGCCAAGAAATTAAATAAAGGTTATCCCGATAGTAATATTTTATTTGAAGATTCCCAAACTGCGGTTTTAATTCAATCTAGCACAGAAACCATGCGTGTATCTATGCGCGACGCTGACGCAGTAGATGGAATTATTACCAATTTTATTAATTATGTGCGTCCTGAAGTTAAGGATTTTCGGGAAGCGATAGAAATTTTTAAGCAAGATTTACCCACTGTATTAAATTCTCTCAGAGATTTGATAGATTGTCAAGGGGAAAATAACACATCTTTTCAAACTGCGCGGGATAAGTTTTGGGGAATTTGCAAGGAATCAATTAACCCAGAAATCAGTTTATTTGATATTCGGGAAATGATGATTCAGCATATTTTGACGGAAGATATTTTTATCAATATTTTTAATGAATCGCAATTTCACAGAGAAAATAATATTGCGGGGGAATTACAAAGGGTAATTTCTACCTTTTTTACGGGAAGCGTGAAGAAAAATACTCTGGGAACGATTGAAAGATATTATGCAGTTATTCGACGCACTGCGGCTAATATTTATAATCATCAAGAAAAACAGAAGTTTCTCAAAGCTTTATATGAGAATTTCTACAAAGCATATAATCCCAAAGCTGCGGATAGGTTGGGGATTGTTTATACTCCTAATGAAATTGTTAGGTTTATGATAGAAAGTACAGATTTTTTAGTTCATAAACATTTTGGGAAGTTGTTAGCGGATAAAGATGTCGAAATTTTAGATCCTGCGACGGGAACGGGGACTTTTATTACTGAGTTGATTGATTATTTACCAAAGCAGAGTTTAGAACACAAATATAAACATGAAATTCATTGTAATGAGGTGGCAATTTTGCCTTATTATATTGCAAATTTGAATATTGAATACACCTATAAACAGAAAATGGGGGTGTATGAGGAGTTTGAAAATATTTGTTTTGTAGATACTTTGGATAATACTTCTTTTGCGGGTAAGCAAATGGATTTGTTTGCTATGAGTGTGGAGAATACTGCAAGAATCAAAAGACAGAATGATAGAACTATTTCTGTAATTATTGGTAATCCTCCTTATAATGCAAATCAACAAAATGAAAACGATAATAATAGAAATAGAAGCTATACGGCAATAGATTTACTCATAAAAAATACATACGTTCATCATAGTAAAGCTCAAAAAAGTAAAGTTTATGATATGTATTCTCGCTTTTTTAGATGGGCTACAAATCGGCTAAAAGATAACGGAATTGTTGCATTTATAACTAATTCTTCATTTATACATACTGGAACATTTGATGGTTTTAGAAAAGTTGTAGCTGATGATTTTAGTGACATTTATGTGATTGATTTAGGAGGAAATATTAGGACTGGAGATAAATCAGGTAATGTGTTTAATATTATGCTAGGTGTAGCTATTAGCTTCATGATAAAGAGAAATCACTCCTCAAAAAGTGACTGTAAGGTTTTTTATTCTAATTTACCAGGTTTGATAACTGCGGAACAGAAATTGCAGTTTTTATCAACTTCAAAATTTTCTGATATTAAATTTACTCATATTGTTCCTGACAAATATAATAGTTGGGTTAATCAATTAGAATATAATTTTGATGATTTAATTCCATTTTGTAACAAGGAAGCAAAATTTGATAAGAGTGATTGTCCTGAAGGTAGAATATTTAAACTATACTCCAATGGAATTTCAACAAATAGAGATGAGTGGGTTTATGATTTTGATAGAGATAATCTAGCAGCAAAGATGGAATTTTTTATCAATGAATATAATCATGAATTAGAAAGATGGTCTAAATATAAAAAAGATAATCGCACACCTGATATTAAAGATGAATCTAATCCAGTTTTAGATAAAATTCTCTCAGAAAGAAATCTTATAAAGTGGAGTTCCAGAATAAAGAGAGATAAATTAAGAAAGGATAAGCAAGGAGTTTTTGACAGCGTAAATATAGTAAAATCAGCTTGGCGGCCTTTTATAAAACAGTTTCTTTATTTTGAATATATTCCTATAGATATAATTGGACAACAAGCGGAGATTTTTCCTAATTATAATCATCATAATATTGCTATTTGGTTTAAAACTGGAACAGAATTACCAACATTTGCATTGGCTGTAGATTGTGTACCAAATCTACTAACTCAAGGTGGTTCTCAATGTTTTCCTCTTTACCGTTACGACAAAGAAGGAAAACGCATTGATAATATAACCGACTGGGGACTAAAACAAATTCAAACCCATTACCAAGATCAAACAATTACCAAAATAGACATCTTTCATTATACCTACGCAGTCTTACATAACCCAGCTTATCGCAGCAAATACGAACTCAACCTCAAACGCGAATTTCCCCGTTTACCCTATTATGAAAACTTCCAAAAATGGGTTAATTGGGGAAAACAACTCATGGAACTACATATTAATTATGAAACAGTTACACCTTATAATTTAACCCGTCTTGATATTCCCTTAAAAGACAATCAAAAAACACCCAAACCAAAACTCAAAGCCGATAAAACCAAAGGTAGTATTATCTTAGATGATGTCACCACATTAGAAAATATTCCGAAAATAGCTTGGGAATATATGCTAGGTAATCGTTGTGCGTTAGAATGGATATTAGATCAATATAAAGAAAAGAAACCAAAAGATCCAACCATTGCGGAAAAATTCAATACCTATCGTTTCGCAGATTACAAAGAACAGGTAATTGATTTATTAATGAGAGTCTGTACCGTGAGTGTGGAAACAATGAAGATAATTAAAGAAATGTCCGAATCAGGATAACCAGGATTTTAGGATTTTCAGGATGAAATATCAAAAATTAAACGCAGATAATTTTGACATTTTCTCTGTGTTCTCTGTGTTCTCTGTGGTTCGATAAAAAAAGAAATTGTCTGAATCAGGATACCCAGGATTTGAGGATTGTCAGGATTAATGAATATAATAATGTCTGAATCAGGATACCCAGGATTTGAGGATTGTCAGGATTAATGAATATAATAATGTCTGAATCAGGATACCCAGGATTTAAGGATTGTCAAGATTAATGAATATAATAATGTCTGAATCAGGATATCCAGGATTTAAGGATTTTCAGGATTAATGAATATAATCATGTCAGAATCAGGATATCCAGGATTTAAGGATTTTCAGGATTAATGAATATAATCATGTCAGAATCAGGATATCCAGGATTTAAGGATTTTCAGGATTAATGAATATAATCATGTCAGAATCAGGATATCCAGGATTTAAGGATTTTCAGGATTAATGAATATAATCATGTCAGAATCAGGATATCCAGGATTTAAGGATTTTCAGGATTAATGAATATAATCATGTCAGAATCAGGATATCCAGGATTTAAGGATTTTCAGGATTAATGAATATAATCATGTCAGAATCAGGATATCCAGGATTTAAGGATTTTCAGGATTAATGAATATAATCATGTCAGAATCAGGATATCCAGGATTTAAGGATTTTCAGGATTAATGAATATAATCATGTCAGAATCAGGATATCCAGGATTTAAGGATTTTCAGGATTAATGAATATAATCATGTCAGAATCAGGATATCCAGGATTTAAGGATTTTCAGGATTAATGAATATAATCATGTCAGAATCAGGATATCCAGGATTTAAGGATTTTCAGGATTAATGAATATCACATCCTGTTAATCTTTTAATCCTGTAAATCCTGATTCAGACAATTAATGTTATAATCAATAAATAACGACTTGGTGTCATATTATGATGATTACTCAAGAATTAGAACTTAAAGAAAACATCTCTCAAGATGTGATTTTTCCCCCCAGTGATTTATATAGTGATGAACCTCCCGTGGAAACAGAACTACATTTAAGACAAATAATTCTCCTTTTCAAATGTCTAGAATGGTTGTGGAAAGATAAAACTGATTTCTATGCTGCGGGAAATCTCACCATTTACTATAGTCCTAATCAGAAAAAATCAGAATATTTCCGAGGTCCTGATTTCTTTGTTGTGCTAGGAACAGAACGCAAAACTCGGAAAAGTTGGGTAGTTTGGAATGAAGACGGTAAATATCCCAATGTAATTTTAGAAATTCTCTCACCAACTACAGCGAATACAGATAGAGAATACAAAAAAGAACTTTATCAAAATACTTTCCGCACACCGGATTATTTTTGGTTTGATCCTTATACACTAGAATTTGCAGGATTTCATTTATTAGATGGAAAATATCAACCTCTAGAAGCAAATGAAAAAGGACATTTATGGAGTGAACAATTAAATTTATATTTGGGAATTCATGAGGGATTATTGCGCTATTTCACACCAGAAGGAAAGCTAGTTTTTACCCCTGAAGAAACCGCAGAACGTTTAGCAGCAAAATTGCGGGAGTTAAATATAGATCCTGATACAATTTAATCTAAAATCAAATGTAGGTTGGGTTAAGCGATAGCGAAGCGCTCCGCAGGAATCGCGCAACCCAACAAAAGTTTTAATAATATGTTTTAATAATATGATGTTGGGTTTCGTTCCGATTGCTCCGCGTTCACGCAGTGTCCCGCAGGGATACGTTTACGTTCCACAACCCAACCTACGGAACTAAACTCTGTTTTTCTAGCAAAAATTAATTATAACTATGCCCTACAGTGATTTTACACTAAAAAAAGTCCGTCAGGATTTAGCGATCGCCATCCATGAAGGAGGACGGTTTTTTCCAGATGTACCTCCTGCAAAACTTGATGATTTGCTACGTCAAGAACTAGAAGAAGGTTTACCATTGGTACTTGCAAGGGGTAGTGAAAAAGCCCGTTCTGAATGGATTATTAGCCCTGTATTAACAGCAGTTCGACGATTATTAGATCGTCAAATTAGCCTTTTTTCTGGAGAAGATTTTACCGTTGATTCTAGTATTGGACTCAATGGTATTTGTGACTTTCTGATTAGTAAATCACTAAGCCAATTAGAAATTCAAGCTCCAGTAGTTATAATTATAGAAGCAAAAAAAGAAAATCTTAATGGTGGTTTAGGTCAGTGTATTGCAGAAATGGTAGCTGCCCAAAAATTTAATGCTGCTAATAATGTCAACATTCCCATAATTTTCGGTTCTGTCACTAGTGGAACTACTTGGAAATTTTTAAAACTGGAGGGTAATTCAGTCACTATTGATATTACTGAATATCCATTGCCACCAGTTGAGCCAATTTTAGCATTTCTAACGTGGATGTTATCAGTAAATTAATATTGTTTTTAAATTCTGTAAATCCTGATATAGCTACGCTATCAGACAATAATATGATGTTGGGTAAGAGGATGTTTGAAAAGTATCAGAATTAATCGAGATCCCCCCAACCCCCCTTACAAAGGGGGGCTAAATTCCTCAAAGTCCCCCTTAAAAAGGGGGATTTAGGGGGATCTGCGGGTGTCAGATCCCACACGAAAAAGTTTTCAAACAACCTCTAAGATACGTCAACCAAACCTACCGGAAATTTACACCTTCATAAATATCATTGAAGGGAATTTGAAAATCTATGGATTTTAAAGACAATATATCATTTACTGATTCATATTCAGTTAATACCCATTGTCCTTCTGCATTTTTAGCAAATTGTTCAATAAAATATTCATATTGGTTAATCATAATATATTCTTTTAATTCAGGAAGAGAACGATAAAATCTAAATTTGTCGGTTTTATCATAATTTATAGTTGATTTAGATAACACTTCGACAATCATTAACGGATTTGTTACTTGAGTAGTTCCAGTTCCTTGATATATTGGTTCTCCTTGAATTACCATAATATCTGGATAAGTATAGATTTGATAACGTTCTAGCCATAATTTAACATCACCCATATAAATCTTGTAATTTTGATTCCGCATTTTTAATTTAAAATGTAGATAAAAATTACCTGAAATTTCATTATGATTTGTAGTTCCACCAGTCATAGGGATAATTTCCCCATCTATATATTCGTTTTTAAATTCTGATTTTTCTTCTAGTTCTAAATATTCTTCTGGAGTGTAATATTTGCTGGATGTTTGAATTTGCATATCAACCTCATATTTTTAATATCAATTACCCAGGATAATGCTTGGCTAAAAATTCTTCTGCTTCCGCTTTATCCTTAATTATACCATCTACAGTCGCAGTCAATAAATCATCAAGCATTTGCTTATATTGGGGACTAGGTTTATAACCCAATTGTTTTAAATTATTCCCATTTAATAGCGGTTGAATATTTCCCCAATTTGTTAAATATTGCCAAATCCGTCTTCTGATTTTGCGGGGACTTTGTAAAGCAATTAAGATTAAAGTCTGCAAATCATATTTCCTGAGTAAATAGAGAGTTTGACTAGGTTTTTCAAAAGTTGGTAATAACGTAATTACCTCAGCTTGAATTTGAGATAATTTATCTAATCTGACAATACTATCATCAACTAATTGCAGATTTTTAGCTACTTTTCCCCGATATTCTGGTTGTAAATAGGCAATTAATACTTCTAGACGCATTTGCCAATTTATTAAAGTTTGTTTTTTATCAAATTTCCTTAAACAGTGTTTTAATAAATTTAATTGTCGAGAAAGTTCCACATCTAATTTTAAAGTAGGATGAATACATTGTAAAGCCCCCAAATTATCCAATAATTCTAAAGCTGATTGCCAATAATCTGCTGCTAATATATATTTTAATTCAGTTTTTAGTCGAGTTTGCAAAGCCGGAGTTTTACTATTTTCTTGACTTGTTCTATCATAAACTCCACTATTTATAGCATAACGAATATAAGTTTCTGTTTGTGGTTCTAGAGAAAATCCAAACCGCACCGCAAACCGCACACCGCGATAAATCCGAGTCGGATCTTCAATAAAACTATTAGCGTGTAAAATTCTAACTTGCTGATTTTGTAAGTCTATAAAACCACCAAAGAAATCTAATAATTCACCAGCACGAGGAGAAGTTAACCTTAAAGCCATGGCATTAATCGTAAAATCTCGCCGATATAAATCTTGCCGAATGGAACTAGCTTCAACTTCTGGATTTGCTGCTGGATAAGGATAAAACTCCGTTCTTGCTGTGGCAATATCTACCCATAATGAGTCTAATACTAAATCTTTATGCCATAATAAAGCCGCAGTTTGAAAAGCACCATGAATTTCTAATCGTGCATTTGGATAAATTTGCTGTAAGGCTTTAGCTAATTCTACCCCTGCACCGACATCTGCGGTTTTATGAAAACCATCAACGACTAAATCAATATCATTAATCATCAAACTGCGATTCTCTGCTTTTGATAATAGTAAATCTCGGACTGCACCACCCACTAAATAAAGATGCCAACCGCGTTTTTCTGCTTCTTGGGATGCGGTACTGAGTAATCGCCAAAGCTGAGGAGTGAGACGTTTTTCTAATTCAGTATTAAGTCCTAAATTTCGAGAATAATTATCAGTTGTTAATTCTATATTTTGAATTGTTAGTTGGTGTAATTCTCTTAAAATATCGGTGCGGGTGACAATACCAACTAATTGCCCATGATCTAATACTGGTAATCTACCAATATCATAAGTTACCATTAAAGACTCAATTTCTGGTAAAGAAGTATCAGGGGTAATTGTCTTTAAATTACTTGTCATATAACCTTTAACTGGTGCATGACTAAACCCATGATGTAAAGCAATATCTAAATCCCGACGGGAAATAATTCCGATTAATAAATCTTGGCTATTCACTACAGATAAACCTGAATGTCCATAACGTAATAAAATCCGCTGGGCTTCGGCTATAGTAGTATCAGGGCGAATTGTCCGCACTGGAGAAGACATCAAATCTCTAGCTGTGGGAGGATGGGGAATTTGGGCTTTTAAACCATCTAATAATTGTTGTAAAATTGGTTGGGAATCTGTAGTGCGAAGATTAAAAGATGCGGCTTGAGAATGTCCACCACCACCATGAGGTTGAAATAAGGAATTAAGATTTGTTTGGGGAATTTGCGTTCTCCCAATTACTGTTAAGCGGAAATCATTTTCATCTAAAGAATATTCATTTGCTAACAGTACAGCATCGGTTTCTGTTAAATCAATAATTTCGGAAGCTAAACCTGATAAACCGGGGACAAAACCATCGGTTTTTAGTGTCACCCAAGCTATGGTATATCCCCGCAAACAAAGATATTGTAAATTCTCTAAAGCTGTACTTAATAACTGTTGTAATTGTGGTGATAAACCAGGATCTCGATAAGTAGAAATAACTGATAAATTTGCCCCTTGCTGCATTAACCAAGCTAAAGCTAAAGCATCTCTGGCTGTAGATTGTTTATAGGTTAATGAACCTGTATCAACATGAATACCTAAAGCCATTACAGTTGCTTGGGCAGAATTTAAAGAAATATTATTTTTTTGCAGTTCTTCTACCATTAAGGTAGTTGTCGCCCCCACTTCGTCAATATATAATTGAGTGCTGGGAATGTCTCTTTCCTGTCCAAAATGATGATCGTAAACAATGATTTCTTGGACATTGGGTAAATCGAACCAGATAGCGGCTTTACCAAGGCGATCGCGCTTTTGAGTATCCACAACCATTAAAGAGCGAATCTTTTCAGGATTTACGGAACGTCTTTCAATCAACGGATACTCATCACGGTGTAAGGCCAAAAAGTCCCGCACAGGAGGATGTGCGCCCCCAGTTAGGACGATTTTACTCCCTGGTTTGAGACAAGTTAACCCCACTGCTGCCCCCAAAGCGTCGAAATCCGCAGTTGTGTGACAAAGAATTAAATCCATATATTTTAAGTAGGAGTTCAGGAGTTCAGGAGTTCAGGAGTTCAGGAGTCAGGAGTCAGGAGTCAGGAGTCAGGAAGAAGGAAGAAGGAAGGAAGTAGAAGTCAGAGAATATAATTTCTATCTTAATCATTTTCCCAATCCCCAGTCCCCAATCCCCAGCACCCAATCCCCGAAAGAAAAAAACAGATTGGAAGATGAGAAGTGAGCAACTGTTACAAACCAGACGTAAAATATTAATTGATGAGGCGATGCCTTGTGATTTCATAAGGTTCACTGAAAACCCTAAACTGTTTATATAGCAGCAGTTTCGGGAAAACTAAGATTTAGTTATGTTGGGAAAAACAAAATGAGCATAGTATTTCAAATCGCTTTAATATCATTAGTCCTGTTCTCCTTCGTGCTTGTGATTGGTGTACCTGTTGTTTACGCTACTCCTCAAAACTGGGTAGAATCTAAAAAACTACTCTGGGTTGGTTCAGGAATTTGGACGGTGTTAGTTGTGTTGGTTGCTATATTAAACTTCTTTGTGGTTTAGTTGAATGTTTTAACCGTTCACTAGCATCTACCATACACAGTAAATGAGCAGAAAAGCTCAGTAAAGAGTCAAGAAGCAAAAACTTTGTTTTTTCAATATCTTCGCCATTTTTTGTAGGTTGGATGAAGCGACAGCACAACCCAAACCATTTGTTGGGTTTCCTTACGTCAGTCCAACCTACTAATCAAGGCTTTTTCAGTTTTGTGAAGGTATTGTTTTCTCAACGACTTTTTTCTGATTGTGCTTTCCTGCTCTTCTGTTTTGCTGGCAGAAAAGTATATTAGTAAAGCAGTTATTCTATCTAAATTTATTTAGAGGCAGTTATGGCAGTTTTTGAAGGAAATTTTCAGCACACCGAGTCTTTGCGCTTTGCATTGATTATCGCTCGCTTCAATGATCTTGTCACATTGAAGTTAGTAGAAGGATGTAAAGATTGCTTGAAGCGTCATGGTATAGATCCTGACCCCGAAGGACAGCAGGTAGACTATGTTTGGGTTCCTGGTAGTTTTGAAGTTCCTAATGTAGCCCGTCAGTTAGCAATATCTGGCCGTTATGATGCCATAATTTGCCTCGGTGCAGTCATTAAAGGACAAACACCGCATTTTGATTATGTATCGTCAGAAGTTTCTAAAGGTATTGCTGCGGCTAGTTTCCAAACAGGTATACCGGTGATTTTCGGCATTTTAACTACAGATACCATGCAGCAAGCCCTAGAACGAGCCGGAATCAAGAGTAATCATGGTTGGGAGTACGCTATGAATGCTATAGAAATGGCTAGTCTCATGCGGCAATTACGCCCGAATTTAGCAGGTTAATTGGGTGATGGGTAATGGGTAATAGGTAATGGGTAATTGGTTAAAAATTCTTGCCACTGACAACTGAAAAAAAAGTTTAGCTAAGGGGTTGACAAAGCTGAATATATCTGGAATAATAAGTTTATTGGTGAGTCTCGCGGGTGTAGCTCAGTGGTAGAGCGCAACCTTGCCAAGGTTGATGTCGTGGGTTCGAATCCCATCACCCGCTTTCTAGTTAAAGTAGATATGTTAAAATAACACTAAAGATTTTCCATCACCACTAAATTTGTAAATGATGGATTTTTTCGGAGTTTGTGAGAAAACTTTCCCAGCTACATTATTAGACGCAATTTCAAGGTTTCCCATACTGATTTTCAGGAAAATTAGGGAATAATGTAAGAAACCGCCCAAGTTATTTATCTCGCTTGTGCAACCTCAAAAACCAGATAAAATTGACTTAAATACGGAATACATTTGTCCTTGCCGTCGCAATGGACAGTTAATTCCCATTACACTCACAGAAGCGTTTGGATGCGATCGCTGTCAGCAAATTTTTGTTGTCGAAGACAATGGATATGTATTAGAGCAACTTTCTACTACTTATCCTTACAAGCGTGCTTGGCGCTGGAAAGGCAATAATTGGCAAATTGTTCAACCCCGATTAGGACAAAACTATTTACCAATAGCACTCAGCATTATTTTTGTGTTAGTGATTATATGGCTACCATTAGCTCTACGATTGGCTAATAGTTCCAACATCATAGCTTGGGCAATTGTAGCATTGCTATTGGTAATTCTGCCAGCACTAATGGTCTGGCTTACTTACAGACGTTAACTCCATGACAGGTGAAGTGATTGATGATTACCCCGAACCTATGACAAGTGCTAACCGCGCTTTTCAGGCTTCCTTAAAATTGGGAACGACTAAGGGGACAGATAGGAGTCGCGCTGTGTTAGCAATGGCACAAGCGATAGAAAGCGATTTTGATGAAATTCTCGAAGCTAATACTCTAGATTTAGAAGCAAGTCGAGAAATGGCAGTTCCCGAATTAATTTTGGACTGGTTGAAGCTAACCCCCTCTAGGTTGGAGAATACTATTAAGATTCTGCAACGATTGGGGGAATTATCTGATCCTTTGCGCCGGGTGAGAACTGCTGATTATCAACAGGAAGACTCTCAAAGTTATACTCAATTGATGCCTTTGGGGGTAATTGCCTTTATTTATGAGGCTTTCCCGGATTTGGGGGCGATCGCTGCTGGTTTTTGCATAAAAACTGGCAATAGTATTATTCTTAAAGGTAGTACGGAAGCTAGTAACTCCAATACAGCGATCGCTAACGCCTTGCAAACAGCCATTACTAAAGTCGGATTACCCGCAGGTTGTGTAGAATTAATCACGGCTGAACATGGTGCTTCAGTGCGAGATTTAGTTACCCAAGATCAGTATTTAAGTTTAGTTATTCCCTACGGACGTTCCAGTTTAATTCAACAGGTAGTCAGACAAGCAACTTGCCCAGTGTTAAAATCAGCAATGGGTAATTGTTATCTGTATTGGTCAGTAAATAGTAGCTTAGAAATGATTCGCTGGATGATTATGGATAGCCATGAAAGCGAACCAGATCAAGTCAATGCCATTGAAAAAGTTTTAGTGCATCGTCAAGCCTTACCATCTTCCTTATCAGTGCTGTGGAGTAGTTTGAAAGAAAAAGGTTTTCAACTTAAAGGAGATGCAGAACTAGTTGCAGCATTTCCCCAATTGCAATTAGCCAAAGATGAAGAATGGGGAACACCGTATTTAACCAAAACAGTAGCTTTTAAGTTAGTAGATAGTTTAGAAAGTGCGATCGCTTGGATTAACCAATATAGTAGCAGTCATGCTGATAGTATTGTCACTGAATCCTACCAAGAAAGTCGCCAATTTGCATTAGGAGTAAATAGCGCTTCCACTTACATTAATGCTTCCCCGCGTTTTTCCCGTCACTCCTCACGAGGAGAGGCTGTATTTTTAGGAATGTCCAATCAAAAAGGACATAGAAGGGGATTTATTAGTTTAGAAACTTTAACAACAGTGAAGCATATTATTCAGGGAAATGGACGGTTTTAGGGAGAATGTCTGAATCAGGATATCCAGGATTTAAGGATGAACAGGATTTCATTATTTTCATCTTCTTCATATTCTTAATATCCTGAAAATCCTAAAATCCTGAGTATCCTGATTCAGACAAATTCACATCCTAAAAATCCTAAAATCCTGAGTATCCTGATTCAGACAAATTCACATCCTGAAAATCCTTAAATCCTGGAAATCCTGATTCAGACAAATTCACATCCTGAAAATCCTTAAATCCTAAACATCCTGATTCAGACAAATTCACATCCTGAAAATCCTCAAATCCTGAGTATCCTGATTCAGACAAATTCACATCCTGAAAATCCTTAAATCCTGGAAATCCTGATTCAGACAAATTCACATCCTGAAAATCCTTAAATCCTGGAAATCCTGATTCAGACATATTTATTTTCCGTAAATAAAGGTAGAATATCAGATAAATGTGCTACCTACCAAGATTATGAGCCTGTGCATCAATCCTAACTGCCCAAAGCCGCAAAATCCCAACAATATCCTATTTTGTGAAACCTGTAGTTCAGGCTTGTTACTACAAGACCGCTATCGGGTAATAGTTAGGCTGGGAGGAGGTGGCTTTGGTGATACATTTGAAATCAACGAAGTCAGAACCAACAAAACCAAAGTTATCAAAATCTTGACCGATAATGCCTTTTATACTTTTGCTCTTTTGTCCTGCTTTTTCTTTTCTCCTTTTCCTTTAATAATATTTCCATTTTGTCTGAATCAGGATATCCAGGATTTAAGGATTTACAGGATTGAAGAATACGCAAGATGTGAAAATAACAAAATCCTGTTCATCCTCTAATCTTGCAAATCCTGATTCTGACAATAATCAAATACAGTTGTAGAATAAAAGTAAGATATCAACAATTGTGTCAGAAATATCAGTATGACTACAAATATACAGTTTAAAGCCAGAGTAAATAACGGTAAAATCGAAATTCCCCTTGAGTATCAAGACGAAATACACAATGCGGAAATAGTAGAAATTGTAATTTTACAACTTCCAAAAAAGAAACACTTTCCGCAAACAGGTATTATTAACCAATTAACCGCAAATCCCATTAAGATTGCAGATTTTCAACCACTCACTAGAGAACAAGCAAATGAACGCTGGTGAGAAGACACAATACTTTATTGATTCCAATATTTGGCTTTATCGTTTTATCGTAAATACAAATGATGCCAATTCAATAAAAAAGCAACAAATAGCCAATCCTGAAAATCCTAAAATCCTGGAAATCCTGATTCAGACAAATTCCCATCCTGAAAATCCTAAAATCCTGGAAATCCTGATTCAGACAAATTCCTATCCTGAAAATCCTAAAATCCTGGAAATCCTGATTCAGACAAATTCCTATCCTGAAAATCCTAAAATCCTGAAAATCCTGATTCAGACAAATAAATAATATATAGTAGTTTACAGGTAAAAACCATGAATACACTGTACAATTCTGATTTTTATGGATGGACAAAAACACAAGCACAACTACTCAGAGAAGAAAAATGGGAAACACTAGATAAACTCAACTTAATTGAAGAAATAGAAACATTGGGAAGACAAGAAAGAAGAGAATTAACTAATCGGTTAGCCTTGTTATTAGGACATTTATTAAAATGGCAATATCAACCAGAAAAACGTAGTAATATTTGGTTAGCAACAATTCGAGAACAACGGACTCAGATCAACCGAATATTAGCAGATAGTCCCAGCTTAAAATCCTATTTAGAAGAAGCCTTTTTATTAAGTTATCAAGATGGAATTAACTTAGCAGTCAAAGAAACAAACCTCCCCTATGAAACCTTTCCAGAAAATTGTCATTATGAAATCACACAAATATTAGAACCTGAATTTTTACCAGAATCATAACCTTCTTCCTTTGCGTCTTTGCGCCTTTGCGTGAGAAACAAAATTAACCTAACCGTTCCCGCAACCACAAAGCCAACAAAGGCATAGCTAACCGATAACCATGTTCAGCATCATAAATCAAACCCTTATGCTGCAACCCAGTTAACGCACCTTGCAGACTCCCACCCCGTGAAAGTCCATGCTTTTGAATATACTCCTTACTCTGAGGTTTATCAGTAGGATCAATAGCCAAAGACTCTAATAAATGTACCTGATTTGCCGGTAACAACATCAGCAAAGATTCATAAGTCATAGATAAATCTTTCAATAATCCGGCTATAGCCTTTTGCACATCTTCCTCCCGAATTAATCCATCTGCACAGTGCGACGCAGATAACCGCCGAATAATCGCCATCCCATCGCCAATATGTCCCTGTACTGCCTCTAAAAATAGCTGTAAAGCTTGACTATGACAATCAAAAGTGAAACCTTGCGTATGTAATATTTCTCTCGCCCACAAGGCTACAACGTCCTTAGCTAAAGGTGCTAATTGAATAGTTTCTAGCGGATAATTAGTATCATCTGGATGTTGACTAGATTCTGCAATCGTGGCTATTAATACATAACTAACATGAGGATAAGCCTTAACTTCTTTCCTAAATGTAGTTTCCCATAAACCATGACGATCCCAAGAACGAATATGGGGAAAACTTTGTAAAATCAGTAATATTCTTTGATTTAAATCAACCGCCATTATTTCCAATAAGTCTAACAAATTGGCGAATGCTTCCCATAGTTGTTCTTGTTCCAAAGAACGAATTAGTTTTAGTTGAGTTTCCGAATTAAAAGTAAAAAATTCAGATGTATTTTCATTCAACCAATTTTGAATTTTTCCCGCTTCCCAGTTTTGACTAATCGCTTCTGCTAATAGTTGTACAAATCTCTCCGCTTCCGTAGCGCGAATGCAGTCTATTTCCAAGATAACTGTATTCACCTCCTGTGCTGCACCTCTCACTAAAGTGCGTCTCCCACTACCAGGAACTCCAGTAATTAACAAATCACCATCTTTTGCGAGTATTTCAATAATCCGCTGAAACTCTACAGAACGCCCAATTAATTGTAAGGGAGTAGACAAATTTAAATTCACTCGGTTCTCGCTTTTGCGTAATATGTTATAATAACTATTAAGCTAAATTTAAAGGCAACTATGGTTAGTACAATCACTAAACCAAACAATATTACTCCAGAAACTACCCCCGCAGAACAGCGAGTAGTTTTCCACAATATCAGTTGGCAAAATTATCAGCAAATTTTAGCAGCATTAGGGCAAAGTCGTTCTTCTCGACTTATCTATGATCAAGGGACATTAGAAATTACCATGCCATTAGAAGAACATGAAAGTGCTACCAGATTAATTGAACTATTCATCCGCATTTTGGTAGAAGAAAGTGGATTAAAAATTAAAACAATGGGTTCAACCACCTTAAATCGTGATGATTTACAAAGAAGTGCTGAACCTGACAACTGTTATTACATTCAAAATCAACCTCAAGTAGTTGGAAAAAAAGTTGATTTAAACGAAGATCCACCACCAGACTTGATTGTAGAAGTAGATATTACTCATACTGACATCAATAAACTCCAGTTTTATGCCAGCATGGGAGTACCAGAATTTTGGCGTTATAACGGTGAAATAGTGCTATTTTATCAACTTCAAAATCATCAATATGTTGAAGGAGAAAAAAGTCCCACATTTTCTATAATCACTAAAGAAAAACTTTATCAATTTTTGCAAGATTGCCAAATAGATGAAGTGCAAGCTAGTAAATCTTTCCGTACTTGGGTACAACAGGAAATACAGAATTAGAAATAATTGCATAGTAGGGGCGGGGTTTTCCCCACCCTGACAATTTGCTTAACTAGCTAACAGTGTCTTTTCCAAAGGAGTCCAGCGGAAAGTGCGATCGCCACCTCTCTCAATTACCACTTTAACCCTTGGTTCTAACTTAGGCAAATCCATCAAATACTCAACTTCCTGATCAGAAAGAATATATCCCTCAATAATCCACAACACCAACCCCTTAGACTTAGGAGGTAATTGTGCCAAATGGGAACTGATCATTGGTGGTAAATAATATACATCACCCACAGCCGCACCACTACTATTGCTTCTTTTGCCTAAATGTGGTGGTCTGACACCATGAACTTGCGTCAGATATGCAGCCACATCACCCAGTCCTCTTGCAGTAATATGGAGGCCAACATAGCCAGCCGCCCGTAATCGGCGCAGATACCGACCTTCATAGCCCCCCTCCAGAGGAACATAAACACCCAACGCCCCAAATTTCTCCAAATTGCGGATGAAACCGTTGCCAGTGGTAATTAGTGCCATATATTTTCTTCCTATCCCACTTAGATATCTCTATTATTCACTCTCTAGTGGTAGATTAAGTTAAATGAACCTGCATATTTTCAACAATTTTGAAAATTCACAGCCGGAACATGGGTGATTTTCCTTACCCACACCTCAGCATCCCATAACAAAGCAAAAAAATACTAGACAAAAATTAACGAATAGTTTATATTATTAGATTGTGACCGAATAGTATAATTAGATAGCCATCTTTCTTATTTAGACTTCCTAGTTAGTCCTAGCATCTGAGTTTCTAGTTAGTTTCCCCAAAAGAATAAAACTGGCTCACTTCATAAGAGACTGCTAAACTAAAAAAGCTTTCAGGTCAAATAAAGAGCCAAAGTCATATTTAAGCTCCCACACCAAATCACTCCCGTAAATCCTAAAAAAATTAGGCAAAACCTTAGACAATAGTTTAGGGCATGAAAATAAGTAGTTCCTTAGCAATAATGTTGGTTTCATGGCATGATGTTAAGACTAAGGAAAAGGATACTGAGGGTCAATAACCACTTAAGTCCTGCTACAACGGTAGAGTGCCAAAGCAACTGCTTGGACGAAAGCATTGCTGCACACAGCGCAAAGCCATCAAGCCTCGCATTGAATTCCAGAAGTAATCCCTTCTCAATAGAGTAGGCAGTTATTCCTGTTATTGTGATTGAGTAAGTGAAAATAAACAAATTCACTAAAGCAAAAGGGACAAAAACTGTTGCGTCGCCAGGAATTTGCACTGTCTAACGCCAGTCCAAATTTTAGAGGTAAAGTTTACACTCAAGCGACAGTAGCAAAACCTGTCCCCATTCGACTTCCAGGTTTAGCCCAAAAAAATAAAACGAAAGGAGAACCAGTAACTGTGTCTGTAGGTATTCTCGGCACCAAACTGGGCATGACCCAAATCTTTGATGAAGCAGGAGTCTCTATTCCTGTTACCGTCGTCAAAGCCGGTCCATGCACCGTTACGCAAGTTAAAACGAAACAGACCGACGGTTACTCTGCCATTCAAGTTGGTTATGGCGAAGTCAAACCCAAGGCACTGAACAAACCACTGTTGGGACATTTGGCTAAATCATCCGCTCCAGCAGTCCGTCATCTGAATGAATATCGCACCGATAGCGCTGGTGATTATGCTTTAGGTCAAGAAATTAAAGCAGATATTTTTAGTGCAGGCGAAATTGTAGATGTAGTTGGTACGAGTATTGGTCGCGGTTTTGCCGGCAACCAAAAGCGGAACAACTTTGGTCGCGGTCCCATGTCACACGGTTCCAAAAACCATAGAGCGCCAGGTTCTATCGGTGCTGGTACAACCCCAGGTCGTGTTTATCCCGGTAAAAGGATGGCAGGACGTTTAGGCGGTACTCGTGTCACAATTCGCAAATTGACAGTAGTACGAGTAGATGCAGAACGCAACTTAATCCTGATTAAAGGAGCTATTCCTGGCAAACCAGGAGCCTTAGTCAGCGTCGTTCCTGCAACTATAGTTGGTAAAAAATAGTCATTTAGTCATTGCTTAGTAGTCATTGGTTAGTGACAAAAAAAGACAACCGACAACTGGCAACTGACAAAAGACAACTGACAAAGGACACAAAGATGGTAGAGAGTGTAATTAAAAATTGGCAAGGAGAGCAAGTTGGAGAGACAAACTTCGACTTACGAGTTGCCAAAGAAACAACAGCGGCGCATATCGTACACCGCGCCCTAGTCAGACAAATGACCAATTCTCGCCAGGGAACTGCCAGCACCAAGACTCGTGCAGAAGTTCGTGGTGGTGGTCGTAAACCTTGGCGGCAAAAAGGCACAGGTCGCGCCCGTGCTGGTTCTATCCGTTCACCATTGTGGCGTGGAGGCGGTGTGATCTTTGGACCAAAACCCAGAGACTTCGACCTAAAAATGAACCGCAAAGAACGCCGATTGGCATTGCGGACAGCCTTTATTAGTCGTGCTGAAGATTTAATTGTTGTTGAAGAATTTAGCAACGAATTACAGCGTCCTAAAACCAAGGATCTCGTAGCAGCATTAGCTAGATGGGGTGCTGCACCAGAACAAAAAGCACTATTGATTTTGTCTGAAATTGCAGAAAACGTGCTTTTATCAGCTCGCAATATCGAAAACTTAAAACTGATTCCTGCCGACCAGTTAAACGTTTACGATTTGCTCCATGCTGACAAAATTATCGTCACATCATCAACCCTAGAGAAGATCCAGGAGGTCTACAGTGCCTAAAGTAGTTGCCACCCGTGATCTACCGGATTTAGTGCGTCGCCCCATTCTCACCGAAAAAGCGACCATGCTCATGGAACAAAACAAATACACATTTGAAGTAATTCCTAAAGCCACCAAACCACAAATTAGAGCCGCAATTGAAGACCTATTTGCAGTTAAGGTCGTCAAAATCAATACCGCTAACCCACCCCGCAAACAAAAACGGGTAGGTAGATTTATTGGATACAAACCCCAATACAAGCGAGCTATTGTCACTGTTGCTCCTGGGGACGAAGAAAAAATCAGAAAAGTTCTCTTCCCAGAAGTCTAAAAATTTTAGATTTTAAATTTTAGATTTTAGATTGGGCTAATAAATCAAGAAAATGCCAAACAACAATTAAAAATCGGAAATTGAAATCAAAAAATTCTGACTCCAAAATCAAAAATCAAAACTCCAAAACTGAACTATGGGTACTCGTTCTTATCGCCCTTATACCCCCAGTACTCGCCAAGTAATCATCTCTGACTTTGCCGAAATTACGAAAACTGAGCCAGAAAAATCATTAACTGAATCAGTTCATCGTCCCAAAGGTCGGAACAATCAAGGGCGGATAACCAGCCGTCGTCGGGGTGGCGGACACAAACAACTTTACCGCATTATTGACTTTAAGCGAGATAAGCGGAATATCCCGGCTACAGTTACAGCCATTGAATACGATCCTAACCGGAATGCGCGGATCGCTTTGTTGTTGTATGAAGATGGCGAAAAACGTTACATCTTGCAACCAAATGGCATGACTGTAGGGACAAAGATCATTGCTGGACCTGAGTCACCAATCGAAGATGGTAATGCCTTACCTTTATCGAATATTCCCTTGGGTACTGGTGTTCACAACGTCGAAATGACCCCAGGTAAAGGTGGTCAAATTGTCCGTGCTGCCGGTGCAGTAGCACAAGTTGTTGCCAAAGAAGGCAACTATGTGACATTGAAGTTACCTTCAGGTGAAGTCCGGTTGATTCGGCGTGATTGCTACGCCACCATTGGACAAGTCGGTAATACAGACGCAAGAAACCTCAGTGCTGGTAAAGCTGGACGAAATCGCTGGAAAGGCCGTCGTCCCAAGGTTAGAGGTAGTGCCATGAACCCAGTGGATCACCCACATGGTGGTGGTGAAGGTAGAGCGCCTATCGGTAGATCCGGTCCTGTAACACCTTGGGGTAAACCTACGTTAGGGGCGAAGACACGTAAGCGCAAAAAAGCCAGCACTAAGTTGATTATCCGTCGTCGCCGCAAATCATCTAAACGTGGTCGTGGTGGCCGTCAGTCTTAGAATTTTAGATTTTAAATTTTGGATTTTAGATGGGAGGCTATTAATGGGCATTAAATGTTCAACTAATTAATCCATAGATAATTTATCCAAAATCCAAAATCCGAAATCCAAAATAGGTAAATCCAAAATCCAAAATTGAACTATGGGTCGTTCTTTAAAAAAAGGTCCTTTTGTTGCTGACCATCTGCTCAAGAAAATTGAGAAGTTAAACGCAAAAGATGAAAAACAAGTGGTTAAAACTTGGTCGAGAGCTTCGACCATTTTGCCCTTGATGGTAGGTCATACTATCGCTGTTCATAATGGACGGCAGCACGTTCCTGTATTTGTCAATGAACAAATGGTAGGACATAAGTTAGGAGAATTTGCTCCTACCCGTACCTACAGAGGTCATGGCAAAAGTGACAAAAAATCAGGGAGATAGTCATTAGTCAGTAGTCAGTGGTCATTTAGTCCTCTTGCAACTGACAACCGCTGACAATAGACAACTGACAAACATAGAGTAAGTTATGAAAATGGCAACTGACACTACTGAAGTTAAGGCGATCGCCCGTTATATACGCATTTCTCCCTATAAAGTGCGCCGTGTACTTGACCAAATTCGCGGGCGTTCATACAGAGAAGCACTAATTATTCTCGAATTTATGCCCTATGGTGCTTGTGACCCTATCTTAAAGGTTCTCAGAAGTGCCGCAGCTAACGCAGAGCATAATGCTGGTTTGGACAGAGCCAGTTTGGTGATTAGTCAAGCCTATGCTGACCAAGGACCTGTGCTAAAACGGTTTCAACCCAGAGCGCAAGGTCGAGCTTACCAAATTCGCAAACCAACGTGTCATATCACTGTTGCTGTTTCCGCTGGCGCTACTGCTGAGTAAACAGCCATACAGGCACAAAAAAATTGCGTACAGTAAGAAATTTTAGAGGAAGCTTTTGTGGGACAGAAAATTCATCCAGTCGGCTTTCGACTGGGTATAACTCAAGAACACCAATCCCGTTGGTTTGCAGAACCTGACCGTTATCCAGAACTTCTACAGGAAGACTACAAACTCCGTCAATACATTGAACAAAAACTAGGTAGATACGCTCAAAATAACGCCGGTATTTCCGAAGTGAGAATCGAGCGCAAAGCGGATCAAATTGACCTAGAAGTTCGTACAGCTAGACCAGGTGTGGTTGTAGGTCGGGGTGGTCAAGGTATTGAATCATTGCGTCTTGGACTACAAGGAGCTTTGGGTGGTAATCGCCAAATTCGCATTAACGTTGTTGAAGTCCAACGAGTTGATGCTGATGCTTACCTGATTGCCGAATACATTGCTCAACAATTAGAACGTCGGGTTTCCTTCCGCCGAGTTGTGCGTCAAGCAATTCAACGCGCTCAAAGAGCAGGTGTACAAGGAATCAAAGTTCAAGTCGGTGGTCGGCTCAACGGTGCAGAAATCGCCCGCTCTGAGTGGACTCGTGAAGGTCGAGTTCCTCTCCACACCTTACGCGCTGACATTGACTATTCTGGCTGCACAGCTAAGACAATTTACGGGATTCTCGGCATTAAAGTTTGGGTATTTAAAGGAGAAATTATTCCTGGTCAGGAACAAGCTCCCGCCCAACCCGCCAGAGAACGTGACCGTGACCGCGACCGGGGAGATCGGGACCGTGAACCTCGTCGCCGACAACAACAACGTCGTCGTCAACAGTTTGAAGACCGCTCCAATGAATCCTAGTCAATGCTCAATAGTCAGTGGCAAAAAAACTGACAACTGACAACTGACAACTGACAACCGACAACTGACAAATCATGTTAAGTCCTAGAAGAACTAAATTCCGCAAACAACAACGCGGACGCATGGAAGGTCTTGCCAGCCGAGGCAGTACCCTCAACTTTGGGGATTTTGGACTCCAAGCCCAAGAACCATCTTGGATTACCTCACGGCAAATCGAGGCTTCCCGTCGGGCAATGACTCGGTATATTCGCCGGGGTGGCAAAATCTGGATTCGGATTTTCCCTGACAAACCAATCACCATGCGTCCTGCTGAAACCCGGATGGGTTCTGGTAAAGGTAACCCAGAATTTTGGGTAGCCGTAGTCAAGCCAGGCCGGATCATGTTTGAAATTGGCGGCGTGACTGAAGAAATTGCCCGCGAAGCTATGCGATTGGCTGACGCTAAGTTACCAATTAAGACCAAATTTATTGTGCGCTCTCAACCACAGGAGCAGGAGTAGGTTATGCCTCTTCCCAAGATTGCGGAAGCTAGAGAATTAAATGACGAAAGACTGGCCGAGGAAATTGTCGCCGTTAAGAGACAATTGTTCCAGTTGCGCTTGCAAAAAGCCACAAGACAACTAGAAAAGCCTCACCAGTTCAAACACGCACGCCATCGTCTCTCCCAATTGCTGACAGTAGAAGGAGAACGGAAACGGGCAGCAAGTCTTTCAGACCAAGAGCAAAAGTAGGAAATTATGGCAGTCAAAGAACGAGTTGGCTTGGTAGTGAGCGATAAAATGCAAAAAACTGTGGTAGTAGCCATAGAAAACCGCGCTCCTCACCCCAAGTACGGCAAAATCGTAGTTCAAACCCGCCGCTATAAAGTTCACGACGAAGAAAATACCTGTAAAACAGGCGATCGCGTGCGGATTCAAGAAACCAGACCCCTGAGCAAAACCAAGCGTTGGCAAGTTGCAGAAATTCTGAACACCAAAGCTACATAGTAAACAGTTGTATTAACTTACAACGACCCCAAAAGAGAGACCAGTTGTGATTCAACCCCAATCTTATCTGAATGTCGCAGATAATAGCGGTGCTAAAAAACTAATGTGCATCCGCGTATTAGGTGCAGGTAACCGCCGTTATGGTGGCGTAGGCGATAGAATTATCGCTGTTGTCAAAGAGTCTTCACCCAACATGGCTGTCAAAAAGTCTGATGTTGTAGAAGCAGTAATCGTACGAACACGTAAAGCAATAAGTCGTGATAGCGGTATGTGCATCCGTTTTGACGATAACGCCGCAGTGATTATCAATAAAGAAGGTAATCCTAGAGGTACACGGGTATTTGGACCTGTAGCTCGAGAACTGCGCGATAAAAACTTTACTAAAATTGTTTCTCTGGCTCCGGAGGTGCTGTAATGGCAAAGCGCCCACAACCCAAAGTTTTTCATAAAATGCACGTCAAAACTGGTGATACTGTGCAAGTCATCGCTGGCAAAGATAAAGGTAAAGTTGGTGAAGTGATTAAAGCACTACCACAACTGAGCAAAGTTCTTGTCAAAGGTGTCAACATTAAAACCAAGCACGTGAAACCCCAGCAGGAAGGCGAATCAGGGCAAATAGTCACCCAGGAGTACCCCATTCATAGCTCCAATGTGATGCTCTATTCCACCAAGCAAAACGTTGCTAGTCGTGTCTGCTACACTTTCACCGCCGAAGGCAAGAAAGTGAGAATGCTCAAAAAAACAGGTGAGATTCTTGATAAATAGTTATTAGTCATTCGTCATTAGTAAACAACAACTGACAACTGACAACTGACAACTGAGAAAGAACTTTCCCTGACCAAGACCAGGGAATAACAGGACAAACACTATGGCCATAACACGACTCAAAACTGTATATCAAGAGACAATTACTCCCAAATTAATTAATCAGTTTCAATACACCAACGTGCATCAAGTGCCGAAGGTGATTAAG
The DNA here is from genome assembly GCF_001277295.1 of Anabaena sp. WA102. NCBI lineage: Bacteria > Bacillati > Cyanobacteriota > Cyanophyceae > Nostocales > Nostocaceae > Anabaena > Anabaena sp. WA102. Next base: position 1,564,473 of record NZ_CP011456.1, on the reverse strand, counting down.
GTAACTATCAACAGAGGTTTGGGAGAAGCTGCTCAAAACGCTAAATCACTAGAGGCATCCATCAGCGAAATAGCCCTGATTACTGGACAAAAACCTGTGGTAACACGGGCAAAGAAAGCGATCGCCGGCTTTAAAATTCGTCAAGGTATGCCCGTCGGGATTATGGTGACACTAAGAGGCGAACGGATGTACGCTTTTTTAGATCGTCTGATTAACCTGACACTACCCAGAATCAGAGACTTTCGCGGTGTCAGCCCCAAAAGCTTTGACGGCCGTGGCAACTACACTCTGGGTGTGCGCGAACAGCTAATTTTTCCAGAAGTGGAATATGACAGAATCGATCAAGTCCGGGGTTTAGATATTTCTATCATCACCACGGCAAAAACCGACGAAGAGGGCCGCGCCTTACTTAAGGAAATGGGAATGCCCTTTCGCGATCAATAAGTTCATCTAAAGAGGGAACGATGGCGGCTAACGACACAATTGCAGATATGCTGACGCGCATCCGCAATGCCAATATGGCAAGGCATCAAACTACGCAAGTACCAGCTACAAAGATGACTCGTAGTATTGCCAAGGTACTGCGAGAAGAAGGCTTCATTGCGGAAGTTGAAGAAGCAGGAGAAGGAATTAAGCGGAACCTAGTTATTTCCCTGAAATACAAAGGTAAAAATCGCCAACCCCTAATCACTGCCCTAAAACGAGTGAGTAAACCAGGTTTGCGTGTTTACTCCAATAGAAAAGAATTACCAAGAGTGCTAGGCGGTATCGGTATTGCCATTATTTCTACATCCAGTGGGATTATGACTGACCGCGAAGCACGCCGCCAAAATCTAGGCGGTGAAGTGCTTTGCCACGTTTGGTAGTCGTCATTGGTCATTGGTCATTGGTCAGTGGCAAAACAACCAACAACTGACAACTGACAAAAAACAACTGACAAAGAACAAAAAATCATGTCTCGTATTGGTAAACGTCCAATTACCATTCCCGCCAAAGTGCAAGTGGCGATTGATGGTGTCAAAGTAGTGGTGAAAGGTCCTAAAGGTGAACTTTCCCGTCAACTACCTAACAATGTCATACTCTCCTTAGATGGAGAAACATTGCTAGTTACTCGTCGTGATGAAACCCGCACCTCCAGACAAATGCACGGTCTGAGCCGCACCTTGGTGGCCAATATGGTGGAGGGAGTATCCCAGGGTTTTCAACGTCGCTTGGAAATCCAAGGGGTTGGTTATCGCGCCCAACTTGAAGGCCGTAACCTAGTTTTAAATATGGGTTATAGCCATAAAGTGCAAATTGAACCACCAGAAGGAATTCAATTTGCAGTAGAAGGTACTACTAATGTCATAGTCAGCGGTTATGACAAAGAAATTGTAGGAAATACAGCAGCTAAAATTCGTGCAGTCCGTCCCCCTGAACCTTACAAAGGTAAAGGTATTCGCTATGCAGGTGAAGTGGTCAGACGCAAAGCTGGTAAGACTGGTAAGGGTGGTAAGAAGTAAACATGAAACTTACACGCAAAGAATCAAAACAACGTCGTCATCGGCGCGTTCGGGGCAAAGTCAAAGGTTCTCCAGAACGTCCACGTTTGGCTATATTTCGATCCAATGAGCATATTTATGCTCAGGTAATTGATGATACCAAGCAAGAAACTATAGTTGCCGCATCAACCGTAGAACCAGAATTGAAATCTAACGTAGTTTCTGGTGCTAACTGTGACGCATCAGTGCAAGTTGGTAAATTGGTAGCTGTACGCGCCCTAGAAAAAGGCATCACTAAAGTCGTTTTTGACCGTGGTGGCAACCTTTATCATGGTCGCATTAAAGCACTGGCTGAGGCGGCACGCGAAGCTGGTCTAGATTTCTAAGTCCGTCAGTAGTCAATAGTCAGTAGCAACTGACAACTGACAACTGACAACTGACAACTGACAACTAAAAGAGAGCATTGATTATGGTAACCGGTCGTCGTAAAGCAAGCCGTACAAAAAAAGAAGAAACCACCTGGCAAGAGCGAGTTATCCAAATCCGCCGGGTGAGTAAAGTCGTCAAAGGTGGTAAAAAACTCAGCTTCCGTGCCATTGTCGTCGTCGGTAATGAACGAGGACAAGTGGGAGTCGGAGTTGGTAAGGCATCAGATGTAATTGGTGCAGTTAAAAAAGGTGTCGCTGATGGTAAAAAACATCTAATTGACATCCCTATCACTAAATCCAATTCCATTCCTCACCCCATTGATGGTATCGGTGGCGGAGCTAAAGTCATGATGCGCCCAGCCGCACCAGGTACAGGGGTAATTGCCGGGGGTGCTGTACGGACTGTACTAGAGTTAGCAGGAATACGGAACATTCTTGCCAAACAACTAGGTTCAAATAACCCTTTGAACAATGCCAGAGCCGCAGTTAATGCTCTATCTACCCTGCGGACATTAAGTGAAGTTGCTGAAGATCGCGGTATCGCCATTGAGAAACTCTATATTTAGTCACCCTTTGTATCAGATTCTCAATCTAAAATCCAAAATCTAAAATCTAAAATCCCAAATCAAAATGAGACTTAATGATGTTAAGCCCCAAAAAGGCTCTAAAAAACGCCGTAAGCGTGTAGGTAGAGGTATTTCTGCTGGACAAGGTGCTAGTGCTGGTCTAGGGATGCGGGGTCAAAAATCCCGTTCCGGTAGTGGCACAAGACCAGGTTTTGAAGGTGGTCAACAGCCATTGTACCGCCGGATACCTAAACTCAAGGGCTTCCCCCTCATTAACCGGAGAATTTACACTACGATTAATGTAGAGAAATTAGCTAACTTGCCTGCTAACTCAGAAGTAACATTGGAATCCTTAAAAGCGGCGGGTATCTTAACCACTGTTAAAGGTGAATTGAAAATTTTGGGTAATGGAGAATTGAATGTTCCTCTTCAGGTAAAAGCTGCTGCTTTCACAGGTCAAGCTCGGATTAAAATTGAGGCTGCCGGTGGGAGTTGTGAAACTGTATAAAAGATGAGGGGTAAGGACTGCCGATAACCTCGTGATTGGGGGGAAGAGGTTATTGTTCACAAGATACCTTAATCATCTTCGTCATCATGAATCACGTAAATCATAGTTAGGACTTCAAAGGTAAAACTCTATGATCAGTCGAGACAAAGCCCCAACGGCTCAAGAAACTTTTATGCAGATGGCGCAAGCAGCCGGACTGAGAGGTAGGCTGCTTGTAACCGTCGGTATTTTAATTTTGGTTCGCCTGGGGATATTTTTGCCTGTTCCAGGAATTGATAGACCTAAGTTTGCTGAGGCTATATCGGGCAACAATTCCATCTTCGGTTTATTGGATATATTCTCTGGGCGGGGACTCTCTACTTTGGGGATCTTTGCTTTGGGGATTTTGCCCTTTATTAATGCCTCCATTATCATCCAATTGCTCACTGCTGCTCTGCCATCTTTAGAAAATTTACAGAAAAATGAAGGGGAAGCAGGTCGGCGGAAAATATCACAAATTACCCGCTATGTGACAGTAGTTTGGGCAATTATTCAAAGTGTAGCTTTTTCGGCATTATTCCTCCAACAATTTGCTCTCAACCCAGGTCCAATATTTGTCGCAGAAACTGCGATCGCCCTTACTGCTGGTTCAATGTTCGTTATGTGGGCATCGGAACTGATTACTGAACGGGGGATTGGCAATGGGGCATCTTTGTTGATTTTTGTCAACATTGTGGCTTCTTTACCCAAATCTCTGGGCGATACCATTGACTTGGTACAAGTTGGTGGACGGGAAATTGTTGGGCGTGTCATCGTCCTTGTACTAGTTTTTATGTTCACAATCGTGGGTATTGTGTTCGTACAGGAAGGAATGCGCCGCATCCCTATTATTTCTGCTCGTCGTCAAGTAGGCAGAAGAGTTTTAGCAGAACAGCGGAGTTATTTGCCCTTACGGCTTAATTCTGGCGGAGTAATGCCGATTATTTTCGCAGCCGCCATCCTGAGTTTGCCACTTTTAGTCGCCAATTTCACTAAAAATCCCGAATTAGCAAACATTGTTAATACCTATTTAAGTCCCGGTGGTTCTGCACCTTGGGTATATGCCCTCGTTTACTTAACTTCCATTGTTTTCTTCAGTTACTTCTATTCTTCGTTGATTCTCAACCCTGTAGACGTGGCTCAGAATTTGAAAAAAATGGGTTCTAGTATTCCCGGTATTCGTCCTGGAAAAGCTACTAGTGAGTATATCGAAAAGGTCACAAACCGACTGACTTTTTTAGGGGCTATCTTTTTAGGTTTAGTGGCAATTATTCCCACAGCCGTAGAAAGTGCCTTAAAAGTTCCCACATTTAAAGGTTTGGGTGCGACATCTTTGTTGATTTTAGTTGGTGTGGCAATTGATACTGCTAAACAAATCCAAACTTACGTTATCTCTCAGCGATATGAAGGAATGGTGAAACAATAGTGACGCGATTAATCTTCTTGGGACCACCGGGTGCTGGTAAAGGAACTCAAGCTCAAACCTTGGCTGCATTTTTGCAGATTCCCCATATTTCTACAGGTGACATTTTACGTCAAGCCATTCAAGACAAAACAAATTTGGGCATACAAGCCCAAAGTTTTATGGATAAAGGCGAATTAGTCCCCGACAAATTAGTAGAAGATATGGTTGAAGAACGCCTGAAACAACCAGATGCTAAAACAGGTTGGATTTTAGATGGCTTTCCTCGTAAAGTTACACAAGCAGAGTTTCTAGTAGCATTACTCACAAGTCTAGGACAGGGTGGTGAAAAAGTAGTCAATCTGGATGCACCAGATGAAACTGTTATTACCCGGTTACTAGGACGCGGACGAAAAGATGATACTGAAGAAGTAATTCGTCGGCGCTTGGAGGTTTACCGTGATGACACTGCACCCTTAATTAACTATTACAGCGATCGCCAAAAACTCCTCACAGTCAACGGTAATCAGTCCCAAGAAGAAGTTTTTACCGATTTGAAAAATATCATAGCTGCTTAAAGAAACTCAGGGGTAGCGGTCTATGTCGGCAGAGAGAAAAAACAAAATTTTCCCTTCCCTAATTACCTCGCCCCTATCTTCCAAGCTAGGCACAAGTCAATTTTAGCTAAGATGTATTAATAAACTGTTGATATTTTCTCTAATTGTGTTCTTGATGCCCATGAAAGTGTACAAGGACAATAGGAGATTGTTGAGTTGAGGAAAAAACTTGTCTAAGCAAGATTTAATCGAAATGGAAGGGACTGTCACCGAATCGTTGCCTAATGCAATGTTTCGTGTTGACTTAGATAACGGCTTTAATGTCCTAGCACACATTTCTGGGAAAATTCGCCGTAATTACATCAAGATTTTACCTGGCGATCGCGTCAAAGTTGAATTAACACCTTACGACTTAACCAAAGGTAGAATCACCTATCGCCTGCGGAAGAAATAAATCTATAGCAGGAGTCACCGAGTCACCGAGTCACCGAGTCACCGAGTCAGGAGCTAAAAACCCTTGATGCTTGGTTTTTGGTTGAAATTTTGTACTTAGTTCACCTGCAATCTGCTGTATTTAGAAAATCCTACCATAAATCAATTGGTCTTTTTCTAGTTACATAACTGAAATATTTCTTCTAGAAATGCTATAATTTACTATTTGGAGTCAATTTTAAAAGGCGTTAGTAACTCAGCCCTAAAAAGGACTGAGCTTGTAAGAAATTGCAAGCTGTACTGACCAGTCTAAGTCTTAACTGACTACGTTTTTTGAGTCACGACACCCACCGAATGCGTAGCCCCTTCGGGGTTCAGCAGTCGCTCATGGGGGAAACCCCCAAGACCGCGCTGCCTCACTAGTTCCCTGCTCTGTCATTTGCAATTAAACAGTTTTAAAGTCACTGAAACAGTGTTGCAAGTCTAAAAAGCTCTTAAAACATTGACGTTCGCGCAGCGTGCCGTAGGCATCAGCTAACATTACCCCAAAAATGGGAGGCTCTTTGGAGCAAAACATTATGCGTACAGAGTTGGGAAATTTGAATCGGTAATTGTCCCGTTGAAAGTACATCACAAAAGTACCCCGAATTTCTTGATTCCAAGGCGGTAATGACAAAATATTCAAGGCGGTTAAAACCGCACGATTCGTGGCTGGTGAGCCATGTCGAACCATCCCTCTCAGCACGCTTTGTGACTGAGTTTCCCACGTACCACAAGGTCTTATGAAAGTCAGAGCCTCAGTTAAGAAAATTTGCGAAAAGTGCAGCGTGATCAAGCGTCGTGGTCGCGTGATGGTGATTTGTGAAAATCCCAAACACAAACAACGCCAAGGATAGAAACTATCTATCAAAGCAAAGTTAAAACCGCGACAATTAACCGGACAAGAAAAAACTATCGCGCTTTGCTAACTGCAACTACGAAAACAATAGGGAGAGATTCATTGTGGCACGGATTTCCGGAGTAGACCTTCCACGCGATAAGCGTATCGAAATCGGTCTAACATACATTTACGGAATTGGCTTAACTAGATCACATCAAATTCTCGCAGCGACTGGTGTTAACCCAGATACCCGCGTCAAAGAACTGTCCGATGCTGATGTGGCAGCCCTCAGAGGAGAAATCGAAAGCAACTATCAAGTTGAAGGAGATTTACGCCGTTTAGAAGGACTAAATATTAAGCGTTTAGTTGATATTGGCTGTTACAGAGGTCGGAGACACCGCATGGGCTTACCAGTGCGTGGACAAAGAACCCGTACCAACGCTAGAACCAGACGTGGTAGAAGACAGACAGTGGCTGGTAAGAAGAAAGCCCCTGGTAAATAATTTCTCTAAACTTGCTGCAATTAGCAAGTTGTACCTTAAATTCACTAAAGAAATATGGCCAGACAACCAACAAAAAAATCCGGGAGCAAAAAGCAGAAACGGAACGTACCCAATGGGGTTGCCTACATTCAGTCTACCTTCAACAATAGCATTGTCACAATTACCGATCAAAATGGAGATGTTATCTCCTGGGCAAGTGCTGGTTCTAGTGGATTTAAAGGGGCAAAAAAGGGAACACCCTTTGCCGCGCAAACCGCTGCTGAAAGCGCAGCTAGACGAGCCACAGACCAAGGAATGCGGCAAATCGAAGTTATGGTGAGTGGTCCTGGTGCAGGTAGAGAAACCGCGATTCGGGCGCTTCAAGGTGCAGGATTAGAAATTACACTCATTCGGGATATTACCCCAATTCCCCACAACGGTTGCCGTCCACCCAAGCGCCGTCGAGTTTAAGCTTTTCTCCTCTAACAGTTAACTGTCAACTTTTGACTGTTGACTGTTGACTTTTGAATTTTGAATTTTGACTTTACGAAGTGAGGGAGGCTACTCCGTGGCGCAGTTTCAAATTGAATGTGTAGAGTCTAATGCTGAGGAAAGTCGGAGCTATTACAGTAAGTTCGTTCTAGAACCCCTAGATCGCGGTCAAGGGACAACTGTTGGCAACGCGTTGCGGCGGGTTTTACTTTCTAACTTAGAAGGAACATCAGTCACAGCAGTGAGAATTGCTGGTGTCAGTCATGAGTTTGCGACAGTTCCAGGGGTAAGGGAAGACGTACTGGAAATGCTCATGCGAATGAAGGATGTCATTCTCAAGAGTTATTCTTCTCAACCCCAAATTGGTCGGTTACTCGTTAACGGACCAGCAACAGTAACTGTGGCACATTTCGATTTACCTAGTGAAGTAGAAGTGATTGACCCAACCCAGTATATCGCCACCATCGCCGAGGGTGGAAAACTGGAAATGGAATTTCGGATTGAGCGAGGCAAAGGCTACCGGACTGTAGAACGAGGCAGAGAAGAAGCCACATCTTTGGATTTTCTCCAAATTGACTCAGTGTTTATGCCCGTACGAAAGGTCAACTATAGTGTTGAAGAAACTCGTGACGATGGCTTTTTGAAAGATAGACTTCTTTTGGAAGTATGGACTAATGGTAGTATTTCTCCTCAAGAAGCACTATCATCTGCTGCTGGAATTTTGGTAGATTTATTTAACCCATTAAAAGATATCTCCTTAGAACCAACAGACACAGGTTCCGATATCCCCGATGATCCCACCGCACAAATTCCCATTGAAGAGTTACAGTTATCTGTTAGAGCTTATAACTGTCTAAAACGCGCCCAAGTAAATTCCGTAGCCGACTTATTGGATTACACCCAAGAAGACCTTTTAGAAATCAAAAACTTTGGTCAAAAGTCAGCGGAAGAAGTAGTGGAAGCTTTACAGCGTCGCTTAGGTATTACTTTACCTCAAGAAAGAAGCTCTAAGCCTAGCTAAATCAAAACCCAATAAATGAAACTTCATTAGTGCATTGTTATGCGTCATCGTTGCCGAGTCAAAAAACTTAGTAAACCAGCGGATCAACGTAAAGCTCTTCTCAGAGCTTTAACAACAGAATTGGTACGTCATGGTCGAATTACTACAACTTTAATCAGAGCTAAAGTTGTCCGCAGTGAAGTAGATAAAATGATTACCCTAGCTAAAGATGGCTCTTTAGCATCACGTCGAAAAGCGTTAGGTTATATCTACGACACAGCCCTGGTTCATGCACTATTCGAGCAAGCTCCTACTCGGTATGCTAACCGTCAAGGTGGTTATACTCGCATTTTGCATACCGTCCCCCGTCGCGGTGATCATGCTGAAATGGCGATTATTGAACTAGTTTAAAGTTATTGGTTATTAGTCATTGGTCATGGGTCATTGGTCAGTAGCAAATAAAAAACAACTGACAACTGACAACTGACAATTGACAACTGATAAACAACTATGTTAGAAAGCCGCCAGCAAAATCAGACTCAGCGAGTAGCCTTAGTCATTCAGTATATAGGTACTCATTTTCACGGCTGGCAAAGACAAAAAGGACAGCGAACTGTTCAAGAAGAGATAGAAACAGCTATAGCCACTGTGCTAGGGTATCATGTGACACTACACGGAGCAGGTCGAACTGATTCTGGAGTCCATGCTGCCGCTCAAGTAGCTCATTTTCAAGCCGCAAGTTTAATTCCTGCTCATAGGTGGGCAAAAGTTCTCAATGGCTACTTGCCCCCAGGTATATTAATTAGGGCATCAGCAGGTGTAAGTGAAAGTTGGCACGCTCGTTTTAGCGCGATTTACCGACGATATCGCTACACTATCTACACTGAGGAGTTACCGAATTTATTCGCGCAGCCTTTCAGTTGGCATTATTATTATGCCCCTTTAGATGAAGCCTTAATTAGGTCTGCCTTAAAACCACTGCTGGGAAAACACCATTTATCTGCTTTTGAACGGGCTGGGTCAGCGCGATCGCATTCCTGGGTAGAAGTGCAAGCAATAGAATGTCGTCGGAGTGGATCATTTATCCATATTGAAATTCAGGCTGATGGATTTTTATATGGCATGGTGCGGCTGTTGATAGGAATGGTAGTGCAAGTAGGTTCTGGTCAGCGGACTCTAGATGACTTTACCGATATCTGGCAACAGGAACGCCGAGAAGAAGTGAAATATTCTGCACCCGCTCACGGGCTATGCTTGTTGAGAGTCGGTTATCCCGATTTTCCCTTTCCGCCAAAAATTTGGTATGACACCCAACCATACCTAGTCATGGGTCATGAATCATGAATCATGACAAAGGACAACTGACAACTGACAACTGACAAAGGACAAAAAATGAGTAGTAAAACCTACCTTCCCCCTCAAGCATCTCTTGAGCGTGATTGGTACTTAGTAGACGCGACAGATAAACGTCTGGGTCGTCTGGCGAGTGAAGTCGCTATGATCCTCAGAGGTAAAAGAAAAGCTGAATATACTCCCCATTTAGATACCGGGGATTTTGTCATTATTATCAATGCTGAGAAAGTGGCAGTTACAGGTAAAAAGCGCACTCAAAAGCTTTACCGTCGCCATTCTGGTCGTCCCGGTGGTATGAAAACCGAAACTTTCGCCAAGTTACAACAGCGATTACCAGAAAGAATTCTCGAACACGCTATTAAGGGTATGTTACCTAAAAATAGTTTGGGTAAACAGTTATTTACCAAACTGAAAGTGTATGCAGGCCCAACTCATCCTCATGCAGCACAACAACCCAAAGAAATCACAATTAGTACAATTCCTGGAGAAAACTAATGCAGGTAGCAGAAATTACTAGCGGACGTGCTGTTTATTGGGGTACTGGTCGTCGGAAAGCCTCTGTCGCTAGAGTTCGTCTAGTTCCCGGTGAAGGGAAAATGACTGTTAACGGTAAAGATGGAGATTTGTATTTCCAATTCAATCCTAACTACTTAGGCGCGATTAAAGCACCTTTGGAAACCTTGGGATTGGAAAGCGAATACGACATCGTGGTGAAAGCTGAAGGTGGTGGCTTAACTGGACAAGCAGATTCTATTCGTTTAGGAGTTGCTCGTGCTTTATGTCAACTTGACCCGGATAACCGTTCACCTTTGAAAACTGAAGGCTATTTAACTCGTGATCCACGAGCTAAAGAACGGAAGAAATACGGTTTACATAAAGCCCGTAAAGCACCTCAATACTCGAAACGTTAAGATAGGAGTCAGGATTCAGGAGTCAGGAGTCAGGAGGAAAAAAGAAGAGGGAAGAAGGAAGAACTTTTACCTAGTCCCCAGTCCCCAGTCCCCAGTCCCCAATCCCCAATCCCCAGTCCCAATTTATTATAGATTCCCCACAAAAAAACAATGGCTAAACCTGATATTCATCCCAAATGGTATCCAGATGCTAAGGTCTACTGTAATGGTCAAGTTGTTATGACCATTGGTGCTACCAAGCCCGAACTCCACGTAGATGTTTGGTCTGGAAATCACCCCTTCTACACTGGTACTCAGAAAATGATTGATACTGAAGGTCGTGTAGAACGCTTCCTGCGTAAATATGGTATGTCCAGCACTCAAACTGGCGACGATAATCAAAAGTAGCTGGTTGGCTGTAGCTGTTGATAGTGTGGCGGAAGCCACAGACGACCCTGCATAGTGCTGGGTCGCTTGTCATTTAATGCTTGAGCCAACTTGTTATTTTTTAGGAGCATTTATAGTCATCATGGCAGAATCATACTTACTGGAGAAACTTAAATCTGTTGAACAAACCTTTCATGAATTAACACGCCGTTTAGCCGATCCTGATACCGCTAGTAATCCTGATGAGTATCAAAAAATTGCTAAGTCTCGTTCTTCTTTGGAAGAGGTCGTTAATACCTATGAAACTTGGAAAACAGCCCAGGATGAATTGGTAGGGGCGCGTCAGATCCTCAAAGAGTCCAATAGCGATCTAGAGTTGCATCAGATGGCAGCAATGGAAGTTAGTGAACTGGAAGAAAAGCTAGGATATTTGGAAAGCCGCTTAAAGGTATTGCTGCTACCCCGTGACCCCAACGATGATAAAAACATTATGTTGGAAATCCGCGCTGGTACTGGTGGTGATGAAGCTAGTATCTGGGCTGGGGATTTACTGCGGATGTATTCCCGCTATGCTGATGTCCAGGGTTGGAAGGTGAAGCTGGTTAGCGAATCCTTGGGAGAAATGGGCGGGTTTAAAGAAGTAATTCTAGAAATTCAAGGTAATAGTGTTTATAGTAAGTTGAAGTTTGAGTCTGGTGTACATCGTGTTCAGCGCGTACCAGCAACGGAATCGGGAGGAAGGGTTCACACTTCGACGGCGACTATAGCGATTATGCCAGAAGTGGATGAAGTGGAAATCCATATTGACCCGAAAGATATTGAAATGAGTACGGCGCGTTCTGGTGGTGCGGGTGGACAAAACGTGAACAAGGTGGAAACAGCCGCTGATTTGTTCCACAAACCCACTGGGATTCGGATTTTCTGTACAGAAGAACGGAGTCAGTTGCAGAATAAAGAACGGGCGATGCAAATTCTCCGGGCTAAGTTGTATGAGTTGAAGTTGCGAGAACAACAGGAGGCTGTAACTTCCATGCGGCGATCGCAAGTGGGTACAGGTTCTCGTTCGGAAAAAATTCGTACTTACAATTATAAAGATAGCCGGGTGACTGACCATCGTTTAGGTCAAAATTTTACCCTTAATCCTGTTTTGGAAGGTGATATAGAGACTGTGATTCAATCTTGTATATCGCAAGATCAACAAGAACGGTTAGCAGAATTGGCCGCTTCTGGTTCTAGTAGCTAATTAACTTCATTAACTTCCTAAATATCTGAGAAAACCGCTTGTTGTTATTTTCTGCACTTACAGGCGGTTTTCTTATGGGAAGAGGGGTAAATATAAGTTGTCTGCAAGTTCTAGTATTTTTGATTCAAACTGCTCTCTAGTAATAGTCATAGATTGTCGGCTGGTATTTTGTGTTTATTTCAACTATTAAAATATTAATTTTCTGACCTAGCAGCACTCATAAATTGCACTTCTCCATAAATATACTGCCCTATAGCATTAGCTTGTCGGGAAGGTGCAGCTAAATAGGCGTTGATTTTAGCTTCTTTGAGGAGACGTTGGATATCTTCCCAGAAAAACTCTCCACCACCACCTGTAATAATCACATCATTTACCCGCTCTGGCAACCACGCTAACACACGAGAGCAAATTTCCCGTGAAAACTGCTCTGTCAGATTGGGGAGAAAATCATCTAAATTAGCGGGAGTGCTAGAGCCTTTAGGACGGTAGAAACGTTCCCCTTTAGGTTTATTAACCGCAGAAAGAAATGCTAAAGACTGACTATCAGCACCTCCTATTTCATATGCTATCAATTCATAAAACTTGCTCATTCCGAAGTCTTCACTCTTAGAAAGATATTTAACAAAACGGAAATTATCTACCATAATCATGTGAATACTTTGATGTCCAATATCAACAACTGCTAGTGGTATTTTTGTAAAGTCGGGAACTGCTGTTGCTTTATTAGGTTGAGTTTCTGACCATAGTAAACTACCATAGGCATTTGGTATTACCCATACCTTAGTAATATTCAAGGACACTAATTCACCTCTAAAATTCATTACATGGAGGCCAATTAACAACCTATTCAAATGCGCTTTCTCATCTTCAAACTGCTCTAAGGAAACGAAAGGTAAACTCAGGACAACAGCAATTTCATCTTTAAGCTTAAAGTAGCCAGCAGATGATAACACTTTGATAAGTGCGTCCTCTAATATAGATTGGCCAATACCGAGATTTGCACCAAAGTCTTCTGCTAATTGACCAACAGCATAACCAATATCTTGATATTCTATCCACAAATTCATTAATGGATCAGTTCCTTTGGCTTCCATCACCAAGCCACGAATTTGTTTTATTGACATTTGCTTCACAGGAGAAGGAATGAAAGCCACATTACCAGGTTCACGACTCACACAGGTTTTTATAGCACTTCTACCTAAATCAACACTGAGAATAGTTTTACAAAAAATATCATTTATTTTTGCTTCCTTAATTAGTGTTTTTTCTCTTATATTTTGTGCTTCTATGGCTTTTAAAAGACTCTCATAGTAGTCATTTGGAACGATAATTAACTCCTCGTGTAGTTGCTCAAGAACTTGGTTAGTTTGTTCTACTGCTGCTTGAAATTTGTTTAAAGTATCTGTTGTAGGTTCTCTATCAATCTCCCACATTAAGTAAATAAGGTTTTGCTGTAATAGTAATACCATCCGCAAACAATCTTTCTCTACTTCACTTAATGAATTCTGTTTCGTTAACTCCTTAATTTGCTTTTTACTTTCCTCAACAAATTTATAATATTTTTTCTCTAAATTTGTATATTTATCTGTTAATTCGTTTGCCACTTGTCTGTGATGTTTCGCAGATTGTCTATCCTTTTCTCCAGCAGCATGAGAAGTAAAAGCACCTGCAACAGTACCAACAGCTAGACCTAAAGCACCAAATACAAAAGGTAGTATGAAAATCATAGATTTTTTGATCAATCCTCTATTGATTAGTGTTGTTAATACCTGCAAAAATTAATTACTTTAGTTACTTTTAGTCTTAGTTTTAGCTGCATCATGATTTTTTTGATATTGAAATATTTTAGCTTTCAATTGTTCAAATTCTAGATCCCATCCTCTAATGTCTACATTACATAGATAAGCTGTATCTTGAGCAGATTTGTTAATTTTATCCAAAATATCTGTTAATCTCGAAATTAAGCCTGCCTGACTTTTGTATTGCGATAAATCATACAAAGCTTTTGTGATATTATCCTCAAAATTTTGCAGCTTTTTAATAATATCACATTCTTTAATACGTCTATTACGAGTCTCATTTAGATACTGTAAGAGTCTATTACCACTATTGTAAATTCTATTATATATATCCTCCAATTCTGGATTATTAATAAAACTAAATCTTTGTGGTAATCTTCGTTCTGGTTTTGGAACAACTCCAGAAATACGTTGATAGTAATCACTAGGAACAATAATTAATTCCTCATTTAATTGGTAGAGAACATAATTAGTTTGTTCTACTGCTAGTTTAAACTGATTTAAAATTTCTGCTGTTGGTTCTTTATCAATTTCCCACATCAAATAAATCAAACTCTGTTGCAATCTCAGTGCTAAACGCAAACAGTCTTTTTCTATTTCACCTAATGCAATCTGTCGAGTTAAATCGTCAATTTGTTTCTGACTTTCATCAGCAAGTTCATAGTATTGTTTTTTTATATTCGCGTATTTCTCAACTAATTCATTTGCAACTTGTCTGTGATGTTTTGCAGCTTGTCTATCCTTTTCTCCAGCAGTATGAGTAGTCAAAACACCAATAAAACCACCAACGGCAACACTTACAGCACTAACTAAAAAAGGTAGTATGAAAATCATAGAATTCCTGATTTATTATTTAGTGACTAGGAGGAAGGTAAACAGGTTGAGAATTAGGCAATAACTTACTATCTGCTGATGTAAGTCCTAAAGATTGAGCAATAGCCACTGATTCACGTAACCGTTGCATAGCCCCTTCTATTCCTGGTGCAGTTGGACGATTTGTAATTTCTTGATTAATTGCTTTTGCTTCTGCCAAAAATTCTAGATTTTTCTGATGTTCATAAATCAGTTCATTTTCAATTTCTTGTAATCTTCCTAATTCTTGCCGAGTTAAAGATTCATAATAGGTTTTTACAGCCTGTTTATGATCATCTAAGATTCTGAAAAACTCAACAGCCATACCTCCAGCACCAAGAACAGCTAATAAAGGTGCTACTGTGGTTAATGCGATCGCTATTGGTGGACAAGCCGCAGCTAATGTTGCTGTCGTAAATGCTGTTACACCCCCAACTGCACCACCCATAGCAGTATCTTTTAATGTTGCTGTAGCTGCTTCCTGTGCAGAAATTTCACCTCGAACTACACGCAGCCCATGAGTTAGAAGTGAAAAAGGTACAGTTGTAACTGCACCCACAGCCGCCCCCATTGGTGCAGCTTGCAACCCTGCTTTAACAGCACCAGTTAAGTTATCAAAGTGGTATTTAGCATTTAATCTCATTTGCTCCTGACTTGTCATGGTTTTATCACCACGAGCCATATTATCCTTACCATTCTCCCATCTGATATTATTCGGATCATTAGAACCTCCCTTACTGTGGGGTTTAATGTGACTAGCGTGCTTATCAGATAGGTAATCTTTGGCATTATTAGCGGCAGTTTGACTATCTATACCCGCACGTTGAGAAGGGGGAATTTTATCCAACATTTCTTGGGCTTGAATCCTAGTTCTAATAGGTTCACCAGGACGAACACCGCCTTTATATAATCTACGTGCTGTACTGAAAGGTAAATCTTGTAAATTGACGTGGTGAATGTTGGTTGTCGCAGCCGAATTGACAGCAGAATTACGCTGGGAATCGTCAGACATGGGTGATTACCTTTTGATATTTGATAGAAGCGGTTAATAAAATAAATTATACTCAATACAGTAATAATTGACTACTGCTCAAAATAAATCTATAGTCAGTTTAAATAAAATGGTTGTAATAGAGAAATACGCGATGCAATTTAGTCAAAACGAAATAATGTAGAAACACTGTCATCGTCAATCTGACATTTCCACAGAAAGAATGATAAAATAGTTTGTGAATAAAGTCTTTGTTTGTTCCTATTCTCAATTCAATTTACAGAGAATATAAATAATTATGCTATCAGTTGAAGAATTAATTCAGGAAGCCTTGTCTTTACCCAGTTATACCAGAGTATTTTTAGTAGAAAAACTAATTGAAAGTCTAGAATCTGATATTGATGAAAATATCCAAAAGAATTGGAACACAGAAGCTAAAAAACGCCGGGATGAAATACGTAATCATACCGTTGAGCCAATTTTTGGAGAAATAGCTTTAGCTCAAATCAGACAAATTTCATAAAAATGAAAGTAGAAGTTCCTACAATTTTTGTTCTATCCTGTTATTTTTATCCCTGCTCGAAATTCCCGCAGCGCTTGAGCATGATTTTCTATATTAATACAACGCATCAATAAATCTACATCTAAACTCGGTAAAAGTTGCGATTTACTAACAGCTTCATATCCCTCATTTCCTAAACTATAAAACAATAATTCATCATTCATCCAAAACCAAACTTCAGGAATTTGTAACCGTTTGTATGCTTCCAGTTTATTAATTCCTCCACTACTAACAACCACCTCAATTACTAAATCAGGATGTTTTCTATTTGCTCCTAATTCATAAGATTCATCACCTTCTTTTTTAACCTTTTCAAATTCATTTTCTAGGGTGACAGAACCAGTAGGAGTAAAATCTAATTCCAAAAATTCCAAATAAATTTCTACTAAAGAAGCAATACGTTTCTTGATAGTTTCGTGTTTTTTTCCTGGCATTTTCCGAATCTCCAATACTCCATCTAAAAAGGATAACCTTAACCCTGGGCGCTCAATTAGCTGTTCAACAGCTTTAAATTCTCTCCAGGTTAAGTCACTAATTAAAATAGGTTCTGCTTCTCGTTCAATGAGTGTAGTTATCATAATTTAAACCCAAATTTAGAGATTGAATTTTGCTCAACGCGAGATAATACAAAAACAGAGTCTCATGAAAAACATCATGCAAGCATACGAACTCAAAGGAAAAATTGATCAATCTGGTAACTCTTAAGGACTAAATACCTTAAACCACCTATTTAAAACTGTATTGATTGTTTGTTTAATTTGATGGTTGCGATTCCATCTTTGAAAGGCGATTTCGTAATCTTCACCTTTGGTTTGAAAAGTATTCCAAATATCTAAGGATATGGCTAATCCGCAACCTAGTAAGATATAAAGTGACCAAGAAATACCGCCACTAATTAAATCCATACCCAGGAAAAAAATATTGATGATTGCGTAATTGCCTAAACGTTTTTTAAATTTACTTTGGCGATAAAGATTAAAAGCTTTACGCTGTTCAACTTCGTTTTGCTTACCTAACCAATCCCGTTCCGCTTGTTGGAGGATATCGGGTGATATTTGTAACTCTGTGGCGATTTCCAGGATTTGCTGATAGGAAAATTCCTGATCATTATCGTCTACTTGACGAGCGATCGCTAATTGCAGAATTTGCTGTACATCTTCTTGGCTGTAAGAACGCAGGCTGTTAGGGTGAAACGTCGTCATAATTGTTGCTCAAATAATAGTTTTAATAGAAAAATGCACTACCATCAGCAATACAGCACTTTCTAATGTTATGAGGTACAGTTTTTTATCCCCAAATCCGTAGGGGCGCAGGGCTTGCGCCCTCCATTGTATTTCATTAGAGCGAAAATTGCTGTATTTACACCACTTCTAGATTAGCAAATATAAATCAATCTGGTGTTCAATTAGTTATGGTTGGGAAAAAGATATATGGTGGTTATTAGCAGTCCGATGAGGAGAGGGTGCAGGCCTTGCACCCCTACGGATTTTCAATCAGATGTGAAATTGATCCGCAATATCACAGGTTTATTGGGTGGTATTGCCTTGTGGAAAGATTAGGTAAGATATAAAAAGCGATTGTCTGAATCAGGATTAAAGGCGATCGCCTATTAAATTACCAAGAAGTCAAAAAATTCCATCCTTCTTTTTCGTCTCCTTCCTCTTCTTCTTTTGGAGTATTGACATTTTCTCCTTGAAGTACATGATCGTATTCTCTTGAATCAACCCATTTTAATAATTCACCAGTTCGCATTACTAACCAAGAAAGACTAGATTCCGAATAACTTAATATTTTCGTAACTTGATCTAGATTATCAACACTACTAGATGCAAACTCGCGGGATTGAATGAGAAAATCTTCGATCACATTAGGAGTTAAATACTCTTCTGGTAAACCTGCCAGTTTCATCAGTGCGGTAGTGGCAATATCAATATCTTGACAAGCTAATAAACCGGCCCGGTCAGCAGTGAACTTTGCCATCATTACCCAATTATATAACGCCAATTCTACACCACCAGCTATCAATCCGCCTAATCCTAATGTGGTACTGCTTAACCACATTTTTAACGCCGGCATGACAATTGATATTTGATGATAAATCATATGTTGACTCTTAATTCGAGCAATTTCGTATCCAAAAATAAACAGTAATTCATCATAATTCAACCATTCCATTGCTTCAATATTGATACCAATAATAGGTTTTTCTACGCCAATAATATAGGTTTGAATATGCCCTGTACCTCGAAACAAATACAATTCAGGAATAGTTGTCACATCAAGAATTTGGCAAGCTTCTAATAATGGTTGATATAGTTGGGGAAAATTCCGCGGTGTGACTCTGATTTCACTAGCAATACTTTGTAATCTCAGTAAACGATCAATACCATATTCGTTGACTTTTTTGAGCAAAGGAGAGATACCGGGCATACTTTGTAAAGAGGCTAAAGCTTTGCGATCAAATGGGTGTTCGTAAGTTTTTGAACTTAGTCCAGTTAATATTTTTTTTGTCATGGGAAGTGAGTTATTTTGGCAAAATAATTAAATTATATTGTTTGATTTTATAAAAAATCCAGGGAATTTATTCCCTGTCTAAGAGGATGTTTTAAAAGTGGTATCCCATAAAAATCCTCATCAAGAATTTCCTCTATCCCAAAAGGACAAATTATAGGATACTCACTCTCCTCCGGTACACGAACTCCGAATTTAGCCAGTTTGCCCTCTTTAATTGCCAATTTACGCCCATCAGGATAGGCTTTTTCTACTGCTTCTATTAAAAAACTTTTCAGAGATGGAGTATCTTCGAGATTATCAAGAACTCGTTGACGATGTTCCACAACTGAACTATACCAACTTGTTTTCATGGAGTCAGGTACATGATGCTGAATTTTTAATTTGAGTAAGTGAGCTAATAAGATTTTCAGATTACTTCTGAGTGTATTCTTCTCTGACTTACCCAAATCAACTAACTCCTCAATTAAATTCTCAATATCCAGGGACGCAAATTCACGATTTCGTAATTGTTGAATTGTTTGCTCAATCCATAATTGCAAATCGCTATTATATAGTTTATTAGACATCTTTTAGGTCTACTTCCATTCATTAGCTCTGCTACTATTGTAACTTATAGCAATTCTCGCTCTCATGAAATGCAATGGAGGGCGCAGACCCTGCGCCCCTACGGATTTGGCGATAAAAAACCGTACCTCATAACATCAGGAAGTGCTGTATAGCCGCAGACAGGGTAGTTAGGACGTTCCGGCGGAACATCTCTACTTAATGGCTATAGCTATAATTATTACCAGAAATAGCGATTTTTTCAGCAAATATTGTAATGTCATTGTCATTACAATATGCTAAAATGATTTAATCAATAATTACGCCCAAAAAAAATCCACCATGACCAATAAAACAAAAAATATAACTGTGCGTAACACCTTAAATTTACGCATTAAGCCAGAGGAACGTGATTTGATAGATATGGCCGCCAAAGTGTTAGGTAAAAATAGAACTGATTTTATTTTGGCAGCAGCGCGGAATGCTGCGGAGGAAACTTTGCTGGAACGGACTATTTTTTGGGCTAGTCCAGAGGCTTATGCAGAATTTATCGCCTTACTAGATGCACCACCCCAACCTAATGAGCGTTTACGCAAAACCATGCAGACAACTCCACCTTGGGATAAAGAATGAGTTTAACACCACCTGAAACTCTCTCTAGTCACCACTCCTGCTCTGATTTTTCCTGTGGAATTGCTTCTCTTGATGATTGGTTAAAACGTCGAGCTTATACCAATCAAATCAGTGGTGCAACTAGAACTTTTGTTCTTTGCGTTGACAATAGAGTAGTTGGGTATTATGCCCTGGCTTCTGGAGCGATTAGTGTACAATCAGCCTTAGGTAAATTTCGGCGAAATATGCCTGACCCCATTCCGGTAGTAATTTTAGCAAGATTAGCAATAGTAGCAATAGATAGTTCTTATCAAAGTCAAGGTTTAGGACGGGCTTTATTTCGTGATGCGGCGCTAAGGGTTGTTCAAGCTGCTGATACAATTGGTATTAGAGGAATTATTGTTCATGCTATTTCTGAAGAAGCTAAGGATTTTTATTTGGCTTTAGGTTTTATTTTGTCTCCTCTTGAACCAATGACGTTGATGATTACTCTTAATGATTTACGTGATTCTATTACTTAGAAATAAATACTGAAACTTTATGAAAAATGCTGCCACAACTCCCAAACGCATTTCAGCGTTAAACCATTCTGTAATTGATGCGATATATGGTAGGGGTTTAGCAGTGCTAAACCCTTACATATATCGAAGTTAAGGTAATTCATGTTGATTTAATATCACTAAAATTAATAACATTGACAGGTTTTGTATCACGTCTTTGTCAATTTGTCAATAGTAAATTTCTGCTCTCATTCAAATTAGATCATTCTTGAGCAAATTTATGGCTAAAATTGTTCAAGGAATAGCTATTAATTTTGTAAAGTTTTGTATCAGCCTGGGAGATTTATTTCTAAAACCACTGTCAATAAAGGGTTTCAGATTAACATCTTCTAAAAGATCCAAAATTGAAAATAATAGCCCAATTATGAAATTCTCTGAAATTATAGCAAATCGCGGAAAGTATTGCAACCTCGTTGATAAATAGAAAAGATTCTCAATTAATTATTAAGAAAATCTAAAGGCAAATTGCTATAAGTTATAAATATCAAAAGTATTCTTAGTTTAGGATAATTTAAACTTATGATAAAGCGATGACAACTGATCTATCTGAGAAAGAACGCTGGGGATTAAACTATGAGCATATTATTGGATTATAGCGGTTGCAGTAGCGTCTCGTATCCCTTGCGAGAATTTCAGATCCCCGACTTCTCTAAGAAGTCGGGGATCTTATGGATCTTATTGTTGAGCATAATACCGGGCATATCTCCCTTCTAAAGCTAATAATTCCTCATGATTTCCCGACTCCACAATTTGCCCTTTTTCTAACACCAAAATGCGATCGCACTTCCGCACCGTTGACAATCTATGGGCAATAATTAACACCGTACGATTTGCCATTAATCTCTCCAAAGCCTCTTGTACCAAAGCTTCTGATTCTGAATCTAACGCTGATGTGGCTTCATCAAGTATCAATATTTGCGGGTTAAGAAGGACAGCACGAGCGATCGCAATTCGTTGTCTTTGTCCCCCGGATAAATTCACACCTCGCTCTCCTACCCAAGTATGATAACCTTCTGGTAGTTGCTGAATAAATTGATGAGCATTGGCGATTTTTGCAGATTCTTCTACTGCATTCATATCAAAATCATTTTGTCCGAAAGCGATATTTTGGGCAATAGTTCCCGAAAACATAATTGTTTCTTGGGGAACAATCCCAATCTGTTTTCTTAAACTATTTAATGTTACATCTCGGATATTTATGCCATCTATAAAAATGTCCCCAAATTCAGGATCATAAAATCGAGGTAATAGATTCACAAAAGTAGTTTTCCCAGCCCCAGAAGCACCAACCAAGGCAATGGCTTGACCGGGCATGACTAATAAACTAATATTATTTAATACAGGTTCTCCTGACTTATAGGCAAAAGTAATATTGCAATATTCAACTTTACCATTGACAGCAGGAAGGGTAATAGCATTGGGTTTTTCTAATACCGTTGGTTGAATTGCTAATAACTCAAAAACTCGATCAACCGATGCCTCACCTTGTTTAAATTCATTATAATTATTAGTAGTATGACCAATAGGATCAATTAACAAAGCTGCTGCTGTTAAATAACTAAAAAATTCACCGACAGTTAAATTACGTTGAGATATTTGCCAAGTTCCTACCATTAACAAAGATAACGCACTGAGAGCTTCTAAAAAACCCACAATGGGAATTTGAATAGCTTTTAATCTTTCTACAGAATATTTAGCTTTAAAACTGCGTTCTGCTTCATGACTAAATCTATCAATTTCGTATTTTTCCGCAGCAAAAGCTTGAATTAATCGAATCCCGCTAAAAACTTCCGTTAAAATAGCTGATAAATCAGAAATACGACTTTGACTTTTGAGAGAATATTTCCGTAAACGTTCCCCAAACCAACCAATTAAAATCCCCATAATTGGAGCAACAATTACCGTCGCTAGGGTAAGTTGCCAATTTAAATAAATCATGTAAATGGGAATAGCAATTAACTGTAAAGCACAGGGAGTAAAATCATGAAAAAGCTTATTAATAACTTCTCCAACCCTGTCAACATCTTCCGTGAGACGATAAGATAAATCTCCAGCTTTAGCAGTTTCAAAATAGCTGAGATTGAGTTTTTGTAAATGAGTATAAACCTGTTGCCGGAGATAAAAAGCGATTCTTAACGCTGCCTTAGCCATGTATAAATCTTGTACAGACTGAAAAAAGCCGCGCACAAGAAATATAGCAGCACTGATTCCGGCTAATTGAGCGATCGCTAATACATTACCATTCCCGAAGGGAACTGCCAACTTACCCGCGACATTAATCAGGGTTAAAGTTGCCAGTACATATCCCAAAATCCCTACAAAACCCTTAGCAATAGGTTGCCATTGGGTGCGGATATAGGGTAAAAGTTGCCAATAATTAGAACGTGTTTTCAAATCGTAACATCCACAAAAAATATTTTCCTTGTTTGACGCTACCAGTTTTTGGGTACATTTGGGAATAGAGATTGGTAAACTGTAATCAAAACAAAATATTTTATCCTTTATTAGCTCTGTTTTCCTTAATTACATGAATAATCGAAGGTAATAAAGAAACAACAACAATTAAGCCAATTATTGGTAATAGATACTTATCTAATTGTTCCGCTGGTAAAGATTTTCCTAAGAAAAACCCTAACAAAGTAATACCAAATGTCCAAACAAAGCCACCAATTAAGTTATAAGACATAAAAGACCGATAGTGCATAGCTCCAACACCTGCTACAATCGGTGCAAAAGTTCTAACGATTGGCATAAATCTAGCTAAAACAATTGTTTTTTTACCATGCTTTTCATAAAAATCTTGAGTTTTCACAATATGTTTTTTATGAAATAACCAAGAATCATCCTTATCAAATAACTTTCTCCCAAATTTATGTCCAGTAAAATAACCGACATTATCACCCAATACAGCACAAACAAACGCACCAAAAATCAGCACCCAAATATTCAGCAAGTTCTGAGAAGCAACAAATCCCGCTGTAAATAATAAACTATCACCGGGCAGAAAAAAGCCAATCAATAAACCAGATTCAGCAAAGATAATTCCCCATACTCCAAAATAACCCAACGATTTAATTAGTTCCGGTAAATTAAAGTGCATAAAATCCGATTTGCTTAAGAAGTTGCATTCAACATTTTAGCGTTCATAAATTTATAAAAATAAAAAATAATATTAAGTTCATATAAAGTTACTTTATATTTAAGTAGGTGAACACAATAAAACCAAACTGTGCAAAGAAACGTAAAATCGCTGAAAACTTCTTTACTCTTGCCTTTTGCCTCTTGCCTTGCTATATACTCAAAACGGCTAGAAGCTGGACTTTTTTATCATACAAAGAACAAGTTCAAAGCCTCTCCCCGTTGCGGGGAGAGGTTTGGAGAGGGGTTTCATATTTGGTTAAACTATTAACCGTTTTCAGTATAACGACAATTTTCAACGCCAACCTACTTACCTATTGGGGTAGAGACGAAAAATGCCAAGATATTTAAAAGTGTTGAGATTATTTTGGAGTGCTGCCATTTCCGCAGAAATGGAATATCGTATCAATTTTATCATTTATGCTATTAGTAGCTTAGGCAATTTAGTGGGTGGTATCTTTAGTTTATTCCTGTTCTACCGTACAGGTTACACTTTTTCGGGTTGGTCATGGGAATCAGCTTTAGTAGTTTTAGGAATTTTCACACTATTACAAGGCTTTGCTGCCACCTTTCTCGCTCCCAACTTAAATCGGATTGTGCGTCATGTCCAAGAAGGGACTTTAGACTTCGTATTATTAAAACCTATTCGTAGTCAGTTTTGGTTATCTCTTCATACCATTTCCCCCTGGGGAATACCAGATTTAATCTTTGGACTATTGATCATTGTCTATGCTGGTACAAAACTTAACTTAGGTATTGATAAATACTTATTGAGTATCTTTCCGTTGACTTGTGGTTTAGTTATTCTTTATAGCCTGTGGTTTATACTAGGAGCAACTAGTATTTGGTTTGTAAAGATATATAATATTACTGAAGTATTAAGAGGGTTTTTAGAGGCTGGAAGATACCCAATTACAGGTTATCCGGCTGCCTATCGCTTCTTCTTCACTTTCATAGTACCAGTAGCTTTTTTAACTACAGTTCCCGCCCAAACTATGTTAGGTCAAATTCAACTTACCTGGTTGCTGGGTGCAGGATTATTAGCTTTGATATTGTTTTTCATTTCTACCCAGTTTTGGCGGTTTGCTCTCCGTTTTTATACTAGTGCTTCTAGTTAATTGGACTGACTAGACAAAAATTAAGATCCCCGACTTCTGTTGTAATCGTCTCCAGAAATTGTGATTTGTCTTGAGAAGTCGGGGATTTGGGAAACCTAACGATTACAACATATCTGGATTTTCACCCAATTCTCGTAATCTGGCAGCTAACCTAGCTGCTTTTGCTTGAGCTTCCTCCTCTCGTGATTTAGCTGCCTCCTCTGGTAATAAAACTAGATTGCCCGCAACATCATAAAACCGCACCCAAATCGCAGTTTCCCTATCTATAGTTCCTTCCCAAGTTCCCAACCATAAACCCAAACGTCTACACCATAGCCAACCATTTTCATTTGGTCTTAATGGCTGATACTGTTGTTCATGATCTAAATGCCATCCTTGTAAAGAATTAGCATCAAATGGGTCATAGACAAAATAATCGGAGGTATGGAAAGTCTGTTCATAAAGGTCTTTTTTAATTCCCTTATCTATTCCTGATGTAGACCGTGACATTAATTCCACAATCACATCAGGATAGCGACCATTTTCTTCCCAAACTACCCAACCTTGTCGAGGGTTACTACCATCAACATTGAGAACAGCAAAGAAATCGGGACCGCGAAACTCACGATTACGAATTTGGCTACTGCTGTAGTAAATAAACATATTGCCCCCAGTAAAATAATCATTGCGGTCAGACCAAAGCTGCTGCAATGACCGAATGAGGACATTCATCGCAATCCGGTGTCTATTTGATTCCAAGACTTCACCATCATGAAATATTAAGTCAGCAGGTGGATGATGGGGTTCCCAGTCCACAATGGCTAGATTGTTTTCGGTACTCATGAGTGATTATCACCTTTTTCATCAAGCCCTAAACTTCCATCATAATCTGTCTAAAGCTTTCTCAAAGTCTTTGATTATGGCGGTAATTGCTGAAAATTTAGAAAAATTTCCGATTTTATCCCGTACTATTACAGACAAGCGAATTTGATGGCGAATACGCAGCAATATTTTCAGAAAAAATAGGCGCACCAGCCAAGACATTTAGAGGGTGTTTGAAAAGTCATGATTGCTGTAAGTAGTGAGACAGAATTAATTACACAATGTCATTGCGTAAGCGCAGCGTGGCGTTAGCCATAGGGAACGAAGTGAAATGAAGCAATTCCAAGGGTTGTGATTGCTTCCCTTCGCTCGCAATGACTGTAAATATTTTTGTCCAATTACTTATCAAATGTTTTACCCCTCCCTAATCCTCCCTTTAAGTAGTGAGACAGAATTAGTTACACAATGTCATGGCGTTAGCGCAGCGTGGTGTTAGCTATATGGAACGAAGTGAAATGAAGCAATCGCAAGGGTTGTGATTGCTTCTCTTCGCTCGCAATGACTGTAAATATTTTTGTCCAATTACTTATAAAGGCATCGTGTACACCAATACTATTGCCAAAGCCCTGAAACCCTATTGATATCGTCACGATTTTCTTGGGTTTCAGACATATTTTGGAAAATTGGCAATAGTATTGGTACACACAAGTTAAATTACCCCCCTTAATCCCCCCGATGCTTTGGGGAGAAACCGGAAAAATTAGTTCCCTCCCCTTTACAAGGGGAGGGTTAGGGTGGGGTGATTCGATAACTTGTGTGTACACACTAGCCTTAATTTATAGCCACCAATTTAAAACCATTAGCTTCTCCCATAACCTTAATTTGATTTAAATTAATTTTCTGCAAAGTATCCTGACCCAATAATAAATAAGATTTATCAGCAAACTTATCTTTTAAATCTGCCATAGATATAGGAATAATTTTACAATCACTATAAAAATCTAAACTAGGACGACTATCAGGAAAAGAAGTATAAATTTGTGTTCCAGGTGGCACATTATCTCTAATTAACGCTGCCACTGGTAGAACAGGGAATTTTTCATTTAACTCCCATATCCACGATTGAGAACTCATCAACATTCCTAAAACTAAATACATTCCCGCAAATAAAACCGGGATAAATTGACGGTTATGCTGATTAACGAACCATGATGTCATCCCCATAGTCATTGCTAAAACAACACTCATTACAATTAACAATGGCTGTTTATCGAATATACTAAAATAAATGCAACCTGCTAAACCGACAATAACTAAAAATGCAAAAAATCCCGTCAAAAATCTGGTTTTAAACTTCTCCTCCTGCCAAATGTAACTTAAATTAGCCCCAATTGCTAAAGCTAAAAATGGATATATGGGCATAATATACCAGGGTAATTTGGTACTCATTAAAGAAACTATGGCAAAATAAACAATTGTACCAATGAGAGTTAAACAACCCCAAGCAGTATGACGATTTTTCCAACTTAAATATAAACCTCCTGGCAAAAATAACAACCAGGGAAAACCATATTTGATCACTTCCAGTAAATAATACCAAATCGGACCAGTATTACCTTCCACAGCTTTTCCCAGTCTGTCAAAAGCTTGGGATTGAAAATGCACTTCTAAGAAAATATTACCATAATGTTGCCATTGGGCAAAATACCAAGCAATAGCCGGTAAATTACCTAATAACATTCCTATCCATAGAAATGGATTTTTTAATATAGCTAATTGTTTATTAGCAATGATAAATAAACCTGCTATTACTGCTAAAACTACTACTAACATTCCCTTTGTCAGAGTAATTAAACCCAAACAAAATCCGATACCAACAGCATATTTTCTATCATGACGGGCTTTGAGAATGCAAAATAACAATAACAAGAAAAAGGAAACAGTCATTCCATCTAACATTGCTAGTCTACCATGACGGACTACAGGCAATAATGTTAAATAAACCAAAGCTGAAAATAAAGCTGGTAAATTTTTTATAAAAGCTAAACGTCCAATTAAATAAAGTAAAGGTACTCCTAAAGCTGTTAAAAATGCTCCCGGAAATCTGGTAGTAAATTCTTGCACTCCTCCGATATGATAGCAAACAGCAATAAACCATTGCATCAAAGGTGGTTTTAATAAAAAAGGATCTCCTTGGATAGTCGGATAAATCCAGTTACCAGTGCGATAAATTTCCCTGGCAACTATAGCATAAGTACCTTCATCCCAATCTCGTAAAGGTAAATTACCCAAACCTATTAGCGATAAAATTAAAGATGCTACCAATAAACCTAAAAACCATTGTTTATGACTCATATTTTATAAATGAATTAATGGGAGAAATTTCATGATATTTGTAACTGTTTTTAAAGTCTTTAATTCTGGTATATCTGGTTTTAATTTTTCTGCTATTATCAACTGCTTTTCGGCTTGTTTGGGTTGAAAGTCATACAAATAAACAAATGCTAAATAAAGCCAAGTATAGGGATTGTGACGATCATATTTAGTTAATTCTGTTAAATTCTGAATTAATTCCGGTG
Organism: Anabaena sp. WA102; assembly: GCF_001277295.1. NCBI lineage: Bacteria > Bacillati > Cyanobacteriota > Cyanophyceae > Nostocales > Nostocaceae > Anabaena > Anabaena sp. WA102. Next base: position 1,536,285 of record NZ_CP011456.1, on the reverse strand, counting down.
CTTTGCGCTGTAAAAGTTGTGATAAAACCAAAGTATAACGCCAATTCAGATTATTTGGTTCATTCTCTAGGTAATAATTAGCGGCAAATTCAATTTGTTTTAAATAATCTTGAGTAGGATCATATTGATTAAAATTATCTATTTGCACAAAGATATTATCTAATTTTCCCTGTTGTAAGTCTACTGCCAATTGTGACATTCGGGAAACTAAATCTAAAGGTGGTGTTTTTTCTAGTTTTCCTGTATCTGTAACATTAACAATTATATTAGGAATATTTAAAGGTGTAATTTTGCCATTAATTTTATCTAAATATAGTGCGGATAGTTGATATTTTCCTAGCGGTAATTCCTGGGGAATAAATGTAGCGAGATTCTCAATTACTCGAAAATTTCCTTGAGGATGACATTTTATACCACAATATAAATTACCCAGTGCGATCGCATGATCATGATACCAAGCTGATTGTCCATTTTGCCATTTCAACAGTAACAAACCATTTTGCAATTCATCCCATGAACCTGTAATTTCATAGGTAACTGAGTTATTTTGATTTGTAATTACTTCATTAGCAATTATTACTTTTTCTAAAGCAAGTGGCTTATTATCAACATTTAATTTTTCAACAACTACATGAGGATTTTTGCGATGATATAATCGTAATTTATCACCATGAGGTAATACCCAATCATTCTGTAATTTTAACTCAGGATCAGATTCTACTAAAGATTTTAATTTGCGTTTTGTTTCTCCCTTTTCTCCTGGTTCATCTGGTTCATTATCTTTGGTGACATACCACGATAAATACTGTAAATCCTGATTTACCTGAGATAATTTCATAGTTAATTTTCTTCCATAAATGCGAAAATCAGCTAATGTCCCGAAATAATCTAAAGTAAATTCATTAACTTGGGGTGTAGAAACTGGAATTACTCCTAAAGTTGTTCTTAAATATGGAGTAGTTTGATTTATTTTCTCCATTAATTCCGCAAGGGGATATTTTTTACTCTCATCATTTGGTAAATGTTTTCCTCCCCATGCTTGAATTAGGGGTAAGGGGAATAAATTATTGAGTAAAATTATCCCACTTAATACAAAAGTTGCTAATCTTAATTTATTAAACCAGATATTGTCAATCAAGTTAAAGAAGTAAGCCAAAATTAAACTAATTACCGGAAAACAAGGCAGAATAAATCTAATATCTTTATTTGTCCCCAAGGAACAAATTATATAACTACTAATTAGAGAAATAAATAACCAAGTTAACGCGGATTTTGATAAATTATCTGGCAATACATTTTGAGTAACCCGACGTTTAAACAGATAAATTAAGAAAATACCAATACTTACAAATAATATCGGAAAACCAACTGTTTCAGGAATAGCTTGCGGATAATATAACCAACCAGCAATTGTTGTTGCAGATGGATCACCTTCTCCTATTCCCACATGATTAGCATTTAAGGCAGAAGTAATAATAGTTAACCAATTTACACTATACCAAGAACCAGCAATCAACCAAGCTAAAATTAAAGATAATCCTGTTTGAATTAGTTTAATAAATTTACGTTTGCTGATAAAAATAATTAATGTGCAGATACTAGGAATGAGAATAAAAATAAAACCTGTGGGTTTAGATAACATGATTAACCCTATTCCTATCCCTAGTAAGAGAGTTAATATCCATGATAAAAACCCACTATAACTATCTTTCCAAATTGTTAAAACTGTGAAAGTAGCTATGACAATAGCCGTTAAACCATAATCTAATAAATAATCTGTGCGGATAATTCCCATAATAGGAAATAACAAGCAAAATATGCTGGCTGTGATGCCAATTTTTCGGTTTTGAAATAAATAATTCCCTAAATGATATACTGATAAAATAATTACCGCTGTATATACCAAATTGACTAAACTTGCTTGATCATGACCCTTACCAAACAATACTAAAAAGGGTACAGTACAAATATATACAAAAGGAGCGCGATAACTAGGGGTTAATTGCCATAGAGATAACCACCAATCACCTGATAAGATATTTAAGTTTTGAAAAATCCGATAATGATGTAATGCTCCCGTTAAATGTGCGCTTTGATCATAAGCTGGAATAGATTCATCTAAGAAAAACCATGTTCTATCTATCATTAATCCTATTAACCAGATGGTTAATAGTATGATATAGTCTTTATTGATTTTTAGATAAGAGGAATAATTCATTATATTTTTATTTTCAGGCAATTAAATTTTCAATAAATTTTATCATGATCAATCAGCCCATCTACTCCCTAGTTATCCCCATTTATAACGAAGAAGAAAATATTATGGAGATGTATCGCCGTTTACATGATGTTATGGAACAGTTAGACGGTGATGTGGAATTAATTTTAATTGATGATGGTAGCCGCGATCGCTCTTTGAGTATGATGCGCGAATTACATCACCGTGATCATCGAGTCCATTACCTCAGTCTCGCCCGGAATTTTGGGCATCAAATCGCCGTTACCGCCGGTTTGAACTTTGTCCAAGGTAAATGTATCATTGTTATGGATGCCGATCTTCAAGATCCACCAGAATTAATTTTAACAATGATCGAAAAATGGCATCAAGAATACCAAGTAGTATACGCTCAACGCATATCCCGTCAAAAGGAAGGTTGGCTAAAACGCTTAACGGCATACCTTTTTTATCGTCTGCTTCGACGCTTGGCTAAAGTTGATATTCCTGTAGATACAGGCGATTTTTGCTTAATGGATAGACAAGTAGTAGATATCTTGAATTCTATGCCAGAACGCAACCGTTATGTTCGCGGGTTACGTGCTTGGGTAGGTTTTCGACAAACCTCTGTACTTTTTGAAAGAAACCCTCGGTTTGCAGGAGATGTAAAATATACTTTTGGTAAATCTTTATCCCTGGCAATTGATGGTATTATCTCTTTCTCTACAGTTCCCTTACGACTGGCAACCTACTTAGGTATTATCTCAGCTACGATTGCTATGATTATGATAGTATTAGTCCTTTATTGGCGAATCTTTGCCCCAGTCTCTCACTTAATTGGTTACACATTAATTACAATTTCCATGTTTTTCTTGGGTTCAGTCCAATTAGTTTGTATTGGTATTTTAGGTGAATATATTGGCAGAATATATGAAGAAGTGAAAGGTCGTCCTCTTTATACATTAAAAGAAAGTGGAGGCTTTACAAAAAACTAAAATGTTGACTTAAAAAAAATAATACTATTCAATAGTTTTAAATCTCAAAAACCTAGGGGCGCAGGGTCTGCGCCCTCCATTGTATTTCATCCCACCAATCACCGTTATCAATAAAATTAAGGCAATATCAGTGTCAATACCAGAATTTAGTTTACTGCTAATATCAGTTCTTATTAGTGTAGCAGGACAATTTTTTTTGAAAATGGGGGCGATTAAATTAGGTAAAGTTCATATAGGAAACATTATTAATCTCATTCTCAACATGATCACCATACCAGAAGTTTTATTAGGATTAACCTGTTATGGTATTGGTGCAGTAACCTATATATTACTCCTAACCAGAATCAATCTCAGCGTTGCTGCCCCTGCTGTATCCATTGGTTATATATTTTCTGTATTACTAGGTTACTTTGTTTTAAAAGAACCTATTTCTCTAACCCGTGTTTTTGGACTAGGTTTGATTGTCACTGGAGTGATATTAGTGATTTGGAAAAAATCAACTTAACAGAACAAATGTTAATTTTTTCTGCTAAATCCACTATTATGGAAAAGTTATCAATCTATGATAAAAGTATATCCACTCAAGGTTAGATTAGTAGCTAATGTAACTACTAAATCTCATTCGTAAATGAGAAACTATCTTCAGTTAATTATCATCTAACTACTCATGGCATTGAGGAAAAAATTATTTTTTCTTTAATAGTGAATCATGAGTTCAATCAGCAGAATATACATGAATACCAAGGACATCATACTTCAGAGTATGGTAAACTACCTCAATTTTTAGAAAAATGTGTTATAACCTACCGTCAGAGCTATCACTGCCATCAATGGTTGCTCGTCCCTTGAAGGAGTTACACTGTGGAAAATAATAAGTCTTTTTTTGGAAAGCAGGGAATATTAATTGCAATACTTGGACTAACTGGCACTTTAAGCATTGCTTTGATGATTTTATTCAAAGCGAAAATCTCTGATGCTCAAAGTCAAGGTGTAATTGTTAAAAATAAAGATATTGCAGCTAATGTGAAAACTCAGCAGCGGTTAGAGGAATTTAAAACAGAAATGCTTACCACTTGGCAACAAGAAGCACAAGCCAAAGGGGTTTCCACTGATGTACCATCTAACTTTCAAGGGATTGTCATTAGCGAGGCTAAACTTCCCCCAGGAAACAAAGTTATTGCCCTAACGTTTGATGACGGACCTTGGCCTAGTAGCACCGCCAAAGTATTAGATATTCTCAAGAAAAATAATATTAAGGGAACATTTTTTGTTGTTGGACAAAATGTCAAAAACTATCCAGATTTAACAAAACGGGTAGTTACAGATGGTCATATTATTGCTAATCATACTTGGCATCATTGGTATCATCACATGAATGCACAGACAGCAGCTTACGAAGTTGCTAATACAACAGACATAATTTATAAGACTACTGGTATAAAAACCAGTCTGTTTCGTCCACCAGGAGGAAACATGAGGAATGGAGTAGCGGCTTATGCTAAAAGTAATAAATATGCTGTTATTATGTGGTCGTCTGATTCTATGGACTATTCACGTCCGGGTGTGCCAAGACTAATTAATAACATCTTTAGGGAAGCTAAACCAGGGGGTATTGTGTTAATGCACGATGGTGGTGGCGATCGCTCTCACACTGTCAAAGCCTTACCAGAAATCATTAGCAGGTTTCGGAAACAGGGTTATGAATTTGTGACTGTTCCCGAACTTTTAGAAATGCAAGATCAATATCCCCAGTTAGTTGCCCATAATAAAACAAAATCTCAAAAAGCGAAGAAACCATAAATAAAAATGTCAGAATCAGGATAACCAGGATTAAAGGATGAACAGGATGAATAAGCTGTTGGACATTTAGATTGTATATTGCTCACAACTAAAACTCTTGTGGAACAGGCATCCTGCCTGTTTTAATTATGCAAATTAAATGTTTCTCAGCTTATACCAATTCTGGATGAAGATGCACATAATCGTAATTAAATCCTGTAAATCCTTAAATCCTGGACATCCTGATTCAGACAAAAAAGATGAAAGGATAAACAGGATAAATACAGATAAAGTAGACATCTCCAAATACGCAATGAGTGGGATTAAGTATTCTCGATTATCTCACCAGGGAACGACTCAGACTCAAAGAATTAACCAAGGTTATTCGTTCTGGTGATTTTCCTGTGGAACAGTTACAGGTTACTCGGAAAATTAAGAAGGGTGAAAAGGCTCTTTTGGTTCTGGGTAATACTGGGGATGTTGTGACGTTTTATCAAGGAGTTCGGGGACTGACTAATTCTGAAAGCTATTCCAGTGGGTATTATTTGGAGTTGATGGCTAAAAAACGAGATGAGTTACTTTCGGTTGTTGAGCCTCAAGGTGATGTGGGAAAGCAGTTGAGTTTGTTTTGAGTGGGGGATTATACTAATGATGAGAGCGATCGCCCACTCCATTACCATAGGCGATCGCCTATAATTTTTTTCTCTCCAAGCTACCTGGATGCCTAAGCTAGAAAGTCACCTCTATGGCATAGGCATACAATATAAGAGTTACTCTACTAAAGCCTGAAATCCGCCCAAAAAACTGAGTTTCTCCAGAACGAATCGTACTTACTTATATCTTATATCTTATATCTCAGGTTCACGTCTACTTAACACTTTTGTTGTAAAATACTACTGCTAAATTACGAGTGAGTTTATAGTGACACCTGAGAATGCCGCCATTGCAATCATAAAAGCAACTCCTATGGCGTGTAAGCGAATCAATCAAATGTCTCGTTTTCTCCTAAAAACGAGAGGAGGTCTTAACGGGTGACAAGGCGGTTGAAGATGAGATGTGGCAATAATTTGAGAAAATAAGGGAGTAAAAAAATAGGGACAAAGAAGCCCCCGAAGCAAAAAATGTTACCACAATCATATCAAACAATTTTCCGAAAGCATTTGAGTGAACAGCAGTATTTGACACTAGAGATATTGTTGTTATTAATACAGGCTCATCGCCAAGTAAAACTGTCAAAATTGGCCAGCTTGTTTCCCCAACCAATTAAATATGAAAGCAGGAAACGTAATCTACAAAGATTTTTAGGAATAGGTAAACTCTGCGTAAAATTATTATGGTTTCCATTGATAAAATATTGGATTAGACAATCGTTAACACCAAAACAACTGAATCGAGAACAGCGCCGTTATTTTCATAAAAAACAGTATCAAAAATATGGTTATTGGATGGTAGCACTGGATAGAACACAGTGGAAGGGGCGAAATATATTTATGGTGACATTGGTATGGGGTACTCATGCCCTACCACTATATTGGGAAACATTAAATCATGTCGGAAATAGTAATTTACAAACACAGAAAAGATTAATAAAGACAGCAATAAAGTTGTTAAAAAAATGTCGAATTGTGGTGTTAGCAGACAGAGAATTTCATAGTCCAAAACTGGCTAAATGGCTTGATGAGCAAGGAGTTTACTTCGCTTTACGCCAGAAGAAAAACCTTTATTTTCAAGAAAAACCTGAACAAGAATATCAAGTTCTTAAAAATCAAGGATTTAAGCCAGGAATGTCGAGATTTTATGAAAAAGTTAAATGTGGTAAAGGGGATGAATTAGGCTTATTTAATATCGCTGTTTATTGGAAGAGAAAATATCGGAACTCTGGACCAAAAGAACCTTGGTATATCTTGACGAATCTACCAACTCTCCAACAAACTTTATGCCTCTATAGATGTCGATGGGGAATTGAGCAATTCTTTAAGGATTGTAAAACTGGTGGTTATAATTTAGAGGATACTAAAGTAAATGAAACTCGCTTTTTAGCTTTAGTATTATTGATTGTCATTGCTTATAGTTTAGCCACTATGCACGGTCAACGGATGAAAAAATTAGGTATAGAGACTTATGCCGGACGTATTCAACAACATCAGGACAAGTACCCACGTCAAAGTGATTTTAGCTTTGCTCTCTACGGACAACTATGGATTTATGGTATGGAATTATGGGCTGATTTAGCTCTGAATTTAATCAATCTCAAGCCTCATAAACGCCTCTTTTTTCAACGGGGCTTTCAGGCTCTATCCCTTATGAAACAAGCTCTTTAGCCGCCTTGTCACCCGTTAAGATTGATACTAGACGATTTTCAGCCTTTTCTAATTCATTTTCCTCGCTAATAGAAATCCAAAAAAAAGGTTCTCCATTAGTTGTTAACAAACGAATCCCAAAAAAGTCTTCAACTTCTAACTCCAAACTTTCAGAGTCAACTAAACTGATTTGATTTTCTAACCAGCCAGTTGGGTAGTTATAAGTTTCTAGAAGTTCTCGGAGTATCCACTGACGAATTGATTCTTTAGAACGGTTCTGAATCCCTAGACTGAACTCTTGAAGCAGCCAATCATCAGGATGTACTACATAAAAGCTTCTTAGATGGGGCATTGTATGATTTTGAAAGCACGACAGACAGATATATTGACTTGTGTAAAACATTATCATACACTCTTGACTGAACGTCAACTATCTTTGACAGTTTGTCAGCAGTGATTTCAATATGACATTAAGTAACCCAAGTTGAAGAACGAAAGTGCCATTTTGTTGAATGACTGCTTTCCCATGCAAACAAAATTATAGTAGGCTTAGAGCTAACGCTCATGTACGACAATACAATTGCCGTACTACCATGCCAACATACTTGTACTTTAGTGAAAACGAATTCTTTCTAACTCGCACCATCAAACAACTAAAAACCCACACTCTAGATCAACAATGGGCAAACTTCAACCATACAGAATACCCCCCAGAATCTAAAGAAACCATTCCTCAAGCATTATCCGATATCATGACACCACCAGTTGGGAGTAGAGGAAGATTAGTACATTTGCCCAACAGCACATTACTGGGAGTGTGTTCAAAAGAAATTTTGTTGCAGTTGGAGTCCATTCTGCTAATAGTTTACAACTAGCCAACGCCATTCGCTTGGGTAACATTGCTCAAGCATTAGAATTTGTTGAACACTTAATTAACTGTAACGAACCAGCTTTAAAGATTACCGCTACCCTGACTACAACCTTTCGCACTTGGCTAACAGTCAAACAGATGATCATCACAGGGTGTCAAGACGACAATACGATCGCCCAACTTGCAGACGTGAAAAATCCCAAACGCTTGTATTACATCCGCCAAGAGGTTGCTAATTGTTGTGTAAACAAGCTGAAAAATAGTTTAAAAATGCTATTGGAACTTGAGCTAATGCTCAAATCTGGTGTAGATGAAAAACTCGCCTTGCAAACTCAAATTATCCAACTTTGCTCGTAGGTACTACTTCTTGCAAATGCAATAGACACCTCGGAAATTTAACCTAAAAAGCTCCGGTTGTTGTAAGGAAATTAAATTTCTGGAGATGTCTAGTTATTAATTAAATCCTGGAAATCCTCAAATCCTGGACATCCTGATTCAGACAAAAAAGGATTAAAGGATAAACAGGATAAAGTATTTAATTAAATCCTGTAAATCCTCAAATCCTGTACATCCTGATTCAGACAAATTACACAGAACTCAATTGTTTTTCTGCTACTTTGGCTTCTGGACTATCAGATTCAGAAGGTGGTACTAATTGCCAGAACTTAGGTAAATATACTTCCCAATTAGCAATAATTTCCTGTGCCTTGGGTGAACCCGTTTTCTGGGCATGAGTTTGAATTAACTCATACAATTGTTTTGCACCTGCTTCACTCACAACCCGTTGCACTTTGACGATCGCATGATTGACAAAATCAGGGAAATTACCGACTTCATCAAGGAAATAAGCTAAACCGCCTGTCATACCTGCACCCACGTTGCGGCCAGCTTTACCCAGAACCACAATTACACCACCAGTCATATACTCGCAGCAGTGATCACCAGCCCCTTCAATTACGGCTGTACCTTTAGAGTTCCGCACCGCAAACCGTTCTCCGGCTAAACCATTGGCAAATAACACCCCACCAGTCGCCCCATAAAGGCAGGTATTCCCTACAATCACGTTTTCTGCTGGGTTATAGGTGGCATTGGCTGGGGGCTTAATAATAATTTCCCCACCGTTCATGCCCTTACCAACATAGTCGTTTGCTTCCCCTACTAAGTTGAGAATCACACCATCCAGGTTAAATGCGCCGAAGCTTTGCCCCACACTTCCCTGGAAATTCAGGTTTATTTGCCCTGTAAAGCCGTTGTCACCGTATTTATGAGCGATCGCCCCAGTTAACCTTGCGCCGACCGTTCTATCAGTATTTACGACGGTAACGGTTTTACTAACTTCACCCTGATTCTGAATCGCGGCTTGAATATCTGCATCAGCTAGTAACTGATCATCTAAAACTGGTCCATTGCTGTGAACTTTTTCATGCACCAACCAACTACGATTAACTTTTGCATCTGGCAGCTTAGTTAAACAATCCAAATTCAAAGCTTGTGTTTTATTCAGTCTAACTTCAGAACGCACCGTTAATAAATCAGCGCGACCAATTACTTCTGATAAAGAACGATATCCCAATTTAGCCAACAGACTCCGCACCTCTTCCGCGATGAAGTAGAAGAAATTAACAACGTGTTCGGGAATGCCAGTAAACCGTTTCCGCATTTCTTCTTTTTGAGAAGCTATCCCCACAGGACAATTATTAGTGTGGCAAATCCGCGCCATAATGCAGCCTTCCGCAATCATAGCTATGGAACCGAACCCAAACTCCTCTGCCCCCATTAACGCCCCAACTAGGACATCCCAGCCGCTTTTCAGACCACCATCTACCCGCAAGATGACGCGATCGCGCAGGCTGTTTTCCATCAATACCCGATGCACTTCCGTTAGCCCCAATTCCCAAGGACTACCCGCGTGTTTAATCGAAGAGAGGGGTGATGCACCTGTACCGCCATCATGTCCCGAAATTTGGATAATATCGGCGTTAGCTTTAGCCACACCCGCAGCAATTGTGCCAATCCCGATTTCTGCGACTAATTTCACCGAAACTTGAGCTTTAGGATTAATTTGGTGCAAGTCAAAAATCAACTGGGCTAAATCTTCAATCGAATAAATATCATGGTGGGGTGGCGGGGAAATCAAAGTTACACCCGGCTTAGAACGCCGCAACATGGCAATATAAGGGCTTACTTTGGGTCCAGGTAGCTGTCCACCTTCTCCTGGTTTTGCACCTTGGGCAATTTTGATTTCTAGTTGTTGGGCTGTGGCTAAGTATTGGGGAGTAACGCCGAACCGTCCTGAGGCAATTTGTCTAATGGCACTTGCAGCCGTGTCACCATTTTTCAACCCATTGAGATGAGGCAGAGTAGGAGATTTACCAGCGGTATCAACATCATTTAAAACGTTGTAACGAACCGGATCTTCGCCACCTTCACCAGAATTAGATCTACCACCAATGCGATTCATTGCGATCGCTAAAGTTTCATGTGCTTCTCGTGATAACGCCCCTAAAGACATCCCACCAGTACAGAAACGTTTAACAATATCATTAACTGACTCCACCTCTTCCAAAGGAATTGGTGAGCGCTCGCTGTGGAAATCTAGCAAATCACGCAACGCCGTTACCGGACGATTGTGCAGATGTTGCTTATAAACCTCATAATGGTCATACTGCTTACCATTGACAGCCTTATGCAGCGACTTCGCCAATTCTGGGCTATTCATGTGGTATTCACCACCGGGACGGTATTGGACAAAACCTAAGTTTTCCAACTTCTTCGCCGTCAATTCCGGGAAAGCCTTACTGTGGAAAGATAACACCTCTTGTGCTAATTCACTCACACTTAAACCACCAATCCGGGAAGTTGTTCCCCGGAAACCCAAAGCCAACAAATCACCACCAATCCCAATAGCTTCAAATATTTGCGCCGCTTGATAACTGGAAAGTAGGGAAATACCCATCTTCGAGAGGATTTTCAGCAAACCCGATTCTATAGCTTTGCGATAATTTTCTACGGCTTGATTTAAAGTCAGAGTGGCAATTTTGCCCCTAGTCATAAACTGCTGAGTTTTGGGTTCATGCCACCAAGCAGTTACAGTATCTAAAGCCATATAGGGACAAACCGCCCCCGCACCATAACCCAACAAACAGGCAAAATGATGGGTACTCCAACATTGGGCTGTATCCACAATTAAGGATGTTTTCATCCGTAACCCTTCACGGATTAAGTGATGGTGAACCGCACCAATGGCTAATAAAGGAGGAATATAGGTATATTCTGCCGCAATCCCTGTACCTGTTCTGTCACTTAATATGAGAATCTTCGCACCAGCCCGCACCGATTCCGCAGCTTGTTTTTGCAAAGATTCCACAGCCGTTTTTAAACCATCTGGTCCTGTGGCTATGGGAAATAAAGTTGACAATTCAGCCGTTGCAAATCCTGACAACTTAATAGTTTCTAACTCTGTTTGAGTGAGTACAGGAGACTCCAACTTGAGTCTGCGGGCGTATTCCGGTTTAGGTTCTAATAAATTCCCCTTTTCACCCAATTCCACCGTCAGCGACATCACCAACTTTTCCCGTAAAGGGTCAATCGCTGGATTAGTAACTTGGGCAAACCGCTGTTTAAAATAGTCATACAGCAAATGGGATTTTTCTGACAATACCGCTAAAGGAATATCATCTCCCATACAGAAAGTTGCTTCTGCACCCGTACTAGCCATAGGGTGAATCACCATTTCCACATCTTCTATGGTGTAGCCAAAGGCAATTTGCTGTTGCAATAAGACTTGTGAATCAATTTTGTCAGTTGTCAGTTGTTCGTTGTTTGTTGACAAATGCCCATTACCGTTACCATTGCCATTAACTACAGACTTACCCTTCACTAACTTACTCAATTCTTGGCGGTATTGTTGCAACCATTCGCCATAAGGATGTTGTTTAGCAATGCGCTGTTTAATCTCCCAGTTCTTGAGGATTTCTTGGGTGTTTAAATCCACCGCAATCATTTGTCCTGGACCGAGTCTACCTTTTTCGAGAATGTTTTCTTCTGGGAAATCCACAACTCCAGCTTCGGAGGCAACAACAATATAATCATCTTTGGTAATGACATAACGCGCAGGTCTTAAACCATTACGATCTAATGTTGCTCCAACTTTTTTGCCATCGCTAAATACTAACAGCGCGGGTCCATCCCATGCTTCTTGCAAACCGCTGTAATATTCATAAAAATCCACAATTTCGGGATATTCAGCCAAGGAAGGTTGATTTTTATACGCTTCGGGAACCATCATCATTAACCCTTCTAAAGGGCTGCGTCCCGAACGCACCAACAACTCTAGTACATTATCTAAAGTAGCAGAATCACTATTATCAATGTTCACCATTGGTTTGAGTTCGTCAAACCGATCTTCCCAAATCGGATGACTAAGGGTGGCTTCCCGTGCCATCATCCAATTAATATTCCCCAACAGGGTGTTAATTTCTCCGTTATGACCTAATAACCGCATTGGTTGGGCTAAAGGCCATTTAGGCATCGTATTGGTACTAAAGCGGCGATGATATACTGCAAATGCCACTTTAAAAGCCGGATTTTTTAGATCTTCGTAAAAATCCCCCAAGACAGCGGAACGCACCATGCCTTTATAAACAATTGTCCGGCTAGACAAGGAACAGACATAGAAATCTTCAGAAATTTTTCTGCCCGCTTGCATAATGCGGCGACGGGCAATATACAATTCTCTTTCTAGTTCATCACCGCTCTTATCAGCACAAGAAATTATAACCTGTTCTATTTGGGGTTGATTTTCTTTTGCTTGCATCCCTAATACTTCTGGACGCACCGGAACTACTCGCCAGCCCAGTATAGTTAATCTCTCCTCTGCTGCTATTTGTGCAAATGCAGCCTTAGCAGCTTTTGCGGCTGTTGCGTCTTGGGGAAAAAATATCATCCCCACCGCCATATTACTCAGCTTGGCAAAATCAATGCCATGATTCTTGTCTTGTGCCAATAATTCCCAAGGAATCGCTGTTAATATCCCCGCACCATCTCCAGAATCTTGGTCAGCACTACAACCCCCTCTATGTTCTAAGCAAGTTAAAGCAGTTAAGGCTTGATCCAAAATTTCATGACTGGCAATATTTTGACGATGGGTAATAAACCCGACTCCACAAGCATCCCTTTCTTCTACTAACCACTTTTGTCCTGGATATGTATCTGGAAAATTAGTATCTGACACTGTAATTTGCTGACCCTGATTCGATGGTTGATGATTCATACTCTATTCCTGAAATGTTGAGGTACAGATGTTGTTATTACTGCTAAAGGGAAATTTTCTCAGTTTTGGCACTGGATAAAAATACATAATTACCAAAGTTTAGAGATAACAATTTTAGCTTGACGTTTAACTAAAGCTGTGTTATCAATACCTATTTATTTTTTGTTTGTTTACAAGAATACTCGGTAATTTTAATCCCCGTCATCAATTCTTACTCAATTTCTATTTTCTCTTGTCATAATTTAGCATTTTATGGATAATATTACCTATACAGGAAGCAATACTACTCGGTTAAGCATGAAAAGTCATTATATGGTAGGTCGGGTTTCGTTCCTCAACCCAACCTTATCAAGGATTTTGTTTGGTTTCGCTGTCGCTCAACCCAACCTACATTTCCTTAACCGACAAGTATTGATACAGGAAGGGTAATCAACCTGTCTAAAAACCCAATTGCTGCCTAAATCGCAGACACCATACCTTGACAATTAAACGGCGGTTGCTCTACTTGGTGAGACCCCACCTCTGGTTTAGAAACCGCAAGGAATCTAAATTAAGTGGTTTCGGTGAACTAAGAATCTCACTGACTTTAGCCGCTGAGAGTGTCAATGCACTATATAAACAAACTACCCTAATCCAGAAAGACCTGTAAATCCAACGGTTTTGAAGTTTGCAGTTTTTTTGCTCACGGCTTACACCATGCAAGCTATTCTTGTTCTTTGCTGATTACTGATAGCTCCCAAAAATTAGCCTATTTTCACTATATGCCCATTTGACAATTCCTAAAACATATCTATTTTTCCCTGTATTCTGGCTGTTTATTCATGACCAACCACAGGAACTTGAGATTTTAGATTCAAACCCCAAAACCTAAAATTTTAGAGATGAGGATAGGGTGTCCGAATTTCACCTTTAACCCCCAACAGTATCATAGCAGGCTCCAATTAATTTGTATTATTTAAGACAATTGCAGCTAGTATTTTTAGCATAGTAACTGCCTGCTACTCTGAATAAGAGACACAGACCCAAGATAAATAATATCACGAATATTTCTAAAAAAGGTAATTATTTTTTAAATTTTCTGATAAATTTTCGCTAGGCTGGGTTTTGATTGATAACTTTTAAAAATACCCAGTCAATGATCTTGAAAATCCTAAATTCTGTATTACCGCTACTGTCAACAGCACTGTGTTTGACTGCTACTTATGGGGCATTTGCTCAAGATACTCCTAGTTTACTAACTCCCGTTCCCACTTCCGTTAGTGCTGGTAATCAAATTATTCTCAATGGACGGATTTTACCAGGAGCATGGTTACAACCAACAGCAACCACCATTAAAGGACAAACTTATCTAAGTGATGGTGCAGTTAAGCAATTAATAGGGATAGATTTACTCAATAGCAGTAATCCTGGCAAACAACCAGTACAGTGGTTTTCTGGCTTGACAAATCCCCTCATTTTTAACACGAATCTTAGCGGAGGATATCGTTATTTAGATATTACTCAATTAGCCCAAACAGCTAAATGGCAAATTCAAGCTAATGGTAACACTTTGGTAATTTCTACTCCCCCTTCTCAACTGAAAAACATTCGTCTGGGTAAACAACCAAAAGGAGATAGAGTTGTCCTCGATTTAGATATAGCGACCCCTTGGCAAATTCGACAAGAATTACCAGTTAAAAAAGTAGTAGATCCTGATGAGATTATCTCTAAATCTACCACACCACCCAACAGAGAATGGACGCTTACCCTAGATGGTATTGCTGATCCGACTTTAATACAACGCTATAACTCTCAACCCACTACACCACCCATTTCCGTATCAATAATTCAAAAAGTGGAAGTGGTTAATAATCAAACAATTCTCCGTCTTAGTATTCCCTTTGGTCAGTCTCTACAAGTTAGCACTATTCCCCAACCCAATCGCTTAGTTATTGATATTCAACCTGATGCCATGGTGGAAAAAACTATTGCTTGGGCGCAGGGATTACAATGGCGACAGCAGTTGGTAACTTTAGGAACAGATCGCTTTCCTGTGGTTTGGTTAGATATTAACCCTCGGTCTGTGGGATTAAGTATTAAGCCTATAATTACTAATCCGCAAACATTAACTGGTACAGCCCCTTTAATCCAAACTGCTCAAAATTACTTAGCAGTAGCCGCAGTTAATGGTGGTTATTTTAACCGTAATAATAAATTACCTTTAGGCGCAATTCGGCGAGATAATCAGTGGATATCCGGTCCAATTCTTAACCGAGGAGCGATCGCTTGGAATAATAACGGACAATTTTACTTTGGTCGGCTCACCCTCACAGAAGCCTTAATTACGAACAATAATCAACGTCTACCCATTTCCTTACTTAATACTGGCTATGTCCAACGCGGTATCGCTCGTTATACTCCAGTATGGGGAAATACTTATACACCTTTAGCTGATAATGAAACTATTGTAGTTGTCGAAAACAATCAAGTAAGCAATCAGTTAGCAGGAGGTAAAAGTGGTATAACTACCATTCCCATTCCCGAAAATGGTTATCTCCTCATCTTCCGCAATCAGACACCACAATTACCCATTGGGACAAAAGTTTCTCTTACCAGCACCACTACCACACCTGAATTTAGTCGCTACCCCCACATTATTGGTGCAGGTCCCCTATTAGTCCAAAATCGGCAAATAGTTCTAGATGGACCAGCAGAAACATTCAGCCCTGCTTTCATGACAAGTCAAGCAGTTCGCAGCAGTATTTGTACCACTTCCACAGGTAATCTTATGATTGCTGCTGTACATAGTCGGGCTGGTGGTGGTGGTCCAACTTTGGCAGAACAAGCAAAATTAATGCAAACAATGGGTTGTATTAATGCTTTAAATTTAGACGGTGGTAGTTCTACCAGTCTTTATTTAGGCGGTCAGTTACTTGACCGTTCTCCTAGTACAGCAGCCCGTGTTCACAATGGTATTGGGATTTTCATATCACCAAAAGTTCCTAAGTAGGTGAACCAAAATTCAGATAATCCATTATTTTTAGGACTTACGCACGCGTCGTTTTCGGCTTTGGGAATAACTTATTGGGTAGGGTGCGTCAGATAGAGGAAATCTGTTTTTTACCAAATTATCGGGTCTGACGCACCCTACAAGAGATAAAATCCGAATTACATATTTAAGAAACTTTGTCAATGCGTAAGCCCTAATTTTTTGATGAAGATTTTATGTAGACAGATTAGTTTCCGCCAGGGACTTTACCAGTCAATGGTGAGTTTTGCTATCTTTATCAAAGTGGCTAAATCTTGTCGCTTTTCCATCAACTGTTCTAACTAAAAACAGGTTTGTTATGTCTCCATCTGAGGTAACTATGGCTAAACTATCAGAAACTGCCCCAAATACTCTGACTCTACAACCAACAATTAATGCTAGAAGTATTGCTGCTGGTGAATTACGTCCTTGGGGTTCTTTCACAGTCTTAGAAGAAGGGCGCGGATATAAAATTAAACGAATTGAAGTAAAGCCTGGACATCGCCTCAGCTTACAAATGCACCACCACCGCAGTGAACACTGGATTGTTGTTTCCGGTACAGCTAAAGTAGTTTGTGGCGACAAAGAAATCTTATTAAGCAATAATCAATCAACCTATGTCCCCCAATGTACAACCCATCGGTTAGAAAATCCCGGTGTGATTCCCTTGGTTTTAATTGAAGTCCAAAATGGCGAATATCTCGGAGAAGATGATATTATTCGCTATCAAGATGATTATGCCCGTTCGGAAAAGTAGGCAGGGGCAGGGGGCAGGGGAGCAGGGCGCAGGGGAGCAGGGCGCAGGGCGCAGGGGAGCAGGGGAGAGAAATATTCTTTTGCAACGGACAACGGACAACAAACAACGGATCACTGACAACGGACAACGGACAACGGACAACTAACAACTGACAACTAACAACTAACAACTGACTAATAAGAAAATTCCATGATTCATTTCAGTCCAACAGCCATTAATGAAATCGGGCGCTTAAAATCTAAACAACCATCAGATACCTTATTTCGCTTGCGAGTCAAATCTGGAGGTTGTGCTGATTTGTTTTATGATCTGGCTTTTGATACAACAGTACAATCTCAAGATCAGGTTTTAGAGTTGCATGATATTCGCGTAATTATAGACCCAGAAAGCATAAATTACATTAATGAGTTATCAATAGATTATTCAGAAGATTTGATGGGTGGGGGTTTTCGCTTTCACAACCCTCAAGCAACATCAACCTGTAGTTGTGGTAATTCTTTCTCTATTAGTCATTAGTCATTGGTCATTGGTCATTAGTCATTGGTCATTAGTCATTGGTCATTGGTCAGTTGTCAGTTGTCAGTTGTCAGTTGTCATTGGTCATTGGTCATTGGGAAAATTCTTTCTCCCCCCCCTACTCCCCCTACTCCCCCAACTTCCCCAACTTCCCCAACTTCCCCAACTTCCCCTACTCCCCCTACTCCCCCAACTTCCCCTGTTCCCTATTCCCTATTCCCTCCCAAAAATGATTGACAGAAAATCAAAAAAAAAGATATAATCAGGATTTGTTAAAACTTAGATCATAAAGCAGCTTCACGCGCTGTAACTCATGCCAACAATACAGCAGCTAATACGTAGTGAACGCGAACTAGCGCGTCAAAAAACCAAGTCCCCTGCTCTGAAGCAATGCCCGCAACGGCGAGGCGTTTGCACCAGAGTATACACAACTACACCTAAAAAGCCTAACTCAGCACTCCGCAAGGTAGCCAGGGTAAGACTTACCTCTGGATTTGAAGTAACAGCTTACATCCCAGGTATCGGTCATAACTTACAAGAACATTCCGTAGTTATGATTCGTGGTGGTCGGGTCAAAGACTTGCCCGGAGTTAGATACCACATTATCCGTGGCACATTAGATACAGCCGGAGTTAAAGACCGCAAACAAGGCCGTTCCAAATATGGAACTAAGCTCCCAAAAGCAGGTAAAAAATAGGTAGGCGGCGGTTAATCGCGTTAAATACGGTTAATCGTCCTCCCTGCAAACTGCGTAATAAACCAGCAGTAACGAATTTTTTTTCAGAAAATCAAACTGGATCTGGCATAAAAACAAGTTGTATGAGTTTGGAGAAGATAATCTTGTCAACGATAACAGCACTTTAATCTAAATTTTAAAGTTGATTACGTTGTCGTCTTCTGTGTCTGGTAGCAGATAATAAGTGAATTAATTCAGCCTCCTCTCAACTGATAGCGATCGCATGGCGCAAGCCATAAAGGAAAATGCAGGAAAAATCAGCGGCTAATTAAACCGCTTTTAGTTTCCTGTGTTCTGATAGCATATAATTTCGTGGTCAAATTCCGTATTCAAGGATGAAGTATGTCTCGTCGTGGTGTTAGTCAAAGGCGTGCAGTCCCGCCTGACTCAGTGTATAATAGTCGCCTAATCAGCATGATGATGCGACGGATAATGCGTCATGGCAAAAAATCAATTGCCGCAAGAATAGTTTATGACGCTTTGAAAACTATTGAAGAACGCACTGGTGGAAGTCCATTAGAAACTTTTGAAAAAGCAGTGCGTAACGCTACACCATTAGTAGAAGTAAAAGCTCGCCGAGTTGGTGGAGCAACTTACCAAGTACCAATGGAAGTACGTACAGATCGCGGTACTACCCTAGCGTTGCGGTGGTTGGTGCAGTATTCTCGCCAACGTCCAGGAAGAACTATGGCTGGGAGACTAGCTAATGAATTAATGGATGCTGCGAATGAAACTGGTAGTGCTATTCGTAAGCGCGAAGAAACACATCGGATGGCGGAAGCGAACAAAGCGTTTGCACATTATCGTTACTAACTAGAAAAACGATATATCGTCTTCTCGTGTGCGGTATATCGTAGAATTTATAGCTAATGCCCAAAAAGGCAACTGCCTAGCTAGGCTAACAAAAAAAGACGGTTTTCCGTAAAAGTATAGAATCTTAACAAAGAGTAATATACAAGATATCATGAGGCGACAACGTTAGGAGGTAACTGTGGCACGCACGAACCCGCTAGAGAAAGTACGCAATATCGGTATTGCGGCGCATATAGATGCGGGCAAAACAACGACAACAGAGAGAATATTATTTTACTCTGGGATCATTCATAAAATTGGCGAAGTTCACGAAGGAACTGCTGTTACAGACTGGATGGAACAGGAACGGGAGCGGGGAATTACCATCACTGCTGCTGCCATTAGTACCAGTTGGAATGATCATCAAATTAACATTATTGATACTCCCGGTCACGTGGACTTCACAATTGAAGTTGAACGTTCCATGCGAGTATTAGATGGTGTAATCGCTGTATTTTGTTCCGTAGGTGGTGTCCAACCACAATCAGAAACAGTATGGCGACAAGCAGACCGCTATAAAGTCCCTCGCATTGCCTTTATTAATAAGATGGATCGCACTGGTGCGAACTTCTATAGAGTGCATGACCAAATGGTCGATCGCTTGCGAGCTAACGCCATTGCTATTCAACTGCCTATCGGTAGTGAAACTGAATTTAAAGGGATTATAGACTTGGTGAAAATGTGTGCATATATGTACACAAACGATCAAGGAACTGATATCCAAACCATAGAAATTCCCGCCGAACTAGCCGAAAAAGCAGCCCAATACCGCACCAAGTTGGTAGAAGCAGTATCAGAAACTGATGACACGCTGATGAATAAGTACTTCGATGGCGAAGAACTGACAGAAGCAGAAATCCGTACTGCTCTCCGTAAAGGAACAATTGCTGGGACAATCGTACCAGTGCTTTGCGGTTCAGCCTTTAAGAACAAAGGCGTGCAATTGATGTTGGATGCGGTGATAGATTACCTACCATCACCACTGGAAGTTCCACCAATTCAAGGCACACTGCTCAACGGTGATCCCGTTGAACGTCATGCTGATGATGAAGAACCATTATCAGCTTTGGCATTTAAGATTATGGCTGATCCTTATGGTCGCCTCACCTTCGTTCGTGTTTATTCTGGTGTGCTGAAGAAAGGTAGTTACGTTCTTAACGTCAGCAAGAATAAAAAAGAACGAATTTCTCGGTTAGTGCTAATGAAAGCAGATGACCGACAAGACGTGGATGAACTACGGGCAGGTGATTTAGGTGCTGCATTGGGATTAAAAGACACCTTGACAGGTGATACCCTTTGTGATGAAGGTTCACCAGTAATTTTGGAATCCCTATTTATTCCTGAGCCTGTGATCTCGGTAGCGGTTGAACCCAAAACCAAGAACGACATGGACAAGCTTTCCAAGGCTCTGCAATCTTTGAGTGAAGAAGACCCCACCTTCCGTGTGCGTGTTGATCCAGAAACCAACCAAACCGTAATTGCGGGCATGGGAGAATTGCACCTAGAAATTCTCGTAGATCGGATGTTACGGGAATTTAAAGTAGAAGCAAACGTTGGTGCGCCCCAAGTGGCTTACCGCGAAACCATTCGCAAAGCCGTCGAGAAAATTGATGGTAAATTTATCCGCCAGAGTGGTGGTAAGGGTCAGTACGGTCACGTGGTGATCAATTTAGAACCAGGTGAACCCGGTACAGGTTTTGTCTTTGTTTCTAAAATTGTCGGTGGGATTGTACCTAAAGAGTACATAGGACCGGCTGAACAGGGCATGAAAGAATGTTGTGAATCTGGTATTTTAGCTGGATATCCACTCATTGATGTCAAAGCCACATTAATACATGGTTCTTACCATGATGTAGACTCTTCAGAAATGGCTTTCAAAATTGCCGGTTCTATGGCAATCAAGGAAGCGGCTACAAAAGCCTCTCCTGTGATCTTAGAGCCGATCATGAAAGTTGAAGTTGAAGTACCTGAAGACTACATCGGTAACGTGATTGGTGATTTAATCTCCCGCCGGGGACAGATTGAAAGCCAAAGCACTGAACAGGGACTGGCAAAAGTGGTATCGAAAGTTCCATTGGCAACCATGTTTGGTTATGCCACTGATATCCGGTCGAAAACCCAAGGTCGAGGTATCTTTACAATGGAGTTTAGTACCTACGAAGAGGTGCCTCGCAGCGTGGCTGAGGGCATCATTTCAAAAAGTAAAGGGAACGCTTAATTAAAAAAGGAAACGATTATTCATGGCACGCGCAAAGTTTGAAAGAAATAAACCTCACGTTAATATCGGAACTGTTGGCCACGTTGACCACGGCAAAACTACTTTAACAGCAGCTATTACCATGACCTTGGCCGCTAATGGTCAAGCCGTAGGTAAGGGTTACGACCAAATTGATAATGCCCCTGAAGAAAAGGCACGGGGTATTACAATTAATACCGCTCACGTTGAGTATGAAACCACTGCTCGTCACTACGCTCACGTAGATTGCCCTGGACACGCTGATTATGTGAAAAACATGATCACAGGTGCAGCGCAAATGGATGGAGGTATCTTGGTAGTTGCAGCCACAGATGGTCCTATGCCCCAAACTCGTGAACACATCCTCTTGGCAAAACAAGTCGGTGTTCCTAGTCTTGTCGTCTTCTTGAACAAACAAGATATGATGGACGATGAAGAGTTGATGGAATTGGTAGAACTAGAACTGCGGGAACTACTGACCGCTTATGATTTCCCCGGTGATGATATTCCCATTATCAAAGGTTCAGGTCTGAAAGCTTTAGAAGCAATGACCGCTAATCCCAAAACTCAGCGCGGTGAAAATGAGTGGGTAGACAAAATCTATGAGTTGATGGACGCTGTAGATGCTTCTATTCCTACTCCTGAGCGGGCTGTAGACAAACCATTCTTGATGGCTGTGGAAGATGTATTCACCATCACAGGTCGTGGGACTGTGGCTACTGGACGGATCGAACGCGGTAAAGTTAAGGTTGGTGATACTGTTGAGTTAATTGGGATCAGAGATACCCGCAGTACCGCTGTTACCGGGATCGAGATGTTCAAGAAGAGTCTTGATGAAGGTATGGCCGGAGACAATGCCGGTGTACTACTACGCGGTATGAAAAAGGAAGACATTGAGCGGGGTATGGTAATAGCTAAACCAGGCTCAATTACACCTCACACTCAGTTTGAAGGTGAAGTTTACGTTTTAACAGAGAAAGAAGGTGGTCGGAAAACACCATTTTTCTCCGGTTATCGTCCTCAGTTCTATGTGCGGACAACTGATGTAACTGGTACAATCAAAGCCTTTACCGATAGTGATGGTAACGATGTGGAAATGGTTATGCCTGGCGATAACATCAAGGTAACAGTAGAATTGATCAATGCGATCGCTATTGAACAAGGTATGCGCTTCGCTATTCGTGAAGGTGGACGGACTATCGGTGCTGGCGTTGTCGCTAAAATCTTGAAATAACACTCACCTTTTTGCTCTTATTCAAAAGGAGTAGAGATGAATTATATAATCTCTGCTCCTTTCTATTCCCATAAACAATTTTAAATTTCAGATTTGGGATGGAATTTAACATCTAAAAATCTAAAATCTAAAGTCTAAAATTTACCGAACCTGGAAAACTAAACATGGCAACTCTACAGCAGCAGAAGATTAGAATTCGCTTGAAGGCATTTGACCGACGTTTATTAGATACATCTTGCGAGAAGATTGTAGACACCGCTAACCGTACCAACGCCACAGCTATCGGACCAATTCCTTTACCCACAAAACGCAAGATATATTGCGTACTGCGATCGCCTCACGTAGATAAAGATTCCCGCGAACACTTTGAAACCCGCACCCATCGCCGGATTATTGACATTTACCAGCCTTCTTCTAAAACTATTGATGCACTCATGAAGCTAGATTTACCTTCTGGTGTAGATATTGAAGTCAAATTGTAAGTTTGTCATTAGTCAATAAATAAGATCCCCGACTTTTTAGAAAAGTCGGGGATCTCTTGTTTTCTTAATGATAAAATATAAACAAAGTGCGGGTAAATTAGAGAACAATATAATACTTTAAGAATACAATTTATACTCAAATAACCATGACATCTTCCTCTAAAATTGCAGTGCGTGAACTACCTCTATTCCCATTACCCGAAGTGGTTCTATTTCCGACTAGACCATTACCTCTACATATCTTTGAATTTCGCTACAGAATCATGATGAATACGATTTTGGAGAGCGATCGCCGATTCGGCGTATTGATGATTGATCCCACCAAGGGGACAATTGCTAATGTTGGTTGTTGTGCGGAAATTCTTCATTATCAGCGGCTACCCGATGACAGAATCAAGCTATTAGCTTTAGGACAACAAAGATTTCGGGTGTTAGAATATGTCCGCGAAAAGCCCTATCGCGTCGGTTTGGTAGAATGGATTGAAGATCAACCGCCAGCTAAGGATTTACGTCCTTTAGCTTCAGATGTAGAACAACTATTGCGGGATGTAGTTCGTCTTTCGTCCAAGTTAACAGAACAAGAAATTGAATTACCAAACGATTTACCAGATTTACCCACAGAACTATCTTATTGGATAGCGAGTAATCTCTATGGTGTTGCTCCCGAACAGCAAGCATTATTAGAAATCCAGGATACAGTTGCTCGTTTAGAACGAGAAGCGGAAATTCTCACTTCTACTCGTAATCATTTAGCAGCGCGTTCTGTGCTTAAAGATACGTTTAATGAGATGGAATAAACTGACCAAACTTTAGACTTTCAAAGTTTGTACACAGCATCCAGTTTCCAGATTCCACAACTTGATTGTGTTATCTTCACTTGCTGTGGCTAAGATTTGCTCTGTGGGATGAAAAGCAACACTCCATACACAAGCATTATGTCCTTCTAGAGTTTGCACACATTTTCCTGTGGCTAGATGCCATACTTTAACTATATGGTCATTGTTAGCACTTGCAATAAATTGAGCGTCAGGACTAAAAGCCATCGGCTTAAAAATGCTAATATGTCTATTAAATTGTTGTTTACTATTGCTGATTTCTTGTTCCTGTATAATTCGCTTCAAGACTTTGTGCAGGTTGCTTTTGGTGACTTTTTCTCCTAAAGCTTGGGAGAGCGATCGCCATAGTTCTGAGCCAACGTCTTTAATGTAACCAAGATCGTAATCGGAATCTATAGCCATGTCTAAGTACGTCTGTCCAGTCCAAGACTGACGGAATACAATCTCTTGAACTGTTCTCAAGCGTCCCCGCTTTAATAACTGTTCAACTAGTACAAGAGCTTCTCTATCCGTAATTATCACTTCTTCAAGGGTCATTTACTCTTTTGGCAAAGTTAGTATTACAAGGGTGAGTTGATTGTTGTATTATACGGAGTGCGTGATTTGGTTCTTGTGACATATTTATTTAGTCACAATAGTGACATAAAAACCTCGTCGTTGTCAACGCATAAAAGTAAATTTTAAATATAGGGGAACACCAAAAAATAAATTACCCAATTTTGTGGGATGGGCATCCTGCCCGTCCTTGATGATTAGCGGGCTTTTCGTCCCCCACCACAAGAAATTTTTGGGTATTTTTTTAATTGGAAGTCCCTAGGCTCCTATTTGATTTTGATACAAGTAGGTGGGCGTTAAAAATTGTCGTTGGGGCAAGGGAACAGGGAACAGGGAAGAGGAAGAGAGTTTTGAGTGATTTTACTTTTCTTCACATACCTTTAAATTTTCTGTTCACCTACTTACTGAAAACGGTTAATAGTTTAACCAAATATGAAACCCCTCTGGTAAGTAGTGGGACAGAATTAATTACACAATGTCATTGCGTAAGCGTTGCGTGGCGTTAGCCATATGGAACGAAGTGAAATGAAGCAATCGCAAGGGTTGTGATTGCTTCGCTTCGCTCACAATGACTGTAAATATTTTGGTCCAATTACTTAAACCTCTCCCCGCACCTCTCCCTAACCCTCTCCTAAGAGGAGAGGGAAAAGGAATAATATTTAATACTGGAGAGGCTTTGAACTTGTTCTTTGTAAGTAGTGGGACAGAATTAATTACACAATGTCATTGCGTAAGCGCAGCGTGGCGTTAGCCATATGGAACGAAGTAAAATGAAGCAATCGCAAGGGTTGTGATTGCTTCGCTTCGCTCGCAATGACTGTAAATATTTTTGTCCAATTACTTATGATAAAAAGGTCCAGCTTCTAGCAGTTTTGAGTATAGCTTGCGTAGCATAGCCATACGTCGGGAGTTTCAGATCCCCGACTTCTCTAAGCAGTGGAGGATATTTCAGCAAAAAGGTCAACATTCTTACAAAAAAATGCCCTCACAGACGACTTTTATGGCTTACGCTACGCTATCAGCAAACCCTATATAGAAGTTAGGAATAATTTTAATAAAAATAGTCACGTCTGTGAATAAAATCCTGGTATAATCAAAAGATGAACCAACAACAGTTTGAACTTATATTTGAAAACCTGACAACCAGACCAAAGGAAGTCTTGCAAAGGATATTAGCGGGTGAAACAGATGCAGATATAGCAGTAGCTATGGAAATTGGAGAGCCTACAGTCAGAAAACATATTGAAAGAATATGTGAAAAATTTGGACTGAGGAGTGAACATACTGATAGTCGCCGCTACAAACGCTCAGAGTTAGTGACACTGGTTGCTAAGTATAAGCCTAACTTACTAACTGAATATCAGCTTAAATTTACAGATAAAGTAGCAGAAATTACAGATAAAGATGACAATAATATCTGCGAATTTATATTACAATTACTATCAGTCAACCAACCTATAAATGAAGAATTTAAGAAATTTATACTGCGTTTTAATTGCAATGAGCAGGAGAAGAAACAAATTGCTAAATCTCTGAATAAAACCGGATATCAACACTATTTGAATAGTGATTTTAACACAGCTTTATCCTATTTAAAATTAGCAATTGAATTTAAACCTGATTTAGCAGCGGCTCATTATAATTTGGGAGCAACCTACGAAAAAATAGATCATTGGACTCAAGCTTGTGAACATTATAAAATTGCTATGCAATATCAAAATCGGGCTGGAGAAGCTGCAATTAATAATTTAGCTCGATTGGAAATTTTACAAGGAAATAGTTCTGCTGCTGTGGAAATGATTTCGCCAATTTTATCAAAGGTTAAAGATCATACAGTCAAAGCTGCATTACATAAAAACCTTGGTTGGGCTTATTTTCAGCAAAATTTTTATGAACAAGCAAAACAGCATTTATTCATATCTTTAGAATTGGAAAATGATTATGTTCCAGCCTATTGTTTATTAGCACAAGTCCAAGCAGCAGTAGGAGATAAAGAAAATTCTCTAATATTCTGGAGAAAATTCTTAGAATCTTATTCCCAAGAGCAAGAATTAAAAAGTGTTCAATGGCATTTACCAGAACTAGAAATTTGGAAACTTGATGCTATGAGAAATATTATGGAAACAGCGATATAAATATGACTTACGCACAAGTCACAAAAGAATGAACCACGTTCGCGTAGCGTCCCGCAGGGATAGGAACGAAGGACACGATGGAAAGAGAGTTTAAGAGGTTGTTTGAAAAGTCATGATTGTTGTATCAAATGTTTTACCCCTCCCTAACCCTCCCCTTATAAAGGGGAGGGAACTGGATTTTTATTGTTTCCCCCCTTTACAAGCTATCGTGTAGACACAAGTTAAATTACCCCCCTTTCCCCTTATAAAGGGGGGTAACAATGTGATGAAAATTACGGGATACCACTTTAAAAACATCCTCTGAGAGATATTTTGCGTAAGTCCTAATAAATAGGAAAATCGCTGTAATTTTTTTCGATATAATATCAATTGGGAGGAACGATTGGATCATCATCCTCATCATCACCATTAATAATGTTTCCTATCATTGATAATGTAAATATCATGGCTCATTTCTCCATTGAGATTAATTGATGAATAAATCAAGAAGAAGCGAGGGTACCCATTTTGCTGTTTAAGTTTCTTGTTTCATATCTTTTGATTTGATGTTTTTATTATGGGTGGATTTGGAGAAAGTTCAAACACTAAAAAATAGGGAATATTTATCTAGGTTTAGCAGCAATTTAAACTCAAATCAGTAGTAAAAAATAAGTGGGAGTTATATTTATTAATTAAAAAGTAGGGAAAAGTAAGGTAGAACAATAAGATCCCCAAGATCCCCGACTTCTTAAAGAAGTCGGGGATCTGACCCATAAATTAGGATAATTGCTTGATCCAATAATCAAATTACGGTAAAATAATGAACATTGATTTTATGTATATTATTTATGTCTTTCAAAGTAGATATATCTTGGGAGCAAATTCAAGAATTTGTGGATGAAATTGTATGGAAATATACTGACAAACATCTAAGCGATGTGGAAGTACAGGTACTCAAAGGAAGTTGGGAAGGGAAAAGGTATGAAGATATTGCTACAGCACTACATTTAACTACTACATATATTCAAAATGATGTTGGTGCTAAATTATGGAAAAAGCTCACAGATATTATTGGAGAACCAGTGAGTAAAAGTAATTTTCGTCAAGCACTGTATCGGGAAAGAGAAAAACGAAAAACACCACAAATAGTTTTATCTATGAACAGACTGGAACTTCCTCATAACCCAGTATCCCTAAATTCTCCCTTTTATGTAGAGCGATACTCCATTGAGTCTCAAAATTATACGATTGAATCTTTATGTTATCAAGCGATCGCTCAACCTGCTGCACTTATTCGCATCAAAGCACCAAGACAGATGGGAAAAACCTCACTACTTGACAGAATTTTAGCTCAATCACGTAAATATGATTATCTAACAGTACGCATAAATCTACAAGATGTAGATGAATCAAACTTTAGCAATTTAGATAATTTTTTACGTTGGTTTTGTACGTACATTAGCCTAGAATTAGGGATTACAGATCGGGTTGATGATTTTTGGAAGCAGCC
This sequence comes from Anabaena sp. WA102, assembly GCF_001277295.1. Classification (NCBI taxonomy): domain Bacteria; kingdom Bacillati; phylum Cyanobacteriota; class Cyanophyceae; order Nostocales; family Nostocaceae; genus Anabaena; species Anabaena sp. WA102. The sequence goes on along the minus strand of NZ_CP011456.1, from coordinate 1,508,018 downwards.
TATTGGTAGTAAAATTAGTTGTAAAACCTATCTACAAAACTACATTCTTAAAGAAATTAATAGTCCTTTAGTGTTAGCTTGTGATGAAATAGATCGAGTTTTTAACTACCCTCAAATTTCTCAAGACTTTTTTGGACTATTGCGAAGCTGTCATGAAGAAGCTAATAATCGAGATATTTGGAAACAACTGCGATTAGTTGTGGTGCATTCCACCGAAAATTATGGATTATTAGATATCAACCATTCACCTTTTAATGTGGGAGAACCAGTAGAATTAACGGAGTTTACCGCAGAACAAGTACAAGATTTAGCACAGCGTCATCAACTTAATTGGAATCATAGTTTAGTGCAAAAATTGATGGCTATGATAGGAGGTCATCCATATTTAGTTCGGATAGCATTTTATCACCTCGCTCAACCTGCTCCCGGAAAGTGGGGAGATATCAAACAGTTATTGCGAGATGCTCCTACAGATGTGGGTATTTATACTCAGCATTTACGTCGGCTATTGGGAATGCTCAGGGAAAATACAAGACTAGCAGCAGCATTCACAAAGGTTATTAGCACTACTGAACCAGCACAATTAGATTCCATACTTGGATATCAATTGTACAGCATAGGACTAATTAAATGGCAAAATAATCAAGTTATGCCTCGCTGTGAGTTGTACCGTCAGTATTTTGGAGAAAGGTTGGAAAGTTGACAGTCTCAATGTGTAAGTATTCAGCTATAGCACTCGTTTATACCCAGATCCCCGACTTCTGACATCAATTTATAATTTGTGGACACAATAAGTAATTAGACAAAAATATTTACAGTCATTGGGAGGGAAGGGAAGCAATCACAACCCTGGCGATTGCTTCATTTCACTTCGTTTCATATGACTAACGCCACGCTGCGCGAACAGAATGACATTGGGTATTTCTTTCTGTGGAGTTCTCTAAATAAAAGAAGTCGGGGATCTTATCACCCCACCTGAATTCTTACCTCAATGTGATATAGTAATCCCATCTAAGTTGTAACAATTAATTTTTATTATCCACACAAATGAACTCTGGCGTATCAATTATGTCAGCTTTTAATTATTACAAAGTTGGGGGTAGTTTACCATCTGACATTCCCAGCTATGTAAAACGACAAGCAGATGAAGAACTGTATCAAGGTTTAAAAAATGGAGATTTTTGTTGTGTGTTCAATTCTCGACAAATGGGAAAATCTAGCTTGCGGGTACAAACTAGAGAAAAACTTGAGTATACAGGAATAAGATGTACTTCCATTGATATGACAACTATTGGTAGCTGTGAATCCACTGCTGAAAATTTCTATGCGGGTATAACCTTTGAATTGTGGAATGGTTTTTTTGATGACTCATCTACTTTTTCTCAATGGTGGGAAAACCATATATTTTTGTCACCAGTGCAGCGATTAAGTCAGTTTATTGACAAAGTTTTATTAACCAAATTACCTCAAGATATTGTTATTTTTATTGATGAAATTGATAACCTAATTAACAGAGAAACTAAAGATGAATTTTTAGAATTTATTCGTGCTTGCTATAATCAACGTGCAGAAAAAACAGAATATAAACGAGTTACTTTTTGTTTACTGGGAGTGGTAACACCATCAGATTTAAAGGATAAAATGGGTACACCATTTAATATTGGTAGAACAATTGAGTTGACTGGGTTCAAAATACAAGAAGTGATCCCATCTTTATCTCAAGGATTGCTTGAAAAGGTAGATGATCCTGAAATTGTTTTAGAACAGATATTATATTGGACTGGAGGACAACCATTTCTAACTCAAAAACTATGCAAATTAATTATTGAAAAAGCTGAAACCCGAAAGCCTAATATTAATAATCTAGTGCAAAATTATATTATTAAAAATTGGGAATTTCAAGACGAACCGGAACATTTAAGAACTATTAGGAATCGGCTGATTGCGGAGAAGGAACTTATTTATAAAAAGTTAGAAATTTATAGACAAATATTGAGAAGTTACAGCATAGATACTGATGATACACCGGAAAAAATGGCATTAAGATTGTCAGGACTGGTAGTTAAACAACAAGGAAAAATGAGTATTTATAACCCTATATATGAAAAAGTTTTTAATGAAGATTGGATTGATAAACAATTATCTTTAATATCAGTATCTCCCTCATCAGAGATAAATTCTGATTCAAAAAATATCAAATTTTTAAACAAATTTTTGAGTCATGGTGTATTAGCAACTATAGCAATTATTCTATCTGTAATTAGTGGTACATCACTATCTTTTTCATATATAATAATTGACAGTAACCCTTGGCAGCTTGCATTTAATCAAAATGGAATGGGAGTGATATATGAATTTATTCGTACTTGTTTTTTATTAATGTTAGAAGTGTATTTAGTAGGTTATGAATTTAAGCAAGATGTCATTCATTTGATCTTGGATAAAAAGTTTGTTTTCAGACGCAAGGTAATGTTTTCTATAGCCTTAATATTTTTAACTATTGTGCTATTTCATCACTTGTGGTATGCTCCTCATGAATTATTGGCAAATGATCAAGTTAGCAACAATGAATATTTTGATAGTTATCTACTACCCTATATATGTTATTTGCCATATTCCTTAATTAACTTTATTTGTATAGGTTCTGTTTTAGCCAATTTGAGTATAAATATTGTGATAGAAGATTGTAAGCGGATTGGTCTAAAAATGCAAGAATATAAAAACTATCTAGGAGAAATTAGTAAGGATTCAGGAAAATATACTGCTGAGGATATTTCTGTGATTAATCAGGGAATTATTCAGCAATTAAAGCAAATATATTTAGAGTTTGGTCGAAAAACTCAACCGCATCTTAATCTATTTTTAGGGATTCAAATTGCTATTTCTACATTGGATACAAGTAATTTTTCAAAAAGTGCCTATACATGGACACAATTATTTCTTACATTTAGCTTAGTTCCTCCTATAAGTACATTGATTCTATGGGGATTATTAGGATACAATAAAATATTAGATCAAACTAACGAAGTTTTATTTAATTTAAACTGTGATTTCAGTGAAATTGAAAAAAAGTATAATCCTTTAAATTTGTTAAAGAAAATTTTTATATCAAATTTTTTCTTTTGGATAATTTGTATAATATTTTTATTAAAAATAATCTATTTGATATTTACGTCTTATTTCAAATGGTCTAGTTGATATATATAGCGGTTCTTAGAGGATGTTTTAAAAGTGGTATTCCGTAATTTTCATCACATTGCTACCCCCCTTTCCCCTTGTAAAGGGGGGAAACAATAAAAATCCAGTTCCCTCCCCTTTACAAGGGCAGGGTTAGGGAGGGGTAAAAAATATTTGATACATCAACCATAACTTTTCAAACACCCTCTTAGTTGAGTGAAATACAAGAACCCCACCCCCCAACCCCCTCCCCGCAAGCGAGGAGGGGGCTATAATATATCTCATGTGGATACTGCTATAGAATTTTGTGGTTCTAATAGGAAATTTTTCGGCGTTGGTGAATGAAACTATGAATTAGTCTCACGCAAAGGCGCAAAGATTAAGAGTTTCAGGAAGGGAATTTTTGATTTTCATACCTCAGAGGATATTTGAAAAGTATCAGAATTAATCGAGATCCCCCAACCCCCCTTTGTAAGGGGGGCTAAATTCCTCAAAGTCCCCCTTTTCAAGGGGGATTTAGGGGGATCTGCGGGTGTCAGATCCCACACGAAAAAGTTTTCAAACAACCTCTCAATTCAGCAATACCAATTTTTCACTACCTCCTTGATTTATGTTCAAAATCTCCAAAAGAAAAGTTACAAAAGCAGAAGCAGAGTTACTTGTTAGACAAATAAAACTAACACCTAATATTATGGGTTATTCATTAACGGAATGGATGTCAGCCGAATATATTATAGTTGCGGAAGATGAAAATGGTAAGATGGTAGGAGCTTGTTTAAATTATGATTTTCATGCAAATTGGCATAAGATAGCTGCATTATTTGTGATGGAAGAATATAGGGGTATGGGTTTGGGAAAAATGTTATTTTATGAATCATATCAGGATGCGATAATTAGGGGAAAAAAAATATATACGATGAGTATTAATGAAATTGTGATCAAAATGATGCAGGATTTAGATTTTTTGACTTTTAATAGTTTATTACAAATGCCAAGAATAACTAATGGAGATAAGTTAATATTTTATTTCCATTCTCTTCTATGGTTGATGAATTTTTACAGGATTAAGGAAATTATCAGAAAAACCATAGTTTATAACCATCACAAAACTTTTGTTTATGGAATTAAGTATTGCAGTAGTAAATGATAATATTTTTATTAATTTATATGTATATAGGCTTGTTTATGTAGTTTCCAACTAAGCAAAGCTCTTTTTGATGTAAGTATTATGCTCTAGCACGATATTAGATTAATTTATAAGTATATGTATAAATAGTAAGTTTTGTTTATTTAAAACTACAATTAAGAAAGAAAAATTGCAGCCTATTACAGCATACATTGCAGAGTATAGTCTTTTTTTATTTAAAAAGTTTACATAAATTTACTTATCAAAAATATCCGACCTTTTCCGACCTTTAATTTTTATACATAGCTGTAGAGTATTGACATGAATAAATTGGAGTACCAACAAGAAGTAGATAAGGATTTAAACGCCTGTTGTCTCTATCTTCAACAAGTGCTTTAAATGCCATTATGCGATGTCTTAATTTTTAATTATTTTTAGGAGGACTCACAATGCGTAAATTATTTCTGACATTGACCATACCACTCTTCACTATGGCAATTGCACCTGCTATCTTTAATGCACCTGCACAAGCTGAAACAAAAACTTTTAATAGACCACGTACTCGCAGTGTTGATTTAGACTGGTGTTTGACTTGGGATGCTAATTGTGGTGAACCAGCAGCTAAAGCTTTTTGTTGATCTAAAGGCTTTAAACTAGCTACAGATTATGACAAGACTAGTAGAAAAGTCACAAGACCAATACGTGATAATTTTTGTAAAATAGGAGTTAACAGTGATCATTATGATGGTTTTAGCTTCATAGAATGCTCGAATACTGATGATAATTAGAAAAAAACTAGCTTAAATATCTGTGATCGCATTTCCATAATTCTATTATTGTGTGCGATCGCATTTCCATAACTCGATTATTGTATGCGATCGCATTTTTACCACAATAACGGCAAAAATGGCTGGATCAACAGTAACCCTAACTAAAAATAAATAAACCTTAAGCGATCGCACCCTATCCCCCACATCAAGCTATGATCGAATAGAGTGCCAAAAATCTGTTGCCAATAAATTCTCAGCATCTACCATGACGACTTCCACACCAGAATCCAATCAACCCAACGCATCACTTACTGATACAAATCTGGTAGAAGATCGCAGTAAGCTGAGTAAGATGTATCAGCATTATGTAGAAGTGAAAGATAAATATCCTCATGCGTTGCTACTGTACAGAGTTGGTGATTTTTTTGAAACTTTTTTTCAAGACGCTGTAACTGTCTCCAGGGAATTAGAATTAGTTTTAACCAGTAAACATGGTGGTGAAGTCGGTCGCGTTGCCATGACAGGTGTACCTCATCACGCTTGGGAACGCTACACAACTCAACTGGTGGAAAAAGGTTATGCAGTGGTAATTTGCGACCAAGTAGAAGACTCCGCTGATGCCATTGGTTTGGTCAAGCGAGAAGTAACGCGCATCCTCACTCCAGGGACATTATTAGAAGAGGGGATGCTCAAAGCCAGTCGGAATAACTACATAGCGGCTGTGGTAATTGCTGTCAATCATTGGGGTTTAGCCTACGCAGATATATCAACAGGAGAATTTCTCACATCTCAAGGTAGTGATTTAGAACACCTGACTCAAGAGTTAATGCGGTTGCAACCTTCAGAAGTCCTGTTTCCCACCAACGCCCCCGATTTAGGTAGTTTACTGCGTCCTGGGGAAACCTCCCCATCTCTTCCCCAATGTTTACCACCATCATTTTGCTATAGTTTGCGATCGCAAGTCCCCTTTTCCCAAGCAGAAGCTAGAAGTAAATTATTGCAGAAATTCAAAGTGCGATCGCTCGAAGGTTTAGGTTGTGAACATTTACCCCTCGCAGTTCGCGCTGCTGGTGGTCTTTTAGAATACATCGAAGACACACAAAAAGCCCATCCTGTCTCCCTGCAATTATTACGCACCTATACCTTAACTGATTATTTAATCGTCGATCATCAAACCCGTCGTAACCTAGAAATTACCCAAACCGTCCGCGATGGTACATTTCACGGTTCTCTATTATGGGCTTTAGATAGAACTAGCACCGCAATGGGTAGCCGAGCTTTAAGAAGATGGTTGTTACAACCGCTACTGGAGATTAAAGGGATTAAATCCCGCCAAGATACCATCCAAGAATTAGTAGAAAATACGCCCTTACGTCAAGACCTGCGGCAGTTATTAAGACAAATTTATGATTTAGAGCGGTTAACAGTCAGAGCCGCCTCTGGTAGAGCAAATGCCAGGGATTTAGTCGCCTTAGCTGATTCTTTCTCCCGTTTACCCGAATTATCTCGCTTAGTTGCCGATGCCCGTTCCCCGTTCTTAAAAGCTTTGCAAAAAGTCCCACCCATCCTCGAAGAACTAGCAGAAAAATTACACGCTCACATCGTAGAATCACCACCGACTCATCTCAAAGAAGGTGGTTTAATTCGGGCGGGGATGAATCCGTTGTTGGATGAAAGAAAAGCCACTGTGGAAAGTGATCAACAATGGATTGCCAACTTAGAAGTTGATGAAAGAGCCAGAACAGGAATCCCCACTTTGAAGGTAGGATTTAATAAAACTTTTGGTTATTATATCAGTATTTCCCGCAGTAAATCCGACCAAGTTCCCGATAATTACATTCGTAGACAAACTTTAACAAATGAGGAACGTTACATCACTCCTGATTTAAAAGAACGAGAAGCACGCATCCTCACAGCGCGAGATGATTTAAATCAGTTGGAATATCAGATTTTTGAAGCATTACGCAATGAAGTGGGTTCTCAAGATGAAATCATTCGGAATATTGCCCGTGCAGTAGCCGCGTCGGATGTATTATGTGGTTTGGCGGAATTAGCTGTCCATCAAGGTTACTGTCGTCCTGAGATGGTTACGGGTCGGGAAATTGACGTAATTGATGGTCGTCACCCAGTGGTAGAACAGTCTTTACCTGCTGGTTTTTTTGTCCCTAATTCGACTTGCTTAGGGGGGAAGGAAATGAACCACGAAGGAGCGAAGGAAGCGAAGGAAGAGGAAAAGAAGAATTTATCTTCCCCTGATTTAGTGATTTTAACCGGTCCAAATGCGAGTGGTAAGAGTTGTTATTTGCGTCAAGTTGGTTTAATTCAGTTAATGGCGCAGGTGGGTAGTTTTGTGCCGGCGCGGTCTGCTAAATTGGGAGTGTGCGATCGCATTTTTACCCGTGTTGGTGCGGTGGATGACTTGGCTACTGGTCAATCTACATTTATGGTGGAAATGAATGAAACTGCCAATATCCTCAATCATGCAACGGCAAAATCTTTGGTTTTGTTAGATGAAATTGGTCGCGGAACAGCAACTTTTGATGGTTTATCAATTGCTTGGGCTGTAGCAGAATATTTAGCAGTTGAGATTAAATCGCGGACGATTTTTGCTACCCACTATCATGAGTTAAATGAATTAGCTACAATTGTTTCCAATGTCGCAAATTATCAAGTTACAGTTAAAGAATTACCAGACCAAATCATCTTTTTACATCAAGTTCAACCCGGTGGCGCTGATAAGTCCTACGGAATAGAAGCCGGAAGATTAGCAGGTTTACCGACAGTGGTAATTCAACGGGCCAAAACAGGTGATGGGACAAATCGAAAAACACAGTAAAATAGCCATGGGATTGCGTGAAGGACTTTAATATGAGGCTTCTTCGTCTAATGAAGTACAAAATTATCTGCGTTCATCTGTGTTTATCCTCTTCCATCTGCGGTTAATTCTTTCTTCATTGACTTATAGAAAAATTATCCTTCCCAATCTTGAAGAGTATCGCACAGAAAATTATCAGCAATTATATCATCAAATAAATAGGGGCAATCTTCAGGAAAAGTTCTTAATGGTAAATTAGTTTCTCGTAAGGCTAAATCAACTCCTGTTTCAAAAGCATCTAACATAGCTTCTGTTATCCGAGATTTTAAACTAGGGTTTTGTCTGAGATGTCTTTGAATAGCACGACGTTGTTCTCTAATTGTGAGAAACCAACTGCGAGAACGTTGTTCAGGTTGATATTCCCATTTCAATAAATGACCAATTAACACACCCAAACGACTTATCAATTCTCGATATTCATGTCTTCCCAAAGATTGAATTTCCTCTTGCAAATGTTGCCAGTCTAATTCTACAACTAGCTTTTGTTCTAAAGCTTTTGCTTGTTGTTGTGTCCAAGCATAGAAGTCTTGATTATACAAGGAAAAGTTATCCATATTCAGCGAATTTCATTTTCATTTTTAATGATATTTTAATCATATAACTTACAAAATAAGTCAGCAGTCAGAAATTTTTCAAAAAAGGGGCGTTGCTGATTAAGAGTATGAATTTTAGTCTCACGCAAAGGCGCAAAGGCGCAAAGACGCACTGAGGTTTGAGTTTTAGGTCAATGGATTAATCTTAATATCTTAATTTTTAATTTTCATCTGCAAAACTCTAAATATCCTCTGGTTCAAATTGTGCCACTGTGACAGCATTAAACGCAAAAGATAACACTAAAGGAATCGGACATTTCCACAAAAAAGTATAAATCACTGCTAAAATAGTGGTGGATATGGCAGCAAAAGCCCAGTAAATTTCCTGATTGGTTAAGCCGTTTTCTTCTTTAATTACTCTTAACACATTCATGGGAATTGGTTCTGGCATCACTCCCCCCGGAGGAAACGCCCAATAATTACCACGTCTCTCGACAAATAAATCTGTCCAGCCATTTTCTAAGCACCACGCTTCAATCCATTGAATAGAGTAATGATTTATCATATAAATACCAATTTTGTATTATTGATGTATGCTGTTCGTCAATTTTAATAAGTTCAAGATTCTTAGTCAGATATAGCAGCAGTCAATAAGTAAAAGATTTCTACTGGATAATTTTTCCCATAAACTTTTTACCTTATTTAAGTACATACTCGCTATAACCGTTGCTGATGATATTCAATTTCATGTCAACATTTAAATGGTTATCAAATATTTTTAGGCATCAAAAACCCCGCCCCCACGGCTACCTCTACGATCCATACATTATCAGTTTTTTTCACTACTAGACTTTAAAAGATAAAAAACTTTACTTGTCATCAAATTTAATGAATTATTGTAAACAGTAATTGGAAAAAGGAGTAATTGCCATTAACCTTCATGCAACGCCCGAATTATCAACTGTTAACTATTAATCACTAATTGGGACTCATCAACTATGTTTTGGCAAAAAGGCTTAGGATGGATTTTGGGAATTATGCTTTGGTTCATCCCACAAACAGCATTAGCAGATTGGACACATCCTTTATCATATAGTAATGCAGAGTTGTCAAGACAAGACTTTTCAGGACAAAGTTTACAAGCTGCGGAATTTTCTAACGCTAACTTGGAAATGGCTAACTTTACAGGTGCGGATTTGCGAGGAACAGTTTTCAGTGCTTCAGTCATGACAAAGGCAAATTTGCATGGAGCAGATTTAACCAATGCGATGATGAATGAGGTAAAATTAATAGGTGCTGATTTAAGTAATGCCGTTTTAATCGAAGCTCTTTTACTCCGCACTGTCTTTACAGATGTTAATATCACAGGTGCAGATTTTACAGACGCAATTCTAGATAAAGCGCAAATTAAGGAGCTATGTCAAAAAGCCAGCGGTGTAAATTCTCAAACTGGTGTAGAAACTCGTGAGTCGTTAGGATGTCAATAAAACTTGGTATAATCGGTGGTGGACAACTGGCTTGGATGATGAAAGGCGCGGCAAACAAGCTGGGAGTAGAATTAATAGTCCAAACTCCTAGTGCAAATGATCCAGCCGTATCTATTGCCCAAGATAGTGTTTTTGCCGCAGTTGATGATGCCGCAGCCACAGAAATTTTAGCAACAAAGTGTGATATCGTTACCTTTGAAAACGAGTTTGTGGATCTTGCTGCTTTATCACTACTAGAAAAACAGGGTGTCTGTTTTCGTCCGACCTTAGCAGCTTTAGCACCTCTGTTAGATAAATATGAACAACGGTGCTATTTACGGGATTTAGGTTTGCCAGTTCCTCAGTTTTTAGCATTATCAGGGGAAAAAGCGGTAGAATCTCAGATTGAAAACTTGGGATTTCCGGTGGTTCTCAAAGCGCGAAGACATGGATATGATGGTCAAGGAACTTTTATCATTCCCGATTTTCCGACCTTATCAAAAATAGTTAATCAAAGTCGTACCCAGTTTTTAGTCGAAGAATTTGTACCTTTTACCAAAGAACTGGCGATAATTGCAGCCCGTTCTGTAAATGGGGAAATTATCATCTATCCAGCGGTAGAAACTCGCCAAGAAGAACAGGTTTGTCGGTGGGTAATTGCCCCAGCTAAAATCACCCAAGAGCAAAATTTAGAAATTGAAGCGATCGCCCATAAACTATTAACTAGCCTTCAATATGTAGGAGTCTGTGGCATTGAACTATTTCTCACCGCCGCGGGTAAAATTCTAATTAATGAAATAGCACCACGCACCCATAACTCTGGACATTTTTCCCTGGATGCTTGTGAAACTTCCCAATTTGAACTACATCTGAGAGCGGTGTGTGGTTTACCATTAACCAATACTAGATTACGTTGTGCTAGTGCTGTGATGGTTAATCTGCTAGGATATGAAAGCAGCCATAGCGACTATCAGAAACAACGTCAACAACTTGCCGCTATTCCCAAAGCTACTGTCCACTGGTACGGCAAAACAGAAGCTCGTCCAGGACGTAAACTAGGACATATCACCGTTCTTCTAGAGCAAGATACCCCCAATGAAGCCAAAGACACCATACACAAAATTGAATCCATCTGGTATCCCCCAGCAAAAATTTGCCAAAATTTTCCCTAAATAAATACACAAACTATTTTTCAAAGCTATAATGAGTTAGTTGCACTACGACGATTGGTGACTGCCATCAAGTTTTTTGATCTATGTCTTTAACAACAAGGGAGCTAAACAATTCTCGTGGCAGTATACCGGGCTTGTACCCGGAAACTTTAAATGAGAACCCTCAGTTCCCACCTGGTTTAACCAGGTCATAAACTTAGGTAAAACGGCGTTGTGGTGAACTAAAAATTTTAGCTCCCTGGTTGATGAAACTGGGGAGCTTTACGATATTTGCCTGACATTTGGAGGCAAAAAGCAAAATACAGAGAGAAAAAGATTTTCCCAATGACCAATGACCAATGACCAATGACCAATGACCAATGACCAATGACCAATGACCAATGACCAATGACCATTTTTTCAAGTCTGTCATGACTAACTGAAGAAATAGGCTACACTCATCTTAGGGGCGAACTAATGCAGTTCGTCACAAGACTTCTTGGAAGATATCCCTGTCGCAGGAAGTGGGTTGAAGCCCACTTTTTTTATTGAATTCTCCCATGACTCATCCTTTAATACCACAAATTATTGATTTGGCGACACCAGTAGCCACAGAACTAGGATTGGAAGTTGTTAGTATAGTTTTTCATACGAACCAAAGCCCCCCAGTCTTGCGAGTAGATATCTTTAATCCTCTACAGGACATTGGCCTGAATGATTGTGAAAGGATGAGCCGTGCCTTAGAAGCGTCATTAGATGCGGGAGAGATCATTCCAGACGCTTATGTATTGGAAGTATCCAGTCCTGGTATTTCGCGGCAACTGGTAACAGACAGGGAGTTTATTTCCTTCAAAGGATTTCCTGTAGTTATTTCCACTTCCCCACCCTACGAACAACAGCAAGATTGGATAGGTCTATTGGTGCGTCGGGATGAAACCACAGTTTACCTTAATCAAAAAGGTCGTGTAATCAAAATCCCGCGTGACCTCATTACCAAAGTACAAATAGATGAGCGTAGCTAATCAATTTTAGATTTTAGACTTTGGATTAGGGACTGGTAACTGGTAACTGGTAAGGAGTAATTGGTTATGGAAACAATACCTTCGCCAAATTGGAAACCGCCATTCTTTGTAGATTTGTAGGTTGGGTTGAGGAACGAAACCCAACAAATGCGTTGGGTTGCACTGTTGCTTAACCCAACCTACAAAGAATGGCGAAGGTATTGAAGAAAACAATTATTTCTTAACAATTATCTAATTGTGCTGACTAGCTTACATAAAATTTTAGGAGATTGCGTATGTCAATGGTGACTTTATCTGGATTAAAAGAGCTAATTGAAAGTATTAGCAAAGAACGAAATTTGCCGCGTTTGGCTGTACAAGCGGCTATTAGAGAAGCCTTAATTAAGGGTTACGAACGTTATCGTCGCGCCCAAAATTTAGAACGCAGACAATTTGATGAAGAGTATTTTAATAATTTTGAAGTAGAATTGGATATAGAGGGTGAGGGATTTCGGGTTCTTTCCACCAAAACTATTGTTGATGCAGTTAGTAATACTGATCATCAAATTTCCTTAGATGAGGTACAGCAAGTAGCCCCTGAAGCTCAACTGGGAGATTCTGTGGTATTGGATGTCACCCCAGATCAGGGTGAATTTGGGCGCATGGCAGCCATGCAAACTAAGCAAGTATTGGCGCAAAAGTTGCGAGATCAACAACGTCAAATGGTGCAAGAAGAGTTTCAAGACTTAGAAGGCACGGTTTTACAAGCTAGAGTATTGCGATTTGAACGTCAGTCTGTGATTTTGGCTGTGAGTAGTGGATTTGGACAATCAGAGGTAGACGCGGAGTTACCCAAGCGAGAACAGTTACCCAATGATAACTATCGTGCTAATGCAACTTTTAAGGTATATCTGAAAAAAGTTTCCCAAGGACAGCAACGGGGTCCACAGTTGATGGTATCGCGTGCTGATGCAGGTTTAGTAGTTTATCTATTCGCCAATGAAGTCCCAGAAATTGAAGATGAGGTAGTGCGGATTGTGGCTGTAGCCAGAGAGGCTAATCCTCCTTCTCGTTATGTCGGACCCCGGACAAAAATTGCTGTTGATACCTTAGATCGGGATGTAGACCCCGTTGGCGCTTGTATTGGTGCGAGGGGATCACGAATCCAGGTAGTAGTTAATGAATTACGTGGTGAAAAAATAGATGTGATTCGCTGGTCTCCAGATCCAGCTACCTATATTGCTAATGCCTTAAGTCCAGCACGGGTAGATGAAGTTAGACTGATGGACCCAGAAAGTCGCCAAACTCATGTGTTAGTTGCGGAAGATCAACTAAGTTTGGCTATTGGTAAAGAAGGGCAAAATGTGCGGTTAGCAGCCCGTCTCACTGGTTGGAAAATTGATATTAAAGATCAGGCTAAATATGACCAGGAAGCTGAAGATATTAAATTTGCAGCGGTGAGAGCGCAAAATCAACCACGAAATGATGAGGATGATAGGTCTGACCGAGAATATGAAATGGCAGAAGAATTAGAATTGGATGAGGATAGATTCAACAATAGGGAGGAAGATTAATTCCCCAAATTTGCCTGCAATAATTTGAGAAAGTAAGGGAAGCAGGGAGCAGGGAGCAGGGAGCAGGGAGCAGGGAGCAGGGGGAATATTTCTTCCCAATGACAACTGACATTAAAAAATACATTGTTTAGTATCAGGAAGATATCTAGCTGAATCTGGCAAAAGACTGATGAAACCGAACTATCGGCGTTGTATTAGTTGTCGTCAAGTCAACTTGAAACAAGAGTTTTGGCGGATTGTCCGCGTCTTTCCATCTGGAAAGGTACAATTAGATCAGGGCATGGGGCGTTCTGCCTATATCTGTCCGCAAGAGAGTTGCCTGCAACTAGCTCAGAAAAAAAATAGACTAGGAAGATCGCTGCATGGGACAGTGCCAGACACAGTGTATCAAGCATTGTGGCAACGTCTAAATCACGGCGATCGCCAAAATCGGATTTAATGGTAACAACTAAAATTGCGATAACCTCTAAAGATATTATGACAAAAGCCGAACTATTCACGCTCTGATCATAACCTTTAGTATCGCTCAAGTTAGTGCCAAAATAGTAAATGGATGTAACTAGCTTTCTCGATCTCCTTTTTTTGGACAAGACGCAAGGCATTACTCCCAAAAAGTTTTTTTTTGATTGTATTGTGGAAGACTCACAAATCAGCAAAACAAAAGAACCAAAAATGGCAACCTGGTAGCGTCAAATCGCAGTTCTGCATCAACCATCATTCCTGGTGGAGATGTCAGTATTAACCCGAAACATCTCTCTTTCCTAACTGGAGGCACCGGCAATATCACCAAGGGCAACCGAAAAAACAGTGATCAAAGGGTGGAGATGTCACAAACCAGGCAACCATCCATTAAAACTGTAAATTAAAGGGGAAAGAGTGGATGAACAACGGAAAAGTTAGAATCTATGACTTATCAAAGGAATTGAATTTGGACAATAAAGAGCTACTAGCAATTTGCGATCAGCTCGATATTGCGGTCAAAAGCCATAGCAGTACGATTTCCGAATCGGAAGCTGAACAAATTCGTAGCGCCGCCGAAAAAGTGGCTGCCGCGAATTTAGTCTCCAAAAAGGAACAGGGTAAAAACGGCCATAAACCAAATTCATCCCCAAACCGTTCCAGCGCCAATCACAAACAGCAAATTCTAGAAATTCGCAAACCGAAAATATTGAGAAACACTACTACCAACTCACCAGATACTTCAGTTGCTACTGACGCTACTGAGGCTAATAGTCCTTCACCTCCACGGCCTTTCGCTACACCTGTCTCATCTATGAAGCCGACGGCACCAACTCGACCAGTTCCCCGGAATCAATCCGAGACTCCGCTCAAACCTAATCCTACCCAACCGGAACAGGTGTCTAATCCTCAACCGGTGGCGGAAAAGGTAGTAGGGGAAAAATCAGAGAAGATATCTACTCCTAGACCTAAACCAGAGAAACCGCAAAAACCCCAATTGGTTTCGCCCCCTGCCAGAGTAGATGGCACAAAATCACCAGATACGCCGGTAGTCGGAACATCGGAAAAACCTCTGCTCAAACGCGATCGCACCCAGCGGGTCGAGGAAGACAGGCAACCAGTTAGAAGTAAGGTTAATAAGCCCTCATCTGACCAAAGTTCACCATCTGCACCACCTAAACCTAGTCGGGCTAATTCAGCAGCCCCGACAAGACCAGAACAGCGCAGTGGCAGGCCATCCGTTGGCGGTGATATTCAACGTCCTAGACCCGCACGTCCCGGTGAACCAGCAGCCATTCCCACGGCAACTCCACCCAGGCATAATGCCGGCAGCGCAAAAAAAGAATCATTGGATGAAACACCAATTGTTCCCGATCTCCTTGATTTAAAACGCCCTACACCCCCGCGTTTAAACAAAGGTGGGAAGAAATGGCAAGAAGAAGAAATCATTGACGAAATCAAAGAAAAGGCTAAGTTGGGACCTAAGGGCAAACGGGTCAAACCAATCTTAGAAGATGATTTACTCGATGAGGATGATTTAGATGAAAACGGTCTAGAAATTTCCACAACCGTCCAAGCTAGTCTCTCTATTGCCCGTCCACCCAAACCTAAAGGGACTCGTGCTGGTGCGCCAACTGTAGCTGTTGTAGCTGCTCCTACCACCAGAGGTAAGAAATCTAGTTCTTCCCGCGACCACAATCGTCGTCAAGAAAATATCGAGCAAAAACCAGATCGTCCAGCCACACTAGCTGTCACTGGTCCATTAACAGTCCAAGAGTTAGCTGATGCCTTAGTAATTGCCGATACAGAGATTGTCAAAATCCTGTTTATGAAAGGCATGGCTGTCAGTATCACCCAAAATTTGGATATTCCGACCATTACCCTAGTCGCCAAAGAACTAGAAGTAGAAGTCGAAATCGTCGAACGAGAAGCTGAAGCCCGGAAAGTCACAGAAATGATTGACGTGGCTGACTTAGATCACCTCATTCGTCGTCCTCCAGTTGTTACCATCATGGGTCACGTAGACCACGGTAAAACCACTCTCCTCGACTCAATTCGCAAAACCAAAGTTGCTTCTGGGGAAGCGGGCGGTATTACCCAACATATCGGCGCATATCATGTTGATATCGTCCATGAAGGTAAACCACAGCAGATTGTTTTCCTCGATACTCCTGGTCACGAAGCCTTCACCGCGATGCGTGCCAGAGGAGCTAGGGTGACAGATATTGCCGTTTTAGTCGTAGCTGCTGATGACGGTGTTCGTCCCCAAACCATCGAAGCTATTAGCCACGCTAAAGCCGCCGATGTTCCCATTGTTGTTGCCATCAACAAGATTGATAAAGAAGGCGCACAACCAGAACGGGTTAAACAGGAACTCACCAATTACGGTCTCACCGCTGAAGATTGGGGTGGTGAAACCATCATGGTTCCCGTTAGTGCCATTAAGGGCGAAAATCTCGATACCCTCCTAGAAATGATTATGTTGGTGTCGGAAGTAGCCGAACTATCCGCTAATCCAGATCGGGTCGCAAAAGGAACAGTCATTGAGGCTCATTTGGATAAGGCGAAAGGTGCAGTTGCTACCTTGCTGATTCAAAACGGTACTCTCCACGTTGGAGATATGCTGGTCGCTGGTTCAGCCTTCGGTAAAGTCCGAGCGATGGTAAATGATCGCGGTAAGCGTGTAGATATCGCTAGTCCATCCTTTGCTGTGGAAGTATTGGGTTTAAGTGATGTCCCTGCTGCTGGTGATGATTTCGAGGTTTATGAAAACGAAAAAGAAGCTCGTTCTATAGCCAGCGATCGCGCCGACAAGCAACGTCAGTCTCGATTGTTACAAGGTCGTGTCACTCTCACTACCCTGTCAGCACAAGCACAAGAAGGCGAGTTAAAAGAACTCAACCTCATCCTCAAAGGCGACGTACAAGGTTCTGTGGAAGCCATTATCGGCTCTCTGCGCCAAATTCCGCAAAACGAAGTCCAAATTCGGATGCTCCTAGCTACCGCTGGAGAAATCACCGAAACAGACATAGACTTAGCTGCTGCCAGTAACGCTGTGATCATTGGTTTCAACACCACCTACGCCAGTGGAGCTAGACAGGCTGCGGATGAAGCAGGTGTAGATGTTCGAGAATATAACATCATCTACAAACTCTTGGAAGATATCCAAGGTGCTTTAGAAGGTCTACTCGAACCAGAATTGGTGGAAGAACCTTTGGGACAAACAGAAGTTCGTGCTGTCTTCCCAGTTGGTCGTGGTGCTGTTGCCGGTTGTTATGTGCAATCTGGTAAACTCGTTCGCAACTGTAAAGTCCGCGTCCGTCGTCATAATAAGGTAGTTTATGAAGGTGTCCTCGATTCCCTCAAACGGATGAAAGAAGATGCCCGTGAAGTCAACGCAGGTTATGAATGTGGTATCGGCATTGATAAGTTCCATGACTGGGTGGAAAATGACATCATTGAATCCTACCAATTGGTAACTAAACGTCGGACTTTAACTATGACTAAGTAGTGACGTGCATCCAGCGTTGAGTGCTGAGTTGATGAGTGTTGAATTGAGACTGTTTCGAGTTCAACACTCAAATAATGTAAAATCAGCACTCCGCTTAAAAGGAGTTAGGAATTAATGAACCACGTTCGTGTCCCGTAGGGATAGAAACAAAAAACACGAAGGCAGAAGAAAGAAGGAAGAAATAGGTAAAATCCTGTTTGGGTCGGAGTTTCATTATCTATTGATGTCTTAACCCCCTGGGTTTGCTATAAATTTTAAAAAAATTCCCTGTTTAATTGAAAACAAGTTGTTTTAGAAATTTCTCGCAGAAAACTCTGCATTTAGTGATGAATGCGACAGAATTTTCAGGTATAAAACCATTATCTTGAAAACAGATTAAACAAAAATTTTCAATTTTAGGTTTGGGTAACTAGATTTACGTCTTTCCCGGGAATGTGAAATAAATTATCAATCTGAAATCTAAAATCCCAAATTGTCTAAATCTGGAAGTGAACAACAAGGAATGAGGAATTATGGCTCAATTTCCAACTTCTAGCAACTACGCGCATAGTACCGATAGCAAAGGCTATGTCAATGGTGAGCGTATAAATCATCAATTATCTGCTAATACTCAATTTTGGCATAACCTGAAATACGTGATTTCTGCTAGTTCTGGTTTTCAAAGATGGCAATTAGAATGTAACGCTCAATTACAAAGTTTACGTCTAGATCAGCAAGTACAAATGTATTTAAGAGAGACTTTAGAAACTTTAGCTTATTAACCCTTTGACAAAACAAATATTTACCAATTGCTTTAAGCAAGGACTTTGGGGATAAGAAATCTTATCCTCAATTTTTATGTATAACAGAGAACAACAATAATAATTGGAGTTTAGACTAAGGGAACACCAAAAAATAAATTACCCAATTTTGTGGGATGGACATACTATGGCTAACGCCACGCTACGCTATCGACAAGCTCAGCACAAGTCCTGCCCGTCCTTGATGATTAGCGGGCTTTTCGTCCCGCACCACAAGAAATTTTTGGGTATTTTTTTAATTGGAAGTCCTTAAGTTTGTTACTCGTCCTACCATACCACATGATGTCTAGATATGTCTAGTATGTCATGGTAAATTGCGTTCTATATTCTCTCTAGAGAACTCTACAAAAAGAAATTTTCAATGTCATTATATAAGTTTTGCAGATGAATATCTGTTACACTGCACTCTTGTGAAAGTACCATAATTAAAAGCACATAATTCAGTAAAAAAATGAAAAATCAGGGTTTTCACATTTCTCGTTTATCTTTACAGACCAGTCTCACCGCTTTGTTATTAGTTGCTGGTAGTTCTCCTCTCATACTTAGTCAACTTAAAGCTGGTGCGTCCCCAACTTTAACAGCCCAAGTACCAGCTAGTGGGACTGTCATTTACGTTAACTCTGTCACTGGAAAAGATACTTCCGGTAATGGAACTACAGAAGCCCCCTATAAAACTATCACTTTTGCCCTTTCTAAAGCTACAGCCGGGACGGTTGTTCAGGTTGCTCCTGGAAACTATAGTAAAGATAGTGGTGAAACATTCCCCCTTGTTCTCAATTCTGGAGTCACGCTTCAAGGTAATGAATCCAACAAAGGTGAAGGAATCGTCATTATCGGTGGTGGCTATTATACCAGTCGCACTTTTGCTAGACAGGATATTACCCTGTTAGCGAATAATGGCACTATCATTACAGGTTTAACTTTTACCAACCCCAATTCACGGGGAACGGCTGTATGGGTAGAATCCAGTAACCCTGCAATCAAAAATAGTACCTTTATTAACAGCATCCGAGAAGGGATTTTTGTGACAGGTACGGGAAATCCCCAAATTGAAAATAACATCTTTTTGAAAAATAAGGGGAATGGAATTTCCGTAGCTAAATCGGCTCAAGGTGTGATTCGTGGCAATTTGTTTCAAGATACTGGTTTTGGTGTAGCGATTGGTGGTAGTTCCACACCTTTATTAGAAAGTAACAATATCACCCAAAATACAGACGGTCTTTTTATCTCGGAAACTGCAAAACCCATACTCCGTAAAAATGCCATTCGCAGTAATAAACGAGATGGTATTGTCGCTACTATTAGTGCAGTTCCTGACTTGGGTACGAGTGAAAATCCTGGTGGTAACCTCATCCGTGATAATGCCCGTTATGACGTGAACAATGCCACTAAAGCTGGCAAAATTGTCGCTATTGGTAACGATATCAACGAGAAGCGGATTTTTGGTGCTGTGGATTTTGTCGCGGCTAAGGTGACTACACCTCCCGATAACAATACTGGGAATACTGGAAATACTGGAAATACTGCTTTTAAAGATGTGCAAACAGGTTATTGGGCAAAAGCTTACATTGAAGCCTTAGCTTCTCAAAATATTATCGCTGGTTTTCCAGATGGTAGTTTTAAACCCAATGAACCTGTAACTCGCGCTCAATTTGCTGCCATTATCAATAAGGCTTTTAAACCTTCAGCAACACGCAAAGGCATTACTTTTAACGATGTCAAAAGCAATTATTGGGCTTATAGCGCCATTCAAACAGCTTCTAGTAGTCCGTTCCTGTCTGGTTATCCTGATTTAACCTTTAAACCAGAACAACAAATTCCTAGAGTGCAAGCAATAGTTGCTTTAGCTAATGGTTTGGGTTTAACTGCGAATACTCAGACTGTGATTAACTTCTATACTGATGCTAGTCAAATTCCCAGTTATGCAGTTAGTCCAGTAGCAGCCGCAACTTCACGGCAATTAGTCATTAACTATCCTACTGTTAAAGAGCTTGCACCTCAGCGTCAAGCAACTAGAGCCGAGATTGCGGCTTTTGTCTATCAAGCCCTAGTTAATGCTGGTCGTGTTCAACCCATTAATTCTCCATATTTGGTAACTGGTAAGTAGGTAGAGGCAGAGGGCAGGGAAATATTTACTCTTGCCTTTTGCCTTTTGCCTCTTGCCTATTCTTCCTGTTTTCCCATTTCCAGAGAAACACCATTAACCCAATTACTCCTAGCTGGATTGCGAAATTAGGCGCTGCTTGTTCAATATCGCGTCCTGCTAGGAGTTGAAAGAAGAAGACGAATGCACCAATAAAGCCAGAAGCACCGACACCAATATAGATAAATTGCCTTAACCCTCGATAGGGTGCGGCTACTTCGGCTTTGAGGCGTTCATATTGTTGCGGGTTGAGATTTTTTGGAGAATTTGGTTTTATCATCAATAAATTATGTTATGATGTGTAACTGTGTACGCCGATGTGGCTCAGGGGTAGAGCAACTGATTCGTAATCAGTAGGTCGTGAGTTCAAATCTCATCATCGGCTTTAAGTAATATATACTCTAAACGGCTTTGTCCTTTGATTCTATAGGTAGGGGTAAAGTAAAAGCTTATTGGTGTCAACTTAAGTTAAAAATGGCTTATCTGTTGCCTTCCACAACCGCCAGGGAATGAATTCCCTGTCTCATAGCTTAATTCCATTGAAACGTACTAATACACGGCGTAAGTGAATAAATCATTTTCAAGCCTTGTAATCAATCAAATTTTCAGAGATTTTAATGATCATGTTATTTACGCCAACCTGTACTAGGTAATGAGAATCATAATCAGCAGATAATTTGAGGGTTTTTGCTAGAGTTAGTGCCATTTCGTGAACTTGGGGAAATTGAGAACTTCCATAAAGAACTATCCCCAAATTAACGCATCTTGCAAAGCTTTTTTTGTCTCCTCAATGGTTAATAAATTTGCTTGATTCATGCGATGTAAAGCATTAGTGATTTCATAATAAAATAATGTGGGAGCAATAATAGTATCAGAATTTTGTTGCCAATTTTACCACAAGATCCAGATCCCCGACTTCTTAGATCAATTTACATTTTATTGACAAGATTAAAAAAGAAGTCGGGGATCTTCTTTACGCTAGCTTTATTTTCCGCTTCTTGTCTGATAGTATCTGTGATGGTATCAATGGGAAGAGTAAATTCTACTTTAGTCATAAGATCACAATTTTCTATTTGTAAGTAGTTCTCATTCTCAAAAAACTTGATACTATATATAATATCATTTCTAAAACAACTTTCATTATTCGTTATTTTCCCTGCGAACTTCTCGCACAATTTCACAAATCTCTTCTGTTGTCAAAGGATGAGGATCATTTACTGCTTCTCTTCTTTTCCTTAATTCATTCCAATCAAATTTAGCAGCTTTTTTAAAAAAAATACCATCTTCAGTCATGGTAACTGAATATTTTTGACCATTAACAAATTGTTCTCGAATTTCTGGAGGAAGTTCTAGGTTTCCTTCTGGTGTGAAAGTAATAGTAATTGTTTGTTCCATAATTACCTCATTTACTTACTTTTCAAAACAAAATAATACTATATATTATAGTATATCTAGAGCTTTTAATCGGGGAACTAAAGCTTTTAAAGCATTACCACGATGACTAATTGATTTTTTTAAATCCGTCGTCATTTGAGCAAAAGTCAATTGTTTATCTGGTACATAAAAAACCGGATCATAACCAAAACCACCATCTCCAGAAGGTGCAAACAAAATTTCCCCGTGACAAATACCCTCAGATTGAATTACTATTTCTCCTTGAGGATTTGCAACTGCGATCGCACACACAAATTGAGCTTGGCGATTTTCCTGATCACCTAATTCTCTCAATAACCTCTCAATCCGTTCTGTATCCGTGTTCCCATAACGAGCAGAATACACCCCCGGCGCACCATTGAGGGTATCTACCTTTAAACCAGAGTCATCAGCGATCGCCCAACTACCCGTAACTTTAGCAATTTCTGAGGCTTTCAGACAAGCATTTTCCGCAAAGGTTTCTCCCGTTTCTTCCACATCTAAATCTTCCGGTTTTAAAGCTAATTCCCAACCAGAATCAGCTAAGTAAGCTTGCATTTCCTTCAATTTTCCGGGGTTTCCTGTCGCTACTACGAGTAATTTAGTCATCAGTTGTTAGTTGTTAATAAAAAGGTAATTACAGCGGTTTCCGCTCTTATGAGCTACATCTTAGCCCCCTCATCGCTTGCGGGGAGGGGGTTGGGGGTGGGGTTCTTGTATTTCACTCAACCAAGAACCGCCATATCAAATTCTGAGATTATTTATGCTAAATTTTCCGAGAAATTGACTTTTTTATATAATTGCTTTAAAGATAATTCTACATTAATTGATGACAAATTTATCATAGCATCTTCAGTTTCATACTCCGTTAAAATCCATTGATTTTCCGAAGTTTTCACATATTGCATCACATAATATTTAGTTTGGTCAATTAAAATATATTCTTTAAATTCAGGAATTGAGCGATAATAAAGAAACATTCGTTTTTATAATCAGCTTTTTTTTCTAATTCTAAATATTCTTCTGGTGTATAGTAAGCTGTAACTACTTTGATTTCTTGGGTAGTAGTTTGTAATTTCATAGATCTATTTAGTAATAGTTACTAAGAGACTTCCAAATAAAAAAATGTCCCAAAACTGATGCAAAAATTCTCTCTCTGTGTACTCTGTGCCTCTGTGGTTCGTTTCTTGGGATAATTTATTTCTTGGAAGTCTCTAATTGAATTTTACCTGATTTTGAATAGTTTGATAATCACTAAATTACAAAACCCGTAGGGGCGCAGGGCTTGCGCCCTAATTTATATTACATTCAAAGGTTTTACTACTGACGGGGTTTCTTCTTGGAAACCTTTAATACAGGTAAAGGGTCAGCGGAAGACTGAGGAGGTAAATAATATTGTGCAACAGGTTCTTCTGGTAAAGCCGGACGCTGCTGCATTCGCCATAATTTAAAGACGAGAGCTATTCCGGCTGTCCCTAAACCAAAGGTGAAAAGTGACCAACTATCATCCAAACCACCAATCAGCGCATCTATTGTTCCCACTGTTATCAACGCACTAATGATAGGTTCTTTGCGGTAGGCTGACTTTAAAAAACGAGGTAATACAGCATTCATCACAGCTTACTTAGTTCCAATTAGAGTTTTTGTATAAATTTACTCAGAATATCCCAACTAAAATTTGTCTGTTTCATCAAAGGCAAATAATAGCACGAACAATTGTAATTTCCTTTGGCAACAAAGGGAGTACGGTAATTAACACCCACAGAAGTAATTGCTTTGAGGATCATCACAGTTATTTCTATTGTACTAGGACTGAGGCACTAAGTTAACTTGGGGAAACAGCCTGAGAGGACAAAAATAAACCGAAAACTAATGTAGAGACGTTCCATAGAACGTCTCTACACCCAATTCATACTATCAGTAACGCCAAATTAAAAGTCTACTTTAAACCGAGCCATGCAAGTACACCTTGATTGGTAACGTATTCAATTACTACCATTAAAATAAAGCCGATCATTGCCGCTCTGCCATTTAAACGTTCAGCATATTCATTGAAACCAAATTTAGGTTCTTCTAATTTGGGGGTGATGGTTGGTTGTTGTTGTGTCATAATCAGTGATTCCTTTCTTGATAATTGGCAAACAAAAATTTACAGGGATTTTTCAAGTAAATTGCTGAAGATGGTCGTCGGTACTTAACAATTTTTAATTATTCTTTATCTATTGTAAGAAGACTGGCGGATTAGTCAAGGTGTAGCGTGAGGGAGAATAAAAATTTTGCATTTTGAATTACTGAATACGGAAATAATCAGCTAGGTACTGGCACGCTAAAGTGAAACAATCAAATATAAGAGGCTATCAATGGAAATTGGTGTTCCCAAGGAAACTAAAGATCAAGAATTTCGGGTAGGTTTAAGTCCTTCCAGTGTTCGGGTATTACGGGAAAATGGTAATAATATTTTTGTAGAAAGTGAAGCTGGTACTGGCGCGGGATTTACTGATGAAGACTACCGCAATGCTGGGGCAGAAATTGTCAATACTGCCGATGCTGCTTGGAATCGGGAGTTAGTTATTAAGGTAAAAGAACCTTTGGTGAGCGAGTATAAATTATTGCAAAAGGAGCAATTGTTATTTACTTATTTACATTTAGCGGCGAATCGCCAGTTAACAGAATATTTAATTGATTGTGGCACTTGTGCGATCGCTTATGAAACCGTAGAACAACCAGGAGCAAATAAACTTCCCCTACTCACCCCCATGAGTATTGTTGCTGGTCGGTTAGCCGTACAATTTGGCGCAAGATTCCTAGAACGTCAACAAGGAGGCAGAGGCGTACTTTTAGGCGGTATCCCCGGAGTCAAAGCTGGTAAAGTCGTAATTTTAGGTGGTGGTGTCGTCGGTACAGAAGCCGCTAAAATCGCCGTCGGTATGGGTGCATTGGTGCAAATCTTAGATGTCAACGTGGAACGTCTATCTTACTTAGAAACCTTGTTTGGGTCGAGAGTAGAACTACTTTACAGCAACTCCGCCCATATTGAAGCCGCAGTCAAAGATGCCGATTTACTCATTGGTGCAGTCTTAATTCCTGGCAAAAAAGCCCCCATTTTAGTATCTCGTGAATTAGTTAAACAAATGCGCCCTGGTTCAGTGATTGTAGATGTTGCTGTTGATCAAGGTGGATGTGTAGAAACATTACATCCTACATCCCACACTAAACCAGTATACATTGATGAGGGAGTCGTACATTATGGTGTTCCTAATATGCCGGGAGCAGTGCCTTGGACATCCACGCAAGCCCTAAATAACAGTACCCTACCCTATACTGTCCAGTTAGCAAATCTGGGACTTAAAGCCTTAGACATGAACCCAGCCTTAGCAAAAGGTTTAAATGTCCAAAATCACCGTCTTGTACATCCTGCTGTGCAAGAAGTATTTCCCGATTTAGTTGGGTGATTGGTGATTGGTGATTGGTGATTGGTGATTGGTGATTGGTGATTGGTGATTGGTAAAATTTAACCCAGTCTCTCCCCAGTCCTCAGTCCCCAATCTACTTCACCATAGATAAAATAATCCCCACCAGCGAACCAAGAATTAGCACGATACCGCTGAGAGAACTAATTGCAAAACCAGGACCGCGTTTTTCAGCAGCTTGATAATATCCCCAAGCATAAGCAATTCTTCCTACTATCCAAGCTGCACCGAGAGCAGAACCCCAAATAGGACTAACATAAATAGAAAACAACCATAAAGCCGGGATAAATAAAGCTAGTTGTTCCAAGGTATTTTGTTGTACCCTTAGCACTCTTTCAAAATCCAGGTTTCCTGTAGTCTGCGGTACAGGGACTTGATATTTAGCTCTAGCTATACCAACATTAATTGTCACTACAAAATATAGTATAAGTGCGGAAACAGTAACTAAACTAGGATAAGGAGACATAGACTTGAGTAAAATGGGAAAATAACGTGCTTTACAAAATATTATAGGTGACAGATGAGAATTTAATTACTAACTAGCAATGACAGAAACATTAGAACCATTAATTGAATTAAAAGGTATTTCTAAAACTTTTGGTAACAACAAGGTTTTAGATAACGTTGATTTAAAAATATACCGAGGACAAGCACTAGGAATAATTGGCCCTTCGGGAACTGGTAAATCAACGGTTTTAAGGATTATAGCCGGATTATTAAAACCTGATGAAGGGGAAATTTATATTCAAGGAGTACGCAGAGAGGGTTTAATAGAAGATGCTGCTGATCCGGTGGGAATTGGTATGGTATTTCAGCAAGCGGCTCTATTTGACTCTTTGACAGTCGAAGAAAACATTGGATTTCTACTTTATCAACATTCTCGACTCAAGCGATCGCACATTCGGGAATTAGTCAATCAAAAATTAGAATTGGTAGGACTAGCAGATATTAGTCACCTTTACCCATCAGAACTTTCTGGAGGAATGCGAAAAAGAGTCAGTTTTGCTCGTGCTATTATGTCAAATCCTCAACGTCCTACAGATAGTCCAGAGGTTTTATTATACGATGAACCTACAGCCGGATTAGATCCCATTGCCTCAACGGTAATTGAGGACTTAATCCGTGACTTACAAAATACACAAGGAGTCTGTAGTACTTACTCCATTGTGACTCACCAAGAAAGCACTATTCGGCGGACATCCGATCAAATAGTATTTCTTTATCAAGGAAAAGTGCAATGGCAAGGTACAGTATTTGCCTTAGATCATACAGAAAATCCCCTAATTAGACAATTTATGAGTGGAAGTGTCAATGGCCCCATTCAAGTAGCTGGTTAAGTACCAAATCAAAGAAAATTGCTGAGTTTAACGCTATCAGTGGAGGAATAAATGCGAGGTCTAATTAGCAGTTTCACGTCTGCACGCATGATGAGAGAAGGTTCTGTAGGATTGTTGCTCCTGGTGGGGTTAGGCGCATTTGGCACAATTTTACTGTGGTTAAATAGAATCACCCCTGGAGAAACTTCTTACAGAGCAATTATCGAATTTGCCAATGCTGGGGGAATGCAAAAGGGTTCAGTAGTCCGTTTTCGGGGTGTGAAAGTGGGAACTATCACCAAGGTTCAACCCGGAACAAATGCCATTGATGTGGAAATTCAAATTAACTCCCCTGATTTAATAATTCCCAGTAATTCCCTCATTGAAGCTAATCAAAGTGGATTAATTAGCGAAAATATTATTGAAATTACTCCCAAAGGAGATTTACCAGGGAAGTTATCTGCCAAACCTCTAGATAAAGACTGTAATTCTAGCTTGATTATTTGTAATGGTTCTCGATTAAGAGGGACAATTGGCATCAGTGTAGATGAACTGATGCGTCAATCAACTATTTTTGCGGCTCAATATAGTAACGAAAAGTTCTATAAAAATGTGAATCGCACCTTAGAAACCTCGGCTAATGCTGCTGCTAATATCGCCGATTTAAGTAAGGATTTACAAGATTTGAGCAAAACCTTCAAAGGACAAATAAGTGTATTTTCTGGTACGGCATCTACATTACAACGCTCTACAGCCCAATTAACTACAACTGCTACCAAAACCGCAGATCAATTAGGGACAACAGCTAAGGATTTTAGTATCACAGCTAAACAAGCAAATCGCTTACTAACAAATTTAGATAATCTCATCACTACCAATCGTTCTTCTTTAGTTGGTACTTTAAATAGTATGACGGAGACCAGTAATCAACTTCGTCAAACAGTTACAAGTTTATCACCTGCCATTAATCGCTTAACTCAAGGACAATTATTAACCAATTTAGAAACCCTATCGGCAAATGCAGCCGAAGCTTCTGTGAATTTAAAAGATGCCTCTAAAACTTTAAATGATCCAAAAAACATTGTTTTACTGCAACAAACCTTAGATGCGGCGAGAGCAACATTTGAAAATACCCAAAAAATCACCGCGGATTTAGATGAATTAACAGGTGATCCTAAGTTTCGTCAAAATATGTTGCGATTGGTAAATGGTCTGAGTAAATTAGTTTCTTCTAGCAAAGACATTCAGGAAAAAACCAAGGTAGCTGTAACTCTAGATGGTCTCAAAGCTGATGCTAATCAATCAAAGGTAGTAATTACCGCACCTGTTTCCGAAAAACAAATATTAGTAATCAATCCCCAACCCAAAATAGTGGAGAAAGTGGAAACAACCCCCGCACCAGTCCCAGAACCACCCAATTTATCCCAAGAACAACTCCTCCAGCAACTTAGAGAATATCGAGAGAAGGGAATAGGGAACAGGGAACAGGAGAAGTAGGGGGAGTGGGGGGAGTGGGGGGAGTGGGGGGAGTGGGGGGAGTGGGGGGAGTGGGGGGAGTGGGGGGAGTAGGGGGAGTGGGGGGAGTGGGGGAAAAATAACACAACCGACAACTGACAACTGACAACTGACCACTAACTAATTCCAATCCTGCTCATCCTTTTTGCCACGACTTTTGTAAACTCCTCCTGTATCATGGATTTGACGGGTTTTGGCAAATAGTTCAGCTTCAGTTAAACCCCAGCGTTGCAAAACTTTATCTAAGTTGCTTTGGATGTCCCGCGCTCCCGGAAAACCTTGATAGCGAATTTTTAGTCTAGCTAATTCTGATAAATTGTAGTCCGTTGCGTCTTGAGCGAGTAAGATATCAATAAGGGGGCGATCGCGGTTGTAGAGTGGATGTTGTTGGTCTTTACCACCGAGAATTTCTGTCATCATCAATACCTGTACGAAGTTAGCAATCCATCAACAACTCAAGATGAAAAATCTCGACCATTGCTAATTATCCACCATTATCTACTGAATGACGGCAACTACGCCTTGTCACTTACGGCTCTCACTACTGCCATTCAGCTTAAAATAAAGATACATTATCTTTAAGAAAATACAAGAAACTTTAGATGAGGGTGAACTTATATCTCACCCAAAGTCCAAGCAGCACGAGGGAAAGAACCCGCTATGTTTGAACACTTCACTTCCGAAGCCATTAGGGTAATCATGTTAGCTCAGGAGGAAGCACGACGACTGGGACACAATTTTGTAGGAACAGAACAAATTCTCCTGGGTTTAATGGGAGAAGGAACAGGTGTTGCTGCTAAAGTGTTGGCTGAGTTGGGTGTTACCCTGAAAGAATCCCGTCGGGAAGTAGAAAAAATAATTGGCCGGGGTTCTGGGTTTGTCCCACCGGAAATTCCTTTTACCCCGAAAGTAAAAAGCCTGTTTGAGCAATCTTTCCGAGAAGCTCACGGTCTTGGACATAATTACATAAACACTGAACACTTATTATTAGGTTTAACGGAGGCTGGTGAAGGAGTCGCCGCCAAAGTATTACAAAATCTAGGAGTGGATTTACCAGTTATTCGTTCGGCTGTGATGAGCCGATTGGGTGAAGATACAGCGGTTGTCACTGGTGGTAGAAGTAATTCCCAGCGCAATCAAAATTTATCCATAGAGGAGTTTGGCAGAAACCTCACCAAACTGGCTCAGGAGGGCAGACTAGACCCAGTAGTCGGTCGCCAGCCAGAAATTGAAAGAACGGTGCAAATTCTCGGTCGGAGAACCAAAAATAACCCGGTTTTAATTGGTGAGCCGGGTGTTGGGAAAACAGCGATCGCTGAAGGTCTAGCGCAACGCATTGTCAATCAAGACGTTCCCGAAATTTTACTTGATAAACAAGTAATTAGTTTGGATATGGGGTCTGTAGTGGCGGGAACTCGCTTCCGGGGTGAATTTGAGGAACGCCTCAAAAAAATCATGGAGGAAGTCCGCACCGCAGGAAATATCATCTTAGTGATTGATGAAATTCATACCTTAGTCGGTGCAGGTGGCACAGAAGGCGGTTTAGATGCAGCTAATATCCTCAAACCGGCTCTAGCCCGGG
Source organism: Anabaena sp. WA102 (assembly GCF_001277295.1). Taxonomy (NCBI): domain Bacteria; kingdom Bacillati; phylum Cyanobacteriota; class Cyanophyceae; order Nostocales; family Nostocaceae; genus Anabaena; species Anabaena sp. WA102. Next base: position 1,478,136 of record NZ_CP011456.1, on the reverse strand, counting down.
GAGAACTCCAGTGTATTGGTGCGACCACATTAGATGAATATCGTCAACACATCGAACGGGATGCGGCTCTGGAGCGGCGGTTTCAGCCAATTTTGGTAGGAGAACCATCAGTAGCAGAAACTATTGATATTCTCTATGGTTTACGCGGTGCTTACGAACAACATCATAGAGTTAATATTACTGATGAAGCGGTAATTGCCGCGGCTGAATTGGCAGATCGTTATATTAGCGATCGCTTCCTACCAGACAAAGCCATTGACTTAATTGATGAAGCTGGTTCTCGTGTCCGCTTGCGTCACTCCCACATTGCCAAAAACAAGGAACTCAAACGAGAATTAACCACCGCCACCAAAGCCAAATCGGAAGCCATCAGAACTCAAGATTTTGGCAAAGCTGGTAAATTGCGGATACAAGAATTAGAACTGCAAGCCAGACTTGATGTAGAAGAAAATCAAGAAACCGTTAACTCTCCCCTCGTCAACGAAGAAGACATCGCCCAAATTGTCGCTTCTTGGACAGGTGTTCCCGTCAACAAACTGACTGAATCTGAATCAGAGTTACTTTTACATCTTGAAGACACCTTACATACAAGGCTCATCGGTCAAGAACAAGCAGTTACAGCAGTTTCCCGCGCTATTCGTCGCGCCCGTGTCGGCTTAAAAAGTCCTAATCGTCCCATTGCCAGTTTTATCTTCTCCGGACCAACCGGTGTCGGTAAAACCGAATTAGCCAAAGCCTTAGCTGCTTACTTCTTCGGTTCAGAAGAATCAATGGTGCGTTTAGATATGTCCGAATATATGGAAAGCCACAACGTTTCCAAGTTGATTGGTTCACCTCCAGGTTATGTAGGATACGACGAAGGCGGACAATTAACGGAAGCTGTGCGGCGCAAACCCTATACAGTGCTACTATTCGACGAAATCGAAAAAGCGCATCCCGATGTATTCAATATGCTGCTGCAAATCTTGGATGACGGTCATCTTACGGATGCGAAAGGTCGGAAGGTAGACTTCAAAAACACATTAATTATCTTGACTTCTAATATCGGTTCTAAGGTAATTGAAAAAGGTGGTAGCAGCTTAGGGTTTGAGTTTGATAATGCAGCAGACGCTAGTTATCATCGCATTCGTAACCTAGTTAACGAAGAACTCAAAGCATATTTCCGTCCCGAATTCCTCAACCGTGTTGATGATATTATCGTCTTCACTCAACTCAACAAAGATGAAGTCAAGCAAATTGCTGAAATCATGCTGCGTGATGTTGGTAGTCGTCTCAAGGATAAAGACATCGCTTTAGAGGTAACAGAAGCTTTTAAAGAGAAAGTTGTCCAGGAAGGCTATGATCCTAGCTACGGTGCTAGACCATTACGCCGTGCTATTATGCGTCTCTTGGAAGATTCTTTGGTTGAAGCGATCTTATCTGGAGAAATAGCAGATGGAGATAAGGCTATTGTGGATGTAGACGATGATGGACAGGTGAAAGTCAGAAAATCGGAAACCCGTGAGTTGTTATTAACTAACGTTGGTTAATTACGGATTTCTACAATATTGGTAATTTATTTGGTGGGTGACTTTATGGTTAACCCACCTTTTTTTATGGGTTTTTTATAGAAGAATATGGACTAATTGAACTTACCTGCTGTGTCATCATCAAGAATCACTCCAGGACTAACGGAATATAAATTAACTCGTAAGTTTCAACGCAGCGGCTAAAATATCATCATCAGATTCTATCTCATCTAAATTATCTACCTTCATTTGTTGCATAATTTGACGATGAGTGATTTCATATTGAGCATCTACTAAAGTACGTGCTATTTGATAGGTGATTTTTTGCCAATCTTCAGGTGAAGCTATTATTTCTATATGCTGCAATGCTGTATAAGCCTCTGCTGGTAGCTTTAGTAAAAACTTTAAAGCTAAATTAATATTTGGCGTTGGTGTTTGTTCAGCTATTTTAGATAAATCTATCATCACCCCATCAGTTTCTTTATCAGAGTAAGTCAATCTAGTTTCTTCAGACATATAAATTCCTCGTGAACTTTGTGGTATAATAAAAACTGTATTTTTTCTCAATTTAGAAATTGCTAAGATTAAGTACACCTAACTATATATTCATTAATAAATTATTTTTATTAAGTTAAATCTTATTTTAAAATGCTCCAACCACAAAATTTAATACGGTTATGTCTTGATCTTAACATCTGGTGTGCGTCTTTGCTGTCGGATCGGAAAGGGAAGCAAAATTCATCCAGTCAAAGTTTAGTTACAATCATCAGGGAAGGCTATTGTGAAATAGGGTTAGTACAGTTAATTATATCTTGGGGTTACGCCAGGGTAGTATTCCAAGTTTGGATAATTTTAAATAGAAAAATAGGAAAAACTAATAGGTAATATTGGGTTTTATCAAACTAAGATTTATACAATATTGGTAATTTATTTGGTGGGTGACTTTATGGTTAACCCACCTTTTTTTATGGGTTTTTTATAGAAGAATATGGATAAATGAACCACGAAGAGCGCGGAGGAAGAAGGAAGATATACTCAAGATGGCTTAATTATGTGGGTTCTATAGGTATGGGTAAGGAAAAAGCTCATTGGTTTCAACTTAAGCTACAGATAGCTTATTTGTTTGGCTGACCGACCCATCTGGAACTGAAGTTCCAGGCTAATAGCTAAAGTTTACTAAAGTAAACTAAACAAGTTCAAAAATTTCTGGGTTATTTAGTCATCTTCAGATGACTTCTGCTATAAGACTGGGAATTCATTCCCAGTCGGACTATGGGTTTTACAGGAATATCCGGTAAGCTGGCTGACAGACCCACTCTCCCCGATGCGGGGAGAGGCTTTGAAACCCACATTCCCAGCCTTCGGCACGCTGCGCTAACGTAGGGAAGGGGGGAAGGGGGGTTAGGTTTCTGGAGATTATCGGTTTCATCTAATACTTTTCAAACACCCTCTTAGAGGTATGTTAGAGGAATTTTTACAGTAAAAGTTGTTCCTACTCCAACTTTACTTTCCACCAAAATTTCTCCCTGGTGTCTTTCTACACACTTCTTAACAATTGGTAATCCTAACCCAGTGCCGACAATACCTTCAACATTTTGAGATCGAAAAAAAGGTTCATAAAGCCTAGCCTGTTCCGCTGAAGAAATGCCTATACCTTCATCTATCACCTGAAAGATAGTAGTATCTGGTTGAGAATTTAAAACCAAGGATATACTACCTCCAGATGACGAATATTTGATGGCATTTAAAAGCAAATTACTAAGAATAGAGTACAACAATTTTTCATCTAGATTAGCACGAAAAGATTGACCATGCTTGATAAACTTTATAATATGATTTGTGTGACTAAACATCTGCACATCTTCCAGCAGATTCAAACAAAAGTTTTCCACATTGATTAATTGAGGTTTATAATCTAGTTCACCTGCTTCGGCTCTAGTCAAAGTTAATATATCTGTTAATAAGTGATTGATCAACTTTGCTGAAGACTGAATGCGATCAAGATTTTTTAATTCCTTTTTATCCACCAAATCCAGCAGAATTTCCCGTAATAACTGAGATGAAAGCAATATTACACTTAAAGGTGTACGAAATTCATGGGAAATCATAGAAAATAGCTGAACCTTTAATTCACCAATTTTTTTTTCTTGAGCAAGGGAAGCTTCCAAGGATTTAATCTGTTCTTGTTTTACTCCTTGACGCTCGATGATAAAACATAAACTGCAAATCACAACCAGGCTTAAAATAGTTCCTATTATTTCCATGATTATTCGTAAGTGAATACTCTGTTGCGACTGCTTGAGAGAACTTTCTAGGAAACCTTGTTCTTCAGTTTGAATATTTACAATGATAGGTATAATTTTTTCTCTTAAATTAACACTGATTTCTGTAATATTAGTTTGCTGTTGTAATGCAGTTCTATCTTGTTGATAAAGTTGTATTGATTCTTCTAAAAGAGATAATCTTTGATTAACCAATGATTTTAAACTGGCAAATCTCTGTTTTTGATTGATATTATTATGGATTTGAGTTTCTAATAAACTGACCTTAGTTTTTATATTATTTATGGCATTTTCATAACGCTCTAAATCTTGTCTACTTCCCAAAAATATATACCCTCTTCGTGCTGATTCAGCTACTGTCATAGCCGCATATAAATCAGTCAAAGTATTGAGAGTTTGATAAGTATGCTGAACTTGATTAGCATTTTCCTTAATTTCGGTAGTGTTATTAAATGAAGCGAAGGTAACTAGCACCATTAGCGATATAGCTAAAGAAACTCCAGCCGCAATCCATTTTTCTGAAAAATACGATTTCATAAATTATCCATTTATTTATTTATCAAGTCAATTTAAGTTAATATTTCCCTCATTACCTCTAGTTGAATAAGGGATAAATTATGCGAATTCTGATAGTTGAAGATGATACTCAACTGGCAGAAGCACTTACAGAAGCTTTGACCGGAAGACAGTATGTAGTTGATGTTGCTAAAGATGGAGAAGCAGCTTGGCACGCAACGGAGTCAATGAAATATGATTTAGTAGTGCTAGATGTAACTTTGCCAAAGCTAGATGGAATCAAATTTTGTCAACGGTTACGGAATACTAGCACGAACAATCCAGCATACAGAAACTCGACAACACCAGTATTAATGTTAACAGCCCGTGATACTGTAGCTGATAAAATTACTGGTTTAGATGCCGGTGCAGATGATTATGTCGCAAAACCATTTGATCTAGAAGAATTAATGGCTCGCATACGTGCTTTACTTAGACGAGGTGGTGCTGCCAGTACAATCAGTTTATCTTGGGGAAAGTTAGCCTTAAATCCTAGCACTTACGAGACAACTTATGACGGTCATCTTATCTCCTTAACTCCTAAAGAGTATGCAATTTTGGAATTGCTAGTTGCAAATGGTAGAAGGGTTTTGAGCCGCTCTAGTATTATTGAGCAAGTTTGGTCTGTTGATGACTCTCCGGTAGAGGAAACCGTAAGGTCTCATATTAAGTCTCTTCGGCAAAAATTAAGACTCTTAGGTGCATCTGAAACTTTGGTTGAAACAGTTCATGGTTTGGGATATCGTCTCAACTAATACAAATTATTTGTGAATTTGCGCTTAATATTACCAATAATAGATAGGATTCATAAGATTTTCAATTTCCAGAATGGTTGATTTATAGAAAAATAGGCTCACCATCATCATACAGACCTCTATAAGATTTTATCTACACAAATTCTGCACAAATTCTGCACGCTAACTGCATATAGAGGTTGTATTCTGATAGTGAAGATAATTTTTAACCCAATAAAGAGTTTATCAATGGAATGGAAAGATCTATATTTTGGCTGGTTAATTGAATTAATACCTTTATCACAAGGTTATATATTCAAATGCTGGATGTCTAATGAAGAAATAGGGATTAGCAATAACCATATTTATCCTAGTTTATCTCAGGCAATGATGGCAGCTAGGACAAGAGCAAAAATCGAATCTGTTAGGTTAGTGCTGATTAGTTTCTTAAATGAATACCACGACAACCACAACTTAACTACGCAAGAATATAAGGATCTAAAAAATTCAATTTCTGAATTCGCTACTGTTGCTAGTCAATTAAAAATGCAGGACTATTAAACTAAGGCGATGAATCAGAAAATTATTGATTATTAAGAGAAGCGAAACAACGCTTTACCACCTATCTTCAAATAATAATCAATTCTTAAAAGATTTTAGTAGTTATGCAGGGTGCATAGCTTAAATCAATTTTTTTTGCATCAAAGAGAGAGAGTAGAAAATGTTAACAAACATTATGTATAGACTTGGACGTGGAAGTGGTAGGCTAGTTATCATTAATTTTTGCATCTGTTGACAGATACAAAATCGGCATAGTAAATAAACCCCAAGCCAAACCAGTAATCAAACCAAAAGGTGTAACAATATAATTATCAAAATCCCACAAACCAAAAATCTGCGCTGCTAATTCCAACGGATAAGCCATCATCAATATACTAGCAAAAGCCGCACCAGTCCAACCATATTGACTTAACCAAAAAATGCCTTTGCCATTAGTTACCGCATACAAAATTCGAGTAATTAATAACCCTGTCACTGTGCCATAGCAGCGCATACAAACTGCCATAATAAAAGGTGGTGCTAACTCCAAACCCATAGTAGGCTGCGGACATACATGATTACCCATAAAGTAAATAATGTCCGCAATCCCCGGAAGCACAAACACACCAGACCCAGCCAAAAAAGGAGCAAGAGGGGGACCAAAAACCATACCAGCTAATAGGAAATCAGCCAAAAAACTTACCCAATTAAGTTTAAACTGTAAATTCCCGGATAAAATTGCCCTTTGCATCTTTTCTCTGTATCCTCTGTGCCTGGAGTGGTTTGTTTATTTAATTATAAATCATAAATCATCATCTGGATTTATACCCATTGCTCGTAAACGTTCGGCTAATTGTGCAGCCTTTCGTTCTGCTTGTTCAGCCCTTTGTTGTTGTTGTTCAGCCCTTAATTTTTGTAATTGGGCTTCTTCTTGACCTACCAATAACAAATTACCATCTAAATCCCACCAGCGCAGCCAAAGTTGTTCAGGATTATTTAAGTAACTTCCTTGCCATAGTCCCAATTCTACACCTAATGGCGCAATAGGATAATGTCCACGTTCGTTAGGCTGGATTTTTTGGTAAGAAAAATCTACCAAGTGATAAACCTCTAATTTATCATTATTAACTTCATAGATGGCATAATAGGGAACACGGATAATACGTTCATATACCCAGAATTTACCAGGTTTTTCACCTCCCTGTAAACCCGCTAGAGGGGTTGAATCTCTTTCTTCTTCACCATTACCACTGGCTAATTCTATAACAATTAATGGAGGAATATATTCCCGCCATAAAACATAGGAACGACGAATTTTACCATCTAATCTTGGTGCTACATCAGGGACATAAAACCAATCTGGTGCTACTGTACCTTTTTCTGGTGGTTCAGTTTCGCGCCAATAAATCCCACAATCTTGACCTATACAAAATTGTCCGTCGGGATGTTTTTTTTGTAAAGTTTGAATTATGGAATCTGTGATAATTATGCTTTGGGGATGTTCTTGAAAGTTTTTCACAAACGTACCATCAGACTCTGGTAGTTGAGTATGATCAGGAAACTGCGGTGGTATAGCAATATCAGCCAGGGTTTCACTCATACTATTTAAAAGATTGCAGTTGTTTATTTAGTATTATATAGCGATTATCGGTTAAGTGAGATACAAGAACCCTACCCCCTCCCCACAAGCGAAGCTACGGTGTACACAGAAGTTATCGAATCACCATTATTCCTCAAATTACCCCACCCTAACCCTCCCCTTGTCAAGGGGCTACGGTGTACACACAAGTCGATGTAAACTAGGAATAGAATGAAAGCGAGGAGATAATATCCGCTTTTCAGGTATTACCTTAGATGTACGGTTCTTGCCCTGATCCTGTTTGCCATTACTGGCAGAATCATCTCTGACAAGCGTAACTTTCCGAGAGTCCCCCGGTAGGTTTTTAATGTCTTTGCTGACAAATTTTAAATTAGCTCCTAAGATAATCAACCAGAAATATCCCATGAAGAATCAGTATCAATTGCTTCTAACTTAGCTAATATTTTAGGTTTAATTTTTTCATATTCTTTTTTCAATATATTTTTACTAATCTGAGCATCCGTTGATAAAGTTGAACCCTGACTAGAAACAAGCCACTCTTGCAATCTTTCTCTTTGAGCCGCAGCAATACTTGATTGTAATATATGTGTGCAAGGATGAGGAGTTTCTTTAGTAAAGAATAATAAACGATATTGCCCAGTATTCTGTAGTAACCCCGTGATTTCTTGACCAGAATTAGTTTTGAGATCCAAATAATAAGACAACCATTTAGCCCCATGTTCACGAGTATAAATAACTGTAATCCACAACATGACCGGATGAGGAGAAGAAATAAATAGAAATTGATTGTAGCGAGTACAAACTAAGCGTTTTTGAATTTCTTCTTGGGGTAGCATCACCCATAACGCTGGTAACAAAGTTTTATCGTGGTAAATGGGTTGAATAAAAACAATATTGGCAATTGGTTTATTGTGTGGCCAAGTAACTAACTGCGTGATGTCATGATCAACTGAATATCTCCGTAGTTCGACTTGTGTATTGTGATTGGTAATGGGAATTGCCAGCAGATTGGTTTTTATTGTCTCTGCTGGTGCAGGAACTACAGGGAAGTTGGGGTTAATAATTTCTTGAGCATCTTGATATATAAGAGTATTATTAATAACCGAAGTATCTTTAATGAAATGAGTATTATTAATAACAGGATTATCTTTAGTGGTATTATGCGTGTCCTTTTGCTGTTCTACAGTAGCAAGAATATTAATAATTTCATTGATACTTTGGGGACGTTCACTAGGTTTTTTGCATAAACAATTCATAATTACATCTTCTAATTGGTTGGGTAGGTGCAAATTAGGAGAAATTTCCGCAAAGGAACAGGGTTTTTCAAAAGTGTGCGCTTTATACCATGATCCAAAAGTGTTGGTTGATGCCACCACAGGAATTTTACCAGTCAGCATTTCAAACATCATGATCCCAAAACTGTAGATATCAGAACGACTATCTAGTTCTTTACCTTCAATTTGTTCAGGAGAAGAATAAGCCAAAGTTCCTAAATAAAACTTGGTATGGTCACTATCAGACATGAGTAATTTAGCAATACCAAAGTCTAAAACTTTGACTAATTCTCCAAAACTGGGATCTTGAATCACCATGATATTGCCCGGTTTAATATCACGATGGATGATTGGACAAATTTTTCCATCTACAGGAATACCATCATGAGCGCACTGTAGTCCTAAACCGATTTGCTTGGCTATTCTGAGAAATCTTGGTAAACTTAGGTGTTTTTTGCGAATGATCTGACCTAATGTTTGTCCCTGTAGATATTCCATAACGTAGTATATTTCATCTACCCCATAGTCCATGACTCGGACGATATGGATGCTTTTTTGACCGAGTAAGGCGCAAGTTTTAGCTTCTCGCTCAAATCGTTCTTGCCAAGGCATCCTTTCGTTTTGCATTGATAAAGTTAGAAACTTGACTGCAACAGGGACACCTCCCAGCAACGTATCCTTAGCACGATAGACTCGTCCCATTGCGCCAAAGCCAATTAGCTCTTGTAGTTGGTAACGGTTTCCGAGTAAGCGACCAATGTTGGGGTCTGACATAGAAAATTCGACTCCAATGTTTAACAGTTCAAGGGATAGTTTTGTAGGTTTTGGTGATTAGAAAATAGGTTGAAAACCTGAAAATTAAAACCGAAAATTCATCAATCAAATCGGATTGCTATTAACTAAGTAGGTTAAGTAGGTGAACACAATAAAACCAAACTGTGTAAAGAAACGTAAAATCGCTGAAAATTTCTTTACTCTTGCCTCTTGCCTCTTGCCTCTTGCCTCTTGCCTCTCTGCTCCTTACCGCCTGATACCAAGGACAATTATTTACATCCCACTTACTTAATGTAATTGGCGTTCTAGACTAGCTTCCATTGTGCTATCTAAAAAATGACCAACAAGAATGCCACTAGTTAGATAATATTGATTATCATTAATTCGATGTAGGGTTTCAAAACCACTCTGTCTCTGACGGTGGCGAAGGTCAGTGGAGCTATCTCCGAGTACCCAATAACGCTGAACAATTGTATTTGGACAAATCCAGCCTTCACCTTCTATTTGTCCGAGGTAATTATGTTGAAGCAGAAAAGTATACTGCCGATCTCCTTCATGAAGTCGTCCTTTATACTGGAAAGAAATTTCTGGGCGATCGCTGTTAGGAAAGATTAATTTTGTAGCCATAGAGAACCAATTATCTCGATTCCAAACCACTAATGTTAAACCTTTCAAGGGAATTGGTTGACTATTGCGCTCCAACCAACTACCTTGGATCACCCACCGTCCTGGTTCTAATAAAAAAGTATGTCCCACCTGCTAAATCCCTTGTTTTAATCCAGCACAGTCGAAGTTTAGAAATACTTGCTAACATAGTATTTTGAGAGACAAGAGACTAAATTAGCGATAATTATCGTGAATTTCTCCTAAAAGCATCTCTTGATATGCTCCTGTGACTGCGGGTAAGTTACCAGGAATATTGATGTTTCGCCAGTATGCTAAAACCGCAAAAGCGATCGCTTCTTTAAATGCAGCACTTAAGCCAAACTCATCTGTAGTTGACACTGGAACATTCCCTAACAGCAACTGTAAGCGATTTTTCAAGTAACTATTACGACTGCCACCACCACATAATATTACCTTATGTGGTCTTCTGGGGAGAAAATTATCATAACTATGGACAATAGAAACTGCCGTTAATTCTGTGATAGTTGCTAAAAAATCTGCGGAATTAAGTTGGTAGGGTTGGGCATCCTGTAAACAATCATGCAAGTAGGTAATCCCAAATAACTCCCGTCCAGTGGATTTAGGTGGTGGTAAATGGAAATATTCGTGACTTAGCCATTGTTCCACCAAGGGGTAACAGGGTGTACCACTGGCTGCCCAATCACCATTATTATCATAGCTTTTAGTGCCACTTGTAAAATGCTGGACGGCTAGATCCAATAAACTATTACCTGGACCTGTATCCCAGCCGCGAATTTGCGACAACCAATCATCACTACGGGCGGGAAGATACGTAACATTACCAATACCCCCAATATTTTGAATACAACGTTTTTCCTGGGGATGACTGAGTAAATAGGCATCTACTTTAGGAACAAGGGGCGCACCATGACCATAAGCAGCTATATCTGCTATTCGGAAATTACTGACAGTAGTAATACCTGTTAAATGGGCAATCATCGCGCCCCGTCCCAGTTGGCAGCTATAACCCAGTTCTTCTAGTCCTTGGGGTGGACGATGGTAAACAGTTTGACCATGAGAACCGATGAGAGTGGCTCTGTGATGACCAATTTGAATATGTTGAGCAGCTTGGGCAAAATTATGAGCGATCGCATCATCTATGGCGGCTACATCTGCCATTGACATCGCAGTACCAGCCCCAAGCCCTAGAATATGTTCTCTGAGTTGAGGGGAGTAGGGATAGGTTTCCCCTGCCAGTAATTCCACCTTCAGATCCAAATCTCCACCAGAAATTTCTACTAAAGCGGTATCTATCCCATCTACAGAGGTACCACTCATTAAACCAATCACACGAGTCGGTTGCATTGACTCAAATACTTTTATGAATTTGCGATCGTAGTGTAATTGATCCTATTACCCATGTCAAAACAATACTTCTACTATGCTTGAACTTAAAAATCCCTTGTTATGTAAGGCTTGACCATACAACCTATAATGATTGTTCCTTCCTGCTACCTCCTGAATGGGCGCAAGCCCTGCGCCCCTACATTTTATACCACGCTTCATTATCAGCAACCCCTAAGAGGGTGTTTGAAAAGTCATGATTGCTGTATCAAATATTTTACCCCTCCCTAACCCTCCCCTTATAAAGGGGAGGGAACTAGATTTCTATTCTTACCCCCCTTTACAAGGGGAAAGGAGGTAACAATGTGATGAAAATTACGGCATACCACTTTTCAAACAAGCCTTAACTAATTTTGCTAACGATTAATATCTTGTAAATCCAAAGCATAATTTAAACGTAAAATATTTACCCCTGGTTCACCAAAAATCCCTAAAAACCTGCCATCAAAATACTTATTAATCAACGGAATAATATCATCTTCCTTAATACCCCGTGCCTGTGCCACTCTCTCTATTTGTTGTCGTACTGCTTTTAAAGAAATATGCGGGTCTAAACCAGAACCTGACGTATAAATCAAATCACCCACAGGTTGTTTATCCTGATTCTGTAATTCCTCCACCTGCTTGAGAATACGTTCTTTAAGTTCTGGATTAGTGGGAGCGAGATTACTACCTCCAGAAATACCAGTCGGTTGAGCTTTTTTACCTTGACTATATCTAACAGCGCTGGGACGACCATGAAAATAACGATCAGATGTAAATCCTTGACCAATTAAAGTCGAACCAATAGGTTGATTATTGATATTTAAAATCATACTACCATTAGCTGAAATCGGGAAAAAAGACTGACCGACTAGCAATATAAAAAGAGGATAGACAATTGCTGTTAATAACCAAATTACCAAAGTTATTCTAATTGCCTTGAAAGTTTCTTTAAAAATAGACATAATTTAATCTTGATTTAATCTTGAATTTAATAAGAGGATTCACCGAAGTAGGGGCGCAGGGCCTGCGCCCAGTCAGGATGTAGAAGTAAAAGTGCTGTATGGCTTTTTCTATAAATTTTGTAACCCATTCAAATACATATCGCCATGATTTATCAATTATTAAAATCGTTCTGGCTGAAAAATGACTGTTAACAAATAAACCACCAACATTATAGTAGTAAACCCTAAAACCCCCATTGCCCAAGTAGAAACCCTATCTAAACTGAGAGTAGTATTAGCATAAACCACTGGAGTCATAAATAAACTGAAACACATCACTATAAAAATAGTGATTGGTAATTGGTGTTTAAACTTGGATAATCGAATCAATGGTATCATTTTCATAAAGGAAAAGGGTTCTTCGGTTATTTTTATGGAAACCCTGGTTCAAAATCATTGAAAGCCCTATTGTGTAGGCATTTCATTGAAAATATGGAAATAATTGTTTATAACCCTTGTCCCGTAAGGGTTTTGTTATCATCAATCCTCAATCACCATAAAAGAGACGCAAGAGCCAGGAAAAGGTAATATACAAGAAGTAAAAGGCAAGAATTATCAATTACCTATTCACGTAATTACACCAGAATTCACCGAGTCAGGAGTAAAACTGTCTGGCTGTGAATATAGATCCTGGACTTGATTAATCTGCAATCTGCTATATTTACGCTAAACCCACAAATGTAATCATCATATCTATTAATTTAATCGCAATAAATGGAGCAATCACCCCACCTAAGCCATAAATTAAAATATTTCTTTGCAGAAGTTGATTAGCGGTTAAAGGTCGAAACTGAATACCTTTTAATGCTAGAGGAATCAAAGTTGGAATAATTAAAGCATTGTAGATCAACGCTGAAAGAATAGCCGAATTAAGGCTACTCAACTTCATAATATTCAAACTTCCTAAATTAGCAGCCGTGAAAAGTACGGGAATAATTGCAAAATATTTAGCAATATCATTAGCGATAGAAAATGTCGTCAACGCTCCACGAGTAATTAACAATTGCTTGCCAATACTAACGATATCAATTAACTTGGTGGGATCAGAATCTAAATCCACCATATTAGCCGCTTCCTTAGCTGCTTGCGTTCCCGTATTCATAGCCACACCTACATTAGCTTGTGCCAAGGCGGGAGCATCATTAGTTCCATCCCCTGTCATCGCTACTATTTTACCCTCAGCTTGTTCCCGTTGAATCACACTGATTTTATCTTCTGGCGTAGCTTCAGCAATAAATTCATCTACTCCAGCTTCTTTTGCAATCACAGAAGCAGTAATCCGGTTATCTCCCGTCAGCATGATAGTCCGTACTCCCATGCGTCGGAGTTGGTCAAATCGTTCGCGGATACCTGGTTTAACAATATCTTTGAGATAGATAACACCGTAAATTTCGTTATCAAGACAAACAGCTAAAGGTGTACCACCTTGATGAGAAACTTGTTGATATGCAACATCTAATTCTGGTGTATCTCTTCCATGACGGGAGAGAACAAAGCCTTGAATTGCTCCTACTGAGCCTTTGCGTACCTCCCTACCCCCAGGTAAATTAGTACCACTCATGCGGGTTTTTGCTGAAAATTCTATCCCCTGTGCTTGTTTGCGGTCTAAATCAAAATTTGCCCCTAACTTTTCTGCCAGTCGGACAATAGATTTACCCTCTGGAGTATCGTCAAAAATACTAGCCGCCAAAGCCACGTTAGCAATTTCCGCCATTGAATGACCATTGATGGGGATAAATTCTTCTGCTAAACGGTTGCCAAGGGTGATTGTTCCAGTTTTATCAAGTACCAGAGTATTAATATCGCCACAGGCTTCTATTGCCCTACCAGAGGTGGCAATGACGTTAAATTGTGCTACTCTATCCATACCCGCAATACCGATGGTACTCAGTAACCCGCCAATAGTTGTGGGGATGAGGGCTACCAAAAGAGCAATGAGAACAGGAATGCTCACAGGACTATTCACATAGTAGGCAAAGGCGGGCAGAGTGGCTACTACGAATAAAAATACTAAACTCAGAACTGCTAATAATACTGTTAAGGCAATTTCATTAGGGGTTTTAGTCCGTTCTGCTCCTTCGACCAGAGCAATCATCCGCTCAATAAAGCCTTTGCCTGGTTCAGCAGTAACACGAATAATCAGTTCATCAGAAATTATGCGTGTACCACCTGTAACTGAACTGGCAACGTCTGAACCTGATTCTTTGAGAACTGGGGCAGATTCGCCTGTAATTGCTGATTCATCCACAGAGGCGACACCCATGATGACTTCACCATCTGCGGGAATCACGTCGCCTGAGACTACATATATAGTGTCTCCCTGTTTTAAGCTGTTGGCAGGAACTTCTGTGATTGTGCCGTCAACGGTGATAGTTTTGGCAATGGTGGCTGATTGGGTTGAACGTAAAGTATCGGCTTGGGCTTTACCTCGTCCCTCGGCTACAGCTTCGGCAAAGTTGCTAAATAGAACGGTGAATAATAAAATTCCCGTTAATAGTCCGTTAAACAGATGGGGATTTTTTTGACTTACTGGACCAAATAATTCAGGGTAAATGGTGACAGAGAAAGTGATGATTGTTCCTATCCATACTAAAAACATCACTGGATTTTTGATGGCATATTGGGGATACAGTTTAATAAAGGCATCTCCTATTGCCCGGAAATACAGTCCTTTATGAGATACCCGCGTTTTTCTGTGTTTCTTACGGCGATAACGGGGACGGGGAGCTTTAGAATGAGAGGTAGTTGCTGAGTTCATATATAAGTAATTGGTCAGAGGCAAGAGGCAAGAGGCAAGGGGCAAGATAAATATTAGACCTATCTTTGTATTTCCTCATTACCTCCCAGAAGCGAGTTTAAAGCCTTCGGCAATTGGGCCTAAAGCTAGAACAGGGAAAAATGTGAGGATGCCTAAAATTAGGGTGACACTAGCAGTAATTCCCGTAAATAGCAGAGAATCAGTTTTTAAAGTTCCCCGGCTTGCTGGACTGGCTTGTTTTTTAGACATACTATCAGCTAAGAGAAGTAGGGCAATAATGGGTATATAACGTCCTGCGAAAATACTGACAGTTGTACTTAAGTTCCACCATAATGTGCTGTCATTTAATCCTTCTAAACCAGAACCGTTATTGGCTGCGGCTGAGGCGTATTCATAAACTACTTGGGAAATTCCATGAAAACTTGGGTTACTAATTCCCGACAAAGATATAGGATAAGCCATAGCTATGGAACTAGGAATTAAAATCATCATCGGGTGAATTAATAGGACTACACTAGCCAGAACAATTTCCCGTTTTTCAATTTTGCGTCCAAAAATTTCTGGTGTGCGCCCTACCATTAAACCGGTGATAAAAACGGTGAGCATCAGATAAATGAAGAGATAAGCTGTTCCTATGCCTTGTCCTCCCCAAATTATTTGTAAAAATAGGTTGAATAAGGTAGAAAATGTGCCACTGGGCATGAGGGAATCGTGCATTCCGTTAACAGCACCGCACATGGTGGCTGTGGTTGTAACCGCCCATAGTGCGGTTTGCGCCCAATCAAATCTGACTTCTTTGCCTTCTAAGTTGGGTAATTCTAATCGCAAAGCATTGTTAATGAGGGGATTTCCTTGTAATTCTCCTGTGGCTGTAACGCCAATGAGAACGA
Organism: Anabaena sp. WA102; assembly: GCF_001277295.1. Lineage (NCBI taxonomy): Bacteria > Bacillati > Cyanobacteriota > Cyanophyceae > Nostocales > Nostocaceae > Anabaena > Anabaena sp. WA102. Next base: position 1,462,204 of record NZ_CP011456.1, on the reverse strand, counting down.
CAAAGATGATAAACACCATTGAAAATAATAGCCAGGTTTGTTTGAGGTTGTTGGCAAATACTCCGTAGGTGTAAATTAGGGAGGTGGGGATAGCCAACATAGCGATGATTTCTATTAGGTTAGAAGCACCATTGGGATTTTCAAAAGGATGAGCAGAATTAGCTGCAAAAAAGCCGCCGCCATTTTCTCCTAACATTTTGATCATTTCCCAGGAGGCTACTGGACCTCTGGCTATGTACTGGATTCTCCCTTCTAAGGTTTCTACTAAGGCGGTTTTGGCTAGGGTTTGAGGTACACCGGAGATGATGAGAGCGATCGCCCCCACAACAGATAAAGGCAATAAGATCCTAGTGATAGCCTGGGTAAAATCTACATAGAAATTCCCCAGTTTTCTCCCTGTTAACCCACGAATAAAGGCAATTCCCACTACTAAACCACTAGCTGCTGAGGTAAACATTAAAAAACCTAAAGCTGATGTTTGACTAAAATAACTAAAGGTATTTTCTGTGGCGTAGTGTTGTTGGTCGGTATTGGTCAGGAAGGAAATTGTGGTATGTAGTAATAAATCCCATCTCATCCGCCCCAGTCCATTGGGATTCCAGGGCAGAAATTTCTGATAATAGAGGAGAGCATAAACTACCGCACCCATGACTAAGTTACTGCATAGTAAGGCGCGGATATACTGCCAACCCGTCATATCATTTTTTTTACCCACACCCCCTAAAATATAAATTATTGCCTCTAGGGGCTTGATCACAGGATCAAGAATTGTCCTCTCTCCCAAAAAAACACGGGCTATGTATTTCCCTAGCATTGGCGTAATAAATACGACAATGCACAGCGTTAAAGCAATTTGTAAAAAACCTTGACTCATGTAGTTTGCACTTTATTCAACTGAAGTTCTAGCCAGTTAACACTCAACAATAATGCCTAAATTAGTAATAGATTGAATTTTTAGTGATTGGATGATTTTTTACACCACCTAAATCAATATAGTAGAAAATTAGATATTAACCCAGCGACTTGATAAACTATGGCTGAACTACCAAAAACCTTAGAAGATGCGATCGCTCAATCTTGTGAAGCGGTAAAATCAGCTTTAGCTGATGGTATAACTCGGATTCAAGTTGAGTTATTATTTCCAGAACTCAAATTCATGACGGTTGCAGAACAATTTCTCCCCCAATTTACTGAATACGAATCCCGTCTCAAAGTCTTCTTTGCTGATGCTGGTGCGGCTGCTTTAGCCCGTCGTGATTGGACAGATACACAATTCCAAATTTCCGATATTGGTACTGGTAGGGCTGCATCCCTAGAAGCAAAAATTCAGCCAGAGGATGAAATTTTCCTATTTATTGCCCCCACCTCCGTAGAAGTGCCACAATTAGAAAAGCTGTGTGAACTAATCGGCGATCGCCCCGTAATCATGTTAACACCACGACTCGAAGATTCTAGTGTAGTTGGTATCGGTTATACAGCCAGAGAAACTCGTCGTCGCTTCATTAGTACCATCGAATCTTGTTACTATATCCGTCCTGTAGATGATGAATCTGCCCTTTTCCGTTGCTACCCTGGACAATGGGAAGTATGGCAAGAAATAGAGGACGAATATCAAAAAATTGTTGAACTCTCAAACAAACCCTCCGGTGATGAATTAGACGCGATTCTTATGGGAGGACAAACGGCAAACACTACGGACGCTACACCCGCCAGAAAACCCAGTGTATTCAAGAGTTTGCAAAGGTTTATCAAGGCTTTAAGCAGTTAAGATCACAAAGTAATGGGGAAATCGCTGAATCACCTGATTACCCATTACCAATTACAATTACCAATTCCCCCATTATTTAATTTAAAGATGAAATTAATCTGTTCTCAAAGTGATCTTAGTAGCAACCTTTCTCTCGTCAGTCGTGCAGTCCCGTCCAGACCAACTCATCCTGTTCTTGCCAATATCTTATTACAAGCAGATGCCAAAACTAATCAAGTTAGTTTAACAGCCTTTGACCTCAGTTTAGGTATCCGTAGCAGCTTTAGCGCCGAGGTCTTAGAAGGGGGGACAATTGCTCTCCCTGCCAAACTGCTTGTAGATATCACCTCTCGTCTACCAGAAGGGGAAATCACCCTGGATGATGCCTGCGGCGAGCGAAGCTATCAATCAGGAGATAATACCGGAGAAGGTATAATTGTTACTCTCAAACCTAAGAGCGGACGTTATCAAGTCCGAGCAATGGGCGCAGAAGAATTCCCCGAACTACCTGTAATTGAAAACGCTGAAGCCATTACTCTCACCACAGCCGCACTAATTGAAGGATTGAAAGGTTCTTTGTTTGCTACCAGTTCCGATGAAACCAAGCAAGTCCTCACAGGCGTACATTTAACCCTAAAACAAGACACTTTAGAGTTTGCTGCCACCGACGGACATCGGTTAGCAGTGCTGGAAACTACAAATGAGCGCCCTGTAGAGGGTAGCGAACAGGTAGAGGTGACAGTACCAGCAAGAGCATTGCGAGAACTACAACGGATGTTAGGACATAACTCCACATCGGAAGAAACTGTAGCCGTATATCTTGATCAAGGTCAAGTAGTATTTGCTTGGCAAAATCAACGCCTAACCAGCCGCACTTTAGAAGGGCAATATCCCGCTTATAGGCAATTAATTCCTCGGCAATTTGAACGCCAAGTCACATTAGAAAGAAAGCAATTTATTAGCACTTTGGAACGAATTGCTGTGTTAGCAGATCAGAAAAATAATATTGTCAAAGTCAGCATTGATAATGCCAATCAAGAGATTACTTTATCTTGTGAAGCGCAAGATGTTGGTAGTGGTACAGAATCAATGCCAGCACAAATATCTGGCGAAGATATAGACATTGCTTTTAATGTCAAATATCTGATGGAAGGTTTGAAGGAACTACCATCTTCAGAAATTCAAATGCACTTGAATCAAAGTTTAACTCCGGTAATTTTCACGCCTTTGGGTGGATTAAAAATGACCTATTTGGCTATGCCTGTACAGCTTAGAAATTAGTTTTTGATCCGTCACACAATTTTAGATTTTAGATTTTAGATTTTAGATTTATGCCACGAATAAATTCGCGGGCTTAGATGGTGTTTGAAAAGTCATGGTTGCTGTATCAAATGTTTTACCCCTCCCTAACCCTCCCCTTATAAAGGGGAGGGAACTGGATTTTCTTGTTTCCTCCCTTGATAAGGGGACACTAAGGGGGGTAACAATGTGATGAAAATTACGGGATACCACTTTTAAAACATCCTCTTAAGACCTTTTTGGATTTTGAATCTTCAATCCAAAATCTAAAATTTAAAATCTAAAATCCCGTCAGGGAATCTATTTTCTGTTCCCTGACAATTTGTATGACTGAATCAGGATAGTTTAGTAATAAATTTTACCGCCACCCCATTTAGTGCCAACAACTTTTGGTTCTAAGAGAATGTGTCCGGCGATCGCTTTCAAGTCCTTCTCAGTCAGATTTCGCATAACTCGGAAAATATTTGCACTCTTCAAACTGGGGTGAATTTCCGAAATTTCTGTTGCACCATCATAGGTAGTGGGATTTTTCATATAGTCCACCAAACCTTCAATATTATTGCGCTTAGGTAAAGCCCCTGCTAAGGCTTCTGGTTCAAGTCCCACATTTTGGTTAGTCTTGGTAACTCCACCGGCATGGCATTGAGCGCAAGCGTAATTGAATAGTCGTTTACCTTCTTTGACTTGTTTTAAGCTGAGAACAACTGTATCGCCTTTGTCATTTAATGGTACTGTACGGATAGTTTCATCCAGTTCTAAAGCTGTTGCAGTACCGACAACCATCTGTAATGTCAGCAAAATAGTAGCAACAACAACACCAATTAGTCTTTTAAACATATTTCTCCTCAAAGATTTTATTGAGTCACTGTAATACCAATATCATGTTAGGAGTCCAATTTGTTGCCAAAAATACGATCCCTTAAACTCTTGTAATTTAAATTTCTAGATAGGATAGGATCAACAAAGCTAAAATTGTTGTTGTTTTAGTGATGCCGTAAAAGCCGTGCAAATGTGCTACTGCAACGCTTGTTTTTGCTGGGAAATGGTAAGGGTGTAGTTGAACCTGTCTTGTGACAAATCACCCATATACAATAGGTATTTGCCTGGCTGCCAGTAACCGGAGAATTCGGCTTTGCCACCACTATAACTATCAGCAAGCACACAGAAGCGTCCTCCTGGTCCAGAAATCAATAGTGTTGGCTGTCCTTGACTTTCTACCGTCAATCGTAAATAAGGCAATGGCTCTGTAACTTCAATTATTTGATTAGGAGCGGTGTTAATATTCCCACAGTTACTTTTTACACTCCCTCCAGATGTACCGTTTAATACTAATGGGTCTTGATCAAACTTAGAGTTAATTTCTAATTGTGGGGTTTTAGCAAAGCTGGACTGATTCAGTAATAAGCCCATTGTGAGTGCTAAGGAAGCAATTGTAACTAGGCTCAAAGTTTTCATGTTATTTCTATGCTCTTAAATGTTTATATCGTTGTCAGGTGTCAGGAAGAAGAAGTTAAGTAGGTTGGCGTTAAAAATTGTCGTTATGGAAAACTTGCTTTGGGTAAGGAGTGTGTACACGGTAGCCTCTTCAATAGGGGAATAAGAGGTTTTTTATGTGTTATTGATATATAAATGTCTTAGATTTATTAAGCAAATAATCAGTAATTCTGACAGATTATTTATTTAGACGGGAACAATTAGATTGTGTTCCTACTGAACATTTTATCATTCCAGAGTGGGGAAAACAATTGGAAGATTGCGTTAGGCTGGATGAAACTGCAAAACAGCGGATTGTCTGATCCGTATAAATCCTGATAAAATTTCCTGATGTTCAAACTAAAGCATCTTCAAACGACTAACACAGGGTGGTCTTTGGATCAACGAGATCCAAGGTTCATCGAATCTATGATGCCTATCTTGGGCTTGTTATATAACTGTTATTTTCGAGTCCAAACCAGTGGCTGGGAAAATATCCCAAATGGCAAAATTCTGGTTGTCGGTTCTCATAATGGTGGACTGGCTTCTCCTGATACTTCCATGATGTTATATGATTGGTTGCGTCGCTTTAGTGTCGAAAGACAGATTTATGGTTTGATGCACCCTAAGGTTTGGGATGTGTTTCCACCGGCGGCAGAAATGGCGATGAAGGCTGGCGCAGTGAGGGCGCACCCCAAAATGGCTTACAAGGCTTTGCGGGCTGGCGCTAGTGTCTTGGTTTATCCGGGTGGTGCTGAGGATGTCTTTCGACCCCATGCGATGCGGGATAAAATTTATTTTGCCGAACGGAAGGGGTTTATTAAGTTGGCGTTGCGGGAGAATGTACCAATTGTGCCGGCGATTTCCTGGGGTTCACATGATACTCTGATTGTCTTGGCTGATATGTATGAAATCATGCAGCAATTTCATAAAATGGGGATGCCTTGGCTGCTTGGGGTTGATCCTTTGGTATTTCCCATTTATTTGGGATTACCTTGGGGATTGGCTTTTGGACCTCTGCCTAATATTCCTTTGCCTGTAACTATCTATACTAGGGTTTGTCCGCCAATTGTGTTTGCACGCTATGGAAAAGAAGCTGCAAGCGATCGCACTTATGTGGACGAATGCTATGAGTTAGTCAGAAGTAAAATGCAGCAGGAGTTAGATACTTTAATTCAACAAGCCAATCATTAATATCATCCTGGCGGTGCTTTTGTCGCCAGGTATTTCAACTCACTACATCTTGCAAAGAATCACTTTTTTCTCGGACAAGATGACCGTCTTCCATATAAACAATGCGGTCAGCAATATCTAAAATGCGGTTATCGTGGGTGACGAGTAAAATTGTACAGCCATGCTCTTTAGCTAATTTCTGCATTAGTTCTACTACATCCCGTCCTGATTGTTTATCTAGTGCGGCGGTGGGTTCATCTGCTAGGACTATTTTTGGTTGACTGACTAAGGCGCGAGCGATCGCTACCCGTTGTTTTTGTCCCCCTGATAAACTATCTGGATAGTAATTGAGACGATTTCCTAATCCTACTTCTTCTAACATTTGCTGTGACTGCATTAACATTTTTTTTGCTGACATTCTCGGCTGTACTTCTAAACCCATCCTGACGTTTTGGATTGCTGTTAAGCTACCGTGTAAGTTATGGGCTTGAAAAATATAACCGTTATTTCTGCGGGCTTGGGTTAATTGTTTAGCATTGGCTTGACATAGTTCATTACCTAATACCTGCAAACTCCCAAACTGGGCAGAACGTAACCCACCAGCCAAGGTTAATAATGTGGTTTTACCAGAACCAGAAGGACCTGTCATGATTACAATTTCCCCTGCATTTATAGTTAAGCTAATATTAAATAAAACTTGTTTTCGTAGTTGTCCAGATCCGAAGTAATGATCAAGATTGCAGATGGAAATTACAGGTTTAGTAGAGTTAGTAGTTTTCATAGTTGAGGTTTTAAGGATTTTTTTGCACGCAGAGCCGCAGAGACAACAGAGAGGAATTTTGAGGAATTTAAAACATATCTGCTGGGTCGGCTGATTGGAGTTTATTTGTGGTGCTTCCACTACTGCATCCATCTGATTTATTTGTCCAAGTTCGACAATGCCGTTACCGGATACTACTTCACCCGCACGGCTATAAATGTCAAAAATTACACAATTTTGAGGTGTTTTAACATAACTTTGAGCGAAATTGGCTTGTGCCTGTGCGGCTACGGCTATTTTATTTAAGGTGGCTTTAGACTAGAATATGCTGCATTGTGAAGAGATTTTATCAATGGAGAGCGATCGCTTGATTGATAATCTAGTTAATTTAGCGTTGCTGATAGCCTGCGTGGCGTAGCCATGTTGAGGTATGAAATTCCCAAATTGAACCTTTAAAACTCAAACCTCAGTGCGTCCACTCTTCGAGATCACGAAGCGTGATTGCGCCTTTGCGTGAGACTAAAATTCATACCCTTAATCAGCAACGCCTATGGAAATCAAAGCAATCACGAGAGGTTGCCCCCAGGATATTGACCAATTACCAATTACCAATTTCCTCTATATATTCGGCAGTGGGAATCACTGGTGAATATTGGTGCAGTATCTTAGTGATTGCCGTTAAATTACAAGTTAATTCAATTTGTTCCCTTTCTAGCAAACCCAGAATAAAATCGGGATTGTCTTTAGCTACCACTGGTAATTGATGTAAACCACGTAATGCCATCCGGTCTAAAGCTTCAGATACAGGTTCATCATCCCAAGCATAGAGAATATCTGTAGTACAAATATCTATCAGTTTTTGACTAGATAAATATTCCTGAATTTCCGGCAATGAATTAGGAAGATTTTGGCAGATAAAAAAAGTTCGTTTAATATCTTCTAGGGAAAGAATTCCCACTAGTTTACCCGTATCATCATCAATGATTAAAGCACTGCGGATTCGTTCCCGCGTCATTACTACCGCAGTCTCTAATACGCCTAAAGTTGCTGATAATTTTTTGGGACAGGTGTACATAGCATCTGCTACTAACATTTGCTGCCAAAGTTCTACCTTTTCATCTTTCAATTCAGGTAAACCAATCTGTTGCAGATTAGCATTGGCATCTACAGTTGGTTTGATTAGTTCCACCAACCAAACACTTAAGCCCACTGCTGCCATTAAAGGTAAAACAATGCGGTAATCACGGGTTAATTCAAATAACATTAAAATTGCTGTTAATGGCGCTCTCACGCTACCTGCTAAAACCGCCGCCATACCTACCATTGCATAAGCTGGAGGCGCAGCCATATATTCTCCAATTCCTGGGATGATCAAAGCCAAAAATTTAGCGTAGGCAGACCCAAAGGAAGCACCTAAAAACATAGCTGGGGCAAATAATCCGCCCACAAAACCACTACCTGAACTTACCGCTGTCATTAGCAGTTTTAATACTAGTAAAATGAGTAATAAATTGAGGGAAAAATCTTCATCCTGTAGTATCGCTTCTACAGTTCCATAGCCGATACCTAAAATTTGTGGGTATTGCCAACCGACTAAACCAAGAATTACACCACCAAAAATTGGCTGAATGGACTGAGGAATTTTACCTAATAACGTTAACCCTGAGAAATTGCCAGCAAAGATAGCTTTAGCTAAACGAATGGATTCAGTATAAGTAAGAGAAATTAAACTTGCACCCAAACCTAAACCCAGATAAAGCGGTAATTCTAGGTAACTGCGAACTTGATAAGCGGGTAAAGCAAAAGCTGGTTGTGAACCTAACCCAATTTGAGCAATTAAAGCAGCTACTACGGCGGCAAGTAACACCACACTTACGGCAGAAGTAGCAAAATATGTACTGCCCATGACTACTTCTAAGGCAAAAAATACTCCCGCAATGGGGGCATTAAAACCAGCCGCTAACCCAGCCGCAGCACCAGCCCCCAATAGTAACCGCTGACGCTCCTGAGATACTTGTAATACATCTGATAACAACACCCCAAAATTAGTCCCAATTTCTACACTTGGACCTTCTGGACCTAAAGATGCACCACTACCAAGAGAAACTGCCGCCGCGATCATTTTTGTCACCGGTCGCAGGGGTTTTTTCGCTTCTTTTCCCTGAGAAACAGCTATCAGAGATGAAAGTCCTGGACCAAAATCTTGAGTTCGCCAACGCATGAGGCCAACAATGATACCACCGAGAATAGGAACAGCCGCTAAGGTCCAAGCACCCCAAATTCCAATCTGTCCCATCAGATTTTCCAACATGAAGTTGTTAATTAGCTGGATTAAATAGTGAAAGGTGACTATACCCATACCTGTGCTACTGCCAATTAGCACGGCTAAAAACAGCACTACTGTTTCGGGAGAGGCTTGAAAACGATTAATTAACTGAGTGAACCGCATGGAATATGGGGGAAAGTAGGGTTTTAATCATTGAGGATTCTTAGATATTGATAAACGGGGTATAATGTTGGAAAAATCCGTTTTTTGTCTATTATTTCTTATTGTGGTTCATTATCAGAGAAACTGCCTGCTCAATAATTAACTAACAAAAATCACAAAATATTTAGAAAAAATAATTCTACTTTGTGGTGCTAACAACTTGGGTTAATATTGAGGGGAGTACGTCTTTGGAGCAATTGCATTCTTAAACTCCATAATAGTATTTTGCCAATCACTATCAGTGATTATGGCACGATTACTAGGTTTACAGTAAAATTCAATACAGATATTGTTATAAATAGAATCGAGGGACTAGGTGGACGAGGTAGATGAGTACAAATACTTTTCATAATCACTATGTTACTTGCCCAATTTGCCAAAAAAATAACAGAACAAAGCCAATAAAGTCTTATATTGGTTTGTTTACCTGTCCTTATTGTCAAGAAAAATTAGTTGTTTGCCAAAGTGGCCACTATGTGCGTGATCCATTTATTTGGAGACAAATAATGATTTCGTCGGCTCTCCGTCGTCAAAGCCGACCTTTGGCAAGGATTATCAGAGATTTTATTGTCATTAAGCATCCTTTACTGTCTTTAGTTGTGGGAAGTGCAATTTTTTTCGGGATTATGACTATGACTCAAGACAATATGAGTCGTAATGGTCAAGAAATTCCCCAAATTGAAAAAATGAATAGGGGTGAAAAATAGATTTCAAATTCAGGCGTTGCTGAATTGAGGTATGAAACTCAAACATTCTATTTCTCAAACTCTTACTCTCTGCGTCCTCTGCGCCTCTGCGTGAGAAAAAATCATACCTTTATTCACCAACGCCCAAATTCAATACTATTGCCAAAGCCCTGAAACCCTATTGATAAGTAATTGGACAAAAATATTTACAGTCATTGCGAGCGAAGGGAAGCAATCACAACCCTTGGAATTGCTTCATTTCACTTCGTTCCATATGGCTAACGCCACGCAACGCTTACGCAATGACATTGTGTAATTAATTCTGTCTCACTACTTATCGTCACGATTTTATTGGGTTTCAGACATATTTTGGAAAACTGGCAATAGTATTGATATTTATACGGGTTTGAGCAAATACGGGTGTTGTTTCTATGTTTTTTGGTAAGGTAAGTACGGGAGGTTGCCAATACGGTTCTGGGCAACCACGGGCTATTGCCCCTCCGATAACGGGTTTATAATGAGTTATTTTCTTTTGTAATTAATTGCCAGTCTTTTACTTGGTCTATGACTTTGATGGATTTAAATTGGAGGTTTTCTAAGGTAGATGTGTTAATGAGAAAATAAGGTTGGCTATCATATTGCCAGTAATATTGTAGTTCACCGATAGAAGCGGGAATAATGGTGCGATCGCTATAAAAATCCAAGGAAGGACGATGATAGGGAAAAGATGTATAGATTTCCTTAACTGCTGGATTAATTTTCGTGATCATTGCCGCTACGGGTTTAACGGGATAGGCTGTATTTAATTCCCAAACCCAGTAATTAGATTTCATTAATAATAATAGAGAAATATAACTTCCCCAAATTAAAATTTTCAGAAATTGTCTATCACCGCGTTCTGCTAAGATTGCGGATAAAGTCATAGTTAAAGCTACTGCGGCAAAAATAATCTGTAACTCGGCTTTGTCTAATGTTCTTCCCCCAAAATAAATACTGCTTGCAGAAGCCACTACCGCCAATATCGCTAAACTCGTTACCCAAGAGCGGGGATAGCCTGAGAATAAGGGGACATTTTCCATCTGGGCTAATTGAAACCCAAAAGCTAAAGCCAAACTAGGGTAAATGGGGAATATATACCAGGGGAGTTTAAAGCTAATGAGGGAAATAATTAATAGATAAACACCACACCAGATAATAATTAATTTCGCCCAACTTAAGTTATTATTTTCCCAGGTAATGCGGATAGTTTGGGGGAGAAATATCAACCAAGGCCATGTCCATTTAGCGATTTCTAAAAGATAATACCAAGGTGCTTGGGATGTGCCATTATTAATGGTTTGAATATGGGTTAAAGATGTATTGATGTCAATACTGAAGGGATATCCATAGTGCCATAATTGAAACCCATACCAGCAGCATACAGGTAGACAACCGATAAAAATACCTATCCAGAAATAATAACTTGTCAGTAGTCTGGGTGTATCCCAAAAAAGAAAGACTAAAACAATTGCACCTAAATAAATACCCATCATAGCTTGAGTTAGACAGATTAACCCAAAACTAATGCCTACACCTAAGCAGTAACGTAAATCCCGCCGCGATCGCAAGACAAACCACATCATCACAATTAAAAAACAGGCAACTGCCCCATCTAACATTGCCAACCTGCCATAACGTACCACAGGCAGCATTGTTAAATAAATCAAAGAACTATAAATAGCTGCCCAACGTTGACGAAATATCTCCCTTCCTAGACAATATAAGCAAGGCACAGAAGTTGCTGTCAAAATTGCACCAGGTAGGCGCGTTGTCCATTCATTGACACCACCCAGAGAATAAGCCCCAGCAATTAACCAGTGCATAAGTGGCGGCGTGTGATGATATGGTTCACCTCCCAAAGTGGGGTAAAGCCAGCGCATTGAATCTACTGGGGCTTGCCAAATTTCCCGCGCTACCCTGGCTACGGTTGCCTCATCGCCATCTTGTAAGGGCAAACCTCCAAGATTGATACTAAACAAAATCACCGCTGCTAATAACAATAGGATTAGCCATAGCCAATCAATCTTTTTTTCAATCACACGATGCTGTTTTTCTAGATGAGTCCAAACAAAGCTTCCTTCTTGCATATTCTATGCGAATCTTATAACTGCTAGGTTTAATCACATAGAGATCAAAGCGAATCTCCAATGTTGCCATCTAGGAACAATCTATATTCAAAGACAATGGCTAAATCCCAAATTAGCTCAGTTTCTCATGAATAGAGATAATTTTTTGGCGAAGATTTTCTTATTGATTTTTTAAGGAAGTTTACAAGCATCTTTACGATTAAATGATATAAATACTACCATTAGCATTTAGTCAACTACCCCGAAGGAGAATGTCAATGAACTTACCTTTTATTTTAGATGTGGCACTGGGTTTAATTTTTATTTACTTAATTTTAAGTTTACTGGCTTCGGAAATTCAAGAACTATTGACAACCGTACTGCAATGGCGGGCTGAACACTTGAGAAGATCAATTGAAATTCTTTTAGCTGGTGATGCTCAAACTTCAGAAAATCCTGAAATAATTCAACTTGTCAATAAAATTTATGGTAATCCTTTAATTCAAAGTATTAATCAAGAGGCGAAAGGTTTATTGGCAACTTTACCTCGGAAAGCGACTTGGGCAATTGGCTCATTCTTTAGTCTGTTTAGAAAGTCTAGTTCTAGATTTAAAAAAGAAACTGTGTTTGGTGATCAAAAACGTAGTGCGCCTTCCTATATTGGTGGTGAAAATTTTGCTAATACTTTTATGGATACACTCCAACTGCCAATATTGGTACAAAAATTAACTGAAATTAGGTTGGAGCAATTCAAAGCTGAACGGTTAGATGATGTTAGACAAATTTTGATTCAGTTACAAGTTTACATTAATAACCAGGAGCTATCTAGTGAATTTGCCACCAATATTGCCGCAGATTATAGACGGTTGGAGTTAGAGTATAATCTGATTATTGATGAATTCAAAAAGGAAAAATATGATATCTACATGGTGATAAATAGGATGGGAGATAGCCTAGCTAAATATATAGAAAGTTTTGTAGCAAGTATAGCTGATCATGAATATATTTTAGATAAGCCTTTGCGGGAACTAAAATTCTTAAAACAAGATATTTTTGAAAGTGCAGAAAAAGCCATAGTGATAGGAGGCTTAAAACCTAATATTAATGAAATTATCAAATCTATCAAGAAAGGTAGTGATATTCATGGTGAAGTCATAGCAGCTATCCAAGATAAAGATAGTGAAACATATAAAAAAGTTAAAGAATTGATTGATATTTTGCCAAGTTCTGTAGTTGATAACATTGAAACTATGGCAAAACGCGCCCAGATGAGAGCTAAAAGCACGGAGGAAGGTATTACTCTTTTGCGAAGAGAAATTGAAAATAGTTTTGATAGCTCAATGGAAAGAGCCGGTGGTGTTTATAAACGTAATGCTAAAGGAGTGGCAATTATCATTGGCATAACCTTAGCTATCACAACCAATGCCGATACTTTTCATATCATTAACCGTTTATCTAAGGATTCTTTATTGCGGGAAATAATTATTAACCAGGCTGTAAAAGTAGCACCACAAGACTCTAATCCTTCAGATATCAATAAAATAGATCCTAACGAGATTTTAAAGGAAGTTGAATTACCAATTGGTTGGACAAGTGCTAACGTACAACAGCAAATCAACAGCACAAAATATAGAGTTAATGGGTTGCCTGTTTTCAGTGTTTTAAGTATGATTGCTGGTTGGTTTGTCAGTGGTATTGCTATTGCGATGGGTGCGCCTTTTTGGTTTGATTTACTAGGAAAAGTGATGAATGTCAAAAATGCAGGTAAAAAAGGCAAACAGTCCCCCAAAAGTCAAGATGAATAATCAATGATTCAGATCCCCGACTTCTTAAAGAAGTCGGGGATCTGGTGGTTTAGAAAATAAAAATTATTTGTACATCCCATTCTCTATTTTGGCGGATAATTTGAATTTGTTGGATAAATTCACGGAAGTAAAATCTTCGTTCTACCTCTGATAAATCTAGCCAAAATTGGGGAATGGAAACAGCTTCAGCTACGGAACGCAAATTCACAGGAGGAAGAATTGCTAACTTGGCTTGAAGTTCGGAAATTTCTGTGCGAAGTTTGTAAGCTCTTAATTTTGCAGTTTCTATATCTAAAATCCCCGTTTCTATGAAAGTGGGTAATTGCTGGAGGATTTGTTGCTGACGAGATATATCATTGCCTAAACTATTTTTAATTGCATCTAATTGGGGAAAATTTATCCCGGCGACAGCTAAAGGTAAATCTCGACAAACATGATCAATGGTTTTTTCTAAAACTACTTGGTAAGGGATAGCACGACATTTAGGCTGTTGAGGACAGTCGGTTGCACGTAAATATAAATACTCTTGATCCTGATGACGCTGAGTAACACTGGTGACAATCATCTGTAATTGACATTGATGACAAATGACTAAACCAGCTAAAGAACGGGGCGCACTAGCTGTCCGCGATGGTAAGCGGCTGTTGCGTCGTAATAGTCTATCAATTTGCGCTGCTTCTTCTCTGGATATAATTGCCGCATGAGTATTAGAGATAATTTCCCTGTTTTGATAGGCTGTATCACCGCGATAAACTGGATTAGTTAACCACCGTCTGGCTGTAGTGACAGAAATATTTTTACTGTATTTTTTACTTATATAACGGACGGTAGCACGGACAGAACCATAGAGTAAAAAATATTCAAAAAAGTCTTTAACAACGGGTGAGGTAGTGCGATCAATAATATATTTACCTTGTCCTCTCCGGTAGCCATAGGGGGATTTTCCCGGTGGTGGTGAGGTTTCTAGGCGATTACGAGCGTGTCCCTGACGAATTCGGCGGCTACGTTGTTGATATTGAATTTCTGGTAATAATTGTAGTATTTCGGTGGGGATTTGACTAGATTTGGAGGCATAGGGTTGTTGTGTCGTAATGACTATGACTCCCATTGTTTCTATTTGATTGAGGCGATCGCTCACTTGGGATAAACTATCACCTAATTCTTCTAATCGGCGTACCAGTAGATAATTTACAGTTTCGGTTTGACAATCAATTAATAATTGTTCTAATTGGGTGCGTTTTCCTAAATCTTCATAAATTTTATCTACTTCCCAACCCCAATCATCTGGGCTGGGAACAGTATCTAGGAGTGGATCAGTATAAATATAAACAATAATTTTCATGGGGAGAAATAAGGGAGAATTGGATCTTTTCCTCAATTATTAATTGCAAAAACTCGACTAATCTCCTAATTATGCAATACTGATGACATTTTCTGAGGTGTTTTATAAACTGTGAGTCTGCAAACTGATATTGAAACAACAAACTTTTTGTTGAAAAATACAAAAGCAAAAGATAGCAATTTATCAGTAATTATATCCACTCTCTAATTTGTCATCAATTGACATGATAATATGAATTCTCTTCCAGTTGACATAGTTGAACCACTGGATATTCAGACTTCCAATCTTGACTCTTCACTAATTAAACAGTTTCCTAAGCAATTTACTAAAAACGATATTCGTACCAGTTTACAAGCTTCTGCGGCAGATGCTATTTTTGCATCTATTTTTTCTTTGAGTACGGGGGGAATTTTAGTCAGTAATTTGTTAGTCGAGTTGGATGCTACTCCAGTGATATTTGGAATGTTATCGTCAATTCCCATGCTGGTAAATTTTGTTCAACCTGTGGGCGCTTATATTTCCGAACAGACTACCAGTAGATTCAAGTATTCTCTCTTAACCTTTGGAACTTCTCGTTTATTATGGCTAATTCTGGTAATTGGTATTTTCGCTAATAATTCCAGTGTCCTAAATTCCCAACAATTGGTAATATTAACACTGTTAATTGTTCTTTTTAGTCATCTTTTAGGAGGATTAGGAAGTGCATCTTGGCTAAGTTGGTTAGCAATTATTATTCCCCGCAGGTTACGAGGGAGATATTTTGGGATTCGGAATAGTGCTTGTCATCTGACGAATTTAATATGTATTCCTTTAGCGGGATTAGTAATATCACATTGGTATGGTGGAACTATCCAAGGTTATGGATTAGTTCTATCTTTAGGGACTATTTGCGGAATTATTAGTTTGTTTTGCCAGTATTTCCAAGTAGATGTCAATCCACAATTACAAAATCAGTATAGTTTAAATGGTTGTGAAAGTCCTCCTGAAGATATTTGCCAAGAAAAAACTAATTGGACTAGTATTATTGGGAAGAACTCTAAATTCTTACTATTTCTACTTTATTTCAGTATTTGGATGTTGGCTGTGCATTTGAGCGCACCTTTTTTCAACTTCTATTTATTAGATACTTTAGATTTAGATGTTACTTTAGTAACTATTTATAGCAGTCTTCAGACTGGGGCAAATCTGTTAGTGTTGATTTTATGGGGGAAATTAGCTGATAGAATTGGTAATCGTCCCATTCTCATCTGTGTTGGCTTTTTAGTCGCAATTACACCATTATTATGGTTAGGAATTGGTAATCATCAACTTGACTTTTGGCTATGGTTGCCGCTTTTACATATTTTTACTGGCATCACTTGGGCAGGTGTTGATTTATGTAGCACTAATATGTATCTGGGAATTGCTCCTGTGAGGAATAAATCTATCTATTTTGCCATTGTTGCGGCTGTAGGGGGGGTAAGTGGAGCTTTAGGTACAACAATCGGCGGTTTTATTGCCCAAAGTCCTAATTTTGGCGGTTTATTAGGTTTATTTGCCCTTTCTAGCCTGTGCCGACTATTAGGGCTACTTCCCCTGATTTTCGTCCAAGAACCGGGAAAATGAAGAATGAAGAATGAAGAATGAAGAATGAAGAATGAAGAATGAAGAATGAAATTTCTCCCCTACTCCCCCTACTCCCCTCCTACCCCTCCTACCCCCCTACTCCCCCTACTCCCCCTACTCCCCTACTCCCCCTACTCCCCCTACTCCCCCTACTCCCCTACTCCCCTACTCCCCCTACTCCCCCTACTCCCCCTACTCCCCTACTCAACAGTAGCGGAACTCAATTTCATTGTTTCCCACAAAACCATGTTTGGTGTTGTTGTGGGGAGTGGTTGATGGAGGGCAATTAGTTGTGCCAAGGTAGTTTTTAATTGTGTGCGGGGGACGATATCATCAACAAATCCATGTTTTAGTAAGTCCTCGGCGGTTTGGAAATCTTCTGGTAGTTTTTCTCTGAGGGTTTGTTCAATTACCCGTCTGCCGGCAAAACCAATTGTTGCTTTGGGCTCGGCGATGATGAGATCACCCAACATGGCGAAACTGGCGGTAACACCTCCGGTAGTGGGGTTGGTTAAAATGGGAATATATAATAGTTTAGAGTCTCGGTGACGTTGGAGGGCGGCGGATATTTTTGCCATTTGCATTAAAGACAGCATTCCTTCCTGCATTCTCGCACCGCCTGATGTGCAAATGATGACTACAGGATAACGGCGTTGGGTGGCTTGTTCAATCATGCGGGTGAGTTTTTCACCGACGACAGAACCCATGCTTCCACCCATGAACCGGAAGTCCATGACTCCTAATGCTATGGGTAAGGTGTTAATTTGACCTAGTCCAGTTTTGACAGCATCTACAAGTCCTAGTTTTTCTTGTGTTTCTCGTAAGCGATCGCTATAGGGTTTGCGATCGCGGAATTGTAAGGGATCAGTAGGATGTAAATGCTCATCTAATGGTTTCCAAGTATTAGCATCAATTAATTGGCGAATCCGTTCATCACTATCAACTCGATTATGATGACCACAATCAACGCAAACCATTTGATTAGCTCTTAAATCTTTTGCATAGCTCAGAACACCACACTTAGGGCATTTATGCCATAAACCATCGGCAATTTCCCGTTCTTGGCGTTCTGAATTGGTGCTTCCCGATTTACGCCGATTTGCGAACCAATCAAATAGAGACTTTAAACCGCGTGATTCTTCGTTGTTTGCCATTTTTATTTTATGTAATTAGGTATTAGGTCAAAATCAGAACTATGATTTGGCTGATTAAATGTCTTAACTATGATTTGTGTGACTGTTTTGATTTGGATGATTAGTTAATCATAAAAATCATAGTTTAGACATATTACCAACATCTCAAATCTCAATGGGGTAATAGCAGCTACAGTCAGTATGGATACAGGCTTGGGTTGATAAAACCATAAGCATGAAAAAAGATTTAAAAAATGATCTTAATATCCAGGCAAAAATAATCTCAGATAGTTGGACAAAATAGTTTCACCACAAAAAACAGTGATTACCGCACCTAACGCGAGGAAGGGTCCAAAAGGCATTTTTTGTCCCATTTGGTGACGGGAGAGGATAATTGCGCCCCCACCGATGAATACTCCCAAAATGCAGGAAATAAACCCCGCTATGAGTAAATAACGCCATCCTAACCATGCTCCCATCATAGCAGCTAATTTAGCGTCACCTGCACCCATGACCGTTTTGCCAAAAGCCATAGAACCTAAAAGGGCGATCGCATCAAACAACCATAAACCCAGAACGGCACCGGCTATTCCGGTTATTAAGCGTTTTGATAAGCCCACCGCAGTCGGTTCTGATAGCCAACCAACAGATATTTGAAAGACTATTCCTAAAATTAAACCCGATTTAGTCAACGGGTTGGGTAGGGTCATTGTATCTAAATCTACAAGAGATAGAGCCAATAACCAACTACAAAAAGCCCAATATCCCAGGGTAAAAATTGAAAATTGAAAAACCCAAAATACTATTAAAAATATTATCCCTGTTAACGCCTCTATTAATGGATAACGGCGAGAAATCTGAGTTTGGCAATAACGACACCGCCCTTTTAACCACAACCAACCAAAAACTGGGATATTATCATAGGCTTTTAACCTATTTAAGCACTTGGGACAGCGAGAAGGTGGCCACAGCACTGATAACCCAGTCGGTAGCCGATAAACTACAACATTAATAAAACTACCGAGAGATGTCCCCAAGATAAAAACAATGATACTTGCTGGAATATAAATCAAAATGTCCATATTGTTATTTGTCAGTTGCTAGTTGACTAATACATATAGGACTCAATTTGATTTAAGGGGACAAAGCATTCCTGTGGTAACAGCACTGGGTAATGAGTAAAAATCACCTTACCCCGATGAGTTACCCGACTAATTGCTACCCCTGTAGCTTTTCCTACTATTTCTGGATGGACTTCACAGTAGGTATAGTAAATATGACTAGCGGCTCTAATTACAGTAGGATCAATCAAAGACGGGTGCTTTTTTGGTGAGGTAAAGTTTGCTTGTTCTTGTTGTAAAGCGTACACTATTTGCTTTTATGTAAGTTATAGATTTGCTCTTAGTTTATCTGAAAATTTTCACAATAGATGCTGAAATTTCCAGATTTATCCTTTAACGTGATTTTAATTCGAGAATTTCCATGAGTGCTTCACCCATAGCTTGACAACCGACTAGTTTCATTCCTGGGGACATAATATCTCCTGTGCGATAACCTTGTTGTAAAACTTGTAACACACTATTTTCAATTAAGTCTGCTGCTTCTGGTTGGTTGAAAGCATAACGCAACATCATGGCGGCACTTAAAACCTGTGCTAGAGGGTTGGCTTTATCAAGTCCGGCAATATCTGGGGCTGAACCGTGAACTGGTTCATAGACACCAGGACCATCAGCACCCAAACTGGCAGAAGGTAACATTCCTATACTACCAGTTAACATCGCCGCCGCATCGGAGAGAATGTCACCAAATAGGTTGCCTGTGACAATTGTATCAAATTGTTTGGGGGCGCGAACTAATTGCATGGCAGCGTTATCCACATATAAATGAGATAATTCCACATCAGTATACTCTAAGGAAAGTTGAGTGATGCGATCGCGCCACAATTGAGATACTTCTAACACATTGGCTTTATCCACAGAACAGAGTTTCCCACCCCGTTTCCGCGCTGTTTCAAAGGCTACGCGCCCAATCCGTTCAATTTCCGATTCTGTGTAAACCATCGTATTTACACCGCGTTTTTCTCCGGTTTCGGTAGCAAAAATGCCTTTTGGTTTACCAAAATAAATTCCGCCGGTGAGTTCCCGCACCACCATAATATCTACACCTTCCACAACTTCCCGTTTCAAGGTAGAAGCGTCAATTAATTGGGGAAGAATTTTTGCAGGACGTAAATTAGCAAATAGTTCTAACCCAGCCCGCAACCCTAACAAACCTGCTTCTGGGCGTAAATTCGAGGGCAGAGAATCCCATTTATAACCACCAATAGCAGCCAGCAGGACGGAATCACTATTGCGGCACATATCTAAGGTGACAGCAGGTAGAGGTTCGCCGGTTGCGTCAATAGCAGCGCCACCAATTAAGGCTGTAGAAAATTCAAAGCTAAGATCAAATCGGTTCCCTACGACTTTTAGCACGTCCACCGCTACGGACATAATTTCAGGACCAATGCCATCGCCAGGAAGTAAGGTAATGCGGTAGTTTTGAGTCATAGTCAGGTTTTGCTGGGTAAATGTTTGTAGATAAAATATCATACCTAGCAATTGTGCCAAATGGCGTGTTTAATTTTTTGGGCAATTTTGTTGGTGATTGGTGATTATAAAAACTATTATCTAAGTAGGGTTTGCTGAAAAAGTTGTCTGTGAGGGCAGGGAACTCTTAACTGGGAACTTTCTAACAGTTTCAACTATCTGGATATCCTCAATTTTCCAAATCCGACAAAGAAAAATGCACCTATTTTGAGACACCATCAGCGAAAACCTTGCACTTTTTTGTGATAAAAATCCACGAAACCCTTATTAATAAATGGTTTTAGCTTTATTTAGCAAGCCCTAAGTAGGTTAGCATTGAAAATTGTCGGTATGGGAAGGCAAGAGTGAAGAAGCTTTGGGCGATTTTACTTTTCTTTACACACTTTGGTTTTATTGTATTCACCTACTTAGTCCCCCTGGGCTATTTCATTCTAAATCCCATCAATTTCAATTAACTTTTGTCGAGATGTTGTCCCAGATTTAATTGTGATCGAGGATTTAGAAACATCAAAATTTTTAGCTAATAGTTTAATTAACTCTTCATTAGCTTTACCATCTACAGGTGGTGATTTTAAATGTACAGTTAAACTACCATCTGCTGATTCTTCAATCTTTTGCTGTTTGGAGTTTGGTTTAACTTTGACTCTTTTTTGCATGATTTATTCTCCAGAGTTTTTCTAACCACAACTAACCCAAAATAGGATCTAAAAGATAATGAAGAAAATCCCACTGCACCATAATTATTTAACCATTCATGTCCTATTCCTGGATAATATTTAAAGAAAGAAACTATCACAACAACGATGAGTTTGACACTCCCCGGTCTAAAGACGCGGGGATTCTTAATCGAATAATTGTCAAGACAACTGCTCGAATAATATCCGCTTTTCAGGTATTACCTTAGATGTACGGTTCTTGCCCTGATCCTGTTTGCCATTACTGGCAGAATCATCTCTGACAAGCGTAACTTTCCCGCAGTTCGCAGGTAGGTTTTTAATGTCTTTGCTGACAAATTTTAAATTAGCTCTTCGTAAAATTGTCCGGGAGGCTTGAGTATCAGCATGGTCAATATGACCGCAGTTTTCACAAATGAACTTTTCGCCATCTCTGTTAGCTTTACTAATATGATGACAAGCCGAACATTCTTGAGAAGTAAATTTAGGATTAACGGATAATACTGGCTTACCAGACTTCAATGCCAGCCAAGCAATCTTAGAAAATAATTCGCCCCAACTGGCATCAGAAATGGAGCGATTTAACCCACGTTTTGCAGATTGACCATTAGCCATAAATCGTCCTTTCTGCCGTTTAGGTTTGCAGCGGGACTTCATCGCCTTAACATTTAGATCCTCTTGGACAATTGCCTCAGCGGTGTTAACAACTTTGCACGAGTAGGCTTTCCCCCGCGCTCTAAAGAGACGCGGCTCCCAGCCTTCCCGCAATCTCCTGGTGGAAATGATAATTAATTTCGTTGGTTGACGGTTGTGGAGTATTTTTTATGAATAGGTAATTAGCTATTTATAGCCAAATTTACCCAATACCCAACATTCTATTCACTTGTGGTAATGCTAAAGGTTTCCGTTCGATATTTTGGAAACATTCAATTTTTTTAAGTTGTATACAAGCAGTTTTGAAATTACTGATTTTTAATAAAACAATATCTTGATAAACTGCATCTTGGGGACTTTTTATTTCTGTCACTAAATCCTGTAATTGATTTTGGCTAATAGCTAAATTCAGATATTTCAAAAATACTTCTCTTTTTTTAGAACGGACACTTACTAAATACCAATTATTAGTGGTTTGTTCTGATGAGTTTGAATCTATAGTTTCGATTGGTGGCATGATTGACAGTGTAATTTTCTTGAATTTATTTAAAGAGCGAATTTTCAACTGTGATTTTTTTGATTTGTTTGACTAATTAATCATGAAAATTAAATGAATACTAGAAATCATAGTTCCGACTAATTAATCATCGAAATTAAATAAATCACACAAATCATAGTTCTGAATTTAGCCAATATTTATAAGCTGCATAAGCTAATGTGACTACTCCAGTAATAATAGCAGATTCATCAACTTCAAATTGAGGATGATGCAAGGGATGGTTAATTATTCTCTCTTCATAGCCTACACCTAAACGAAACATTGAACCAGGGGCGTGTTCTAAATAAACAGAAAAATCTTCTGCACCTAAAGATGGTTCTGGTAAAATTCGTACACAATTATTAGTCCAAGCTTCTTCCGCTGATGATTGTAATAATTGTGTTAGGGCGTTATCATTTTGGACACTGGGTACACCTCGATGATAGTTAACTTGATATTTTGCATTGTAAGAATTACAAACATTAGCAACTATATTTTCAATCCACTGTGGTAGTTTGTCGCGGGTTTCTGGGTGAAGCGATCGCACTGTTCCCAATAATTGTACTTTATCAGCAATCACATTTGGCGCTCTTCCCCCATTAATTTGTCCAATACTCAACACTACGGGACGCAAAGGATTTTGAGTACGGCTAATAGCTTGTTGCAATGATGTAATCACTTGCGCTGCAATCCAGATTGCATCTATGGCTTCATGGGGACGCGCACCATGTCCAGATTCACCAATAATAATAATTTCTAAATTGTCTGCTGCGGCTGTTAATGCACCGTAGCGAATACCCACTGAACCCGCAGGAATGGAAGGAAAAACGTGCAACCCTAAAATAGCCGCGACATTATTCATCACTCCATCTCTTACCATCCAATTTGCACCCTGGGCAATTTCCTCAGCGGGTTGAAATAAAAACCGCACCTTTCCACCCAATTCTGAGGCAATTTGGGAAAGTACCATCGCTGTCCCCAAACCTACCGTAGTATGAATATCATGTCCACAAGCGTGCATGACTCCTTTAATCCGAGAGGCATATTCTAAGCTTGTCCGTTCTTGAATGGGCAAAGCATCCATATCAGTGCGAATTGCTAAGATTCTATCGCTAGATTGAGTTCCTTGTAATTCACCAATGACACCTGTTTTACCTATACCTTCTTCTACGTGCAAGCCATTAGCGGATAACACACCCGCAACAAAGGCAGCAGTTTGATATTCTTCGCCACTAAGTTCTGGATGCGCGTGAATATGGCGGCGGATTTCAACTAAGCGGGATGATATGTTTGTTGTTAAGTCTTTGATTCGGTTTAGCATAGGAATAATTTTAATTCATTCACCTTATTTAAATCTAGAATTTTGACAGCTTTAGCTGCTACCAGCATTCTGACTAATTTTATCGGCTTACCTGCTAATTTTTCAGCATCAAAGAACACACCCAAATTACCTCTCTTTAAGATAAAAGTCTTGACATTAACACTAGATTTTACTATATATCCTAACTCTTGCAAACACATTGTGGGCATTAGCTGCGATCGCTCCTTCCCCAATATACAACAATGGGTGATGACTTTCTCTAATTAATTGAATTGCCGCATTAACTTGGGGAGGATTTCCATTTAATAGATGACTCTTTATGAATATATTTTCATTATATTATATTACCCATTACCATAATTTACTAATTTGAACTAAATTTAGATAGTTTATGAATAATATAATATCTTGCGAATTGTTAAGTAGGTGGGCGGAGGAAAATCAAAATATATTTTGTTTTTTGAAATGGCTAAAACTCAACGATAATAACGCATCGAGGTGAATTTACATATCGTTACACATTTTGGTTATTTCACGTCCACCTACTTACAGCGATTTCCAATCATATAAGGTACATCTTAGCCCCCTCATCGCTTGCGGGGAGGGGGTTGGGGGTGGGGTTCTTGTTCCGGGTTTGATGACAATTTGCTGTAATAGGTAATCAACAACAAGCAATCAAAGATTTACAAACTCAGCTTAAAATAATGAGAATATGGTAGGGGTTTAGCAATGCTAAACCCCTACATTTAATGTTAGAATAAACCTAGATGTAACCCTCATGAAAACTATGAAAAGTCGCAGTTTCACAGTCATAATTTACAAAGAAGATGATATGTATATCGCTGAATGTCCAGAAGTTGGTACAGTAGATCAAGGAGAAACAATAGAACAAGCAATAACAGGTTTAAAAGAAGCAACACGACTTTATTTAGAAGAATTTCCTTTACCAGAAACCTCTCCTAGATATGTAACTAGCATTGAGGTTACTTGTGCCTAAATTACCACGAACTTCTAGCAAAGAAGCAATTCGCACATTAGAACGTTTGGGTTTTTATCAAATTAGACAAACTGGTAGTCATATAATCATGAAAAAACAAACACTCAATGGTGAAATTGGTTGTGTTGTACCATTACATCCAGAATTAAAAGTTGGTACATTAAGCGGTGCAGAAATGTTGAATAGCGTAATAAAACTTTACATATTGAAATAAACTTAGCCTATAAGTGCTATTTTTCATCTTATCCAAATAAGTTTTCTAAACCAATGAACATAACTTATTTCCTGACACATATAGGACTGAAGATAACGGAGTTTATCTAATAAAGTTTTGCCAAATTCTTGCGGTATTTCTATTAGTTGCAATATCAAATAAGCGATTAAACAGCACATTATCTGAATTCTAATTCCATTCTCATTCTTTGTCATAAGTCTGTCTAACTTGAGGTGCATTTTTAAGAATTTCCATAACAATTCAATTTGCCATCTTTGTATGTAAATTTCCATAATCTCTTGATTACTAACTTGCTCTTCTCCTTCATTTAATAAGTTTGTTGCTAAACGAAATTCACTCTTAGTTTCTATATCACAAAATGCTACTACTCTAATTTCCACTTCTCTTTCATCTTTGCCAACTTTACAATTACCATTTTCTAGCATTTCTAAAGTGACATTATTTTTAATTCTTAAGACAAAAGCTTTATTTTTTTGTTGTTTTAATTCAGATATTCTTTCGGAGGATGCAAATCCTCTATCCATTATCCCTACTCCTTTTGACGGAATTGCTTCTACTGTTTCTTGTCCATATTTATGGTCATGTCCTTGCCCAAAATGAATCACCATTCCACCAACTTCTGATGTCAAACTATCTAACCCACAAAATAGTTTTACTTGATGATATCCTTGACTCCATAATAATTTACTTGTTAATGTAATAATTGTTGAATCTATAGGAAATAATGCTTGGGTTTCTTCCTTTCCTTTTTTCTTTCTCAGTTGATTGTTTAATTCAGTTATTATCTCCAAAAATACTTGAGTATCTCTCTTTTTACTTGCCTTGGAAAAATTTGATATTTTTAAATCTATCCCTTGATTATTTAGTCTTTGAAATAAATCTCTCATACTCACTATACTTTTATCCATGACATACTGTAACCACACTGATACAAATGAAAATGTGTCCAGAACTGGATAATCTTTTTTGGGCAATGGTTTCAATATTGTTTTGACCCAGAAATGTTGAATAGCGTAATAAAACTTTACATATTGAAATAAACTTAGCCTATAAGTGCTATTTTTCATCTTATCCAAATAAGTTTTCTAAACCAATGAACATAACTTATTTCCTGACACATATAGGACTGAAGATAACGGAGTTTATCTAATAAAGTTTTGCCAAATTCTTGCGGTATTTCTATTAGTTGCAATATCAAATAAGCGATTAAACAGCACATTATCTGAATTCTAATTCCATTCTCATTCTTTGTCATAAGTCTGTCTAACTTGAGGTGCATTTTTAAGAATTTCCATAACAATTCAATTTGCCATCTTTGTATGTAAATTTCCATAATCTCTTGATTACTAACTTGCTCTTCTCCTTCATTTAATAAGTTTGTTGCTAAACGAAATTCACTCTTAGTTTCTATATCACAAAATGCTACTACTCTAATTTCCACTTCTCTTTCATCTTTGCCAACTTTACAATTACCATTTTCTAGCATTTCTAAAGTGACATTATTTTTAATTCTTAAGACAAAAGCTTTATTTTTTTGTTGTTTTAATTCAGATATTCTTTCGGAGGATGCAAATCCTCTATCCATTATCCCTACTCCTTTTGACGGAATTGCTTCTACTGTTTCTTGTCCATATTTATGGTCATGTCCTTGCCCAAAATGAATCACCATTCCACCAACTTCTGATGTCAAACTATCTAACCCACAAAATAGTTTTACTTGATGATATCCTTGACTCCATAATAATTTACTTGTTAATGTAATAATTGTTGAATCTATAGGAAATAATGCTTGGGTTTCTTCCTTTCCTTTTTTCTTTCTCAGTTGATTGTTTAATTCAGTTATTATCTCCAAAAATACTTGAGTATCTCTCTTTTTACTTGCCTTGGAAAAATTTGATATTTTTAAATCTATCCCTTGATTATTTAGTCTTTGAAATAAATCTCTCATACTCACTATACTTTTATCCATGACATACTGTAACCACACTGATACAAATGAAAATGTGTCCAGAACTGGATAATCTTTTTTGGGCAATGGTTTCAATATTGTTTTGACCACTTCTGGAAAATTCTTTAAGCGCATAATTTGATAATTCTTTATCTAGATTTTTTTAGATTGTATCAAATTATGGTACTTTTTTTTAATCTTTTCCTAACATTCAACACTTCTGGTTTTGACCACTTCTGGGAAATTCTTTAAGCGCATAATTTGATAATTCTTTATCTAGATTTTTTTAGATTGTATCAAATTATGGTACTTTTTTTTAATCTTTTCCTAACATTCAACACTTCTGTAAGCGGTGTTCTTAAACAAGCACAAATTACACCTGAAGAATTTATAGAAAATCTCTAAGAAAAGATAAACATAATATTGAATAGGTAAGGGTAAAGCATAATACTAAACCCCTACAAAATCTAACTACAACTTTGTTCCACAATCAGAACAGAAATTATGATTAGCTTGGTTTTGAGTGCCACAATTGCTGCAAGAAATTGATTCAACTGCGGTTCTTGGTGTTGGCTTAGGTAAACCAACCATTTGCGAGTTGTTCTTACCAGGGGCTACCATGGGATAGCAGTTTTCATCTCTGGTAACGTGGACATTGACAATTACAGGTCCATTGTGTGCCAGCATTTCGGCAATTTTATCTGCCAACTCTTCCCGCTTGGTAATTACCATGCCTTTGATGCCATAAGCCTGTGCTAAAAGCTCAATATCAGGCATTCCCACTTCCATGTTAGAAGATGAATAACGCTGTCCATAGAAGGCTTCTTGCCACTGACGCACCATTCCCTGCCAACCGTTATTTAAGATCAAGGTCTTGACATTAATCCCATATTGTGCTAGTGTTCCCAACTCCTGCAAACACATTTGGAAACTGGCATCACCGCTAATACAGACTACTTCTTCGTCCGGGAATGCTACCTTTACACCCATAGCCGCAGGGACACCAAAACCCATTGTTCCTAAACCAGCGCTAGAAATCCAGCGTCTTGGTCCGTTTTTGAGGAATTGGGCAGCCCACATTTGGTGTTGACCGACATCTGTGGTGTAAAATGCCTGGGGCGCTTGAGTGCCAACTTCGACAATTACCTCTTGGGGAGAAATGCTGTCAGCGTGATGGGGAACAATTAAAGGATAATCTTGTTTCCAACTGTTAATTAAGTTTAACCATTCTTGATTTTGGTTAGGTGTGGCTTTAGTATTTGCGTCTTGACATCGGCGTAATAAGTCTTTTAAGACGTTTTTAACATCACCAACAATGGGAACTTCGGGAACGCGGTTTTTACCGACTTCTGCGGGGTCAATATCAATGTGAATGACTTTAGCTAAAGAGGCAAATTCATCTAATTTACCTGTCACGCGGTCATCAAATCTAGCACCGACGCAAATTAATAAATCGCAATCTGTAACAGCAAAGTTGGCGTAAGCTGTACCGTGCATTCCCAACATTCCCAACGACAGGGGATGATGTTCGTCAAATGCACCGATACCCATTAAGGTGGTAGTGACGGGGAGATTAAATAATTCTGCCAGTTGTTTGACTTCTTCGTGGGCATTAGCAGCGATCGCTCCTCCCCCAACATACAACAATGGACGACGACTTTCTCGAATTAATTGAATAGCCGCATTAATTTGGCGGGGATTTCCCTTGACTGTGGGACGATAACCCGGTAACTTAATCGAACCCGGTGCGACAGGAACATAATCAAATTCCTCCAATGCCACATCTTTGGGAACATCAATTAAAACAGGCCCCGGTCTACCAGTGCTGGCAATGTGAAAAGCTTCAGCGACAATCCGCGCCATATCTTTGGCATCACGGACTACATAGGAATGCTTAACAATGGGTAAAGTAATCCCGTAAATATCTGTTTCTTGGAAGGCATCTGTACCAATTGCAGCGCGGGGTACTTGTCCCGTCACCACAATCATGGGAATAGAATCCATGTAGGCTGTAGCAATCCCTGTAACTAAATTGGTTGCCCCAGGACCGGAAGTACCAAAGCATACTCCCACTTTACCAGTAGCACGGGCGTAACCGTCGGCGGCGTGGGAAGCACCTTGTTCATGTCTAACTAAGATATGTTTGACCGTACCCCCAGCTTCTATTTTATAGAGGTCATCATAAATCGGTAGAATCGCGCCACCGGGATAACCAAAAATATGCTCAACACCATGACGGATGAGACTATCTATCAACGCGAAACCGCCAGATGCCCGTTTTGGTGAGGGAACTGACGAATTAGATACGGGAGACTGCTGATTATTTTCAGATTTTGGGAGACTGATTTGAGAAGACGAAACCACAGTTAACCTCAAAGTATAGCTAAAATTAACGCTTAGATTCTGTATTTAAAACTTCATTTTAATGTAAAAATTCTCACAATTGCAGAGAAAGCCGTATTTATTAGCATTAAGAACGGATCATAATTGTACAATTTCTAGATCACATCTTGCAATACCCGCCGAGTATTTTGCCATGTCCAAACACCAATAGCCCCGACAACTATACTCATTCCGAATAACACTGCCGACAATCCAAAGGCATTAACTAGCTTTGTCGTAATTAATAGAGGTGCTGTCAGAGCGATATTAATGGCATGATTTTGAAAGCCAAAGACTTTACCGTGCATTTCTGATGGTGCTTGTTGTTGAATTAAAGTTTGCATTGGCACGTTGACAAAAGCTGCACCCACACCCAAGAAAATACAAAGTCCTAATGCTAAGGGTTGGTTATCAATAAAAATGAATAAACCCAAGGAAAACGCCATGATTAAAAATCCGATTAAAGGCAAAGGTTTATTGTATAATCTATGTCCAAAATTGCCCAGAATAGCCGCACCTATCACCATACCTACCCCCGCCGCAGCGACGAAAGAACTAAATTCTTCTGGAGCTAAATGTAACCTTGCTGCCATACCAATGGCTAATTCTATCAGGGCGGCAAATACGCAGTATAAGGTGACAATTTGCAGCATAGCATTCCACACCAGCCGATTTTGTCTGAGATAGCGCAGTCCTAGCACAAATTCCGCCCAGGGATTAATTGCGGGTGCGGTTTTGTCAATATGTCTGTGTTCTCGAAACTGAATTGGCATCATAATCACGGCAGAAATCAGGTACAAGCAGCCGACAACCAATTCTTTGCCAAAACCTTTATTAAAGGTTTCAAACCAATTTAACATCGGAGTAGCCACTGCATTACCAATAATTAATGCTGCCATCATGGTGCTACTAAATAGGGCATTAGCAGCCATTAAACCTTCCTTTCTTACCAACAAGGGAATTGACGCTTGTTCCGCTGGGGCAAAAAACTGGGTAACGGTGGAGATACCAAAGGTGAAGAATAAAAGTATCCCAAATTGTCGTGGCAGGAAGGGAATTAACACCATGAATATTCCCCGCACCACATCTGAACCTACCATAATCAGTTTTTTTGGTACACGGTCAACGATAACACCACCAGCAGAGCCAAACAATATTGCTGGTACGGTAAATGCCATGTATAAATAGAAGCGTGCATCACCGTTTATCTCATTACTGGGTAGGTAGAGTTTGAGTAGGGCAATCATTAACACAAAGAATACCTTATCAGCTAATTGAGAAATTAGTTGACCAATCCACAGGAGCATAAAACCCCGGTTTTTCAGCAGTCCGGTAAAACCGTTATTAATAGCAGTAGGTTCAGGAGGAAGCATTAGATACTTGGGAATGGGGAATAAATAATCACTATTTCTTGTTATAACGTTCTAATAGGAAATTGAGAAATTCAGATGCACTGAGGTATTGTTTGGGTGGAGAGAACCCAACGGAGGGATTTGTCCACTGTCCTTGGACAGATTGGGGGGACTGCCACATTGATAAATGGTCAACTGCTGGATCGGCGTAAAAGTTGTTTTCTCCCATACCGAGGTAAGCTGAAGTCCAATGGGTGTAATGATCATGACTTAAACGATGTATGGGGAAATTGCCCCCTAGAGGGACTCCCCAACCATCAATAGCAATGAAGGCTTGAACATGACCTCCCCAAAGTTGCCATGCTGTGGCTGCACCTATACCGCCAATGACACCAGCACTAAAGCATAAGAATATAACAGGCGATTCTAGCTTATTACCGAGGCGATCGCACAAAAAATGTAAAATATGAAATGTTGATAAAGTTAAATAACCCTGTTCAGGATAAACCAGTATATCTATGGATTTTTCACCAGCTTGATTTAAGCACCCTTGGATAAAGCTTTTAGTTAATTCTGGTGCATGGATTCCCGGACAAATGATAATGGGCATTTAGTTTTTACTTTGGTATTTGTGACAGTTTTAAAATGAAAATTAAACGCAGATGCACGCGGATAAACGCGGATAAATAAAGATGATAATTATTCGGTTTAGCTTTACGGATCATTGGTATTATTCGTAAATAATTAGTTTATAACAATTGGCAAGTTTTTCTTAATTATGCTAACTCACAATTTATTAAATCTTCCTCTCATGGGTTGCGGAACTTGGGCTTGGGGAAATCAACTGCTCTGGGGATACGATGAAAGTATGGATAACCAGTTACAAGAGGTGTTTAATCTCTGTGTGAGCAATGGCATCACATTATTTGATACGGGTGATTCCTACGGTACAGGTAAATTAAAGGGACGCAGTGAGTTACTTTTAGGGAAATTTGCCCAAGCATATCAGGGAATAAATCAAGAGAATATTTGCATTGCGACTAAGTTAGCCGCATACCCTTGGAGATGGACTAGAAATTCAATTATATCAGCTTGTCATGCCTCTGCAAAAAGATTAGGTAAAAATGTTGATTTGGTGCAAATGCACTGGTCTACTGCTAATTATGCACCTTGGCAAGAGGTGGGTTTATTAGATGGTTTAGGTGATTTGTATGAGCAAGGTTTGGTGAAGGGTGTGGGATTATCTAATTATGGAACTAAAAGACTTTTATGGGTGCATAAAAGATTTCAGGAAAGAGGTATACCGATTAAAACTTTGCAGGTGCAATATTCACTTTTATCTACTTATCCGGTGACGGAATTAGGTTTAAAAGATGTTTGTGATGAGTTAGGAATTACATTAATTGCTTATAGTCCTTTAGGGTTGGGTTTATTAACCGGAAAGTTTTCGGAAAATGGCAGTTTTCCCAAAGGTATTCGCGGATTTTTATGTAAGCAGTTATTACCAGGAATGAAGCCGCTTTTAGGTTGTTTGCAGGAAATAGCAAATACACGCAATAAAACTATGTCTCAAGTTGCTATTAATTGGTGTATTAGTAAAGGCACAATTCCCATTCCTGGGGCTAAAAGTCTAAAACAAGCAAAGGAGAATATTGGGGCTTTGGGGTGGGTTTTGAGTGATGGTGAGGTGGTAGAGTTGGATAATGCTGCTGATAGGGTAGAGAAGAAAATGGTGCAGAATATTTTTCAGACAAGATGAAATTTCTTATAAATTGTGCAACACATATAATATATATATGTTACACAATAATATAGAAACAGTATAGGACTCACGCATCAGTCACAGAATAACGAACCACAGAGGCACAGAGGTCACAGAGAAATGGGAGTTTGAGAGGTATTTCGCGTAAGTCATAATTCATTTCAATCTATTTGGGTATCCAAATAAGTTTTCCTTTCTGACCAGGATAAGCAGATCCTTCTTTCATGCGCCACTCGAAATATACTTCAACTGGTATGTTCAGGTTTTTTGAGAGATGTAGAGTATTCCGCCATGCTAGATTTGCTTCTACTCCTTGGATCGAAATATCTATCTCTCGTAAGTAGTGGAAACCAGGGTCATTGCTCTCTCCCTTGACAACCCTTGCCAAACTAAGTTTTATTAGAGCTTCTGAAGATAAACCTTGTTTCCATGCAAGTATATGTGCCTCATCAAGTATTTTACTCCAGTTTGGCTGACGAATTTCCTTACCACCAATAACAGATCGAATAACCCTCGTATGGCGTAAATTACTAGATGCTTCAGGATCAAGAACTAGATATTTTTCGCTCTCCTCTGATTTTTGTGTCTCTATATCACCCGATTGCTGAGGCTTTTGACGTGCTTCATATTCACTCAACAGTCGCTCAATGACAGTAACAGGGGTGTCTTCAAAGGGAATAGCTATAGCTTGGAGTCTTTGGTAGATAAGATCAGGTATTCTAATGACTGGCATCATATTTATGATATCTAATTTTTCTATATATTTGTAACATATATATAGAAATGATGTCAATAGGAATCGCGTAATTAGAAAAAATAAGTATTTTATACGTATTGCAAGATTTTTTGTGTACTTTATTACTTTTACAGGAATTACCACTAATCATTCTCGCGTGAAGAGATGTAATTTATAGTTCAATACAATTCAGTTAAGAATTTGTTCTTCTATTTTCTCTGTGTCCTCTGTGCCTCTGTGGTTCGTTTTAAAAAAGAGTTTTAGGCTTAACTGAACCCTGAAAAATTACGACAACTCACCTTAAAACAAGAAAATTCCAGATAATTTCTGCGCGTGTTGCTTTAGTTAAAAACGCAGTTTCTTTATTAGCATATTTAGGAAATTTACTTTTAAAAAATGGTGTAGTTACCTTAGTATCAAGAACTCTTGCAGAATATCCATTGATAAATTTAGCCATGTGTAACCTAATATCTTGCTTAGGTTTAATTATTTTCTTGAGTAGGGTGGTAATAATTACCTGAATTAAAGATTTATCGGTTTCTATTTTTTGAATAAAAATATCTACACAGTTTTTTATTTCTTGATCAAATTCTGTAAATGATTGATTTTCAACTAATTCAATTGCTTGCTGATAGGATTTTTCTAATCTTTCTATTTCTTGATTATAATCATATTTCATATAAATAATTCCTGCTGCTGAGAATCAGATTCTTCCATACGGTTATTAGCTAAGTTTACATAATCAGGATTGATTTCAATTCCTAAATAATTTCTATTTAAATTTCTAGCTGCTATACAAGTTGTACCACTACCACAAAAAGGATCAAGGACAAAATCACCTTGTTGAGTTAATAATTTAATCAGTTCTTGAATAATATACATCGGATAAACTGCTGGATGATGATTATT
Source organism: Anabaena sp. WA102 (assembly GCF_001277295.1). Taxonomy (NCBI): domain Bacteria; kingdom Bacillati; phylum Cyanobacteriota; class Cyanophyceae; order Nostocales; family Nostocaceae; genus Anabaena; species Anabaena sp. WA102. The sequence continues at coordinate 1,428,492 of NZ_CP011456.1, read as the reverse complement.
TTTAGTAATCTCTACAGGACTTTAAATGATGTCCTTTTTCATCGTGTTCCCCAAAATTCTAATAATAGTAAAACCATTATTTTTGATTTGGTTATTTCTTCCTCCATCTTGTCCACCATTTCCATAATTACGTTGCTGAAAATATGGTGGTGAAGTAATGATTAAATCAAAAGTATCATTTTCTATTTGTTTGAGTACGGATAAATTATCCCCAAGAATAATTTTATTTTTGAGGTCTGATATTGCTCGTAATTTCATGTGACTTTATGCAATTTAAATTTAATCTCTAATTATGTATTTCAGTGTAACAGGTTTTGTATTTTTTAAAACATTCTCTCAATAAAATTTAATAATTTAACTTTTCAAGCATCAATCACACGCACATAAGCACTACATCAGAAAAACGTGATATTTTGAGTATAATGTAAGTTACAGGTTAAATACTCAATATTCAAGAATACTATAAAATTAGCAATGCTAGAAAAATCAAGATTATCTTTCCCAACAATTCCCAAACCTAGTTATCAACCCCAAAGCCAAGATACAGCAATAGAAGCTGATATTTATTTCTTTCAAAAATGGCGACAATTATCATTAAAACAACGCATAGAAAGATTTATTAGCCATGAACGAGGAGTTAAAAAACTATGTCTGATAGGAATTAAATCTCGAAATCGCAATTCAACTATACAGGAAATTCGTAATTTATTTACCCGTGCTGTATTAGGAGAAAAATTTACTCCTGATTTTCAACCAAAAGGTATTAAGGAAAATATGTGGATTCAAGATTCAATTTCTTTAGCAGGAGAACTACATCAACTTTTTGAGTCAATTAATATTGATTATTATGTAAGTAGAGGTGTTGCTAGTTCTATTCATGGAGAACCACGTTCTACTCGTGATTTAGATTTGGTGGTAGAAGTTAAACCAAATCAAATAGATTTGCTGGTAAAAACTTTAGAAGCATTTGGATATTATTGTCCAGTAGGTGCGGTAGAAGATTTGCAAAGAGGTTTGGGAAATATGTTGAATATTACCCATACAGAAACTATTGCTAATGCTGATATTTATATTACTGATAATTCACCTTTTGCAATATCTCAAATGCACCGAAGAATATTAGTTGATTTAGATGGAATTCCTGCTTTTTGGATAGCTTCAGCAGAAGATATTATTTTACAAAAATTGCGCTGGGGAAAGGGAAGTAAATCAGAAAAACAATGGCGTGATGCTTTGGGGATAATTAAGTTACAAGCAGAAACTTTGGATTATGGTTATTTAATAGAATGGGCAGAAAATTTAGATTTAGTTGCTGATTTGAGTGAGGTATTAACTCAAGCTGGAATATGAAATTAATATGAAAATTACTCATGTTGGAAAACCCAATCTTTCTAAAAAATCAATAATTTTATGTTGATCACCCCCATAATTTGCTAAACTCCAAATTTAGAAAAGCAAACAAAAATCTGAGTATTGGGAATTGAGAGAGGTTCGCAAAGTGGTGGAAAGTGGAGATATAGAAAAAATTCATCCCCAGGATTTTTCATGGCGGTTTTGGCCTGTTGTGCCAATTTATCCTTATGGTCAACGGCGCACTATCCGTAAAGAAGTTATTAAAGATACTATCTGGACTTTTGATCAATTACAGGGAATTTTCTATGTAGTTGTGCCAATCCGCATGACTGTAGTTAAGTTGGAAAAAGGCGGTTTGCTGGTTTATGCACCTGTCGCACCAACGGGAGAATGTGTTCGCTTGCTGAAGGAGTTGGTGGCAGAATACGGTGATGTTAAGTATATTATTTTGCCTACGATATCGGGAATAGAACATAAGGTTTTTGTTGGTCCTTTTGCGCGACGCTTTCCCGCTGCACAGGTTTTTGTTTCCCCTGGACAATGGAGTTTTCCCGTAAATTTGCCTTTAAGTTGGTTGGGTTTACCTGGTAAACGGACTCACATACTGCCTGAAAATAGCCAGGAAGCTCCTTTTGCTGAGGATTTTGATTATGCAACCCTCGGACCGATTGATTTGGGGTTGGGTAAGTTTGCAGAGGTGGCTTTTTTCCATAAGCGATCGCACACTCTCTTACTTACAGATACCATAGTTTGTGTACCAGCAGAGCCACCAGCAATTGTTCAACTTGACCCCTATCCCTTACTGTACCACGCCAAGGATAAAGCCTTTGACATGGTTGCCGATACCTCAGCAAATCGCCGCAAAGGGTGGCAGCGAATCACATTATTTTCCTTGTATTTCAGCCCTAGTGTGTTAGAAGTACCTACATGGAGTGAAGCATGGGGTGATGCTCAAAAAGCACCAGAACGTTCGCGCAAAGCCTATTTTGGGTTTTTCCCCTTCCAATGGCAAGAAAATTGGCAAGAGTCATTTAATATTCTGCAAGGAAATGGGCGAATATTTGTTGCCCCAATTTTACAAAGTTTGATTCTCAATCGCGCCCCGCAGGAAACTATAAATTGGGCTAATAAAGTTGCTAGTTGGGATTTTCAATGGATTATTCCCTGTCATTTTGATGCTCCAATTAAGGCAGAACCGCAGCAATTTCGGCAAGCATTTACGTTTTTGGAAAAATGTAGTTTATTTAGTAGTAATTATCCTTTACCGGAGGATGATTTTAAGTTATTGAGAAATATTGATTCAGGGTTAAACAAGTTGGGTATTGTCCCACCTGCGAGGGAGAGAGTGTAGAATTATAGGGTATTATTCAAGACTCTAAATTCAATAAATTCCTGAAAAACTTAGTTAAATTTTGAACTGCTGGAATTTGAGTTTCTGTTTCAGAACTAATCCAACTGTTATCACTAATACTTGTTTGATTAGTTTTACCAGGTTTTAGAACACTGACGACTGTAGCAATTATCGCCTTTTCTTGATCAAAAGGTTTCCATCTTAAAGGCTTTTTCTTCTTCTCTTCTTCAGAAAATTTATTTATATATTCTCTTGCTCTTTGCATATATTCAGGATAAACTAAATCTCCACAATCACAAATCAAAGTATCTAATACACCTTGTTGAGAATTATCTGGTAATATGTAAATTCCTAATCTTGGTAAACCTTCTATGACATTACCACTTTGATTAACTATAGTTGGAAAATTAGGGAAATATTCTTTAAAACCATGATGATATTTTTCCACAACTTTGTTAGGTGTATCGTCATCAGCATCAGCTATAATTGCAAACGCTAAAAGAGTGGAATAATCAATATCAGATAATTTATCATTCAAATTAGTAATTAAATTACTTCCTTCACCTGCATATAAAGCAATTGATAACGTCTCCGTATACAAAATTGTTGGCATATCAAGTCTTTTATATAAATTTCCCCCTTTAGGATAAGTAGGAATAAATTTCCGCCAAAAACTATCTAGATTTGATTCATCTCCCTTAAATTCAGAAAAGCCTAATAATTTACATAAAATCTTAGATATAAAAGCCTGATCATGATTCCCCTCAACACCAATTAAAACATATTTCCGACTCACCAACGCACCTCCTGACCTAATTCTTCTCTTAATCGTCTTAATCTATGTCCATCATGTCTAACTACTTTTGTTTTTCCTTCCTTGGGTTCTAAGCGATAAAGCACTAAATCTGAATCTGATTCAGTAACTTCTAATAAAGTATCAACAGCTTCAAGACTATGAGTAGTTGCAAATAGTTGAATATCCATTTCTGTACACCACTTAACTAACCATCGAAAAGAATTTTGTAAGGCTTCTGTATGAATTGTTGACTCTAATTCATCAATTAAAAGAATACCACCTTTGACGCTGGCAAGTTTAAGAGCTATATGTAATAAGCGACGAATACCATCACCAAAAGTGCTAACTGGTGCAAGTCCCAGTCTTTCATGTTGAATATATATATTAAATCGAGAACTTATAGATTCTGGAGATAACAAAATTTCTATGTCAGAAATATTTTTATCCATCTGTTGTAATAATTTCACTACATCAGATTTAAAATTTTGAAATCTAGCTTCTGAAAGTAATCGAAATTGTCCGATTTCTGAACGATGAGATGATGGTGTAACTATAGAAGTATTTAAGCATAAGCTAGGTTCTCTCGTTCTAGGTAATCTATAAAAACGTTCATCCTCCCATAGCAAAAAATTTTCAGTAAACGCAGGTGATTCACCAAATAAACTTATAGGTGATGCACCAAGTAAATTTAACTGATAACCATCTGGAAATACATTTGCAAATACCTCTATTTTTAAATCAATTCCTTTCCTAATTCTTGGGCTATCTTCATTTTCAATAGGATTTTTAGTCTTACTTTCTTCAGATAACCATATTTCCTCCATTTCTTCATAGCTTGCTATTAACTTGTTTACAGAGAATAAACCAGTGCTAGAAATAAGAATAATGGGTTTATAAAGTTCTACGGTAGACGCAGAATTATGTGTGAATAACCATCTTAGTGCATCAATTGACTGAGTACGGGATACTCTAATATCCTGCTCTCGTTGACTTGCTGTACTGAGCCATACTTTAATATCTAATGGATGACAGTAGACAGATAATGCTTCTAGTACACTGGTTTTACCTGAGTTGTTAATACCAACAAGCAGGTTAATCCGTCCAAGATCCTTTAGTTCTAAGTCTCGAAGTCCTCTAAATTGATGAATTGTGACGTTTTCTAAATTGCTCATAGGCTTATTTTAGCTCAAGCTGTATACCATAGATTATTTTTCTGAAAGCTGTCAATACATAACATACCATATTGATAATGTAAATAGAGTCATCTACCATTTATTTTATCGTGAATAAATCTGATATATTAGATGTGAATAATGATGATTGTTTGATTAGATCATATCTCATTAATTACTCTGAAATTGAAGTTAATCATCAATGTCAAATCTTACTGATCCAAAAAATCAATCCCGCGTTATCGTCATTGGTGCGGGTATAGGTGGACTTACAGCCGGAGCATTATTAGCACATAGAGGTTATAATGTCCTAATTCTTGACCAAGCAATTGTTCCTGGTGGTTGCGCTTCCACCTTCAAACGTCAAGGATTTACTTTTGATGTTGGTGCGACCCAAGTAGCGGGTTTAGAACCTGGGGGAATTCATCACCGCATTTTCTCAGAATTAAATATAGAATTACCCGCTGCGACACATTGCGACCCAGCTTGTGCTGTATTTCTTCCGGGAGAATCTACACCCATTAATGTTTGGCGTGATTCTCAAAAATGGCAAGCAGAACGTCAAAAACAGTTTCCCGGAAGTGAACCTTTTTGGCAATTATTAACCACTTTATTTAATGCTAGTTGGGAATTTCAAGGACGTGATCCGGTTTTACCACCCCGGAATTTATGGGACTTAGGACAATTAATTAAAGCTGTCCGTCCGAGGACATTTATTACTGCACCTTTTACTTTATTCACTGTGGGGGATGCTTTACGATTATGTGGGTTAGGAAATGACCAAAGACTGCGGACATTTTTAGATTTACAACTGAAATTATATTCTCAAGTTAGTGCGGAAGAAACGGCTTTACTTTATGCAGCTACAGCTTTGAGTGTATCCCAATTACCCCAAGGGTTATTTCATCTGCAAGGGAGTATGCAAGTTTTGAGCGATCGCTTGGTAGAATCTTTAGAACGAGATGGTGGTAAGCTATTAATGCGTCACAATGTTGAAAAAATCCAAGTTGTCCATAACCAAGCCAACGCCGTCATCATTAAAAATCAGAAAACCGGGAAAACTTGGACAGAATCAGCAGATCATATAGTTGCTAACGTCACCGTTCAAAACTTGGTTCAATTATTAGGAGAAAATGCCCCTTCTGGATATAAACAAAGGGTTGAAAAACTCCCACCAGCTTCCGGTGCTTATGTGATTTATTTGGGTGTAGATAAAAGTGCAATTCCTCCTAATTGTCCACCACATTTACAATTTCTATATGATGTAAATAAACCTATTGGCGAAAATAATTCCTTATTTGTATCTGTGAGTCATGAAGGAGATGGTCGCGCACCATTAGGAAAAGCCACCATTATCGCTTCTTCTTTTGTTGATTTTATCCCCTGGTGGGAAACTCAAAATTATGAAGAGTTAAAACAAAAATTTACTCAAGATGCGATATCCAAACTTTCTGAATATTTCTATTTGAAACCAGAAACTATTATTCATGTAGAAGCTGCCACACCTCGTACCTTCGCTCATTATACAGGTAGAGAATCAGGTATTGTTGGTGGTATTGGTCAAAGAATTCCCACCTTTGGACCCTTTGGTTTTGCTAATCGAACACCTATTCGTAATTTGTGGTTGGTTGGTGATTCTACTCATCCTGGAGAAGGGACTGCGGGCGTTAGTTATTCAGCTTTAACGGTAGTTAGGCAAATTCAAAGTCAAAATTAGCAAGACAATTGAGGGCGGGGCATTGGTGTCAACTTAGCCCTGTTTTGTCACTCTCGGAAAACAATAATCGAATCCATCTTTTGTAACTCTTATTTCATCAAGGTTTGGCGGTTTTTTATGTATCAAAAAATAAAATTGTTGCATAAAACGTCAAAACCAAAGCCCCGTAAACCTTTCAGGTATTGTATTTTCCAAATCTGACAGAACAGGGCTAAAGTAAGTAGTGAGACAGAATTAATTACACAATGTCATTGCGTTAGCGTTGCGTAGCGTTAGCCATATGGAACGAAGTGAAATCAAGCAATCGCCAGGGTTGTGATTGCTTCCCTTCGCTCGCAATGACTGTAAATATTTTTGTCCAATTACTTAAACTGGGGATTTTTAGTCATCTTCAGATGACTTTTGCTATGAGACTGGGAATATGGCTAACGCCACGCTACGCTATCATTCCCAGGTGGGCTATGGGTTTTACGTTAAGTTGACACCAATGAGGGCGGGGAGACCCCAACCCTACAATCTGTCACCACAAAATTAAAGAGAGATTACATTTGTATAAACTGGCGGAAAGTCTGGCATCATAGGCGTAAAACTTGGTGAGGGGTGTTACCCTAATGATAAAGTTGCCAAAATATTCATCTAATCGTCAACTTTCTCCGTGAGACGCTAGGCAAACAGCGAGTATCAATGTTGAAAAAACTACAGAAAACACAAATTTATCTACTTGCTGGTGCTGGACTATGTGCCTTTTTAGCCGGGGCAATGGTATCAGCCCCCCAAGCCAGCAAAACCGTCAGTCAATGGTTGAACTTGGGTCAGCGTAAGCCGGAAAAACTATCTGAGGCTGCAAAAGTTAAGTCAGTTGTCTTTTCGCTATTGTCTCAATCTGTACCAGAAAGATTAACAAAACTCACGGAAATTGCTGAAAAAGGCAGTTCCCCAGATCGGGAACGCGCCCGTTATCTACTCTCTTGTGATTATGTAGAAACTTCCCAAGGCAAAAAAGCCCTGAGTCTATTGACAGGACTGGAAAAAGATTATCCTGTATTAGCACCTTATATTTTACTTAAACAAGCCCAGGCTCATGATATTTTAGGTGCAGATAAGCAAGCTTCCGATTTGCGCCGCAAGGTGGTAAAAGAATATGGCAAAGAAGCAGCCGTAGTCAAGGCTATATATGCGATCGCCCAACCAAAATTATCAGATCAAGCGATCGCTCAATTTCCCTCCCATCCCCTCACCTGGGAAATTATCCGCAAACGGTTAAACGATAATCCAAATCAACCCAAATTACAATTAATCTTGGCTCAATACGCCGCAGACGAGCCGGGGATTGTGGGCGTATTAGATCAATTGGTAAAACAGCCACAACTCAAACCCACAGATTGGGAACTCATCGGTTCAGTCTACTGGGATAACAATGAGTTTACCAAAGCTAAAAATGCTTACATTCAAGCCCCAAAAACAGCCATTAGCCTCTATCGTATCGCCAGAGGATTACAATTAAATAAAGAGCAAGATCAAGCCATTGTAGTTTATAAACAACTATTACAAAAATTTCCCACCGCCAAAGAAACAGCAACCGCCCTATCAAGATTAGCCGATATTGCTAAAGGTAAAGATGCCATTATCTATCTTGACCAAATAATTAGTAATTTTCCCGATCAAGCACCTCCAGCATTAGTTAAAAAAGCCAAACTTTTAGAATCTCTCAAAGATAATAAATCAGCTAATACGACAGAGAAATTATTGCTAGGAAAATATAGCAGCACCGATGAAGCCGCAGAATTTCGCTGGAAAATCGCCCAAAATAAAGCCAAAAACAATGATTATTTAGGAGCATGGCAATGGGCGCAACCAATTACTATTAATAACAAAACTAGCATTTTAGCTCCTAGAGCCGGATTTTGGGTGGGCAAATGGGCAACAATACTAGGCAAACAACAGGAAGCTATTACTGCTTATAAATCTGTAATTAGTGAATTTCCTCAATCTTATTATGCCTGGCGTTCTGCCAGTATTTTGGGTTTAAATGTGGGGAATTTTAATACTTTGCGCGTGATGAATCCGGCAATTATTCCCCCCCAACGTCCTGTTCCTCCCGCCGGTTCTCAGACTTTCCATGAATTGTATTTACTAGGACAAGATCGTGATGCTTGGTGGCAATGGGAAACAGAATTTAAAAATAAAAAACAGCCTAGTGTTGCTGAACAGTTTACCGAAGGGTTGATGAGATTAACTAAGGGTGAATATCTCATTGGTATTGACAAAATCGCTAAATTGGAAGACCGAGAAACCCCCACTGAAAAAGCCGAATATGCAGCTTTAAGTCAACAACCCATCTACTGGCAAGCCCGTTATCCTTTTCCTTATTTTCAAGAAATTGAAAAATGGTCTACTTCCCGTCAACTTAATCCTCTGTTAGTTACAGCTTTAATGCGGCAAGAATCCCGCTTTCAATCCAAAATTAAATCCCCCGTCGGTGCAACAGGTTTAATGCAAGTTATGCCCAGTACAGGGGCATGGATAGCCCCACAAATCGGGTTAGATTTCAAAAAACTCAACCTAGAAAATCCTAACGATAATATTATGTTGGGGACTTGGTATTTAGATCATACTCATCAACAGTATGGCAATAATTCCATGTTAGCGATCGCTAGTTATAATGCCGGACCCGGCAACGTCGCCAAATGGCTACAAACCATACCCAAACAAGATCCCGATGAATTTGTCGAAGAAATTCCTTTTGACGAAACAAGAAATTACGTCCGCCAAGTTTTTGGCAACTACTGGAATTATCTCAGACTTTATAACCCAGAAGTGTCTGCCATAGTCAGCAAATATTCAGCAACACACCCACAATTACCAGCAAATTAATGAACCCGTAGGGGCGCAGGGCCTGCGCCCTTAATCAATTTAATAATATTCAATCCGATGTCAAATTCATTTTTTAGCCTAAACTAGATAACGAGGAACTTAGATAAAACACAAATCAGATTAGGTCATCTTCTATGATTGCAACTCCCAGCTATAACTATCTTTCCCCCACAGAATATCTCCAAGGGGAAGAAACCAGCCCTATCAAGCATGAATACAGAGACGGAGACGTTTACGCAATGGCAGGGGCTAGTAATACTCATGTAGTTATTACGCTCAATATTGCTTCAATGCTGAGAAATCATCTACGTGGTAGTGGATGTCAAGCCTACATTGCCGATACTAAAGCACACATTGAATCAATTAATACTTATTACTATCCCGATGTCATAGTCAGTTGTGACCAAAAAGATAAAGCCTTTCATAACTTTTTGCGTTATCCCTGTTTAATTATCGAAGTCCTATCTCCCACCACAGAAGCATTTGACAGAGGTGATAAATTTGCTGATTATCGCCACTTAGAATCACTTCAAGAATATGTATTAGTAAGTCAAACGCGAAGAAATGTAGAAATTTTCCGTCGTAATTCCGAGGGACAATGGGTATTTTATAGTTATGGACAGGGAGAAAATGTGCATTTAGCCAGTGTAGATTTTCACTGTCCTATAGAAGATGTCTATGAAGACGTGAATTTTGAATCCCCTGCTGTAGAAAATTCGCCCAAACCCTGACTGGGCGCAGACCCTGCGCCCCTACTGACTGTGATTTTACCCCCATGTAGTTCTAATAGCTACTACAATTGTTTACCGCACCTTTTACAAAATTCGGCATCTGCATCATGAAAAGCTAAACCGCACCCTTGACAAACAGTTTCCACTTGATTTGCCGTTTTTACCAATCGTCTAATTAAGTCACCAATCTGCCAAGGAATCAGAGCCACGCCTGTTAAAATCATCAATACCGTTAGTAAGCGCCCTAACTCAGAAATTGGTATCACATCACCAAATCCCACGGTTGTCATTGTCACAACTGAGAAATAAAAAGCATCTAAAAAAGTATCAAAATTCTGGGGATTAACTGGATGTTCAACTTGATAAATTAACCCAGAAAAAATAAAAACTATCGCAAATAAAGTAAATAATATTCTCGCAAAAATTACACTATCTTGATTACTGATACTACCAATTAGAAACTTTTTATCAATAAATCTCAGCAAACGCAAGATTCTAAACCAACGTAATAGCCGGATAAAACTAGTATTTACTAATCCTATACAAGATGGCAAAATTGAGATTAAATCAATAATTGCATAAAAACTCAGAATATATTTAATTCTATCTTTTGTACTCCATAAGCGCAGTAAATATTCTCCAGCAAAAATTATTAATACACAATTATCTAATACTCTTAACTCCCAGCGAGCCTCTTGAGAAAGATCATAAGTTTCCGCCACGAAAATTCCTGATGATACTAAAACCAACAGAGAAATAGCTACACTAATTACCTTACCTATAGGAGTTTCTATGTCTGTTAAGTAAAAATCTATTTTCTCTCGGTTTAGCACCATCTTTTCCAAAATTCAACATTAAAAATCAAAAGGTTACAAAATTTTTACCAATTAAGAATTAAAATTTTAACCCAACTCCACCTTGTAAAGATAAAGCTGTACCACCAGTATTTCGGTAGGCATCAAAGGCAATAATAGCATTACCAAAAATCACAGTATTACTATTAGGAATAACATAGTCAATTCCCGGTTGCAGAGCAAAGCTAATTTTATTACCAACAGGGGAAGGCGTATCACCACTAGTTAAGACTAAACCAGCACCTAAATAAGCATCAGTTTGCCAGTTGAGGGGGATGTCATAGGAAACAGTCGGAACTACTGCTGTTCCCCTACCAATTAAAGCTTGAGTGCGGAAAGAAATGGGTGTTTCTAGTAATTTGTAGCGAAAAGCCAGGACTCCGCCCAATTGAGTACCATCTGTCAACCCCACAGTCGGACCAATACCAACATAACTGCCATAAGCTACTTGTGCCTGTGCTGGTTGAGAGTTTACCACTAAACTCACAACTGTTCCGATTCCGATTATCCCAAGCCAATATTGAAAACGTTTCATTAGCCTACTCCTGACACACTCTGAATTTAATATAACTTAGGTAAGAGGTTTACTGAAAATCTTATTCTTGTCAGAGGGTGTTTTAAAAGTCCCTGATGATGTACCAAATATTTATTACCCCCCTTAATCCCCCCTTATCAAGGCTACGGTGTACACACATCCTTACCCAAAGCGAGTTTTCTACAACGAGAAAGAATCTATTGAAAATCCAGTTCCCCTCTCGAAGAGCGGGGAGGGGTTTTATGGTAACCAACAGGAAATTTCCGACTTGTGTGTACACCGTAGTTCATAATGGGAGGGTTAAGTGGGGTATAACTGTGCTAAAAATCACAGAATAATACTTTTCAAACATCCTTTCATGTGATTATGGACAACGGGAATTTAGTCCACCTTGAGTACAAATAAATGCCAATTGTTGCGGATCTAAATTTTTAGCTTGACTGAAATCTACTCCTTTAATTGAGGCACTTTGAGAACCAATATCAGGTGTTTCCACAAACTGATCTGCTAGATTTTGTTTACCAACAAAGAGAATTGTGCCTTGAAAATCTGCTCCAGCGACATTTGCTCCTCGTAAGTCAGCACGACTTAAATCAGCACTTCGCAAATTAGCGTTTTCTAAGTTAGTCGAGCGTAAACTAGCGCCAGTGAGTCGAGTAGCACTTAAGTTAGCATGACTGAGATTAGCATAATCTAAATAGCTTTCCGATAAATCTGCACCTTGCCAGTCCGTTTTAGTTAAATTCGCGTAGGCTAATTGTGTACCAATGGCAGAAACCCGGACTAAATTGGCGGCATATAAATTTGCTTCTGTTAAGTTAGCGTTGCTTAAATCTGCATTTGTAAGGCTGGCATTTTCTAAAATTGCATTTCGTAAATCTGTACCTACTAACTGGGTACTACTGAGATTAGTCCCAAATAAACGGGTGTATGATAAGTTGGCTTTGTTAAGATTAGCCCTACTTAAATCACTACGACTCATGGAAACCCGACTCAAGTTGGTATTACTTAAGTTAGCTCGCTTTAGTTGAGTGTTATTTAAATCAGCGATCGCATCATCATAAGTATCCCAACGTCCATCTTCACCAACGCTGCGAAAACGGCTACCTTGGAAGTTAGCTTGGTTAAGGTTTGCTGATTTCAAGACGACTCCTGATAAATCAACGTTATTTAATACCAAGTTAAATAAGGGCTTTTCCCCAGATGCTTGAGAACCTAATTGAGCATTGCTCAAGTCAATGTTGTTAATTTTGCCACTGTAGATAGCCAGAATTTTATTAATTACCTGCTGGGTGAGAATTAACTGATTTTGTCTAATTTCCCCATTGGGACTTTTACCCACAGATGCTAGTTCTCCAGCGAGAAACTGATTCATCCGATTTAATTCGGGGATGGCTTTAAAACCAGCATTAGTTAAGGCTTGTTGAATGGTATCCAGGGTTTTGGGGTCTGTTTCTTTAACTAATAAGTCAATTAATAATTTGATGGCTTGTTTATCATCAACACTACCCAAGGCTAAAATAACTCTTTGGCGGTCTTCGTTGGTAACACCGTTGTTGGGATTGAGTGCTTTGATGAGTTCAAGGAACTTTTGACTATTAGTTTGTTCGCTTCTCCGTTGGCTTTCTTGGGTTTGGATGTAGATTTGTGTACCTATTAAGGTTGATAACACAGCAATCATGCTAGTTAACCCTACTAAAAACAGGCTGATACTAGGATTATTTCTGGGGGAAGCAGGGGAAGGAGATTGTGAACTATCTACATTATTTTCGGTTATTGTTGAATGCTCCCCAGGAGGAATAACAGTGCTGGTTGCATCTATTGTATATGTCCCTGCAAGTTGATCATGGAAAGAGCGGGGACGCTTTTGGTTAGGACAGCCTTTTGATTCTGCTAAGATCATTAACATTGTTAAAGATGTAAACAGAGCCAAGTTGGGGAAAACAAAGCTGTAACGCCAAAGTAGATATGCGACGGAAACTGGGATTGTCCAACGTCCTAATCCTTCTCTAACTATGACTGCGCCTAAACCTGGGGCTGTTCCAGCTTCGTTTACGACTCGCACACCAAACCACCGTTTGGGAATGGTGCTGCCTGTTTTAGCCAGTAAATACAATTGCCACCCACAGAGGCTTGTGGGCAATAATAGGGCTAATGTCCACAGGATATTGGTCGGCCAGGCGACGTTGCGAATACCATAACTGATGGGTAATGCTAGTGGTCTAGCGATCGCTTTTTCTGTGACTACCAAGACAGGATTCAGCGGCACTCGCCGAATCTCACTACGAGAATTTACATATACGCCTAAACTATAAGGAACTAACCCACTGGCAATAAAGAGTGTTATTTCCACCGTCCAAGCTACAAAGCGCCTCGTTGCTAATGGTGTAATCTTAGATTTTTTCGGTTCTTTGGGGCGGCTAGACTGACTACTACTTTTGCCGATCATTGGATTCGCCATTGCATAATTACCTGTGATTTTTTTACGCCACCATTGGCATGACTCAAATAGGCTATTGCTTATTTTCCTTGTCCATTAGCAATAAAAAATTTGTATCCAAGATACACTAACACTGCCAAAACCGCCAGACTAATTACAGAAGCAACTAGAGCAAATACTGTTTGCAACATCCAAATGGTTATCAACATGACTATACCTGTCACTACCAGCTTTTTAATTGTTGATAAGCCATTAAACCAATTTCTGGACTTTTCTAAATATAACTTCCATTGAGTAACGCTAGTTACAGGTGTCTCTGTTTCTGATTGACGAGCATTTACACCGGCAGATTTGATTTCTGCTGCTAGGTTTTGGAGACGACGTTGTAAATCTTCTTCTGGTTGAGAGTTCATAAATTATAATGTCTAATTTTGGATGAGAATAATATGACCATAGATAATAATACTTTGGATTTAGTGGCTGGAGGATTAGCGATCGCTATTTTGATAGGGGGAATGTTGATGATGTTCACCACCATCTTCAGCACCAAAAAATAATTTTCTCCCAGGTAAATGAGGTATAAAACTAATGCTGGAACTCTGATTCCCACATTATCCCCCTTAATCCCCCTTACCAAAAGGGGAAACCGGAAAATTCTCTTCCTTACCAAGAGGAGGTTTAGCTATACCCTTAATAAAAATGTTACAATATGTTAAGAATTATATTAGCACAATGTGGCAGTATAGTATTGTATTGCTTATTGACTTTCCAGTAAATCTACTAGCTTAGATTATGCCTCACATTTCGGTGGTGATCCCAGTCTATAAAGCAGAAGACTGTTTGTAAGTTTTGTATAAGCGTTTTGCGGATTCATTAGAGACGATTACACAAGACTTTGAATTAATCTTAGTTGAGGATTGTGGGGGCGATCGCTCTTGGGATATAATTACTGAATTAGCTAACAGTGACTCACAGGTAAAAGGAATTCAATTTAGTCGGAATTTCGGTCAACATTATGGTATAACCGCAGGCTTAGACCATTGTGATGGTGACTGGGTTGTAGTTATGGATTGTGACTTGCAAGACAGGCCAGAAGAAATTCCCAGACTTTATGCCAAGGCTCAAGAAGGTTATGATGTTGTCTTAGCTAGGAGGGGAAAACGAAAAGATTCTCCTTTAAAACGAGTGACATCATGGCTATTTTACCAGATTTTCAATTATTTTACTGAACTGCAATATGATGGTGAAGTTGGCAATTTTCGGATAATATCTCGACAAGTTGCCCAGAGTTTTTGTCTAATGCGTGAACGACTGAGATTTTTTGGAGGTTTAGTAGATTGGATGGGATTTCCTACTGCTAGTATTGATGTTTTCCATGAAGAACGCTTTGCTGGGAAAAGTACCTATACCTTTGCTAAATTATGGAAATTAGCTAGTGAAACAATTATAGCTTATTCTGATAAACCCTTGAGATTAGCCATTAAACTAGGTTTTATCATTTCTAGTTTTGCTTTTATTTATGGACTTTATATACTTATTGAAGTTTTGGTTTATGGTGCAACTGTAACAGGTTGGAGTAGTATTATTGTTTCCCTATATTTTTTGGGAGGAATTATTATTTCTATTTTAGGAATTTTAGGCGTTTATTTGGGGAAAACTTTTGATGAAATCAAGAAAAGACCTTTATATTTAGTCAGAAATAAAACTAAAAATTTAGATTTTGATGAAAATGAAAACCGAAAATAAAATAACAATTTTTGCAATGACAGAAAAAGGTTATAGAGTTTTACAGAAACTATTAACCAAATTTAAACATAATATTGAAATAGTCATTGGTTCTCGTGACTCACAACTGCAAAAAGATTTCTACTCAGAAATAAAGTGTTTATGTGAAGATAATTATATTCATTTTGTCGACAGAAAAGACTTTGGAGAAATAACAACTCAATACGCAATAGCTGTATCTTGGCGATGGATTATTAATACGGATAATAGCAATTTGATTGTTTTTCAAATTAAAAAGATTTATTGATGCTGTGGGTTATCCATATAAGGGCGCTGCTACAACACTAAATGGTGATTTAGTTAGAATTTTAGAAGCTGAAATAGTAAAAGATGTTGTAATTGAAAATCGTACACCCGGGAAAGTTATCTTCATAGAAAACTCACAGCCTATAGTTGTTTGTGGACAAGGATTGTTGAAAATACAAAAACTGATGGATGATAAAGAAAATAAATCTTTAATTCCTTTATCTAAGTTTAGATCAAGGTTTGGATAAATTAATTTATAAATCAATACCTTGTCCAAATTAGAAAAAGCCTTGATTTGTAGGTTGGGTTGAAGCATGAAACCCAACAAATGCGTTGGGTTGCGCTGTCGCTTAACCTAACAAACCAGGAAATGGACAAGGTATTGATAAATAGAAACACTTTTACCTATTCTTTCAATGAAAACTGACAAATTATTTTACGGAGATTCTCTAGAACAAAACGAGGCTGCTGACTGCTTAGAAAAATCGGCGTTGCTGAATCGAGGTATGAAATTCCCAAATTGAATCTTTAAAACTCAAACCTCAGTGCGTCTTTGCGCCTTTGCGTGAGACTAAAATTCATACCCTTAATCAGCAACGTCGAAAAATCCATCGCTCTTCCCTTTGATGATTAGTACCAGCGCAGGGGAAACGCATCTTATCAATAAGGACTATTTAATCTCAATAATGACTCAAACATTTGCATTAACGTCTACTTATTGACAATAATTTAAACCATCACGATGACTCTGAAAAAATCAATCAAACGATAAATACCGATTCTTTCGTTTATACACAAAAATGGTGTTCTGTCAATAAAATTTAGATGCGTTTCCCCTGAGTACCAGCGCGGACAGCACTAAAATCTACGCTATATCTAGCAATGCGTAAAGTTGAACTTGTATCTACTCTCAATATTCATGAAAAGGAAGTAAAACAGATTCTAAATCCCCACCAGTCCACAAAATTATCTACAATGGAATCAACTCTAGCGGTACTTGGACAACGAGTTGAATGACAAATTAGTGCAAAGTAGAATCTGATACAAGCAAAACGAACATAATATTTTTTCCACTGTAAAAGTTTAAATCTCACCCGTGTTTAGTATACATCAATCATGACTTTTTAAACGCCCTCTTAGTTAAAAAATCAATAAGCATTAGCTTTACTCAACTATCTGTACATTCTGAAAAATGATGAAACTCACAAAACCTCTCTATGAATCTGATTTCAATTTGTGGATAGAACAAACCGTAAACCTGCTAGAAAAAGGAGAGTTTGCTCAGTTGGATATTCAGAATCTTATCGAAGAAATTGAGGACATGGGCAATAATCGTAAAGATGCTTTAGAGAGTAATCTGATCAGAGTTTTTCAACATTTACTCAAGTGGAAATATCAACCACAAAAACGCTCTAATAGTTGGAAAGCGTCAATTACTGAACATTCTTTGCGTTTAAACAAGTCATTAAAAAAAAGTCCTAGCTTAAAGAGATACTTGGAAGAGGTATTTGATGAATGTTATCATGATGCCAGATTAATTGCTTCTCAAGAAACAGGAATAGATATTCATGTTTTCCCGGAAATTTGCCCTTTTAATAGTGCTAATGTTTTAAATCCCCAGTATTTACCAGAGGAGGATATTTAGTAAGCTGCGGTGTCTGCAAAAGTTGAATTACCACGCTTTTTCAATAAAAATACCATGAAAATCTGCCCTCAATGTCACCACCATTTTAACCAAGAAAATTGGCATTGTCCAGCTTGTGGATATACCCCCCCATCCTTAAATGGACACTTGACCTTTGCACCAGAACTGGCTGCGGAAAGTGCTGGATTTGAAGCTGAATTTTTTCCTAAATTAGCACAATTAGAAGCCAAAAACTTCTGGTTTCGTTCCCGAAATCGGCTGATAATTTACGCCATAAAACATTATTTTCCCCAAGCCAAAAACTTCCTAGAAATTGGTTGCGGAACTGGTTTTGTCCTGCAAGGAATTGAAAAAAATCTCTCTCATCTTACCTGTTCAGGTAGTGAAATATTTACCGCAGGGTTAGAATTTGCTAGAGAACGTCTATGTAAAACAACTCTATTTCAAATGGATGCTCGGAATATCCCCTTTGCTGAGGAATTTGATATTATTGGAGCTTTTGACGTTCTTGAACACATAGAACAAGATACAGACGTTCTAGCAAAAATGTATCAAGCTGCACAACAGCTTATCATACTGACCGTTCCTCAACATCCTTGGCTATGGAGTCAAGCTGATACTCATGCTCATCATGTCCGTCGCTACGTTAAAAAAGATTTAATCATTAAATTAAAACAAGCAGGATTTAAAGTAGTTAGAGTCACATCCTTTGTTTCTTTCTTATTACCATTAATGCTAATTTATCGCATCAACAATCGCTCCAACTCCAAAGATTATGACCCCACCAGCGAACTGAAAATTAGCGGATTTTTAAATTACCTCTTAGAGAAAATCCTTGATATGGAACGCTGGTTTTTGACATTAGGTTTTTCCTTTCCTTGGGGTGGTTCTTTATTAGTAATTGCTTACAAAAAATAACCGGAGGATTTGACAAAAACATGAGTGAAAGAATAGACCATGACCGTTTATTTAAAGAATTGATATCCACATTTTTCATAGAATTTATAGAACTCTTCTTTCCCGAAGTTCTTAAATACATAGATATCAACTCAGTCTCATTATTAGACAAAGAAATATTTACAGATGTTACCGCAGGAGACAAATATGAAACCGACTTAATAGCCAAAGTCAAATTTCTCGGTGAACCTTCTTACTTTCTCGTTCACATTGAAGCCGAATCAGGAGCAAAATCGAAATTTAATCAAAGAATGTTCCGTTATTTTTCCAGATTACACGAAAAATTTGACTTACCAATTTATCCCATAGTCATTTTTTCATATTCTTCTCCCAAAACCTTAGCCACAAATAACTATCAAATCAACTTTCCTGATTTGGAAGTGCTAAAATTTAATTATCAAGTCATCCAACTAAATCAGCTAAATTGGAGAGACTTTTTAAATAGTCAAAATCCGGTTGCATCTGCTTTAATGTCGAAAATGAATATAGCACCAGCGGATAGACCAAAGGTGAAAGCAGAGTGTTTAAGGTTGTTAGTAACTTTAAAATTAAATCCGGCAAAAATGCAATTGATATCAGGATTTATTGATACATATTTGCGACTGAATAAAATAGAAGAACAGAAATTTGCAGCAGAAATAGGTTCATTAATACCAGCGGAAAAGGAGGAAGTTATGCAGATAGTTACTAGTTGGATGGAACAAGGTATTGAACAAGGGATTGAACAAGGTCGTCAAGAAGCAATTACCAAAGAAAAAGATTTAATTGTCCGTCAAATCAAGAGGAAAGTAGGAAATATTGACATAGAATTAGAAACCCGGATTAAAAGTTTAAATCTAGAGGTAATTGAAGTACTAGCAGAAGCAATATTTGATTTCGCTACTGTGGAAGATCTACGAAATTGGTTAGACAATTTACATGATTAAGTTAAAATATACCAATAATTAAAGAATCTATGTGACAAAAACATGAGTGAAAAAATAGACCATGACCGCTTATTTAAAGAACTGATATCCACATTTTTCATAGAATTTATAGAACTGTTCTTTCCCGAAGTTCTTAAATACATAGATACCAACTCAGTCTCATTATTAGACAAAGAAATATTTACAGATGTTACCGCAGGAGACAAATATGAAACCGACTTAATAGCCAAAGTCAGATTTCTCGGTGAACCTTCTTACTTTCTCGTTCACATTGAAGCCGAATCAGGAGCAAAATCGAAATTTAATCAAAGAATGTTCCGTTATTTTTCCAGATTACACGAAAAATTTGACTTACCAATTTATCCCATAGTCATTTTTTCATATTCTTCTCCCAAAACCTTAGCTACAAATAACTATCAAATCAACTTTCCTGATTTGGAAGTGCTAAAATTTAATTATCAAGTCATCCAACTAAATCAGCTAAATTGGAGAGACTTTTTAAATAGTCAAAATCCAGTTGCATCTGCTTTAATGTCGAAAATGAATATAGCACCAGCGGATAGACCAAAGGTGAAAGCAGAGTGTTTAAGGTTGTTAGTAACTTTAAAATTAAATCCGGCAAAAATGCAATTGATATCAGGATTTATTGATACATATTTGCGACTGAATAAAATAGAAGAAGAGAAATTTACAGCAGAAATAGGTTCATTAATACCAGCGGAAAAGGAGGAAGTTATGCAGATAGTTACTAGTTGGATGGAACAAGGGATTGAACAAGGTCGTCAAGAAGCAATTACCAAGGAAAAAGATTTAATTGTCCGTCAAATCAAGAGGAAAGTAGGAAATATTGACATAGAATTAGAAACCCGGATTAAAAGTTTAAATCTAGAGGTAATTGAAGTGTTAGCAGAAGCAATATTTGATTTCGCTACTGTGGAAGATCTACGAAATTGGTTAGACAATTTGCATGATTAAGTTAAAATATACCAATAATTAAAGAATTTATGTGACAAAAATATGAGTGAAAGAATAGACCATGACCGCTTATTTAAAGAATTGATATCCACATTTTTCATAGAATTTATAGAACTGTTCTTTCCCGAAGTTCTTAAATACATAGATATCAACTCAGTCTCATTATTAGACAAAGAAATATTTACAGATGTTACCGCAGGAGACAAATATGAAACCGACTTAATAGCCAAAGTCAAATTTCTCGGTGAACCTTCTTACTTTCTCGTTCACATTGAAGCCGAATCAGGAGCAAAATCGAAATTTAATCAAAGAATGTTCCGTTATTTTTCCAGATTACACGAAAAATTTGACTTACCAATTTATCCCATAGTCATTTTTTCATATTCTTCTCCCAAAACCTTAGCCACAAATAACTATCAAATCAACTTTCCTGATTTGGAAGTGCTAAAATTTAATTATCAAGTCATCCAACTAAATCAGCTAAATTGGAGAGACTTTTTAAATAGTCAAAATCCAGTTGCATCTGCTTTAATGTCGAAAATGAATATAGCACCAGCGGATAGACCAAAGGTGAAAGCAGAGTGTTTAAGGTTGTTAGTAACTTTAAAATTAAATCCGGCAAAAATGCAATTGATATCAGGATTTATTGATACATATTTGCGACTGAATAAAATAGAAGAAGAGAAATTTGCAGCAGAAATAGGTTCATTAATAGCAGCGGAAAAGGAGGAAGTTATGCAGATAGTTACTAGTTGGATGGAACAAGGGATTGAACAAGGTATTCAGCAAGGGATTGAACAAGGTATTCAGCAAGGTCGTCAAGAAGCAATTACCAAGGAAAAAGATTTAATTGTCCGTCAAATCAAGAGGAAAGTAGGAAATATTGATATGGAATTAGAAACCCGGGTTAAAAGTTTAAATCTAGAGGTAATTGAAGTATTAGCAGAAGCAATATTTGATTTCGCTACTGTGGAAGATCTACGAAATTGGTTAGACAATTTACATGATTAAGTTAAACTATATAAAACTCCACCTAACTTATTAAGTTTTAACTTCGCAATTTAAAATAACCTGCCAAAAATTAAAACCCATGAATAAAATCCCTTTCAATAAACCCTATATGACAGGTAAAGAGCTTTGGTATATTAGCCAAGCTCACCACGCTGGACAATTGGCTGGGGACGGGAACTATACCAAAAAATGCCATCAATGGCTAGAAGCGCAAACGAATTGCCACAAAGCCTTACTCACCCACTCTTGTACAGCAGCCCTGGAAATGTCGGCTATTTTAGCCGATTTAGAACCGGGAGACGAAGTGATTATGCCCAGTTATACTTTCGTTTCCACAGCTAACGCTTTTGTTCTCAGGGGAGCAGTTCCCGTATTTGTTGATATCCGACCCGATACCCTAAACTTAGACGAAACCCTCGTATAAGCGGCAATTACGGACTGTACTCGTGCCATTGTCCCCGTTCATTATGCCGGAGTAGGGTTATAACTATGCTCATCTCTTTTCTAATGTTGCTGCTTATACTAATACTATTCATAGGGATACACTATTCCACTCTGCTATTGTGGAAATGCTGGCTAAATTCAATACACCTTCAACAGGTTTGGACGGAGTAAAGCCATTAGAATATCATGTTGGGGTACATCCTTGGGTAGCAGCAAATCTCAATATTTTGGGTGGTCAAGCACCTCTATTATTAGCTATTTGTCAGCAAATTGCTTTTTTGCCTGTATTATTTTTTACCGCAGTATTAGTCCTCAGTTGCTTAGTATCTACTCAAGTCTCAACATTGGTAGCTTGTGGGTTTACTTTTTTAGCTTTGTGGTTGTCAGGAACTCGTATTTGGGATTCTTATTTAGCAGGTGAATCCTATGCTTTTTCCCTACCTATCTTTATGGCGATGTTGCCAGTAGGTCAGTCCTGGTTGTTTAAGGCTTGTCAAAGTGTAACTGAAACGAAAACTCAGCTATATTCTTGTAACCTGTCAAAAAAAATAGACAAGTAAAGAACTTACCAGTGTAAAAAAAGAGAAAATTACGATATTAACCTACCAACTAAAAATAAGGTAATTTGGCGTTGCTGAACTCAAGTATGAAATTGAAAAATCAATGACTTCAAACTCTTACTCTCTGCGACTCTGCGCCTCTGCGTGAGGTAAAATCATATTCTGAATCAGCAACGCCGGTAATTTTAAGTCACGCTGCGTTATCAGCACCAAAGGCTATTCTGATCCCCCAAAATACCATTAAAGTGGCGATCGCTAACCAATCACCCATTTTTAATTTTAACTCTTGCCATCTCACTCGATGTTCGTTAGGACTAGTAAAACCCCTTACCATCATCGCATTTGCCATTTGTTCTGCCCGCAAAAGCAGATTTTCTAATAATCTTTCCGTCACAATTAACCAAACTTTTGCTCCTCCTTTTAATCCTAGCTTTTTCCAATTAATTGCCCTAGTCATCACGGAACGAACTAGATTTTGAATTTCTTCTAAAACCAGGGGAATAAATCGCAAGGATAAAGTTAGAGTCAGGGTAATTTCTGTAACGGGAATATTGAACCTTCTCAACGGCTGCATTAAACTTTCCATTCCCGAAGTAATTTCTTCTGGTGCAGTTGTGAGTAAATATAAATTAGTGCTGTAGATTAATGTAAAAACTATTGTACTCAAGCTAATTGCTAAATCCAAAGAACGGCGATTTATTTTCACAAATCCTTTCTGAAATAACACATAGCTATATTTTTTATTGCTATCTGCTATTATTGGGGTAACTTGGGTCTTTTTATCAGTTATTGGTTGAGTGAGAATTTGTTCATTTGCGGGTAAACGGGATTGATAACTCACACCTAATCCATCAGGACTAATCGCGCCAATAACCAATACCATAAATGATAGTACCAATAACCAGCCCATTTGTTGTCGCCATACTCGCAGAGGAATTTTGGCAAATACAGTAAAAGTAATTAGCAGTAATACCAGTAATACCCGCCAATAGTTGTTAGCGATAATATAGCTACTGAGAAAGCTCAATAACCAAATTAACTTCACTCGCGGATCGAGTTTATGTAACCAAGTTTGCGGTTCTTCTAAGTAAAGTCCGAGGGGGAGCGATCGCAATAAATCCATATTTTGTCAGTTGTCATTGGTCATTGGTCAGTTGTCAGAATAAATAAAAATAAAACAGTCGGTTTTAACCGACTTTAGCTTTTAGACAGGGAATTTATTCCCTGGCTTCCTGGCTTCTGACTCCTGACTCCTGACTCCTTACGTTTCCTATTTTACACGAGTAGCACGATTTGGTCCGCCAATTTCCATTTCTCGAACTTTCTTACTGCGCCAAAATAACCGAATCGGTGTACCTTGAAAGCCAAGCTGTTTACGGAATTGGCGTTCAATGTAACGGCGATAATTGTCATTAAAGCGGGTATTATCATTAACAAACAGCGCGATAGAAGGAGGCTGACTGCTAACTTGAGTACCGTAGTATATCTTACCCTGACGACCGCCCCGTGAAGTCGGTGGTGAATGCCAACTGATAGCATCTTCCAGAACTTCATTAATGACTGATGTACTCACACGGCGTTTGTGTGCCTCAGCCGCTTGATTGACCAATTCTAAAATCTTTTCTACCCGTAGTCCCGTATTTGCGCTCACAAAAATAGTATCTGCCCATTCCGTAAAATGTAAGCGTGATTCTAGTTCTTTTTCATGGTCATAGATGGTGTAAGAATCTTTCTCAACAGCATCCCACTTATTTACAACCACAACACAAGCGCGACCTTCTTCTAAGACGCGCCCTGCTAATTTTTGATCTTGTTCAGTGACACCATCTAAAGCATCAATCACTAATAAAACCACATCGGAACGACGAATAGCTTTAAACGCACGGTTAATACTGAAAAATTCCGTCCCGTATTCTATATGTTTCTTTTTGCGAATACCAGCAGTATCAATTAACCTGTAAGTTTGCCCACCTCGTTCAACTATTGTATCAATTGTATCTCTAGTTGTTCCAGAAATAGGACTGACAATAGCTCTATTTTCACCGACAAAAGCATTGAGTAAGCTCGATTTGCCTACATTTGGTCTACCAATAATGGCAACTTTAATTTCTGTATTTTCCTCTACTTCTACTGTATGAGGAATGTGATTCATTAACTCATCTAGGATTTCCCCTGTCCCACTACCATGAATAGCGGAAATGGGGAAAGGTTCACCTAGTCCTAATTCCCAAAATTCAGCGGCTTGAATCACCCCTTGGTCTGGAGATTCACATTTATTCACAGCCAGTAATACGGGAACTGGTTGTTGACGTAACCATTCGGAAATTTCTTCATCTGCGGGCATCAAACCAGCTTGCCCATCCACTACGAAAATAGCAGCACAGGCTTCTGCAAGCGCCGTTAAAGCCTGTTGGCGAATCATGGGGAGAAATTCGGTATCATCGTTAAAAACCAAGCCACCTGTGTCTACTACGACAAATTCCCGATCATTCCAAAAAGCTGGACGGTAAGTGCGATCGCGTGTTACCCCTGGTTCATCGTGGACTATCGCCGTTTGATCTCCGGCAAGACGATTTACAAAGGTAGATTTGCCCACATTGGGGCGACCGATAATTGCAACAATTGGCAATGCCATAAACTAGAGTTCTTTAGTGCTGAGTGTGTAGGTGTGCTGAGTTTTGTCTCTACGTTCTTCACCCAGCACCATTTTAGAGAACTACTAATTATATCATAGTTTTTGGTCATTGGTCATTGGTCATTGGTCATTGGTCATTGGTCAGTTGGTAATTATACTAAACACGGGTGAGATTTAAACTTTTGCCAAATGACAAAGAACCCAGATGTGTAGGGGTTTAGCACCAAACAATCAAGCCGTTTTGAGTATAATTATTTTCCCCTGCTCCCCTGCTCCCCTGCTCCCCTGCTCCCTGCTCCCCTGCTCCCTGCTCCCCTGTTCCCTGTTCCCTGTTCCCTGTTCCCTGCCCCCCTGTTCCCAGTCCCCAGTTCCCTTTTACTCAACTACTGTAGCCATAGTTTCCTCCATTCCCGGAGGTACACTAGGTAATTCCAGACAATATCCTGCACCGTAAACGGTTTTAATGTAGCGCGGATGACGAGGATCAGGTTCGAGTTTAGTTCTCAAGTGGCGAATATGCACCCGAATAGTTTCAATATCATCATCAGGATCATAACCCCAGACTTCTCTGAGGATTTCGCTAGGGGAAACAGTTTGTCCATGACGTTGCAGCAAACAATGGAGTAACTCAAACTCTAAATGAGTCAGTTTCACCGTTGCTTTGAACCAGATAGCCTCAAATCTTTCGGGAACGAGGGTAATCGGTCCATAGTTGAGAATTTCGCTATGTTTTGCTGCTTGGGGAATCCGGTCAGTGCGTCGTAATAAAGCCCGTACTCGCGCTAACAATTCTTCTAGCTCAAAGGGTTTGGTCAGATAGTCGTCTGCACCAGCATTAAACCCTTCCACTTTGTCATGGGTTTGGCTTAAAGCAGTTAACATCAAGACAGGAATTTCGGCAGTCCGTTCATCCCGACGTAAGCGTTGACAAACTGTAAATCCATCTACTCTAGGTAACATCAGATCAAGCATAATTAAGTCAGGTTGTAGCTGGAGAGCCAGAGCCTGACCTTTAATGCCATCTTCAGCTTGACTAACATCGTAGCCCGCCATTTCCAAGTTGACGGCAACAAGTTCTGAAATCGCTGGGTCATCGTCTATGACAAGAATCCTCGGCATTCTTAAAAAATTATAACTACTTTATTTAACGATAATTGACGCTCTCCCAACTACCAAAATTTCGCTACGCTGATTCTGGGAAAAAGTTGAGGGATGATTAGATGATCAAGCAAACCATAAGGCTTTGTTTTCCTTGATATATAAAAAGATTACCATCTTAATTATGAAAAATATGTTAAATCTAATATAAATATTAAACTCAAACTATTGTAAGATACAATGCTCTTCTTTTATGTATAAATACGAATATTTACCGCCCTATTTTTTGCAAAATGGCGTGACCATGACGGCTTATACGGCTTTATGGGCTAATCGGGATTGGGAGAGTAAAATTACTCATCCAGAACCAAAATATCACGAGGTTATCTTCTCTGGGGGTCAAGGTGTGCCAATTTTTGGTCAAGTTGCTATTCCCCCAAATGCCCATAGTACAATTGTTGGCACCTATGGTATTACTGGAGAGCTAGACCAGCAATGGTTTTTACGAATTTTGGGACGCAAGGCTTACGCCCAAGGCTATGCTGTGGTGTTATTTGATTGGCGGGCGCATGGTAAAACCGCAGAATTATCGCCAACATTGACTTCGGATGGTTTGTATGAGGGGGAAGATTTTGTTAAAATAGCCGAAACTGCGGCAAAAATGGGTTGTCCTTCACCATTTTGGTTTACGGGCTATTCTTTGGGGGGACAGTTGGCTTTGTGGGGAGTGAAAGCTGCTGCGGATTTAGCACCTAAAGACATTGACATTGCCGGTGGGGCGGTGATTTGTCCAAGTTTGGATTCGTTGCGATCGCTCACCTATTTAGTTAAACACCCTTTTGGTAAATATGTCGAGTCTCGCATTGCTCAGGAATTGAAAAAACTAGCCTGGAAAATTCATGCTGCTTATCCTGAGTCTATTCAACCAGAAGCTATTGCCAGGGCTAATAGTATTTGGGGATTTGATGAAGAATTGGTGATTGCCCGTTTGGGTTTTGCGACGGTTGCTGATTATTATCAAGCCAGCAGTGGTTTAGAATTATTACCAAAATTATCTCAACCAACTTTCATTTTATATGCTGCTGATGACCCTTTATTTGATCCGGCTATCATTCCTGATTTAGAAGTTGCTGCTAGAAAAAATCCTGATATAGATTTATTACTGACTCGCTACGGTGGTCATGTTGGTTATGTGAGTAGCAAAAAATGTCAAAATCAATACCAAGATCCTGATCAATGGTGGGCGTGGAATCGTGTTTTAGAGTGGATAGAAGGAGTTAGGAGTTAGGAGTTAGGAGTTAGGAGTTAGGAGTTAGGAGTTAGGAGGAAGAAAGAATATCCCTAACCTTTCCGACTATATCAAACGTTTTGTCTCCCGAATTTTTACAGTTTAATTATTAGATATTGTGTGTAATTTGAATTGGCTACCCGCACCTAAAAAATTAGATTTGTTATTAAATGATGTGCATATTTGGCGCATTAATTTAAATTCTGATGAATTACAATTACAATTTTTTCGGGAAACTTTATCTAGTGATGAAA
Organism: Anabaena sp. WA102; assembly: GCF_001277295.1. NCBI lineage: Bacteria > Bacillati > Cyanobacteriota > Cyanophyceae > Nostocales > Nostocaceae > Anabaena > Anabaena sp. WA102. The sequence goes on along the minus strand of NZ_CP011456.1, from coordinate 1,400,845 downwards.
TTGCTCGCGCCGAAAGGTTTTATTTTCCTGAACATCGGCAAAGATTTATGGCTGGACGTGGCACTCTCCGCGCCATTTTAGGGCAATATTTAGATATTGCCCCTAAACAAGTAGAATTTGAATATCAGCCGCGTGGTAAGCCTTTATTGGCGGCTAAATTTGCTGATAAAGGATTGTTATTTAATTTATCTCATTCCCAAGATTTGGCTTTATTGGGGATAAGTTATCAACATCAAATTGGTGTGGATTTAGAATATATTCGCACTATGTCCGATTTGGAAGGTCTGGCGAAAAGATTCTTTTCTGCTAGAGAATATGAATACCTGCGACTACTTTCTCTCGCCCAACAACAACAAATATTTTTTCGTTATTGGACTTGTAAAGAAGCTTATTTAAAAGCTACAGGAGATGGTTTAGTACAGTTAGAAGAAATTGAAATAGATTTAACACCAAATCAACCTAGTAAATTACTTGTCTCAGGAGATTGGAGTTTAAGGGAATTAACACCGGCAGATAATTTTGCGGCTGCGGTTGTGGTTGCAGGTAGTAATATTAATTTGCATTGTTGGGAATATTTTCTTGATTAAGTTAATATCTTCCTTTATCCCGTTCTAAATCGAAAATCGCCTTTTCAAGATACCATCGGTCAGACTGTCCGGGGTATTTTATCATGAGATGGTTGATTAGTCTTTCGGCGGTTGTATTCTCATTATTGAGTTTGCGAAGTAGTTGCTTCCACAACCTCGAATTTTTGTATGTATTGTGGGTATTTTTGGTATAGGTTTTAATCCTTAGTCTCCGTTGAAAAATGTTTTTAATGATCCAAATCGGGTTTTTATTTGGTGAAAATCTAACTCGCCTATAAGCATTTATTACCTGATCAAGTATCAAAAATATTACTCGTAGTCCCAGGAGGAAGAGAATGATCTGGGTGAGTATAAGAATTAGAGGACTCATACTTAACTAAACGGAGACATTGTTGAATTCATCTTTTAGCTTAATGTCTTTCTTTCCAGTGACTTAAATCACGTGAAAGCGTGTATTAGAAATTTCACGAAAAGGCGAACTGCCAAGTCAGCATCATCGCACACATCAATAATAAAACTAATCCGTGTAGCACTTTGGGTTGGCGACACGGTACGGACGGTATTTTTTAATTTTTAATTCCGCCCTGTGGTACTAGATATTTTCTATTTCAAAATCGCGTAAATGGGCTTTAAACTTTTTGCTGAACTGGACTAAAAAAGGAAAGTTGGCACTTACAGGTCTATTCTGCCATTGGGTGACAATAGCCACTAATTCCCCTTCTGCATCCTTGATGTCAAAAGCATCACCGCGATGTTCGGGATGATGATAAACTACTACTGATTCTTTAACACGCACGCGATCGCCTATTTTCATAATATCTTATGTATCTAACTTTTGTTGTTCCTAAACCATCTCCACAGCTATTTTGACTGCAAAATCCAGCATGATTTAATGGCAAACCCAATTTTACAACATATTGCGCTATTAAGCTGTAGAACAAACTTGTATATTTCTTATTGAGGTCATTGGTCATTGGTCATACTCTTTTCCCTACCTCCCCCACCACCCCCACCTCCCCTACCTCCCCCACCTCCCCCACCACCCCCACCTCCCCCACCTCCCCCACCTACTCCCTTCCCGGACATAATTCTCGTACCTTTTGCGGAAGTTGCCGACAGACTTGTGAGAATGATTGGGGTGATAATTGCCACCAAGCAAATAAACTGATTGTGGTACTTCCCAATAATAAAACTAATAATCCTGCTAATAGTACCAAACCTTTACTTCTAGATGGTTTTAGCGGTGCTTCTGTCAAACTTAAATCAAGCAAGGCTTGGGAACTTGCTGTTAAACCTGTTTCTATGGGTGCTGATATAATTAATGCTTCTGCGTCAGGGACGGCTAAGGGTTGGGGCGGAATAATTTCTGCTGGTGGTGCGGGTATAATTGCCATTGAGGATGGTTTGGCAACACGGCAAAGAGTCAGGACTACAGATATATTATCTTGGCCATTCTTTTCGTTAGCCAGTTTAATTAATTCCTGGGTAGCGTCTGCTATGTCTAAATCGCCTGTAAGTACGGGAATTGCGTAGTCTTGCCAAGATTGTTCGACTAAATTGCGATCGCTTAAACCATCGGAACACAGCAATAAAATCCCATCTTCTTCTATAATAAATCTTTGAACCGAAAAGTTGAGAAATTCCGCTTCTTTTGTGCCTAGTGCTTGGGTCAGGGCTTTAGCTTCTGGGATTTGCAATGCTTGACGATATAAACTTTTCCCTAAACCAACTTCTCGTTTTACCATATCATCGTCCACAGTCAGGAGTTGACAATAATTTTGAGTAATCCAATAAGCACGACTATCACCAACATGGGCTAAATAAAGTTCATGGGAATTTTCTAACTGTTCTCTTCTTTGAGGGATTTGCAATGACATAACTAAGGTTGTAGCCATGCGTTCCTTTCCCTGACGTTTTTGCTCGTCATTGCGCGACCATACTACATTATTAACGACTCGTAAACAAGACTCTATTTGTTGACATAAAAGCTTAGGAGTTAATAATTCTGTTTGTTCGTCTATTTGTGCCAATAAAGCCCGCATTTGCAACTTGAGAGACTGCAAAGCTAATTGACTCGCAACTTCACCACCTTCATGACCACCAATACCATCACAAATAATTGCTAGTCTTGGTTGTAATTGATCATCTATGTCCCTTGGATGACTAGGATAACAAGCATCTTCATTATGTTTAATGACGGGACCTGGATCTGTCCCCCCGGCTATAGTTAAATATAAAGGTAATTCTGTGGCTGTTGTTAATAATAGTTCATTGAGTTGAGTATTAATAATTTCTAAATCATTTTCAGGTTGACACATTAACTCGACTATGTATTCTAATTTTGGGGAACTGGTGGTTTTTGCAACTGTCACCCAATTGCGCCAAGAATTACCTAAATCTTGTAAAGTTAATTCTTCTATGTTTTGATGCAGTTCTAGTAAGCGAATACACCAACCTTGCACACATAAATTATCTGCTAATAATAAACTTTGGGCAACTCCCAATTCTGATAAAGGTGTCCACAATTGAAGAATTTGCCATAACCAATAAATCTGTCTCACGGGAGATGCTTGTTCCCAGGAGTCGGTAATTGTTGGGTAAATGCAGCCTGTTTCATCTATGGGGGCATTTTCTAGTAAAAGAATATCATCTTCTATTTCGGCTAAGGAGCTAAAACCATAGGCTTGGGGTATATGCAAATGTTCTGAGTATAAGCGTAGGTAGGGAATAACGATATTTGGTAGTTCTGCGGGGATATCTGGTAATAGTGCAGGTTGGGTATCTAACCAAATTTGGGGTTTGATGACTTCATATCTGTTTGCTACCTTTGTTTCTGGGGGAATTTCTGCGGCTTGGTTGCCAGTTGCCCAGAGATAGCGGTAAATTAGGGGGGTGTGACAGCGATCGCAAATAGTATCTCCGACGCAGTTCAAAGGTTGATCACATTCTGGATTTGGGCAATTAATCACCCGTTTGGTAGAAAACATAATTAAAATCAGGATTAGTTTTTTTTGTCAAGATTCACTGTATTGGTGTATCTAATGCCAAGTTAAGATAAAACTGCATGGAATAAGACTTTAAGAATATTTGACCGCAGATAAACGCAAATAAACGCAGATAAGAATAGATGAATAGATTTCATGATTCTGTTCAGCCTCACATAATATTGGTATCAGTAAATTCATTGTAAAGGGAAAAGCGTTATGCCAAGTTCTAGCTTAATTTGGCTGTTGGCGGGTTCGGTTCTGTGTTTGACAGAACTGTTTTTACCATCGGCTTTTGTTGCTTTTATGATGGGCATTAGTGCTTTAATTGTAGGATTATTGTCTTACTCTGGTATAGGAAACTTGTGGATACAAGTTGCAGTTTGGTTGTTTTTGTCTACTACTCTGATTATCCTTTCCCGGCGGTTTTTGCAACCACGACGACGAAAATCGCCCATTCAAGATGCAGTCATTGGGGAAACTTTAACGGAAATTTTACCAGGGCAGGTGGGTAGGGTATTATACGAGGGTAATTCTTGGCGAGCCAAATGTGATGATCACAAAATTAGCTTACCACCTCAACAAACTGTTTATGTGGTGAGAAGGGAAGGGACGACTTTAATTGTCATGCCAGATTATTTTTTGAGTTAGTTGTCAATTGTCAGTTATTCGTTCCGGCTTTAATGGTTAATACCTGCAAATTAGGAGAAAATTATTATGGAACAGCTTTTTTTACTGATCATTTTGGCACTTGGTGGTTCTGCTGTTGCTGGATCTGTGCGTGTTGTCAATCAGGGAAATGAGGCTTTGGTGGAAAGATTGGGTAGTTATAACAAGAAAATGCAGCCCGGACTAAATTTTGTGATGCCGTTTGTTGATAAAGTTATCTACGAAGAAACTATTCGAGAAAAGGTTTTGGATATTCCCCCTCAAAAGTGTATCACCCGCGATAATGTGGGGATTGAGGTGGATGCTGTGGTCTACTGGCGAATTGTGGATATGGAAAAAGCCCGCTATAAGGTGGAGGATCTGCAATCGGCTATGGTAAATTTGGTGTTGACTCAAATTCGTTCGGAAATGGGACAATTGGAGTTAGATCAAACTTTTACCGCTCGGACTCAAATTAATGAATTGTTATTACAGGATTTAGATATTTCTACTGATCCTTGGGGTGTAAAGGTGACGCGGGTGGAGTTGAGGGATATTATTCCTTCTCAAGCGGTACGGGAAGCAATGGAATTGCAAATGTCAGCGGAACGACGCAAACGCGCATCTATTTTAACTTCGGAAGGTGATAGGGAATCGGCTGTGAATAGCGCTAGAGGTAAGGCAGATGCCCAAATTTTGGACGCGGAAGCTAGGCAAAAATCCGTAATTATGCAAGCAGAAGCTGAACAGAAATCAATCATTCTCAGGGCGCAAGCAGAACGCCAACAACAGGTTTTAAAGGCGCAAGCGATCGCTGAATCGGCAGAAATTATCGCTGAGAGGATTAAGGCTAACCCTGATGCTCAAAAAGCACTAGATGTGCTGTTAGCCTTAAATTATTTGGATATGGGGACTACTATTGGTAAAAGCGATAGCAGCAAGGTGATGTTTATGGACCCTCGCACTATTCCAGCTACTTTGGAAGGTATTCGTTCTATTGTTTCAGATAATGCTCCTAATCCCAAACCTCTCTTTCCCACTAATTAAATAATTTCTTCTTCTTTCTTTTATTCCTTCTTTCTGACTCCTGATAGCGCAGCGTGGCCTTAGCCATACTCCTGAATGGGCGCAGTCCCTGCGCCCCTACCTCCTGATAGCACAGCGTGGCCTTAGCCATACTCCTTCTTTCTGACTCCTAACTAGTAGTCTGTCAACCCGAAAATGACGGGTGAAGGCAAGCAGGGGGAGAAGAGAGGCAGGGGGGGGTAGGGGAGGGAAGAACAGAAGTTTTTTCCGATCATTACCCGTCAAAATAAATTTGACGAACTACTAGCTTGACATTTTGTACATAGTCCAAAAAATTCTAGAGTGTGATAAAACACTTTAAATTGATGACTGGTTTGTAATTGATTTTCGAGTTCATGGACAGGACATTGATGAATAGGAATGGAAATGCCACATTGGAGGCAAGTTAGATGATGCTTGTCCTGTTGTATTAAACTATAAAGGGCTTCACCATTTACTAAAGTTCGCACTTGCACTAAGCCTTCTAATTTCAGAGCATCCAAGGAACGATAAACTGTTGCTAAACCCATGCTTTGGTTGAGATTACGTAGTTCTACGTAAATTTCTTGAGCAGAAATGCCTTGTTTAAGATTTTGTAACAGGTTTAAAATCCGTTCTTGACTACGGGTATGTATGGCTCTCATAAATCGTTGTTAAATTTGTATTTATGTAGAAGTAATTCATGAATTACTTCTACTTCCTGATTATATTTTCACTCAGTTAGACCGGAAAAGTTATAGGATAGCGATCGCAGCATTCAGCAAAAAGCCTGTGCAAATAAAATATTTAGCTAAAATTTTCGTGACTCTGAGAACTTCAGTTTTAGATCCTGCTGGTGTGGCTGTACAATCTGGCCTCAAACAAATGGGATACGACAATGTGGAACAGGTGAGAATTGGTAAGTACATTGAGTTAACCATTACCGCACCTGATGAAATGAAAGCGCGTCGAGACTTAAATCAAATCTGTGACCAAATGTTATCTAATCCGGTCATCGAAAATTATCGCTTTGACTTGATTGAGGTAGAATCACAAACTGGCGTATTTTGAAACTGCTAATGGGTAATTGGTGATTGGTAATTGGTAATAGAAACAATACTATTGCCAAATCCGTGAAACCCTATTGATATCCTCACGATTTTATTGGGTTTCAGACATATTTTGGAAAATTGGCAATAGTATTGAGAAAATAAATAATTTGCCTCTTGCCTCTTGCCTCTTGCCTCTTGCCTCTTGCCTCTTGCCTCTTGCCTCTTGCCTCTTGCCTCTTGCCTCTTGCCTCTTGCCTCTTGCCTCTTGCCTCTTGCCTCTTGCCTCTTGCCTGTTCCCTGTTCCCTGTTCCCTGTTCCCTGTTCCTATTCCTCTGACAAACAATGAAATTCGGTATTTTAGTTTTTCCAGGTTCTAATTGCGATCGTGATGTTGCCTATGTGACTAGAGATTTGCTAGGACAACCAACGCGGATGATTTGGCATCAAGAGACGGATATTAGTGATATAGATGTGGTAATTGTCCCCGGTGGCTTTAGTTATGGGGATTATTTACGATGTGGGGCGATCGCTCGCTTTTCTCCTGTGATGCAGCAAGTTATCAACCATGCACAACAAGGTAAATTTGTCATCGGTATTTGTAACGGTTTTCAGGTATTAACTGAGGCTGGTTTATTACCTGGGGCATTGGCGAGAAATCAGGATTTGCATTTTATCTGCGATCGCTCTCCCTTGAAAGTTGAGCGTAATAATTTACATTGGACTCAAGGTTATTTTGAAGGGGAAATCATCACTTTACCCATCGCACACGGAGAGGGGCGATTCTACAGTGACGAAACTACTTTAGCAGAAATCGAAGCCAACGGACAAGTTTTATTTCGTTATCAAGAAAATCCTAACGGTTCACTCAACAACATTGCGGGGATTTGTAATCTTCAAGGCAATGTTTTGGGCATGATGCCACATCCAGAACGAGCAGCAGATTCCGCGTTAGGTAATAGCGATGGTTTGCGCTTGTTTGAGGGTTTGTTGGGGAAGGTAGCGGCTTTGGTGTAACTGACTGATAAACAGATCCCTGACTTTTTGGAAAAGTCGGGGATCTATAATTTATTTTTTATTTATATATCTTGACTTGTCAAATCGCAAGGCATTATTATTTATAGTAATTAATTTTAAAAACAACAATGAAGGGTGCAAATGAACAAAATAACCATAAATCCAGACTTAGCCAATGTTGATTATACTGATTTATTAGCAAAAATCTTGTTAGTATTACAGAAACCCAATCAAGAAATATTTAAACTTTCTGATGATAATAAACGTTTACGAATCAATATTGATCAGGTAGCAACTCAAGTTGCTAATTTGCAAGTAGAAAATCCCTTGGGAGCATCTGCAAATAGTGTTCGTTCTGCTACCGTAAATATTAGTCCAGGTTCTGAAGTAAAATTTCGGACTCAAATTCACGCAATTAAAGATTGTGTTGAAAAAATATTAGAATCATCATTAGGAAATAGTAAATCAATAGAGGAATTTGTTAGTAACCTAATTACAGATTTACAGACATTCAAAGGGACAACAGCTAAATTAGACTTTACATATCCTTTTCTTCCTTATGACAATTTGCAAAAGCAACGGTTAACTTTTAATAAAAAGAATCATGAAAACAGAGAATTGCTAAAAGTTCACAAGCTAACTATTTCTGTGCAGAAAACCCGTGATTTTGATGCAGAATTGCGAAAGGGGTTAGAAAATTATATTCGGGTGAAATTTGCGGGTGCAAATGCTGAAGAAAAACAAGACTTAGAATACATTCTTGAAGACTTAGAAAAAGATAAAAATTCTGACCTTTTCCGGTTGCGGGATGTTTTCAATAAGGAAACATTAGGAAAACTCAAAAAACAAGCACAGATAAATTATTTAGAGTTCCTGCTAGAAAATATCAAGACCAAGACTAGTAATTTAAATGCAACAGGTGCTATCCCAGGTGCTATATATTTAGAAGATTTGATTAGAAGACTCAGACTTATAGAAACATACATCAATGATAGTAACAAAGCTGATGGTGATTACCTCGTTAATTATGCGGGTGCTGAAGTTAATTACAAAGATGCCTTTTCTAATGGTGAAGCATTTAATATGCTGCCAATTATTCCCATAGTAGAAGGTTTTTTGGGAGAAACAAAAGATGAAAATCAAGGAGCAATTCAATTTGTATTTGGACTAAAATTGAAGTTTGATGGTAAAGTTCATACTGACGGTGGTAAAAGCGTTTTTGATTATCGTCTCAATATCCTGAATCCAGATAGTCAAGAACATAAAGATGCACTTACAGATCCTTTACAGCGAGAATCATTTGCAAAAAAGGTATTAAGAATAGCATTTTTGTACTATTTTTTATTTGCGTCTTGTCAAGATCCAAAAAAAAAGGACTACAACCTGAATGATGAATTAAAATATGATCCTATTACAGAATTTGAACAAGGAGTAATATCAATACTGAAAGGGTCTGATGATATAGCAAAACAGGACTTATTTCAGAAAATTCTTGGAGATTTTACTGAGTTTAATGTTCATTTTAAAATTAATCGTCTCAAGAGTGTTCTGCAAAGTCTCCTCAAGCGTAAAACTTCCTTTCCCGCAAGAGAGTATCCTGTACATATTTCTGTAAAAAATGGCATTCTTGAAGAAGATACCCAGAATATTTTTAATAACAATACATTTTTTAAACCTGTTGTCAGAAGAAATCCCAAGGAAGTTCTAAAATACATATCTTTGGGAAAACCAAATACAGAAACAAATTCTCTTTGTACCCTACCAGCTAAGGTTACTATCAACGACATTCACTTTTTTGCTACAGATGATCAAGAAACCTTTAACATGGAATATGATTTAACTGCTATTCGTGCATTACCAGTAGTTTTTGCACCTTTAAATGATCAAAGATGTTTAAGGATTTACAGTCAACATTTCAAGAATCGGCAACTTTTATTATTTCCCTATCGTTTAGAAGATAAAAAACTAGAACCTCATCAAGCTTTTGTTTATAAATTTACTTACGGTTTGCTTGCTTATATTTGTCTTAAAGTTTTATTAGACAAGCAGAAAAGATTATTTATTCCCATTCTCAGATTACATCTAAATGCCAAAGATGATGATGCACCGATAGAAAAATTTATAGTTTCTTTATCTGCTGTTTTATCTCATTTATTCAACGAAACTCATCGTGCGAATGAACAGGGAATTGATATCCGAGATTTGGGATATAAAATCCCTAATACCATGAGTTCTTTGTACTCTGTTTTACCCAAAAAATTCACTTTCAATAGTTCCTCAAAATCTCCCAAATTAGACAAATTAGCCATTATTATTGTCTCCAGTCGTGAAAGTGATCGTGGTTGGAATGGTTCTGCAAAAATCTCCAACTTAATGGGAGAAATCATCTGTGTAAACATGAAAAATGGGAAAATTAAATTCCAGTTACCGACAACTTTTTCTGATAACTGTAATAACCAAGAAATGTTTACAAATCCCAGCGTGATTATTGATAAAGTGACTGAACTTTACCAATTGGGATACAAGCACATTGTCTATATTGCTAAAGCACCTTATACCAGCACATTGCATCTAACACAAACAGAAGATGACGATGGACTTTTCTTTATGTCAAGAGATGTAATTAGAGGTTTAAAATCTGAATATCATGATATTAAAATCTATCCCATGTTTTTTGATAAATACTATGCGGTTAGATTAGAAAATATTGCAGCTAGTTCTTTGTATATTCAAGACACAGTAGAACTAACAAAATTACTTGAAGATCCTAGCAAGAAATCTGTTGTATTTTTCAACTTATTTAATGGAATGAAAGTAGGTAAGGAGGAAGAAAGATATTATAGAGGTGTTATTTCCTATGCGACGCTGTTAAATAGTTATAAAGGAATTCTTGATGATGAAGATATCCATAAAGGACTTATTTTTGATGGTTCGTTAAAAGACGATATCTTACAATATTTAACTTTATTTCACTTCTCCCGCTACCAAAAAGCCGACAAACAAATTCACATTAAACTAGATCCTTGCGACAATTTAATCGGAGATAAATCCGTTGGTAAACTTTCTTTACTTAATCATTTTAAAGGAAAAGGTGAATTTAACTCTTTAGCATTTTTAACTCTTGTGAGAAAAGTGTTAAATGCAAAGCAGTAGGGGTAATTCATGTAGCTTGCTTCCCGAAGGGTATTAACCCTAAAACTTTCAGAAGAAGAAGCAACAGGGAACAGAAAAAAACTCATCTTTTTAAACATGAGATTGAAATAATGATACTGTTTTTTCGGGCTACACATCTTTTAAAAACATCTTTTTCTTAACTGAATCTCTAAACTGGTGAAACTTTAGTTTCTTATCTGTTCCCTATTCCCTTTTTTTGTAAAATTATCTGAAAATTAACATGAAATCTAAAATAGCTGAAGATTTGGGACGTTTGTTTGAAGTAGGTTTTAATATTGGGGTTCTTGCTTATATTGAAGAACAGAAAATTCAGCACAAATTTGGTGATTTATATCGTCAGGAACTACAGCAACTAAAGTTATCTAAAATTCAACAGCGAGTTATTGATAAAGTTATCAGCACTGTAGAAAGAGAAATGGCTAAAACTTGGAGTGTGTTCTTTATTCAAAAGGGGTTTTTAAGTGGCTTTAATTTCTTGCGAGAATACATCAAATCTACTGGTTGGGATAAACCACACAAGTTAAAAAATATAGAAATCTTATATTATCAATGTCGGTTTAATGGTGATAATAGTATTGGTACTTATGACACCAAAGATAATTTTCAATGGTTTGGTGAAGTCTTATCTCAATTTGATAACTTAGATAACATCCCTCAATATATTACAAATTATCAGAAAAAAGGTGAATTTCTGAATGCAGATACTTTAATTTTATTACGTCATCGAAAAGAGTATCGAGTTATTTGTGTTGATTTATCAGTATTTTCTATCAATTCTCATCAAGATGTTGAAAATATTGATTATATAGAAATTATCCGTCGGTTATTGCTGCGAGATATTAGCTATTTACGGTCAAAAAGTGTTTTTTCTAATCTGAGAATTGATACTGAATCTTTAGGTTTAGAATTTTCGGAAAGTTTAAAGACATACTTTACTGCTTTTAAATATAGAGACAAAGAAAGTACCAAATCAATTCAAGCTGCTTGTTATCTCCATAGCTTCTATGAATTTCTCCAAAAAACCACTATTCTCCCAGATACAGCAAATGTAGTTTTCAATTCTATAGGATATAGCGATCGCGGAATTAGCACAATATCCATTCAACGAGAAAATGTCGATATCTTAAAAACCTGTTATCAGATTTACAAGCATGATTCCAGTCCCCAAGAAATTCCCCAAGCACGTAAGCAAGTTTTAAATAAAATTAAAAGCAGTGCTTACCGGAGTTTTGAACGTGGTAAGGAGTTTGTTGATTCTCTTTTAGAAATTCCTGCTGATAAAATTACCCTTTTACCTCGTCACACAGAGAAAATTACGGGATTTATCAATTCTGTGGGGACAGTTCCTTCAGAATTAATGAATGATTTGGGTTTAACTGGAAGTATAACATTAAGAGATGCTCATGCTGAATTAATTAAAAAAGCCTTAGTTTCTCAATCAACTTATATATTTTTAACGGGAAATCCGGGAATTGGTAAAACTACTGCAATTGTTGATTTTTTGAAAGCACATATAAATGAAGGTTTTCTTTTCTTTTATGTTAGTCCTCGCAAACAAGTTAATTTGGATATTATCGAAAAATTCAAAGATAAAAATACCGGAAAATTATCTCATGACAAATTATTAGCTATAAACACTAACAGCAACCTAATTACAAATAATTTTGGTCGTTACACAGTTCAATACACATCTAACCAGCGTCAGGGTAAATTTATTGAAAAGTCTGTTGACTTTCTCGATAGTAGAGATATTGAACAAAAAGCCAGACGTTCGGACAGATTTCAGCGAACTAAGGAAGATGTAATTCAAGATATTGGACAAAAAAAGCAGGGTGTTTTAAATAGTATTTGCGAAGCTATTTCCACGATTATCGAACAAAAAATATCGAATAATATTATCGCAACTGCTTCTATTCAATCCTTGAAAATGACTGATGCTGGTAATACATTAAAGCATTTTGATAAGATATTTAGAAATGCTTATAATACCTCAGATGGTAAAGTTTTACCGCAAAAAATGCAAGAAATATCTGGGAGAATTAAACACCTATTTATCATGATAGATGAAATTACAGGTGATGATGGAGGTGTGGAGTTTTTAAATGGAATTCATCAAATAATAGAAAAGTATCAATTAATGGATTCTCAACATGGTTTTAATACTAAAGTAATTGTCGCTGATGCTTCTATTGTTGATAAAAACGTGATTATTCAACACCTATCTGATACCTCCCCAGAACCAGATAAAATATATTTCCGCCGTGCGGTAGATACGGCTCAACCTCTTTCTATTCAACCATTAATATTTAAAGGTTTAGAATCAACTGTTATTAATACTAACTCCTACCCAGCAAGCAGTTTATCTATTAGTTATCAAGTATTAGTTGAATCTTGTAGATTTAGGGAAGAAGGGGGATTAAAGCAACAATATAATTTAAAATCTGGGTTACAAACTGAGATTTTAAAAGATATTGAATCTCTCCTTCAACGGTCAGATGTTGAACAAATAATTGTTTATATTCAAAACAAGCGTAAATTAGCAGAATTGATTGATAAAATTAAGCGGAACTGGGGGAAGTTTGAAAAATGTACAGATTATTTAGAAATACACGCAAATATTTCTGAGAACGAAAAGAAAGAAATTCAGAAATTTCAGGAAAATGTCAAAGTCATTTTTATGACTGCTTGTGGTAGTCGGGGGTTATCTTTTCCTAAAGCTAAACATATTTTAGTAGAAATTCCTAAATTTGAAATTGAAAAAAACCTTATGGAAATAATTCAAGTTATTTACAGGGGTCGGGGAAATGAGAATATAGATAATCAGGAAAAAGAATTAATTTTTTACTTAGCAGAACGAGCAGTATATTATCAAGATGATGCAGAAATATCTTTACAAGAAAGTGCGCTGAGTCTATTAAATATATTATTGATTTTAAAAGGTTCTATCATGACCAGGATCTTCGGTTATAGTCGTATAGGTCGAGATAATTTTATGCTGATTCCTATCGGTGGAAAATCTGTTTTTGCTGCTGGAGAAACATTTTCTGCTCAAATGGTCAACCTGATTCGTCAATTAAAAACAGAATATCAACACAATAAAAGCGATATATTGCTAAAACAAGTTTATACAAATTTAGAAAATCTCCTCGGACGAGCAGATTTTGTCATTCAAAGTACAACTGAGTCTAATTATTTAGGACTACAAAAGTCTTTTAACAGCAAGTTTTCAGAAATTTCTCATACTTTAGATAAGTTACTAGATTTTGGAAAACTTGAACCTGGTTATATTAGTGGTGGTTTGCTGGTAGTACCTATTGCTAATAATAAATTAGAAGAAACTTATCAAATGCGACTAGCTGATATAGCAACCTACGCTAATGAAGAACTGTGGAAAAATATGCACGAAATTACCCGCCGCAAATCTTATTATCCAGAAAATTTACGATCTGCTATTCAAGATGCTATAGAATTAGTGAAAAATCTCAAAGATGATGTCAAGAAAACCCAAAAACTCGAACAAAGTAGTCAACACAATGATCAATATTACGCTTTACCATTATTTGCGTTTATTAGTGGGGAAGTTATGAAAGAATATTTTGAAAATGAACCCCAAGAACCGGAAGATCAACTTTTTCGGGATATTTTATCTACCTACATTCGTTCATTATATCCCGTTGGTAATGTTTTACCAATTGGTCATAATTACAAAGAATTTCCCTTTGTGGTATTTAGAAGTTATAGCTTAGAAGAAATCAGAAACAAAATATTTACAGAAAAGTACCTATTAAATTCTCATGAATTAAATGTGCTAAATTTGATTCTTTCTTCTTAGAGGGTGTTTAAAAAGTGGTATCCCATAATTTTCATCACATTGTTACCCCCCTCCCCTTTATAAGGCTACGGTGTACACACAAGTTATCGAATCACCATTATTCCTCAAATTACCCCACCCTAACCCTCCCCGATGCTTTGGGGAGGGAACTAATTTTCCGGTTTCCCCCCCAAAGCATCGGGGAGATTAAGGGGGGTAATTTAACTTGTGTGTACACGATAGCCTTTATAAGGGGAGGGTTAGGGAGGGGTAAAATATTTGATACAGCAATCATGACTTTTCAAACACCCTCTTAGAGGTTGTTTGAAAAGTTTATGGCGAGTACAAGGATACCTGTTATGGTAAATTGCGTTTTATATTTATCTCCATCTCCCGTCAGGGATATGCTACTATACAAACGAAGTCTGTTTAAACCCACGAAGATGGGTTTTGTCTGTGTAGCCGCGACTTCTAGTCGCCAAGGCTTTTTAAACATCCTCTAAAATGAATGATAATTTTTCGCGTTTTATGGGTTGAGGCTATTGACTTGCACCGAAAAATATGTTAGACTAGCTCTCGATAAGGAAGAACTATTCTCCACTTTCTCCTCCCACCACAACATCCCGAATGCGTAAACTCGGACCACCGCAACCGACGGGTAAACCATTTTGTCCACCTTTACCACAACCGCCGGATTCATCCCAGTAAAAATCATCACCAATGGCTTCGATATCTGCGAGGGTTTGGAAAACGTTACCGGAAAGGGTCACATCCTTTACAGGTTCAGCAATTTTGCCATTTCTAATCATCCAAGCTTCCCCAGCACTAAAAGTGAACATTTCCCCGTTCGTCATTCCCCCTAACCAATTTTGGGCAAAAACACCTTCTTTAATCCCCGTAAATAAGTCCGCGACTGGGGTTTTCCCCCGTTCAATCCAGGTATTTGTCATTCTCACAATAGGGGAATAGTGATAATTCAGACAACGGGCATTTCCTGTGGGTTTTTCTGCTAATTTCCCAGCAGTTTCACGAGAATGCAGTCTACCAACTAATACACCATCTTCAATTAACTGGGTAGTTGTCGCTGGTGTACCTTCATCGTCGTAAAAATAACTACCGCGATGTCCTTGGGGTGCAGCACCATCAAATATTTGCAGTTCTTCGGGTCCGAAACGTCGTCCTAGAGTCATGACTTCCAGAATATCAGGGTTTTCATAAGCCATATCTGCTTCAGAAAGATGTCCAAAAGCTTCATGCACAAATAAACCGCTGAGAATAGGATCAATAACTACAGTGTACGTATTACCCTTAACAGATGGTAAAAATAAAGACGTAACTGCTCTTTCTGCTGCACCTTTAACTTGTTTGTCTAAATTAGTTAGATCTTCGTAGGCTTTGCGAGAACCAGTGGTTTCTCTGCCAGTTTGGACAGTGTCCCCATTCCTGGCTGTGGCTGCAAAGCGCATTTCCATATCTACCCAAGATTGATCAATGAAAGTTCCTTCAGATGTGATAATAATTACTCTTTGGGTACTGTCACTATAATGAACTGAGGTGGTAGTAATTCGATGATCAACTGTTTTAAGTAAGTCAGTATAGCGATCGCATAATTGCTTTTTCTGCTTTAGCGAAACCTGACGGGGATCAGTACCCAACAGAGGTAATTTACATACGGCTTGTACGGGATCAATGGCTGCAAGTATAGTTTCCTCATCACCCACTATCCGGGCTGCGGCGATCGCCTCTTCTATGCGCTCTTCAATGGTTGCTAGTTTATTAAAACTACTTAATCCCCAACCACCTTTATAACAAGTGCGAACATGACCACCAATAGAAATTCCCTCGCTGAGAGTTTCCACTTTATCACCACGCAAAACAATATCTGTTCCTTCAGCTTCCTCCAAGCGAATCATTAAATAATCCACACGGGAAGAATAACGGGAAATTAAATCTGAGAGAAGATTTTGAACATCAGCAAGTTTAGTAGTCATTTTATAAATCGCTGTAAATTACAAAAGAAGGGAACTCTTAACTGGGAACTCTTAACTGGGAGCAAATAAGAAACAAAAGTTGCTGAGTTTAAAGCTCAGTCAAAAAAAGGATGTTTTTAAAAGATGCGTAGCACGAAAAAAACAGTGTCATTATTTCAATCTCATGTTTTTAAACATGAGTTTTTCCTGTTCCCTCTGAAATTTATTTTCTTATTCAAAAACATATTTTTCTGCTACTTTCCAATAACGGGAAAACCGCTTTAAATCAATATATCCGTCATATTCAAAAAACGGTTCTACAGCAAAAACTTCCAACTTTACAGACTTTTCTATTTGATCACAAATATCATCAAACCTGGGACTGGGACTATCTGTAGTTACAACTAAATTAGTATTATGTTCCTTCGCAAAAGCTAAAACTTGTTCTGCTATATTTCCCCGGCGAATTTCTACAGGTAATTCTAGCAAACATTCATAAATGAAAGTCAGGCGTTTGAGGCTAATTTGCCATTCTGCAATTAAAGCATCATCCCAAACCCAAAGGGCTGGGGTTTGGGGATATTGCTGAAATGCAGGGTTTTGGGGACTCAGACAGTCTCCATTGATCCAAATAACTGGTTTATTCATTATCTGCGCTTATCTATATCAATAGAAAAACAAATATATAGCTATCTTAAATCATAACGGTGATGGTTGATATTCAAAAAATCTCCAATCTTTTAAATACTGATTTGACAACCATTCTGAGTCTTAACTCGTCTTAACTCCTAACTTATAAATTCCCTTACCCATAAATTTTTAATAATTTTTGCAAAATCGTAACTATGGATACATCCAATTCTGGCAAACGTGGATAACATGATAAAAATATTCACATAGTAAAAAACATCAAGAACCAAAAAACCATTGTTCTTGTCCATCTTTCCATCTTTATAAACAGCAGCCCACAGGAGTTTGCCTTCCTAAATAATTTACCTGACAAGAATAATCTTTACAGCCTTAAATATAAGGACAAAACAACTCTATCACAATTCATACCAACTTTATCTGAGACTGCACAGAATCATCGAATCCATGAATTCATCCGTCCTTATCCGCGTTTATCTGCGTTTATCTGCGGTCAATGATTCTAGAAATCTGATTCTATGTAGCTTCATCGGAATTTGGTAGCAGTATGACATGATCAAAATATGTCATACTAATTCGGAATTTTAGATTGGGAATGAAAAACACTTTGATAACAGTTTCCCACACCACTAAATATCCGCAGTTAGCGTCCTTGCGATATTTCAGCTAAACAATCCAGGAGTTTACTATGCTTCGACAAATGTGCTGGTTATCTAAGTCTAGCGGCGATGATGAAAAGATTTTACACCTGCAAACTGCACCTGGACAACCTTGGCGACCTTACACAGCTTTTCCGCAATTTTCAGTTCCAGATTATCGCGTTCCTCGTGGTTCTAAGGGTTGGGCAACTTATCAAAAACTCCTTAAAGCAGGTTGGACTTTAGTACTTAGTGCCAGAGGTAGCGAATTTGGCGATAGTTGCTATGCAGAGTCAACTGTGCAGAGTTTATAGAACATATTACCATCTGGGGAACACCATCAATATTATCTTATCCCCAGATGGGTGAAATTATTTGCGGATCTGAGCAAGTCAACCCCAAACACCTTACAATAAATAAGGTGCGTTAACTGCTGTCACGAACATTTATATTTATGCCTCCTCGTTGGCCTCGCAAACCAGATCGCCAAGATCCAGATTTCCGTAAACTAGATGATCGCATGAATTTCGCTGTTCATGTTGGTATTTGTGCAACTGTCAATTCTGGGTTGTGGTTTTTCCACATTTTGAAAACTACTGCCTGGGAATGGCTTCCTGGGGTAACAATTGGTTGGGTAGGAGTATTGCTGCTGCATCTAATTTACATTGGTGCGATCGCTAATTACGACCCCACACCACCGAAATCTACCTAAAGAAAGAAAAACAAGCTAGGGAATTCTCACCTGTGGTAGTAGATCAAGTCTAGCTAATTGAGTAATAATATGAAATAGGCTAAGATATCCCGATGTTACTAACAAAGAGGTTATATTTATGGCTAAAACTAATACCACAGAATTACTAGAAACCCTAGCCGCCGAAATTGGTGAAAGTGTTTATATAGATATTGCAAAATGGCATCTTTATCTATCTGATGCCAAACTGCATAATGTTGTGGCTGAAAAATTGTATCCTTTAATTACTTCTAAAAGCGTTAATGAAGATCAAGTCATTGCTGCTTTAGAATCTATTACTGTTAAAGTTGGCGGTGGCAGAAATGAAATATCTTTAATTAATTTGTTGCCCTTACAATGTCAAGTTACCTTAGTAGATATTGTCGAAAAATATCAACGGGAAATCTAAGCTTCATTTTCTTTCCATTGGCAAATTTACACATTTTAAATAATGGAGGTTGACCAATATGTTTTTACAAATCAAAGATAGCCGCGATTTAGTGAAAATAGTTGATGTTCAAGAACTATTAGACCCCACTAGTAAAATTGTCCATGCCCAAGACCAAGAAGGACAAGAAGAACAAGAAACGGACATTTATCAAAAAGAAGAACTAGTATTTCCTTCTGGGGAAAAATTACCACGCTGTTGGTTAGATGCCAAATTTAGAGAAAGAGAAAGAAAATCTGTAGCAGCTTAATATTAATTACATAGGGTGATTTATCTCACCCTATAATTATAATTGGTAAGTAGGTGAACACAATAAAACCAAACTCTGTAAAGAAACGTAAAATCGCTGAAAACTTCTTTACTCTTGCCTCTTGCCTCTTGCCTCTTGCCTGGCTATAACGACAATTTTCAACGCCAACCTACTTATTAACCCCATAGATTGTATTGACAGCAAATTGTCATCAAACCCGGAACAAGAACCCCACCCCCAACCCGCAAGCGATGAGGGGGCTAAGATCGTCTCTACAAGGTTTCTAGGATACGCATATCCCCGACTTCTCCAAGAAGTCGGGGATATAAATTCCTAAACTTCTGCTTTTTGTGTGGCTGTCACACCTTCAGAATCTTTAGAAAAAGCCTTGGTAATCCAATAGGTGAAAATATGAGAAAGGACACCTAAAGGACCTGCAAATAAACACAAAGCTATCGAGTGAATTGTCCAAATTCCGGTTTTTTGACCTTGCCAATAAATCCATCTACCAACAAATAAATCCATAACCAAAAAGTGAATCCAGCCTGTAGCAGCAGCAGTTTCATTACTAAAAAACTTGGCTATATCTGCTAATTGAGGATTTGATAAAGCTGCGGCGTTTTCTGGGGTAATACTGGTAACAAATAAGTACAAATATGCACCCGCTAAAACTACAAAAGGTAAATAAGATTCCATTACCTTGCGGGTGATATTCCAGTTAGGCAATAAAATCATTAAAGCCCAAAAAGGCAAAACAAAAAGATTGGCAACGTTAAACAAATCTGTGATATTCATATTACAAAGCTACTAATTGAGATTCTATTGCTGAAGATTGTAAATTACGACCGATAAAAACTAAACTGGTTTGTTTTGCTTCTTCTACTTTCCAAGGACGATCATAAAATTTATCAAATCTATTTCCCACACCTTGCATAACTAACCGCATGGGTTTATTAGCAACCGCCACAAAACCTTTAATTCTGTATATTTCTTGTTCTTGTGCCAGCTTTTCTAATGTTGCTTGTAGTTTTTCGGGGTCAAATGTCCGGTCTAAAATCACGTGAGTTGAGTTAATTTCATCATCATGATCATGGTCTTCTTCTGTGTCGTGATGACTAGGACGATCATCTAAATTATCTTCAACTGCGGCAGCAAATCCTAATAAGATAGATGGATCTAATTTACCATAATCACTAGAGACAATTTTCACAACTCTAGGTAATTCATCCTTGACTAATTCTAGGACTTGTGCTTGTGTTTCACTATCAACCAAATCAGTTTTATTCAAAATTACTAAATCAGCACAAGCAAGTTGATCTTCAAACAATTCTTGTAATGGTGTTTCATGTTCTAGACTATCATCTTCTTGGCGTTGGGCGGCGATCGCATCTAAATCACTAGCAAATGTTCCCGCTGCAACTGCGGCACAATCTACTACTGTAATTACTGCATCTACTGTAGCAGCGTTGCGGATTTCTTGCCAACGAAAGGCTTTAATTAAGGGTTTTGGTAATGCTAAACCAGAGGTTTCAATGATAATATAATCTATGCTATCGCGGCGTTTAATTAATTCCCGCATTGTCGGGTAAAATTCCTCTTGAACCGTGCAGCATAAACAGCCGTTTGTCAGTTCAAATATGTTAGTTTCTGGATTTGCTTCTGTTTCATCTTCAGGGCAAATTTGACAGGATTTCAATAATTCTCCATCTATCCCCAGTTCGCCAAATTCGTTGACTAATACTGCTATCCGTCGTCCTTGGTTGTTTTGGAGGAGGTGACGGATAATGCTGGTTTTACCGCTTCCTAAGAAGCCTGTGATGACGGTAACGGGGATTTTTGTAGCCATGTTTTCTGTGTGGTTTTGAATTCAATTTTACCATATATCGTCAAACCCAGATCCCCGACTTCTCAAAGAAGTCGGGGATCTAAACTTGTTAAGAGGTTAGGTGTTGATTCGGAAAAATCTGTTCCTGATACGGTAGAGCCGAGTTTTAGAGATTTATTACCTAATCACTATATTTCCAATTCCCTGAAATATCAAATAATTATCTACAATTAATCGTTCTGCTATATCTGGAACTTGTTGATAAAGATAGGTTTTCAATAAATTACTATCACCACCAGTCATTACAACCTGACTACCAGGAAATAACCGCCACCAAGCCTCAATAAAATCCTTTATCCCACTTAATAAAGTGTAAATTACGCCACTTTGAATTGCATCTGATGTATTCATGGCAAAATGTAGTGGTAAAGATATCATTAAACCAGGTTTTAATAATGGTAATTGTCCGGTTTCTTGCCCTAAACTGGCAAATTGTAACCCTAAACCCGGCAAAATTGCCCCACCAACAAAGCATTGATGATTGTCTGCACCTGTAAAAGTCAATGCTGTACCAGCATCAATTACTAATGTGGGAAATCCCCAAGTTATTCCCGCACCCCATACCGCTAAAGCCCTATCAATTCCTAATGTGGGATACATTCTCTCTAATGGTACATCTTCTAAAGTAATCAGACGCAAATGAGGGTAACTTTGCCACAGTGCGGTTTGACTAGGAACGACAGAAGCGAGAATCAGGGGTATAGGATAATCTGGAATAATGGGAAGATTGTTAGGTAGAGAAATCGCTGTCAGCCAATTATCTAAGGTTGGACATTGAGCTAATTGTTGGATAATAGATGCAGATAGATGAAATATGTCCCCAGTTGAGTATAGGGTTTTATCTATGAATAATGCCCAATGAAGGCGGGAATTGCCCACAATTAGGACTATGGAAAGACGCTGTTGGTCTTTTGACTGAGGATGATTGTTCACAGTTTTAATTTTCTTAACTGAGGTATATGTTTTTTAAGAAAAATTAATATTCAACCCGTGCCACAATAAGAGCAAGGCATAAATACTCAATTTATTAAAGAGGGGCGTTATGGTATTGCTTACCGAGAAACTAGAAAAGCGTCTGACTATAAATACTGTAGAGATTAGTGAAGATACTACCGCAATTCGGTCTTTAGATTGGGAGCGCGATCGCTTTGATATTGAGTTTGGTTTACAAAATGGTACAACCTACAACTCTTTTCTGATTCGGGGGGAAAAAATCGCCCTGGTTGATACTTCCCATGAAAAGTTTCGCAAACTTTATTTTGATACTCTCACCGGTTTAATTAATCCCCAAGATATTGATTATTTAATTGTTAGTCACACTGAACCAGATCACAGCGGTTTAGTAAAAGACTTACTACAACTCGCTCCTCATATAACTGTAGTTGCGTCAAAAGTGGCAATTCAGTTTTTGGAGGACATGGTACATCAACCATTTAACCGCAAAATTGTCAAAAATGGCGATCGCCTAGATTTAGGAAATGGGCACGAATTTGAATTTGTCATAGCTCCTAATTTACACTGGCCGGATACCATTTTCAGCTTTGACCACAAAACCCAAATTCTCTACACCTGCGACGCTTTTGGGTTACATTACTGCTCAGAAAGTACCTTTGATGACAATTTAGCAGCAATAGAAGCCGATTTTCAATATTACTACGATTGTTTAATGGGTCCAAATGCCCGTTCCGTCCTGTCCGCAATGAAGCGCATGGGAGAATTGAAAACAATTCGCATGATTGCCACCGGACACGGACCCCTACTATACCATAATGTTGAAGAATTAACCGGACGTTATCGCAGTTGGAGTCAAGGACAAACCAAAGCGGAAACCCCTGTAGGGATATTTTACGTCTCCGAGTACGGTTTTGGCGATCGCATTGCCCAATCTATTGCTAACGGGATGACAAAAACTGGTGTCGCTGTCGAAATAGTAGATTTAGCCAGCGTCAACGAATTACAAGAACTGCGGGAACTGGTAGGACGTTGTACAGGCTTAGTTGTAGGAATGCCCCCAACTTCAGGCAATTCTAACATTCAAGCCGCCCTCAGCACCGTTTTAGGTTCTGCCAAAGAAAAACAAGCAATTGGTATTTTTGAAACCGGTGGAGGAGATGATGAACCCACCTATCCCCTATTAAATAAATTCCGGGCTTTAGGCTTAAATATCGCTTTCCCCGTCATTGAAATTCGGGACACACCCACAGCCAACACCTATAAAAAGTGTGAAGAAGCGGGTACAGACTTAGGACAATGGGTGACAAGAGACAAAAGCATCAAAGCCATGAAATCCCTTGCGGCTGATTTAGATAAAGCCTTGGGAAGAATTAGCGGTGGTTTATATATCATCACAGCCAAAAAAGACGACGTATCCAGCGCCATGTTAGCTTCCTGGGTAAGTCAAGCCAGTTTCAAACCCCTGGGCTTTTCCATCGCCGTCGCCAAAGATCGAGCCATAGAATCACTCATGCAAGTAGGCGATCGCTTCGTCCTCAATGTACTCGAAGAAGGCAACTATCAACCATTAATGAAACACTTCTTAAAAAGATTTGCTCCTGGTGCAGATCGTTTTCAAGGAGTCAAAACCCAACCTGCCGAAAACGGCGCACCCATCCTCACCGATGCCCTAGCATACATAGAATGCGAAGTTGTCAGCCGCATGGATTGTGGCGATCATTGGGCAGTATACAGCACAGCCTACGCCGGTAGAGTATCAAACCCCGATGCCATGACAGCAGTACACCACCGCAAAGTAGGAAACCACTATTAAAAAAAGGGAACAGGGAATAGGGAACAGGGGAACTTCCTCGTTCCCTTACGAGAGGGGTAAAAGTTTTTCCCAATTACCAATAGGACTTATGCAAAATATCTCTCAAACCTTCATTTCTCTGTGACCTCTGTGCCTCCGTGGTTCGTTATTCCGTGACACTTATGTAAGTCTTAACCAATTACCAATTACCAATGACCACTAAACCCCGTGACGTGCAAATATTGCCCATTGGTACAGATACCATAATATTGCGATCGCGCAGTTGGGCTAGATTAAGATTTGAAATTGAATATGCTTTAGCTAAGGGAACAACGGCTAATTCTTATCTCATCCAAGGCGATAAAAATGCCCTTGTTGACCCCCCTGGCGAAACTTTTACCGAAATTTATCTCGCAGCATTACAACAGCGGTTTGATGTCAAAAAACTCGATTATGTAATTCTTGGTCACGTTAACCCCAACCGCGCCGCAACATTAAAAGCATTACTGGAAATCGCCCCCCAAATTACCTTTGTTTGTTCTAACCCAGGGGCGATAAATTTACGCGCAGCTTTGGAAAAAGACGATTTACAAATTTTGGTTATGCGGGGAGAAGATACCCTCGATTTAGGAAAAGGCCATCATTTACAATTTATTCCCACACCTAACCCCCGTTACGCGGACGAACTTTGTACCTGGGACCCACAAACGGAAATTTTGTTTTCTGATAAACTATTTGGAGCGCATATTTGCTCAGATCAAGTTTTTGATGAAGGTTGGGAAGTATTTAACGAAGATAGACGCTATTATTTTGACTGTTTAATGGCACCTCACGCCAGACAAATCGAAACGGCTTTGGAGAAATTGGCAGATTTGCCGGTGCGAATGTACGCTACTGGTCATGGACCAATGGTGCGCTATGGTTTAATTGACATCACCAAAGGCTATCGGGAATGGACTAAACAGCAAACTTCCGCTGATATGACAGTGGCTTTAATTTATGCCTCAGCTTATGGCAATACTGCAACTTTAGCACAGGCGATCGCTCGCGGTATCACTAAAGCCGGTGTCAGTGTCGAAGCCATTAACTGCGAATTTACCGAACCCCAAGAAATCAAAGCCGCAATTGCAAAATCCGCCGGTTTCGTCATAGGTTCACCCACATTAGGAGGACACGCACCCACACCAGTCCAAACAGCTTTAGGAATTGTCCTTTCTACCGCAACTAACAATAAATTAGCCGGTGTATTTGGTTCTTTTGGTTGGAGTGGAGAAGCCGTTGATTTAATCGAAAGTAAACTCAAAGACGCAGGTTACAGATTTGGATTTGACACCATTCGCGTTAAATTCAAACCTAATGAAGTCACTTTACAAACCTGCGAAGAAGCAGGAACTGACTTTGCCCAAGCATTGAAACGCGCCGCCAAAAAATCAGTTGTCGCTAAACAACCAGCAAGTAATGTCGAACAAGCTGTAGGGCGGATTGTTGGTTCTATATGTGTGGTTACAGCCACTCAAGGTGATGTTAAAACGGGAATGTTAGCATCTTGGGTAACACAAGCCAGTTTTAATCCTCCTGGTTTAACCATTGCGGTAGCTAAAGAACGAGCTATGGAATCCTTATCCTATACAAATAACAAATTTGTAGTCAATATCTTGGCGGAAGGGAAAGAAATTCGTAAGCAATTTATGAAAGTTTACGCCCCTGGACAAGATAGATTTGCAGGTTTGGACATTCAAGAAGCCAACAATGGCGGGATTATTCTCAATGGTGCTTTAGCGTATTTGGAATGTTCTGTCCAAAGTCGGATGGAATCTGGTGATCATTGGTTAGTTTATGCCACTGTTGATGATGGTAAAGTCTTAAATCAAGATGCTGTCACAGCGGTACATTATCGCAAATCCGCGAGTTATTATTAAACAGTAGGGTGGGCATTGCCCACCTAAATGTACAGCAGATTCCAGATAAATATTTCTACATTAGGACTTACGCACAAGTCATGGAAAAACGAACCACAGAGGCACAGAGTTCACAGAGAAATGAGGGTTTGAGAGATATTTTGCGTAAGTCCTATACATAAAAAAGTAAACAGTGTTTTACAGAAATTGGAAAAACTCAGGCAGGAAGGTTTAATTAATATTACCAGCTTTAAAAATTTGTTCAGCAGTCAACTTTAATTCTGGGAAAGTTGATGATACTATCAATTCACTACCTGTAAATTGACTAATTTGGTATTCTCTATCTATCAGTTGATGAATAGGAATAGTTGGTTGTTTAGGACTACCAATAAACCTTTTACTTCCCAGTGCTAAATAATCCACAATCCAATATTCAGCAATACCTAATCTTTCATAATCTCCCAGCTTTTTATAATAATCATCTTGCCAATTTGTACTCACAACTTCAATAACTAAAGGAATCGAATCAGGTTCAGAAATTACTGCTGATTTTCTCCAGTTTGGGTCAGTTGCTAGAATGTTTCTATTGATTACTAACACATCTGGTAAATAGCTGGATTCGCTTCCTGGTGTTTTCACAAAAGTGGTTTTTGGGATTCCATACGGTAAATTCAATCGTAAATACTCAGCCGTGATTCTCTCAGCTAAAAAACAAATAATATCTTCATGAAAACCTACGGGTGGATTCATTTCAACAATTACTCCATCATGTAATTCATAGCGTCCCTTATCAGGTAGCCATTCTATAAATTCTGCAAAAGTTACTATTTTTGGTAAGGCTTGAAGCATAATTTACCTACCTTTGTAAATTCAAAATTATTCAAATTGCAGCGACTTCTAAAGGGAAGGATGGTTATAAGCGAGCATAGATAAGTTTAATCTCATTTTTATATTATGTATATGCAGCCACTACAATTTGACCAAGAGCATTCATTTTACATATTTAACCATGTTTTATTTTAGTTATTTTAGAATGAAATTAAACCGTAGATAATTGCTCGTTCCCAGACTCCGACTGGGAATGCCTACCAGGAGGCTCTGCCTCCAATCCTAGAATACAAGCCATTTTACCCGATTTTGTGCTGGTACTTGAGGCAGAGCCTCATCAACTGCATTCCTAGTCAGAGACTAGGAACGAGAAAGAACAGAGAGAAAAATATTTTATATAAACTACTTGACGACGGTAGAGAGCCAGTGTATTATATTAAGTAACTCAATAAAAAAAGGGGAGGCCTCTATCAGAGCAGTCCACCCCTAGTAAGGTTAAGTTTGATACAGAAGACAATATAGATGTTTTTGCGAGAAACGTCACGTTATTGTCGAAATGTATATTTTGAATTTACTTCAGTTTTAACTGAGTAACAACAGATTCTACGGACTTGGCTGTAACAGCTAGGCTTACAAAACTAGTAGCTATTAAAGCCAAACAAAGCAAGACAAAAACACGGTTCATAAGTATCTTCCTTTCTCTTGTGTAATTTGATAATCATCAATTTTAACATCATCCATAAACCATTGGATGATGAAATTTCTGTTGATACAGTATTTCATTAGTTATTATAACCTAACACTTCAGTAAATTTTTAATTTTACTAAGAAAAATTCTCTACTTTTGAAAATATCATTTTATTAGAACAAATGTACTAATTTAGTGTTAATGAATACCGTCACCTTAAACTTAGATCCAGTTATTGGCCTGACAGATGATCCGATTTGTAGGTTGGGTTGAAGCATGAAACCCAACGCATTTGTTGGGTTGCGCTGTCGCTTAACCCAACAAAGCAGAAAATGGACAAGGTATTGATAGTGAAGTTGACATTTCTTTTTTGCAGCCGTTATGTATCAAACAGACCCACCGCGTTCTGCTAAGGAATTCCTACCGACAATGTATGATTTACCTAGCGAAGATCCAGAGGAACCCGGGTTGCCAGACGAATTTCATCTTTTACAACCGCAGTTATTACGGGAAACTTTTTGTCCGTCAAAGTTCCCGGAAAATCAGGTATTTATCGCCACAGACTTAAATCTTTACTACGATGTTCATCATCCATTATGGTATAAACGCCCTGACTGGTTCGCTGTCGTTGATGTCCCCAGGTTGTATGCACAAAAAGAACTGCGGCTGAGTTATGTAGTTTGGCAAGAAGGCGTTAATCCTTTTGTAGTGGTAGAATTTATTTCACCAGGAACAGAAAAAGAAGATTTAGGGAGAACCCTACGAGATGCTAGTCAACCTCCAACTAAGTGGGAAGTTTACGAACGAGTTTTAAGAGTACCCTATTATCTAGTTTTTGACCGTTACACTGACCAGTTAAGAGCATTTCAGTTACAGGGAAGTAGTTATGCTGAATTGGAAATCAATCAACTGCGTGTATGGCTAAATGATATTGAATTAGGTTTGGGACTGTGGCAAGGTGTCTATCAAGGCATTGAACGGCAGTGGTTACGCTGGTATGATGCTTCAGGTAACTGGGTTCTCACACCGGCAGAACGGGAAAGAAAACAAGGGGAGAAAGAAAGAAGACGTGCAGAAAGATTAGCAGCACAATTACGCGCTCTTGGTGTTGAACCAGATTTTGGTGATGATGAAGAGGGCTAAACTGCTGACTCTGAAAAATTTAACCCAGAACAATTTCTGTGAGGGCTAGAAGTATGGCTAACGCCACGCCGCGCTATCAGGAGGATTTAGAAGAAGTTAGAAGTAATATCAAGTCTGGAAAATTGAACGATTTTTGATGCTATGATCACACTTTCCTTGCACCTCATTTATCTTTCATACAGATGAGACTCTTCATGCGTCTGGGTTGTAGGTTTATTCAGCAAGCCCTAAGTATCAGCAAATATTACTCAAAAGATGGAAGCATAAACACAGAAAAAGATGATAATTAGAGAGGATTAGTATCTATAAATCTCTGTGTAGGTTAGAAAAATGGCAGCCCAAAAATTGAGCGAAACCGAACTAACATTAGCCCTGAATAGTTTACCAGGATGGCAAATCAAAGAGGGCAAATTATACAAAGAATATAAATTTAGCTCTTTTGCAACGGCGTTGGGTTGGATGGTTAGTGCGGGTGTTCACGCGGAAAAACTTGGACATCACCCGGAATGGTTTAATGTTTACAATACTGTTCAGGTTAATCTTATTACCCACGATATCGGTAATGCTATCAGCAATTTAGATGTGGAACTGGCAAAGAAAATGGAGGAATTAGCGCCGTAACAGCCCCGGCGAATATAATTCACGGCTATACAAACAAAGTCCGCCTGCGCGGACTAATAAAGAAAAATTAAGGGTTTGAACCCAAGTAGGTGGGTTTTGCTTGTGTAGATGCGGTTTCTAACCGCCTTTTTCATGTTTAAGTTGAGTCTAACTCGTTTCCTGAATCTGTAATCTAATTGTGTGTTCTATTGTCCCGCTTAATTGCAGTTCCATGATTTCCCCTCCTAGAGGTTCTATGCAGGTGAGGAGCGATCGCAAATTGGGTGTACTTGCACCAGTATCTACATATAATCTATCTGCTAAACTACTGATTTTTTTCCAGGTCATATACAACTTGCCGATGGTTTGTTCAATTTGCGATGCTTGATTTACCAAGTCAGCAGCAATACTTAAACAACCGACTCTTTGCGCTTCTTCTAAGGCAGTTTCAATATCCACATCTTCCGCTATTAAGGCTTGCACTTGGGCGGCAGATTTGAGGTATTTGGCTAATTGTCGGGCTTCTGAAGTGGCTTGTTTGACAGTATCAACATCAGGATTGGCGGCTATATCCCTTTGTAACGCCTTTTGGTGCAATTCGGGCAGTTTTTCCATTTCCTTGACCAGAGGGGCAATGTAGCGCGGTGGCAGACTGTTATCTGCGGCTTTTTCCCTAACTTCTTCTGGTAATAAATCGGAGGACATGGCTGTCCATTCGTCACTGAGTTGACGGACTTCTCTGCGGGTAATGCGATCGCCTTTCTCCGCAGCTTCACTGACCATCTGTTGTACTTCTGGAGACGCTTTGGCGGTTTCTACAAATGCCCGTTTACTAAAGTTATTAACCGTATCTGGGTTCAGTTTGCCATCTGATATCAAGGTATCAGCACTATTGGCTAATTGAATCCAACTATAGGCTTGAGTTTTACTGATTTCGCGTTCTTTGAGCCATTTAAGGAAACCCGCACCGCGTCCATCTCCGCCCTTTTTCTCTCGGTCACGGATAGCGCGTAAAATGCGACCACGCCAAATTTCTGTTTGTAAATCAAAGCGATCGCATACCTGCCATGCTACATCAAGTTGTTGTAAAAAATCGGACTCAGGAATTTGTTCATCTTCTGGATCAGGTAATGCAAAGTCTAAATCTGCTGGCTGTTGGAGTGCAGCAGCAATATCATTCATAGAGTCGGTATCTTGCACGATGGATAGCTGGTTGTAGTATGCGATTTAGCTTATATTCACGCAACTTGCGTCATGAAAATTGGTGAGTAATTATTGTACTTTAAAAATTAAATTTTAGGGGGACTGGGAAAATGAGAAAATGAAGGGACGAAAGTGCAGAACAGACAAAAATAACAGGACTTACGGAAAATATCTCTGAAACCCTCATTTCTCCGTGTCCTCTGTGACTCTGTGGTTCGTTATTCCGTGATTTGTGCGTAAGCACTAAATAAGAAACAATTCTCTGTCACCTGTCACCTATTCCCTTATGAAACAAACCGCCAAAATCCTTGATGGTAAAGCATTAGCCGATAAAATTCAGCAAGAACTTAGTGAGACAATTAGCAAATTACAAGGTAAAATTGGGCGATCGCCTGGATTAGCGGTATTAATGGTGGGAGATAACCCAGCCTCAGCCGCTTATGTTCGTAACAAAGAAAAATCCTGTGCTAAAGTCGGAATCGCCTCTTTCGGTAACCACTTTCCTACCCAAACCAGCCAAACTGAATTAGAGGAAGTAATTGCCCAACTCAACGAAGATGAAAGAGTAGACGGGATTTTAGTCCAGTTACCCCTTCCCAATCATTTAGATGCTGTCAGTCTATTACATCAAATTGCACCGGATAAAGACGCTGACGGACTCCACCCCGTGAACTTAGGACGACTGGTGCGAGGTGAAACAGGTTTACGCAGTTGTACTCCTGCCGGTGTGATGCGATTGTTAGCAGAATATAAAATTCCTTTACAGGGCAAAAAAGCTGTGGTTGTAGGACGGAGTATTTTAGTAGGTAAACCGATGGCTTTGATGCTACTAGAAGCTAATGCTACAGTTACCATTGCCCATTCTAAAACCCAGGATTTACAAGATATTACCAAAAATGCTGATATCTTGATTGCTGCCACCGGTATTCCCGGCATGATTAGTGCTGATATGGTAAAGTCGGGCGCAATTGTGGTAGATGTAGGAATAAACCGGGTTACAGATAGTAATGGCAAAAGTCGGTTAGTTGGTGATATTCAATTTGAAGCGATCGCTAATGTGGCAGAATATATTACTCCTGTTCCTGGTGGTATCGGTCCAATGACAGTAGCCATGTTATTGCAAAATACTGTTTCTAGCTATTTACAAACAACAGGCAACTGAGAAATAATTTTTATGAATATTCATGATTCCTCAGTACAACGGGAATCAACAGCGGATTTTAGATTTATTCCCCGCACAAATTCGGGGACTTGAAACTCTTTAAGATTTTCAATCCAAAATCTAAAATCCTGTGAGTGTTTCCGCCCCAAACCCCCGTAAAATTGGTACATAGATCACAAACAACCCAATATTTTCAAAAGTCAAGAGGAATACAAAGCATGGTAGCAACGGATAAAAGATTGGAAACCCCAAAAAAATCAGAATCGGCTAGTTTTAACCTCGCTACCTATCTCAAAGAACGACAACAGCTTTGCGAACAGGCTTTGGACAATTCCATTACCGTCGTTTATCCAGAAAAGATTTATGAAGCCATGCGCTACTCACTCTTAGCTGGAGGTAAACGAGTTCGTCCTATTCTCTGTCTCGCTACTGCTGACATGATTGGTGGCACAATAGAAATGGCCATGCCTACAGCCTGTGCCGTAGAAATGATCCATACCATGTCATTGATTCATGATGATTTACCCGCAATGGATAATGATGATTATCGTCGCGGTAAACTCACAAATCATAAAGTTTATGGTGAAGATGTCGCTATTTTGGCAGGAGACGGTTTATTGGCTTTAGCCTTTGAACACGTAGCCGCCCAAACTCCTGCAAATGTACCCAGAGATAGAGTATTACAAGTCATCATTCGTCTGGGTAAAGCATTAGGCGCGGCTGGCTTAGTCGGTGGTCAAGTAGTAGACTTAGAATCCGAAGGTAAATCCGATATTTCCTTAGAAACCCTGAATTTTATTCATAATCATAAAACAGCAGCCCTGTTAGAAGCTTGCGTAGTTTGTGGGGGAATTATTGCTGGTGCATCCGCTGAAGATGTGCAAAAATTAACTCGTTATTCTCAAAATATTGGTCTGGCTTTCCAAATCATTGATGATATTCTAGATATCACTGCTACCCAAGAGCAGTTGGGTAAAACCGCTGGGAAAGACCTCACAGCCCAGAAAGTTACCTATCCTAGTCTGTGGGGAATTGAAGAATCTCGCGCTAAAGCCCAACAACTGGTTGCTGAAGCTTGTGCTGAATTAGAATCCTATGGTGAAAAAGCCATTCCTTTGCAAGCGCTCGCTCACTTTATCATCAACCGCAATAACTAAGCCCAATTGTGGATTTTAACTAAATTTTGGCTTCTACTGCCGTTTTTCCTCCATACAATCACTGCTTACACTTACTAACTTCACCAAAATACCATGCAGGACATAGGCGAAATTGTTAACAACCGGGTGCTGCTGGTTGCGCTTGTAGCTTGTTTTGTAGCTCAAGGATTAAAGCTTATCGTTGAGTTAGTCAAACATCGTAAATTAAACGTGCGTGTTTTAGTAACTACTGGAGGTATGCCCAGCGCCCATTCAGCCCTAGTAACAGCCCTAGCAGACGGTGTAGGTCAAACTTTAGGTTGGGCATCCCCAGAATTTGCTCTAGCTACAGTTTTTGCTATCATCGTTATGTATGATGCCGCTGGAGTGCGTCAAGCTGCTGGTAAGCAAGCAAAAATCCTCAATCAAATGATTGATGAATTATTCCATGAAAAACCGGACTTTTTTCAAGACCGTCTCAAGGAATTATTAGGACATACACCAGTTCAAGTTATCGCTGGTTCAGTTTTGGGTGTAGCTATTTCTTGGTTAGCACGGGCTGTTTATTAGTCGGTTGTTCGTTGTCAGTCGTCAGTGGTCAGTTGTTAACTAACTCTTAACGGACGGTTGAGCGCAGTAAAACTACTTTCCGACCATCTGCTAATATGGCTACAAATCCGCTTTCGCTGAGTTTTTGTAATGTATTATATGCTTCTTTTTGGTTGGTAGTATAAACTGCCAACAGGTAAGGGCGTTGTCCATAGGAGACAAAACCCACATCACCTCCTACGGATTTTTGCAGGCTACTAACCATTTCTGGACGGTTAAAATAATCAACCAGAATTGCATAACCTTCCCCTAATATTTTGGGGTTATAGCTAATTTTTGAAGTTGGTAATTTTGGTGTTGTTTGTGGTACTTGTTGAGGTGCTTGTTGAGGTGCTTGTTGGGTAGCGCGAGTGGTGATAATGGCAGATAAACCAACTATATTCTGAATATACCTTGCCCAGCGATTGGCATCATCAATATTTTTAAACCCACCAATTCGCGTTACTGTTTGATTATTATATTTGCAAGTAACTGTTTTTAATTCAGTCGGTAATGCACTACGCAACTGCTTTTGATTTTCAGTTGTGGGACTTACTACTAATAATAAATATTCTCCCGCATTTGGTGGTTGACAATTAGTAAGATTTTGTTGAGCAATAACAGGATTGATATTGCTAATTAAGGGAGTAACTGCTAGTAATAAGGCACTTGGTAAGATTGTTAATATTTGCATAAATTGGTAATTGGTCATTGGTAATTGGTAATTGGTCATTGGTAATTGGTAATTGGTAATTGGTAATTGGTAATTGGTAATTGGTCATTGGTAATTGGTAATTGGTAATTGGTCATTGGTAATTGGTAATTGGTCATTGGGGAAGAGGTGAAATTCTTATATATTCCCCGTTCCCCGTTCCCCGTTCTCTGTTCCCTATTAAGAAGCTGTGGTAAGGGATGCTAATGGATTTGGTATAGTGTCGCTAGGGGCGGAGAATTCTCCAGTAATCACATACTCTAACCGCAGTTTTAGCCAAGTTATAAATTGCGAATTGGTGGAAATAATGGCCGCCGCAGGTTGGGGACATTTCTTTTTAATACCTGCCATTTTTGGTGTTTCTAAAAAAGCGGGTTGCTTAACTAACCAAAAATCAATTTCTTTTTCTTGTTCATGATAGTTACGAGTCCGTTCTTTGAGAACTTCGTCTATTGGTTCTTGTTCCATAAGAAAGTGTTGACTGGCCAAAACGTAATAGTATGTTTGCATTTTCTTTGCTTGCTGACTAATCTATAATTTTAGGTTACTGCGGTAATATCCCCGACTTCTAGTATTAATTCATCATTTATTAACATCATGAAAACAGAAGTCGGGGATCTGCTATAATTTCAGGGTACAGATTCAACACTGTACCCTGAGCGATTAACTTTTCTTCAATCCCTGAAACCAAGAACCAAAAGGACAACCACTGCCCTTATTTTCACTATTTTCTAGTTTGCCACCTGCTGTCAGGCTTTCTAAAAATAGGGCATTATCAAAATAGTGTTCTAAGGAAACAATTTTTAAATCGTCGGTAACTTGAGCAACACTCATACCGATAATTTCAACTGTTTTCCCTGTGGGTGCATAATCTTTATACTTACCCTGAAAATGTCCCCAGTGTCGCCATTTAAATGTAACATTGGGAGGACCAGAATAAACTGCCAATACTTCCCAGGGAAATCCTTGAGGAAAGGTGCTATGAAAGATATCATGGGATGATTCAAAACTTTCCTCTGAAGCTTTGTAATGTTCAGAATCAGCCATAAATAAATTATAAGTACCTGATTTACCTAATTCGGCAGCGGTGTATTCTTGACCACCATTGCTTGTTACCCGGAATTTGTCATTGACGATAGATAACCACTGTGCGGGG
Organism: Anabaena sp. WA102; assembly: GCF_001277295.1. Lineage (NCBI taxonomy): Bacteria > Bacillati > Cyanobacteriota > Cyanophyceae > Nostocales > Nostocaceae > Anabaena > Anabaena sp. WA102. Next base: position 1,366,102 of record NZ_CP011456.1, on the reverse strand, counting down.
TTAGTTTTCCATGACACTTCCATTTCAAAGGTTCTTACCAGGTTTTCGACAATAGCTTCCAGTGTACCTTCGAGATGATGGTGGATACTCTCTTTTGCTAGGTTTTGCTGAGAACGGCTATAGTCAGGAGATTTTTGATTGCGCCATTGAGCATCAGTGCTGGCTGCAATTACCTTGTCTCTATCTTGTACCCATAGGGGCAAGTTGTTAGACTGTTGAGAAGTCATAGAAGTTTGAAGTTTCCAAATGTGACTCTAATTTTCTGGAATTACGCAGCTAACACCCCTCTAGTAGTCTGTCAAGCAGGGAGGTGGGGGAGGTGGGGGAGGTGGGGGAGGTAGGGGAGGTGGGGGATGTGGGGGATGTGGGGGATGTGGGGGATGGAAGAACAGAAGTTTTTTCCGATCATTACCCGTCAAAATAAATTTGACGACCTACTAGTCCAAAGAGGCAAAATGTAGGGGGGAATATATTTCCCAATCACCAATTACCAATTACCAATTACCCCGCATTGCTTCTTTCATTTCTCGAACTGCTCTTTCAATACCTACTAAAGCTGCCCGACTAATGATAGTATGACCGATGTTGAGTTCTTCCATGCCTGGAAGGGCGGCAATGGGGTAAACGTTCCAGTATGTGAGTCCATGACCGGCATTCACCCGTAACCCTGCTTTAATGGCTTGTTCACAGCCTTGGGCTAATAAAGCTAGTTCTTTTTGGCGAGTTGTTTCGTCTTTGGCTTCCGCATATTGTCCTGTATGCAGTTCAATAAATTTGGCTTTTACCTTGACAGATGCCTCAATTTGTGGTGGTTCGGCATCAATAAACAAACTTACGGGAATGCCAGAATTTTGCAACTTATCAACTATCTCTCCTATTCTAGCAATTTGTCCGACAATATTTAACCCACCTTCTGTTGTTACTTCTTCCCGCTTTTCCGGTACTAAGGTAACATAATCGGGCTTGATATCTAGGGCTATGGCTAACATTTCTGCTGTTGCTGCCATTTCTAGGTTTAAATGGGTTCTCACCGTTTCCCGCAATAGTCGCACGTCTCTATCTTGAATATGTCTTCTATCTTCGCGCAAATGGGCGGTAATGCCATCAGCACCTGCTAATTCTGCTAATACTGCTGCTGCTATGGGGTCTGGTTCTACTGTGCGCCGTGCTTGGCGGATGGTAGCGATATGGTCAATATTAACACCGAGTGTAGGCACGCCTAATTTCTCCTGTTTAACAACTATTCAGATGTTGATTTTAGCGGAAATTACAGGGATGGAATCAGTAATAATTGCAATATAAATTTGTTGTAACAAATATATAAATAACAATACAATCGAAACTACAGAAGCTTTTTAAGCGAACTCCTCCATTATTTAATTGCTGAATTTGAGTAAAAATAAAGTATTATCTAAAAATTACACTTAGATAAATAAGAGATACATCAAATATCAATCACATTAGAGGTTAATTTCTGAGATTGGATAGTGACATGACAAATGTGGTCAAACTTAGTAGTAAATAAAGTAGAAATATCAAGAAAATCTAATTTATTTATTACTCTATCCATATTCCTATTTTCTGAGATTCTTTAGATAATTGATCTTTTCAATTTGTTGAAAATTGTAATAGTTTAGACAGGCATCAATGATTTATCTTCTTGGTCAAGCAGCAGCATCATCACCTTCACCGACTAAACCTCTAGCTACAGCACTACTAGCTATGCCAACTGCGGCACAATTTGGTACGTTCTTTTTCACTTTAGGTTTATGTGCGGGAATCTCTTTTGCCATTTATGTAGGACTTTTCTTTGTCTTGCGGCCTCTTGTTCGCAAATGGGAAAAGGATACATTAATTCTCATTCTTGGCGTTTCCCAAACTCCCTTGACTATAATTTTCACCCTGATTAGTCTGAAAATTGCTCTATTCAATTTAGGTGATTCAGGGGAGATAATGAAATGGATTCAGAAAGGAATCACAGCCTTTCTCATAGCAGCTTTAACTTACTGGATTACTCAGTTATTCACTGAAGCAGCCGTCACCTATTTGAAGGCTTATGCAAGGCAAACAGAAGCTGTTTGGGATGATGTTTTAATACCTCTTTTGCAGAATTTCATCCCAGTAGTTACTTATATTATTGGTATTTCCCTATTCTTTAGTTCACTTGGTGTAGATTTATCGGGAATAGGATTAGCTCTAGGTAGTATCACTGTTGTACTGGGGTTAGCAGTGAAAGATATTTTAAGCAACTTTTTCAGTGGGTTGGTTCTCTTAGTTGATACACCATTTAAGTTTGGAGATATTATTGCTACTTCCGATGGTTCATTAGCAATTATCAAACAAATTGGTATTCGGGTAACAAAATTGTATTTGATTAATGAGCATTGTGAAGTGTATGTACCTAATGCTAATTTAGGAAATCAAACTATAACTAACCTTAGCCGTCCTACTACTCATTATGCTTATACAATTCCTGTAGCAGTGAGAATTGATGCGGATGCTATGATGGCAACAAATATTCTGCGAGAAATTGTGGCTGGACATCCAGATACTTTAGCTAATTTTGATGAAAAACTCAAATCGTTAGATAGCTTCTATGGGTTAAAAGAAGGTGAGGAAGATAAGCTTTCTAAAAAAGAAGCTGGACGGAAACGGATATTGGTTGAAAAAGAAATCAATATTCAGTTAAATAAAATCAACGCTGCATTTGAGAAATTAATTGAAGACATTATAATTGTAGAAAAGGGTGGGTTAGATGTACAAGAAATGAAAGGTCTCATGAAGGACTATATGGAGATATTAGACCTAATGGGAATGGTTGTGATTACAGAACGTAAGGGTAAACGACAACGTTCCTGGTTAGAAGAAGAAGCCCCTGGAAAACAAAACCTAATTAACTTAGTGAGACTTTGGTATGAAGCTTGGTTAGAAGATCCAGATTTAGTTTTGGAAGATCGAGATATCTTACCTGAAGAATGGGAACAGAAAATTGAAGTCTTAAAAATCAAACTTAGTAAATTGTTTCAAACAATTTCCAATCCCGGTGTTAATGAAACTAGATTAGATGACTATGCAGTCAAGTTTTTAGATTGGATAGAAACTAATTTTAAAGAGTCATCTACTGCTTGGAAAGAACCACAAATTCAAATCACAGATATTCAAGGTTCTTCTATGCAATTTTCTGTAAGGTTCTACATTGATAATATTCAATTAGAACATTGGAGACGTGGTGAACGAGTTAAAAATGAGGTACGTCGTGAGATGATTCGTCGCTTGAGATTGGCTCATATCTACACTGGTTAAGTTATAAAAATGTTGGCTCTGCCGGACTTAGTATGCTAAACTAACAAGAGTAGGGAACTCTTAACAGGGAACAGGAAGAATGTCGGACATTAATGACTTTAAAGACTTAATGATTTGGCAATTTAAAGGTATGTGAAGAAAAGTAAAATCACTCAAAACTCTCTTCCTGTTCCCTGTTCCCTTGCCCCAACGACAATTTTTAACGCCCACCTACTTATAAGATTTTTAAACATATTGCAAGGGTCAGTTAATGAATTAGAAACTCACCTAATTTTATCTAAACGAGTAGGATTATGTTCAGAAAAAGATATAGAAATGATTCTTAATTTATTAAAAGAAGAAAGTAGAATGATTATTAGTCTTATCAAAAAACTAGAAAATTAAAATTTTTCCCCTGTTAAGAGTTCCCTTCTCTCAACTTCTCGGTTTAGCATAACAAGTACCTAAGAACCATTAAGTTTAAGTCTTTTTATCAAATACACCATTAATTATGACTAATCGTTTTTCTAGACGCAGACCAACTGCAAATGTTCAACAGCTACAAAAAATTACTACAGGTAGTAATCAGAAAAAAGACATACTATATACGTATACGGAAGTAACAGAGAATATAACTACTAAGATATTACCTGAAGAACAAGCTGAAATTTTAGAATTAGAAGGAGTTTCACAGAATTTAGAGCATAGCTTTAAGCAAGTTGCTGCTATTGAAGATCCTGTCAAACGAGAGTACAAAATACTTCAGGAAGCGAAACGACTAGATATACCGCCTGAAACCTATCTGCGGATGTGGGAAAGTCACTGTATAGCAAAAATGTCTAACATAAACGAGTATTTCTGGCTCAATCCCCTAAAGTTTTTAGATCAGCGTTTGGGGGACTTTGTTCACTGGTGTGAAAATGTCTCTTTGTATAGTTTAGCCACAGTCATTGGTCAACTTACACTGTTAGCAGCTATGGGAGCTTATTTTATAGAAGCTCCGCAACGAGAAAAACAAGTTTTAGATGATGCTAGACAGGAAATTAGAGATCAGAGCAGAGTTGAATATTCTAGTTCAAGAATCGAGGCTATGGAAAAGCTGAATAAATCCTGTCAAAGTCTGTTCGGAGAATCTGCTCCCAATGCCCACTTAGAAGGAATTGAACTCAATAAATGCTATAAATTCCAATTGGAATGGACGAGCATTGCCCAATGGCCACCACAGTTTTACAAGTATGAAGGATTTAACCTTTCTCGAATGGATTTGTCTGGGGCAAATTTAAGTGGAGCGAACCTTGAGGGTGCAAATCTGGAGAAAACTAATTTAGAGGGCGCAAATCTGGAGAGAGCAAATCTACGAGGCGCAAATTTGCAGGGAGCAAACCTCAAAGGAGCAGTTCTCGGGGCTGCTAATTTAGAGAAGGCCGATTTAGAAGAAGCAAATCTGGACAGTTCTCGCATGAGCCTTGTTTATTTAAAAGATGCCAATCTATCAAAAGCATCACTAATTAATTCCCGCTTGGTATGGGCTAATCTAGAAGGGGCAAATCTCAACCAAGCAAATTTTCAAGGTTCTAATCTTAGCCGTGCTAATCTTCAAGGTGCTAATCTCTACAAAGCTAATTTCAAAGCAGCTTTGCTTCGCTATGTAGATATGAGGAATGAAACAATCACAATTGGCACTGAATTTGAGGGTGCTAACCTGAAACGAGCTAAGTTTTGGTCAGTGGATCAACTAAAACGATCTTACAATTGGGACAAAGCTGCCAAAGATAAAAACTGGGAAGCAGAAACTATCAAAGACACTCCAGACAATTATAAAATCGGATTTATTGTTCCCAACGATAACGCAACCTATAAGTTGTATCAACAAGGCTTAGAAAGGCTGGCTAAGGAAAATAAGCAAGTCGAAATTATCCCCATTAAAACTGGAGAAACTGTTCAGGAAGAAGCTCAAGGGATCAAACAACTACTCAGCCAAGATATTGATGCGATCATTATGAGACCTCTAGATCCACAGAAATCTGTACCTGGTATTCTCCAGGCTTATGTTTCCGGTGTAGTGGTAGTTAATATTGGTGATTGCTTGCCCAAAGCAGCTCAGAAAGTCGTGTTTGCTTGTTACGAAAGCGACTCTTTTAATATGGGTTACGATCTAGGGCAGTATATCGGAAGTGCGGCATTAGATAATAATAGAAAACAGGTAAAAGAGCTAAATGTGGGTTTAGTGGATGGGGCAGATTCAACCCGTCTTTATCCTTATTTACAGGGCTTTTTCAAAGGGATGAAAGATGCCAATGTCAAGTGGACGAAAACGGGAACAACTGATGCTAGAACCCCAAAAGATGTGGATAAGGTGAAAGCGATGCTCAAACGCCACCCAAAGATAAATGTTTTATGGGGTGGTTCGGAAATGACTACAAAAATTGCTCTGCAAGCAGTTAAGGAATTGGGTTTAGAGAAAAAGATAAATGTGTATGGCATTGTGCCTTTAACTCTTAAGTTGGCAAATATGCTGCTCGATCCCAATCAACCGCTACAATCAATTGTAGATGAATCCCCTAGTTATGCGGCTCATGAAGCTGCTGCACACGCAATCAGTGTGATTGAGAGGAAAATTTCTATGGAATATAAATATGTCGTGTTTCAGCATCAGTTGTTAAGTGTTAATGATCAGAAAAAAGTTAATGATTTAATTGGTGATGCTCTGAATTTAGAAAAAAACATTCTCAAAACACCAATTCCTCTGCAAGCTGGAGCTCTTCTGATACCTAAACAAATTCCCTCTAGTTTAGACTCTTCTGTTGCTAATCCGCTGACAGCTATTACCGATCAGAAAAAGATCCAGAAATTACAAGAGGATCTCCAAAAACTAATTTTCCAGAATTGGCAAAAATCTAGTAAAAAAGAATCTACGGAAACATCTGCTAATTTTGATCGGGATTTGGTTTATCGGGTGTTAATAGATACGGATGGCGGAATTGTTTCCTATGAACCAATTGATAAATTAGCAGTTGATTTACTGTCAATTACTCCTTTACCAAAATTGTTATCTAAACCCAATGATAGTAAAGCCAACGATGAGACTCTTTTATTACCGACTAAGTTAGTAATTAGTAAACCTGTAACTGAATTTAAGGTTGTATTTAGTCCTAGCGGTAAAGTTCAAGTCAAATGGGGAGAAAGTTTCTTACCTGATGTTATCTAAACCCAATGATGGTAAAGCCAAGGATGAGACTCTTTTATTACCGACTAAGTTAGTAATTAGTAAACCTGTAACTGAATTTAAGGGGATCTGCCGGACTTAGTATGCTAAACTAACAAGAGTAGGGAACAGGGAACTCTTAACAGGGAACAGGAAGAATGTCGGATATTAATGACTTTAAAGACTTAATGATTTGGCAAAAAGGCATGGATATTGCTGAAAAGTGCTATTTCCTCACTAAACTTTTTCCCAAAGACGAGCTATATGCTATGGTTCAACAAATTAGAAGAAGTGCAGTATCCATCCCAGCTAATATAGCTCTTACAGCACTTCCCGGTGTTATGAGGTACATATCTATCTCTGAGGCGATATGCTTTTAGAACTGCAACAAATTATTGTCAACCCTGGTCAACAAATGTTACTCAAGGATATTAGTTGGCAGAAGTTAGAAAATATTTTAGAAGAAATGGGAGAAAAACGTGCTGCACGTATTTCTTATAGTGATGGTTGGTTAGAAATTATGGTTCCTTTACCTGAACATGAAAAAGACAAAGAAATATTTGGTGAATTAGTCAGAATTTTATTAGATAAATTAGAAATTGATTTTGAGCCTTTTGGTTCGACAACACTTAAAAATGAAAGAATGAGACAAGCTGTAGAACCAGATACCAGTTTTTATATTCAAAATCAAGCTGCTGTAATTGGGAAAAATCGGATTGATTTAAATATAGATCCACCACCAGATTTGGCTATTGAAATTGATATTACTTCTCGGACTCGATTTGACAATTATGAGATTTTGGGAGTTCCTGAACTTTGGCGATATCAACAACAAGGTTTGGAGATTTTCTTGTTACGGGAAGGGAAATATATAAAATCTTCATCTAGTCCTAATTTTCCTGATATTCCCATTATTGAATTAGTTAATGAGTATGTGCAGCAGTGTTTGACTATTGGGAGAAGTCAGGCTATGCGGAATTTTAGGAATTGGGTGAAGGATAATTTGTAATCGCTATTTAGTAAAGTTGTAAAATTAAGATTCACCAAAGTGAAGCATTAACAACTAGTTATTTCAGACCTCCAGTTTCTTGAAGCTTTTTTATTATATCTTTACCTTGTTCTGTTTGAAGTAGATTTGCATACGCTTCACCAGCTTTCTCTGCTTTTTGACCATTTTTCTTAACCACCACGTAAAAACGAACAGAGAATGGATATTCATCACTGTTAATCGCTTCTATGTTGACTTTATTACGCTTGCCAGGTCCACATTGAGCAGGTGGCACGAATTTTTCCTTTTCGTATGGATAGAAAGTTTTGCCCTTATTAATAATAGGTAAAGTCTTAACTCCACACTGTGGCACTATGTCTGAGATTGGTCCTACGAAGATTCCCCCAGGTTCTCCAGTGATTTTTTGAAGTGCTTCAATAGTCGTACTAACATAGTTAATATTTTTACCAAAAGTTATGATGTTTAAAGTTTTTCTGAACTCATCAGTGCTTGTTGGATTATTACCACGCACATAAAACTTAATTGGTATATCTGCTGGATTACCAGCCTGTCTCCAGTTGTCAATTTTTCCATTAAAGATTTCACTTACTTGGTCTTTGGTCAGAGAATTGATCGCTAATTTGGGGTTAACGGTTACTGCTAAACCAGTTTTAACAATTGGAATTGCTTTAAGTTTAAGATTTTTTTTAGTTTTAGCTGTGAACTCCTCTGGAAGCGAAACATCACGAGATGATAGAGCAAAATCCAGTTCACCATCTATTAACTTCTCAATACCTATTCCAGAACCTTGTACTAAGTCCTGTCTTATGTTGATCTCAAATTGAGGATGAGTCTTTTTAATTTCTGATTCTAAGGTTGGGTATATAAAACTCCAGGAAGTGCTGCCACCGTAGTTAAATTTTCCTTCAGGTATATTGCGGACTTGTGCAAATTTGTTGGTAGTTTTTATTATAGGTGTGTTACATGAAGGACATTCTTTATCCGGCTTAACATACCATCCTACCGCAAAACTAATAATTCCTAGACTCAATATTCCTATAAATTGATTACCTAGATTAAGTTTTCTTTTGTGAGAAGCTTCTATTTTGACTGTATCTTCATCTCTAAGTCCTAACACTTGCTGAAGACGTTTCAATTCAGCACGAGTTTTATCACTAACACGGAATTTACCTTTAATTGTTTGGAGAAATGCTTTCTGATATTCCTGTAAATTTTCTTTGTAGTCTTGATAAGGTTTTAAAACATCAGCCTCTATAGTCGCCGCTTCGTCAGGTGTTAGTCCCAATTTTTTTTGTAGGTTATCTAAAGTAATACGACCAAGATTATCAATCTCACCGTCCCTTACCCAATATTCAACTTCTCGACGATATTTGAGCTTGGGATCATCAATAGGTGCTTTAGCAAGCTGAATTTTATATCCTTCTTTGACAGCATATATCTCCGGTTTCATTGCTGGAGTGGCTTCTTGAACCTTACTTTTGGCGTATTCATGCAATTCATCAACGGAAATCGAACCATCTTCGTCCCGGTCTGCTGCACCAGTTTTCAGCCCCTCAACTATGTAACCTGTGTAAATTGATGTATCTGCCCCTCTCCGTTCCAAAGAATATTGGGTTGAAGTTGAGGAAGTCAGAACAGCCCGTCCTTCTCCACCCAATTGATTTTTGATATCTACAAAACCATCATCTCTCACTAACATCCCCTCAGCAAACGCACCACTAAAGCAACAATCAAGAATTACTACCTCGTGTTTAGAGCGGCTATTCTTCATGACCTCATGGACAGAGGTAGCTGGTACTGTTGTTGCCTTAACTAATACTCCGTTGTCATTTTTGCGGGTGTTACGAGCAGCAAAGTAAAGCCTACCTTCTTCATCCTTAATGCCATGACCAGAGAAAAATAACAGCAAGAGGTCATCTTTTTGACGATTATCAAACAACATTTCAATAGCTTCTCCCATTTCTTGTCGTGGAGGATTTACCAGCACTTTGACCTCATCAAAACCGCCAATGTCTGGGTTTTCCAAAACTTGCTGCATGGCTTCAACATCTTTTGTCGCTGCTGGTAACGGGGTAAGACCAGGCTCATACTCGCTAACTCCTATTAGTAGGGCTATTTTCGCCATCTCGTTATTCTTTCCTTATATTGTGTAATTTCTTAGTTACCTGCGATAAATTTTTGTGCTAATTCCAGTGCTGCTGTTAGTTCTTTCTGACCATTGGCTTTCACTTTCACTTTTTTTCCGTTGACTTCAACTTCCAATTCAATACTTTTGTTACCCAAGCCGCCCAACCATGCCAACAATTTATAACAATTACTAATAGTGACCTCAGCTTGCAAAGCCCCGACCAAAAAACCACCAACAGATCTAGCTCCTTCTGGTATTTCTGTCACTTCTACAAATCCAGCACTTTCCACATCTAAGTCATTAATGTCTCGCAGCAGATTCCGTGTTTCCCGTTCCTGCTCCTCTGCATCTAAATCTGGATTGGCAAGAGTAATTGTGAATTTAACATGGGATTCTGAACTCATATTGCACCTGAGAAGTTTTTTTAAAGAGTTGATTATTATGATATATGCTTGTCTGTAATAATACGGGATAAAATCGGAAATTTTTCTAAATTTTCAGCAATTACCTCCATAATCAAATACTTTAAGTAGTGAGACAGAATTAATTACACAATTTCATTGCGTAAGCGTTGCGTGGCGTTAGCCATATGGAACGAAGTGAAATGAAGCAATTCCAAGGGTTGTGATTGCTTCCCTTCGCTCGCAATGACTGTAAATATTTTTGTCCAATTACTTAAGAAAGCTCTAAGTTACTCATGCTGAATGTGGGTTTGACGGAAAAAACTTCTGTTCTTCCCTCCCCTGCCCCCCCCTACTTCCCCTACCTCCCCTACCCCCTACCTCCCCTACCTCTCTTCTCCCCATGCTTCCCCCACGAATGGACACCGGAAAATTTTATCCTGGAAAATGTAGTCTTCTAGGGGCTAAAATTGTTACGATAATTTCAGATTTGTTGTTGAAACCTTGATCCAATCTGAAACCTTAGAATTACTAGAGTGGCCCCGTCTGTGCCAGCACCTTTCCACCTTTGCGGCAACTAAGTTAGGGGCGATAGTTGCGCGTAACCTGCCGATTCCTGAGACTCAGGTAGAAAGTGAACAGTTATTAGCGCAAACCAAAGAAGTTTACGAACTGGAAAGTCGTTTACATCCAGGGTTGTCCTTTGAGGGAATACAGGATATTGGTGATTCCCTGGAACGGGCAATACTCCAAAGTATTTTACCTGGTGAGGAACTGTTGGCGATCGCTACCACCTTGGCAGGAACAAGAAATTTACGTCGTGTTATTGATAATCAAGAAAATGTCCCGGTTTTATCCGATTTAGTTTCCCAATTGCGAACTTACCCCGAATTAGAACAGGAAATCCACCGTTGTATTGATGAACGGGGGCAAGTAACTGATCGTGCTAGTCAGAAAATGGGGGAAATTCGCATAGAATTGCGGAGAATTCGCGGACAAATCACCCAAAAACTCCAAAATATTATTCAAGCTAAATCGGGCGCTGTTCAAGAACAGTTAATTACCCAAAGAAGCGATCGCTTTGTTATCCCCGTTAAAGCCCCCCAAAAGGACGCAATTCCCGGCATTGTTCACGACACCTCTACCAGTGGTGCAACCCTGTATATAGAGCCTAATAGTGTCGTACCATTGGGTAATCAACTGCGGCAAGTCATCAGAAAAGAACAAACTGAAGCAGAAGTAATTCGCCGGACTTTAACAGAGAAGGTGGCCGCAGTTACCCCAGACTTAGAAAGATTATTAGCTATTGTCACCACCTTAGATTTAGCAGTTGCCAAATCCCGTTACAGTCTGTGGATAGGTTCTAATCCCCCACGTTTTGTGAATCGAGAAGACAATGAAATTATCACCTTGCGAAATCTGCGCCATCCCTTGCTAGTCTGGCAACAGCAGCATGAACAAGGAAATCCAGTCGTACCTGTAGATTTGTTAATTAGTCCCCAAATTCGGGTAGTTACAATTACCGGACCCAATACAGGTGGAAAAACTGTCACCTTAAAAACCTTGGGATTAGCCGCTATCATGGCGAAAGTAGGTTTATTTGTTCCCGCCCGTGAACCCGTAGAAATGCCTTGGTTTTCGCAAGTTTTAGCTGATATTGGGGATGAACAATCTTTACAACAGAGTTTATCCACATTTTCAGGGCATATTCGCCGCATTAGTCGAATATTAGAAGCATTAGAGTCAGGAGGTAGGGGCGCAGGGCCTGCGCCCAACAATCAGGAAGAAAAAGAAGAAGGAGTCAGGAGTCAGGAGTCAGAAGTCAGTAGGGGCGGGGAAACCCCGCCCAGAAGTCGGGAGAAAGAAGAAGAAATAAAACTACCAATCCCCAGTCCCCAGTCCCTAGTTCTACTTGATGAAGTTGGTGCAGGTACAGATCCCGTTGAAGGAAGTGCATTAGCGATCGCTTTACTGAAATATCTCGCCAATCATACCCAGCTAACAATGGCTAGTACCCACTTTGGCGAACTCAAGGCATTAAAATACGAAGATCCTCGGTTTGAAAATGCTTCCGTAGAATTTAACGAAACCACACTTTCACCCACTTACCGTCTATTGTGGGGGATTCCTGGACGTTCTAACGCCCTGAGTATTGCCTTGCGTTTAGGCTTAAAACCAGAGGTAGTAGCAGCAGCGAAAACTCAAGTGGGAGAAGCCACAGACGAAGTAAACCAAGTTATCGCCGGTTTAGAAGCCCAACGTCGCAATCAGGAAACCAAAGCCGCCGAAGCCCAAAAATTATTACGTCAAGCCGAAAGATTATATAAAGAAGTTTCTGACAAAGCCGCGTCCTTAGAAGCCAGAGAAAAAGATTTGCGGGCTTCCCAAGAAATCGCCGTTCAACAAGCAATTACCCAAGCCAAAGGCGAAATTGCCCAAGTAATCCGCCGCTTGCAAAAAGGCACACCTAACGCCCAAGATGCCCAACAAGCCACCGCATCCCTAAGTCAAATTGCCCAAAAATACGAACCTGCACCACCACCTAAACCTAAGCCTGGGTTTATGCCGAAAGTGGGCGATCGCGTACGAATTCCCAAATTAGGTCAAACCGCCGAAGTTTTAACAATTCCTGATGCTGACGGCAACTTTAATGTCCGTTTTGGCATCATGAAAATGACAGTCCAACTCCAAGATATAGAATCCTTAGATGGACAAAAACCCGAACCCATAGTTAAACCAAAACCAGCCCCAACGATAGTTACACCACCACCAGCCCCAGCTATTCGTACCTCCAAAAATACTGTGGATTTGCGCGGAAAACGAGTAGCCGATGCCGAATACATCTTAGATAAAGCTATTTCTGAAGCCGCTGGCCCCCTATGGATTATTCATGGACACGGTACTGGTAAACTCAAGCAAGGAGTCCACGTTTTCTTACAACAACACCCCAGAGTTACCCACTACGAACCAGCAGAACAAGCCGATGGTGGTACTGGTGTTACTATTGCTCATATCTAAAGGGAACAGGGAACAGGCAGGGGGCAGGGGGCAGGGAGAAATAACTCCCAATCACCAATTACCCATTCCCAATCTCGTTTCCAAATAGGTAACATTGACATACCTCCTCGTCAATCAGTCCGAGGATTCCTTAACGCTTCATTGGGTTGTGCTATTTCGATTTAGTCTTACCATCCCTCGACGTTCGTTTATAGTCTCCTAATGCCCTATGGCGACTATATCTAGTTTCCCATAAAGCCATCCTAGAAGAACGGGGCTTGTATCCCATATTTTTGGTCACAACTTCTTTCAGCCTGATCATTTATGCTAAAAGTTATGCACTCAACCGCTAATCCGACTATACCAAAATCACCTTGGGAGGATTTAAACCAAATCCCAGTCCCAAACACAACTCAATGGGAAAATATTAAAACTCAGTTAGATTTAGTGCTATTAGCCCTAGAAACCTTAACTGGTATTGGTTCAGAAGCCATGCTGTCAGCCGCAGTTAGTCTGAACTTAGAATCCAAAGTACCAGATCGGGTAGCATTGTGGCGATTGCGGCAGTCCAATCCCCTCCGCAAAAGTCAAGGGGGACGGAAAAAGTTAGATGTGGAAGAAGCGCGATCGCTAGTTCTCATTATCTGCCATCTCGCCAAACAACACCAAGAATTAATTCGTCGGGCTGTAGGTTTATTAGAACAATTGACAGCAAATAAGCAAAAACCTCACCAATCCGCCCTATTAGGAGACTATATAGACGCTTTTTGTAATACCTACCAAGACCGGATGGAAGAGGAAGAAGCAACTTCAACAGATTTGCTTACCAACCTCGCCCTCAAACTGTTAATAAATTTACTCTTTTATAGTGCATCTGGTGGACATCGGCGGTTGTGGTTAGCACTCATAGACCTTTCCACAAAATAATTAGCGATTTTTGATTTTCATTCCCTATCTAAAATCCAAAATACCTATTTTTTTTCTTTGCAATTGTTGTTATGTCTCCATCAAATTCTGTAATTCGTCGCTACACCCCCCCAACTTGTACATTAGAAATATCAGCGCAAAACTCCCCTTTGTCCAGGTGGACAGACAAAACTGTGATTAGTGATCTCAGTTTTAGCTTGCGATTTGATGATCCCCGATTACCAGAAGCAGGTAAAATCCTCATTGAGGGCGATCGCCAGCAACTAGAAATTTTATGTGATGTCGTTACCACCTACGTTCAACAGCTTCTGCAACAATCTGCGGAAGATTTTAGTATTACCTTATTAGGCAGTGATCATCCCCACGCAACATCAGAACCAGAATTAACAGACATTCTCCCATCTCTCCTTCCTACCCAAAATATCCCATCCTTTAAAACCCAAACTTCCCAAACAAAAGCATATTTAAAACCCAGTCATAATTTAACTCATCAACTCTTTTTTGGTGATCTTGCTAACGAAACATCTGGACAAGTAATTGAACTGAGTTTACTACAACTATTTGATTTAGCAACAGCTTTAGACGAATACTCATCTGATATGGTCGTCTTACCAACTACCAGCCATCAAATTATTAAACCGAGTCTACCTCAGTGGGCCCCTATCGCCGCAGTCTTAGTATTAGCAGCCGGTTTAACACCATTCACCTGGCAATATGCCAATAACATTCAGAAAAATCGCCAGAAAGTCGCCAAAAACGCCCTCCAGTCTCCCGAACCAGTTGCTATAGAACCTACTCGACAAGATCCTATACCAACACCGTCTCTGCCGTTAATCACCCCTCAACCCCAACTAACACCACCACTTCCTAACCTGAGTACCCCCGCACCACCCCTTTCCTTTCCTAATGCAACCATCCCAGCCGCACCATCACAAACATCTCAACCGCCATTAACCATACCATCCGATACTTCCTCCTATCCCTTACCAGGCATCATCCCCAATGCCAACATCACAAAAGTAACAAAAGCCATCCCCAATGCTTCAACTATTCCCAATAAAAAAGGAATAAATCCCCCCAAATCCAAGAATGTACCATCTGAGATTACCCAACCATCCCAGTCTATTGCCACCATCCCCAACAACAATTTGAGTAATATTCCTAACCTAATTCCCACCCCTGCTGCTGCGGAATTATTGCCAAGTGTTGCCGGAAATACTACCCCACAACAGCCATCTCCAACAGAAAATCAAGATAGTTTAGCAAGCAGATTAAGAACCGCAACCAAACCCACCTCAGATACCCCATCTACTGATAATAAAACGTTATTTGATACACCTCAAATAGCAGAAGCGAGAGAATACCTCAACAAGCGTTGGCAACCACCAACCGGACTTTCTCAAACTCTAGAATATAGTTTAACATTGAGTATTGACGGCAAAATCGAAAGAATTTTACCATTAAATCAAGTCGCCAGAGAATACATTGATAGTAGTGGTATTCCCGAAATTGGCAAACCCTTTGTTTCTAGTAATAAAGCTGGGCAAAACTTGAGAATCCGAGTTATCCTCAGTCCTGATAGCAAAGTGCAAACATTTCCAGAAACACCATAATCATCGAAAATTTGATTTTGGTACTCTACAGTAGGGTGTGTTAGCGACAGCGTAACGCACCATTATTAATAATTTATACTGCAAACGGTTCATAGTTTAACCAAATATGAAACCCCTCTGGTAAACCTCTCCTTTGCACCTCTCCCTAACCCTCTCCTAAGAGGAGAGGGAAAAGGAATAATATTTAATACTGGAGAGGCTTTGAACTTATTCTTTGTATGATAAAAAAGTCCAGCTTCTAGCCGTTTTGAGTATAAGCAGCGATCGCTGGACTTAGCAGATTTTCTAGTCTACTGGCGATTCCTACAGAGCGCTTCGCTATCGCCTCATTTTCTAGTTGGGGGCGATTCTTCTTCTTTGCGTAGTCTCGGTTGATACTCTTTGTAGGCTTCAAGGATGTCGCAACTGCTCTCAGGATAAACCTTACAGCCAAACGAGCAAAGCCGGCAGAGTATTGTTTTGACCTTTAATCATAATGCCTTTAGTTCCTGGCTTAACTGTTATTCCCACACTCGTCCGCAACCAGTCCAACATAGAGGTCATTGTGCCAAAGTATCCGAGTTGGTGTATAATAACAATATTGATATGGTGAGAGAGTGTGCAGTGCCTGAAACCCAGGTTGTTTTTTACCAGGAGGAGGATGGGGAAGTACCTGTTCTGGAATGGTTGACGCGACTTTTAAAAGAAGACCGCAAAGGATATGCAAACTGTGTAGCCCGCATCAAGCAGCTTGCGGCATTAGGATACGAACTGCGTCGCCCTGGAGCGGATTACCTGCGAGATGGAATTTATGAATTGCGGGCAAAGCATATTCGTGTCCAGTACCGGATTTTGTACTTCTTTCATGGGCAAAACGTGGCGATTCTGGCACAAGCCATTACGAAAGAACAAGCAGCAGTACCAGCAATTGATATCGAACGAGCGATAGCGCGAAAGCGTTTATTTGAGGAAAGCCCAGAAGCGCACACTTACCACGAGGATGATGATGATGATGATGTCCAAGACTAAGGATGCGATTAAAATTATCGACAAGATGACTCGTACTGATCCTCAACTTGAGGCAATGGTAGCGGTATCTACCATTAATGCAGAAGTGGCACAGTTAATATATGAAGCCAGAACCAAAGCTGGGTTAACGCAGAAACAGTTGGCTGAACTGATTGGCACAAAACAACCAGTAATTGCACGGCTAGAAGATGCTGACTATGAAGGACATTCTCTTTCCATGCTGCAAAAAATCGCTCATGCTCTTAATCAGCGGTTAGTAATTCATCTGACTCCAATGGATGAGCAGCAAATTGCATAGTGACTGGCACAGGGTAAGGTGAAGTAAAACTTTCAGCCTTTTTGGTATTGAGTTAGGTCGAGGGGGAGTATTATCTCCCGCCCCTCCCAATTAGAACCGGACATACCCGTTTCCGTGTATCCGGCTCCCGACAGTCTCAGGCTTCCCTTTTGCTGGTGTGGATATATTGGTGACAGGATTGATGTACTGCCATCAAATTGTTGGGTTTCCGGTTATTGTGATTGCCATCAATGTGGTGAAGGTGTATATCTTCGTTATCTATAACCCACATTCCGCACCCTTGACTGTCACAAACGGTGATTACGGAGGTAAATTGATGAAAAATGAGTAAAAGAATACATTTATCTATAAAAAAACAAATTTTAGATAGGAAAATTGATTCAGATACATTCTCAATAAGAAGCAATAAAGAATGAGGGTGGTTTCTGGCAGAAAATATAATATAATTTTATTGTTAGTCTATCAAGACTTAATCATAACTTATATCCTTCTAGAAATAAACTTAAAAACAGCATTAAAACTTAAACTCATTAATAAAATCAATGAGTCAAATTGTATAATTAAACTATTAATAATGTTGATGAATCAACTTATATATCTGTAGTAATTACGGCAAGCTTCTGGGAGGAATAGGAGAATGTACTTCATTTCTGATGTCAAATTATAAAATTCTCTTTTTCCTTGAAAAGTCACAAGATGAACTGATTGAAAACATTGAAATATCCACCGCATAGTTGGATTGTTTATGGCCTTTCCTAATTGATTTTCTTCTTTGATTTTAGGACTTTTTTCGATAACTTCAATATTTTCTACTTGATGATATTTAAATTCTTTACTTATTTTTGTTAATTCCTTTCTAGCATCAGCCGCACAAGCAAATTTTTCTTGCGATAGGTTTTTTAACTTACTTTGAGTATTAGTCAAAGCTTTTTCTATTCTCTTTGATAATTTCTTTAAGTCAGATTTTTTTCTATCTTGACTTTGTACGATTAACCATCTTTGCTCTATATCTCCATAAGTTATTTTCTTCTCGGCATAAGAATATCCTGCTTTTTCACTTTTAACAAATTCCGATTCTGCTAAACTCATCACTAAGTTTTTTGCTGATTTTATCGTTAAGGGTACTCTGGTTAACCATTTGAGACTCGACATTAACTTGATATTTGATTCTGTATATAATGCGCTATCTGCTACTATCAAACTATCAACTTGTATTCTTTTCTGATATTCAACTGCGATTTCTCCAAATTTTTTAGAATCAACTTCATTCCCTGATACTGCTTTTATATATATTGGTATATCTCCATCTCCTGAACATACTAATTGTGTAATAAATTGTTTTAAATCTGGACGATGATCTCTAGAATAACCGTAAGTCAGCTTTATCGCTTGAGGTGATTGACTCTCTTCATTTTCTTTTTCTAATGAACCTGATTCTTTTGAATCTTCAAATATTACTGATGGTAAACTATTTTCATATTCTCCATGTACATGAAATGATGTTGAATCCAAGTGTGATGATGAGAGTGATATCTGATATATTTCTACTGCATTTAAACTGACGGCTAAAAATACTGTATCTAGTCCTTTTATAAATAATTTATCTAATACTCTCCCCAGCTTGTCATCATTGAGATATTCTGCTTTTACTCCTACACCAATTAAATGTTCACAAGCAATTAATTCAAAGAATTTTGGAAACATATATAACGGCTGTGACATCATACTTAAGCCGTTCAAAATCATCGCCTTTACCACCTGACCTGCACTGACTTTTTCTCCTGGCTCTGAACCTACTAAATTATTAATTATTTCTACAATCCCTATTGAATCTACTATTCCTGCTACTATCCCTAAATGGTCTATCTTCTTCAATTCCAGGTCTTTTGTACTAAACATGGTAACAGAAACTCCATATAAGTATCTGTTACCATGTTCTCATTTTTCTGTTGATTTAAAACGTTTTTTTAGTTTTTTATAGTCATTGAGGATAAAGCTTTCAACGATTGTGGACTAAGTTTTCCATCACAATCACCTCAGAATCAAAATTTTGTACTTAGTCGTTTTTATTGACTGTATATCTGCTTTAATAGTAGTTATTCCTATTTAGCTTCAATAAATTTTAGTCAACCCTCACAAGCATTAGTTCTTATGTACTAAATATATCGGTTTTCTTGGGGTGTGACACTTGGGGGTGCGGAATGTGGGTTCCAAAACTTCAAAGTTGCTGATTGCAAAATGAAGTGGTTGAAGATCGGCATTTTGTGCCATAATGAATTTGACTCCTATTTGTTCTAAGGAATTGGAGTTCCTGATTCGCCAAAATCAGAAAAAGTATATTAAAAATGACTGTCAGCGTGGCTACCAGCTAGGCTGGCATTTAATTTAATGAATGTATAGATGTATAAGTAAAAAGCTCTATTACACCCACGTTCTAAGAGTAGCACTCAATGTGGATGACTGTCAATGGAATTATGGAATTTTTGCACAAACCGATCATTATCATATTTATTATATGTTGACATAATCATAAAAGATTGTCAACAGATTACCCAAGATACAACTAAAACCCTTATCCCGTAATAAATACTGGCATCATTTATTAACATTTTAGGTATTTTTTATAATGTCTGGCTTTTTGCCTTTATTTTTGAACATAGTTTTGATGTTTAATTAATAGTTCGGCATACGATAGGACTCTTATTTGATTTCTGAACAGAATTTCAGATAAAACCCTTATTTAACGCGATTTTCCCTCTCAGTATACGTTCAAGATTCAAGGTTGATTGTTTTGGTTGTGCGATTTGCGGCCACTGCCTAACCTTCAATCTGACACCTGATTGCTTGATTAGTTAATCTAAAACTCTGTCAATTCGTTAAAAATAGATCCCCGACTTCTTTGAGAAGTCGGGGATCTGAGTCTTACTTAATCACAAGTATCAAATTAAACAGCAGTTAATTCTGGAGTCGGACGCTTACTGTTACGGATATTGGTAATCGCCTCAGCATAATCAGGAGCATTGAACACAGCCGAACCCGCTACAATAGCATTAGCGCCAGCTTCCAAAACTTGCCAAGTATTATTAGCTTTGAGTCCCCCGTCAACCTCAATCCAAGGATCTAAACCGCGTTCATCGCACATTTGACGCAACTTGCGGATTTTAGGTACTACGCTAGGAATAAAGCTTTGACCACCAAAACCGGGGTTAACGCTCATAATTAGCACTAAATCGCACAATTCTAGGACATATTCAATTAACTCCAAAGGTGTACCCGGATTGAGTACAACTCCAGCTTTCTTACCGAGTTCTCTGATTTGTCCAAGAGTGCGGTGCAGGTGAGGAGATGCGTTGTGTTCTGCGTGGATAGAAATAATATCAGCACCGGCTTTAGCAAAACCTTCTACATACTTTTCTGGTTCCACAATCATCAAGTGGACATCCAGTGGTTTGGTTGTAACTGGACGAATCGCCTCCACAATCAGAGGACCTATTGTAATATTAGGGACAAAACGTCCATCCATTACATCAACGTGAATCCAATCTGCTCCCGCTTTGTCTACGGCGCGAATATCGTCACCCAGACGGCTAAAATCTGCTGATAGGATAGATGGAGCGATAACTATAGGCTTTTGAGATGAATTTTGGGTCATGGCTAGTGGGTTTTAAGCGTCTTCGTCTGTAGGCATTGTAACAAAATATGGAGAAATTATTAAAAATTAATTCAAAATTCAAATTTTTCAGAAAACTTTTCCCTGTTCCCTAAAAATATGAGTAAAAATTGGCTACTTTTTTGGAGTGTAGGTTTTTCTTGCTTGACTTTACCCGTCTGTGCTGGGGTGAAGTTGGCAAATTTTTTAGGTGCTAATGGTATTGATGCGCTGAAGCTACATCAAGCTCCTTATAATTTGACTGGGCGGAAAATTGCCATTGGTCAAGTAGAAATTGGTCGTCCGGGGATGTTTGGCTGGGATAAAGCCGTATCTAAAAATCGGGCTGTATCTCCATTTGCAGTGTTTTCACGCAACGTCCCGGCTAAATCAAATGTTGGTGTTGATCCTCATGCTTATAATGTTTCTGGCGTGATGGTGAGTCAAGATAAGGCTTTTCCTGGTGTCGCACCAAACGCCAGACTGTATTCTTCTGCTGTCGGATCTACAAAAAAAATCGGTCAACCAGAGGAGTGTCTGTCAGCACAACATATTGCATTACAAAATGGTGGTGATGTGCGGGCGATTAATTTTAGTTTTGGTGAACCTCTTGAACGTGATCCTCGACCAGAAGCTATGTTAGATGGTAATGCTTTACTAACATTATGTATTGACTGGTCTAGCCGTGTTCATGATGTTGTCTATTCCATTGCTGGTAATCAAGGCAAAGGCGGGATTCCTATTCCTACAGATAATTTTAACGCAATTAATGTGGCTTTTTCTTCAGAACGCGAGGGAATTTTTAATAAAGTTCACGTTTCTAATTTGGCGAGTATTAATCAAGGTATAGAAAATCGTTTAGCAGGGAAGGAATTTAATATTGGGGGGAGAAGTGCAATTAGTTTGGTTGCTCCTGGGACGAATATTCCTTTACTTAATCCTGATGGTAAGTTAAATAAATCTACAGGTACGAGTTTTGCTGCACCGCAAGTTACGGCTACTGTGGCTTTATTACAGGAATTTGTGGATAGACAGTTACGAATTAAACAAGCAAATTGGACTATTGATGCTCGTCGTCATCAAGTCATGAAAGCAATATTACTTAATTCTGCGGACAAGATTCAAGATAGTGGTGATGGTTTACGGTTGGGAATGACGAGGACTTTAATTGATAAACAAAATCAAGATTGGTTAGTTTCTAATGCTTACAAAAATTCCAAAATTCCCCTGGATGCTCAAATGGGAGCAGGTCATTTAAATGCTTTTCGAGCTTATCAACAGTTGAATGGTGGTGAATGGAAACCTAATACACCAGTTCCGCATATTGGTTGGGATTATGGTACTGTTAATGCTAATTCTTCTAAAGAATATGCTTTGCAAAAGAGTTTAAAACAAAATAGTTTTGTGGCTATTACTTTAAGTTGGGATCGTTTGGTGGAGTTGAATGATAAAGATAATAATCAGGAATATGATATAGGGGAAACATTTATAGATAAAGGATTAAATAATCTTGATGTCTATTTAGTTAAGGAAAATGGGAAAAATAATGAAGTTGTGGTTTGTGATTCTGTGAGTGAAGTTGATAGTGTGGAACATATTTTTTGTCCAGTTCCTACTAATGGTAACTATAAGATTCGGGTGCAATTCAAGAAGCAGGTGAATGAAGCTACTCAACCTTATGCTTTAGCTTGGTGGACTGTAGGTGAAAGGTGATAGATACAACAAAGTTCAGCAGATTAGCGTTTAATTTGTTGAGGAAAGTCAGGAACTAACAAAGAGTTTTCTAATTCACCTTGTTGATTATAGAACCTGATTTCACCTTGTTCATTACATAACCATACTTCAATTGCTTGAGCTTCTAAATATAATTGTTTCTTAAATTCCATTTCATCAATAGTATTGCCCGTAGATTTAACTTCTATACAAATTTCTGGTGCTATGGAAGCTGATATTTCATCTTGAATTTGATCAAATCTTGTATCTGAACACCAAACGACATCGGCAACTTTAACACCATCTGATGTGTTGATTGCACATTCTGGCATAACTTCGCCGGTTTTTAATAAAGATTCTAATAGTCGTTGGATTCTTCCTTGATAAAAAGAGTGTTTAATTTTTACAGGACTCATGACAATTTGTCCCCATTTATTTAATTCAATTTTGAAGGGTAAATCTTGTAATTGTTTATTTTCACAAACTTCTTCCCATCTCATAATCATTTACCTAGATTGATCAGACCAATATTATTTTAACGGATTTTTCAAAGGAATAAAACAAAGAGAAATAATAAGTTAGCTATTCCTACAGAGCGATTAGTGATCGCTACTTATACTAAAAGAGTTAGCGATTACCAAATTACAGGACAGTCATAGTTTTGGAAAACTGAGTCTCGACTAATTAATGTTGCATTTTCAACTTTAGATTGAGCTAGTAGAAGTCTATCAAATGGATCTTTGTGGTGTAGAGGTAAGTTTTTTAGTTCCAGAATATGGAGAAATGTTATAGATAATAAAGTAATATTATTTTGCTCCTGCTGAGTTTTTAGCATAAGTTCTAAATCATCTCTAAGAGTTAATTTCCCTAACTGAATTTTGATTTGCATTTCCCATAGGCTGACTATGCTCAGAAGTAACTCATGATTGGGATTTTGAAGTAATGTTAGCGTGTCTCTAGGTATACGGTCTGGTTCGCTATGCCACCACATAAAAGTGTGGGTATCGAATAGTAATTTCATGTTTCACCAAGCCAAAACTCATCAGGTAGTGGATCATCAAAGTCATCAGTGAATATACAAGAACCTAAACCGAGTCCTGGCTGTCGTAATCCTTTATTTGGCATAGACTGAGGTTCTTTATTAATCTTTACTTCTACCCATTGCAATAACTGTGTAGCCAGTTGAATTTGCTCCTTTTCATCAAGACTTTTGAGAAGATGTTCAGCAAGCATTGCTCTGTATAGAGGAGGTAAGGTTAATACTGCTCCAAAAATTTCATCGTAAGTAACGTTAGCCATACAAAAAACTCCTTACAGAGTGTGGTAATGGCATTTTAGCATAAATGCGCTTAACCCAAATTACTGATCATTAAGATTCATATTCTTCTTTAGCTTCTTGTGTTGTTTTTTATTTAGTTAAATTGTTCCAATAAAAATATTCATCATGAATTTTTTTCAGTTCGTCAATGGATTCTAAAAAATAATTTCTGATGTTTGATAAATGATCTTTTCCAGATAACAATTCTTGAATATTTATTGTATAATCAATAGTCATCCATCCATCATCATTTATACGTTTACTCCAATCACGCTCATACTCAACTTTATCCATAGATTCAAGACAAAATTTACTACGCCTTCTGTATTTAGCCGATGCGCCAATAGCTACACCTAACTTAAGATGTTCTATATTTGGATATTCTGTTGAATTTTCTTCTGGAGTAAAATCAAAGTATCCTAGAAAATATCTAAAGTGCCAGTCTGGAAACCCTTTGGTGATAGCATCATCTCCCAATGTTTTTAAATTTGGCGTGATGACATTTTCATAACCAAAATTTTCAATAAATTTATTTTTCACTTCATCACTAAAAGTAGACTCCATGAGCTTGCTAGTTTTTTTGACAAAATTACGATAAGTTATCATTGATACTAAATCAATAAGTGAAAATTCCTTATTCTTAGACATTTCTTTTTTCTCCATAAACTTTAATATCTCTATTTTTAGAGTATCAGGTTTTAAACTATCAGCTTCATGCTCATTTAAAAATTCATAGAAATCTTGCCATTTCAATGAGTAAAAACTTACTTGTGGTAATAAATTTGATGTATAAACCTTAATTTCGTCTTTCGGATCATCTTTACGAGTGATATAAATTAAAATTCGATGTCTGATATTTGGTAAACTTCTCAAAATTTCAGCATATTTTTTTAAATTATTGTTTGGATCTTTAGCACCAATTTTTGACTCAATAAATATCAAATCTGTGTCTATTCCATTTGATAGCTCAATTTGTATATCAATTATACTTTTTTCGTTTTTATATCTCTCTTGAGATAAAACTTTGATGTTAGAATAGTTATCTTCAATGATAATTGAATAAGATTTCAACCAAGCAATCAAAATATCTTGATTGTGGTGCAAAAAACAAACGACTATTTCAGTAAAATAATTTTCAAGTGGTTTATTAACTGAGGAGCTGAGGTAAAATAATTTGGTAAATAGAGACATCTATCTTAAACTATGGAAGTTTGAACAATTTTATTATTTCATTAATTAACTCAAATAGCTCATTTTTTGCAATTCTTTAAAAATAGATCCCCGACTTCTCAAAGAAGTCGGGGATCTGAGTCTTACTTAATCACAAGTATTAAATTAAACAGCAGCTAATTCTGGACTAGGACGCTTACTGTTACGGATATTGGTAATCGCCTCAGCATAATCAGGAGCATTGAACACAGCCGAACCCGCTACAATAGCATTCGCACCAGCTTCCAAAACTTGCCAAGTATTATTAGCTTTGAGTCCCCCATCAACTTCAGTCCAAGGATCTAAACCGCGTTCATCACACATTTGACGCAACTTGCGGATTTTAGGAACTACGCTAGGAATGAAGCTTTGACCACCAAAACCGGGGTTAACACTGATAATCAGCACATAAAATTCGGGTGCAATTTTAGAAGCAGGTTAATAAAGCGACTCAACTCAACTTGATGCTTTAGCTTGGTAAGCCATAGCAGAAAAATCACAAAGAAGAATTCTAGCAATTACCAACCTAAACGGATATAATAAGTATTAAAAAAACATAGTATGACTATAATTATCACCAATGACGACGGTATTGATGCACCAGGGATTGCAGCTTTATTCAAAGCAGTAAATGGTAAATCGGTAATTATTGCCGCACCACAATCCCATCAATCAGGCTGTGGACATCAAGTTACTACCCATCAACCGATTAATCTGCAACGGCGTTCTGATTTTGAATATGCGATCGCCGGCACTCCTGCTGATTGTATCCGAGTTGCCATTTCACATATTGCACCAAATATCAAGTATGTGATTTCTGGTATTAATGCTGGTGGAAATTTAGGCGTTGATGCGTATATTTCTGGGACTGTGGCTGCTGTCAGAGAGGCTGCTATGCACGGGATTCCCGGAATTGCTGTTTCTCAATATCGTCAAGGTAAACGTGATTATGATTGGGATACGGCTGTTAAATGGACATCTGCATTATTAAAGGATTTGATGGAACTTCCTCTAGAACCTGGATGTTTTTGGAATGTCAATCTACCGCACCTGTTACCGCAACAAGCAGATCCAGAAGTGGTATTTTGTCAACCTTGTACGAAACCTTTACCTGTTAATTACCGAATGGAAGGTGATGATTTTTACTATACAGGAGAATATGGTAAACGAGAACGGACTCCTAATAGTGATGTTGATATATGTTTTTCTGGAAAAATCGCGGTGACAAAGTTAAGAGTTTAAGGTAATTAAGGCTTACTAATTCAGCTTCTAAATTCTTCTTCCTTCTTTCTTCTTTCTTCTTCCCTCTTCCTGACTCCTGAACTCCTGAACTCCTTCCATCATTATTCATTTTGCAATAAGGATACAAGTCCATCTAAGGTTTGTGACAATTGAGTGATTTGTTCCATAGAATCCTTCTGCGAGTCAGCCAAACTTTGCACAGCGTCACATAAAGCAAAAATCTGATAACCTTGCTGCTGTACTTGTTTTCCTTGGGCTTCTATTTGTAGACTCAGGGCATCAACTCTGTGAGCAAGACGTTCAATTGTCTCAGTTGTCGAGAGTACAGCGTCTCCAATTTGTTCAACAATAGATTCTAAGCGACTGATTCTTGTTTCTATTCCAGTTGCAATCATTTCTGGCCTGCTCCAATCTTGAGGAAAAATCATCACAGTAATATTCCTAAATATTCATTCAATAGTTTCATAATCAGCATTATTAATAAATCAAGTAACTTGTCATCGTTCCTCTTAGTTTTGACCCTTAACTTCCGCCAAGCGGTGCTAATCCCAATACCTATTCCCTAATTCCTACGTTAAATTATTGAGTAGCCCAAAAATACGATACCAATTGCACAGAATACTAAACCAGCAAAACGGATGATTTTAGGTAAGATTTGATTAATTTCATTGATGCCAAAATTTACACCTATTTTTCTGGCACTCATGATAATTACTGTTTGAGTGAAGGCAACACTAATTACGAAGATAATCATAGTTAATGTTTCTGCACCGATGATGGATGTAGCATCGGAGTAACCTTGAAATATCCCAGCAGTAGCACTTAATAAAGCTATTGCTAACCAATGAATAGGAATTGGTGTAACTAACATTACTCCTAATGCAATGGTACAAATAGCGATCGCTATTCCTGACGCAGGTAAGATCACTGGAGATAAATTAATCAATTGTCCACAGATAGCAGCAATAACAAAAGTGATATTTAGCCAATTACCACGGGTAAATCTAGCGGAAAATAAACCTAATGCTACAATCCCTGCAAAACGGTCTAAACTAATCACCGGATCGGCTATGCCCCAAATAAAACCTTCCCATGTGCTGGAAACATTATGTTCAATGGGTGATCCACCGGCTGAAGTCAGTAAACTAATGACGACTAAAATGGCGATAGCTCCTAAAAGACCCTGCTGTTTAGATGTTAATAAGTTACTGGACTCAGAAGCTACTAACTGTGAATTTTTAGACATCTTTAGATTATGCTGGTTGGTAATTAATACTACTGCTAATTATTACAAAAATTAATCCATTTTGGCTCAATGTAATAGTTCTTCTACTTGATGTTGATTCCACAAATTTTGATAAAGTCCAGGCTGTTCTACCAGTTCTGAGTGATGACCCGTTTGAACGATTTTCCCCTGTTCCATGACCAAAATTCGGTCAGATGTGGCAGCAGCAGCAAGTTGGTGAGTAATAAAAATTACGGTTTTTCTTTTTGTCCCTGTAGCCAGATTGGTGAGGATTTGTGTAGCAGTTTGATTGTCTACACTGGATAGGGCATCATCCAACAGCAAGATGGGGGCATCAATTAACATTGCTCTTGCTAAAGCTGTGCGTTGTCTTTGTCCACCAGAAAGGGTAATTCCTCGCTCACCCACTAGGGTTTCATACTGTTGGGGGAAATTCTGAATTTCTGCGTCAATTTGCGCCATTTTGGCGGCGTAAACTACGTCTTCTGCGGCGGAGACGGGATCACCATAACGGATATTATTTTTGACGGTGGTACTGAATAAAAAGCTATCTTGTGGTACGTAGGCGATCGCACCACGTAAATCACTCACAGCTAATTTTGTAATATCCAACCCATCTAAAAACAACTGTCCTGGCTGAATATCCAATAATCTGGGGACAGCATTCGCTAAGGTTGATTTTCCTGAACCAACCGGACCAACAATAGCTACTACTTCCCCAGGTGCGATCTGAAAATTCAGATGTTCTAAAACTGGGGTATTTACACCGGGGTAAGTATAACTAAAGTTTACTGCTGTCAATTCCCCTTTGAGTTGGCTGGGTTCTACATGGATAGCGTCTGGTGTGTCTTGAATTTTCGGAGTCACGCTGAGAATAGTTTCCAAGCGATCAATACTCACTTCACCCCGTTGGTAAGCAGTAATAGTGAATCCTAATAAAGCGGTAGGGAAAATTAATCGCTCTACATAAATTAGCAAAGCCAGAAAATCACCAATTGCAAGAGTTCCAGCGGATATTCTTGCTGTACCTAACCAAATAATCATCAAAGAACTGAGACTTGCTAATCCACCAATCAGGGGAAATAGGGTGTTGCGAGTTTTAGCTAGTTTGAGGTTAGCGGTTAATAGCTGCTCATTTTTCCGGTTAAATGCTTGACGCTCATTGTCTTCTTGGGCGTAAATTTTAATCAGCGCCATACCGCTCATATCTTCCCGCACCAGTTCACTAATTTCTGCAAGTTCTTCCTGGACGGCGGTTTGTTCATTACGCAAGCGATCGCTAAAAAAATGCACCATCATAAACATGAACGGGTACACTGCTAATGATGCCAATGTCAGTTCCGCACTCAGAGACAACATCACTGGTAATGTCAGAGTATAGGCAAAAAAAGTATTTGCCAAACTTAATACAGCAAAACCTACCAACCGTCGAATATTATCTACATCACTGGTAGCGCGACTAATTAAATCCCCAGGAGTATTAACCGTAAAATAAGCAGGTTCTAATTGCAGCAGGTGTTGAAAAATCCGCTGTTTGAGGTCAAATTCTACCTGTCTTCCCACACCAAATATCCAAATCCGAGAAGCCATTCGCATCATCCACATAGCGGAACTAAGTAGGGCGATAAGGACTACATAATGGATGATTTGGCGAAAACTAAAACTCTTAGATAGAGTATCTACCCCTGAACGGATTAACAAAGGAATATATACACCCAGCCCATTGACAACTAATAAAGCAATAATACCGAAAACGGTTTCGCGCCAATAGGGGCGTAAATAAGCAGCGATTTTATCAAGTCTGTGAGATTTGGCCATGCCAACAATTATCTAACTTTTTGGTATTGTAAGAATAGTCAACAGAAAGAAAGAAGAAAGAACGAACGAACGAACGAAATTTCTCCCCTACTCCCCCCACTCCCCCCACTCCCCCTACCCCCCTACTCCCCCTACCCCCCTACTCCCCCTACTCCCCCTACTCCCTCTACCCCCTACCTCCTCTACGTCCGGCCACGTAGGAAAACATAAATCTGATTGAGATAACTTTCCCATACTTGGGTAGTAAGTTGCAGTGTTTCTGCATTAGGAACAAAGTCTTCTACCCGTAACCCGCGGGTGCTGATTGCTTGAGGATTTTGGAGGAGATAGGAAGGGATATTCGCAGTCAGACTATTGAAGGCTATAGTTGGAGAATTTATCTCTACCTTACGTGGGATGATATTTTGCCCAATATCTGAGATTGTGAAATTAGGATTTGCCAGATCAAAGGCCACTAAGGTAGATGGGGCAGTTGGCTGATTGATGTTCATCTCCCCAACTGTAGCAACGGGTGATCTGACTAGGAAGTAAGCGATCGCTGGCGTGCTGGACAAAAGCAAAACCGTCAAAGCCCATCCTAATAAAAAACCGCCCGGTTTATCAATGCCACCGCCTTTGATTTTTTGAGCAGCTAGAAACAACATTAAAACCGAAGCGCCCAAAGGCTTGAGCGGGAAGGAGATAAATCGCCACAATGAAGCCAATGCTGGTTCATTGGGATTGAGAAATGCTAAAGCTAAAACAACAATGACTAACCCTAAAACAAATCTGCCGACAAAAGTTACTGATGGATAGAATCTTTGAAACAAAGAAAAGGCTACAACACCAATTAAGAGCCATAGCAAAACCCGGCTTAACAACTGAAACATAAATTAACTCTCTAATTTTTTAGCGCAGTAAGCCTAAAGACCGCAGGAAGTGGATTAATTTTATCGTCAAGCTGACTTAAAAATACCTCAAACTCACACCCAAAGATTACCGCCGTAGTGATTTTAATGCAATTTTTTGACACCGAGTGTATTATTTGCGATTTTCCCCAAGAGAAATTTTTAGATTATTTGGCTATAAACGAATTTATACACTTTTAAACCCACCTAGATCCCCGACTTCTCCAAGAAGTCGGGGATCTGAACTTTTCTGCACATTTACTTGGTTGAGAATCTCTGTCTATTGACATACAAGCATAATCAACCCTTTGATGGACGGTCTTAATCATAAAAATAACTAATGTATACATATTAGAACTAACAGAGCAGAAAAACTAATAACCCAATTGTACCAGGTTCTAATGTTGAGAATAATTGGTATTTGATGACATCAACTGATGGTGAAACTGGAACAGGAGCAAAATTATCAACCTGTTCCACATCCGTAAAAAGTGGAGATGGAAATAGTATGCCTCTTTTGAAAATTAAAGAATTTGATCCGAATTATCGAGAAAGTTTTGAAGGCAAAGATATCAAAGGTATGGGTGTCTATGCAACCGCAGATGAAAAAATTGGCACAGTCAGCGATATTTTAGTAGATGACCAAGGACATTTTCGCTATTTTGTTGTTGATTTAGGTTTGTGGATTTTTGGGAAAAAAGTTTTATTGCCAGTTGGTCGTTCGCGCATTGATCATACCTCTGAACGGATTTATACAGTGGGAATGACCAAACAACAAGCGGAGAATTTACCCGAATTTAACGAACACAAAGAAATTGATTATAACTATGAAGAACAAGTCAGAGGAGTGTATCGTTCCGAAGCATTCTTAGAAAGTTCCGGTTCTGTAGATACAGCCAGTTCTCGACCTGCGGGAGCTACTATGGTAGCCCCTCCCATAGCCCCACCGAGAAAGTCCGGTAACGGCAGTGCTGCCTATGACTATAAAGCAGATCCGGCTCTATATGCTTTGAATGATCAGGATCATCAAACTTTCAAACTATATCAAGAACGATTAATTGCCAACAAAGTCCGCGCCAAAACGGGAGAAGTGATTGTTGGGAAACATACAGAAACAGAAAAAGCGCGGGTTTCAGTTCCCATAGATAAAGAAAGAATTGTCATTGAACGAGTCACTCCTACAACTGCGGGAGAAACGGTGGCTTTAGGTAGCGACAGCTTTGGGACGACAGAAGTGAGTCGAATAGAACTTTATGAAGAAACTGCGGATATTCATAAAGAAGCTTTCTTACGAGAAGAAGTCAGAGTTGATAAAGTTGTAGATCACGAAACTATTGAAGCGGAAGAAACTCTGCGCCGAGAAGAATTGGATGTTAATACCCAAGAACATCCGAATGTGGAAAGAAGATAAAACCCAGATTTCGCAGTAGTAAATTTTCCATTAGGAGTGGATTATGAGTATGAAAAATAGAGCTAAGGCAACTGCCAAAAACATTGAAGGTAAGGTTCAAGAAGCAGTAGGTGATTTAACCGGAGATCCAAAAACTCAAGCAGAAGGCAAGGCAAAACAAGCAGAAGCCAAAGTTCGCCACGGAGTTGAAGATGTGAAGGATCAAGCCAAAGAAATTATTGAGTAGATTAACCAGGCAGGGGCGGGGGAAATAAGGCTTTTTTTGATCTTACAAACTAATTCTTAATTACCTTGTTACCTGCCACTTATTCCCTTTTTAAGAGGATAAAAAAATGACCTTGATTAATAATAAACGAGCAGTAGGAGTATTTTCTAGTCACGAAGAAGTAGAAGATGCTCTAAATGAACTGCGAGATAACGGATTTGACATGAATCAGGTATCTGTGATTGCTAAACATGATGAAGATCTAAATCAGCGATACCAAATTGGTGAAACACGAGTTCAAGAACCAACAGAAACCCGTGAAATCGGCCATGAAACCACTCATGAAACCACTCGTGTAGAGGAAGGTGCGAAAACTGGAGTCGAGGCAGGAGGAGCGGTTGGGGGGTTGACAGGGTTACTAATTGGGTTAGGAACTCTAGCAATTCCGGGGATTGGTCCAATTATGTTAGCCGGAGCAGCAGCTACAGCGATCGCTACTACTATAGCCGGTGGAGCTATCGGAGCGGCAGTTGGTGGGTTAATTGGTAGTTTAGTAGGTTTAGGAATCCCTGAACATCGGGCGCAAGTGTATCACGATTATGTAGTTGACGGAGATTATTTAGTAATTGTAGATGGCACAGAAGCGGAAATCCTGAGAGCAGAAACCATTTTCAAACACAAGGGAATGCGTGAATGGGAAGTTTACAATAGTCCAACCATTAGCCGTTCTGCTAATCCTGTTGTCTCGCGTGTGTAAAAGGGATTGGAAATATGAGAAAAATTACGCTTTTAGTCCTCAGTAGCATTTTACTTCTGGGAACGGTTGCTTGTGACAATAAAGCCAAAACTAGCAGCAGTGCGCCAGATACTACCGAGAAAACGGGTGAAGTTCCCACAGACAAAACAATTTTAGCCAATCAAAAAGACGCAACTAGCCAAGTTCGTCGAGATCAACTCAACGCAGATATTCGCGCCCGTGAGCAACGCAATAACGTCACTGGAGGGAATGCAACCCGCGCTAATAGTGATCTTGCCAGTGAGGTTCGTTCTAAGTTGGAGGCGAATATCCCCTCTAGTCAATTAACTGTGGCTGCTAAAGATGGGGCAGTTGTCGTGGTTGGAAATGTCCAGACTCAAGAACAACTAAATAAAATTAATTCTCTTGCTAAAGAAATCAAAGGTGTCAGAAGCGTCAAAGTTGTAGTCAAAATTGTTCCAGCCGTACCCAGTCCAAAACTATAACCGATAGTATTTATTAATTAACAACCTATAAATAAGGAGAATTTCATGAATCTATTTTCACAAGTTCGCAAGTTTTTTCTCATCATTAGTTTAGTTTTCTGTCTGGGAATTTTCACAGCTTTTACTGCTGAAGTTAGTCTTGCCCAGACTCAAATTGCCACAACCATGAATCGAGTCGAAGCCACAACTAAAAATATTGAAGGTAAAGTTCAAGAAACTTTAGGTAATGTGACAGGAAACAAAAAAGATCAATTCATGGGCAAAGCCAAGCAAGCTGAAAGTAAAGTTCGTAGTGCAGTTGAAGATATAAAAGATGCAAAATGGCAACCAAAATCAAGGGCAGTCACCAAAAATATTGAAGCTAAAACTGAAAAAGCCATAGATAATAGTATTGTCAACCCTAAGTATCTACCTGGTGGAAAAACTAATGATATAAAAAGTGAATCTCGTAACCCAGCAAATAAAATGAAAGAAGAGCTTCGCAACACTTTTAAGTAATCCTGAATTAAAACTTGTAGGTTGGGTTGACGCAAGGAAACCCAACATTTTTAGGATTTATTTGCTGGAAATTAAGAGGATGTTTCAAAAGTATCAGAATTAATCGAAATCCCCCAACCCCCCTTACAAAGGGGGGCTAAATTCCTCAAAGTCCCCCTTGAAAAGGGGGATTTAGGGGGATCTGCGGGTGTCAGATCCCACACGAAAAAGGTTATGTTAATCCTATTGATGAAGCAATTCGTAATCATCAATCTTTTGATATTTCTGCATATAAAAAGCTGGATGAAATTCCCTATGATTTTAACCGCAAACGTTTAAGTATTTTGTTAAGTCAAGATAATCATCTTTTGGTAATTACAAAAGGAGCAATTGCTAACATTCTCGATATCTGCACTACGGTAGAAATGGCAGAAAATAAAGTAATTGATATTGAACCAATCCGGCAGCAAATCCAGCAAAAATATGAAGATTTAGGTAGTCAAGGTTTTCGCACTTTGGGCGTTGCCTATCGAAATATAAATACTAATCATATCACGCTTAAAGATGAAATTAATTTTACTTTTTTGGGCTATTTGGCTTTATATGATCCGCCAAAATCCGATATCAAAAATACAATTATTGATCTAGCAAATTTGGGTGTTACTTTGAAAATGATCACCGGTGATAGTCACGCCGTTGCTGCTAGTATTAGTCAGCAGGCTACTAGTGCCAATTTTGGGAATATGTTCAGCATGGCAGGTGTGTCTCTCATGTTGCCTTTTTTGCCTCTATTACCTAAGCAAATCTTACTCACTAACCTGCTTACCGATTTTCCTGAAATGACCATTGCAGCGGACAGAGTAGACCCGGAACTAGTTAGCAAACCCCGGAGATGGGACATTCACTTTATTAGTAAGTTTATGTTGGTGTTTGGGTTATTGAGTTCTGTATTCGACTATTTTACTTTTGGGGCGTTGCTGTTATTATTACACGCTGACTCAGCACAATTTAGGACGGGTTGGTTTATGGAATCGGTCATTTCTGCATCTATGATTGTGTTGGTAATTCGTACCCGTCAATCTATTTTTCACAGTAAACCCAGTCCATACCTGTTTGGTGCGACAATAGCGATCGCTATAATTACATTAATTATTCCCTATACTCCCCTAGCCTCTGTCCTGGGATTTCAAGCCTTACCTTTGAGTTTTGTCCTCATTTTAATGGCAATAGTCGCCCTCTACGTCACGGCTGCGGAAATTGTTAAGGGTATTTTTTACAGTCGGATCAAGTTTTAAAAAGATACAGCAGATTAATGAGATACACTATCTAAATTCGGCGTTGGTGAATGAAAGTGTGACTTTATCAGGCTTCGCCCCGCTTCGCTAACACGCAGAGGCGCAGAGGCGCAGAGAGTAAGAGTTTGAGAAATGGAATTTTTGATTTTCATGTCTTAACGCCCTAAATTCAAAGCCAGACAGTAGGGGTAGCGCCTCCGTGCCTACCCCGGTATTTGGGGCAACTACGGGGGGGTTTGCCCCTACAAAATTGATTGGTTTAGGGATTTTTACTTAATTTTGCACAGGTACTCACTCGTGAGTCCTGAATTATTGCAAAGTGCGCCCTGCTGGAATCGAACCAGCCTGAAGACGAATTATGAGTTCGTTGCCTCCCCAATCGGCCAAAGGCGCTTATTTACTTGGATTTTAACCTTGTAATTTCAGCTTAGTCATTTATTTTATGACTTTACTTTAACCACAGTACACTATCATATCATAATTTGGCAACCTATAAACAATCATCAAGAACAATTCCCGATTTTTCTCCCTCGTAGGAGTATAGAGCGTAAGTTTTGCTAAAATCGGAAATGCCAAATTCAAAAATCCCCATTAGCATATATAGTAACTAAATCTAAATTTCTATTTTCTAATGAAAATAAATACTACTGTACTACTAACTTTAATTTTGTTAACTCTGATGTTGGGTGCCGGTTCTGCAAGTGGTTTTTTGGGCTTTACCCTGGGGAGTATGGCACTTAAAGGTGTGACTACACCAGATGGTCGTCCTGTGAATAAACTTAACAGCAACAAGGCTAATAACCCCCAGGAGGAAAGTGTAGCTTTCTTAAAAGAAGAAGATATTCTCGAAACCGTGAAATCACGAATTAACGACAAAAAAAAGGGTAATAAACCAGACAAATCAGAAGAAGAAGAGATTAAAGTTACCAAGCCGCAGCCAAAGGAAATACCCGTAGTCGAAGAGACTCCTCAACCAGGATTTCCTGTAACGGCTGAAAGTGAAGGTGTTACCATGTCTGTAAAATCTATCCGCTATTCTGGTGGTGATTTACTACTAAAAGTGAATATGCAGAATAAAGGTGGCGAGTCTGTGCGGTTTCTCTATAGCTTTTTAGATATTACTGATGATAAAGGCAGGACTTTGAGTGCAATTACCGAAGGTTTACCCGCAGAACTGCCCGCAAAAGGTGCAGAATTTAAAGGTACAATCAGCATTCCTACCGCTTTACTTGATGATGTCAAGCAGATATCTTTATCTTTAACTGATTATCCGGCTCAAAAACTCAAGTTACAATTGTCTGATATTCCTGTAGAGAAAGATAATTAAGATTCGATTTGGGATTTTCTGCTCCAGTTGTCAAATTCTACACTATCTTAGACAGTGAGTGCTTTTTCTACTTTAAGTTGGACAGATACAGGACTGCGATTGTGTAGCGTGCTAGTGCTAATTGCTATCAATGCCTTTTTTGTGACGGCGGAGTTTTCAATGGTGACGGTGCGACGAACTCGGATTCAACAGTTGGTACAAGCCGGTGATATTCGAGCGATCGCAGTGGAAACATTACAACGTAGTATTGATAGACTACTATCTACAGCCCAATTAGGTATTACCCTTTCTAGTTTGGCACTGGGTTGGATTGGCGAAAGTACAATTGCTGTATTGGTAGAAAAATGGCTCGATTCTTGGCCGTTAAGTTTCAGAATTAATTACTTACTCGCTCATTCTTTATCAGTCCCCATTGCCTTTTTTGCTATTGCTTACTTACAAATTGTTTTAGGAGAATTGTGTCCAAAATCAGTGGCTATGTTATACTCAGAACACCTAGCTAGATTTTTGGGACCATCTGTTAAATCTATAGTCCGGTTTTTCAGTCCCTTTATTTGGGTTCTTAATCAATCAACCCATTGGCTATTACGATTGTTTGGGATTGAATACACGGGTCAAAGTTGGCGACCGCCTGTGACACCGGAAGAGTTACAATTAATTATCTCTACAGAACGAGAATCTACGGGTTTAGAAAATGCTGAACGAGAACTTTTAAATAATGTCTTTGAATTTGGGGATATTACTGCTGAAGACATTATGATTCCTCGTACTAGCATTATTGGTATCCCCATAACTGCGAGTTTTCAAACCTTACTTCAGGAAATAGCCACCACTGGACACTCTCGCTATCCTATTATTGGCGAATCTTTAGACGACATTCGCGGTATAGTTTACTTTCAAGATCTAGCACAACCTTTGGCGTTAGGAAAAATCACACCAGAAACACAAATCCAGCCTTGGATGCGTCCACCTCGATTTGTACCAGAACAAACGCTTTTAAGTGAACTTTTGCCAATGATGCAGCAAGAGAAACCCGCTATGGTGATGGTGGTGAATGAATTTGGGGGAACTGTGGGACTGGTAACTATTCAAGATATTATTGCAGAAATTATTGGTCATGCTGGCGGACTTGACAGTACCAATGATTTACTGATTCAAATGGTAGACAAACAGACATTTTTGGTGCAAGCGCAAATTAATTTAGAAGAAGTTAATCAAATCTTACATCTCAATTTACCTTTAATTAGAGAATATCAAACTTTGGGCGGATTTTTGCTTTATCAATGCCAAAAAATCCCCAACAAAGGTGAGATATTTCATTATGACAATCTTGAATTTACTGTTATCTCTGTTACTGGTCCGCGTCTTCACCAAATCCAAATTAGAATTTTAGCTTAACCGAAAGATATTATTGGATATTGGTTATAATGTAGTATTAAGAATTATAAATATTCTTTGCTAATTAAAAACTACAGAGATGTTTATAATTGATACATTTTTCCGAATTCAGAATGCTTGCGCCAACAGAAAACACAAGAGAAAAATATTCTTCATTTTGACTCGGTGACTCCTGACTGGGCGCAGGCCCTGCGCCCCTACCTCCTAAATTCTTACATACATTTTAACGGTAGCACTCCCTATGAATAATGATAAAGCAGTGATGAATTGGCAAGAACTCACCGCATCTAATGTAGTGGTGAATACAAACTCCAATTTCTTGGCAGAAATTGTTCAAGAAACTTTTGCTTTAACCCGTCGTCTATTTATTCAACTCCAACGCCGTCCCTCTAGCCTGATAGCTGGGATTATTCAGCCTGTTATGTGGTTAGTTCTGTTTGGGGCTTTATTCCAAAATGCTCCCAAAGGTTTGTTTGGTAGTACGACAAATTACGGACAATTTTTAGCAGCAGGTGTAATAGTATTTACTGCTTTTGCTGGGGCGTTAAATGCCGGCTTACCTGTGATGTTTGATAGAGAATTTGGCTTTTTAAATCGCTTGCTGGTTGCACCTCTAGCTTCCCGCTTTTCAATTGTTTTTGCTTCTGCTATTTTTATTATTAGCCAAAGTTTACTCCAAGCAGCGGTAATTGTGGCAGCAGCGGCATTTTTAGGGGCTGGTTTACCTGATATTACAGGATTATGTGCGATCGCTCTCATTGTCTTTCTCCTAGCTTTAGGTGTCACCGCTATTTCTTTAGGTTTAGCCTTTGCATTACCCGGACACATTGAACTTATCGCCGTAATTTTTGTGACTAACCTTCCATTATTATTTGCCAGCACAGCCTTAGCACCTTTATCCTTTATGCCCGGTTGGTTGCAGGTTATCGCCACACTCAATCCTCTCAGCTATGCAATTGAACCCATTCGCTATTTGTATTTACACAGCAGTTGGGGATTAAATGATATCGTTATGCACGCCTTTTGGGGTGATGTTACCTTTGGGGTAGCGTTGTTAGTATTACTCGGTTTTGCAATAGTGGCTTTATTGAGTATTCAACCTCAACTACGTCGCAGTCTTGCTTAAAAATATATAAGGGGCAATTTCATGAAAAGTCCATTTTTACCAGTTCGCAAAATTATTGTTGCCACTATCGCCGGCATGAGTTTCGCTTCTCTATTAGGAGTATCACCCACTTTAGCTGATCCTAATCAACCTTTTGGGACTTTGGAAAGCGATCGCAATAGCAATACTTTATCTGGTAACGGCTCAGATTTCAACCCCCTCAGTCTCATGCACACATTGCAAATGAGCAATACCCAATGGAATGCGGAACAACAAAATCAACAGTTAGATCCAGCCATAGCCGCATTTAAGGCAGAACAACAGAAACTACTTCAACCTCAACTACAACAAAATCCAGGCACTTCTGCCATTATCCCTGGACAAAATCTCTTTCCTTTACAGATTTTACCATCATCAGGTAAATTACCCGTTAAATAGGAAATACTGGGCGCAGGGTCTGCGCCCCTACGGAGTTAATGATTAAAGTCCCAGTTTTGCTAAAACATCACTAGCTTGGGTAGTAGTGTTAACAGCAGTATCAACATCAATGATTTTGCCATCACCATCAATGATGTAGGTAACACGCTTGGCGTAACCACCACCATCAACATCATAAGCTGTAATGATGCTTTTGTTGGTATCAACTAATAAAGGGAAATTCAGATTATATTTGGAAGTAAATGCTTGGTGGGCTACTTCATCATCAGCACTCACACCTAAGACGACGATACCTTTACTTGTATAGTCTGACTGAGCATCGCGGAAACTGCAAGCTTGTTTTGTGCAACCTGGCGTGTCATCTTTGGGATAAAAGTAGAGAACCACTGTTTTACCAGCAAAATCAGACAATGAAACTGGATTGCCGTTAGTGTCTGTAGTGGTAAATGCAGGTGCGTCTGTACCAACTGCTAGAGGCATAATTCACCTTATCCTGTTTAAAAAATATTCATGCAATCAAAATTTTACAATAATTTACAATATTTAAATAACTTGCTTACCGAATATTCTGCCAAAGAGGTATTTATTTTCAAAGCATTGACAAAAAGCCCAACTTAGAGTAATAAAAATGCCTACTGTGGATTCCTCAAACCTTAAACCTTTAGTTTATACTAGCAAAGCCCTAGAAAGAGCGGAGCGATCGCTAATCTGTTCGCCCTTCAACCTCAATTTGTTTATAGCCATGACTAGCCAAAGTATCCAACTCGGTGCTATAGCAATGGAGAAAGGAACTCAGCAAAGTTACACCAAGCAACCCTTGTCAGAATTGACCTGTGAAAATGCTTTAGCCTGGTTAATTGATGTAGGAGTATTGCGGCGAGAAGTTGATGGACAGGGCATTACAGACAGTTTTCGCCTAACTCCCTTGGGTCATCAATTGATTGTCAAGTTAAAAGATCAGAAATTTCGTAATCCTTCCCTGAGCGATCGCTACAATGATTTTATGACTCGTTGGTTACGTTTACCCTTTTGAAATACACCTCGTTCCTAGTCTCCGGCTAGGAATGCCAATGTTGAGGCTCTGCCTCATGTGTCTCTCATGTTAATAGTCACAAAACCGCCCTGACCCTTCCTCCTCTAAGAAAGAAACATAGAAAAAAATAACAATTTATTTACAGATGCACTACTGAATCTCAACATACTAAAATATAGTTAAAAATGAAATCAATCATGGTAGTGGGAACAACATCCCACGCAGGGAAATCACTCATAACCACAGCTATTTGTCGGATTCTTTCCCGGCGCGGGTTGCGAGTATCTCCCTTTAAAGGTCAAAATATGGCTTTAAACGCCTATGTTACCGCCAGTGGTGGCGAAATAGGCTATGCTCAAGCAGTGCAAGCTTGGGCAGCGGGAATAGCCCCCCTAGTAGAAATGAACCCAATTTTACTAAAACCTCAAGGGGATATGACATCCCAAATTATCCTCAAAGGTAAAGCCATAGGTAAAGTCAGCGCCACAGATTATTACGAACAATATTTTGAGATTGGTTGGCAAACCATCAAAGAATGTCTACAATACCTATCTACAGAGTTTGATGCCCTCGTTTGTGAAGGTGCTGGTAGTCCCGCCGAAATTAATCTCAAACACAAAGACCTCACGAATATGCGGGTGGCAAAACACTTGAATGCACCCACACTTTTAGTAGTTGATATTGATAGAGGCGGAGCATTTGCTCATGTTATTGGCACATTAGAACTATTAGATCCAGACGAACGCGCCTTAATTAAAGGAGTTGTCATTAACAAATTTCGAGGACAGCGCTCAATTCTCGAACCCGGAATTAAATGGTTAGAAGAACGCACAGGGATACCTGTTGTCGGCGTGATTCCCTATTTAGAACAGGTTTTCCCAGCGGAAGACTCCCTAGATTTACTAGAACGCAAACCCGCAAAAGCTAATTCTGAACTAAATATTGCGGTGATTCGTTTACCCAGAATTGCCAATTTCACAGATTTTGACCCCTTGGAATCAGAACCATCAGTCACAGTCAAATATTTACATCCTAAGCAAAGTTTAGGACATCCAGATGCAGTAATTATCCCAGGAACAAAAACCACCATTGCCGATTTAATTACCTTGCAAAAAAGCGGTATGGCGGAAGCAATTCAAAACTATGCAGCTTCTGGTGGCACGGTTTTAGGCATTTGTGGCGGGTTTCAAATGTTGGGACAATCTATAGCTGATCCAGAAGGCATGGAAGGGCAAGTTGGTAAATATCCAGGGTTAAGTTTATTACCCATGAAAACAGTAATTACTGGACAAAAAACTGCCCGTCAGCGTCAAGTTACCTCCAATTATCCCCAAGCGGGTTTACCTGTGACTGGGTTTGAAATTCACCAAGGGCGCTCGCGCATAGAAAACCCAGCAGATCAAAAATCCTGTCAGCCTCTATTTGATGATGCTAATTTAGGGTTAGTAGATAGTTGTCAATCAGTTTGGGGAACTTATCTACATGGAATTTTCGATAATGGTCCTTGGCGACGGGCTTGGGTAAATCGTCTCCGGCAACAACGGGGTTTGAAATCTTTACCCACAGGTGTAGCTAACTACAAAGAACAGCGGGAGCAAATGTTAGATTCTTTAGCTACTCAAATTGAAGAGCATTTAGACTTAACACCGTTTATATAGATTAAGATGTTTTTCATTTCATCGAATTTGAGTTAAATCAATAAAAAGTTAAATTACCCCCCTTCTATTTTTATAAATGGGGGGTAATTTTTGATTCGTACTTAATTAAGTTTGGCAACGGGGGATTTAAAACCCTAAACTTTGTTAAAGTCTCAGTTACATATATGTCACATACGTGACTCTAAGGATGTGTCATAAAAAGATTATTTATAACTGAAAGATCACGGTTGTGTTTATAAATAACACATCCTAGCATTATATACATATTTAACCTGTTTGGATAAGAATTTGTAAAGGTTTAGCATTGCTCAACAGTGTCAAATACCTTCAAGCCAGGGAATTAATTCCCTGTCTAATAGCTCAAGTCGGTTGAAACCGACTATTTTGGCAGTATTTATTCTATAAATAGGATAATTTTTGATTTTGATTTAATCACAGTGCGTTTCAACGCACTTTAGCTATTAGACCGGAACTTCAGTTCCGGGCGGGTGTGAAAGCTAACTAGACTTCAGCCAGGGAATAAATTCCCTGTTTAAAAGCTAAACTCGGTTAAAACCGACTACTTTGGCATAAATAGGATAATTTTTGATTTTGAGTTAACTAGAGTGCGTTTTAACGCACTTTAGCTTTGAGACCGGAACTTCAGTTCCGGGCGGGAATGTTGCAGCCAAACAAATAAGCTATCCCTAAGTTGACACGAAAAAAAGAGATTTATGGTATTGACAAACAATTTTAGAAATGTTATCATGCAGTAGACGAGGAAGAACTATCTTGCAATTATCCAATTATAAAACTACAAGATCCCCGACTTCTTCAAGAAGTCGGGGATTTGATTCCAAATTAAACCTTACAGCATGGGAACAAACTGAGACTTATCAGGGACTTCCGCGTACTCAGCCACAATTTGCCGAAGTTCGTCACCATTAATGGTTTCTTTCTCAATCAACAAATCAACCAAACGGTCGGCGAGACTACGATGATCACGCATGATCTTCTTAGCGTTGGTATAGCATTCTTCCACAATCATTCTGACTTGACCATCAATGCGACAAGCGATCGCTTCAGAATACTCAGAACGGGTTGTCCAGTCACGACCGAGGAACACTTCACCCTGTTGGCTTTCCAAA
This sequence comes from Anabaena sp. WA102, assembly GCF_001277295.1. Taxonomy (NCBI): domain Bacteria; kingdom Bacillati; phylum Cyanobacteriota; class Cyanophyceae; order Nostocales; family Nostocaceae; genus Anabaena; species Anabaena sp. WA102. The sequence goes on along the minus strand of NZ_CP011456.1, from coordinate 1,323,436 downwards.
GATAAAGGACCTAAATCAGACATCCCAAATCGAGTTACCATTTGTCGTGCCATTCCTGACAACTGCTGTAGATCTCCACCCGCACCGGTGGTGACTTCCGCTGATCCAAAAACTACCTCTTCAGCAGCCCGACCACCCAAAGCCCCGGTAATTCTGGCTTTTAGCTGAGAACGGCTAATTAGACCTTGTTCCTCATTAGGTGTAAACCAAGTTAAACCCTGAGCTTGTCCTCTGGGAATCAGAGTCACTTTTTGCACGGGGTCATGGTCTTTGAGTAAAGTTCCGACCAAAGCATGGCCGATTTCATGGTAAGCAATCAGACGCTTACTCTTGCTGTCTATCAAGGGAGTACCTTCCATACCAGCAACTACCCGATCAACAGCATCATCAATTTCTAGTAAAGTGATGCCTTCTTTGCGTCTTCTCGCTGTGAGAATCGCCGCTTCGTTGAGGAGGTTAGCTAAATCTGCACCGGTAAATCCAGGAGTCCGCCGAGCGATCGCTTCTAAAGATACGCTAGAGTCTAACTTCTTATTTCTAGCATGAACTTGTAATACTTCCAAACGACCTTTAATGTCTGGTGCATCTACAGTTACTTGTCTATCAAAACGACCAGGACGCAACAAAGCAGCATCTAGGACATCAGGACGGTTAGTAGCAGCAATAATAATAATGCCAGTATTGCCTTCAAACCCATCCATTTCTGTTAATAATTGGTTGAGGGTTTGTTCCCGTTCATCATTCCCACCACCAATACCTGCACCCCGTTGACGACCCACAGCGTCAATTTCATCAATAAAGATGATACAGGGAGCATTATCTTTGGCTTTTTTAAACAAGTCACGGACACGGGAAGCACCCACACCCACAAACATTTCCACAAATTCCGAACCGGAGATAGAGAAGAAAGGTACACCAGCTTCACCAGCGATCGCTTTTGCCAGTAAAGTTTTACCAGTTCCTGGAGGTCCAACCAATAGTACACCCTTGGGAATGCGAGCGCCCACAGCAGTAAATTTCTCAGGTTGTTTGAGGAAAGTAACAACTTCTTGTAATTCTTCCTTCGCTTCTTCAATTCCCGCTACATCGTCAAACTTCACCCCTGTTTTCGCTTCCATTTGGAAACGAGCGCGGGATTTACCGAAATTCATCGCTTGTCCAGGACCACCGGGAAGATTATTAGAGCGCCGGAACAAAAAGAACAAGCCAGTAATCAATAAAACTGGGAAAACTAAATTACCCAAAAGTCCCCAGATTGCCCCATCATTTCGCATCGGATGAGCATCAAAACTAACTTGCTTCTCCCGCAGCTTTTGGATTAATTCCGGGGCATTCACTGGCAAATCTACCCGCCAGCGTTGGGTGCGGTTTTCGATGTCTTGGTCATTAGCTTCAATAATTGCTGTTCTACCACCATCGTATAGGTCTACATTGGTGACACGATCTGCATCCAAATATTCCAAAAAGCGCCCATAGGTCATGCGGGTACTGGCAGCGTTTTTACCTGTCTCCGCAGGAGCGCCTGCAAAAGCGCCTTGCCAGAAGAAAAAGCCGATTACCAAAGCCAACACTGACCAGAGTGCTACGACTCTCCAAGAGAATTTCATCTTTAATTTGCCTCTAGATACTAATATGACTGCTTTTGTAACGGATGTTCATAAATCCATTTTGTAATTTGAGCCATAAAACGTCGGTTTGCTTATGGCCGATTCATGAAGTTTGTCTAGAATCTTAATTAAATTTAACCTAATTCTCATACTAATACCAATTAAAAATTAAAAATTAAAAGTTAAATATTCCCAAAATCTGACACAGTAAGGATTTGGGGCTAATTTATATTTTGCTATCCCTAATACTAATTTTATGCCGGACTGCACAGGATCACCAAATTCATTTATATTATTCATGTTTCAAAGCTCAATACAACGGAGGGGTTACGGAAAATGAACCACGGAGAAACGAAGAAGCGAAGGTAAGAGTTTTAGAGAGATTTTTCGTGCTGGGTGATAGTGTCATCGCTGATCTTGTAACTAATCATCGTTTAAAATCTAGTAGACTTCTTGTGAAAATTGTTATGAAAGCAGAGTTAACAGCCATCATTGAGAGAGCAACGGAAGGAGGATACTGGGCAATTTGTCCAGAAATTTCTGGTGCTAATGGTCAAGGTGAAACCATTGAGGAAGCGAAAGAAAACTTGAAACTTGCTATTCAATTGATTATTGAAGATCCTATGGCAGATATCCGCAGGGGAATCACAGAAGATGCGATAGAAGAGACTATATTTAATTCCATGAAACGTAAAGAATTAGAAAAAAAGTTAAGATAAGCAGGTTGTTACCTAAAACGAGAAGGTGGTTCTCATTCTTTATGGATTAATCCTCAAACAGGTGTCATTGAGGCTTTACCAAGACATATAGAAATTAAGGAATTTTTAGCCCAGAAAATTCTTAAAAACTTAAATGCCGAATAAGTAGGTGAACACAATAAAACCAATCTGTGTGAAGAAAAGTAAAATCGCCCAAAACCTCTTCACTCTGTTCAACCTTCTTCCATGATTGGATTAGGTTGGTTAGCTTATGTACGGATTGATTACACCTTGATTTTTTGGATCAACAACAATTTTTACCAAATGCCATCAGAAAGTTTAAGGGGAAGAATTTCGGTTCTATCTGCCATAATTAATTTTTCCGGTTAATTTTTGTGTAACGGGTTTTCTTGTCACAAGGTGGACTGAGCATAACACGCAAGACATAAACGCATGATATCATGGCTGTGCGCCCCCTCAAATCCCATAGGCGATCGCCCTCATGATTAGTATAATCCCCCACTCACAACAAACTCAACTGCTTTCCCACATTACCTTGAGGTTCAATAACCGAAAGTAACTCATTTCGTTTTTTAGCGATTAACTCCAAATAATACTGAACCCCACTCGTTACGTATCCTTGCGGAAGCGAACCCCATATTTAAGCATAATGCTGGGATACAGACTGGAAACATCAATTTTGGCAATGTGTTTGTGAAAACCTGATACTGAAATTACCAATTTTTAACGCCAACCTACTTAGACATCTCCGAAAAATATTGTAGAGCCGAGAATCCCTACCCAAGTCACGTCTCTACAAGGGTTTCAAGTCACACACATTTAATTCTCACAAGATGTCTAATGATTTACTTGCCTTCCGTAATTTTCAATGTATAAGGTAGGGATTCATCTTCCTTGTAAGAACCAATCCAAATTTGATAAGTACCCGGTAGCCATTCCCCAACAATACCGGGGTTTTTACCGTTAAAGTCATCATTGCACCAAGTTCCACCAGGTCCTTTAATAATCATGGTGGTGTCCGCCGGACTTTCGACTACTAATTTCAGATAGTCAAATTTACTGGTAAGTTTCAAGGTATGGTCTGGTACTTCATCCATAAATCCTTGACAAGGGCCAGTTGGTGGTGTTTCTGCTTTTCCTGCTATTTTGCTTCCTTGTACTGAACCACCACTCATTCCCCTTACTGTCAAGGGGTCTGGAGAAAATGGATGTTGAATAGTCACATCTCCAAAAATCGGCGCGGCTGTTTGAGCATGAGCCACTGGAATAAATCCGGCTGTAACCCAGAGTACAACTATGATTCCTGTAGGAAAAGCTGTTTTTGACATTGCAATTATAGAAGAGTGCTAAATACCTTTGAAGACATGAATTTACGGTCTCAAGTTCCTTTAGATAAAAGACTTGAGTACCGCCGGGAGAATTTAAAATTCCAGAAAATTCTGACCCAATACCCGGAAATTAATTATTGCTAATTGCTTGATTTAAGCGGGATTTATCTAAACCAATCTGATTAAGTAGTAACCAAGACTGAATTAAATCTGGTCCATGTACATCCCCAGTTAATGCGGCTCTGAGCGATCGCATCACTAAGCCTTTTTTCACCTTTTCTGATTTCACAACCTGCTTAATAATATCCTGGGCGACATCAGCAGTTAACTCTGGTTGACTTTCTAAAGCTGCAATAATTACTTGTAGCACAGTCTTCACCCCTGCTTGCTGTAATTGTTGACTGCCTTCCTCAGTCAATTCTACCCCCTCAGTAAAAAATACCTTGGTCATGTCCACAGCATCCACCAACCGAGTCAAACTAGCAGCAATTAACCCCACTAGCTGCTCTAACCAAGTCCGTTCTCTCCCACCATTAAATTGAAACCCAGCTTTTGACCAGAAGGGAATAACTAAATCTGTCAGCTTATCAACTGGCATATTATGGAGATATTGGCTATTTAACCAATCCAACTTATCCCAGTCAAATTTAGCACCAGCTTTATTTACCCGCTCAAAGCCAAAATCCTTAGCTGCTGATTCTAAATCGAATATTTCTTGAGTAGAATCCGCTGGCGACCAGCCCAGCAAAGTCATATAATTAACTAAACCTTCCGCAGTAAAGCCCATTTCCTGAAAGTCACAAATGGAAGTTACTCCATCCCGCTTCGATAATTTGCGCCCTTCTTGATTCAAAATCAAAGGTGTATGAGCAAATTCGGGAATCTTCGCCCCCAAAGCTTCATACAACAAAATCTGTTTAGCAGTATTGGCGATATGGTCTTCACCACGAATGACATGAGTAATCTGCATATCAATGTCATCCACAACCACCACAAAATTATATAGTGGTTGACCAGTACCATCACTAGCAGCGCGAGCAATCACCATATCACCACCCAAATCGCTACCCCGCCAACTCATTTTCCCCCGGACTAAATCATTCCAGACAATTTCTCGGCTATCATCTATTTGGAAACGAATCACGGAAGAACGCCCTTGAGCTTCAAACTCAGCCCGTTGTTCTGGGGTGAGGTGACGGTGACGGTTATCATAGCGGGGTGCTTCCCCTCTGGCTTTTTGCCCTTCTCTCAAAGCATCTAATTCCTCAGATGTGGTGTAGCAGCGGTAAGCTAATCCTTGGTCTAGTAATTTTTGCACCGCTTCCTTGTAAAGATGTAGGCGTTGAGATTGAAAAAATGGACCTTCATCCCAATTCAATCCTAGCCAGCGTAGTCCATCCAGAATATTATCTGTGTATTCTGGACGCGATCGCTCTAAATCAGTATCTTCGATTCTTAAAATAAACTTGCCATCATGGTGACGAGCAAACAAATAATTAAATACAGCCGTTCTCGCTGTACCAATATGTAGATTTCCGGTAGGACTCGGAGCTATGCGAACTCTGACAGTCACAGTTAATTCTCTCTTTTACAAATCATGATTACACATACTGAAATTAGAGCCTATGGGTTTCCCTTATCAACTCTTTATCTCATATTCAGTATTTTAGAGACTTCCAAGAAATAAATTATCCTAAGAAACGAACCACAGAGGCACAGAGTACACAGAGAGAGAATTTCTGCATCAGTTTTGGGACATTTTTTTATTTGGAAGTCTCTTAGAACGGGACTGACGGGGCTCGAACCCGCAACTTCCGCCGTGACAGGGCGGTGCTCTAACCAATTGAACTACAGTCCCTTGCGTTTTGCTTAACTTGCACTCTCACTATTATGCCCAGTCTTTTTATATTTGTCAAGTAGTTTGAGAAAAGATTTTTTTTAGAGGCAATTAGAGAATTCCACAAAAAGAAATGCCCAATGTCATTCTGTTCACGCAGCGTGTCAGAGGCATTACAAAACGAAGTGTAGTGAAGAATCTCTTGAGATGCTTCGTTTCCCTATGGCTAACGCCACGCTCCGCGAACGCTACACTCAGCATGGCAAAACAGGATCATTTATTTTGTGGCTTACTCTAAGGGACTTCCAATTAAAAAAATATCCAAAAATTTCTTGTGGTGCGGGCATCTTGCCCGCTAATCATCAAGGACGGGCAGGATGCCCATCCCACAAAATTGGGTAATTTATTTTTTGGTGTTCCCTAAGAGACTTCCCATTAAAAAAATATCCCAAAATTTCTTGTGGTGGGGGCTGAAAAGCCCGCTAATAATACAAAGTTCAAAGGCTCTCCCCGTTGCGGGGAGAGGTTTACCAGAGGGGTTTCATATTTGGTTAAACTATGAACCGTTTTCAGTATATTTATACGTAATGGGACAGAATTAATTACACAATTGATTTTTCTGTTCCCAGTTAAGAGTTAAGAGTTCCCTCTCTCAACGAGTGAATTTAATTTTGTCCGACTACTTACAGTGCCTAAATTCTACAAGTTCATGATTTTAACTGCTTTAGTATCTCTAATTTTATATATTCATATTGCTGCTTTAACAAGCTTTTGCTAGTTCCGAATTCCGTAGAAGCTTTCATGCTCTGACTTTGTTGCACCCAATTCTTCAGATTTTGTGTTTGTAAGGGAGAAATACTAATACTGAACATATTAGTACAGCAATGTGAAGGTTCTAAGGTAAAGAAAAGTAAGGAATAGGACTCATTTTCCGCCAATGACCACACCAATTTGAGATTTTGGGAATTTTGCATATCTAAGTAACATGGTAGCCACTTAGGGGTAAGGTCATGGTCGTAAAGTAGTGTTATCCATAACAACATCGGATGGGGATGTGTAATAAAAATAAATCGAGTGTAGCGTGTAGTATAGGCATAATTTTGAATTTCTAATTCTGGTAACATTATCCATAAAGAAGCTGTAGATACTTTTTTTTCACTAATGAGTTGAGGAAAAACAATTTTTTGAGTTGGCTTATTTTGAGGCCAAGTAAATTGTTGATCAAGTATGATTTTGGTTTGAGATAATTCAGAATTTCCCAAACCTGAATTTAAAGATGCTTGCTCCAAGGATTGTTCTATTTTATCCAGACCCTGGAGAATTTCCGTCATATTTTGGGGACGTTGACCTGGCTTTTTAGCTAAACAACTAATAATTAAATCATCGAGTTGCTGTGGAACTTGGAGACTGGGTTTTATATCTGATATATGTTTTGGTGATTCAAATAAATGTACTTGATACCAAGCCCCAAATCCTTCCGCTGCTGGTTGCCAAGGTTTTTGCCCTGTCAACATTTCAAACATGACTACACCTAAACTATAAATATCAGAACGACTATCTATATCTCCACCGTCTAATTGTTCAGGAGAACAGTATGCTAAAGTTCCATAACATTTTTCATTGGTGATCATTGATTCTGTACTATTAAGAAATTTGGCGATGCCAAAATCCAATATTTTAACTAATTTACCTAAGATGGGATCTGGAGTAACAATAATATTAGCTGGTTTAATATCTCTATGAACTAATGGCTGAATTTTTCCATCAATATTGACACCTTGATGAGCGCACTTTAAGCCTAAACAAATTTGCCGAGTTAGATTGAGAAACATGGGGATAGACAGAGGAATTAATTCCTTCAAACTTTGTCCAGATAAATATTCCATGACATAATATGGGTTGCCATTAGTAGTTACACCATAATCATAAGCATGAACAATATGAACACTTTTTTGGCTTAAAGCCGCACTGAGAAGAGCTTCACGGTTAAAGCTTTCCTGTCTTTGAGTATCAATAACAGTTTGAGATAAAAACTTAATGGCTACTGGTGTTCCTCCCAGCAGCATATCTTCTGCTAGAAATACCTCACCCATGCCACCTCTTTCAATTAATGTTTTAATTTGATAACGGTTGGCTACCAACTCCTGATTTTGTGGAGGCAGGTATGGACTATTATTCACGTTAATAACCTCTACAGTCACTGAGAAGCCCACACTCACCCGTTCGCGCAAGCGTGCCGCAAGGCATAGGGGAGTGTGTGGAGTATGTCACAAGTTAGGTATTCTAAAGCGGCGTAATAATTTGGTTAGTGGAGACTCAATTTTCAGCTTAAAGGCTAAAATTTGGGTTTGTTGTAGTCCATTAAAATTATTATCGCTGATTAAAATTAGTGATGGTTGCCCGTCGGGGAGTTTTGCACCTAAGGTTAATCCCTCAATATTATCTAATGATACATCTAAAGTTCGTAAATCTAAGAGGAGTTTTTTTGCTGCTGGCTGGATTTTATCAGGGTCAATTTCGGTAATGTTGTCTAAGCTATGGATGTCTGTGGCCTTATTTAGGGAAACCTGAAACAGAGAAACTGTAAATCCCAAACCTGTGAAACTTCTTTCTATACTGAGAAAGTTTCCTGCATTATCGATCGCTACTAAATCAGGTAAGCCACTGGCAAATTTACCTGTAGGATTAAACAAGGGTGTCACTGGTTGTGTTTGGTAGAGAAATTCCTGTTCTGGCTGTTTGGTTAAGAGGTTATATTGCAAAATGCGGCAAGATGTGCCAACACCTGATTGGGCTGCTGTACCATCTTGAATTAAGGCGTTTTCAGTGGCTGTAAATAGAAGTTTTTGATTCGGTGTAATGGTGAGACTTTCAAAGGCTAAGTTGTTGCGAATGCCTTTTTGCTTTTGAGAATCTGGCAGAAATTTATCCAGTATGGGTAAGGTATTAATTATTTTTCCAGAAGCTAGTGCAAACTCTTTAATAAAGGGATTGATGAGTCTGTCTACATCACCTTCTGAGGAAACAAATATGGTATCTTTATTAGTGAGGGCAACTCCTTCTGTATCAGTAGTATTGAGGAGGAATGGTTGATTATTATTATCTAATAAGTTCGTTACACCTACGGGAACAACTCCATTATTATTTAGTTTACCTTTACTCAGATCAATTGTTAAAGTATAAAAACGAGGTGGTGCTTCTTGCCCTCTGTCATCAGATATTGCGTAGTACAAGTTATTTTTGGCATCATAAGTAATTCCCGATAAACCGCCAACTTCGGTTTTTTGGAAAGTTAAACCTGTGGGTAAGGTAGCTTGACCAATAAATTCTATGCTGTTGATGATGAAAGAAGCGGAAGCGAAATTATTAACCAGAAAACTAATCAGAATTAGTGAAGTTGCCAAGATAAGAATCAGGAATGGTTTCCGAAATTTTGGAAGATGCAACATAGAATAATAGTAGGGGCGCAGGGCCTGCGCCCAGTTAGAAATTAGGAAGAAGAAAGAAGTTTTATGTACTTGTGAAAAAACTGACTAGCCAATCTTTGACAGTACGGGTGGCGCGACAGTCATCTTCGTTGTAGTCTTGGATGATTGTTAATAAAGTGCGATCGCCTGTTTCTAACCACTTATCATACCAGTAAATACATTTAGCACCATTGGCTTCTTGTTCACGCCATTCAAACCCCAGCCAACGGGCAATAGTTTTTAACGCATAACTATCTATTGGTAAAGCCACACTTTGAATTAATTGTTCATAAATATCAACAAACCGATTCAGGAGAGGATGAATTTGAGCATGAGGTGTGCGGTACAGTTTTCCCAGGCGTTTGACTGTATCCACTTCATAAGCACAAAAATGATAAATTGGTGCTTGGGGATATTGATTCACTAAATTTAAAAATTGTTGCCAAATTAGAGGTTCTTGTTCTGGTTGTTCCGCCAAAAAAGCATAAAACTGTTCAGTATTAGCAACTCTATCCACAACTAAAACACCTAAAAGATAATTTAAATTTAAATCTGGCTGGGCTTCAATATCAAAATAAAGTTCAATCGGGGCTGTAAAAGTCAGATATTCTAAAGAAAAGGAATCAGCCAGAATCAAGGGTTGTTTGGTGAATACAGATTGGGCTTGGACAACTAATTTAGCTGCCACATTACCATCAAATCCTGTTAAGTTTTCTAAGGTGCTAGGATGGGTCTGTGCCAGTGCTTCTAAAGTAGTGATGTCCAAATTTTGCAGTTGAGTGTAGCGAATCGGTGTTACACCTGGCAACAGAGACAGATGTTCTTGAGATCTCGCTTTCGCATAACAATAATTATACCAGGGACAAAGATTACATTTCTGCCGAGAAATAAAAATTTCCGGTGCTTCCACCGACTCAATAACTTGAATATATTCCTCTAAAATATCCAGCATTTGTGGTGTCCATTTGTCCAAATCCACCACATAAGTTTTATCTTTATCTCGCAATATCAGCCCAGCCTGACTCAGAATCACATCCTGAACCATAGCTAAAACTTGGGCGTGAAAAGCAATAACTACCTGATATTCTTGCTTAGGACGCTTACCCAATTCAATATTAACCGGGACATAGTTCCAATTTCCAAAACGGGATTTCCCTGGCTGTTTCACAAGCAAATCTGGGCGACTCAGCAAAGTATATTTTTCATAATAGGTAGTTAATATTACACCACGACGAATATAACTCACTCCTTGCTGCATCAGTGCTAGAGTTGATGCTGCTCCTGCTTGCCAATCACTCGCAACATAATCCGGTTCGGAATAACTTAACTTTCTGACTATCCGCTGATGATGAAGGCTTTTGTCCTTCTGCACCTTCAGCATTAACTCATTGGGAATCTCTCGCTGAAGATAATCACCATGAACATCTAAAAAAGGTCGTCGCTGACAGCGTTGAAATTGTAGTAAAAGTTGAGCATTGATTAACATCCTTTTAAGCTAACAATAATTCAGAAATTACAGGACAGTTAAGAATTGCATTGTTCAGCCAAATAGTGTAAGTAGGTTGGCGTTGAAAATTGTCGTTATAGCAAGGCAATAGGCAATAGGCAAGAGTAAAGAAGTTTTCAGCGATTTTACGTTTCTTTACACAGTTTGGTTTTATTGCGTTCACCTACTTAGTTCTGGTTTTTCATGAGTGATTATCACCAACACATTATGTCCCACCGGAGTAACCAGCACAGAAGGTTCGACATTTTAGTATAAAACATCACTGTTGGCGATATTTTTCAACACCATATTACCAGCCCAATTAATAATGTCTTGTATTTTCCCAGCTTACATGATTTTCCTCGGTTTTGGCTAATTTAACCTTCCGCGCCTCAAAGGCGGCATTAAAACCATCATCCTTATTGCCATAGAAATAAAGTGTAAATCGTTTTTTGTGGATTTTTGCAACTCTTAATCATTTATCTGCTCATTTCTGGGCTAGATATTGCTACACTGAATTTCATACAAAATCATAATTGTTGTCCCTTGCACCTTGTGAGAGCATAAGGATCAGCTTTCTGGTGTCATCAAGAAAAGAAAGATAAAAGAGCAAATCAAAACATGGTAGACTCCCTCAAAAAACCAAGCTCTGACGAAATTCGTTCTGGAGTTAAGTCCCCGGCGAAAGAAACCCTTTTAACACCAAGGTTTTACACAACCGATTTCGATGAAATGGCGCAGATGGATCTTTCCGTCAATGAAGAGGAATTAGAAGCTATTATTGCAGAATTCCGCATTGACTACAACCGCCATCACTTTGTTCGGGATGCTCAGTTTGAAAAATCTTGGGACTCTATTGACGGAGAAACTCGCAAATTGTTCGTTGAATTTCTCGAACGTTCTTGCACAGCAGAATTTTCCGGCTTCTTGCTATACAAAGAACTCGGCCGTCGCCTAAAGGATAAAAGCCCCCTTTTAGCTGAAGGCTTTAACCTGATGTCACGGGATGAAGCCCGTCATGCTGGGTTCTTGAACAAAGCTATGTCAGACTTTAATCTTTCTTTAGATTTAGGATTTTTGACTAAGAGCCGTAGTTATACGTTCTTTAAGCCCAAATTCATATTCTACGCGACCTATCTTTCTGAAAAGATTGGTTATTGGCGTTATATCACCATTTATCGTCATTTAGAAGCCCATCCTGAAGATCAAATTTATCCAATTTTCAACTTTTTTGAGAACTGGTGTCAGGATGAAAACCGTCACGGTGATTTCTTTGATGCGGTTATGAGAGCGCAGCCACAAATGTTGAATGACTGGAGAGCTAAACTATGGAGTCGCTTCTTCCTGTTGTCAGTGTTTGCAACTATGTATCTCAATGATATTCAACGCAAAGATTTCTATGCTTCCTTGGGCTTGGATGCGCGTGATTATGATATTCATGTAATCAAGAAGACTAATGAAACCGCTGGTAGAGTCTTCCCAGTTATTTTGGATGTTGAAAACCCAGCGTTTTATCAGCGTTTAGATGTTTGCGTCAAGAATAACGAAAAATTGGCAGCAATTTCTAGCTCTAATACTCCTAAATTCCTGCAATTCTTCCAAAAATTCCCAATCTATTTGTCTCATGGTTGGCAGTTATTACAATTATATCTGATGAAGCCTATTGATGCGGCTTCTGCTCACGGACAAGCTCGTTAATTTGAGTTTATTTTTTGAGGAGGTGGTTTTGTCTTGGACAAAACCACCTTTTTTTATCATTGATTTTTGAAAGTAGGTGCAAACCCCCCGTTGTTGCCCAAGAATCAGGGTAGGCACGGGGGCGCTACCCCTACATCAAATCCAAATCTTTTATATAATAAGTTTTACTTATCATGCACAAAAATTTTAGATATCAATTACCGTTTCTGCTGACATTTTGTTTATTTACTAATTTATTACCTGCGGTGGGTGCGGTTGTCTGTCCAACGGATGTTAAAGAATTAAAAGTAGCTGGGTATTATGATAGGGATGGTAGTAACGGACGTAGCGGTAGAGATGGACGCAGTGGGACAAGCCAGATAATAAACGCTGATGGTTCGGCGGTTAATCTTGACTTATCTGGAAAAGATGGTGAAGATGGCGAGGATGGTGAACCGGGTTTTCGTCCTAGTTGTCGGAATTATCAGGAAGAAGGACGAGATAATGTTAATGCCCCCAATGGTGGTGATGGTGGTAGCGGTGGTTCTGGTGGCAATGGTGGTCAGGGTGGCGATCTGACGGTCTATTATACGAATTTGGCAGATTTAAGGAAAATTGCCGTTCGGGCTGTTGGTGGCGAAGGTGGACGGGGTGGAAGAGGTGCTAGAGGTGCGGTGGGTTGTTCCTGTCGTCAACGACGTTGGGAGAGGGAAAGTTGTACAGGAAGATCTGGTACTCTCAATCGTCAATGTACTCAAAAGGTTTATCGGTGTTACGATGGACGCGATGGCAGTGATGGTAGAGATGGGCGTGATGGTAAACCGGGCAGGTTAGGAATTTTAAGTATAGTTAATGGCAAAGAAGTTTTAGCAGATGATAAACCAACTGCGGAAATTGCGGTTTCTCAATTGGCAAATCAACAATTTAATCTTTCTAAAAATAAGTGGCAAATTCGTCAAGGGGCAAAGTCTTTACTTGCCATTGGTTCTGTAATTGCTGATGAATATCGAGAGTTTGAACGGCGGTTAGATGGAACTTTTAAATTAGTTTGGTCAGAAAAACAGGATATTAATAATTTTGCCAATCAATCTGTAAAACTCTCTTTAAATTATAATCAAGAAATAGATATTGCTTTTCCTGAAAATCTCTGGGTTGATGGTACTGCTAAAACTACGGGAGGTTTGACGGAGTACACTGTAAATCATGCTATTTTTCAGGAAGATGTGATTAGGTTAGCTGTGGCTGAATTTGCTAATTCGGGACAAAATCTCAGTTTCAGAATAGTTGATTTAGCTGGTAAATCTGATGTGATTAATACTCGGTTTAAAGTGAAATATCGAGCGCGAGATAATTTTGATGATGCTTTTAATCCTCAAATTTTATATGAAGGGGAAGTTCCTGCTGAGTTAGTAAGTCGTAGTTATAATAATTTTACTCTGGCTTTAGGTAAGTTAAAAATTCCTAGTCAAGCTTTAAATCCAGGTGTAAAGGTTGATGTTGAAGTTGTGGCAATTCGTTCTTTAGGTGGACGTTCTATACAGCAAAAAATTAGTTGGCAAGGGGTAATTCGTAAGCGATGATAAGATTTAGATCCCCGACTTCTTAGAGAAGTCGGGGATCTTGTTATCCATAATTATTTTCCCATGTTGCGTTTGAGTTTTTCTAATTCATCTTGGGTTTCCCAACGGCGAAATGTATTTTCTAGGTCATCAAAATTACTATTATAATTAGTAGCTGTATTCCAGCCATGAGTTTCAGTTTCTAATCTTTGTTGGGTTTGTGCTTTGGTTCTTGCTGTTTGTAATTCGGCTGCTTTGATTTGTACTTCTTGACGACGTTGTTGAATTTTGCGAAGTAGTTCTTGGGATTGACTAATACGTTCTTTTATACCTTGCATTTGTCCCCACATCTGATTTCCTTCTCGCAGTAGTGCTGCTTCTCGTTCTTGGGCTGGGGTGGCTAAGTCTTGTCTACCTGCGGCTTGGGCTTTTTCAATACGGATATGCCATTTTTGAATTTCTTGGGCTGTGGAGAGGATTTCATCTTGCGATCGCTTCTCTTGCAATTGTAACTCGGCAATTAATTTTAATGTATCTTCTTCTTGTTCCCGCAGTTGTTCTAATAGTGCTTCTAACTCTAAATGAGGGTTATTTCGCAAGAATTCTTCTAAACGACTTTCTAAAAACCGACTTAAATCATCAAATAAACTCACTGTTAATACTCCAAAGATTAGATATATGTTTATTTATAACAGGGAACGGGGGGTGGGGGGGTAGGGGAGTAGGGGAGTAGGGGGAGTGGGGGGAGTAGGGGGAGTGGGGGAGGTAGGGGGAGTAGGGGAAGTAGGGGAGAAATTTCATTCTTCATTCTTCATTCTTCATTCTTCTGATAGCGTAGCGTGGCGTTAGCCATACTTCTGAATGGGCGCAGGCCCTGCGCCCCTACCTCCTGAACTCCTGTTAAATGGGTGTTACCCAATATTTGATTCCTTGGACAATTTTTTGTTGTAATCCAAATTTGGGTAAATCATCTTCACTCCAGCCTAAATAAGTCCAATGGGGAAGATCACTAACTACAGTTTGAAACCAGCCATTTTCATTTAAGGCCTGTCTTTGGGCTGATGTTGATACTTGTAAATCAATTGCTAATCCCCACAGATGTTGTGATGTGCCAGGGGGGGCAACTAATCCGAGAATTTTTGTTTCTTTTCCGGCTTTTACTTGTGTTAATGTTTCGCTATTTGCGTATTTGTTCCAAAATCTTAAATTGGTGGCAAAATTGCGAAGACAATCTCCAGCGTAACCTGATTTTAAAGGAATGGTTGCTAAACTTTTGGCTTGATTTAAAGCGGTGGCGGCTGTTTTTTGTAAATAACATTCTTGTGTGTCATTTACTAAAGCTATATTAATTGCATCCTGAAAAGATTGGGTTGCTGATTCGTTATCTAAAATCACTTTTTGTGGTAGGTTAATTCCTGGCTTTTGATTAATAAATACTGTCCCATAAGTACGCAGTAAAGTATATTCAAAAGTATCAATTTGGGGAATTGTGGGGATTTTTTTGGCGATTACTGCTAAGAAACGCTGTTGATCATCTAATTGCTGATTGGGAATAAATTGTGTATTTACAGATGTTGTTGGGCTATGACAAGGTATGTCGGAGTTAGTTATACAGTCTGCCGTGATTTGAGGGGTTTGTGTTGGCTGACTTTGGGAAATTTTGTGGATAGAGACTAAGCTAACACTAACAAAAATAATTATAGTCACAAATGCTGCTATTTTCAGAACTAGTTTCATGAAAATATTACTTATTTTGAAAATTTCGATTTCATCATATCGCAAAATCCAGTCATTTTTTTGTATTATTAGGTTAATTACTTTCGTGTTTAATCATTTTTATCAAGATAATGAATTTTAAAAACTCTCGCATTCAAACCTTAGTTATTTATGGAATACTAGGAGCGATCGCCCTGGTGATGCTATTTCCATTATTATGGCTGATCAGTACAGCCTTAAAATCACCAACGGAAAATATCTGGCAGTCACCACCCCAATTATTACCCAATCAACCAACATTAGAAAACTTCTCCAGAGTTTGGCAATCTCTACCTTTTGGAACTTATTTATACAATAGTATATTAGTATCAGTATTAACAGTTGGTTTAAATTTGTTATTTTGTTCCTTAGCGGCTTACCCCTTGGCTAGACTATCATTTGTGGGCAGAAATGGGATTTTTATTGCCATTGTGTCCACAATTATGATTCCCTTCCAAATTGTCATGATTCCTTTATATATTTTAACAGTGCAACTAGGATTGCGAAATAGTTACTTAGGGATAATTTTTCCGAGTTTAGCATCTGCTTTTGGTATATTTTTACTCCGACAAGCTTTGATAAGTGTGCCAAAAGAAATTGAGGAAGCGGCTCGCTTAGATGGCAGTTCTGAGTTAGGATTATGGTGGTGCGTAATGCTACCTGCCATTCGCCCAGCCTTAATTACTTTGGCTATCTTTGTCTTTATTGGTGCTTGGAGTGACTTCTTGTGGCCTTTAATTGTCATTCAGGATGAAAGTTTATATACTCTACCATTGGGGGTAGCTAAGTTAGCTGGAACATTTTCCTTAGATTGGCGGTTAGTGGCTGCTGGTTCAGTAATTTCTATTACTCCAGTGTTAGTATTATTTTTGTTTTTACAAAAATACATCGTCCCTACTGATACGGGGAGTGGAGTCAAGGGTTAAAAATGCAGATAAAAAAATGGCGTTGCTGATTAAGGGTATGAATTTTAGTCTCACGCAAAGGCGAGGCAGCGCGGTCTTGGGGGTTTCCCCCATGAGCGACTGCCGTAGCAAAGACGCAAAGGTAAGATTTTTAAAGGTTCAATTTGGAAATTTCATACCTCGATTCAGCAACGCCAAAAAAATCATCAAGCTTCTGAACCCCGGATATGGCAATCCTGGGAATATGCAAAAGCTATTTTCAATAATTCTAAGTAGGTGAACACAATAAAACCAAACTGTGTAAAGAAATGTAAAATCGCCCAAACCCTCTTCACTCTTGCCTCTTGCCTTTTGCCTTGCCATAACGACAATTTTCAACACCAACCTACTTACCTCCTGACTCCTAGCATTTAGAAAAATGATCAATTCTCCATTACAGTTATTAGTTTTAAGCAATGGTCATGGGGAAGATATGATTGCTGTGCGGATTATTCAGGCTTTACAACAATTATCTTCTCCACCGGATATTTTTGCTTTACCAATAGTGGGTGAAGGACGTGCTTATCAAAAAATAGATATTCCTCCGATTGGTAAAGTGCGAACTATGCCTTCTGGTGGTTTTATTTATATGGATAGCCGTGAATTAATGCGTGATGTTGGCGGGGGGTTGGTGCAGTTGACTCTTAATCAAATTCAATCTATCCGCCGTTGGGTAAGTTCACAAACTAAGTTAGGTAATCAAAAGGCTGTTCTCGCTGTGGGGGATATTGTTCCTTTGCTGTTTGCAGCGATGAGTGGTGCTGATTATGCTTTTGTGGGGACGGCTAAATCAGAATATTATGTGCGTGACGCAATGGGATTGTTACCGAGGAAATCAAAGTCCGCATGGTGGGAAAATTTTTCTGGTTCGATTTACCATCCTTGGGAAAGGTGGTTGATGAGTCGTGGTCGTTGTCGGGCGGTGTTTCCTAGAGATTCTCTGACTACGGAAATTCTCAAAAAATGGTCAATTCCCGCTGTAGATGTGGGGAATCCCATGATGGATGGGTTACAGACAAGTTTGACTGCACAACAGTTCTATCGTCCTGATGCTGAACTCGAAGAGGTGATTCGTCCTTTTGTTGTGACTCTTTTGCCCGGTTCTCGTGCGCCGGAAGCTTACAATAATTGGGAAATCATCATGATTGCTGTATCAGCACTGATGGCTAGTTTACGACGACCAGATTCTTTATTTGGGGCTGCGGGGACGATGATTTTTTTAGGGGCGATCGCTCCTGGTCTAGATTGTGGTATTTTATCACAAAGTTTACAGATCCAAGGTTGGCGACGGTGTGATCAATCTCCTTTACCAATTTCTGACCCCGACAGTTTGACTTTTCAACAAAAAAATTCTTACTTCATCTTGACCCAACAAGCCTATAATGATTGCTTGTATTTAGGTGATGTGGCGATCGCTATGGCTGGAACAGCAACGGAACAATTCATTGGTTTGGGAAAACCTGCGATCGCTATCCCTGGTAATGGTCCTCAATATAACCCCGGTTTTGCAGAAGCCCAAAGTCGGCTTTTAGGCATATCCCTCACCCTCGTTAACCAACCATCACAAGTTCTCCCAGCCATCCAATCTCTCCTCAAAAATCCTGACATCCTCCATGCGATCGCTGGAAACGGCATTCAACGCATGGGACGTGCAGGTGCAGCACAACGGATTGCAGAATGTTTACAAGAAAGGGTAATTGGTCATTAGTCAGTGGTCAGTGGTCAGTGGTCATTGGTCATTGGTCATTGGTCATTGGTCATTGGTCAGTGGTCATTGGTAATTTTCTTCTTCCTTCTTCCTTCTTCCTCCTAAACTCCTGATAGCGCAGCGTGGCGTTAGCCATACTCCTGATAGCGCAGCGTGGCGTTAGCCATATTCCTGAATTCCTGATAGCGCAGCGTGGCGTTAGCCATACTCCTGACTGGGCGCAGGCCCTGCGCCCCTACCTCATGACTCCTTTCCTAAACCACCAAACCGGAACGTAAAGCCCGAACTGCTGCTTGGGTACGATCATCAGCACAGAGTTTATTTAAAATATTGCGAACATGAGTTTTGACCGTACCTACAGTAATATATAACTTCTCGGCGATTTGTCCATTGCTGCAACCAGCCACAATCAATGCCAGAATTTCCAGTTCCCGTTGGGTGAGGGGGTAAGTTTCTAAAACTTGTTCATATTCTGTTTCTAGGGCTTCAATTTTGACAGTTTTCGGCTTATCAAATGATTGATGATCACCGGGGACACCTTGGCGCATTTTCCGTAATACTATATTAGCGATCGCCGGATCAATCCAAGAGTTACCATGAAACGTTGCTTGTACAGCCTCAATAAATTTATTAACACTTGTATCCTTCATATAATAAGAATCTGCGCCGGCGGCAAAGGCTGCCAAAACCACATTTTCTGAATTATTCATCGTCAAAATCAATATTTTGGTCTGCGATTGTCCTGTTTCCGCCTGATAACGTCTAAACTTGCGCGTCAGTTCAATCCCATCCATATCGGGTAAACCGATATCTATCACAGCCACATCCGGTTTAGTTGTTTCTAGCAGTTTTAGTCCCAGATTCGCACTAGCCGCCTCACCTACCACCTTAAAACCGCCATGCAACTGCAATTCAGTTTTCAGTCCCATGCGCGTTAAATCATGATCTTCAATTAATAGAATGCTAATGTCACTCATTATTTATTACACCCGTGATAATCAGATGACTTCTGAAGGAAGTATTACCAATAGCAAAAAGTAGGAGAAAAAGCTGATTTTTAAGAATTGTATCTAATTTATCCACCCCTCAGCATATATGATCTGTGAAACAATGAACATCTATCAATAGGAATAGTAAATAATTGATTTTTGAATTTTCATAGCTGTAAAAATCTAGCTAAAGATATATAGATATTTCCCGCAAAACAAATGAAATTATTGAGACAAATCAGAAAAATTACAGTTATGGTACTATTACGAAATTTACAATGGATTCAACACAGCAGTTAGCGAATATGCGAGTATTACTATTATCACACTATGCTATCAGACACCAAAAAAAACTTCTAACCCTGATATCTACGTTAAAAACGTAAGTAGGTGAACACAATAAAACCAAACTGTGTAAAGAAATGTAAAATCGCCTAAACCCTCTTCACTCTTGCCTTTTGCCTTGCCATAACGACAATTTTCAACGCCAACCTACTTATTTATATGTGTGACGCAAATAATTTTTCACCTGACAATTATTACCAATATTTAGATAAAAACACTTAAGCCAATGGTACATAATGTTTCCATGCAACTCTCACTAATGGGTGAGGACAGTTAATGAATTACTAATTTACAATGTTTTTAAGTGGATAAAGTATTTCTTTTACCTGGAAATAAATCTGCTCATTCACCAGAAAATCGTGTTCATTATTTGTATAATCTAGAAACTGTAAAAATAGAAATGCTGAATATAAATCTGTATTTGACAGCCAGAAGAAAAACCGATGGAAGAGAATCTGAAAATCTTAGTTGTAGACGATGATCAGACTAATGGCTCAATAGTAAGTCTAGCTCTGACCCAAACAGCTATTAGCATGGAAATTGATGAAGTTAAAGATGGGAATCATGCCTTTTTTGCCCTCATCAATAATCACTATGATTGCGTATTTTTTAACTATCACTTACCAAATCAAGATAGTTTCACATTAATCCATAAATTACAATCTTCAGGGATTAAAGTTCCGCTAGTAATTCTCATAGATTCAGACAATGAACAAATAGCCAGAGAGTTGCTAAAATTAGGTGCTAGTGAGTATTTTCTTAAGTCTAGATTATCACCAGAAACCATAGCTCAAATCTTACGCAGTACCATCCGTATACATCATGCTGAAATGCGGCTAGATTTAGCAAACCAAGAGCTTAAAGAAAGTCGTGAACAGCTAGTTTTACAGCAAAAAGAATTAACAGCACAACAGCAACATATTAAATACCAAAACTTTAAACTCTTAGAAATATCTAGCTTCAAATCACTATTTTTAGCCACCATATCCCATGAACTAAGAACTCCCATGAATGCAATTATTGGGTTTTCACAAATTCTCTTACGTCCCAAATTTGGTCAGTTGACAAATCAACAACTAGACATGGTAGAGAAAATTCTCAATAATGGCAAAGATTTACTGCTAAAAATTAATGAAATTCTGGATTTTTCTCAACTAGAATCCGGGAAATTAGAACTAAAGCCAGAAATATTGGATTTATCAAAAGTTGTGAGTCATGCGGTTACAAAAATTCGTCCCTTAGCTGAAGCCAAAAATTTATCTTTGCTAGTTAAAATAGACCTAGAAAATACATTAGTATTTAATGATGCAGTACGGTTACAACAAATTGTCATCAATTTACTTTCCAATGCTGTAAAGTTTACTGAGGCTGGGACTATTTGGGTAGAAATCCAAGAAACAACTCAAAATCAAGTTATAATAACCGTGAAGGATACAGGGATTGGTATTGCTTCTCAAGATTTTCAAAAAATTTTTGCAGCATTTCACCAAATTGATCAAGGTATTGGTCGTAAATATTCAGGTACAGGGTTAGGTTTAGCTATTATTGATTCACTGGTAGACATCATGGGAGGAAAAATAGATATCGAAAGTCAGTTAGGGGTAGGTTCAATATTTAAAATAAAATTACCACGAAAAATAAATTTAGCACCAGATTTAGGGAGTGTAGTTTTTAGTCCTCATCAAAATCCTTTTCATTCTGTATATTCTCCTCATAAGGCTGCAATCAATTATCCCCACTTAAAATTGTAGATTACCAAGAACTTAAATATGTCTAACTTGAAAGAATTCCGAATTTTGTGCGTTGATGATGTCCCAGATAATCTGACTTTAATGCGGACAATCTTAGAAAGCGAAGGCTATGAAATTGATTCAGCAATGGATGGTAAAATAGCCTTAGAAAAAGTCATTAAGTCACCACCGGATTTGATTATCTTAGATGTGATGATGCCAGAAATAAATGGTTATGAAGTTACACAACGGATTCGGAATAATCCTGAAATCAACTATATTCCGATTTTACTACTGACAGCCCGTATTGAAGCTAGCGTAGTTGAAGGTTTAGATATCGGTGCTGATGATTTTCTTCGCAAACCCTTTGAGATTGAAGAATTATTAGCCAGAGTGCGATCGCTCTTAAGATTAAAGCACAGTATTGACGAACAACGCAAAATGACCCTCCAGCGAGAAGACTTTGTTTCTCGTCTTACCCATGATTTACGTACTCCCCTAGTAGCTGCTAATCGAGTGCTGAATTTATTTCTGCAAGAAGTCTTTGGACAAATTCCTTCAGAAATGAAACAACCCATTAGTATCATGATTCGCAGCAATCAAAATCTCCTGGAAATGGTAAATACATTACTAGAAGTTTACCGCTTTGAAGCTGGACAAAAAAATCTCTACTTTGAATCATGCAACTTAACCGCAATTGCTACTGAGGTCATAAGTGAATTAAATACCTTAGCACTGGAGAAAAACTTAACTTTGAAATTAGATACCCACGAATTAAGTCCAACAGGCAATAATGGCGGCATAGTTAAAGGCGATCGCTTAGAATTAAGACGAGTATTCCATAACTTAATTGGTAATGCCATCAAATTCACGGATACAGGCAGTATAGAAATCCGCATTTTTGAAACCTTATCCCCAGCTAATCATTGCAGTAGTACCATCATCATCGAAGTTCAAGACACAGGTTATGGCATTGCACCAGAAGATCAAGAAACTATTTTTGAGCGCTTTCGTCAGGGTAAAAATAAAAGATCAGGTAGTGGTTTAGGACTACATCTTTGCAGCCGCATTATTGAAGCACACGGAGGTGAAATAGAACTTTCATCAGAAATCGGTAAAGGCAGCATATTCACAGTCAAACTTCCTAAAATTGCCGCATGATTATTAATGAATCTGTTGCACTTCTAAAACCGAGCATAGCTCAAATTTCCTCCCTAGAAATCGGTAGATAATTGCAGCCAACTCCTCAATCATATAAGGTTTAACGATGTAATCATCAAAACCAGCTTCAAGCATCCGTTTGTTATATTCAGCATCAGTTAAAACCGTCATAGCCACCACAGGAATATGACAAGTTAACGATTCTTGCTTAAGATACCGAATAAAATCTAGTCCATTCATCCCGGGTAAAAAAATATTCAATAAGATTAAATCAGGTTGATGTTCTTTAGCCATAAATACTGTTGTTGAACTTTCTTTTTGACAAATAGACTGACAACCAAGTAACTCAAGGGTATAACTCATCAGCAGTAGACTATCGTCATGATTTTCTACCACTAAAATCAAAGGCTGTTGATGTTGTTGATGTTGTTGCCGTTTCTCATCACTCATGAATGAATGCGCTAGATACATCTCGTCTCCAGGTCGTTAATGGGGAGTAGTCGTCTTTTTAGGCATAATTAGGCTTACTCGTAAATCCTTATTGGTTATTTATCTCAACCAATGCCAACAGGAAATAAAAATCCAGCTTTAATACCTTTAGCAGATATATTTTGATTA
Organism: Anabaena sp. WA102; assembly: GCF_001277295.1. NCBI lineage: Bacteria > Bacillati > Cyanobacteriota > Cyanophyceae > Nostocales > Nostocaceae > Anabaena > Anabaena sp. WA102. The sequence continues at coordinate 1,300,506 of NZ_CP011456.1, read as the reverse complement.
TATGCAAAATCGTCAATAAATTTATTTAGAAAAATCAATAAATTCATAACCTCTCATTTCTATCAGAACTGAAGATTATTGTTACCCTGATTATCAGTATTTTAACTAATAACTACTAAATAAACTTGAGACTTAGACAAAGAAAAAATCATCATTCATAGATAGAAAATATTCAACATAATTCTTGCTTTTGACTCCTATTCCTAACTATAGGACTCCGGTTTGATTAAAATTTAAAGGTATGTGAAGAAAAGTAAAATCACTCAAAACTCTCTTCCTGTTCCCTGTTCCCTGTTCCCTTGCCCCAAGGACAATTTTTAACGCCCACCTACTTAGTGAGACAGAATTAATTACACAATGTCATTGCGTAAGCGCTGCGTGGCGTTAGCCATATGGAACGAAGTGAAATGAAGCAATTACAAGGGTTGTGATTGCTTCCCTTCCCTCGCAATGACTGTAAATATTTTTGTCCAATTACTTATAGGGTTTTACGACAATTGCATCTTTGGAAGAACATAATCAAGATGATAATGCTCCCGAAAAATTTCATCTTTAGTTAGTTAGTTAGCTTTAGCTTACTTTTGCTATTAGCCTCAGAATTCATTCTGAGGCGGACTCAGGATAAATTACAATAGAACCCACCTGGGAATGAATTCCCAGTCTAATAACGAAAGCCGGCTCAAGCCGGCTCAAAGATATTTATTGTGTTTTGTCTATAAAATCAAACTAAGCCTCAACTGATACCATGCGTTTTTTAGCAAGATGGTTTCTGCGGAGTTTAGCAGCGCCAAAACAAAAACCTAATGTTGCTATTCCCACGGCCGAGTTAGGCTCAAAGGGAACAGGTGTTGCAACGGCCGTGAATGTTGTTGTAGAGTTGTTATAATCGGCAGGCCAAGTATAGCCACCAACGTATATTCTGTCAGAAGAACCTTTATTCCCAGGTGTTCCCAACCATAATTGACCAAGGATTGGATAACCGTTGCTGTAATCCCTAGTCCAGTGTTATTACCTTCAACCAAACCACTTAATGTTCCTGTAACGAACCCGTTAGTACCTCCAAAAGTATCCTGAAACTGAAAATTGAAATTAATAGCATGAGCAGGAGCAGCACCTAACAAAATAGAAGTTGCAAATCCTGTTACAGCAAGGGTTTTAGCGATTATGGGGGGGGTGAAAATCTTTATCTTCACCATGACTATCAAATCCTCATATTTGCCTGACTCCATGATCATATACTAAGTGCGTAGTGAAAACAAGCACTAAAACAACTATTTCTTATCTAGGAAAAATACTGAAAAACCCAGATCCCCGACTTCTTCAAGAAGTCGGGGATCTTAAAATCAAAATTTCAATTCTTTAGTTTATCTAAAATCACGTCTAAGTTATGAAATTCCCTTTCTAAGATAGAAGCAGCGATGGAAAATCGCCATAAATAACCACGACCTCATAGCCAACTGCTAGGGAAAAACTAATATGACTCAAGAATCAGAATCTTTGGATTTGTCCACAGATAAAGCTTTAGATCGTGATTGTACAACATTATCCCGCCACATCCTCCAACAACTACAGAGTTTTGGACCCGATGCCCAGGATTTAAGTGCGCTCATGAACCGCATCGCCTTAGCGGGTAAATTAGTTGCCCGTCGCTTGAGTCGCGCTGGTTTAATGGAAGGAGTTCTCGGCTTCACTGGAGAAGTCAACATCCAAGGAGAATCCGTCAAAAAAATGGATGTTTACGCCAACGAAGTATTTATTTCTGTCTTCAAGCAAAGCGGTTTAGTTTGTCGTCTCGCTTCCGAAGAGATGGAAAAACCCTACTATATCCCGGAAAATTGCCCGATTGGTCGTTATACTCTTCTTTATGACCCCATTGATGGCTCATCCAACACAGATAACAATCTCAGTTTAGGTTCTATCTTTGCCATTCGTCAACAGGAAGGAGCAGATATTGATGGTGAAGCTAAAGACCTACTCGCAAATGGACGCAAGCAATTAGCGGCAGGATATATTCTATATGGACCAAGTACCATGCTTGTGTATACCATAGGTACAGGAGTACATTCCTTCATTCTTGATCCTAGCCTGGGTGAGTTTATTCTCTGTCAAGAAAATATCAAAATGCCAGATCATGCCGCCACTTATAGCGTTAATGACGGCAACTTCTGGCAATGGGATGAATCTTTTAGAGAATATATCCGTTATGTTCATCGCACAGAAGGTTATAGTTCCCGTTACAGTGGGGCAATGGTGAGCGATATTCACAGAATTTTATTACAGGGTGGAGTATTTCTTTACCCAGGAACACTACAAAAACCAGAAGGTAAATTACGTTTACTCTATGAAACCGCCCCTTTAGCATTTTTAATTGAACAAGCTGGAGGCGTAGCAACCACAGGAACAATGGATATTTTAGATGTCGTTCCCACCAAACTGCATCAACGCACCCCATTAATTATTGGTAGTAAAGAAAACGTAGCCAAAGTCATGTCTTTTATTAAAACAGATAACTAGACAAAGCTCTAATTAATTAAAAAATCAAACCTCATGTTCTAGACTGAACAAATAAAAGAAAAATAGTCGGTTTTAACCGACTTTAGCTATCAGACAGGGAATTTATTCCCTGGATTCTGGATTCTAAATTCTGGATTCTGAATTCTAATTATGTACCCTATATACCTGCAATAAGCTATCCGTGTCTTTTCTGTGTCATTCATGAACTCTTTAAAAGGCAAAGTCAAGCTATTGTCACCTGTAGGGGGAATTGGGGCAATTGGCAAAGATCACAAACCTCAACCCCCGGTCCAAAATCCCAAATCTAAAATCTAAAATCCTATGGTCAGTTTGTTAGAAAATCCATTGCGTGCCGGTCTACAACAGCAAGGGATGCCCGAACCACAAATAATTGTCATCTTTGGCGCGTCTGGAGACTTAACTTGGCGGAAACTAGTCCCAGCATTATACAAATTGCGGAGAGAAAGACGGATTCCCGCAGAAACCACCATTGTGGGCGTAGCCCGTCGGGAATGGAGTCATGAATACTTCCGTGAGCAGATGCAAAAAGGCATGGAAGAAGCTCACGCTAGTGTAGAACTAGGTGAACTCTGGCAAGACTTTTCCCAAGGTTTATTTTACTGCCCGGGGAACATAGACGACCCAGCCGGCTACCAAAAACTCAAAACCCTATTGGCTGAACTAGACGAAAAACGGGGAACACGCGGAAACCGGATGTTCTACCTTTCCGTCGCGCCCAACTTCTTCCCCGAAGCTATCAAACAACTAGGACTAGGGGGAATGCTAGACGACCCCGAAAAACATCGTTTAGTCATCGAAAAACCCTTTGGACGCGATTTAGCCTCCGCCCAAAACCTCAACCAAGTAGTCCAAAAGTTTTGTAAAGAAAACCAAGTTTATCGCATTGACCACTACTTAGGTAAAGAAACAGTCCAAAACTTGCTGGTTTTCCGCTTTGCTAATGCCATTTTTGAACCTTTGTGGAATCGGCAATTTGTTGACCACGTACAAATCACTGTAGCTGAAACCGTAGGTGTGGAAGACCGGGCTGGCTATTATGAAACCGCCGGCGCACTCCGGGATATGTTACAAAACCACCTAATGCAGCTTTACTGTTTAACGGCAATGGAAGCACCCAACGCTATGGATGCTGATAGTATCCGTACAGAAAAAGTCAAGGTGCTACGAGCTACCCGTTTGGCTGATGTTCATGATTTATCAAAATCAGCTATTCGTGGTCAGTACAGCGCTGGCTGGATGAAAGGACAACAGGTGGAAGGGTATCGAAATGAACCAGGAGTTAATCCTGAATCCACCACTCCCACCTATGTGGCGATGAAGTTTTTAGTAGATAATTGGCGTTGGAAAGGTGTTCCTTTCTACCTGAGAACTGGCAAGCGGATGCCCAAAAAAGTTAGTGAAATTGCCATTCACTTCCGCGAAGTTCCCTCCAGAATGTTCCCCTCCGCATCCCAGCAAGCTAACCCCAACGTTTTGACCATGCGGATACAACCCAATGAAGGGATTTCCCTCCGGTTTGATGTAAAAATGCCCGGTGGTGATTTCCGCACCCGTTCCGTAGATATGGATTTCAGCTATGGTTCTTTTGGAATTACAGCTACTTCTGATGCTTATGATCGTCTCTTCCTTGATTGTATGATGGGCGACCAAACTTTATTTACACGGGCGGACGAAGTAGAAGCGGCTTGGCAAGTGGTTACACCTGCTTTATCTGTATGGGATTTACCCGCAGATCCTGCCACTGTCCCTCAGTATGAAGCCGGTACTTGGGAACCAGAAGAGGCAGAATTATTAATTAACCAAGACGGTCGCCGCTGGCGCAGACTTTAAGTCATTGGTCATTAGTCATTGGTCATTGGTAAAACAACTGACAACTGACAACTGACAACGAACAACTGACAACGAACAACGAACAACTGACAACTGACAAATATGATTTCCCAAGCACCAACAATTTATTCTTTGCAAGCCCCCAAGGATGTTTCCCTCACCGAAATTGAAGCAGAACTTACTAAAGTTTGGCAAAGTTACGGTATTCAGGGAGAAGACGGTGGTTTACCCGCTGCTACCCGCGCTACAACATTTACTTTGGTGGTTTACGAACCTGAAGAAACCCAGTATTTATTAACTGCAACAGGTTTTTACAAGGGTCCTATTGATGGCATTCTCGGACCTCAAACTAAAACAGCATTGCAGGAATTACAAAAAAAGCACCATCTCTCAGAAACTGGTAGTGCAACACCAGAAACTCTCACTGCTTTGCGGCAAGAATATTTCCAAAAGCAGCACACCGGACCAAATGGAGATAGTCATGGTGCCGCTATGGGCTATACTTTCAGTCCTACGAGTCCCACCATTGCGGACGAAATTGCCATCCGTAACCCCTGCCGGATCATTGCTTTATGTCCTGTGGCTGGGGATGATGAAGGGGTAAAGGCTCAAGTTTCTGCCTATTGCCCAATTCAAAAGCAGTCTTCTAGCACTCTTGTTTGCTGTGAATATATTACACTCACTGGTACTGCTTCGGCATTAGAACGCATTGGGGGCATGATTCCCGCTTTATTAATCGGTGGTTTACCTAAGTTCCTCTGGTGGAAAGCTACACCGGATGCGGCTAACCCTTTGTTTAAACGATTAGCCGCAGTTTGCAATAATGTCATTGTTGATTCTTGCAACTTTAATACACCAGAAGATGATTTACTCAGCTTGCAAAAGTTAGTAGAATCTGGTGTACCTTTGGCTGATTTGAATTGGCGGCGGTTATCTGCGTGGCAGGAGTTGACAGCACAAGCTTATGATGCGCCTAATCGTCGGGCTGCTCTTAGAGAAATTGATCGTGTCAATATTGATTATGAAAAAGGCAATGCTGCTCAAGCCTTATTGTATTTGGGTTGGTTAGCTAATCGCTTAGAATGGCAACCAGTTGGCTATAAACAGGAAAACGGTGATTATGACATCACTTATGTGCAATTCCTGTCTCAAGACCAAAAACACATAGAAGTTGAGTTGGCAGGTGTTCCCATTGCTGATATTGGGGAAATTGTCGGCGATTTAATTGGTTTGCGGTTGAGTTCTACTAATATTCAAGCTAATTGTGGAACTGTGATTTGCTCGGAAACTGGCGGCTGTATGCGAATGGAAACTCATGGTGGCGCTCAGTCGTCTGGTTTGTTCCAACAGGTTACTTCTCTTTCGGAACAAAAGGCAGAGGCTTTGTTGAGTCAACAGGTGCAACGCTGGGGACGTGAGGCTTTATTTGAGGACAGTCTAATTGCAATTGGTAACACGATTAAGTTAGGAAAATAGTTAATGGTAATGGGTAATGGGTAATGGGTAATACTCTTGCCTGTTCCCTGTTCCCTGTTCCCTATTTTCAACATTAAAAAACCCGGCTAAACCGGGCAGATGTACTATTTGTCAAGTGTTAGCTAATGATAATTATTGGTTGATTTCACAAGTTAAAGGGCAAGCTGCATAAACAGTGGTTTGAGTTTTTTCAGCTTCGTCATGTAACCAATTTAACCATTTTATTTGCTTAGGATGAATACCTTTAGCTGTTAGCACTCCAGCAGCAATTAATACTGCCATGACATTAAACGTTACTAAGCCACCTGCCACAATTAACACGGCACTAGCAGGCATCACGGATTGTAAAACAATAGATAACAAGCAACCTACTGTAGCCATTAATACAACCAATGGAAAACCAACAACTAACAAGCACACTGCCAATGTAAATGTCCAGATTAAAAAGCTTCTCATCATTAACAAGGAGTGGGTCCGAACTAGATTAGAGCTTTGAGCCGAAACCATGACTTTTCCTCCTAATACACAGCAAGTTTAAATTTCAGTTTTTTATCACTCGAAAGCGAATTAACTGATTTTGTTTCAGTGAAATTTAGTATATAAAACCTTGGCTTCAAAATGAGCATTTCTTTACTAAAGTTTACAGTTGATTTTTTCTAGTTATGAATGAGAATTCACATATACCCACAGGTAGGGGAAAGAGTTCTGGTATATGCCTTGAGAGATATGGACTAACGGTAGATGAGAAGCAGATATTGATCCCCGCAATCTGATCGCTCAGATGCTTAACATTTCTTATGGAAAACGATATTATTTCTCATAATTTATCAGGAGGTGATAAAAAATAGGCTGTAGGTAATGGGTAATTCTGAAGTTTCCTCGCTTTCACTCCTCTCGCTACCCTTAATTACTTAATATTATTAGTTACTGATATATTACGTAAATCTTACGGAAGAGCAAGGATAATCAGTATGTGTTAAAAAATATGTATATTGGTAAATAACCTACTAAAAAGACTGCATAACAGAGGCAGAGGCAGGGACAGGGAGCAGGGAGCAGGGAGCAGGGAGCAGGGAGCAGGGGGAAAATATTTTCTACTGACAACTGACAACTGACAACTGACGAACAAGCAATTACTAATTAACAAAAGTGAAGATATATGACAGAATCACAAACATTTAGAATGCCGCCACCTTTACCAAAAGCAAAAGTACAGCCTCCGGTGGCAAATTTAGAAATGAACGCACCAGCGCCACCAATAATTACTACACCACCACCAATATTTTCCAATTCTAATGGGTTAACGAATGAACCTGTAGGACGTACCTTGGCGCAGCTTGTTCAGGAAGCCTTTGATGAGGGTTACTCTGATATTCACTTGGGAGTGGGTGAAATTCCCCGCTTCCGCAGCCGAGGGGAAATTCTGACGACAAGTTATCCCGAAGTTGATAAACCGACTTTTATGCGTTGGTTGCGGGAGATTCTCTCTGATTCTGAAATTCAAAGGTTTCAAGAACATTTAGAATTTGATGGTGCGACTCAGTACGATTTTGCCCGTGTGCGGATTAATGTGTTTGATTCCCTGCGTGGTTATGCAATGGTACTGCGGTTAATTCCTCTCAAAATTCTATCTATGGAGCAGTTGCGCCTACCACCAGTGTTTAGAGATATTTGTCATCATCACAAGGGTTTAGTTTTGGTGACAGGCCCTACTGGTTCGGGTAAGTCTACGACAATGGCAGCGATGGTTGATTATATCAATCGGGAGATGGCTAAACATATTATTACGATTGAGGACCCGGTGGAATTTGTCCACCAAAGCCGTAAGTCTTTGGTTAAACAGCGGGAGGTGGGAATGCACACTCGCAAGTTTGATAATGCTTTGAAAGCAGCTTTGCGGGAAGATCCAGATTTAATTCTGGTGGGGGAAATGCGGGATAAGGAAACGGTGAATACGGCACTGAAGGCGGCACAAACAGGTCACTTGGTGATGGGAACTCTGCACACAAATAGTGCGGTAAAAACTATTGAACGGATTCTCAATTTGTATTCGGGTGAAGAACAGGAAGCTATGCGAATAGCGGTTGCGGAATCTTTAGTAGCGGTGATTGCTCAAGGCTTGTGCCGAACTACAGATGGTAAACGGGCGGCTTTCCACGATATTCTCATTAATACTGAGGCTGTTAAGGAATGGGTGAAGGATGGCAAGTATGATGAGATTGCGGAGTTAATGAAACAAGCTGGTTTTGATGGCATGGTGACAATGAATCAGTCATTGCTCGATCTTTACCAAGAAGGTCGGATTACCGAGGAAACGGCACTAGAAATGTCGCCAACTCCTAACGAAATGGCTCAATTCCTCCGAGGTCGTGTTTAATTGGTAATGGGTAATGACCAATGACCAATGACCAATGACCAATCACTAATGACTAAGTTGAATGTAGACAAACTTTCTAAACCCCAGTTGTTCAAGGGTATTGCCTTGTTTACGCCTGGGGGGGATTTGATATATTGTATTGACCCTAGTAAGCAAGGACGATGGCATTTAAATTTATGTGCGGCTTTGCAGGAAATTCTCGATTTACCGGAGCCGCCACATTTTTTAGTGCCTTGCTATACTGCAACTATTGATCACTGGTTAAATCCTCGGACTCAACAAGTGCAAATTTTTGCCGAAGCTTATCCGGCGGTGATTAGGCATCAGGCTGTGTTGAATGCGATTTTTGGGACGGGGGATTTGGTATGGCAATCAGCACCTTGGCAGGATGGTTTGTGCGATCGCTTGGTATTATCAACTTATCGGTCGACATTTCCTCAGCTTTGGCGAGATCATGATTTAATTGTGCGTTTAGATTTGGCTGATTCTCCCTCGCAATACCAGCCACCAGTTGTCAATAGACAACCTGTGCTACAAAATATTCAAGGAGCGCCAGGCTTTGTTTTGCGTTTGTTTGTGGCTGGTCATAGTGCGACTACAGAAAAAATTTTACAGAACTTGCACGAATCCTTAGAGCGATCGCTAGGATATCCTTATACTCTCAAAGTTATTGATGTCCTCACAAATCCAGAACAGGCAGAAATTGATCAAGTTTCCGCTACTCCTACTTTAGTTAAGGTTTGGCCCCATCCAATTCGGCGGATGGTTGGTAATTTAGATAACATGGATAAATTATTACAAATGTTAGCAGGACAATAGACAACCGGTGACAAAGAATGTATAAACTCAAAAAAAAGTTATAATTTATAGAATACTCTTGATTAATGTCTTATGCTAACTACATACACCGCAAAATATACCAAAATAAATAGTGGATATATGGGACAATTGATTGAATGGCAAGAAGTCATTACTGAGGGAGAAACACTAGAAATGTGTAGAGCTATGCTACAAGATGCACTCAAAGAAATGATTCTTGCCTATCATCAACAAAATAAAGAAATTCCCACAGGAAACTCTTTACTGGAACAAATTCCTGTAGAAGTTTGATTATGTCAGTAAAACGAAAAGATTTAATTAAGTATTTGGAAGAAAATGGATTTTATTTATTGCGGGAAGGTGGCAATCATTCTATTTATACTAATGATATAAAAACTATTCCCGTCAAAAGGCATCGTGCAATTGATCATATTACTGCCAATGCAATTTGTAAACAAGCTGACCTATTACCCAAGTTTTAAACATTATAGTGTCAGTTTTTGTAGTTATCGAGAATGGAGTGTGATAGCGTTCGCGTTCGCGTAGCGTTCCGATAGCTTGCGTGGCGACGCAGGAGCCATAGGAATAGAGATAGCGCGACCTAGTAATCGCTATTTACGAAGTTTGATCTTTAATATTAAAAATAAGGAATTTCTGTGATTATGAACCTTACTTGGTTAGATAGTAATAGTTGGTTAATTGAAATTGGTGAACAACGAATACTTATTGACCCTTGGTTAATTGGTGATTTAACCTTTAATAACTTAGATTGGTTATTTAAAGGTTCTCGTTCTCAGGATCGGTCAATACCAGATAATATAAATTTAATTTTGCTTTCTCAAGGTTTAGAAGATCATGCACACCCACCCACCCTAAAGCAGCTTAACAAAAATATCCCAGTTGTCGCTTCCCCCAATGCTGCCAAAGTTGTCAAACAACTGGGTTATCAACAAATAATTAGCCTCAATCATGGCGAAACCTTTACCTTAAATCAGCAAGTAGAAATCAAAGCTTTTCCTGGTTCTCCCATTGGACCCACCCTATTAGAAAACGGCTATCTGCTCAAAGATTTAGTAAATAATTCCACACTTTATTATGAACCTCATGGCTATCATTCCCCTCAACTCAAAGAAATAGCACCCATTGACGTAGTAATCACTCCAATCATTGATTTGAGCTTACCCTTACTCGGTCCGATTATCAAAGGGATGAATAGCGCCCTAGAAGTAGCAAAATCCGTAAAACCTCAATTTATCCTCCCTACCGCAGCCGGAGGGGATATTTTGTTTGCAGGAATATTAGTAAAATTCTTGCAAGAAAAGGGAACTGTGGCAGAATTTCGCGCATTGCTAGGGAAAAACAATTTAACAACCCAGGTAATTGCCCCTAAACCCGGTGAAAAAGTTATGGTTTAATTGAAACCAATGATAGTTTGAGGATGTTATAATCTGCGATTTAAAGGCTTGATGTAAATATATCTACATCAAGTTTTCTGAATATCTGTGTGATTAACTATGGCAAAAATTCGTGTTTCCCTAGCCTTGAGTATAGCAACCTTAGCCAGTGGTTTCTTGTTAGCCGCTTGCGAAAATCCCAATCCCCCATCATCTACTGGAAGTAGTACCACTTCCCCAAGTGCTACCACTACAACCAGTGATACTAAAGGATTGAAAATTGGTAGTTTATTACCCACAACAGGTGACTTAGCTTCCATTGGACAACAAATGGTTGGTTCAGTTCCCTTATTAGTAGACACAGTTAACGCTTGTGGGGGTGTTAACGGTGAAAAAGTCACTTTAGTACAAGTAGACGACCAAACAGATCCTAAAGCCGGTGCTGCGGGAATGACCAAATTAGCAACCTTAGATAAGGTAGCTGGTGTAGTCGGTTCTTTTGCTAGTAGCGTTTCCACTGCGGCGGTTTCTGTTGCTGTACCCAATAAAGTCATGCTGATTTCTCCTGGTAGCACCAGCCCCGTATTTACCGACAAAGCTAAAAAAGGTGACTTTAAGGGCTTTTGGGCGCGAACTGCTCCCCCTGATACCTATCAAGCATTAGCTTTAGCTCAACTTGCTAAGAAAAAGGTTTTAAAAGAGTTTCCACAGTAGTTATTAACAATGACTATGGCGTGGGGTTTGAAAAAGCATTTGTAGATACTTTTGAAAAATTGGGCGGAACAGTAGTTAATAAAGATAAGCCTGTGCGCTATGATCCCAAATCCCAAACATTTGATACAGAAGCAACTGCGGCTTTTGCTGGGAAACCAGATGCGGTTTTAGGCGTATTATATGCGGAAACAGGGAGTTTATTTCTCAAAGCTGCTTATCAACAAGGTGTCACGAAAGGCGTACAAATTTTACTCACGGACGGCGTAAAATCTTCTACTTTCCCTGACCAAGTTGGCAAAGGTAGTGACGGCAAGTATATTTTATCGGGGGCTATTGGGACAGTTCCTGGTTCTAGTGGTCCAGGTTTGGAAAACTTTAATAAACTTTGGCAAGAGAAAAAAGGCGGTTCTCCTGGAGAATACGCACCTCAATCTTGGGACGCTGCGGCTTTGTTGGTATTAGCCGCTCAAGCTGCGAAGGAAAATACAGGGGTTGCTATTGCTGGTAAAATTCGGGAAGTATCCGCTGGTCAAGGTACACCAGTTAGCGATGTTTGTGAAGGATTGAAGCTACTTAAAGAAGGGAAACAAATTAATTATCAAGGCGCAAGCGGTGATGTAGATGTTGACGCTAATGGTGATGTCATTGGTACTTATGATGTCTGGACTGTGGGCGATGATGGCAAAATCAAGGTGATTGATAAGGTGAGTCCTAAGTAGGGGATGTAGGGGATGTAGGGGATGTAGGGGATGTGGGGGATGTGGGGGATGTGGGGGATGTGGGGGATGTAGGGGATGTGGGGGATGTGGGGGATGTGGGGGATGTGGGGGATGTGGGGGATGTGGGGGATGTGGGGGATGTGGGGGATGTGGGGGATGTGGGGGATGTGGGGGATGTGGGGGATGTGGGGGATGTGGGGGATGTGGGGGATGTGGGGGATGTAGGGGCAGGGGGAGAAATTTCCCTCTTCTTTCTTCTTTCTTCTTTCTTCTTTCTTCTTTCTTCTTTCTTCTTTCTTCTTTCTGAACTCCTGACTCCTGACTCCTGAGAAAGGGCGCAGGCCCTGCGCCCCTACTCGCTTCTAAAAACCAGTAAAGTTATAACCGACTCCTAATAAAATTCCCACATCAGTTTTATCAAAAAATCCAGCGTTGACGGCGGCTGTGGCGGTTAATCTGCTATTGAGAGGTACGTCTATACCACCAGTGACTAGCAAAGCAGCTTCAGTGTTAGACTTATCACCTGTTTTAATGGCTGCACCTAGTCCAATATAAGGAGCTATGGGTAAAGGTTCTGTAAATGGATCTGGTGATTTAAAAGCAAAGTCGTAAGTAATAGGAGCAAGAAATGTTGTATCTGTTCCTAATATTACTGATGGTCTAACTGATAGGGTTTTGGTCAGACCAATTTTACTGATAACAGTGAAATTACCATCACTCAAAGCTGAAAAGCTACCGGATGCACCAACGTTGAGACCAACACCAATATAGCTACTACCACCACGAGTGGCTCTACCTATGCCAATCGGACTTTGTGCTATTTGATTGGATGGTTCTGTTTTTTCGGTAGCTTGTGTAGAACCAGAATTGAGCATAACTGATGAAGTTTCTACAGTTCCTGGTACGGGTGTGATTGTCCGACTGGCTATTTCTTCTGTAGCAACGGTGGATATTGATGTTTGCTTGGTGGGAAGAACAATTGTTCCTGGTTCGACTGTCTGAGCATTTACGGAAAGTCCGCTACCTAAAACTACCAAAGCTGCAAGACTTGGTAAGGCTAAACAAGTTTTACGAAAAATAATATTACTCATGTTCACTCCTCAATAAATTAAGATTGATACCTATCTAAGTAGGTAAACAAAATAAAAATGAGGGGTATTGCGTTTTGTAAAATGGCTGAAACTCAATCAGAATATTGCATTGAGACAACTTTACATACCGTTACATACCTTTAAATTTTCCTGTTTACCTACTTAGATATCATCTCAAGTTAACAAATTTTGTTAATACTCACCATCTAACACCAAAAATCAAAATTCGGATCTTGATTTTGTTTAATTAACTAAGCTGCGTAAAAAATTTACATCAAAAGCCAAGAGAATTTTCCTCCTGACTCCTGCTGTACCTTATGAAATATCTAGCAATTGTCTCAAGAGCATTTGATCGTCTAGTTTAGCTTTTAAGCGCCCTTTTTCCACATCACGAATCCAGCTTTGGCTTTTTTCCATCAACTTGGCTAGTTCCCTTTGGGAGAGGTTCATTTTTTTTCGTCCTTCCATAACCTCTTCCCCTAGCAAATTACCTGTTTGTTGATGATTGCTTTTTGCTTTAGTGGAGCGACGTTGTTTTTTATCTGATTCTGAACGATTTTCCCAATCGGTCGGGAGTTCAAAAGATAAAATGCGTGCGTTCAGAAGTAAATTCCATTTACCACGTGGTCCGCTGTCTGTGAGGCGATTTTCACCACTACCATCATTAATCCAAAATTCTAACGCTTCCTCTGGATCTTCCGGTATATCTACTAATTTTGCCCACAGGGGCTGAATTTCCGGGGGATAGGTAACAGGATCAAATAATGGCTTGACTCCATAATGATTGAGAACTTCTAAATCATTTTCATAGGCTTTAAGTAGGCGTTTCCGTTCTTCCCTGTGTCTGGAAGCTTGGGTCACTTTTTCCTCACCATAAGCAACGCGCAGCAAGGTAGGAATAGTGATGCGTTGTTCTCTCCCCATTTTTGTTTTAAACAATAACCAAAGCATAAGTCTAACAGCACCTTCGTGTTGTTGCCACAGACTCATAACTGTGGTGAGTAAAGTTTTGGGAAGACTGCCATATTGATAAAATGTGGTTCGTTCTTTGCATCCTTGTCTGTTGAAGAAATGTTTAGTCCAAATCCCAGCTTTAATTGTAAATGTCAGTCCCACTAAATATTTACAACCTTGATCATCTTCTTGAAAATGGTGTTGGGTATCTGTCAAATTCCATAAATAACTATCTTTAATGGAAAAACTGGGAACTCTACCTTGTTGTGGCCAGTCAATAGAAACCATGAGAGAACAAGTCTGAGAGACGATATTTTTAATTAAACCGAGTTTGGCACTTTTGCTGAGGTCTTTACGTTTTTCTAAGCCCAAATACTGTTCAATTTGTCGTTCATCAATGGTAAATTCTTCTTCCCAAGGTTGATCTAAGGCTGTAATTTGAGCGGCGAAAATAAGATGAATACAAGCAGCCCGGATGTCTAAATAATCAATTGCTTGTGAATTATTAGCACGGTTGTTAACTGGAAATAGGTCTTGAAGATGAAAGGAAATTGTCCCTCGTCCTTGATTAACTGAGCGACTGTAATGTAAGTTACCTTCCTCATCTTTTTCCCATTGTAAAGATGTTCGTTGTGCTAGTAAATTACAAGCTTCCCAGATAACTATGGCTGAAGCGAAGGGGTTATTCTTACCATTAGAAAATAAATCTGGACTGGTAACATCTCGTGGTTCAATTTTACATCTTCCTTTTTTGGCGTGTACAGGAATAGGCGCATTTGTGGGACAGGCAATTACACATTGTGGTTGTGAATAATAGCCATCACAATTATTACAAAGGGCAGGATCAACCCAATATTCATCATCTTTGATTTTAATTGCACCCGTAGGACATAGGGGTCGGCAGTTGTCACATCCCACGCAACTGTGGTTAGGAATTATATGCGGCATAGTCCGTCTTCCTACTTTAATCGTTGAGATGTTTGGCTCAAGTCTCCCCTTAATGTGTCCTTTTGATTCATAACTCGCTACCAAATTACCTCTATAACAAGAAGATATGTTTCTCGCCTGATTAATTACTCATAGGGTGAATGAAGCCAGATTTTGTAGCTATTTATATTTTGCAAAGTTGGGCTTCATTGCTTCTTCATTAACTATACTTTTCATAAAGATTTCAATAAGATTGTTCAGTATGAGCTTGGCAGGATTTCTTAATATTTACCTGGATATTTACTGTCATAATGTTTATTTTGGGCTATATAAATTAGTCTGAATGTTTTTGAAGAACATCTTATAGCTGTAGGTTGGATTGTTCGCGTCAGCGTTACGGAGTAATGGAACAAAACTCAACAAGGTGGCGAAAATGTTGGGTTTCCTTTGTCAACCCAACCTACGTGATTTAGGATGTGAAGAAAATGGTTCAAAAATAGAGGAAATGATTTTTTTAAGTTTGTATTTACTAATACTGTTAGTAGAATATTTTTATCTAATTAGAAAATATTTGCAAATAGGAGGTTAATGAAGCTAATAATAATGGGTGCTAATTGATTATTATTCTTATTGAATGGGGTATTTTTAGACGCATTAATTGATATTTATTGAGAAAATAACTTTAAACACAATTCTGGAAACCTTTGATTAATCAGCTTTTTATCCAAGCACACTAGATAAATTTATCAATAAGTAATATCATTTAATAGTTTAAAATAAGCAAAAATAAATAATATTATTTAGCAGGTCATCAAAATTTGATAAAAAAGTTAACTTTTGTGATTGAAAAAATGAAATATCAGGCTAGTATGAAGATTAAAGGATTAACTAACATCTAGCTAAAATTGCTGAGGTTTTATTCATGGCTACATTAACAGGATTGACCTTTGGAGGTACTGCTTGGACTCCTAAATTTGCCCAAGAAATAGATAAAGAGAAATGTATCGGTTGTGGCAGATGTATGAAAGTTTGTGGTCATAAAGTTTTGGGCTTAATGCCTTTAAACGAAGAAGGTGAATTTGTAGAAGATGAAGATGAGGAAGAAGTAGAACGGAAAGTAATGGTTGTTACTAACCCAGAAAACTGTATTGGCTGTGAAGCTTGTTCTCGAATTTGTTCTAAAAATTGTTATAGTCATGTAACACTAGACAAATAACATCTTTGGTAATGTTTAACGATGTGATGTCCTGCAAAACATCGGTTATTTTGGTTAAGTCTATAGGCAAGGTAATTAGAGGGGAATCTTAATATTTACCGTAGTCGGTTAAAAGGTTTGCAGTAAACAGAAACGTAAATCGTAAGTTGCTATCATCTAAAAAAATCATACTTGCTAATATTTTTTCTGCTGCTATTTGATTTATGAAAATATCAACCTCTTAGATCCTCGATTTCTTCAAGAAGTCGGGGATTTTGTGGTTATCAATATGAAAAAATATGGAAGTTTACCGATTTTTGATTAGATACAAGTTAGAACAGTAATAGTGAAAATATCAAAGATAATTTTGTCCTCAGAAAATAATTCTGTGGCTACCAAAGTCTATCTTTACTGACCGAAAAATTTCAGATTTTAGATTGGGAATTTTCGGGACAGGTTCCCCGCCTCTTCAGGGCGGAATTAATCAAAAACCACCAATCTAAAATCCTCAAGCTCTACACTTGTCTGGTGGAGTCAATGCAAAATCTGTTGACTCTGGTTTTACTACTATTTACAAAGCAGGTAGCATTTATGCAAAAAGTTCCTGTTTCGCTGTGGACACTGTTAGCTGGGATGATCATAGCCCCTATCAGTATCTGGGTTGGTCAAAATCATCATTTATTACCGGAAGCAGCATCGCAACAAGCGCCTTTGGTGGATGGTTTTTTCAATATCATGTTAACAATTGCGGTTGCTCTTTTCTTAATTGTTGAAGGGACGATTCTGCTGTTTCTAGTTATCTATAGACGACGCAAAGGAGATAACTCTGATGGTACACCTGTAGAAGGTAACTTGAGTTTAGAAATTTTTTGGACGGCAATTCCTACGGTAATTGTGATTGCTTTAGGTATTTATAGTGTTGATATTTATAACCAAATGGGTGGTTTTGGTGTGGGTAGTCATCCTCACCATGAGTCAGCAGGCGCTATGAATGTTAGTCAAACAGCTAATATTGGGATTGGTGAAAATCCGCAAACCAAAAATAAACCGGCTGATTTGGTTGTAGATGTTAAGGGTATACAGTTTGCGTGGTTATTTAATTACCCTGTAAGTGGTATTTCTGCTGGAGAATTGCACGTTCCTGTTGGTGCTGATGTGCAATTGAATTTATCCGCAGATGATGTGATTCATTCTTTTTGGGTTCCCCAATTTCGTCTGAAACAAGATGCTATTCCTGGAGTTCCTACACAACTGCGATTTACAGCTACAAAAACTGGTACTTATCCGGTAGTTTGTGCAGAATTGTGTGGTGGTTATCACGGTTCAATGCGATCGCAAGTAATCGTCCATGAACAAGCAGATTATGATGCTTGGATGAGTGAAAACCAGATTGCCCAAAAGCAAGATATGAATCATGCTGTAGCAGTTAATTTGGAGAATTTATCTCCGTCAGAATTTCTTGACCCCTACATTCACAATTTGGAAGTAAGTCCAGCAGATCTTAAGTCATTAGTTATGAGTCATTAGTAATTATTAGCTAATAACTGAAAACTGACAAAAGACAACTAACAAAAATATGACACAAGTAAATTTTCCAGTTAATCCCCCACCTGATGAAAGCGAATCAACAACCCGGCTGATTACTCATAGTTCTCATCCCCCAGCCTGGAAAGTTCGAGATTATTTCACATTTAATACTGATCACAAAGTTATTGGGATTCAATACTTGGTGACAGCCTTTGCATTCTATCTAATTGGTGGGTTAATGGCGATCGCCCTTCGCGCCGAATTAGCCACACCGGACTCGGACTTTCTTGATCCAAATCTGTACAATGCCTTCATGACAAATCATGGCACAATCATGATTTTCTTGTGGATTGTTCCCAGTGCAATTGGTGGATTTGGTAACTATCTAGTCCCATTAATGATGGGTGCTAGAGATATGGCTTTTCCTAAATTAAATGCGATCGCCTTTTGGTTAAATCCCCCCGCCGGATTATTATTATTAGGTAGTTTTATCTTTGGTGGTTCTCAATCAGGTTGGACAGCTTACCCACCATTAAGTCTAGTTACCGCCAACAACGCCCAAACAATGTGGATTTTAGCGATTGTTTTGGTAGGAACTTCTTCAATTTTAGGTTCACTTAACTTTGTCATCACCATTTTGATGATGAAAGTTCCCAGCATGAAATGGGATCAAGTTCCCCTATTTTGTTGGGCAATTTTAGCAACTTCTATCCTTGCCCTTTTCTCTACTCCCGTATTAGCAGCTGGTTTAGTTTTGCTGTTATTTGATATTAACTTCGGCACATCCTTCTTCAAACCAGATGCAGGTGGTAACGTCGTTATTTACCAACATTTATTTTGGTTTTATTCCCATCCGGCGGTTTATTTAATGATTCTGCCGATTTTCGGGATTATGTCCGAAATTATTCCCACCCACGCCCGGAAACCGATATTTGGTTATAAAGCGATCGCCTTTTCCACAGTCGCCATTTGTGTCGTTGGTTTATTCGTTTGGGTTCACCATATGTTCACCAGTGGCACACCCGGTTGGATGCGGATGTTCTTCACCATTTCCACACTCATAGTTGCAGTCCCCACAGGTGTGAAAATCTTCGGTTGGGTAGCAACTCTCTGGGGAGGAAAAATCCGTTTCACCAGCGCCATGTTATTCGCCATTGGTTTACTTTCCATGTTCGTCATGGGCGGTTTAAGCGGCGTAACCATGGGAACAGCCCCCTTTGACGTTCACGTTCACGACACCTATTATGTAGTCGGTCATTTCCACTACGTCTTATTTGGTGGTTCAGTCTTTGGGATTTACGCAGGTATCTATCACTGGTTTCCCAAAATCACCGGCAGAATGATGAACGAAACCTGGGGACGAGTTCATTTTGTCCTCACCTTCATCGGCACAAACCTCACATTCCTACCCATGCACAAACTAGGGTTACAAGGAATGCCCCGCCGAGTTGCCATGTATGACCCCCAATTTACCAGCTTAAACCAGCTTTGCACCATTGGCGCAATCCTTTTGGGTATTTCTGTCATTCCCTTCGCCTTAAACGCCATTTTTAGTTGGAAAAACGGCGAACTCGCAGGTGATAACCCCTGGGAAAGTTTAACTTTGGAATGGACAACCTCTTCCCCACCCATTATTGAAAACTGGGAAGTTCTACCCGTTGTTACTCATGGACCTTATGACTATGGACATGATAAATCATCGCTAACAGATTAAAACGCAGAGGTACGCAGAGGTTTTTTGAGGATAATTCTTTCTATCTTTGCGCCTTTGCGCCTTTGCGTGAGACTAGAAAAAATTTACTAGGAATAATCATATGACTGCAATTACACCAATTGAACATCATAGCGACGGACATGAAGAACATCCAGATTTACGAGTGTGGGGATTAATCACATTTCTCGCTTCTGAATCATTAATGTTTGGTGGATTTTTTGCCACCTATTTGTTTTTTAAAGGGACAACCGCAGTTTGGCCACCAGCAGGAACAGAAGTAGAATTATTTATCCCAGCCATTAACACGATCATCCTCGTTTCTAGTAGTTTTGTCATTCACTTTGGTGATATGGCAATTAAAAGAAATAGTGTGGGTTGGATGCGGTTTTGGTATTTTATCACCGCAATTATGGGGGCTGTATTCCTAGCTGGTCAGGTTTATGAATACATGAATTTAGGTTATGGATTCACTACTAATGTTTTCTCTAATTGCTTTTATTTAATGACAGGCTTTCACGGTTTGCACGTCTTTATTGGATTGTTATTAATTTTGGGTGTATTATGGCGTTCTTTCCGTCGTGGTCATTATTCTGCCACTAAACATACGGGCATCGAAATGGCGGAAATTTATTGGCACTTTGTGGATATTATTTGGATCATTCTCTTCACATTGGTGTACCTGCTCAATATTTTGTAAATATAGGTAATGAGTAATTCTCAATGATGAATTACTCAAATCCTGAAAACCTTGATTTAGACATTTTCCTAATCCTGTAAATCCTTAAATCCTGGATATCCTGATTCACACATTTTCCTTATGCAAAAATTTGTGATCCTTTCAAGTTTAGACTATTAAATTGTGGAGATAAAACTAAATCATCACCGGAGAAAATCCCAATCTCATGATAAATTTTGTTAATTAACTCTAAAACCAATATGCTTTGGGTTTGGGGGTCAATAATCCAATATTCAGGAATACCACAATCTTGATATTGTAGACGTTTGGCAATAAAATCTCTATCTCTTTGTAATTCCCCAGGACTAACAACTTCAACAACCAATAAAGGTGGTAGCATTGATAGGCGAATAGTGTTCCGATTTGCTAATTGTTGAATATGCTCTTCTCGAATAATAGTCAGGTCAGGATAACGGTTTCTCGGTTCTCCTCTGACTTCCAACTCTAAACCATGTCCTCGCACTCTATCAATCCCTATTAACAATGCAAAGATTAAGAAAAGACGATTGGCAATTTGCACATTAATTCCTGATTCTGGTGGCATTTCTATTAACTCTCCATTAAATAATTCATAAAGTTTGTCCGTACCATCATCATAAGATAAATATTCTTCAAAGCTTTGAAATTGATGTTTAACTTGTAGCATCAGAGTTACTCCATCTATTGTCTTAGTTAGATTTTAACACTATTGATTTCCCTTTCCGTCTCTGCACGAAATTAAATGTAATTCACTCAGGACTTAAGCAACTGGCATATTGGTAGGGTGCGTCAGATATCAACAATTTATTTATTTGCAGGATTTATGCAGTCTGACGCACCCTACAACAGAGTTTTGGTGTGACACTTGCGTAAGTTCTATCACTTACTAGAAAATTGTAGACCTTCACATTAGCAATAGTCCCCATTTTGCTATAATCGTGATCACTTCAATGTAATCGGTTACAACATGATGATTACCACAGTTGAGGTAATGAGGAAAATATAGAATAGTGAAAAAATTAGCTATTTTTGTAGAGGGTAAAACAGAACAGATTTTTGTCGCAAAGTTGCTGAGAGAAATTGCTGGAAAATTTCAGATTTCCATAGAGATTAAATCTCGGCAAGGAATTAACTTTGATAAAGTAATAATGAAAATATAGTTCTTGCTGTTATGGAAGTGGAATCATGGTTTTTAGCAGAATATAATCACTTTCTCAAAATAGATCCAGGTTTGACTCCAGAGCAAATTCAATCAATTTTTGGATTTAATCCTCAAACTGATGATATGGAACAAAGACCTCATCCTGCTGATGATCTGAAACAGATTTATAACTATGCAGGAAAAGGTTATAACAAAAGCGAGAAACAAATCAATAGACTTGCATCTAATTTAGATTACGAGTTTCTATATATGTACCTTGCTAATAGCGTTCCTAGTTTGGGAGAATTTGTCCGATATATTGATAAATTGGCGTTGCTGATTAAGGGTATGAATTTTAGTCTCACGCAAAGGCGCAAAGACGCACTGAGGTTTGAGTTTTAAAGGTTCAATTTGGGAATTTCATCCCACATTCCGCACCCCAAACTGTTCCAGAGGGAAATTACGGAGATGAAAAATCAAAGTTAGCATAAAAACAGACATATACAGTGAAAAAAGGCATTTGAGAAACAGTAAATCACCAAAAATGGCATCAAAACCCATTCTCAATAAGGAGCAATAAGAATGAACACCACCTGGAGAGGTCAACATATAAATAAAAGAAGATATTCAAGGGAAAAATCATAAAATAGACTAATATTTACAGGATAAAAATGAAATTATAGACATAGTAAAATGGAGCTATAAATCAAAGAGATTAGCTCATCTTCACTCAGAAAAATTAAATTGATAGAGATAATAATTAGGTGACTAATTGATAGTAACGTAAACAATCATCTGGTAAAAGACGCAAGATAAAATCTCTGTCCTGATTCCAATTAGAAATATATTCTTCCTGATTGATTGTCACCAAATGAATACATTGAAAGCATTGAAAAATCCAGCGTAAAGTAGGGCGGTTAGTTGCTTTACCTAATTGATTTTTAATTGTTGATTTAGACTCTTTCAGAGCATTTCTAATTTGTCGTTGAGCCAAAGTATAAACCAATAGACATAAACCCATAATCATTCCCAAAGACTCTATTCTTTCAGGACTTTTGAGGAAAATACTGTCTGCAAAAAATAATGGGTCTTTAAGAAAACCAAACCCTCTTTCACATGACTGCTGGGCTTTATATTCACTGAGCATGGAATCATCGCTAAGTTCTTTTGAATCTAAAACATTCGTCGCAATAATAAAACGTCCCGCACTCAGCAATTCTGTATTAATTTTACTTTCATCCTGGGAGACTGTAGCTGATATTTGGTAACATATTTCTTGTGGAGAATCTTTTGTCTTAGATTTGATTTGAGTAACAATACTTACGTTAATTTGGTGATATTTGAATTGTTTTGATAATTTTGATAATGCTTTGATAGCATCTGCTTCACAAGCAAATTCTTCTTGTGATAATTTTTTCAAATCTTGCACAGCTTTTGATTCTGCTTTGATAATTTTTTGGGTGAGTTTACGCAGGTCTGATTCTCTTCTCTCTTGACTTTGTACCACTAGCCATCTTTGTTCTATTTCGGCATAATTTTCGGTTTTTGATGCTAATTTATATCCTGGTATTGTACTATCAATAAATTCTGATTCTGGTATTGTTGATATTAATGATTTTGCTGCTTTTATGGTTAATGGTACTCGACATAACCACTGTAAATCTGACATCATTTTTAGGTTTGATTCTGTATATAATGCTGAGTCAGCAACAATGAGACTATTAACTTCTAATTGTTTTTGATATTCTACTGCTATTTGACCAAAGCATGATGAATCTGTTTGGTTTCCTGATGCTAGTTTTAAAAATATTGGGATGTCTCCATCCCCTGAACATATCATTTCTATAATGAACTGTTTTAAGTCTGGTCTGTGGTCACGGGAATAACCGTAGGTAATTGTAATTTCTTTTGGTGATTTTACTGCTAATTCCTCTAATTCTTGGTTATCTCCTACTTTTTGATTCTCAAATATTACTTCTGGTAAGCTAGTGTTATACTGCCCATGCACGTGCATTGATGATGAGTCTAGGTGTGATGTTGATAGTGATACTCCAAATTTTTTGGCTGCTTTTACTGCGATGATAAAAAATATTGTATCCAATCCTTTTATAAATAGTTTATCCATGACTCTCCCCAGTTTATCGTCGTTGAGATATTCTGGTTTTACTCCTGCTCCTATTAGATGTTCACAGGCGATTGTTTCAAAATATTTGGGAAACATATATAACGGTTTGGATACAAATCCTAACCCGTTTATGATCATGGCTTTTACTACTTGACCTGCATTTACTTTTTCGTCTTTTTCGATTCCTATTAATTCATTTATTATTTCTACTATTCCTATTGAATCTATTATTCCTGCTACTATCCCTAGATGGTCTATGTTCTGAATTTCTATTTCTTGCGGTTTTAATTTCACAACAGTTGCCTCTAATATTTCTGTTGTCATCAATTATTTCTTATTTGGTTATCAATTCATTTTTTTCTTTTGTTACCAAGTTTCACTTTCTCACACCATGCCCTTTCTAATGCTACTTCTTCTCATTAAGTATCTTAATCTTTGAGTTGTCTTTAGTTATTATGTACTACTTGGCTGGCTTTTTTGATCTGTGAAAGTTTAGGGTGCGGAATGTGGGTTTCATACCTCAATTCAGCAACGCCGATAAATTCATGATTTCTTCATGAATATGATATATGAATAAATGTATTTATGTTAATAGTCTAAAAATATACAACAATATCTTCATATCACAAATTTTTATCTACCCAATGGAGGAATCAAGACGTACCCAATAAATATTAAATAATTAAACATTCCGATCACCTGACGAACTTTAACAGTATATCCCTTTGTTTGCACTATACAAACAAGGGATTTTTTTATGCAAATTCGTAAATGATACCAATTGTAGATGATAATCATCAATTTATATGTCTTAGGGGGGACTGGATTAAACCCGAATAAATATTAAATATTAAATAGCCCGATTACCCTACCGGACTTTAGCTCCAAATCCTCTCTTGTCATTATCCGATAAGAGAGGTTTTATTCACTTTTTATCAGCTTACTCAGAAATTTGCTAATTTTCATTAACCGAAAATTATTCATTTTTAGAATTGATATATTACCAAAATTTGTCTACATATTAAAAATAATGCCCCGACCATAATAAATATTAATGTTATTTTTCCCCCAGGAACTAGGGTTTGATAGTTACCATTAGCAAATTCTGGTGTTTGACTTTGTTTCCAACTCATTAATGCTGGCATAATTCCTCCGAGAATGGAAACACTAAATGCTCCCGTGTATTCTAAAGCATGAAAAAAGATATTAGGATTAAATGTTCCTAAACTCAGAGGTGGAAGCAACACTAAGGAATAAAGAGGTAAACGAGAAATTTCGCTTTTGGTAATGATGGAAATATCTTGAAAAAAGTCTGCTAAACCATAGGTAATACCTATAAATGATGTCACAATTGCAAATTCAGAAAAAATTGATAATAAGACAGCAAACCATTCTCCTAATTGACCAGTTCGCAGAATTTGCAGTGGATCAAATACGCTCTCATTTGCGAAATTATGGGATAAAATATCTGGAGTCATACAGCCTAAAATAACAGCATTCCAAGCTAAAAACATGAATAAGGGAATTAATGAACCAATAATCATAGATTGGCGAATTTTATTAATGTCTCCTTCTAATTGAGTTACAACCAGTGGAATAATACTGTGAAAGAACATTGCTACATATATAATAGCAATAGCATTACCAATAGATTGCCAATTTTGTACTAGAAGTTGAGAGTTTTGAAATTGCATTCCTCCTAATATTAATAAACCCAAAAAAGTAATTAATAAAATAATAATAAATATACCATTTATTCTTTCTATCAATCTATCTTTACCCCAATACATTAGGCTACCAAATACGAGAAAAAAACTGACTGTTCCTACCCACTGAGGTGAAATATGCTCTAATTCCCAAACTTTATCAACTGTGGTTGTTAAAATTTTGCCACCTTCAGTCATATATGCCACTAACAGGGCATAGTGGTTAAATACATAGGCAATTCCGGCAATTCTCGCTCCTGGTTTACCGAGAATCTTTTCTATGATTGCTAATAAACCTATATGAGAAATACCCTCAAATCTCATCACATTTAAAGTCAATTCTGCAATTAATAAACCGGAGGTTAAAGTATACAGCCATACAGTAATAAGTAGGATTGTGGATGGTATAATCCCCGATGGTAAAGTTACAGCAGGTAATCCAATAATCCCCGCCCCAATGGTAGTTCCGACAATTAAAGCTGTATTTCCTAAAACACTACCGGGTTGATGTTGAAATTTATGATTATCAAATTTTAGATGGGAAAATAATCGCGTTACTGTTTGTTCTTTTTTATTCATAAGTGCAGGTAATTAGTGTTATTGAGATTATTTATATCCCCGACTTCTTGAAGAAGTCGGGGATATTGTCTTGTGGTTAATTAAACAAATTTTTTGGTAAACTCACATATTAAGTCTACTCTACCTTTACGTAACATGGCTGGATCTAATCTTTCCGTGGTATTACAAGTCATTAGTATGACTAATTTCTGTTGCATTTGAATACCAGATTCGTCAATTATGCTTTGGTATAATGTCCCATCTAATAAGGCTAAAATATGCTCGGTTTTGTTGTTATATTGTGCTACTTCTGAAGCTCGATCTTGAGCTAAATTATCAGCTTCGTTGATGATAATACAAATCTTTTCTAAATATGTTGGCGGCACAAAGTTAGTGATGGCATCATGATCTAAAATGAAAATTACATATCCTAAAGGGACAAGAATTTCTTTAGCAACACTTTGTGTCCATGCTGTTTTCCCTGTACCTGGTGCGCCATGTACTACAACGGCTAATTGATTTTGATCTAAAATTGTTTGTTGAACTATGTCAGTAAAATCTTGAATATCTTGGGGAAATGTCGGTAATGAATACTGACTATGAACTTTCCCAACACGACTTTGATATCCACTCAGCATGACTGCTAGATCATAGGTGGCTTTATTAATTAATGGCTTGATATTTTTAGCCATTAAAGTATAATTTCTTCTGCCTCTTTCATAAGCTTCAATTTGTAACCAAATATCATGTTCTGACCAGTAGGCATAAACTGTATTAACCACATCT
This sequence comes from Anabaena sp. WA102, assembly GCF_001277295.1. Taxonomy (NCBI): domain Bacteria; kingdom Bacillati; phylum Cyanobacteriota; class Cyanophyceae; order Nostocales; family Nostocaceae; genus Anabaena; species Anabaena sp. WA102. The sequence continues at coordinate 1,274,203 of NZ_CP011456.1, read as the reverse complement.
AGTCTTTCCCAGTTTACAAATTTTTCAACGGGGAAATAAAAGTCTCGTTCTGAGTAATATTGAGTGATAACATCAGGACGTTCTAATAGTTTCAAAACTCGTAAAACGGTTATTTCTTGGAGAAGATTCAGGACGTAATCAATAGGAATACTGTTGCGACTGACAAATTGGACTAGGGGTGTTTCTGTGGTTAAAAAGTCTTTATGGCGCTGTTCTGGGGTGAGCATATCTGGTGTAATATAATTCCAATATTTTTGGAATTCACCACGGGTGTAATCTGAAGCTAAATTTAAAATATTTGCCCACCAAGCATATTCTTTTCTCGCTAAAGCATCAGCATAATAACTGGCTAAATTAATACTTTTTTGGGTTAATTCTTGAGTGTCATGGAATAGAATTTTACCGAAGTATTCCCAATCAAAATCTCTGTGAAATGGTCGCCAACCACTAGATAACAAGTGTTGAAAGTTCTTATTGGTGTTATTACTTTCGTTGGTTCGGAAATAGTCAAAATCCATAGTCAAATTATTCTCTGTTGAAACAGGCAATGATGCACAACTTTTTAATCACACTTATAAAGTAGATGCCGAAAACCCTTGAAGATGCGTTCTCCTAAGTCGAACGCATCTGGGCTTCAGACAAGGGATGAAGGCTAGTACCGCAAGGCGGAAGTCAAAAGTCAAAAGTCAAAAGTCAAAATGAAGACAGCATAGGCTTTTGGAGGATTTAGAATGGTTGGTTTATTTACGCCGTTTTGTACTAGTTGCTTTCCTTTATCCTGCAATGACGTTAATTTGAAAATTTGAAATTATTTCAAATTTTAATCCATATTCGTGATACAATCAAACTGTCACTAAAGACATAAAAAGCTACCGGGGGACTCTCGGAAAGTTACGCTTGTCAGATATGATTTCGCCCGCCAGGGCAAACGAAATCAGGGCAAGAACCCAAATATTCAAGGAACCAATCCTGAAACTGGGATAACTGAGGGATATAGACTGAAACTCTCTATAGAATCTCCACGTCTTTAGACCGGAGAGTGTCAAGTAACATACTATAGCATTACACCAAAAGGTTTTGCTGCTTAATGCTGATGGCGTAGCCTGTCCTTAGAGGTTGTTGGAAAAGTATTAGATGAAACCGATAATCTCCAGAAACCTAATGCCTATTGCATATCGCTGGATAATTTAGGTCAATTTGCCTAAATTGCGAGAAGATTTAAAGTAGCTAGTTTATACAAAAAGTCAGGGTTGAAATTGCTAAATATTATTCCACTGCTATTGCTACTTGTCCAAGTACCGGCAACGGCGATTTTGCTTTCCCGGTTGCTGAAAGGTCCTAGACGTGATCCAGCTTTAACACCACAACAGCCAACACCGGAAATTTTAGGCAGTGTGAGCGTGGTTGTACCGACGTTAAATGAGGCGTTGCGGATTGGTCCGCTTTTGGCTGGTTTAACTCGCCAAAGTTATGAGGTTCGGGAAGTTATTGTGGTTGATAGTCGCTCTCAAGATGGTACTCCCGATTTGGTAAAAGCGGCAGCAGCGACTGACCCACGCTTTCGGGTGATGACGGATGATCCTTTACCTTCTGGGTGGGTGGGTCGTCCTTGGGCGTTGCATAATGGTTTTTTGTTCAGTTCTGAGGGGAGTGAGTGGTTTTTGGGTATGGATGCAGATATCCAACCTGATGCTGGTTTGGTGGCGAGTTTGGTGCAAACTGCGATCGCTAAAGGTTATGATTTGGTATCTTTATCACCGCAGTTTATTCTCAAGTATCCGGGGGAATGTTGGTTACAACCGGCTTTGTTAATGACGTTGTTGTATAGATTTGATCCGACGGGGATTTATACTGAACAACCGGAACGGGTGATGGCTAATGGTCAGTGTTTTTTGTGTCGTCGGTCTGTGTTAAAGGCTGTGGATGGTTACAGCAGCGCGAAGGGTTCTTTTTGTGATGATGTGACTTTGGCGCGGAATATTGCCGCGAAGGGCTTTAAGGTGGGCTTTTTGGATGGGGCTAAGGTGCTAAGGGTGAGGATGTATGAGGGGGCGTGGGAAACTTGGAACGAATGGGGGCGCAGCCTTGATTTGAAGGATGCTGCTTCTCCCGCTCAGATTTGGGGGGATTTATGGGTGTTGTCGGCGGTGCAGGGTTTACCTATTTTGATTTTACTGGGTTATTTGTCGCTGCCTTCTTTGGTGCTTTCACTGCCGGCGCTGCTGTTGTTAGGATTGAATATATTTTTGGTGGTGATTCGCTTTGCTTTATTATTAGCGATCGCTCCCTCCTATGATCGGAAAGATGCCACTGGTGGTTGGTTATTCTGGCTTTCTCCGTTGGCTGACCCTTTAGCGGTGCTACGCATCTTTTTATCTGCATTTCACACTCCTAAGCAATGGCGCGGGCGGAAATATGGGGATTAAGGCTATTTAGGGCGCTGACTGAGGGTATCGCTCTTTATTCCAGTTTGTCTTGTGGGGAGAGCGATCTTAATCATGAGAAAATATCTTGGTTCTTAGGGACTTCCAATTAAAAAAATACCCAAAAATTTCTTGTGGTGCGGGCATACTTCGACAAGCTCAGTACAAGTCTTGCCCGCTAATCATCAAGGACGGGCAGGATGCCCATCCCACAAAATTGGGTAATTTATTTTTTGGTGTTCCCTTAAAGAACACAGGCTATTTTGACACTCTCCGGTCTAAAGACGCGGAGATTCTATAGAGAGTTTCAGTCTATATCCCTCAGTTATCCCAGTTTCAGGCACTGCCTTAAATATTTGGGTTCTTGCCCTGATTTCGTTGGCCCTGGCGGGCGAAATCATATCTGACAAGCGTAACTTTCCGAGAGTCCCTCGGTAGCTTTTTATGTCTTTAGTGACAATATAGTTGTATCACGAATATGGATTAAAATCAATGCAGGATTTATCCTGCCTCTAGTACAAAACGGCGTAAATAAACCAACCATTCTAAATCCTCCAAAAGCCTATACTGTCTTCATTTTGACTTTTGACTTTTGACTTTTGACTTCCGCCTTGCGGTACTAGCCTTCATCCCTTGTCTAAAGCCCAAATGTGGCTTCCTGAGTCACCCACATTTTCAAGGGTTTTCGGCGTTCTTCCTTATAATTAGTGTATCTGTAAATTCTCTACATTTATTTGCTCTATGGATTTTAAATATCCTTAATAAAGGAGATAATCATCATGAAAACATCAATCACCATTAATCCAGCGTATGAAGAGATAATTAACTTTCTCGCTGCTGGCATAACATCTCAAAGTTTAGTTAAATTTCAAGTATCGGAAACAGTAAAAGAAAGAGTATCTGATTTAATTTTTCGGGAAAAAACTGATGGAATTTCTCCAGAGGAGAAATCAGAATTAGATCATTATTTGATTCTAGAACATTTATTAAGACTAGCAAAAGCTAGGGCTTATGATTTTATTAACGAGAAGGCTTAAAATTAAATTATGGAGCGTCCTTATTTAAATCTAGAACTTCGCCGTTTAGTTACAGAAAGAGCGGATAATTTATGTGAATATTGCCTGATTTCTGAACATGATACCATTTTAGGCTGTGCCATTGATCATATTATTAGTATCAAACATGGTGGCTCATCAAATATAGATAATCTGGCTTATTGTTGTGTCTATTGTAATCGTTTTAAAGGAAGTGATATCGGTTCAATTATTTTAGATAAAAAATAATTTGTGCGTTTTTATCATCCTCGTTGGGATAATTGGGGGGAACATTTTAAACTGAATAATTCTACTATTGAATCTCTCACAAATATAGGACAAGTGACGGCTAGAATTTTAGGATTTAATGATCAACCTCGTTTATTAGAACGTCAATTACTTATTGATAATAAAAAATATCCTTCTCTCTCAGCAATTAAAAGAATGAATGCTTAATGCAATGTCTTCCAAATTATGGGAAATGCGATAATTATGCAGATGGTAAAATGAGTCGCTGGATCACTAATTCTGGATTGTCTAAGGAGGATTTATGAGGATATTGCGGATTTGTTGTTAGGATTGAATATATTTTTGGTGGTAATTCGCTTTGCCTTATTATTAGCGATCGCTCCCTCCTATGATCGGAAAGATGCCACTGGTGGTTGGTTATTCTGGCTTTCTCTTTTGGCTGACCCTTTAGCGGGGCTACGCATCTTTTTATCTGCATTTCACACTCCTAAGCAATGGCGCGGGCGGAAATATGGGGATGATGTCGGCTAAAAAACAAAGTGATTAATAGAAAAATTCCCCTTGTGTCTGGGTACAAGCTAAAATTTTCAGTAAAAGCGTTTATTTTGGAACGAGGGGAACTTATGGCGATTAAAAAAGGAAATATGGTGCGGGCTATTCGGGAAAAGCTAGAAAATAGTCTAGAAGCACAGGCTAGTGATTCCCGTTTACCTAGTTACTTGTTTGAAACCCAAGGGGAAATTGTGGATATCAAGGGTGATTATGCTTTGGTCAAGTTTGGACAAGTACCAACGCCCAATATTTGGTTAAAGTTGTCACAGTTGGAAGAGTTTGCCTAATTTAGATGTCTGATAGAAATAGATATCTCCAAAAAAGTAGAGACGTTCCATGGAACGTCTCTACAAGGGTTCTGGAAAACGCAGATTTAATTTTCACCAGATAGTTAATTTTCCTCGTCGGCGGGGTCGCCATAGGGATCTTCACTGGCGGGACGAACATTGCCAAAGTTGCCTTGGTCGGCGGGGTCGCCGTATGGGTCTTCACTGGCGGGACGAACATTACCAAAGTTGCCTTGGTTGGCGGGGTCGCCATAGGGGTCTTCACTAGCGGGACGAACATCACCAAAATTTGCTTCGTTTAGATCATCACGAGGTGGACGGATTTCTTCTTGATCTCGTTTATCGCCTAACCCTACTAAAAAATCTTTCGCCTTTTGCAAAAAGTCGTTAACCATGATCTGTCTCCTTATTGTGTTGCTTCTGGTAGTTGAGTGAGATCCCGACCTGTGGTGCGTCCGTTATAGCCTTGGAATTCACTATACTTTTGCGCTTCTGATTCGGGAACACGAATACCATCTGGGGGAGGAGTTACCCAGTGAGCGCGGTTTTGCTCATCACGGTAATATACGCGCCCATTTTTGGAGAGATAATATTTGCCTTTTGCTCCTGTTCCTTGAGCGTTTTTTTGTTTGTTGTAGAGATAGTAAAGAGCGGCTGCTCCCCCTAAAAGTGCCACTTTCTGACCTGTGGATAATCCTTTTTTGGCTTCGGGTTGATTTACTAAAGAGCGATCGCTCATGTTTCTACCTGCTGTATCATCAACAGGTGGTGGTACTGATGCGTTTCGAGAACCACCGCCACAGCCTGTTAATAAAAGAACTGAGAGTAATGTAGACATCAGTATTGCTTGCACGCGTAAACCGAGTTTACGCTCTTTATATATAGTCTTCATTTTGTTCCTATTATTTACAACTCTTTAATCTCCGTACAGACACAAAGGCAGATTTGAGCTTTTGTTTTTTCGTACCTAGAAAAGGATGGGTATAGTATTTGTATGTAATCATGAACTATTTTTGTCGGTCTTCCATCTTGCTGCTGATATAAGCGACTCTAATTTCTTACCTCTGAGGAAATATGCAATTAGAGACTTCTTACTCAAAAAATATCCCAATCCTGAGTATAAATGTAGGGGTTTAGCTCATGCTTTACCCTTACCTGTTCAGGGTATTTGCAGCATAAGTCATAAATATTGATATTTGTCTTATTTACATCAAAATAGTTAATATTATTTGAATTTTGTCCAAGTAACAAATAAAATACTTATAATATTTTTTAGTTAAGTAGGATACTGAATATGAACACCCAAGCCAAAAATTTACAGGTTTTGTACGCTAAAACTCGCTTGCTGCTTGCGTTGTGGGACTTAGGAGGAAGTCAGCAGAAAGTGGCTAGGGGTAAATTGAATGACAAAATGAAATTAAAGAACAAGAATATCCCAGGTTATCCAGAAATTTTACAAGAATTAGAACAAGAAGGAGCGATCGCACTCTCCAAAAAAGGATCTTCAACCAGTTATACTCTCACGTCACCAATAGGGTTAGATGTGTTAGGTGCGGGTTTGCGTAGTGAGGACAATTTGTATAAATTAGTCTCAATGTAATAAAACTTCCAAATTAAATAAACAAATTTAAGCAAATGTGCTTAATAAAATTAAAATTTGTTGTAATTAAGATTCAGTAGTACAACTTTAGGGGAAAAGACAATGAAAGAATTTGGTTTAACTCTGGAACAAACAAGAATCATGTTTAGCTATCAATACCATCTGGTATTAGCAGACGTTGAATATGAGAACAATTTTGAAACGAAAGCTCTGAAACGGCAATGGTTATCTCAGTGGAAAGAATCAACTGAACTTTTTTTACAAGGACAAATTAATCAAGAAAATCATAGTAATTCTTCCTCTAATTTGATCACAGATTTTGAATTACTCAAACAATTAGTTACAGCGATTAAGACAGATGCGGGAAATAAATTAACTCTACATATAATGTTCTTAGAGGTAGTTATTTTTAAGCCATATTATAACCTTGGTAACACAAATGATGACAAATATAAAAATATAAAAATATCTGACGAATACAAACTGATCAATAAATTACAAGTTTTTGCCAGAAGCCTAGATTTAGATTCAGATGTTGTTAGACGCTTTAAGTCGAACTATAACGAGGCAATTCAAGGAATTAAAGGTGGTTTAAATCCCTGGTTAGTAGGTGTCTTAGGTGCAGTTGCTTTAGCCATAACAGCAGCATTTTTCACACCAGTAATCGCAGGTTTATTAGCACCTATACTAGCACCTGGTTTATCTGGTGCAGCAGCAGTATCAGCTGTTTTAGCTGCTCTTGGAGGAGGTGCAATAGCAGCAGGTGGTTTGGGAATGGCGGGTGGTTTTGCAGTCATTGTTGGTGGTGGTGCTATTCTTGGCGCTGGTGCGGGTGTTGGTGTTGGTGCTTTGTTTGCTCAGTCTCCAGATGCTGCTTTAACGCAAGCAGCTAAGTTAGAAGTTGTAATGAAAGAAATTGTCCTCATTCAAAAAGATATTCGTTTGGCTCAAGAAATTATTAAGGAGCAAAGGCAAGCTATTCGCTCTCTTGAAGATGAAAGAGATGATTTAATTCTGAATAAGGAACAAAACAAGCAAAAAATAGAAAATTTGGAAAAAGCAATTGAGTATTTAAAAAACGCATTACATAGAAACCAAGACTTACTGTAAATAAATGGGAAATTTTGTATGTCTAGCATATTGAATTGGGATAATGAGTTTTTGGAAATGTCTCAAAGAATTAGAGATATTCATTCCTCTTTTGCCACAATTAATCAGACTCAGAAACAGGAAACAGAAAAATTGACACAATTACAAAATGATGTAATTAATCTAGCTAAAGATATTGGAGTTTCAGAAGATATTATCAGACATATCTTAGATACTAATTTACAACCATCTAAATCACAAAGGCAACTAATTTGGGAAGATGAAATTTTCTTAAATAACAACTTTCTGATTATTGATGATAGGGTCAAAGAAGAGGTTTTCAGAAACCCAGAATTTTTGCCTCCATTATCTAACTTAGATTATGCAATAGTTGGTATATCAGGTTTAGTTGCTAATATTCTTGATTTTTTAGTGGTCAAAATTCCCAAAGATATCAACTATCTAGGAAAATATAAACAAGAAGGAAGTAATTTTACAAAATGGTTAAAAACTTTAGGTATTGATGAAGAAGGAGAATTAAATCCATTTTTAAAGTGGTGTGAAGATACTTGTAAAGTTTCTTATGACCAAAGTATTAATCAGAATATTAAAGGATTTAATCCCAAAACTCATAGGTTATTAAGTCTTGGCCATGATCCGCTATTTGGTCTGATATTTGGAACGCTAGACATTATCAATGGCAATATGACTGCTTTTGACATCAATGGTAATCTTCATATTTTGAAAACATTTGATATGTCATTGGAAGATAAAGCTTTCGCTCCTTTGATTTGGTTGGGTCATATTATATCTGATATGTCTACTAAAATGGGAGTTCCTATTCCTGGATGGGCATTTCTCCAACTTATGCAATTTGGTTTTTATGGATCGGATACAAAAACCATAGCAGATATATCTAGATGGATGTATTTAAATGGTTATGATCTGAGACACTTTATCACAATGTCAGTTCCTGTAACTGTTATAGAAATAATTGTCAGAGGTTATCACTATCTTTCATGTTTGGATAGCGCAGAACAACTTCAATACTCTTTGCATACTTCTATTGCAAATAGAGAACTGTATCAAATTAAATCTAATCTAAAACTTCATAAAATGTTGTTTTTAGCTCATGCAATATCAGCTAGTGGCAATGCGCTAAAAATTTTTACATACGCTGGTAATCCTTTAGCTATTAATTTGCCTCAATGGTTATTTTTTGCTAAGGAAAGTCTGACTATTTTGCAAGCAGTTACAAGAGATACAACACCCGAAAAGATAGTTCGTAATCGTGATAAAATTAATGATGCTTGGGATGAAATTAAAAATATTAATATTTAAGAAATTTTGTTGTCATATCTGAGACTTAAATTTTCAACTTACAGGTTATTTAGGAAGAATTAAATCAAGTGATCGGAAAAACGATAAATTTTACTATTTGCGCGACTTACCAATAAATTAAAAACAACTCTTTTCTCTCTTCTTTTCTTTCTTCCCTTCGCGCTCTTCGTTGCTTCGTGGTTTATTTCCCCAAAATCATTCATCCCAAAGTCAAAATACCAGCTTGAAAATTCACCACCAAAGGCAAAAACTCCAACCACTCTGAACCCAATAAAATCTCCGTTAATTCATCTCCAGCATAAACAGGAATTTCATACTCTTGGTTATCCAATATCACCTTACCCAAATATCTTTCAAACGTGATTTCACCCTGAGCAGTTCGCAGAATTTCTTTATCTACATAATCCCAATTAAGTCCATCTAAATCTTGTGTATTAATAGCCATAAAGCCTGTGAAACCACTATCAAATAAAGCATCCACAGGCAAACTTAAACCATCATTAGCAACCAACTCAATTTCAAAAAATAGCTGCTTTTTTTCACCAAATTTACCCTCTATCATATTCTCCCAGTTGCTCCAGATTCATTCAAACAAAAAACGCAATGATCAGCATTTGGGTATTTATCACGGGCTTTTTGATGTGCAATTTCTTTATCTTGATCAATTAAATAATCACCACTATTTAACTCAATAGCAATATACCAACCATAATGTTCTTTGATCAACTCAGGACGTACACGCTCAAAAATTGTTCGATAACGTTGATACTCTGCCTCATTTTCAGCTTTACGTCTAGCCAATTCTTCCGGTGATAAAGTCAGTTCCGGGAAAATCCTTCCTCTTCTTGCTGGTTGTTTTGGTGTTAGTTGAGTCATGTTTTTAAACCCCATTTCTACTATGATAATAATATCAAAAAAATCATCCTAAAGTCAAAATATCAGCTTGAAAATTCACCACCAAAGGCAAAAACTCCAACCACGCTGAACCCAATAAAATTTCCGTTAATTCATCTCCAGCATAAACAGGAATTTCATCCTCTTGATTATCCAAAATCACTTTACCTGAATAGATAAGTAGGTTGGCGTTGAAAATTGTCGTTATGGCAAGGCAAAAGGCAAGAGGCAAGAGTGAAGAGGGTTTGGGCGATTTTACGTTTCTTTACACAGTTTGGTTTTATTGTGTTCACCTACTTAAATCTTGTTTATTAATAGCCATAAAGCCTGTGAATCCAGTATCAAATAAAGCATCTACAGGCAGATTTAAGCCTTCAGCAGTAATTAATTCAATTTCAAAGAAAAGCTGCCCCTCATCACCAAAATAACCCTGTATCATATTCTTCCTGTTACCCCTGTTTCATTGATGCGAAATAGAAAATGTATCACATTAGGATGTTTCTCCCGTGATTTTTTACTAGCGACTTCCATATCCTGATCAATGAAATAATCACCGCTATCTGGTTCTACAGCAATATACGAGTTATAATGTTCTTTCATCAATTCAGGCAGTAATCTTTGAAAAATTGCCCAACAACGTTGATAAAATTGTTCATCTTCTGCTTTACGTTTAGCCAATTCTTCCGGTGATAAAGTCAATTCAGGGAAAATTCTTCCTCTTCTTGCTGGTTGTTTTGGTGTTAGTTGAGTCATGTTTTTAAACCCCATTTCTACTATGATAATAATATCAAAAAAATTATCCTTAACTCAAAACACCAGCAGAAAAACCATCTTTATGAACCTTTCATTATCAGTCCTGATAGAAGCTGCAAAAGCGGGAAAACTCATCAGTTTCCCTACAGATACCGTCCCTGCATTAGCCACCATACCAGTACAAGCAGAATTAATTTATGCTGCGAAACAACGCAGTTTTGATAAACCTTTAATTTTAATGGCTGCCAAAGCTGAAGATTTATGGGATTATGTTCAAGGTAGCCAAAGAGAATATCAAATCTGGCAAAAAATTGTTAATCAATATTGGCCAGGTGCTTTAACTTTAGTTTTACCAGCTAGTGACAAAATTCCCACTGTCATGAATCCTCTTGAACCGACTACTATTGGGATTAGAGTTCCAAATCATCCAGTTGCTCAAATTATTTTGGCGCAAACTGGTCCAATGGCGACAACTAGCGCTAATTTATCAGGACAACCAGCTTTAGAAACCAAAGCAGCTATAGAAGCTCAATTTCCAGAGGTTTTAACATTAGAATCAACAGAATACCAAGGTTTGGGAATACCTTCCACCGTTGCTAAATGGACAGGGAACAATTGGCAGATTTTACGACAAGGTAGTATTAAATTGGATAATTATGAATTTTAGTAACTGGCTATATTTAGGCGCAGGAATAGGATTAGGAATAGGTTTTTGTAAATTATTCCTTCAGTCTAGCAAATCGGCATCTGTTACGGTGGAAAATGCTCCACAACAGCCAGAAAACCCACTTTTGGCAGAATTAGAGCAAACCCAATTAGCCTACTATCAGGCGCGGGAAATGAGCCAATTTCAAGGGGGGTTTTTAGCCAGGATTGGTCATGAATTGCGATCGCCTCTAGGGAGTATGATGGGTTTACATCAACTGATTTTGGCAGATTTGTGTGAAAATCCCCAAGAAGAGCGAGAATTTATCGGACAAGCTTACGAAAAATCTCTGAAATTATTAAAAATAATTGATGAAATTCTCAATGTTTCCAAAATTGAATCTGGTAGAAATAAATTAGATATTCAGGCTTTTCAATTAAGTGAATTTCTCCAGGAAGTTTATGAACTAACTTATTTATTAGCCGTTAACCGCAATTATCCTTTTATTTTATCACCCTCAGATCCAGAAATTCAGATTTTGACAGATTACCATTGGCTCAAACAAGTATTAATCAATTTGATAAATACAACAATTGCTAACATGGAAGAAGGGAATATATATCTTTCTGGCAATTTACAATCTCCAGGTAATTTTGCCAATATTTGGTTAGACGTACCCACTGATACCGTAATCACAAATGAATCTCTGCATTTGATGAAATCAGAACTTCAAACAACTCAAGAAAATATAGATTTGTCACCAGGAATGAAACTTTCACTCAATCAACGTTTGGTAGAATTGATGGGAGGAAAATTAGAAATTTTGCCTTTTCCCACCAACCAGGAAGAAACATCGCAGTTAACTAGACTGCAAATATCCATACCTACAGGGACTCTTGCAAACAAATCTCCTCACTGACAAAAGCATCAAAATTAGATTGATTATTTAAAACCATTGTCGTGGTATTATTGACTCGAAAACCAATCTTTTCATAAAATTCCCGTTGATGCGTTGTCATTAAGTATACACGCTCTACCTTCTGCATTCGGGGATGACTTAAAACCGTTTCCACCAACTTGCTACCCAAACCGTTACCTTGATAATCTGGATGAATGACAACATCCCAAATTGTAGCGCGATAGATGCCATCAGAGGTGGCTCTAGCAAAACCAATTAATAATTCCCTATCCCAGATAGAAATAACAGGTTCACTGTTAGCAAGAGCTATACCCCAATCCTTAATACTACGTCCTTTTGCCCAAAAAGCAGCCAGATTAAACAGTTCTTGGAGTTGGAAAAGATCAATATCCGCAAGGCTTTGGCTAAATTGAATCTGAGAATATTTCATCTATAGACACCTAATGATCGGAGTATCTTCGCTTCTGTTATGGCATATTTTCCTAGAAATTACTAACTTTGTATATGTATATGCAACATTTTAATTAAGGTCAGGATTCAATACAATACTGCTAAGATTCTACGGGTAGGGGTAAAGCAAAAGCTAATATGTGTCAAATTAAGCTCAAATCCCTACCACATCTCGTTCCCAGTCTCTGACTGGGAACGAGATGATGCAACTACCTTGTCCGCTGAGGGAAAGTTAACGCTTGGGGAGAGAACCACCTCTGGTTTAAATACCGCAAGGGGTTTAAGTTAAGTGGACTCGTTGAACTAAGAATCTCAGTGGCTAAAGACAGTGAGAGTGTCAATCGCCAAACACACCAGCAAAAAAGTCCAAAGTCTCCTTCAATGCTTTGATGAAAACATCAATTTCTTCACGAGTATTGTAAAAAGATAAACTTGCTCGTGCAGTTCCTGATAAACTCAAGTAACGGTGTAATGGTTGCGTGCAATGATGTCCAGAACGAATTGCTACACCTTCTTGATCTAACAATGTTGCTAAATCATTAGCGTGAACACCTTCTGCCGTAAAAGCTGCTAATGCGGCTCTCCCTTCCCCTTCAGCATTGGGTTTTGGTCCGTAGATTCTAATTTGGGGTATTTGTGCTAATTGCGCGAACAAATAAGCAGTTAATTCCGCTTCATAAGCATGGATTTTATCCATACCAATATTAGTAAGATAATCTATCGCTGCACCAAGGGCGATCGCTTCCCCAATAGCCGGAGTACCCGCTTCAAATTTATGGGGTAATTCTGCATAGGTGGAATGGTCTAAAAATACCTCTGCAATCATCTCACCACCACCGAAAAATGGCGGCATTGCTTCTAGTAATTCCAGCTTACCATATAAGAAACCAATGCCAGTGGGAGCGCACATTTTATGTCCAGAAGCCACCAACCAATCACAGTCAAGTGATTGAACATCAATGGGAGTATGGGGGACACTTTGACAAGCATCAAGTAAGAATTTCGCACCATATTTGTGAGCAATTTCGGCTATTTCTTTAACTGGATTTATGCAACCCAAAGTATTAGAAATATGCACGATAGACACTAGTTTTGTTTTGTCAGAAATCAAGTTTTTAAACTGTTCCAAATCAAAAGTTTCTGCCGGTGTTAATTCGACAAACTTCAAAACCGCGCCTGTTTTTTGAGCCACAAATTGCCAAGGAACAATATTACTATGGTGTTCCATAACCGAGAGAATTATTTCATCTCCTGGCTGTAAATTGTTCATTCCCCAACTGTAAGCGACTAGGTTAATGGCTTCAGTTGCATTGCGGGTGTACACAATTTCTTGGCGTGATTTGGCATTAATGAATTTAGCGATTTTATCACGCGCACCCTCATAAGCATCAGTAGCTTTTCCGCTGAGAAAATGTGCGCCACGATGAACATTAGAATTATATTGTTCATAATAATCACGCCAAGCATTTAACACGAACAAAGGCTTTTGAGAAGTAGCTGCATTATCGAGATAAACCAGGGGTTTACCGTGGACTTCCTGATGTAAAATGGGGAAGTCAGAACGAACTTTATCAGCCAGAGATTTGGTAGAAGTGATGGTCATGTTGAAGAAGAAGTTCAGGAGTTTAGATGTTCAGAATAATAACTAGAATTTAGGAGTATTGCAGAATTTAAGAAGAACGAACCACAGAGGCACAGAGGACACAGAGAAAGAAAGTTTTAGAGCTTTTTGTGTTAGTAGGTGCGGGGTTTACTCACCTTTTTTAGGGGTGAGTTCCCGAAGTTTTATCATTTATTGGTGAGACTTGTAACAGTTTTCAACAAACTCTCACGCAAAGAAGGAACAGGGATAAAGTTAATAATTTCCATTGCGAAACCATTAACTAATAATTTGCGAGCATTATTTTCATCAATGCCGCGACTTTGCAGGTAGAATATTTGATCATCTTCCAACTGACTGACAGTAGCACCATGAGCGCATTTAACATTATCAGCAGTGATTTCCAATTGAGGTTTGGTGTCAATTCTGGACTTAGATGATAATAGCAAATTGCGATTTAATTGAGATGCGTTAGTTAATTGCGCCAGTTTAGGAACAAATATTTTACCATTGAAGACACCATGAGCGCGATCGCCTATGATGCACTTATGTAACTGTTTGCTCACACCATGTGGATGATTTAAAGACAAAGCACTGTGAGTATCAGCCAATTGATTATCAGCAATCACAGTCAAACCATTCAGCGTCGTTTCCGTTTGTTCACCAGTTTGCAAAATCTCCAAATTGTGACGAGAGATTTTCCCCCCAACCGTCACCGCATTACAATTATAACGACTATATCGCGCCTGAGTAACAGCAGTTTTCCCAACATGAAAAGCCGCTGCACCTTCCCGCACAACCCTATTATGACTCACCTGAGCATTTTCATTTACCCAGATTTCCGTTACCCCATTAGTAAAATAGACTTCCTTCTCTGTGTTCTCCGTGTCTCTGTGGTTCGTATATTCCTCAATCAAACCCACCTGAGAATTACTTTCAGCTACCACTAAAACACGAGGTTGGGAAATAGTTGGAGACTCACCAGAAACAGAAACAAAAAGTAAATGAATAGGAGTTTCCACAACCACATTTTTAGCAACCCATACCACCGCGACATCATTTAGAGCCGCAGTATTTAAAGCCGTAAAAACTTCTTTAGCACCTTCAGCTTGCGCTAAATATTCCTGAACAACTTCACCAGGTAAAACATCCAAATTACCAACTTTCAAACCAGCAGGTAAATCTTCAGTATTAGATAAATCAGGTGCATAAACACCATTTACAAAAACTAACCGCTGAGAAACTTCAGGTAAAATCATGGATTGTAGAGACGTTCCATGGAACGTCTCTACATTATTATTGAATGTTACCTGTTTGAGAGGTGATAAATCAGTAAATCGCCATTCTTCCTCGCGGGTATTGGGGATAACAGAATGACGCACCCAATTAACAGCACCGTCGCGCAAATCCTGTAACCAACCATCTTGTTTTGTAGTAGTTACCCGACTTAATAAACCACTTAAAAAAGCATCTCTATCTAATAGATTTTGTTGTAGAGACGTTTCATGAAACGTCTCTACATTAATTGGAATAGACATTACACACCCACTCCCAAAGCTTCTTCTAGAACCCAATCATAACCGCGAGATTCCAACTCAAGAGCCAACTCCTTACCACCACTTCTAATAATTTGTCCCTGCGCCATAACGTGAACAAAATCAGGGACAATATAATCTAAAAGACGCTGATAGTGAGTAATCATAATCGTCGCATTTTCAGCATTAGTTAACTGATTAACACCATTAGCGACAATTTTCAGAGCATCAATATCCAAACCAGAATCAGTTTCATCCAAAATCGCTAACTTTGGTTCTAAAATTGCCATTTGCAGAATTTCATTCCGCTTCTTTTCCCCACCGGAGAAACCCTCATTCACACTGCGGTTCAGAAAAGAAGAATTCATCTTCACAACATCCAACTTTTCCTCAACCAAATCATCAAAATCGAAAGCGTCAACCTCTTCTAAACCTTGAGCCTTCCGACGAGAATTATAAGCCACCCGTAAAAAATCCAAATTACTCACACCAGGAATTTCCAGAGGATATTGAAAAGCTAAAAACACACCACTCCTAGCCCTGTCTGCGGCTTCCATATCCAAAAGATTTTGTCCCTGGAAAATCACCTCACCACCAGTAACAGTATAAGCTGGATGTCCCGCTAACACCTTAGAAAACGTACTCTTCCCAGAACCATTTGGACCCATAATCGCGTGAACTTCCCCAGCGCGAACCTCCAAATTCAACCCCTTCAAAATCTGAGTTCCATCAACATCAGCCGTCAAATCCTTAACCGACAAAATCAAATCACTATTCTCAACAATCATCTTCTCTTCCTCTCTTTCTCTGCGTACTCTGTGCCTCTGTGGTTCGTTTTCTTAACCCACACTACCCTCTAGTTTCAGACTCAACAACTTATCAGCCTCAACAGCAAACTCCATAGGAAGCTGATTAAAAACATCCTTACAGAAACCGCTAATCATCATCGAAATAGCATCTTCCGAAGAAATACCCCGTTGAGCAAAAAAGAATAATTGATCTTCACCAATTTTAGAAGTAGAAGCCTCATGTTCAACCTTACCCGTATTATTCTGAACTTGAATATAAGGAAAAGTATTAGCTTGAGCATTATCACCAATTAACATCGAATCACATTGAGAATAATTTCTCGCACCCTTAGCAGTGGGATTAATCTTCACCAAACCCCGGTAACTATTGCTAGATTTACCAGCAGAAATACCTTTAGAAATAATTGTACTGCGGGTATTTTTCCCCACGTGAATCATCTTACTTCCAGTATCAGCTTGCTGCATATTATTTGTTAATGCAACCGAGTAAAATTCACCCACAGAATTATCACCAATTAAAACACAACTGGGATACTTCCAAGTAATCGCAGAACCGGTTTCTACTTGAGTCCAAGAGATCTTAGAATTCACACCTTGACACAAACCACGTTTAGTTACAAAGTTGTAAATTCCACCTTTACCATTAACATCACCAGCGTACCAGTTCTGCACGGTAGAATATTTAATTTCCGCATTATCTAAAGCCACCAATTCTACAACCGCCGCGTGTAATTGGTTGCTGTCGTACATTGGTGCTGTACAACCTTCTAAATAAGAAACATAACTTCCTTCTTCGGCGACAATTAAAGTCCGTTCAAATTGTCCTGTATCTCCGGTATTAATGCGGAAATATGTAGACAATTCCATCGGACATTTTAAGCCTTTGGGAATATAAACGAAAGAACCATCACTAAATACAGCCGCATTTAAAGCTGCGAAATAATTATCAGCAATGGGAACAACGCTACCCAAATATTTTTTAATTAATTCTGGGTGTTCTTGTAAAGCTTCCGAAAAAGAACAGAAAATTACGCCATCTTTGGCAAGTTTTTCTTTATATGTAGTCGCAACAGAAACACTATCAAAAATCGCATCAACAGCAACATTAGTTAATCGCTTTTGTTCATTTAAAGGAATACCCAATTTTGCAAAGGTTTCCAATAAAGTTGGATCAACTTCATCTAAACTGTTGAGTTTGGCTTTCTTTTGTTTCGGTGCGGAATAATAAATAATATCCTGATAATTAATAGGCGGATATTGGACATGAGACCAAGTTGGTTCTGTCATTTTCAGCCATTGATGATATGCTCGGAGACGATATTCCAGCATAAATTCCGGTTCATTCTTTTTGGCGGAAATCAGGCGGACAACATCTTCGCTTAACCCACGGGGAATAGTATCGGCTTCAATATCGGTAACAAAGCCGTACTTGTAAGGTTGGTTGACTAAGGTGGTGACGGATGCGCTCATCGGTTCTCTTGTGTTCTCTTTAAAGGACGGGCGACGGGCTGCACAAAGCTAATTCCCGTTTTCTGTTACCAATTCCTAACAGGACTGCTAGAATAGGTTTAACGACTAAAACAATTCGGCTGTTGTTTAATCTATTTTCATTGTACGATAGATTAACAACAACAATGTTGTTTAAGTTAAATTTTCAGAAAAAAAAGTTTTTTATTTTGGGACGTTTGCGAAGCGTCTAGTAGAGAAGATGGCGACTACCCAGCAGACCTCAACTAAGCAGGATATCCTAGAGTATCTATTGAAACACTCACAAGCAACGGCTGTTGAGTTGGCGAACTTTTTGGATGTGAGTCCCCAAGCGATTCGTCGTCATTTAAAGGATTTAGAGATGGAGGAGTTAGTTCTATATTCGGTATCAGAACAACCGAGTATGGGCAGACCCCAGCACGTTTATCATTTGAGTCGGGTGGGAAGATCACATTTGCAAAAAAGTGCTAACCGCTTAGGTGATGGTTATGGCGAGTTTGCGGTTTCTCTTCTTGACACTTTAGCGGAAACTGTGGGACGTGACCAAGTAAAGTCTATTTTACGGAAACAGTGGGAACGTAAAGCCCAAGAATATCATGAACGGGTGGGTAATGGTTCTTTGCAGGAACGGGTCGCCAATTTGATAGAATTGCGAAAAGCTGAAGGTTTTATGGCGGAGTTTCACGCTGTGGAATCAGATGCTAGTGGTGCGGAAAGATTTATTTTTGTGGAACATACTTGCGCTATTTCTGATGTTGCGGAATCTTTTCCCAGCGTTTGTGGTCATGAATTGGAAATGTTTGCGGCTATTCTCCCAGATTGTACTGTGGAACGGACTCACTGGTTAATTCATGGTGAACATCGTTGTGGTTATTTGGTGGAAAAAAGTTAGGTGGGGGTTATTTGTGTGCTTCTATACCCACCCGGAAATCAATTTCCGGGCTAATAGTTTAAGTACGTTAAAACGTACTCTGGTTAACTAAATAAATTGTTACTTTACAAAACCATTAAAAATATATAAACTAAATAAAAAATTTTATTATTTTTCAGGTATATATTTTGCATCCACAACAGATTAAGGAAAAACTAAAATCATTAATTGAGGAAGCATCAACTATAGATCCCAGTTTAGCAATTAGGTTAAACCAGATTAACAACTGGATTAAAGATGTGAAACCTGGTACACTGATGTCTAAACGTTTTGTGCTTTTGTTTTTACAACAATTTATTCGAGATACAGAAATTAGACTGGATATAAAACGTTTAACTTCTGAAGCAGAAAGACAAGACGTTTATGAATTAATGACACCTCCTGAAAGATACTGGTATGGTGAATTGTTTCCTAGATGGTTAAGTAAAAATGACCCCAAATTTCATATTTGGAGAAAAAAATTAATGTCTGGTGAGTTCAATCAGGAGGATGAAAAATTAATTAATTTGATTGCTAATGTCATTAAGCTGAATGGTGGTCAAGCCTTACAACGCTATATTGTAGACTTATCTATGGCAAGTGATATAATAGTTAGTAGTATTCAAGAACAACCTCTTTGTATGCAACTGACTAGCCAATCAGCAATTCTCATTTTGAAAAAAATAAGATAAAATTCTCTTAATTTAAGTGTAAACCCTGTATTAAATTATTCTTTTTTAATAGATAATTATCATCCGACGCTGGAGATAGATAGGGTTTTAAAAATCTTTAAAAATCTAGACATGAAGAATTGATTTCAACTTACCAATCTAGCTGAAATTCTAAGCAAATTTATAGTTTTTTGAATAAATAACTTTCTCCTCCTCTTTCAATATATTGACATTTTTCAACCAGAATTTATTTTTTTAAATGGGACATATTCCCTGAGAATAAATGAGAAAAAATCCGACCAATCTTTAAACCAAATAAATTTTAATAGGCTACGCATATCATTAAAAAAAGAAGTTCGGGTTACTAATAACTCACGAACTTTCTGATAGGTATAATTAACTAAATCTAAAACAGTATGAAATAAAACAGCTAATAAATTCAAAGACAATAATAACTCACACAAATGATTTTCTCCATGACCAAAGTTATGCTCTAAATTATAACCGTGATTTTTAAGAATGTTATTCCCTTCATTCTCAACTTTCCATCTGCTGCGTGCAGCCTTGACAATTTTTTCAACATTATTTTCAGTGATCTTATGATTAGTAATCCAATTATTTTGGTAGATGATTTTCTGTGTTTTTTCATTAATAACAGTTACTTCGCACCAATTAACTTCGAGACTGGAGTCTTCATCTTTTAAGGGAACTCTAGAAGCATAACGATAACGATAAATTAAATTTTTTCGTCCATCCCATTGTTTGGTTTCAACGGTTGCAACTTCTCCACTTTTTTCTAAGAAGTCTAGCCATTCATATACAGTTTTATGCGACGCTTCCAGACAAACAAAAATAAAATTATAACCTTGTTTTAGAGCTAGTTCACAAATAGGTTGGTGAGAGTACAAGTCGTCCCCTAAAAGAGTTGCAGCATAACCATACTTGTTTTGATGATTCTTATTTAACCATCTTTTAACCGCTGCATTTTCACAATCTTGTTTTTGATGCCCATCTTGCTTTTTAATAAATTCTGGTTCTAAATTAATTACTTGTTTTTGATTAGGAGAAACTACAATGGGTGTGACACAGCCATGAAAATAAGTTGTAGTTCCATTTCGATGATTACGACAATTACAATGAGGGCAACTAATTTTTTTAGATGAGAAATATTCTGTCCCATCTAAAGCGATTAAAATTTCTTCATCTAAATAGACAAACTTTTTCAAAACTCCATTTTTATTTAACCATTCATAGACTTCTTGAAAAGTCATAAAGATAGTAGCGGCTGGAACTGGATCTAACAAATTTCTTATTTGATTATCACAGGGGATTTTCTTAATTGAAAATAAACTTTCTGCGTTATCTTTTCCTTTATTGCTTTTCATTAATCTTTGATGCTCTAAAAAAGACGCTGACTGCGTAAAAAAGATTGAAAATGCTGCCATCACTGCGTCTTCTACCTGATATTTCGTATTATTTCCAGGTTTTCTTTCATCAGGTAAATCATGTAATTGTTGACGTAAAAATTGCATTAATTCAGGAATTTCTAGTGTCGCTGTCTTTGGAGTCATGTTTGAGTAATTTGATGCACTATCAGATTTTTAACTCACCGATTTTACATCATCTGACAACAATTATAAATTTTTATTTCCCTTGGATTCCCTATTCTAAAACCCGAACGATAAACTGGATTTTCCCCATTCGTTGTCAAGCAATCTCTCTAGTTTATTGAGTATTCATACTTATTTTTCAACCCGACTGTTTTTTTAGCCAGAGGCAATGGCTAAAAAATAGTTACTTTGTACTATATTTTGAATTCCAAAATCGGGGCTAATACTTTATTTTTTTCAAAATGAGAATTGCTGCTAGCCAATCTCAAGAATTTACACAAACAAAAGCTGATGATTGGGAAGATACTTTGATTTCTTGGGGAATAGAGAGAGGATTATTTTTAAGTTTTAATCCTGGTGAAAGTGATTTTATCAATCAGATAGTTAATTTAGCACTAGATAAGAGTGATAATCTGAACAATGGTATTTATCAAAAAATAAATTTATAGTGTTTCGTTAGTTTGATTCTGTATAGCAAAAATTCTCACAGAGGTAATTATGATTAACCAAGAAATTACTGAACGTCAAAAAAGACTAGAACAGTTTTTACAGCATTTAGAATCAGCCCGTCAATTAGAAGATGATATTATTAAATATGGGTTAGAAGCGGCTGATTTATATTTTGAAGATATAGATGGTGATTGGTTGGAAACTTGGGGGGATGATGACGATGAACCCGGTTATATTGAGAAACTTACTACTTTCTTAGAAAGTAATGATGTGGTTGCAGTAAAGGTAAAGGAACGTTTACAGGATAAGTCTATTGATGAAATTATTGGTGGTTTAGAATATTGTTTGAGTCAATTAACGGATAAAGATCGGATTTTTGCTGCTAAGGATTTTTTAGTTGGTGATGTTGTGGTTTCTGGAAGTTGTCGCGCTTCTGGTAATAGTGATATTGATGAAGTTAAGTTGTTGGAATTAGCGGAAGATTTGATGGAGAAGTTGACGGATATTTTGGGGTAATTTTTATATTTTAATCAATTTAGATATATCTTCTACTTGTCTAATGTTATCCCAATCAATCACCGCAACCCAAATATTCTCTTCTGGAGAATGTTTAACCATTCCCTCTACTTCTAAATCTTCGCTATAAAAGGTCAGTATTTGAGCATCTTGTAATTCAATTTTTTGACGTGCTAAATCTTCAATTGTGCCAATACAATTTAAACGCAGCCGGTCTTCTTCATCAGCTCGCTCTTATCTCTTTCCTACTCTCTAACTGCTGATATTATGGTTTACGGTGTTGTCTCAAAGTGTTACTAAATTAATTTCTGATCGGAAACTGAAAACTATGCAATTTAGTATGATAATTAAGTAATATGAATTACTCAAAAAATTTACAGGCATTACTTTATTATGCAGCATGAGGCAATACTGAAACTCAAACCGCGCCCTCTCCGCTTAGTTTACTTAGTGAATACAACAACAGACCTGAAAAATGCGGTGACACTTTACACACATTTATGGGGTGGCTTTTCAAATGCTATCTTTCCAGTACCTGATGATACTGATAAACTTATCCTTTTGCAGTACGCCTTAGAGTCAATTAATCCTGATTATATTTTCTTGCCAGAGCAAGACATTCCAGAAAATGTCACTGAAATCTTAGATGAGTTTCCAAGTCGTTGTTTAAAACTTTTATCAGAGCGAATTGAAGACATAGCTAATTTGAATGATCATCTTCTTCGTCTTCCATTGCAGACAGTAAATGGTTCTCAAATTCGAGAATTTCCACATATTATTCGTGTTTTAAATTCTATATACAAAAATCCCTTATCGGACACTAATATTTGCTTGATTTCAGATAATTCTACATTTGGACATGAGATATTTCTGCAATTTGGTAAACCATCGAATCAATATCAAGGATACCTAAAAAACCATCTAAATGCTCGGTCAATTACCATTGATTCTATTGAATTTTTGCTCAAGGCAAGCTTACTAACAGCAACAAGAATATTCACAAACTCACTCTCTATGACGAAAATGGAGATTGTACATACACAGTCTTCAGGTGGCTGGTCAGTTCGAGATCATGAAAAAGTTTGCAATTTATTCCTTTATGAATCTAATGATATTAATATCGCAGCTATTTTTTGGAACTACCGCCGTTTAGATATAGGTTATATTAATAAGTTCTGTTTGCCTAAAAAAGACTTCCTGCAAAACTTAGAAGAATGTATTTCAATTTTGTCTAAATTTTTTCTCTCAATGCAGGAATTGAGAATTTATGTTAATTTATCAAATGATGAAGCGATAAATTTAGCAAACCAAATTCATAATAATTTTAATAAATTTGATAGAAATATTTTTGTAAGAGTTTTTTATAATAATTCCGGGTTTGATTTTCAGCCAGGTAACGTTTACTCTAGCAAACCAGTTATTACAACACGAGAAATTTCATCATTAGATAAATCCATACGCTTTAGTCCTATCATACCCTCTGGACACGAAAATTCTAATTATCTTTTTGGATATGATGCAGAAATTGACTTTGCCTCTGGTGAATCGTTTTCTGCACCTTTTACACAAACTTCTGCTGTACTCCTATCTAATCACATACGACAAGTCGAATATTCAGAAAATGCTCAAGACCCTCTATTCAAAGATTGGCAACAGGGGAAAACACAACCTGTACGACCTGCTAACAAGGGTGTTACGGGGTTAGTTTACTCTAACGAAGAATGCCGTATATATTTACCTGAAAGCGAAGAAATTATTGCAAGATGGTTAAAAATTAAAGGTTTATTTTTTGAATTAAATGATCATACTCGCTATGCTAAAGGTTTTATTAAGCGTTTTGGAGGTTTTGATAAAACTAGAGATTTAATTATGTCAGGTGGAGCGAAAATATTTAGGGCTTTTGGTACTAGTGAATCCTCGGAAATCAATAAATTAGATGGAAATAAATTAAAGTATTCACATAAATCTGAACAAAGTGGATTAAAATTTTCGGAAATAAAAGGATATTTAGAACGAGAATTAAATCTGATCCGGAAAGATGCAAAGAATACGAAAGATGCAAAGAATATAGTAGAGCAAAATCTTCCGGCATTATTGGAAGCAGGTTTATTATACCGAGGATATGCCCTAAAATGCCCATATTGTGGGTTAAAAGACTGGTACAAATTGGAAAAAATTAATGAATTTGTTGAATGTAATGGTTGTGCAGAAAATTTCCAGTTAGGTTGTAAAGAAAATTTTCAGTTTGACAATTTGGATAAGTTAGAATTTGCATATAAACCTAATGAATTAGCAGCCCGTTTTCTTAAAACTGGTGGAGAAGCTGTACTATCAGCAGCAGTTTTTTTATCCTGGCTTGCTTCTTCTGGACACATTCAACTAGGAGGAGACCTTCACAAAATAGGGGAAAAAGATAAATTCTCTGACATTGATCTATTCATAATTGTGAAAAATGTTTTCATACTTGTTGAATGTAAGTTTTGGCGAATCATCAATGAAGAAAACGTACAAAAAATAATAGCGCATCTTGAAAAATTAATTGAAACAGCAGTTCTTGTAAGCGCAAAAGTAGTAGTTTTAGGTGTTGTGAGTATATCAGTTACCTGTGACTTACATTCCCTTGTGAGCGATGTGGCACAAAAAGCAACTGAAAAAGGAATTGGTGTACATCTTCTGCTCAATGATACGTTTTATCTATGGGGTCAAAAAGAGAACGAAATAAAAGAAAAATGGCAACTGAATGTTGGGTTACTTGTAGTTTCAAAAGAGAAGTTGCTTCATTATCAAGTTGTATCTGTAGGAGAACCTATCAGACAATATAGTTGGGATGAGGGAGATCAACTGGTAGATAGAAACTTGGTAGAATCTTGGAGGCAAGAGTTTTAACGGTTTTAAGCGGGTCTGTTTCATTTGGGAAAATGGAAATGCTTATAATGTAGAAATAGTGGATTACCATTAGGAGAAAAAGTCATGGAAAACAACTTACTATATAATCCCCATGCTGGTGAAATTTTAAAATATCAATTTTTAGAAGAATTAGATATCAGCGAAAATACTTTAGCTGTTAATTTAGGTTTAACTTATCCTACTATTCAAGGAATTATTACAGGTAAACTTAAAATAACAGCAGATATAAATTTATGCCTTTGGCTCTATTTTAGATTTTCAGATGGTTATTTTTTAAGATTGCAAAATGCTTATTAAACCAACTTCCCCCACCTGATAACTGTATTAAAACTTCTGCGATCGCTTTCGATAAATTTTTATTTGAATGTTCATAAGTCAAAGTTAAAAATTGATAACCTTTTCTTATCAACTCAGGGTTATCAATCATTTTATGATACAATATAATCGGGTTACAAAAATACAACTACATAAATATAAAAAATATGAACAACCTATCAATTCCAGCACAAACATTACAAGAAGCATGGGAAAAAGGTTTACAGAAAGGTTTAACCCAAGTTGCGGTAAATATGTTACGAGAAGGTATTGATTTAGATTTTATCGTCAAACTAACTGGACTGCCATTAGAAGTAGTTAAAAATTTACAATCTGTTCATACAGATGATGATAAAATATTGGTTAAAGAATTTTTAGAAATGAGTGAATCATCATTAAATAAAATTTGGCTTGTTCCAGAGGAAGACGAAGCATGGAAGGATCTATAGAACTTTCCTTTGTGTTATAATAAGAGTTGAATATTGCTAACCCTATTAGTAAACTATCGCAATGACAAATAAAATCATGAAAAACAAAGAATTTTATGTAGTAATTGAAAGAGATGAAGATGGTATGTATATTGGTGAAGTTCCCCAACTTAAAGCCTGTTATAGTCAAGGAGAAACTATTGATGAACTCATTAAAAATATTAAAGAAGTTATTGAAATGTGTTTAGAAGAACTAGAAGAGGAATTAACCACAGAATTTATTGGTGTGCAAAAAGTAGTATTATCATGACTAAATTACCAACAATTACAGGAGAAGAACTGATTGCTGCATTAGAAAAAGTAGGTTTTTATATAGTCAGACAAAAGGGAAGTCATGTCAGAATGAAACATGAAGATAATCGAGTTGTTTCTATTCCTTCTCATAGTGGTAAAACTATCGGAAAAGGTTTATTAGTAAAAATAATTCGAGATGCAGATTTAACTAAAGATGAATTGATAGAACTTTTAAATTAGTTCTTAGGGAGAATTTTCCATATTCCCTAAAGTGATATAATAGAACAATTAAAACTGCGAGGTAAATTTCTATGGTAACTCTAGCACCTACTCACAGCGACACTCACACCAATAGCGTCATTCTCCATCATATTTCTTGGCAGACATTTGAACGAATTTTATTAGAAACAGGTGATGATCGCCATAACAGGTTTACTTATAATCAGGGAATTCTAGAAATTATGACTCCATTAATGCCCCATGAACATAATAACCGTTTGTTACAAAATCTAATTATTGTTTTAGTTGAAGAGTTAAATCTCAATGTCAAAAGCACTGGTTCATTAACTTGCAAAAGAGAAGATTTAGCTAGAGGTGTAGAACCTGATTCCAGTTTCTATATTCAAAATGAACCAATCATGAGAAATAAAACCAGTTTAGATTTAACTCAAGATCCTCCACCTGATTTAGTCATAGAAGTTGATTATGCTAGTTCTTCTATTGATAAATTACCGATTTATTTAGCTTTAGGTGTTCCTGAAGTTTGGCGTTATGATGAACCTGTGATGCAAATTTATAGTTTATCTGAGGATAAATATATTCCTTGCAATGGTTCACCAACCTTTGCAAATTTACCTTTAAATACAGAAGTTCCTCAGTTTTTAGCTTCTAGTTTACAAGTGGGTGAGGTGTCAATGATTAAAAATTTTCGGAGTTGGTTAAAAACACAAATTTCTTGATTAAATTAAGAAGTCGGTGATCTGCGTATTATGTTTTTTAAGGTTGAGTTACTTATTGCTCGGCTTTTATTGCTCAGGGGTGACAATAATATGATTTAATGGTAGAAAGGCAATTAAACAGAACTTTGAATTTTTATGGATATCTCACCTAATCAATCATCAACTCAATTTTTATCTTCAGAAGAATCCGCTCAAGTTGACGCGGCTTTGTTATCTTCTCCTGAAAAGTTTTTAAGTAGATTGACAATTTCTTCTTTGCGGATTTTACAACATATTGCCAAGGAATATGATGTTTCTATTGAGGAATTGACGACAAAGCAAATTATTACCTGGTTTGAAATTGATGCCAAAATTAGAAGAGAGAAAGGGATTGAGGAAGCGTTTTTGAAGTGGTAAGTTGTGTCTTGCAGTAATCTTTTCACTGTTCAACGCCAATATGAAGTATTGGGGGTTGACAATTGATTTAAAATTTGCTATGGTGGTTTCGATAAGGAAGAACTATCTTGTAATAAATACAATAAAAAATCGCGTGTTTGGTAGACAGCGATGTTTTAGAGAGCAAAATTAAACCTTACTAACAAGTAAATAACTATTACTGCGTGTATCAACTAATTTTGTATAAGAGTTGAAATAACAATATGGCGATCGCAAATACCCTCCAAGAATCAAAGCTTTTGCGTCTGAGGCGCTGGTTTAGTAATCTGCGTGGCGATTTGACGGGAGGATTAACAGCAGCAGTAGTAGCATTACCTTTGGCTTTAGCTTTTGCTGTAGCCAGTGGAGTCGAACCAAAAGCGGGACTCTATACTGCTATTGTTGCGGGAATTGTGGCGGCCATTTTTGGCGGTTCTCCAGTCCAGATTACCGGACCAACGGGGGCAATGGCCGTGGTTTTGGTGGGAATTGTTGCTAAATACGGGATTGAGAAAGTTTGGATTGCTGGAGTAATGGCTGGTATGATCCAAATTGCTTTGGGTGTAGCCAAACTCGGACAGCTAGTGAAGTTTATTCCCTACCCAGTGACAGCAGGTTTTACTAATGGGATTGCTGTTATTATTTTTTGTGGTCAATTAAATAATTTCTTTGGTTTAAAACTACCCCGAAGTGAACATTTTTTGCCGGGAGTTTGGCAAAGTTTAACTCATGTAGAAGCTTTAAATTGGGCAGCAGTGGGACTGGCAATTGTGGTAATTGTCACTACAGTTTTATGGCCAAAAATAAATAATACCATACCCGGTTCTTTAGTGGGGTTGGTGTTAGCAACGGGAATAGCTACTTATTTCCATTTGAATATTCCCACAATTGGCGCGATTCCCCAATCTTTACCCATGCCCCAAGGGATTCCCCACTGGAATGATTTTAGTGTAATTCGAGAACTAATTAATCCAGCTTTGGCTTTAGCCGCATTGGGAAGTATTGAATCTTTATTATCAGCGGTTGTAGCTGACGGTATGACGGTCAGTGAGAAACATAATAGCGATCGCGAATTAATTGGTCAAGGGTTAGCAAATATCATTGTCCCATTTTTTGCTGGTATTCCTGCCACAGGGGCAATTGCGCGAACTGCTGTTAATGTCCGTTCTGGTGGAAAAACCCGACTATCTGGAGTAATTCACGGCGCTGCATTAGCCATGATTGTGCTAACTTTAGCACCCCTAGCGGCACAGATTCCCCTAGCGGCATTAGCGGGAATCCTGATGGTAGTTAGTGTGCGAATGATTGAATGGGAAGCCATTGGCTTGTTAATGCGGGCTACCTATTCCGACTTTGCGGTGATGATTCTGACTTGGTTGGTGACAATCTTATTTGACTTAGTTCTCGCTGTCGAGGTAGGATTAATTGCTGCCGGCGCTTTGTTCATCAAACGCATGAGTGATTTAAGTTTAGTGAAGATTCCCGAAACCGAAGTATTCCCCCCCGGAACTTCGCTAGAATTAGGGAAAGAAATTGCTGTTTATCGAGTAGATGGTCCGGTATTTTTTGGGGCTGCGGAGAGATTTGCTACCTTTATTCGAGATGAACCAGAAGTCAAATATTTAATTCTGCGGTTGCGGTTTGTGCCAAATATGGATACAACTGGGTTAGTGGCTTTAGAGGATATTTACCACGACTTAGAACGCCATAATTGTCGTTTAATTCTCACAGGTTTACAACCGGAAGTTAAACAACTGCTAGAACGTTCGGGATTATTAAAAACTATTGGTTTGTCCAATTGTTTTGAAACAACCACAGATGCTATTTATTCTATCTCTCCTGAAATTATAGAATATTCGCAACCAGGAGCAATTGATTTGAAATCAAAAGAATTAATGGAATTAAATGACTAATTCAGAGGGAACAGGGAACGGGCAACAGGGAACAGGAAAAACTCATGTTTACAAACATGAGATTGAAATAATGACACTGTTTTCTTCGTGCTACGCATCTTTTAAAAACATCCTTTTTTTGACTGAGCTTTAAACTGGTGCAAATGAGTGTTTCTTATTTGCTCCCTGTTCCCTGTTCCCTGTTCCCTTCTTTTGTAAAACATGAATAAAAATATCAATCAATGTCTTTGTTGTTCTAGTCGTCGTCATTTTCTTAGATCTTTCCTTCCCGCAGCAGTGGGATTTACTGTTCTGCAATCAGCGACACCAGCAAAAGCCACAGTCAATCAATCCCAAGCTTTAGTTCTGAGTTGTATTGACTTCCGGTTTTTGACAGCAGAACAGTCTTTTTTAAGGAATAAAAATCTCACAGATAAATATGATTTAACAGCTTTAGCTGGTGCTTCATTAGCTTTAACAGGATTCCCCCACAAGTCTGATGCTGAAGCATTTTGGGATCAGTTAGACATATCCTATAAACTCCATCATATCAACAAAGTGATTATCATTGATCATCAGGATTGTGGGGCTTATGCAATGATGATTGACCCTAATTTAAGCAAAGATCCAGAACGAGAGTTGCAAGTACATACAGATTATTTAAATCAAGCTTATTCATCAATTTGCGATCGCTATCCTGATCTTAAAGTTGAACTGTATTTTGCAACTCTCAATCAAGGAGAATTCCAACAAATTTTACCAAAACTTTAAAAATGGAACATCTTTAATCCTTTCAATCAAGAATTGTAATTATTAGTTCTAGAGGTGGTACGTGCGCCGGCAACTGCTCCTACTAAAGCAGTAAGTAAACCTAATAAAGAACCAAAAACATAAAACCACAAAGTTCTCGAAGTAGCAGCAGCAACATCACGAGTTTGTTCAGCAGTTAATATCGGTGCATTTGGTGCTATGACATTACCTTGTTGCTGTAGTTGATTAATAACTTGTGCTGCATTATAAGCCACTACCCCAAAAGCACCCCAGACTCCATTTGCTAATAGAAAAGAGCTAAGTGCTAAAGTTGTTGCCCAAAGAATTGCCCCGTTGAGTATTGCTGTATCTCGGTGCATGGGTCCACAAGCACGGGTAGTGATCCAAGCACCAATAAATAGGGATAGTAATAATGCAATTGTTGACCAAATTCCGACATTACTAATAATAGTAGGAGCAACTGTTCTTGGTGCTAAGGATTCAGCAATTCTCCCTGCACCAAGGGCGCTAAAAAATGAACTCAATATTAATTGAGTTGCTAAAGCCACTAACACACCGGAAACTATTGGCCCCCAGCGCACTCTGTCCCGATATTCAGTGACTCTACTAGCTATCAAAGACTCAGAAGGACTTATTTCCTCACCGACTCGATTTACGTATGACATAGCTATTTTCTCCCTTGCTATTGCGGCAAAGTTGCTTATATTTTGGATATTTTTCCTGAAAAATCTTTGGTTTTGAATTTTTTCTTATAGCAGTTATCTTTAGGGTGCAATACAATCGAGTGAGGGAAAACCCCTACAGGCTTTACGATTTGCTGACTGTATCTCACCAAGAGTGCATACCGCTATATCAAATCTTTTTTATGCCCATATTTAAAATTAAATCGCTAATTATAATTCTCAATCTCTATCAATAGAAAGAGTTGTTTACCCTTTCTTTAGTTATAAATTGGCTAGATGAGAAATGTTTGAAAATGGCAAAATTATCAAAATATTAACGAATTTTGACCGCTGTTCCTGTGGCTGTAATTACTAATAAAACACCAGATTGATCAACATTAATTGTCCCAGTATCAACAGCAATACCGACAACAGCATCTGCGCCTAAACGTTGCGCTCTTTGTTCTAATTCCTCCATTGCTTTCCGCTGCCCTTCTTCAAAGAGACGCTCATAGCTGCCAGTGCGTCCACCAACAATATCCCGAATACTCGCTAAAAAATCCCGGAGAAAATTGCTACCATAGACAACTTCTGCTGTAACAATACCTAAGTAGGATTGAATTACAGCACCTTGAATCACATCAGTAGTAGTTAAAAGCATACATTTATGGAGAAATTAGATGACTATAGCCAAATTCAGGGGGAACCCTCGTTCCACACTCCATTATACCTGCAATTTTGTGTAATTTATCAGTATTGGTTGGCGAAAGGATTAATTTATTGTTATATAGGACTCCTATTTGATTTTTGATAGCTTGCGTGGCGTAGCCATACAGAACTCGGTACATACTGAAATCCTTCTTCCCTGTTCCCTGTTCCCTAACTCAACGGAAAATTCAGGAATCAAACCGGATTCCTATAGTTATGAAGATGTCAAGTAATTTTAATAAATTATTAATATTCTATAAATGTGAATAAATACAGATTACAAAGATCAATATTTTGTTTTAATGTACTAATAAAAACGGGTTAAGAAAATTTAGGAAAATTTACTATGTACAAAAAAACATCAGTCCTGTTAACTGCCTTATTATTAGGATGTTTATTTACTAGCACACCTGTAGTAGCAAAAGCTGATGTCCTACTGACACAGGTGAATAATCCAGAGTTGAAAAACTTGATAGATGAGGGGAAAAGACTGGTAGATTCTAAAGATTATAATGGAGCGATCGCTATTTATCAAAAAGCCGCAAAATTAGATCCCAAAAATGAAAGAATTTATGCTGGGATTGGCTACTTATATACTCAACAAGGCAATTTCACCTCCGCTTTAGATGCTTATCGTCGAGCTATTGCCATTAATCCTAATAATAGTGATTTTTACTATGCTGTTGGTTATCTGAAAAGTAGTACAAAAGATAACAAAGGCGCAAAAGAAGCTTACCGTCGGGCTATCCAGTTAAATCGGAATAATCTCAACGCTTATTTAGGATTAGGAGTTGCTCAAACTAGCTTAGGTGATTATCAATCAGCCATGTGGGCTTATGAACAAGCAATTAATTTAGATAAAAATAATCCCCGCACCTATGAGTTAATTGGTTCTATGTTTAAACAACGACGACAAACGACACAAGCAAACAAAGTTTTCAAAAAGGCATTAGATTTATATCAGCAGGGAAATGACGCGGAAGGTGCTGCAAGAATACAAGCAATGCTGCAAGAAATAGGCGGTTAGAATCAATTAAAAATAGGGACATGGTATCAAAATTTTTACCATGTCCCTACTTTTAGGATGGAGGAAAATCTTCAGTGTTACCAAGCTGCTTTACCTTTTTTATATATTTTCCCTGTAAAGGGCTGTACCCCAATCACAGGATAGGCATCATTAGCAGGGGTGAAAATCCGCATGAAGGCTTCAGAAATAAACTGAGCCATATCAGCAAACATTTTGGAGATAGCCATAATACTATAGCCCCTTTTTTTCAATCTTTTAATCGGTGACATTTGTACTTTAATACTGTGATTATCTATTTGCCCATATTCTTCATATATCTTATCTATACTGAAAATTGTCGTTATAGCAAGGCAAGAGGCAGGGGCGCAGGGCTTGCGCCCATTCAGGAGTATGGCTAAGAGGGTGTTTGAAAAGTTATGGTTGATGTATCAAATATTTTTTACCCCACCCTAACCCTCCCCAAAGCATCGGGGAGGGAACTGGATTATGACACCACAAAAAGATCAAAGATTATGAGTAACGAAACCTTACAAGCAAGTCGGGAATGGTGGTCACAAAGATGGTTAGATCTACTAGATTCTTACCGATTTAAAAAGCGATTAGAACGGGCAAGAAATTATTCTCGACAAGGAAATGTTCTCAGTATTAAATTTAAAGCTGCGAAAGTATTAGCGAGGGTACAAGGTAGTGAAGCAGAACCTTATAAGGTTTCTTTATCTCTTGATGCTTTTAGTGATGAAGAATGGGGTTATGTGGTGGAAACTATGTCCCAAAAGGCGATTTTTGCGGCTAAGTTATTAGCGGGAGAAATGCCACAAAATATTGAAGAAGTTTTTATCAGTAATGGTTTATCGTTGTTTCCCTTTACTCTTACTGATGTTCACAGTAAATGTTCTTGTCCTGATAAGGCTGTTCCTTGTAAACATATAGGTGCAGTATATTATCAATTAGGCGATCGCTTTAGTGAAGACCCCTTTGTATTATTTCAACTACGTGGACGCACCAAAGAGCAAATTATCAGCGACTTACGCCAATTACGCAGCACTAAAAATGTCGAGACAATTCAGGAAACATCGGCAATTCAACCAGAAGTTTCTGGAAATAAATATCCCGTTAAAATAGATGATTTTTGGCAATATAATCAGCCGTTAGAATCGTCTTTAGTAGTAATTTCACCTGCGGTTAGTGAAACAGTATTAGATACATTAGGGACAATTCCTTTAGCAAAAGATGAAGAAAATCCAACTAATTTACCTGCTGGTGAATTGGTGATGAAATATTTAAAATCCCTTTATCAAGATGTCAGTCAAAAAGCTTTTTTAGCAGCGATGAATGTAGGGAGATGAATATTTTTAATTATTTCTGATGTACCCATTCCCTAACAGCCTTCCTAATTGACCGTCTACCATTTGCCCGATTTTGTTCAATTATTTTTGGTAAATCCCGAATTTCTAAACTAGGAAATACTGAACTTTTCTCGGATTCTAGATATTCCCCAGCTTGCAAAAGATAGATTTTCAACTCACCAGAATCATAACACCAAATTTCAGAAACTCCCAAACGAGCATAAATAGGAAAACGGTCTAAAGACTTACTCGTAACATCAATTTCTAAAGCTAAGTCAGGAGGTGGATCTTTTTGCAAATCTAAATCTAATCTACCTCTAACTAATGGTTCATTTTGAAAATAAAAGCAATTATCTGCCTCTATTCCTGCCATTTTGCGTTCTTTTTTCCAGGTAGTTGAACCTAAACTTTCATAGTCTAAATCCAACTCTTCAGCGATATCTTTAACTGCATCACTAATTACTTCTTTATATTGTTCGTGTTCTGGTAAAGGGGTCATAATTTCCAAATTTCCATCATCATAAGCCACCCTAGCAGCCCGATTTTCTCCCAAATCTTGGAGAAGACTTTCAAACTGTTGCCAACTGATGTTATGAAGTATGACTCTATCAGCGCGATATTTGGTGATGGTCATTTGTATATCTAAGAATAAAATACAAGTTAATTTAATTATAGCAACTGGTATAGAGGAAAATTAAAAGTAGAATTTATGCAAATGTGATACTAAACATCTCTTTTAGGGTGCGTCAAGGTTGATAACTCAGTAACAATAAACATATTTTCAACATCTGACACACCCTAAATTGTCAACTAGAATTGGTAAGAAATACCAAGAGAAAAAACAGGATAAACACTTAACCAATTCAGATCGCTTTCTTGTTTTTTCCTTTCTGCTTCGATGTTAGTATTAATTTCCTGTTGTAAAGCAGGCGTTGCATCTGGACCAAACCCAGGTGTTAATGATACCTTTGGGGAGCCAGCAAACATTACACCTAAATTTGTGGAGAATCCCCAATGTTTACCAGGCTTCACAGCATTACCCCAACCCAGTCCAATATATGGTGCGACACTATTGGGAAAGGAAACTTTAGAGTTCAATGATGTAAGCACAGTTGTGCTGTTATAGTCTTTGTCATTGATCCTAATGGTCACACCATTCTTGGGTTTCCCAGTTCCTTCCAAATTATTATCTTGAAATACCAAACCTCCGGTCAAATGAAAACCACCATTTTTCCAAGGTAGGTAGTCAATTAAGGTAGACACATTAAATAGGTTGAGGTTAGCCTTATAATCAACATCGGACAAGCTAACATCTCTACTTATACCTAAGCCATTAATGCCTAATTTAGCATTGACATTAGGTGTTATGGACTTAGTGACTGTTGCACCAACACCTAATGTACTAATTTCAGGTGTAATTGCCCAACCGCTAGTTTTTACAGGAGTTTGGCTTGCTTCTTCGGTAGGTTTAGATTCTTCTGGCTGTGGTTTTGATGGAGTAGAACGCTCAGTACAGCGAGAATTTAAAGGATAACTTTTGCAAAATATATCTAAATCCAGTGGTCTTTTTGCCAGTAAATCACCAGCACTATAACTGAAAGTTCCTGGTTGAGGATGAGTTTCAGTTTTTTCAGGAGTGATTGATGTGGCAATAACTTCATTTGTAACTACTGGCTGAGTAATTGGTTCTGCAACAACTTCCTCAGCAATAACAACTTGATTTATTGATGTCCCCATTACCAAACCAGCAGCAACTGTCAATACAGAAGTGCTGAACTTTAGCTTATTCATTACTTGACCCTTAGTAAGATTTATTTGTTACATTGTATATTAGCAGCAATGTTTAATTATTGTAAGTACCTGTGCAAAATTTATTTTAAATTTTTACTCTTGCTTAACAAAGCTTAATGTGTGAACTTACACAGAAAAATACAAAAAAAGCCCTTGCGGTTAGGCAAGAGCTATCAAAAGCATTATATTGTCAGTAATTAAGCCTAGAAAAACCTAGTCAAGGTCAGGCATAAACATTGCTGGTTCTGTTTCACGGTTAATACCCTTCTCAAAACCACCAGCAGCAGCCCGGGCGCGACCTGCGTGCCATAAGTGACCAATGAGGAAGAAGAATCCTAAAACGAAGTGTGAAGTCGCCAACCAAGCGCGAGGAGACACATAGTTGAAGGAGTTAATTTCCGTAGCTACACCACCGACAGAGTTCAAAGAACCCAAAGGCGCGTGGGTCATGTATTCAGCAGCGCGACGAGCTTGCCAAGGCTGAATATCATTCTTGATTTTTTCCAAATCAAGACCGTTAGGTCCACGAAGAGGCTCTAACCAAGGACCACGAAAATCCCAAAAGCGCATGGTTTCACCACCGAAGATGATTTCACCAGATGGAGAGCGCATCAAGTATTTACCTAGACCGGTAGGACCTTGTGCAGAACCGACGTTAGCACCCAAACGTTGGTCACGAATCAAGAAGGTTAAAGCTTGAGCTTGAGAAGCTTCAGGACCAGTAGGACCGTAAAATTCGCTAGGGTAAACGGTGTTGTTAAACCACACCATAACGCAAGCGATGAACCCCATTAAGGAGAGCGCACCTAAGCTATAGGATAGATAAGCTTCACCAGACCAAATGGAGGCACGACGTGACCAAGCAAAAGGCTTGGTGAAGATGTGCCAAATACCACCGGCAATACAAGTTAAACCAATCCAAATGTGACCACCGATAACATCTTCCATGTTATCAACGCTAATAATCCAGCCTTCGCCACCGAAGGGAGCTTTGATTAGATAACCGAAGATGATTGCAGGGTTGAGTGTGGGATTAGTAATCACACGCACATCACCACCACCTGGGGCCCATGTATCATAAACTCCACCGAAGAACATAGCCTTCAGCACCAATAACAACGCACCGCATCCCAGGATGATCAGGTGGAAGCCGATGATGTTGGTCATCTTGTTCTTGTCTTTCCAGTCATAACCAAAGAAGGCAGAATATTCTTCTAAGGTTTCAGGACCACGAACGGCATGATAAATACCGCCAAAGCCTAGAACTGCGGAGGAAATCAGGTGAAGTACACCGACAACGAAGTAGGGGAATGTATCAAAAACTTCACCACCTGGACCAACGCCCCAACCCAGTGTGGCGAGGTGAGGAAGCAGAATCAAGCCTTGTTCGTACATAGGCTTTTCTGGGATGAAGTGAGAGACTTCAAACAAAGTCATTGCTCCAGCCCAGAAGACGATTAAACCAGCATGGGCAACGTGTGCGCCAAGTAGTTTACCAGACAAATTGATTAAACGGGCGTTGCCGGACCACCAAGCGAAGCCGCTTGATTCTTGGTCGCGTCCACCACTAATAACTCTATTAGAGAGCGTTACCACGTGGAAGTACCTCCTCTGGGAATACGAACTGTTCGTGGGGTTGATCTTGAGGAGCCATCCAAGCGCGGATACCCTCGTTTAGTAAAATGTTTTTGGTATAGAAAGTTTCAAACTCTGGGTCTTCTGCTGCCCGTAATTCTTGGGAAACGAAGTCATAAGCCCGGAGGTTTAATGCTAAACCAACGATCCCAATGGAACTCATCCACAAGCCTGTCACAGGGACAAACAACATGAAGAAGTGTAACCAACGTTTGTTGGAGAAAGCAACTCCGAAAATCTGTGACCAGAAACGGTTTGCTGTCACCATGGAGTAGGTTTCTTCAGCTTGGGTAGGGTTGAAGGCGCGGAAAGTGTTTGAACCTTCGCCGTCTTCAAATAGGGTGTTTTCTACTGTGGCACCGTGAATGGCACAAAGTAAAGCTCCACCTAAGATTCCCGCTACACCCATCATGTGGAAGGGGTTGAGTGTCCAGTTGTGGAAACCTTGTAGGAATAGGAGGAAACGGAAAATTGCGGCTACTCCAAAGCTAGGTGCAAAGAACCAGCTAGATTGTCCTAAAGGATACATCAGGAACACGCTGACGAATACGGCGATAGGACCGGAGAAAGCAAGGGCGTTATAAGGACGAAGACCGACGAGACGGGCTACTTCAAATTGGCGTAACATGAAGCCAATCAAACCGAATGCGCCATGTAGGGCGACGAAAGGCCACAAACCACCGAGTTGAATCCAACGGGTGAAGTCACCTTGAGCTTCAGGTCCCCACAGGAACAACAGGGAATGTCCCATGCTGTTGGCTGGTGTGGATACTGCTACTGTTAAAAAGTTAGCTCCTTCTAAGTAAGAAGATGCTAGTCCGTGGGTGTACCAGGAGGTGACGAAGGTTGTACCGGTTAGCCAACCGCCTAATGCGAGGAAGGCACAGGGGAATAGTAATATTCCTGACCAACCTACGAATACAAAGCGATCGCGCTTTAGCCAGTCGTCTAATACGTCAAACCACCCTCTACTGGGGGCGCGTCCAACTGCGATGGTCATTTACTAAAATCCTCGTTTTTACTAAAATTTCAACGTTTTTTAAGCAGTGTTTCAGCAAGTTTACTGATTTATATCATCTGCCGTGAGGAATTCAACGTTTTTTTTCAATCCTAGCAGCTTTACAGACGCTAAGATTGTGAGAACTGATTGCTTGACAAAGTGATCATTTCTCATAAATTATGACATGATCGGCTACCGTTAACCAGCAATCTAGGTTTTGGTAACGTAATGATTCTTAACTTATCACATTAGTCAGAATTTGGGCTGGATATAGAACAGGAAGTTAAATATTTTCTATCAATATCAGAATTTTAACAATTTGACACAGATTTTCTCATAAATCTTCGTAGGGGCGCAGGGCCTGCGCCCTAAATTCTCTGAATGGCCTGCGCCCTAAATTCTCTGAATGGCCTGCGCCCTAAATTCTCTGAATGGCCTGCGCCCTAAATTCTCTGAATGGCCTGCGCCCTAAATTCTCTGAATGGCCTGCGCCCTAAATTCTCTGAATGGCCTGCGCCCTGAAATCCTGCAAGTTGAGGATAAAATTCATTGTCATCTCTTCGATAACTTGCAATCCAGACTGCTTCAGTGGCAGACTTGAGAAAGATAGTCCAAGGTAGTTTAATGACCGTATCAACAACAATTAATAAAAGCGAGAACATCCTCTCTCAAAAGGTTCTTGGTTCACGTCGGTTTAGTAACTACTGGTGGGCAAGTATTGTGACTATGGGAGCCAGTGGTTTTTTCTTAGCTAGTATTTCTAGTTATCTCAAAGTTAATTTACTCATAGTTACTGATGCAACACAACTAATATTTGTCCCTCAAGGATTGGTGATGGGACTATATGGTGCTGCTGGCTTGCTATTAGCTACATATCTGTGGCTTGTAGTTCTATGGGATTTAGGTGGTGGTTATAATGAGTTCAATCGGGAAACGGGGACATTAAAAATCTTTCGTTGGGGGTTTCCCGGAAAAAATCGTCAAATCCAAATTGACGGCAGGATTTCAGATGTACAATCTGTCAAGATTTTGATTAAGGAAGGTCTGAATCCTCAACGCGCTTTATATCTTCGGGTTAAAGGTAGACGGGATATTCCCCTTACACGAGTAGGTCAACCCTTATCTTTGGCAGATTTGGAAACCCAAGGTGCGGAATTAGCTCGTTTTTTAGGAGTATCTTTAGAAGGACTCTAGGAATTTTGGATTTTGGATTGGTGAACAATAAGAATCAGATCCCCGACTTCTTAGAGAAGTCGGGGATCTGAGGTCAAGTTATTTTCACAATTTAAAATCCAAACTTCAGGAATGGGCAAGAACAAATTAAGATATTTTGATTAATGCAGTCACTAACAATGCGGTTTAAATTTCCACAATTTTTTGTAGTTCTATTGATGATTGGCGCTTTAACTTTGGGAGGATGTGCGAGTAATACAACATCGTCTAGTGCATCCCCAACTGCAACAGCTACCTCAGACACGACTACTAGTGCAAAAACAGTATCAGAAACTATTAGCGAGAGTGTTCCTGGAATCAAAGGTTTACCACGTCTTGAAGGTAAGGCTACGGTGGTGATGACGGTGAAGCGTGGAGAAGTAGTTAATCCCACACAAATTGAGATTGAAATAGATGGGACAAATGCACCAATTACTGGCGGTAATTTTGTGGATTTGGTTCAAAAAGGTGTTTATGACGGTTTAGTATTCCATCGTGTTGTGCGCGAACCTCAGCCTTTTGTAGTTCAAGGTGGAGATCCACAAGGTAAAGACCCCAAATTTCCCGAAAGTAGATTGGGAACCGGTGGTTATATTGATCCTCAAACTGGAAATGAGCGTCGGATACCGTTAGAAATTAAACCAAAAGGCGCAAAAGATCCTATTTACAGTAAGACTATTACTGAGAAGCCTGTGTTACAGCACAAGCAAGGAGCGATCGCTATGGCTAGATCACAATCCCCGGATTCTGCTTCTTCTCAATTTTACTTTGCTTTAGCAGATTTATCGTTCTTGGATGGTAACTATGCCGTGTTTGGTAATGTTACTAAAGGTTTTGAGGTAGTTAACAAAATCCAGCAAGGCGATCGCATTGAGTCTGCTAAAGTCACGAAAGGTGCAGAAAATCTGAAAATTCCTCAGTAGTTAGTGGTCAGTTGTCAGTTGTTGATTTGTGATTTTATAAGTATTCTGACTTCTGACTTCTGACTCCTGAGAAAGGGCGCAGGCCCTGCGCCCCTACCTCCTGACTCCTCAGTTATTATATAAAATCTAAAATTGGTTAAAGTTGTTGTTACTGGGATTGGTTTAGTTTCTGCTTTAGGTAAAAGCTTAGAAGATAGTTGGCAAAATTTATTATTAGGAAAAACGGGGATTAAATTACATCAAATATTTCCAGAATTGGGAATATTTCCCCTGGGATTAATTGCTGAAAAACCCTCTTTATTAAATACACTCGCAGAAATAGTTGTTAATTCAGCCCTACAAGATGCCGAATTGGTAGCACCTTTGTTTGATTGTGCTGTAGTAATTGGTTCTAGTCGGGGTTATCAAGCATCTTGGGAGATCATGGCACGACAGATGTATCAGGAAGAGGCAGAATCAAACTTAGACAATTGGTTAAATACTCTACCGCAAATGAATGCGATCGCTATAGCCCGAAAAATAGGCTCAACAGCAGCAGTTTTAGCACCAATGGCTGCTTGTGCAACGGGAATTTGGGCGATCGCTCAGGCTACAATGTTAATTAAAACCGGGCAATACCAACGAGTAATTACAGGGGCAATAGAAGCACCCATAACCCCCCTAACAATTGCCGGATTTAGGCAAATGGGGGCTTTAGCCAAAACAGGTGCTTATCCCTTTGACTTACAGCGAGAAGGCTTGGTACTAGGTGAAGGTGGTGCTATTTTGATTCTTGAATCTGCGGAGTTAGCAGCCCAACGACAAGCTAAAATTTATGGAGAAATATTAGGTTTTGGCTTGACAGCAGACGCATATCATGGAAACTCACCAGAACCATTAGGTAAAAGTGCCATCATAGCCATTAAGCAATGTTTAGAACGTAGTCATATTTCACTCACAGACATAGACTATATTCACACTCATGGTACAGCCACCCAGTTAAATGACCGGATAGAAAGTAAAATTATTCAACACTTATTTTCACCAAAATTAGCGATTAGTTCCACCAAAGGTAGCACAGGTCATACATTAGGAGCATCAGGAGCTTTAGGTGTAGCCTTTTCACTCATGGCATTGCAACAGCAAATTTTGCCCCCCTGCGTAGGACTTCAGCAACCAGAATTTAATTTAAACTTCATCCCTTCAGCACAAGAAAGTAAAATTCAGCAAGTCCTATGTTTTAGCTTTGGTTTTGGTGGACAAAATGCTGTGATAGCTTTAGGGAATTAAGGATCAATCATGAAAGAACTAGAAATACTTAAAAACTTATATTCTCAAGACTTAGAAACCAGAAAAAACTGGTATTCTCATGTAGCAGAAACTTATAATAAATTCAGACCTCGCTATCCACAAGAAATTATTAATGGTGCTGTACAAGCAGCCCAACTTTCCAGCAAAGCTAATATTCTAGAATTAGGTTGTGGACCAGGAAATGCAACTTTAGCATTTGCTCAATTAGGTTTTTCTATGATCTGTCTAGAACCAAATTTAGCAGCTTGTAATTTAGCAAGAAAAAACTGTGAAATGTATCCACAGGTAGAAATACATCAGACAACCTTTGAAGAATGGGAACTAGAACCTGGAAAATTTGATGCTGTTTTAGCAGCAACTTCTTACCATTGGATTAATCCTGAATTTGGTAATCTCAAGATTAATCAAGCTTTACAGAATGATGGGTCTTTAATTTTGCTGTGGAATATGATACC
This sequence comes from Anabaena sp. WA102, assembly GCF_001277295.1. Lineage (NCBI taxonomy): Bacteria > Bacillati > Cyanobacteriota > Cyanophyceae > Nostocales > Nostocaceae > Anabaena > Anabaena sp. WA102. Next base: position 1,232,348 of record NZ_CP011456.1, on the reverse strand, counting down.
ACAACCAGAATATGAAATATATCAAAGTTTCCGAGAAATTTATCAAAAATATGCTCCAACCTTGGATAGATATGAAGATATAGAAACTCAAAAAGAGATAGTACAGTCTTTAGGACAAAAAGCTATTGACTCAGGTAAATTCAAAAATTTAGTTTCCGAACAAGTTGTCTGTAAGGCTAATTATTGTATGGATGACTTTATATTACTTTTAAGCACTTACACTCCATACTTAAAACTAGATATAGAAACTAGAAATTGTTTATTTACAGAATTACGAAGAAAGATTGAAAATAACTATGGAGGAAATATACAAATCGCCTATATCTCAGCCTTTCAAGTTGCCAAAAAAGCTGAGATATAGTTTAATTGATAGCCTTTCTTTTCATTTTCGGGAATGTGTAAATGAACTTATTTACACACCCTCTACCAAAGCACTATATTCATCTGCTGTTAATGTATCCTCATTCACTTCATCAGGGTCATTGATACGAACTTTTAAGAACCAACCCTCACCGTAAGGATCTTCAGTTACTTGTTCTGGATCATTTATTAAAGCTTCATTGCGTTCTACAACTGTACCAGTAACAGGTGAATTCAAGTCTTCAACAGCCTTCACGGATTCAATAGAACCAAATGTCTCTCCCTTGGTAATAACATCACCAATATCTGGCAGTTCCAAAAAGACAATATCACCTAATTGTTCTATAGCAAACGCAGTAATACCAATAGTGGCAATTTCTCCATCTAAACGAACATATTCATGGGAATCTAAGTAGCGAAAATCCTGGGGATATTCTAAAGACATATCACTTTCTCTTCCACGTTAAAAAAATAGTGTTACAAGAGTAACCTAAAAGACATTATTCCTCAAAAACCTCAAAGATTATCAGTTAATAACACGATTCTTTGAGCGATAAAATGGGCGTTTCACAACCACCGCAGGGTAAGCTTTACCGCGAATTTCCACATCTAGCTGCTGCTTAAGCTTTGCTAATTGGGTGGGAACGTAAGCTAAGGCTATGGGATAACCGAGTGTCAGGGAGATAGTACCACTTGTCACTTCTCCTACGACTTGTTTAGATGATAATACGGGGTAGCCATGACGAGGAATATTGCGTCCTTGTGTTTGCAAACCGACCAGTTTACGAGATATTCCTTGGGCTTGCTGCTGGATTAAAACCTCTCTGCCAATAAAATCACTTTTGGTATCTAAATGTACCAACCAACCTAAGCCAGCTTCTAGCGGTGTGGTGGTATCGTCAATATCTTGCCCATAAAGTGCCATTGCAGCTTCTAAGCGAAGGGTATCTCTACAACCAAGTCCGCAGGGAATAACACCAGCATTATATAAACTTTGCCACAAATCTATCCCAACGGAGGCATCCACCATCACTTCAAAACCATCTTCGCCAGTGTAACCTGTGCGGGCGAGGAATGCGTGTTTGCCAAAAATGGTCGTTTCTAAATGCCCAAAAGCCTTAATGGGTGATAAGTCTGTTGTGACTAGGGATTGCAGATGATGAGTTGCTGTTGGTCCTTGAACGGCAATTAAGATTTTATCCCGTGATAGGTCTTGAAATTGGACTACATCAAGATCAAGATGTGCCAATAGCCATTTTTTGTCTTTGTCGGTAGTTGAGGCGTTGACGATGATGACTAAATTTTGCGTACCAGTGCTGTCTATATCTTGGTAATAAATAATGATGTCGTCAATGATTCCGCCTTGGGGGTTAAGCAATACGGTATATTGTGCTTGTCCAGGTTGTAACCGACTTAAATCGGAGGGAACTAAATACTCCAGTTGGGAAATCAGGTTTTTACCTTGGAGGGTAAATTTGCCCATGTGAGAAATATCGAACATTCCAGCGGTATTCCTAACGGCATGGTGTTCTTGGGTGATACTGCTATATTGTATGGGCATTTCCCAGCCCCCAAAGCTGGTAAATCTGGCTTTGAGTTCTACACTCATTTGATATAAAGGGGTTCGTGTCAGAGATTGGGAAGCAGGGAAATTTTGGGGGGTTTCCCCATGAGCAACTGGCAACGAGGTAATATTTTCTTGATTAGCCACAGGTAGTTATTTATATTGACGTTTACGTGCGATCGCATCTCAACATTTATCTATCCTACGAGATCGTTGTTAATTTAGCAGAAAATCACTTCTGCATCCTTCCTGCGGTTTAATGATTAATGGTGGAATTGTTGAGATTTATTAAGCAAAAATTATGAAGTATCGCTCAATCTTGGCTAGTGTGATTTTAGCTCTAGTGTTGTTTGTGTTTCCCCTATCAGCGCAAGCAGCAAGTTCTTCTAGTGTTACTAATTCTCTTGTAAATAAGGGAGTCGGGGGGAAGGACTTTTCTGGACAAAGTTTAATTGGGATTGAGTTTACAAGCGTGAAATTAGAAAATACTAATTTTAGCACTGCTGATTTACGTGGTGCTGTATTTAACGGTGTTTTATTGGATACTGTAAATTTTCATGGTGTGGATTTTAGTCAAGGAATTGCTTATTTATCAAGATTCAAAGATGCCGATTTAAGTGATGCAGTTTTTACAGAGGCGATGATGTTGCGTTCTACTTTTGATGCAGTTGATGTCACTGGTGCTGATTTTACCAATGCAATTTTAGATATGCTACAGGTGAAAAAGCTCTGTGTTAATGCCAGTGGTGTAAATTCTAAAACTGGTGTAGATACTCGTCAATCTTTAGGATGTAAGTAAAAACCCCATATCCCCTTCATTAATCAGAAGGGGCGTTAAGAATAATTGAGTAATTCTTAAATTCTTGTATCTATGCTAAAAGGATATTTTACAATTTTTATACCTTCTAGTCTGTGGATAATCCACATAAAATTCCATGTCTAAAAAAGCTGTATTATCTTATGTCCTAGATCGGAATACAGGTCTATGGAAAGCCTTAAGCGGTTGCAGTGCTTCCCAACAACAAATTTCCGGTTCTCAAGTTTACGGGATAGCTCGGAAAGTTTGAAAGCCCCTGAGAAACAGGAACGAAGTTCCGTCTTTCGTGCTTTAGACAGGGGATGAAAAACGGCACGGGCGGTTTTAACCGCCTTCAATATTTCACCATCAATCACCTTGACAATCTTAATGCACGAAATGTAAGTAGGTAAACAGAAAAATTTAAAGGTATATAACGGTATGTAAAGTTGTCTCAATGCGAGATTCTGATTGAGTTTCAGCCATTTTAAAAAATGCAATACCCCTCATTTTTATTTTGTTTACCTACTTAGGTAGTCCTACTCTCAATAATCCTGGTTTAGTGGCTGGGAGTACAGGAGTTAAATTTGACGGTGTTAATGATGGAATTGCTATTCCCGATCATAATAATATTAACCTTCTAGCCACCACCGCCCGGAGTATTGAACTTTGGTTTAAAGCCGATGATCTCACAGGTAAACAGGTTATCTATGAAGAAGGTGGCACAGGAAGTGGTCTCAATATTTATCTCGATGGTGATCAATTAAAACTCAGTGCATGGTCTGGAAATGCAGGAGAATGGTTAGCGACTCAAGTAGTTAAAGACAATAAATATCACGTTGTCTTGAGTTTTGATCAAGGTAACTTAACAGGTTATCTCAATGGGGCATCATTTGGGACTGTCACCACCAACTTTACCAGCATACCTGTCCATAGTGAGGATATTGGTATTGGTTACATGAAACAAGATACCCGTTTATCCGATACTGTGAGGCTTACGGGTGATGGTAATTATTTTAATGGCGTAATTGATGAAGTAGCCCTCTATAATGTGGGGTTATCTCCTGAAAGAGCGATCGCTAATTATGCAAGCGGATTTACCCAAGGCTTAAAAGTTGAAACTTTTAATAATATTAATTTAGCAGGTGATCATCCTCAAGGATTAAAAACCATTGTGGATCAAAGTTCTAATCACAACAATGGTTATTTTCGAGGTGTTGTATCTCCTGATCAATCTCAAGTAAATTCTTGGAGTAGTAAACTTGTAGCTTACAAAAATGACTATAGCAGTGTTTTCACTCCTACTACCCAATCAGGTACAAATACCATTGATTTAGTAGCTGGAAAACTCTATAAAGTTGAATTAGATGCACAAAGTTTAAATGGAGTTAGCACACCTCAACTGCAATGGAATTATACTGGAGTAAGTAATCAAATTATTCCTACTTCTGCTTTATTTACCGATGCTCAAGTAGAGACAGATTGGAAAGTTAGTGGTGGTAAAATCGGGACTAGCTTTCTTAATACTGATGCAGATGGAGCGTTAGAATTTTTCAATACCACAGGCGATCGCTATGCCATTTCACAGCCTTATGATCTTAGTCAAGGTGGAAACCTAAGTTTTAGTTTAATTTTAGGTGGTAACAGCACCATTAATAACGTAAGTGGTGTTCAGTCAGTTGCCAATGGTTCAACCAATGGAGATACTGTAGACGACAATAAGGCCATTAAACTGGAATATTCTATTGATAATGGCAATACCTGGGTATTGTTGGATAGCTTTACTTCTAAGTCAGAGGGCGGAAACTGGCATAATGTCGTTATAGACTTACCGACGAAAGCGCAAACTCAATCTACTCGGTTTAAATGGTCACAACCTAGTTATGTCCTAGATAATTGGGCAATTGATAATGTTGGTGTAGTCACCAACTCCAATAATGTATGGGCGGATATCAAAGGTGCAGACGTATTAAAAGCACAAAAAGATAATGGAACTACCATCGGTAATGGCGAAGCCCTTTATTTTACTGGTAAACCCTTTGCAATTGTCACTCCTCTGCCAGATGTATCTCTATCTCTATTAAAAGATTCCTTTGCTAACTTGATTACGGGAGACTTTAATGGTGATGGTAAAACAGATTTTCTTCGTCAACAAAAATTCCAATGGAGTTATGATAACCAATTAGTTACGACTTATCTTTCTCAAGGTGATGGTACTTTTAATACTGTAAATACTAATTACCCGTCCTCTGTTGCTAATGACTTTTCAGCTATAATTCAAACAGGGGATTTTAATGGAGATCCCTATCAAGATTCTTTACGGTCTGATCCAGGCGTAAATATCATTACCGGATATTGTAGGAGACTACAACGGCGATGGTGCAGGTGACTTTCTCCGTCAAGAAAGAGGGACTTGGGGTGATGACTATGCTAATACTTACCAAACCTATCTTTCTAAGCTAAATCAAACAAATCAGCGTTATGCTACTACCCAATCTTTAAATACCACTGACACAAAAGCGTTACAGTTTGACTTTGTTTTTGGACAAAAATATACAGCGGGAAATCCTTTCAGTTACGAAGGCTCTACCTATGGTGATGAAGATGTAATATCAACCACAGGAGATGCACCAGAAGCAGGGGAAGATGTGTTAGTTTCCTATTCCACCAATGGCGGTCAAACTTGGACGACTTTAACCACCTTATTAGCTAGTAATTACGCCACTAAATACACTAATTGGACTCCCCAAGCGATCGCTTTACCCGATGCAGCTAAAACTGATCATACTCAATTCCGTTGGCAACAAACTAATTTTACCAATACGGGTGATGATACTTGGGCGATTGATAATATTACCCTAGTGGTCTGTCATTTTTCTATTTGTGGATAAAGACGCTTAAGACGGATACGGGCATCTGCGGTTGTGAACAATCAGGAAAAACCTATATTTGTAGGGGTAAAGCAAGAGCTTCATTGGTGTCAACTTAAGCTCAAATCCCTACCACATCTCGTTCCTAGTCTCTGACTAGGAATGCAGTTGATGAGGCTCTGCCTCTAGGTAATTTTGGCGATCGCTCAAATTAGATCATTTCTGAGTAGGTGAACACAATAAAACCAATCTATGTAAAGAAAAGTAAAATCGCCCAAACCCTCTTCACTCTTGCATGATTGCCTCTTGCCTTGCCATAACGACGATTTTCAATGCTAACCTACTTATAGCAACCTCGTTGATAAATAGAAAAGATTATCAATTAATTATTAAGAAAATCTAAAGGCAATTGCTAAAACTTATAAATATCAAAAGTATTATTAATTTTATATAATTCAAGCTTATCATATAGCCATTATGAATAATCTATCTGATAAATAGCATCTAGGATAAAACTAAGAGCATATTATTAGATTATAGTTGTGCGATAGCGAAGCTATCCAATCTTGTGGGATGTGGGATGATGGGCATACTATGGCTAACGCCACGCTACGCTAACGACAAGCTCAGTACAAGTCTTGCCGGTCCTCACGTGAGTTCGACATAACGATAATTTGTGGAAAACTCACCCCACGTAGGAGTCTCAAGCCCTTATTCTCTCGTTGAAAAAATCATAACTCCGTTCGCGTAGCGTCTCCGAAGGAGAAACTCCGAACTCCTAACTCACGTGTCCTCGTATTATTAGCGGGCAAGATGCCCGCACCACAAGAAATTTTGGGATATTTTTTTAATTGGAAGTCTCTAATAGCCATTATACTATATATTAATACTTAAGTTTATTGGTAATTTGTGTTATTTATTTAACTATTGTTAATGAGATTTTAGAACCTTACGCATATTACATAATGAAGTACGGAAAGTCAGGGTAAAAAAATTTTGCTTATTGACTTTTATTCTTAAAAAGTTTATAGTTTTTGATGGAGTTAATTGCAAGTAATTTGCAAAAGTATTGAACATAATTCTTAGTGGGGTAAAAAAATGGTAGTGGGTAAAAAAAGCTTTTGGGGTGTTGGTGGCGGATTGTTAGCATTGACAGGAATAGTGTTGAGCGGTTTGGATTCTCCGCATCTAGCCATAGCTAACCCTTTGCAAAATCAACCAGCACCACGCTTAATTGCTCAGAAAATCAACCCTTTAACTATAGTTTTTCCCACTCGCTCTGATTCTACTGACTTGCAAAATAAAGCTAATAATGTAGCTGCCTTTTTGTCTAAGGAATTAGGCATACCCGTTAAAGCGCAAGTAGGTGATGAGACAGCCGCAGTAGAAGCTTTAAGAGCGAATCGGGCTGATGTAGCATTTTTAAGTAGTCGTCCGGCTTTAAAGGCTGAACAATTAGCAAATTCTCGGTTATATTTGGCAGAAGTTCGCAAAAATTACTCTGGTAGATATACTTATAATTCTATTTTTGTTGTTCCTAGTAACAGCCAATTGAAAAGTAAAAATTCTCCAAAAGCAACTTTAGAACAACTCAGAGGAAAAACTATTGCTTTTACTTCTCCTACATCTGGTTCCGGGTTTCTTTTTCCAGTGAGTGAGTTAGTAAAACAGGGTTTCGTGCCTAACCGCGATCGCTTGGAAAGCTTCTTTGGTAAAGTTAGTTATGGTGGAAATTATAGTAAAGCTTTAGATGCTGTAATTAGAGGTCAAGCGGATGTAGCTGTAGTCTCAGAATATGCTCTTTTCCCTCCCTATTTGGCGGCTGAAAATAGAGATAAAGTCAGGATATTACATAAAATTTCCGGTGTTCCGGCTCATGGTATTGCCATTGATGATGATGTTCCAGTTGTTACAAGAGAAAAGCTAATTAATGCTTTGTTGAAGTTAAATAAATCAGAAAATAATCAATTACTAAGCAGTTTATATAATTCCACAGAATTGGTAAGAGTTGATCATAATCGTCATCTTCAACCAGTGCGAGAAGCACTAAAAAATGCGGGAATGGAATAATACTTTAGAGGTCAGCATTAAGAATTAGGAATTAGGAATATTGCCAATAAAATTCTTAATTCTGACGAAATTATGATTTTTTGATGAAACTTTCACAAAACTAGCTATGACTCTTGACTCTCAAGTAATTACAAATTATCATTTATCCACAAGTAACGTGAATTTTATTGAATGTTGTCATTTGCAAACAGGTTATATTTCATCTCTACAGCGACCAATTTTAAATAATATTAATTGCCAAATTGATCAAGGTGAATTTGTAGTCTTGCTAGGATTGAATGGGGCAGGTAAATCAACATTATTAAAATCACTTGTGGGTTTAGTTCCCTTGATTAAGGGGGAAATTAAAATTAATGGTGTGTCTGTAAGTGAGCAAAACTTACCGCAAATCCGTCGAGATGTGGGAATGCTATTTCAGGGAGGGGGGTTAATTCGCCAATTATCAGCAATTGATAATGTTTTGTGTGGCAGGTTGGGGGTGAGAAAAACGAGGCAAACTTTATGGGGATTTGGGCAACGCGATCGCCCATTAGCCTTAGAATTATTAACACAACTAGGTTTGCAAGAACAAGCATATCAAAAAACTAGTAAATTAAGCGGTGGACAACAACAAAAAGTAGCGATCGCTAGAGCATTAATGCAATCTCCACAAATACTTTTAGCCGATGAACCCACCACAGGTTTAGATGTGGTAGCCTCACAACAAGTCATGGCAACTTTATCAGAATTGCATCAACAAGGATTAACTATAATTACCGTTTTACATGACTTAGCTCTAGCTAAAGAATACGCTCAAAGAGCGATTATTTTAGATAATGGAAAAGTAGTTTATGATGGCAAATGTGAAAATTTACAACAGCGATTTTTATCAACTAAGTAGGTTGGCGTTGAAAATTGTCGTTATGGCAAGGCAAAAGGCAAGAGGCAAGAGGCAAGAGTGAAGAGGTTTTGGGCGATTTTACGTTTCTTTACACAGTTTGGTTTTATTGTGTTCACCTACTTATCTAAATAGGGTTTGCTGAAAACCCACATTCAGCAGGTGTTTTTTGAATTTTCGGAATTATCCATAACCCAATGATAACAAGGCTTTCAGACAATGACACGCAATTCTATATTAGGGCGATGCCTTCGGCGCGGCGTAGCCATCGCCGATATACTTAAAGTTAGAATCAAGTTTATTGAGAATAATGTCAATAAATTAGTTGGTTTGAGATTAAATTCATTGAATACCTCCATGTATGGCAAAAAGCATAAAGTGGTTATTATGATTGGGTTTTAGCTGTTTTATGAAATTCTTTTTTTGACAAAATAACCTGCTGGGGAAAATATTTTGAGTATATTTACTCATGCTGAATGTGGGTTTCAAACATCCTCTAAGGGACTTCCAATTAAAAAAATACCCAAAAATTTCTTGTGGTGCGGGCATCTTGCCTGCTAATCATCAAGGACAGGCAGGATGCCCATCCCACAAAATTGGGTAATTTATTTTTTGGTGTTCCCTAACGCCACGCTGCGCTATCAGCAAACCCTAAATAAAATAATTAAAATTATATGGAGTAATTTAAAAAATGAAAAAATTTTCTAATTCACAAATTTTTCATCGTTATCCTTGGTTTATGCCTTCACTTGTCTTCCTATTAATGATAGGAGTTTACACTTGGGCATTACAAGGATTAAAAGTTGATCTGAAATTATTAAAAGATAGCTGGCCTTTTATCACAGACTTCATTTCTCGGTTATTTCCTCCCAACTTGCAAGTTTTAGACATTGCCATTAAAGGATTAATTGAAACCGTGCAGATGTCCGTCTGGGGAACATCCATAGGTGCAGTTTTATCCTTACCAATTGCCATAGCCAGTTCTAATAATATCGCCCCTTTATGGTTAAGATGGATAGCAAACTTACTGCAAAATGCTGTGCGTTCCGTACCTTCAATTATCTTAGGTTTAATCTTTGTAGCTGCTACAGGTTTAGGCGCACCCGCTGGAACATTGGCATTATCAATATATACTATTGGCTATCTTGCTAAATTTTATCAACAAGCGATAGAATCAGTAGATTATCATTCCTTAGAGTCTTTACAGGTAATTGGAGCATCAAAAATACAAATTGCTCAGTATGGGATATTGCCGCAAATATTACCTTTAGGATTAGGTTATACCCTATGGATGTTTGAATATAACATTCGTGCTGCTTCAGTTTTAGGAGTAGTTGGTGCTGGGGGAATAGGATTTCAATTAAAAAGCTATATAGATGGTTTTGAATATACCAAAGCCACAACCATGATGTTAGTGCTATTAGTAGTAGTCACAGTTATTGATTGGTTTAGTAGTAAATTACGCCGATACTTAGAGTCAATTTAGTATTTATCTGCGTTTATCTGCGTTTATCTGCGTTCAATTATTCCAAAAATCTTACCAATTCTTCCTCCTGACTCCTGACTGGGCGCGGGCCCCGCGCCCCTACCTACTGATTAATAAAATCCCAAATAGCTTCAGCGACAACACTGGCACAAGTTTCTGGTAAATTACTTTCTCCATGAGCAATATTATGTAACTGAACTTCGGGAATTAATCGGGCATAAGTATTACTTTTTGATATAGCAGATTGTGTATCTTGACCACCTTGCAAAATCAAACAGGGAACATTGATTTCCGGTAAGCGTTTTTCTAATAATTCTGCTGCTATTTCTGGTTGCTGGCGATTAAAAAGTAATTGACAAGCTGTGGAAGATTGTAACAATGTTTGTCTTAATTCTAAATCTCTAGCAATTTTTCCCTCCCAACCAATCAATTTGATAAAAGGCATAATTAAGCGTAAAAATTTAATTATTAAGGGTGAACAATTAAATAACCGCCGTTTTTTTTGCCATTCCTCTTTTTTATCTTCCGCTGCAACACCCTCTGGTGATAACAATATTAAGCCAGATATTTGTTCTGGATATTTTAAAGCATAACTAGCCGCAATCCAACCTCCTAGAGAATTACCAGCTAAATAGACCTTTTCTAATTTTAAAGCTTTTAAAAAATCAGCTAAACACTCGACTTGTAAATCTATGGAATGGTGAATTTTAGGATTTGCTGATTCACCAAAACCTAACAAATCAGGTGAAAAGCAATGGATGTTTTCAGCTAATAATTCCATTGTGGATACCCATTCGCTACCATCATTCCATGCACCATGTAGAAAAACTACGGGTATTCCTGTACCAACTTCACGCCAAAACAATACCCCTTGACTAAGTTTTATTCGGGAGTTACGAAATAAAATATTCATTTATTTTAACTTACTAATTTAGGTGTCTAAGTTGTGCAATTTCCAATTATAGACTTTAGAGTTAATTTCCCAACCCAGAATTTTAAATTTTCCATCTTTTACGCAAGTGTTGTTAAACCATTTAAGTAGTCTTGTAACTGACGAAAATGATCATGAGACATATCTGGTTTTGGCAAAGAACTAGGAGGAAAAGCTTGAATTTCCATAACTTCTAAAGTATCTTTGACTGCCATTTCTCCTTGAACTTCAGCTTCAACAGTAATACAGATAGAGTGAATCCGAGGATCACGATCTGGTGAAGAGTAAACCCCCACTAAACGGCGGATTTTAACTACTTCTAACCCTGTTTCCTCTATCAATTCCCGACGGACTGCATGAGGAACATCTTCTCCCCAATCCACCATACCACCAGGTAATGACCAACGACCATCATCCTTTCTCCTAATGAGGACAATCTGACCATCAGGTAAAATAGGAATAATACTTGTACCAGTAATGGGGTGGCGGAATATAATACCCAGTACCGTTTGTCCAAAATGCCATAAACTTCGTGTGGACTGAATCATTGGTGTAAAAAAAGCAAGAATGTTCAAGTTGAAAATTACTTTGTTGTATTCTAAGTAGGTTAACATTGAAAATTGTCGTTATGACAAGGCAAAAGGCAAGAGGCAAGAGGGTTTGGGCGATTTTACGTTTCTTTACACAGTTTGGTTTTATTGTGTTCACCTACTTACGAATTACGAATTCCGGCGTTGCTGATTAAGGGTATGAATTTTAGTCTCACGCAAAGGCGCAATCACGCTTCGTGATCTCGAAGAGTAGACGCACTGAGGTTTGATTTTTAAAGGTTCAATTTGGAAATTTCATACCTCGATTCAGCAACGCCCGAATTCCAAATTACGAATTACGAATTAATGTTGTTTCTGCAATCTGGAAAATTATTTCTTCTAATGTCCGTAATAATTCTTGCTCATTGTACGGTTTAGAAAAATAAGCTTTTGCTCCTAATTGCATAGCTAACTGACGATGCTTACTACTACTACGGGAGGTTAACATAGCGACAGGAATATTTCTCAACTCTGTATTGTTGTTGATTCGCTCTAAAAAGCTATAACCGTCAATACGAGGCATTTCAATATCACAGATCACTGCTTGGACTTGCAAACCACTTTCTAGCTTTTCTAAAGCTTCTTGACCATCTTTAGCCTGTTCTACTTGATATCCACCTTTTTCCAGGGTTAGTGCTAGATAACGACGGACATTAATGGAATCATCAACAATCAAAATTATGCCTTTTTGGCGACTAGGTTGATTGATAGTGGGTACTTTTGGCGGTTTGAGGAATGCAGTTTGTAGTCTTGTTGTTGGTAATTTATTACTGATGTGGGGACGTTCATTTTTTGTAATCCATGATATTAAATCATTAGTGTTAATGAGGGGAACTACTCGACCATCACCCAGAATTGTACAGTTGTTAAAACCACTGGGAAGGGGAATATTACCTTCTACTTGACGAATAGCTACTTCTTGTTCACCCCAGCAACGTTCTACTTGAACTGCGACTTGTTGATGATCATGTTTGACTATCAATACACTTATAGCATTAATGATCGGCAGAGTTTCTAATTCCAGGTTATTGTAGCGGGAGCAATTAAATTCAAAGTAACTATTGAGACGCAGTAATGGTAATTGATTGTTTTGCCAGTTAATAAATTCTTTCCCGTTTTGGGAGAAGATTTGTTCCTGTTCTAGCAAGAAAATTTCCTCAATTACGTCTGTAAAAAATGCTAACACCAAGCGATCGCTCTCAACCAATAAAACCCGCGCAACTGACAAGGTAAATGGGACTGATAGGGTAAACTTCGTCCCCACTCCAGCTTGGGTGTCAACATTCACATCTCCTCGCGCTAATTTCAGGTTATTACGGACTACATCCATGCCTACACCCCGACCAGACAACGCTGTTACCTGTTCTGAGGTGCTAAATCCTGGTTCAAAAATTAATGATAGTAGATCTTCATCACTAGCGCTCGCTAATAAAGAATCGTCCAAACCCATTTTTAAGGCGCGGTGACGAATTTTTTCTAAAGAAATACCTTGACCATCATCACGAATAGTAATAATCGTGCGGTTACTATGGTAGACAGCTTTCATTTCAATCAAACCTTGTTCACTTTTTCCTTGCTTTTTCCGAGTAATAGGATCTTCAATTCCATGATCAAAAGCATTGCGTAACAAGTGCATTAAAGGCTCATTTAAAGCCTCCAAAATACCTCTTTCAATTAAAGTATTTCCACCCTCAATTTTTAATTGCACATTTTTTCCATACTCAACGTTTAAATCCCTAATAGCTCTAGGAAAACGTTCTACTAAATCGGAAAAAGGACGCATTCTCACCTGGGTTAATTGTCTTTGTAATTGTTTAGAAGTTTTATTTAGTTTTCTTGCTATTTGGTCTGTATCGTCCACACTTAATTGGATATCACTGGTAACTTCTGCAACTTGGACAATAGTTTCCATCACATTTTGAGATAATAAATTCAATTTTTGATAGCTATCTTGTTCTATAAAATTATTTTCTACTTCTTGATTACCATGATTATGAGTTATTATTTTTGCGTAAGCTGTTCGCAGTTCTTGATTTTCTTGATCAAGAATTTGGACTCTTTGACTGAGATTACGCACCAATTTACGTAATCTTTCCATTTGCACATTTAACCCATTACGTTGAATAATAACTTCTCCAAATAAATCATTAATTTTTTCTAAATGTTTACTAGGAACTCTAACTGTATTTTCCTGGTTTTCCCTTTCTTTAGGCGGTGAATTAATATCACTTTTACGTTCAGTATATTTATAATCTATGGGGATATTTTCTGAGGTTGATACTCTATCAGCACTTTCTGGAGATAATTCAACATTTTCTAATAAATCAAAATCAGAAATAGCTGATTTATACAATAAATGATCTTGCTGATTTGCTAAAATCAGAGGACGATCATGAATAACTTCACCAAAATCAATTCTAGTTGGTAAATTATCTCGTTGATTACTTAATACTAAATTTTGAGATTGTCGCCATGCTTTTAATGCTAAATTAGCAATTTCTAAACAACTATCAGGGTAAGTTTCTAAATAATGGCTAACTGATTGACATAGTTGGGTAAAAGCTGTTAATTGCAGCATTTCTCCTAACCCACCTAACTCAGTTGCCATCATTACCAACTCTGCTCTTAATCCCGATTTATTACTATTTTTTAATCTAGCTTCTAGGTGTTGTAAATACTCTTCAACTTCAGTTTCAAATAATAAAGGGATAATTTCTGTATCATCTTCGGATGATAGCAAAGTTGTGATATTTTCTGGAGTCGGTTCACCTAAACGCTCATAAAGTTCGTCAAAAACGGGATAACAAAATTTTCTTAACCAACTATCATCCAGATTATTACCCTTTGCCAGTAACTCAACAATCTGTCGTAGCCAATCAACACTAGATAGTAATAAACTTTGTAAATGAGTATCAAGTTCCAAAGAATCTTTTTGAGTCTTTAAAACTTTAAAGGCATCTTCCAATTTATGAGCTAAATCACTTAATACGCGAAATCCCATCATTGCTGCTCCACCTTTAATAGAATGGGCGGCTCGCATTGCAGCGTTGATATGTTCTAATTCAATACGTTTGCTGATGTCAATTTCCAGTAATACCCCTTCTAAAGTATTGAGATAATCAGTTGCTTCTTCCAGAAATTGCATCTGGATTTCCAATTCTTTATCTTTAGTCATTAGTCATTAGTCCTTAGTCATTATTTATTAATTCAGAACAAATGAGAATATCAATTAGGTGGGAAAGTCTCAATAGTATCTTTTAACTCTTGAGAAATATCTACTGCTTTTTGTAAAGATTGGGAAACTTGACGCGAATTATGAATATTACGTGCTGATACAAGGGTAATATCTTTAATAGTTTGACTCACAATTTGTGATGTTTGAACTTGAGATTGAGTAGAACTTAAAATTGACTGAACTAAGGTATATATTTGCTGAGATACATCAACGATTTGTTGTAAATTATGCTTGGCATTTTCAATAATATTGCTGCTTTGGGTAACTTGATTAGTTCCCATTGACATAGTTTTTAATACTTCACCTGTTTCTTGTTGAATTTTGGCAATTATTTCCTCAATTTCTTGAGTAGCGGCTGCACTTCTGGCGGCTAATTCGCCAACTTCTTCAGCTACCACTGCAAAACCTTGACCTTCTTCTCCGGCTCTTGCAGCTTCAATTCCCGCATTAATTGCTAATAAATTAGTTTGCATGGAAATTTGATTAATTATGGAAACCACACGAGAAATTTGTTGAGAGGAGTCCCCTAAACGTCTTACTTTTTTAGTTATTTCATCAACCGTTTCTTGGACATAGCCAATATTTTGCAGTGTTAAATCCATCTCTGCTCCAGTTTTAGTAGCTGTATGGTTAGCATCATTAACAATGATTGCAGCTTGCTGTGCTATATCAGCGATAGATTGAATAGCAATGGTCATATTTTCAATAGTTTCTAAGCTTTGGTGCATTTTTTCAGGTTCTATGATTGCCTCTGTGGTGAATTTTTCTAAATAACCATTTACTTCACTAACAGCTTGTTGAATTTGGTTAACAATTGGCTGAATACTATCCTGAAAATTCTGAAGTTCTAGAGAGTCTTGATTAATATTTGTTTGACTATTAGCTTTCAATTTTCTAATCTCTACTAACAGATGAGATTGTTCTAAAGCATAGCCGACTTGGGTAGCAATTTGGGTTAAAAAATTAATTTCTTCAACTTGCCAAACATGAGGATGATGACAATGATGAGCAATCAAGAATCCTTGAATTTCTCCATGACTTAAAATTGGTGCTGTTAAACTACTTTGTACAGAAAACTTCTTTAACCACTCGATATAACTATTAGTTAAATTTACCTCTTGTTCAACGTCTGATATGGCCTCAAATTGATGATTTTTGCCAAGTTCTCGCCAGTGGGAATCATTGTTATATACACCGAGCATTTTTTGACAATCATCAATTACCGATTCAGCAATTACTTTGACAGCTTGAGTTTTCCGGTGGAGTTTATAAATGATAACTCTATCTGTTTTTAGAATATGACTAACTTCAGAAATTGCTGTTTGATAAATAGCTTCGGACTGAAGATTTAGCCGAATTTTTCTAGTTACCTCTAGCAGTAATTTTAACCATTCAATTTCTCTTGCTTGATCTTCTTGTTTGTTAAATACACTTAGATTTATTTGCTCCTGAATTGCCTCACCTTCTGTAATGGATGTATTAGCAATCTTAGCATTAATCCGCTGACTTAACCAAGCTACAAGCAACGTCATTAATAATGCGATTAATCGTGTTGTACTAGCAGTTAATGTCAAAAATTCTCTTTGTTGCTTAAATGCGATCGCTATATCTTTTTCTACGATTAATTGCCACTTAATATCCGGTAAACCTGATATTTGGGAAAATGGTATGTAACTAATAAGTTGCTGTTTTTGATTATTTTTGGCAATGGCTGTAAATGTATCAATATTTTTTGCATTCAAAACATTAGTTAAACTCGGATATATATTGACCAATTTTTCATCTAATACATCCTCATAAGAACTAATTAAAATTTTTCCTGTTGCATCTAAAAAATAATATTGATGAGTCTCATCTATATAACCTTTGATTACTTTTTTTAAAGCCTTTATAGGCAAACGGGTTCTGACTATACCAATAGTATTACCCGCCACTGCATCCTTAATTGGTGCAGCTATGTAAATCACTGTGCCGATATTTTTAACTATTTCTGGTTGACTAATAATAGGAATATTCTGTTTAATTACCTCTTGAAAATAGGTCAGTTTTTTTTCTGGAGTTAAAGATTCTCCTGATGATTGCATAATCACTTGTCCATTCAGATCAAATATGGCTACACTATCATAAACATTACTATTTTTGATCAAGCTATCTAAGGAGGCTTTTGTTTCTATATTAATTGTGCTGGTATCAACTTTCGATATTTGCCTAGATTTTTCTGTTCCTGCTTTTTTGCGAGCTTTCATCGGACTTGAAAAAGATATATTAGATAGGATCTGAATATCTCCATAGCGTTGTCCAATAAAGTTATTAACTTTATCACTTAAATTAATTGCTGTATTTTCTTGGGATGTAATAATTTGCTTTGTAATTAACTTACTACCAAACATATAAGCGATCGCACCAATTCCCAAAACTGGTAAAGTACCAATAGCGATAGACAAAATTATAGATTTGGTACTCAAATTAAATTGTCGCAAATATTCTAATCCCTCATACCAAAACCTCTGATAGCTGGAACTTTTTCCTCTATTATCAACAACTTTAGCTGGAGAAATTAAAGATGCTTTATTTTGAGAATTGCTACTTTGTTTGATATCAGTCTTATTCAACATATATTCCTCACACCACAACTATAAAATAAAAAATTACCACTTTTTTCGAGTATTAATTATTAGTTAATACAAAAAACATCTGAACTTAAAATATGTACTGCATTTAATACCAATAAAATTTCTTCTTGTTGTACCACACAACCACATAAGTAAGGTACTAAACTAGATGCTACTTGTCCCACAGGGGAACGGATATCATCAGCAATAAACTTGGTTGTACCTTTAATTTCTTGGACAACTAAACCTAAAATCATTGATTCTATTTGAATAACAATAATATTATACTGATGCAACCGGTGATCAAGACATTCTAGATTAAACATCTTCGGTAAATCAACTACCCAAATTATATGACTGCGCCAATTCATCAATCCTAATATACAAGCAGGCATATTCGGAATAGCCGTAACCGATGTCACAGGTACAATAATTGCTTCCTGCGTATGAGCAATGGATAAAACAGCACCAGTTTGTTGATTAAGTTGAAATTTGAGATAGCCATCTTCTCGACTATTATGTATGGCTTGATGGTTAAAGTCAATTTGCAACTTTTTCATAAGTAAATGTAAATATAATTAAAATCAGTTTATTTTCGTTTTATGGGATAACCATAAGTTTCCATAATCCATAAGAGGATGTTTGAAAGGTTTCCGGCGATTAGAAATCGCTACTACACAAACAAAGTCCACCTGCGTGGACTAAGGAAAAATCAAGGTCTTTGAACCCACGAAGGTGGGTTTCGTCTGTGTAGCCGCGACTTCTAGTTGCCCTTGCAAGTAATAAATTAGACTTTTCAAATACCCTCTAACTTTCTCCCATACTACCTTACCTGTGCCAAGTATACGGTAGGATTGTCTCTTCCAGAACTGAACTATGGGTTACGCCACGCTACCCTATTAAGTAGGTTGGCGTTGAAAATTGTCGTTATGGCAGGGCAAGAGGCAAGAGGCAAAAGGCAAGAGTAAAGAGGTTTTGGGCGATTTTACGTTTCTTTACACAGTTTGGTTTTATTGTGTTCACCTACTTAGTTCCGGGCGGATTATGTTTAGAATGAAACAGCCCTGGCTATTTTCTCTATTTTCTCTATCTCATATTTTGCTTTTTCTCCGCTTTGGGATCACGATTGGCTACAGCGGCTAATTCCGCATCCATTAAGGTTTTTCCGGTGGCTGCTAGGTAAACATCATCTAAACTAGGACGAGATTGAGCGATGCCAAAAATTGGTAAATTGGCATGATTTAACGCCTGTTGAATCGTGATCAAAACGTCATTTTGCGGAGTAACTACTAAATTTAGAGAGTTACCTTGGGCGCTGTTGATGATGATTTCTTGAACAAAAGGTAAGGCTGCTAACAGGTTTTTGGCGGTTTCGGCTTCTTCTAGAGGTGAAAATTCACGGATTCTTAAGGTGATGCGATCGCCCCCCACCTGATCTTTTAACTGAGAAGGTGTACCATTAGCAATAACCAAACCTCTATCAATAATTGCCACCCTGTCAGCTAAAGCATCAACTTCTTCCAAATAATGACTGGTAATTACCACAGTAGTTCCCCCAGCCCGTAATTGCCGCAGGAAATTCCAGACTACAACCCGGCTTTCAATATCCAATCCTACCGTTGGTTCATCTAATACCAACACATCAGGGGCATGAAGTAAACCAGCCGCTAAATCTAACCGCTTGCGTAAACCACCGGAATAAGTGCCAGTTTTTTTGTCTGCGTATTCTTGTAACCCCAGCAAATCCAAAATAGTATTAATTCGCTGTTTAATCAGCGCACCAGGAAGATGATACAGTGCCGCTTGTAATTGTAGTAACTCCCGTCCAGTTAGCACCTTATCCAAAGCTACCTCTTGGGCTACATAACCCAGCTTTTGCCTAGCCAATTTGGGGTGCTTTAAGACAGAAATGCCGGAAACCTCAATTTTCCCAGTATCAGGCGTTGTTAGGGTACATAAAGCCCGGAGAGTGGTCGTTTTCCCAGCCCCGTTGGGTCCAAGTAACCCAAAAATTTCTCCAGGTTGGACTTGAAAGGAAACATCCTGGACTGCAACTAGATTACCGTAGCTTTTTTTGAGATTTTCGATGAAAACGGCGGCAGTCATGACAGCTATAATCCTTAACTATACAATTCGCAACAATCTATCTTTCATTGTACAAGTTAGGCGATCGCCATGATGAGTTGAATATTTCATTTTCAGATAATTTTCAGTACAGATTTAGCCAAATGATCAACTATAGGGATAAGCTCATCTCTATCGTTATTGTTGATACTTCAGCTATACAGTACGTCTATCAACTCGACTTATTTGATTTATTTTTGAAACTATATAGTCAAAGAAACAGGTATAAATTTGGTATAATTTAGAGATATGCCAAAGATTTGAGGAATTAGTTGTGGAAGGTGCTTTAAGTTTATTAAGTTATAATCAAGAGATGGACTGGGAATGTCAATAATATGTTTTGAATTTCTCATTCCCAGAGGGCCTGTTTCATCACAAGGAAGTTCAAAAGGACGTAATGAATTGAAAACTGTTGTTCGTGCTGAATCCCAAAAGGTTTGGACGGGTAGCAGTCCAATTAAAGATGCTAATTTACAGTTAACGCTAATTTATCTTTGTCGTGATAATTATGGTGATCTGAATCTACTTGACACCGATAACATTATTAAACCCATTCAGGATGCACTCAATGAGTTAGTTTATGAAGATGATGGACTAATATCAGATGTAGAGAGTCATCGTCGGTTTTTATCTGAGCCAATTGATATAACAAATTTACCTTTATTATTACAGGAAGGTGTCATCATTGGCGAAGAGTGTGTTTATGTCAAAGTAAGTGAATCTCAACCATTGGAAAAATACTTATGATAGACAATACTAAAAGTTTACATGATGAGAAAGTTGCATCTTTGATCAAAAAGTATCGTGATCAAGGATTTACAGTTATACAAAACCCGAAAGCAGATCAATTACCCTTTGATTTGGATAATTATCAACCCGATATTCTGGCTACTAAGAATGAAAATGAAACTGGGTTAATAGGTTTAATAATTGAAGTAAAAACCAGCATTAGTCCAGTTTCAGTTGAGCGTTTACAATCTGTAGCGGAAGAAATTAGTAGACATCCGGGCTGGCATTTTTTATTGGTAACACTTGAAGATATAGAAGCCGAATCATTACCAGGAACATCGGAAGAACTGCCTTCTTGGGAAGAAATAATTGACCATTTTAGTCAAGTTAGCAAGCTTATTGAAAATAATAATATTGAACCTGCTTTTCTTTTTCTCTGGAGTGTTTTTGAGGGAGCATTAAGAAAAAGAGCAGTTGATGTATCAATTCCTGTTGAACGTTTACCAGCCATAAGATTGCTAAGAACAATGTACTCTTTAGGAGAGTTATCAATTTCTGAATTTGATATTATTCAAGCTTATTTTGAAAGGCGCAATCGTCTGGCTCACGGTTATATTCAGAAGCTAGATTCGGAGGTTTTACATACCTTTGTAATATTGGTTGTTAAGTTATTGGGAGAATGGATTTCTAATATATCTGAGAACCAAAAAATAGCAGTTCTACAGGTTTTCAGGCAAATTATGGTTAGTATGACAAAAAATAATCAGGAAACTACAGCACAAAGGAATCAGAAATTTCAAGAAATATTAGTTTCTGTGTTACACAATGAACCAACAGAAAAAAAAGATGAAATATTTGCAAAGATTAAGCACGCAGTAGAAAAAGAAGAAGGAGGAACTAATTTTTTCAATGAACTTCAACACTTATCTGATGAGTATTACGATCTTTCTACTGAATCTAAAAATCAACAGCCAAACAAAAATGAAATAGTTTTAGATGATAACGCACAAATAGCATTTGATACTTTACCAACTCAAGAGAAAGAAAAGATTAGTTATGCTATTAGTTGTCTAGAAAACTTTCCTGATTGTTCAGAAATTGAATTTTCTAATCTGAATTCAAGCTCAGATAATGATTTTATTGCCAAGGTAGGAATATATCGAATCATTTTTGAATTTCAATCTAAAAAAGTAACTATTATTGATATAGTTAATTACAAACGGATTGAAATGTTATATGGATTATTAGCAAAGGCTAAAATATGAGAGATATAGATTCTTTTGATATAGATATTAATATGAAATTACTAATTTTACCCTCTTCTTTGCGCCTTTGCTTCTTTGCGTCTTTGCGCGAAATAAAAAATCATATAAAAAACACCCAACTAAAAACATGGAACTATACTTAATCCGTCATGGCATTGCCGAAGAACATCAATCGAACCTAAAAGACGAAGAACGACAACTCACCCCAGAAGGAAGACAAAAAACCGAGAAAATAGCTCAAAAATTACTAAAGCTAGAATTACACTTTGATCTAATTCTTACCAGTCCCCTAGTCCGCGCTTACCAAACAGCAGAAATACTCATTGCGGCTGGATTGAGTTCCCAATTAGAAGCATCAGATCATCTTGGCTTTGATGGTAATATTCAAAATTGGTGGCAAGAATGGCTTCAACCCAGGAATTATCCCCAGAAAACCAACCTAGCATTAGTCGGTCATGAGCCTAGTTTAAGCCATTGGGCAGAAATTCTCCTGTGGGGAGAAGCAAAAGAGAGCCTCATCCTCAAAAAAGCAGGTATGATGGGAATAAAACTACCAGATGATGGTTCAGCTTGGGGTCGTAGTCAAATGTTTTGGTTGACATCACCCAAGTACCTGCTGTAATAGTTGTTACATCTGCAATTATTGTGGTGAAAATAGTCTCTGGTGAGTTAGCGTGAGCAGATATTTTACAAAGTAAATGGTGTTGCCATGACGGTATGCGAATACAAGCCTGGTTTAGAAGGCATTCCCGCAGCCCAGTCGAGTATTAGTTATGTAGACGGGCAGAAAGGAATTCTAGAATATCGTGGTATCAGGATTGAGGAATTAGCCGAAAAAAGTACATTCCTAGAAACTGCATATCTGTTAATTTGGGGTGAATTACCAAACAAGGAAGAACTAAAAGCATTTGAGCATGAAGTTCTCTTCCACAGACGCATCAAATACCGCATTCGGGACATGATGAAATGTTTCCCTGAAAGCGGTCATCCGATGGATGCGCTTCAAGCCTCGGCTGCTGCTTTAGGTTTATTCTATTCTCGTCGGGATTTACATAATCCGGTCTATATTCGGACTGCGGCTGTTCGTTTAATAGCGACGATTCCCACAATGGTAGCAGCGTTCCAGTTAATGCGAGAAGGTAATGACCCGGTTAAGCCTAGAGATGATTTAGGCTATGCGGCTAACTTCCTGTATATGCTCAACGAGAAAGAACCTGATCCTTTAGCAGCCAAAATATTTGATATCTGCTTAATTCTTCATGTTGAACATACAATGAATGCTTCAACATTTAGTGCTAGAGTCACAGCTTCTACTTTAACTGATCCCTATGCTGTCGTTGCTAGTGCGGTGGGTACTTTAGGCGGTCCATTGCATGGTGGAGCGAATGAAGAAGTAATTCAGATGTTGGAAGCAATTGGTTCTGTAGAGAATGTTGTCCCCTATGTGGATGATCTTCTCAAACGCAAAGCTAAAATTATGGGCTTTGGGCATCGTGTCTACAAAGTCAAAGATCCCCGCGCAACAATCTTACAAGGCTTGGCAGAGCAGTTGTTTGATAAATTTGGCTATGACGAATACTATGAAATAGCCGTGGAAATGGAACGGGTAGTTTCGGAAAAACTGGGTGACAGAGGGATTTATCCTAATGTTGACTTTTATTCCGGTTTAGTGTATAGGAAAATGGGAATTCCTACAGACTTGTTTACACCAGTATTTGCGATCGCTCGTGTAGCAGGTTGGTTAGCACACTGGAAAGAACAACTGGTAGAAAACCGGATTTTCCGTCCTACCCAAATTTACAACGGTCGTCACGAAATCGCCTACACTCCCATTGACCAACGTTAACTAACAAATAAATTAACTCTAGATTTTGGATGTTCAATTCAAGTCCTCTAGTGGGCAGATTGATAACTGTCCTATCTACCATTGAGGCTTGTCGTCCAAAATCAAAACCCGCTAAAATTGGCAACTTGACAACAGCAGCCAGTGTGGGAAAATCAGACAATTTGTAGACCATAGACAACCGTTACCAACTGGGAAGCGGCTAATTTGTCTTGTTTAACGACTTAATGGGGAAACTTTTGCCCATTTCCTCACCCACCAATCATCAATTCCCAATCCCAACCATAAGTAGAAGTTGTCTTGTGGAGTCTCATGGTGAAAACCATCCAAGGATATACTAGACTCATGAATTGGCAAATGTATTGAACTTCAATCGGTCATCATCTCAGCAGAGATTATTACTAAAGCTGAAGACAAAAGATGAAAATTAGAATAACTGATTTCATCCTTCACAGTTCATCAGCACGTTGACTTAAAGAGCAGCAAACATGAATCCAGGAATTGACCTCCAAGGAACTTTTATTCAATCTGTCAAGGACTTAGGCGTACCCCCAGGAGCGGCCAAAGCCCTATGGATGCCATTACCAATGGTATTGATGCTGATTGGGGCTACAGTAGGTGTCCTAGTGGCCACATGGCTAGAACGGAAAATTTCTGCGGCAGCACAGCAACGGATTGGTCCTGAATACCAAGGACCATTTGGATTGTTAGTGCCTGTGGCAGATGGTCTGAAGCTGGTATTTAAAGAAGATATCATCCCCGCTAAAGCAGATCCTTGGCTATTTACCATTGGTCCAATTATTGTCGTTTTACCAGTATTTCTGTCCTATTTAATTGTGCCATTTGGACAGAATATTATCATTGCTAACGTCGGCATGGGCGTATTCTTGTGGATTGCATTATCCAGTATTCAGCCCATTGGCTTATTAATGGCGGGTTATGCCTCCAATAATAAATATGCCTTGTTGGGAGGTTTACGGGCAGCAGCGCAGTCCATCAGTTATGAAATTCCCTTAGCATTGAGTGTACTAGCGATCGCCATGATGTCCAATAGTCTTAGTACCGTTGACATCGTTAATCAGCAATCTAACTTTGGCATTCTCGGCTGGAATATTTGGCGACAACCATTAGGTTTCGTGATCTTTTGGATAGCCGCCCTAGCGGAATGCGAGCGCCTACCCTTTGACTTACCAGAAGCAGAAGAAGAACTAGTTGCCGGGTATCAAACTGAATACTCAGGCATGAAATTCGCCCTCTTTTACCTCAGTTCTTACATTAACCTGGTACTTTCTGCCTTACTAGTAGCAATTTTGTACCTTGGTGGTTGGCATTGTCCTATACCCCTGGAGATGATCACTGGTTGGTTAGGAGTCAGCGAAAGTGACCCAGCCATTCAGGTAGTCACAGCGGTGATAGGTATTACCATGACCGTAATCAAAGCCTACTTACTAGTATTTTTCGCCATCCTCATTCGTTGGACAGTACCACGGGTACGGATTGACCAATTGCTAGACTTAGGATGGAAATTCCTCCTACCAATAGGCTTGGTAAATCTCCTATTAACCGCAGCCTTCAAACTAGCCTTTCCCTTCGCCTTCGGTGGGTAATGGCTAATGGGTAATGGGTAATGGCTAATAGGTAATGGCTAATGGATCAGTATTCTACCAATTACCAATTACCAATTACCAATTACCAATTACCAATTACCAATCACCTGACAAAAGTAGAGTCATAAACAATGTTAAAGTTCCTCAAACAAGTTGGTGATTACGCCAAAGAAGCAGTCCAAGCAGGTCGTTATATTGGTCAAGGATTATCTGTTACTTTTGACCACATGAGACGGCGACCTGTTACCGTTCAATATCCCTACGAAAAATTGATTCCTGGGGAAAGATTTCGCGGTCGCATTCACTATGAATTTGACAAGTGTATTGCTTGTGAAGTCTGTGTGCGTGTTTGTCCCATTAATCTTCCTGTCGTTGACTGGGAAATGGACAAAGGCACTAAAAAGAAAAAGCTCAAACACTACAGTATTGATTTTGGAGTTTGTATCTTCTGTGGTAACTGTGTGGAATACTGTCCCACCAACTGTTTATCCATGACAGAAGAATATGAACTAGCCACTTATGATCGCCATGAACTTAATTACGATAGTGTAGCCCTGGGACGATTACCCTATAAAGTTACAAACGATCCAATGGTGACACCACTGCGCGAACTTGTTTACCTACCTAAAGGCGTAATGGACCCTCACGGAGTCCCCGCCGATGCCCCCCGTGCAGGTTCTCGTCCAGAAGACCTAGTAGTCTGTCAACCCGAAAATGACGGGTGAAGGCAAGCAGGGGGGGTAGGGGAGGTAGGGGAGGTAGGGGAGGTAGGGGAGGTAGGGGAGGTAGGGGAGGTAGGGGAGGTAGGGGGGGGAGGGGAGGGAAGAACAGAAGTTTTTTCCGATCATTACCCGTCAAAATAAATTTGACGAACTACTAGTAGAAACAGAAAAATAATTAGTTATTAGTCATTAGTCATTAGTCATTAGCAAAGATAATTTACAACTGACAACTGACAACTGACAACCAACAACTGACAACTAACAACTGACTAAGGACAAAAACAGTGAATCTAGCAGAAGGAGTACAGTCTGTATCACTTGGCATTCTTGGTGTAATGATGATTGGGACAGCGCTCGGTGTAGTGTTATTCTCTAACATTGTTTATTCCGCCTTTTTGCTGGGAGGTGTATTCATCAGCATGGCGGGAATGTACCTATTGCTAAATGGTGATTTTGTCGCATCAGCACAAATACTAATTTATGTTGGTGCTATTAACGTTTTAATTCTGTTCGCCATCATGTTGGTAAACAAAAGACAGGATTTTTCACCATTACCTAGTGCTGGATTAAGAAAAGTATTTACAGCTATAGTCAGTTTTGGACTATTTGCGCTTTTAAGTACAATGGTATTAGCTACACCTTGGGCTTATACAATTAATCCCGTAGTTAATCAAAATTCCATCGTTGTCATTGGTGAGCATTTCTTCAGCGACTTTTTGCTACCCTTTGAATTAGCTTCCGTCCTCTTGCTAATAGCGATGGTAGGCGCAATTATTTTGGCGCGTCGGGAATATCTCCCTGACCAAGTACCAACCACTGAACTACAACAAACAATTTTAACCCTACCAGAACGTCCCAAAGAACTCATCTCCACTGGTAGCACCACTACAAATGCCGAATAGCAACTGGAAAGAGATATCAAGGTTAAAAAACTTCTGTCTTTTGCCTTTTAACTCTTGCCTCTTGCCTTTTGCCTCTTGCCTATTCCTTGACAACTGACAATCATGCAACTCCAATACTTTTTATTACTAGCCGCAGCTTTGTTTTGCATTGGGATTTATGGCTTAATTACCAGTCGGAACGCAGTGCGGGTACTCATGTCAATTGAGTTATTGCTAAATGCCGTTAATCTAAATTTAATGGCATTTTCCAACTTCCTGGATTCAACCTTAATTAAGGGTCAGGTTTTTACCGTTTTCGTGATTACCGTAGCAGCAGCAGAAGCAGCAGTAGGTTTAGCGATCGTTCTGACTATTTATCGCAACCGCGATACCGTTGATATGGAGCAGTTTAATCTTCTGAAGTGGTAATAGTTAGTGCAACTCAAGCAGGTAATCATTGCTTATAAAGCCCGAGATCCCCAGAGTCAACGCTGGGCTGAACTCTGTGCTAAACAACTAGAAAATCGTCAGTGCCAAGTATTGATGGGACCTAGTGGACCAAAAGATAACCCCTATCCGGTTTTTTTGGCCTCTGCTAATCAACCAATTGATTTAGCTTTGGTACTCGGTGGTGATGGTACTGTCTTAACCGGCGCTAGGCATTTAGCTCCAGCCGGCATTCCCATTCTCGGAGTCAATGTAGGCGGACATTTGGGGTTTTTAACCGAGTCAGTAGATGAGTTTCAAGATCCAGAAATAGTTTGGGACAGGCTGTTAGAAGATCGTTATGCTATCCAACGGCGGATGATGTTACAAGCAGCGGTATATGAAGGAACTGGCTCAAATTTAGAACCCGTAACTGAAAGTTACTTGGCTTTAAATGAGTTTTGTGTCAAACCCGCTTCTGCTGACAGAATGATTACCTCAATTCTAGAAATGGAAATTGATGGTGAAATAGTAGATCAATATGTGGGAGATGGGTTAATTATCTCTACTCCCACAGGTTCTACTGGTTATACTGTTTCTGCCAGCGGACCAATTATCCATGATGGGATGGAAGCAATTACTATCACTCCCATTTGTCCCATGAGTCTTTCTAGTCGTCCTCTGGTTTTACCCCCTGGTTCTGTGGTTAGTATTTGGCCTTTGGGCGATTATGATTTAAGCACCAAACTCTGGATGGATGGTGTTTTATCTACTTCTATTTGGCCAGGACATCGTGTTGATGTGCGAATGGCTGATTGTCGCGCTAAGTTTATTGTCTTACGGGCAAATAATTCATATTATCAAACATTGCGGGAGAAGTTACTGTGGGCGGGAACAAGAGTTCGTTACAACAATAATCACCGCAATTGATGTTTATGTTTATTTTCTAAACTTTCACCCCGTCACGCTTGTAATCCTCAATCAATTTTCGCCCCCAATTGCAATTTATTTGGGGGTTTTTTATGTCTACTCTTAGAGGGTGTTTGAAAAGTATTAAGTAGGTTGGCGTTGAAAATTGTCGTTATGGCAAGGCAAAAGGCAAGAGGCAAGAGGCAAGAGTGAAGAGGGTTTGGGCGATTTTACGTTTCTTTACACAGTTTGGTTTTATTGTGTTCACCTACTTATACTCAAAAGGGCTTGATTGTTTGATTCTTAACGTAAAACATCTATCCCGCAAAGAACTTAAGTCGTCTCGTTCCCAGTCTCTGACTGGGAATGAATTCTAGAAGGCTCTGCCTTCAATGATATTAGAGGCAGAGCCTCATCAACTGCATTCCTAGTCAGAGACTAGGAAAGAGATGTGGTAGGGATTTGAGCTTAAGTTGACACATATCAACACTGCTAAACCCCTTGTAAAGGGGGGAAACAATAAAAATCCAGTTCCCTCCCCTTTATAAGGGAAGGGTTAGGGAGGGGTAAAACAATGTACACAAAAAATGCAAAAAATCGTCTAATTAGATACAATTTATGAACATTAGAAGAAGTTTTGGAGAATAACATGGTCTTATTAAAAGGCTTTGAGATTGAGATATACACTGGCACACCTCAAGGTGACATTGTGGGACTATCGGACAAGATTGTTACAAATTTAGATGGATTTATGCGTGAACCGGATAGCCGGAATGTGGAATACATAACTCAACCATCTATCAATTATGACAGTTTGCTGTGTGCTTTATTGCGTCCTAGAAAGACGTTGCGGAATTATCTCCAAGGTTTAGATAATTATACTTTGATACCAGGTAGTACATTATCTTTGCAAGGAAGCCAAAGCTTTTTGCGTTCTGACCCCACGAATCCCTATCATGATTACATTGAACAAACCTATGGCACAAAGGTGGTTACAGCCAGCGTCCATATCAATGTTGGTATCAGTGACCCAGAGGTATTAATGCGTGCCTGTCGGGTCATCAGAATGGAAGCACCTCTATTTTTAGCGATGAGTGCCTCTTCTCCTTTCCTGGATAGTAAAACTACTGGTTATCATTCCACTCGCTGGGGACTATTTCCCCAAACTCCTGATTATGTTCCCTTATTTGCTAGTCATGCTGATCATATTCAATGGGTAAATGAACAGTTGGCGGCTGGAACAATGCAAAATGTCCGGCATTTGTGGACATCAGTGCGTCCAAATGGCGATCGCCGACCTTATGATCTAAATCGGTTAGAATTGCGAATTTGTGATTTAGTGACAGATCCTATTGCCTTGTTAGCGATGACAGCAATGCTGGAAGCGCGGTTAATCCAAATTATTGACAACCCCAGTATTGATCCTTTAACTCAAAGCCCGTTTTCTCCCGAAGAACTGATTACCTTAACCAGAAGCAACGAAATGGCTGCCGCCACTGACAGTCTGGATGCAAGATTACAGCGATGGCAAGATGGTAGCAGTATCCTGGCTAGAGATTGGATAGCACAAATCTATCAAGAAGTTTGGAGTATCGCCAAACAACAGGGCTTTAGTTGTTTCTTATCCCCCTTGCAAAAAATCCTGCGAGAAGGCAATGAAGCTCAACAATGGTTGCAACTGCATAAAGTAGGCATTGATATTCAGCGTGTAATTGCTCAAGCTATTATTGCCACCCAAGAACGGGAAACCGAATTAGAAAGCAAACTATGTTCATCTGTGAGGTAATAGGCAAGAGGCAAGAGGCAAAAGGCAAGAGGCAAGAGGCAAAAGGCAAGAGGCAAGAGGCAAGAGGCAAAAGGCAAGAGGCAAAAGGCAAGAGGCAAGAGGCAAGAGGCAAGAGGCAAGAGGCAAAAGGCAAGAGGCAAGAGGCAATTTTTTAAAGTCGAGAACATTCTTCCTGATTCCTACTCCTTCTTTCCCTCCTGACTCCTAACTCCTGAATGATTTAAAAAAATAATCACAGGGAAATACTTCGTACATATTAAAAAAAACTATATATCGCCTCTACATTTTGGTAGATTTTTAGACAGTAAGAAATTTCCTAATATACAATTTAGAGCTGAGAAAGATGCCCCAGATAGTTTTAGTCAACCCACAAATTCCTCCTAATACTGGCAATATTGCCCGGACTTGTGCTGCTACAGGTACGGAATTACATCTAGTTGGTCCATTAGGATTTGAAATTAGCGATCGCTATCTCAAACGAGCCGGGTTAGATTATTGGCCTTACGTTAAATTCCATTATCATAATTCCATAGAAACATTTCAAAACGTACATAAACAACGTGGAGGTAGATGCTTAGGTTTTAGCGTTCGTGGTAATTTTAATTACATTAATTTTGAATTTCAACCAGATGACTGGCTACTCTTTGGCAGTGAAACAGCAGGATTACCAGATCCCATTCTCTCCACTTGTGACTCCACCTTATATATTCCCATGTATGAACCCGGTGTGAGGAGCTTGAACCTCTCAGTCAGCGTAGCCATAGGTTTATTTGAGTGTCGTCGTCAGTTAGGCTATTTACAATAATTCATATTCACCAACAGAAATTTAGGATTAACTGTGATAGAAACATATTGATCAGAATCAACCATGCCAGAACTCCTGAAAACAATGTTGCATAGAATACAGAAATAAAAGATTAATCATGGTAAATACTGATAAAGTCTGCTAACATGACATAAGAAATTTGTATAGATATTTTCAGGGTGATCTAACCAACAAGGATAGATTTTAGTTAATTCTCAGCTTATGACTCAAAAAAGCCAAAACTCCCCAACACCTTGACTCTCAATGAATCAGACAACATTGTATCCAGAAATACAACAAAATCATGCAAAAATCGCGGATGTTGTATACGGTTGTTTTTTAGGGAAGAATAAAAGTAAAATCTCGTATTGATAAAACGGATTTAGTCAAAAAATCTTGAAAACGTCTACAGCGGGATCATTGCTATTGTAGAAATTGTCCCAGATCATGAGCTAACGAAGACAATAAACCTAGCCAAGTTATGATATTTGTTTAGTTCTGTGTTTTTGCAGCAAAATAACTGAGGATGAATCTCAACAGTGAAAATTTCTAGGTTGTGAGGAGTGACTTAGACAAGACAGCACCAAAAACTTTAGGGTTTACAAAAGTGTGGAACTTGTTTAAATCAGAGAAGCACGTTAATCTTGCGTAAGTGTCTCTGGTGAATGTGATCTTGATGTATGGTTTAATGTGATATCAATCATGGATTAATATCCAAACTTAAAAATCAAGATTCAGTTAAACGCTAGTGATCATTAGGAGGTCGTCTTTGAAACGAGCATTGAAAAAAAGAGATAAGGCTGTGTTGAACAATACCCCCAGCGGCGATGATGCCCCGGTAGAGCAAACAAATTATGAGATCAATCCCAAAATGACTCGCCGGGCGCGGACTCATCGGGCAGCCATGATTGGCTTGGCAATATCCATGGGGGCAACCAGCCTTTTGGTGACTCGACAAAGCGATCAAGCCCAAGCAGCGGCTCCTGTTGGCAGTCAAAAAGCAGCTTCAACAAATCCATTTGTTGCTGAGACTGAGATGAAATTTGCCGCCACTAAACTGGAAGCCCCAACCGTCTCACCCACAGGTGAGTTAGGCAATCCAGTGATATTGGAACCAACAGTAGTCTCACAAGTACCTGGGCTTGAAGCTAAATGGCAAATTGCAACCAACAGCACAGCCGTCGAAGGCACTGCATCCAACGTAATTTCCCCAGCCAAATCAGTTGACAGAAATTCTGTCCACTCACAATTAGCGCCGGGAGTAAGCTATAGCCCAATTCAGGCGACATTACCAACAAATAACCAACAGCCTGAGACAGCATCAAAGTTGTCTACAGTGGAAGAGGTTACTGGCAGTACCCAAAATTTGTCAGCAGGCGAGTTAGCCGGCGGTAATGTTGATGCCCAATTAAAAGCACAGCAGGAATTTGCCCTGAATCGCTTACAGAAAAAATCAATCCGCTTAAGAAATAGTTTGGCAGACTTACGGTCTGAACAAACTCAAGATTTATTAAAAACTGGTATTCAAGAAGCACAGCCAACCACTGTAGCTAATAGATCCGTACCAGAACAATCGGAGAACTTGACTGATTTCCAACAATCCGATCTGATTTCTCGGTTGAAACAGAACAAAGAAACAAGTGCGACGATACAGCAAATACCTGTTCCTGCATCAGCCTCAACAAAAGTTGTTGCACAATTGTCTGCTTCAACATATCAAGTGAAGCCCGGAGACACCTTAGCGGAAATTGCTAACAGTTATGGTACTTCAGTTTCTGAGCTAGTTAGAACTAACAACCTGAGTGATCCTAATCAACTGCAAATTAATCAAAGGTTAATTATTCCTGCCGACAAGATATT